>JAWKOL010000021.1:0-117773 GCA_041391225.1 Caldilineaceae bacterium
CTTTTCCCTTCTCTCACCTTCCCCACCACGGCTCGCCCTCGGCCCGGTGCGCTTTGAGGTAGTCTTGATCCAGATCCAGCCCCAGCCCCGGTGCAGTGGACACCTTCATCTTGCCGTCTTTGATCACGATGGGGTTCTGCGTGGCCCACTGGTATTGATCGGCGCGGGCGGAGCATTCCATGAGCGGGCAGTTGAAGAGCGCAGCCGAGAACTGCTGCGACGCCATGTTGAGGATCAACCCGCTCACGTTGTGTAGGCAGACAGGGATGCGGTAGAGCGCCGCCAGGTCGGCCATCTTTTTGACGCCGGTGATGCCGCCGCTGTTGATCAGATCCGGCTGCAGGGCGTCCACTGCCTGGTTTTGCAAGAAGGGCAGCGCGTCTTCGGCCAGTTCCAGGTTTTCGCCGGTGAAAAGCGGCAGCCGCGTCGACCGCCGCAGCGCCGTCCACGATTCGGAATAGGCCGGGGCCAGTGGATCCTCGTAGTAGAGCGGCTGAATGTGTTCCACCGCAGCGGCCACACGGATGGCGCTGGGCACGTCCAACTCGTTGTGGCAGTGGACGATGATGTCGATGTCGTCGCCAAAGGCTTCGCGCGCCAGCGTGTAGGATCGATGCACGTTGCGGGCGTCTTCGGGGCTGATGCTGGGCGAATACTGCTGCATCGGCACCCCGAGGACGTGGTGAATGTCCACTTTGAAGGCTGTGAAACCGCGCCCGTCGCCGGTGAGTTTGTCCACGCGGTCGCGCCAGGCGGCCTTGTCCAGCATGTCACCGCCGCCGCAGTGCGAGTAAAGCTTGATCTCATCGCGGAAATTGCCGCCCAACAACTTCGACACCGGCTGCCCCAGCAGCTTGCCCGCCAGATCCCACAGCGCAATATCCACACCGCTGAGCACACGTGTCACCCGTCCGCGTTGCGGGTAGGCGTAGAACATGTTGTGAAAATGCACCTCAATCGCCAGCGGATCCTTGCCGATCAGGCCCAGATGCGGCAGGCGCGGCCCTTCCAGCGCCGCAATCGCCGCCCGCGCAAACGATCCGCTGCCATGACACTCGCCGTAGCCGTCCACACCGGCGTCCGTCTCGATCTTGATCAACGTCCGGTGATCGGCCAACTCCATCGCCTTGATCGCCGTAATCTTCACCTGTCCAGCCGCACTCGATTGGATGAGCGGATTCATAGGATCTCCTGTGGGCGCTGCTTGCCGGTTTGAGTGGCCTGCTGAAACGCGTACGCCAGTTGCAGCACGCCGAAATCGTCCTGGTGACGGCCCACGATCTGCACGCCCACAGGCAGCCCGTCCTCGGTGAAGCCGCACGGCACCGAAATCGCGGGGTGCCCGGTGACGGTGATGTAGTAGCACGACTTCATCCAGTCGATGTAGGTGTCCATCGGCACCACGCCGTTGTCCGTGTGGATCTCGCGCACGTACTCCTGATCCACCGGGAAAGGCGGCACCTGGCTCACGGGCAGAATCAAGTATTCGTACGTTTCCATGAATGAGCGCATCCGCTGGTAAAGCTCGGTGCGCTTGGCCTCGGCCTGCCCAAGCTGCGGCCCCGTCAACGTCGCGCCTGCTTCGATGTTCCAGATCACCGTATCTTTGAACATCTCACGCTTGGTCTCCAGGAGCTTGCCATAGGCCAGATGGAAAGTCCATGCCCGCCAGACTTTGAAAATCTCATCGGCGCCGCTGAAGTCTGGGGACGTGGCGTCCACGGTACAGCCCAGATCCTCGAAGATTGGCAACTTGTCGCGGAGGACATTGACCACGCGCGCGTCTACTGGCAGCTCGCCAAGATCCGGTGTCCACGCAATGCGCACGCCGCGGAAATCGCGCTGCAACGGCTCTGCGAAACGACTACCTGGCTCCTGAATCGAGATCGGCGAACGCGGATCCGGTCCGGCCATCGCCTGCAAGAGCAGCGCCACGTCCTCCACCGTGCGGGCCAGCGGTCCTTGCAGCGCCATCGTCCCCCACGCCGCCTGACTCGGCCACACCGGCACCCGCCCCGGCGAAGGGCGGAAGCCGACGACGTTGCAGAAGTTGGCCGGGTTGCGCAGAGATCCGCCCATGTCGCTGCCGTCGGCGATGGGGTGCATACCGCAGGCCAGCGCCACCGCTGCCCCGCCGCTGCTACCGCCACACGTCTTCGTGAGATCGTAGGGGTTGCGCGTCGCCCCGAAGACGGTGTTGAACGTCTGCGAGCCGGCCCCGAACTCAGGCACATTCGTCTTGCCCATCGGGATCGCGCCCGCCGCGTGCAGACGATCCACGATCAGCGCGCTGCGCGCCGGCACATGATCGCGGAAGATGGGCGATCCCCACGTGGTGCGGATGCCCTGCGTCTCGATGGTGTCCTTGTGGGCGATGGGCAGGCCGTGTAGCAGACCCACATCGTCGCCGGCGCGCAAGGACGCGTCGGCCGCGCGTGCGCCATCCAGGGCGCGGTCGGCGTGGAGCGTCACCACAGCGTTCACGTGCGGGTTGATCCGCTCGATCTGCGCCAGGTGCGCCTCCATCACCTCCACACACGAGACATCGCCGTTGCGGATCAGCCCCGCCAACGCCACGGCGGAGTGGAAACAAAGTTCTTGGGTAGACATGACGTCTCCAGAGGAGTGATTGGGGATTGGTGATTTGTGATTGGCAGCAGATGATTTACCTCGTCAACATCGGCAAAAAGATCGACTCGCTCAACGATTCCTCTTGCGGGTAGCCTTCCGGCCCACATTTGGTAAGGGTGCGCAGGCATTCGAGGCGGTTTTGCAGGGCGGCAGGTTCCCAGGCATTGAAGAAGTCGCCGTGGGCCGTATAACCAGGGCCGGACGAGAGTGTGAAGTCCTCGCCGCCGGGGGTGGCATAGCGTAGTTTGAACTGGAGCGCCGGCACCACCACGGGATGTGTTGACGGGCAAGCACCGCCCGCACTGTAAGCCATGTGGCTCTTGTGATCGGCGCTGTCCAGGTTCACACCGTCCCAGCAGTCGGGGAAGTTGATGAGCAATTCCAGGCGCGAGTCCGCCGGGCATTGGACAATGGCGCTAGTGCTGCTTACACCCGATCCCAAACAGCTCCACTTGATGTGCTGCGCCTCGCCAGGACGGGCGGCGGCGGCGTTGCCGGCGATCACCTTCAACCCCAGCGGGTAGGGTTGCACGTCGGCGTGGTTGTCTACATGGACGAGGTAGTAGAAGGTGCCGTTCTCGAACGCAACCGGGGTGCCGTCACCGTCGAGGAGCGTGGGCACCCAGTAGGCCGAGCGGTCGCCGACGGGATCACACGTCGTGTCGGCGTTGAGGAGATCATCCAACTGCGTTGCTGCACTGGTCACCACACTGCCGAAGAACTCATGACCATGCGATCCGCCAGGCAACCCCGGGATCACAATTGGATCGTCCGGCGCGCGGTGGCTGAAATCGCAGAAGGCCACAAACTCGCCGATCTCAGCGTCCTCCGCGGCGAGGACAGACGATCTTCGTGCCGCGCCCAGGCTGGTCAACGCGCAGAAAAGCAAAACGAGCAATGCGGCTCGATGCCCCAACCAGCACGGCAGCACAGTGCTTTTCATAACATTCCCTCCGGCAGAGCAGAATACGTGAATGGTGATTGGGACAGATCTCACTTCTGCCCCAATCACCATTCACCATGTCACGGATACACCTGTGTCACCAGCGGCAACACGCCTTCGTAGACTTCTACAAACTTCACCTCGCGTTTGCCGCGCGTCCAGCGATAGCGATACCAGCGGTGCTCGCGCGTGTCTTGTACAAAGAGCGTGTCATCCGAGATCGAGCGAAAGACAAGGTTGTCGTACCACTCGCTCAGCGCCTGCACATCTTCGAAGGTTTTGATGGGCAAGGGACGGCCTTTCTATTTTCGATTGACGATTGTCGGGTAGGGACGAGAATCGACAATCGTCAATCGAAAATCTCTCTAAATTCGGGTGCGCGCCGCGCCTGGATCAACTGCTCCAGCGCGTAGCCCAGGCGGATCAACGTAGCTTCGCTGTAGGCGCGGCCCATGAGGGTGACGCCCACCGGCAGCGCGCCCACGAAACCGGCTGGGATCGTGAGTAGCGGATAGCCGGCCATCGCCGCCGGCCGCGAACTGCCGCCGGTGAACTTGTCGCCCGTCTCGTAGTTGACGGCCCAGGCCGGGCCACCCGTGGGCGCGAGGATGGCGTCGAGCTGGTGCTCGTCCATCACCTTGTCGATGCCTTCTTCGCGCGACATGCGGCGGCTGGCGGCGATGGCATCGAGATAAGCTTGCTCGGTGAGCGGTCCTTTGGCGGCGGCCATCTCGAAGATCTCCTGGCCGAAGTGGGGTAGTTCCTTGTCCGCGTTGTCGGTGTTGAAGGCGATCAGCTCGGCCAGCGTGCGCGGCTGCGGCATGGACGCGTCCACGGGGACACGTGTGGCAAGGTAGTTGGCCATGTCAGCCTGAAATTCATAGAGCAGCACCTCGTACTCCACGTCGCCGGCCTCTTTGCTGCCCGCGTAGGGTACGTCCGCCGGATCGACGACAACGGCCCCGGCATTGCGCAGCACCTCGATGATCCCCTCGATCACGGCGTCGGTCTCGGGGTGTGTACCGAAGAAGCCTGTGCGCGCGATGCCGATGCGCGCGCCGACAAGCCGTTGGCATCGAGGTATGCCATATAATCGGCCACGAACTTGCCTTCGCTCTGGCCGCATCCCGCGGATCCACGCCCACCAGCACCCCGAGGACGGCGGCAGCGTCGGCCACGGTGCGCGTCATCGGGCCGACGGTGTCCTGGCTGTGCGAAATGGGAACGACGCCGGCGCGGCTGGTCAGCCCTACCGTCGGCTTTAGCCCCACGATGCCGCAGCGCCCCGAAGGACAGACGATGGAGCCGTCGGTTTCGGTGCCGAGCGCGGCCACAGCCAGGTTGGCGGCGATGGACGCGCCGGAGCCGGAACTGGAGCCGCACGGGCTGTGGGTAAGCACGTAGGGGTTGCGGCACTGCCCGCCGCGGGCGCTCCAGCCGCTGCTCGACTTGGTGGAGCGGAAGTTGGCCCATTCGCTCAGGTTGGCCTTGCCCAAAATCACCGCCCCTGCTTCACGCAGACGCGCCGCCACGGTGGCGTCCTGGGCGGGGCGTGAGCCGAGCAACGCCAGCGAACCGGCGGTGGTCTGCTGCTTGTCGTCGGTGTCGATGTTGTCTTTGAGCAGAATGGGGATGCCGTGGAGCTGCCCGCGCACGTGACCGGCGGCGCGTTCACGGTCCAGTTCGGCGGCGATGGCTTCGGCGTCGGGGTTGATCTCGATCACCGAGCGCAGTTCGGGGCCGTCCCAGTCGAGGGCGTGGATGGCGGCGATGTAGTCGTGCGTGATCTGCTGCGATGTCAGGTCACCGCGCCGCATGGCTTCTTGAAGACCGGCGATGGTGGCTTCGTGTAGGTGTTCGTTCACTGCGCCTTCTCCCCGCGTGCCACGCGCCGTTGCGGCGAATGCTCCACCAGTTGCATCAACTCGATGGGGTTGCCGTCGGGATCGAGCACCCACGCTTGCAGGTTGCCGTCTTTGCCTTCTTTGAGTTCGCGCCAGATGGAGACGCCGTTGGCGCGCAGGTGTTCGACGTCGGCGGCCAGATCGTCGCTCACCAGGCACACATGCATGAAACTGCCCTTGGGTTCCGTCGGTTCCGGCCCATTGGGGAAGAGTTCGAGGAAGCGGTCACCGCCGACGTGGAGGTAGATGAGCATCAGGTCCCCATCGTCGCGATAGAGACGAAACGACTCGTGCAAGCCCAGCAGTGCGTAGAACGCCAGCGATTTGTCGAGATCATGGCAGCGGAAAGCGGTGTGGCCCAGATCGGTGATCATGGAGTATGTTTCCTTTGGGTGAGGGGACGGGAGATGACGGACGACCGACGACGTACGACCGACGACGGACGACCAGCGCAGACGATGTGGGTACGGTAACATGAAAACGTTGGAACGTCCATCGCATGTGGCTGGGGGTGATGTTCGCCCTCCAAGTACATTGGCGCATTCCGCATTTCCCCATGCACCACCGCCTCGGTACACCCTTCACGCCAGGAAAGGACCCCGACCGTGAAACGCTCCGCCACTCGGAAGTACTCTGCTGTGTCAATTTTGGTGTTGGTACTGGTACAGATCTTATCACCGTTGGTACTGCCGTCAGAAGCGTATGCAGCCGGTGACGCGCCGAAGTCATCAGTGTACAGTGTTGTTGACGACGGCGATGTGAATATGCCGTCGGCACAAAGTACGGATGAGGAGGGAGATCTCCGGGGTGATCTGCCACCGGCCGATGAGGAGATCGGCCTCGACGTTGTGGTCGTATGTCGGCTACCAACAGACTGTCGGCGCGCAAAAGGACAATCGAGTCACCGAGTGGCACGCGCCAGACGCTGACATGGGATGCCGAAAATCACCTGCAAACGGTGAAGAACAATCTATCCAGCAACGCGGTGACCACGAACAGCAGCGGCAGCATCGTCGGCGGCGAAGTGCGCTACCGCGCCTACGGGGCAATGCGCAGCGGCAACGCCGCCAACCTCAAGCGCGCTCGAACGTTCACCGGCCAAAAAGCGGACAGCACCGGCCTGATGTATTTCAACGCCCGTTACTACGACCCTTCTCTTGGCCAGTTCCTCTCGCCCGACACGTTGGTGCCGGATGCGGGGCTAGTCCTTGATGACAATCGCATCTAACTCAACGGCCTGCCCCCATCCACATGCACATCTGTCCCCGTGAGCATGGGCATGTGCGCGATGACCGCGTAGATCGTCGCAGCCACGTCTTCGGCGGTGACGAGCCGACCCAGCGGCGTGCGTCTCGCCTGCTCCGCAATGAAATCCCGATCAAAAGAGGCCGCGTAAGGGCCGTCCACGAGACCGGGTGACACGGAGACAACGCGGATCTGCGGCGCCAACGCTCGCCCCAACGAGCGCGTCATCGAATCCAACGCCGCCTTCGACGCACAGTAGGCCACGTTGCTCCCCTGCCCTGTGCGCCCGGCAATCGACGAAACGTTGATCACCACGCCGCCGTCGTGCGCCTGTAACAACGCACGCAGCGCACGGATGCAGGCGAATGCGCCGCGCCAATTCGTGCGGAAAATATCGTCGATCAGGCCATCGTCCAGCGCGTCGAGATCGGCGTGCTCCACGAAACGGGTGAAGCCGGCGTTATTCACGAGGACGTCGAGCCGCCCGTAACGTTCGGCCACGAAATCCGCCATGCGTTGCACGTCGGTGGGGCTGTCCACGGCGGCGTGGACGAGCGAGTGGCCCTGGCCGGGCAGATCATCGAGTACGGCCTGCGCCTTGTCCACGCTGCTGCGGTAGTTGACCACAACCTGCGCGCCCGCAGCCGCCAACCGTCGACAGGTTGCAGATCCGATGTCCCCGCTGGCGCCGGTGACCAAAGCAACGTTGCCTACGAGTGGAAGAGATTGAGACATGAGGGTTTCCTTCGAGAGATGATTGACGATAATGGGGGTATGATCGTTGATTTTGAGGGCATGGTCAATGTTTTGCCTTGCCAACGGGGTCAAGGCGCTTCACCGGCCCAGAGACATTGCCACAACCGCCCTCTTCTTATTGTACAAAGCGCATCGCTCACGTGCGATCTGCGCACTTTGCATTCACCTGCTACCCCTTCTCCCCTTCATCTACCTTTTGCCTTCTGGCTTCTGCCTTCTCTATAATGGGCGTACATTTTGAACATGCACATTGCTGTGAGAAGGAAGGCGCCATGTCATCTGATGCATTGGATAGAATAGGCCGCAAGATCTATGACCTCATCCTATCGGTGCCGGTCAATGTAAAAATTGCGGGGATCATGCTGCTGCCTGTGTTGATCCTGGGTTTTACGCTGAATTATTGGGTGACAATGGGCCTCTCCGATTGGCTCTCGTATATCCTTACCGACGTACGCGTCGAGGCGGCCATGAACGCCGGTCGACGTAGCGTAACTCTGGTGACATTCTTGGGCGCGGCGGCATCGATCCTGTTGGCGACACTGCTCACGTTCATCCTCACCCGTCCACTGCTGGAATTGCGTGAGATGGCGACCGAAGTTGCCAAAGGAAATCTCAAAGCGAGATCGCCTGTCTACTCAAAAGATGAAATCGGCGAGGTGGCAGCTGCGATCAACACCATGACCGATCACCTTGTCTTGGCGCAGACCAACCTGGAACGCACCAACCGACGGCTAACTGCCATCAACCGTGTGATTCAGGCGGCAGATCGTGAGCAGGAGATTCACGATGTGCTCTACAGTATTTTGGGAACGCTGCTCGATGTGCTCAATTTGGAGATGGGTTGGGTCTATCTCCGCGATCCTGAGCGAGAGCGCTATCACCTGGCCAGTTGGCGCAACATACCTGCGGAACTGGAAACGCATCTCCTCCACGCCCACGACCACACGCTTTGCCGCTGCCAACGCATGCTTCTGGACGGCGCATTTAACAAAAGCGTCAACGTCTGCGAATGCGGGCGTTTGGAGACCTACTTCGCACCTGAGCGGCAGGCGACACACCTGACGCTGCCAATCGAGGCAGGTGAACAGCGGCTGGGCGTGGTCAACCTGCTTCGCACCGATGAACAAGACCTGAGCGACGATGATCTGGAACTGCTCTCTGCCATCAGCACGCAGATCTCCGAAGTGGTATCCAACGCATGGCTGCGTTTGAAGCTGGCCGAAAAAGAACAGGCGCGTCAATACCTGCTCGAATCGCTCGTCGAGGCGCAAGAGGAAGAGCGCGCCCGCCTGGCCCGTGAACTCCACGACGGCGCCGGTCAGATGCTTACATCGTTGCTGGTGCGGCTGAAGACGTTGGAAAATCAGGCCGAGACGCCGCCTGTGCGCCAGGGGCTGGCATCGACTTTGGACATGATTTCAGAAACCATCGAGCAGGTACGCGATCTCTCATACAGGCTGCGCCCGGCTGCGTTGGAAGAATTCGGGCTGGCCGTGGCCTTGCGCACACTCGTGGCCGAAATGATCGAAGACGCCGGCATCGAGGCGCGCTGTCGCATTGATGTGGGCGGCGCAACGCTGCCCCAGGGCGTCGATGTGTCGCTCTATCGCATTGCGCAGGAAGCGTTGACCAACGTCCTGCGCCACGCCCAGGCCACCGAGGTGACTGTGGAACTGGCGCAGCGCGACGGCGGCGTCAGCTTGCGCATCCGTGACAACGGACGAGGCTTTGCACCACACCACCCCTCTCGACAAAATGGCAAGCGCCACCTGGGCCTGATCAGCATGAGTGAACGCGCAGAAATGGTGGGCGGCGTCTTGCACGTCGACAGCGCGCCAGGGCAGGGAACCACCATCGACATCGTCGTCCCCATTCAAGAAGGCATCGACCCATGACCGAATCCGCGCCCAGTGTTGTACGCATCTTGTTGGTGGACGATCACAAAGTGCTGCGCGACGGACTGCGTGTGCTGCTCGAAGACGAGGCCGATTTGCGTGTAGTAGGAGAAGCCGGGACAGGTGCGCAGGCGCTTGAACTAGCCCAAACGTTGGCGCCGGATGTGATTGTCCTCGATCTGGGCCTGCCCGACATCAGCGGCATCGACGTGATCCGCAGCCTGCGCAGTCGCGACGACGCTGTGCGCATCGTCGTGCTCTCGATGTATAGTCGTCGCGAGTTCGTAATGCCTGCCATCGAAGCCGGCTGTGACGGCTACGTGCCAAAATCGTCCACGCACACCAGCCTGTTGCAAGCGATCCGCACCGTGTTAGGCGGCGAACGCTATCTCCATCCCACCGCCGCCACCGCCCTCATCGGCGCACTCAAAGACGACGAATCCGAAACGGCCAAATTCGCCGCCCTCTCCGAACGTGAACAGGATGTCCTTCGCTTCACTGCGCAAGGGTTCACCAGCCGCGAGATCGGCGAAAAGCTGATCATCAGCTCGAAGACGGTAGAAACATACCGCCAGCGCGCCATGGAAAAACTCCACCTCGAACACCGCTCCGATCTGATCAAATTCGCCGTCCGTGCCGGCCTGCTGGATGATTACAAAACCCTGTTGGAATGACCGACGACCGATGACCGACGACGATCTTCTACCCCTCATTTTTCCCTCTTTGCGTCCGAATTTTCCCCACACAAAAGCAGGATTTACCTGCTACCTCTGTATCGTTGGCCGTGCTAGAGTGAACGCATGTGTTTGGGCATCTACATGTCACCCTTCACACTTCATTCTTCGCACTTCCAATAAGGAGTCAAGATGGCTGATAAAGGCAATCTAAAACTAGGACGCCGTGACTTTCTGCGCGTGGCTGGTTTGGGTGCCGGCGCAGCGGCTGTTGCGACAGTGAGCAGCCCCACTGTCGCCAAGGCCGCCCCGACCGCCGCCAAATTCACCGATCCAGCCGGGCGTCCAAACCGCCCCTGGTGGGTGCGCACCGTTGATGAACCCACCACCGAAGTGGATTGGGACGTGCTGCAGCGTTACAACGAACGCACCGGCAGCGTGCGCGGCCCCGGTATGGCCGGCTACGTGGGGCAAGACGAAGTGGATCGTCTGACTGCGGCTGCATCAGAGAACCAACTACAACGCATCCTCAACAATGTCGACGGCTACACGCTCAAGGATCACGCCCTGAGTTCTGCCCATGTGGGCGTTGGCAAGAGCTTCCTTGGCCCGCAGAAAGCGCCCACGCCTGAAGATCGCGGCGTCCCCAAGTGGACAGGCACGCCGGATGAAGCGGCTAAGATCATCCGCGCTGCAATGCGTCATTTCGGCGCCGCCACCGTCGGCTTTATCGAACTCAACGAAAACACCCGCAAGCTGATCTACTCCATCGATCCCGATGGCAAAGAAGTGATCTTCACCGACGACGAAATGGCTTC
Source organism: Caldilineaceae bacterium (assembly GCA_041391225.1). Taxonomy (GTDB): domain Bacteria; phylum Chloroflexota; class Anaerolineae; order Caldilineales; family Caldilineaceae; genus RI-153. The sequence goes on from JAWKOL010000021.1 coordinate 10,867, forward strand.
GGAGACAGACGAAGCCCGCTTTGTTCCCAACAACTGCAAATATGCCATCGTTTACACCGTGCAAATGTCACAAGAGACCATGCGGCGCAGCCCCACCATGCTCGGCTCGCAGACGACTTCGCTGGCCTACAAACGTGGCGAAGTCATCCAGGCATCGTTGCAGGAGTTCCTGCGCGGCCTGGGATACCAATGCCTGGGCGAATCGAGCACGAACGCGCTAGGCATCGCGCCGGCGCTGGGTGTGATGGCCGGCCTGGGTGAAATGTCGCGCCTCAACCGCATGATCACGCCGGAATTCGGCCCGATGGTGCGTGTCTTCAAAGCGTTGACCGATCTCCCCGTGGCAGTAGACAAGCCCATCGACGCGGGCATCATGGAATTCTGCAAACGTTGCAAAAAGTGTGCCGAAGCCTGCCCTTCCGAATCGCTCAGCTTCGACGACGAACCGTCGTGGGAACCCAAGGGTGGCTGGGGAAACCGCGGCCACAAAGCCTACTTCGAAGATGCCACCACCTGCCTGGCCTACTGGCGTGAACAGGCAGGCACCAACTGCGGCATCTGCTTTGCCGTCTGTCCTTTCTCGAAGAAAGACAAAGCTTGGATCCACTCCTGGGTCAGTGCAGGTTCTGCCATGATGCCCGCATTGGACAACTTCTTCCGCAGCATGGATGACGCCTTCGGCTACGGCGTACAGGCCAATGCCGAAGAGTGGTGGGGACTGGACCTGCCCGAATACGGAATCGACTCCACACAGCCTGTTCACGAGGGGTAATCATGAGTGAAAAATCTTCAAACAGCTTTGGCGTGCGCTCCCTCATCGAATGGGGTGGCTGGGCAGTCTGGCTTTTCCTAGCGATCTTCCTATTCCAGAACGCAGTGGCCAGTGGGCAGGAACTCGAACCCCGCGCCGCTACCATCTTCTGGGTGACGCTGGTTGTCTGGCTCCTCGCCGGCGCCGTCGTCTGGTTCATCCGCAGCAATCGGCGCTGAGAAGATCCCTGGATCTTGATGATCCACGAAGACACACGACGAAAGACAGAAACAGAATGTAATCTGTGGATGTTCCTTTGTTTTTTCCTCTGTGTGGTTCGTCGTGTGCCTTCGTGGATCATTATTTTCTGATCCCCCGCTGATCCACCATCCACGGTAGAGACCACTGCATGACTTCGCCACAGATCGAAACACCAGATCCCCAGGTAATTGACAATCAACGTCAGATCAAAGCCGCTGTCCGCCGACAACAGAACCGGCGTGAACGGCTGGTGTTGCTTGCGACAATCGCCCTGGTTGTCGGCGCCTGGTTTTACGGCTATTTCACCAGTGGTGCAGACATTGCACCGCTCGTTCCGCAGGTGATTCCCGGTGTCGATTCGGTGACCACGCAGGGCGATCTCTTTGTCGGGCGCGATGCTGCCGGTGCTGTGATCGGCTACGCCGCCACTGCTGAAGCGCCCGGTTACGGTGGCCCTATTGAAATGTTGGTGGGTGTCGATCTTGAGGGCAATGTCCTCGGCGCACAGATCGTGGCGCAGCGCGAGTCGCCCGGCTTCTTTCGCCTGGTGGAACGCAGCGGGCTGATCCCCGATTACAGCGGCCGCGCAGTGACCGATCCCCTGCGCTTGGGCGAAGATCTTGATGCCATCTCCGGCGCCACCATGAGCGCTGAAGGCGTGGCAATGGCGGTGCGCGCCGCTGTGCGCGAAGTGGCAACCTCGGCGCTAAACCAATCGTTGCCTGCCGAACGCAGACCGATCCGCTTCGGTGCGCCCGAAATCGTGCTGCTCCTGCTCTTCGCCGCTGCCTACTTCGGCCATCGACTGCGCAACCCTGTGCTCAAACGCCGCGTGCGCTGGGGCACACTGCTGACCGGCCTGATTTTCGTCGGCTTCCTCTACACGTCGCCGCTGACCATTACCATGATTGTCTCCTTGCTCAGCGGCTATTGGCCCGACTGGCACAACAACCTCTACTGGTACCTGCTCATCGGCGGCATTCTCTTCGTCACCACCGTCGATTCAAAGAACCCCTACTGCACCTGGTTCTGTCCTTTCGGCGCTTTTCAGGAATGCCTGGGCGCCATCACCCGCGCCAGGGTTTACCGTCCGCGGCGCTGGAGCGGGGCGCTGAGCTGGCTACAACGCGGACTGGCGCTGACGGCCATCGTGCTGGGGTTGGCGCTGCGTCGCCCGGGTGTGGCGGGATACGAGCCGTTCGCCACGCTCTTCGATCTGCGCGGCGGACTCGTCCACTGGGCGTTGCTGATCCTCATCATTCTGGCGAGCCTGATCATCGCTCGTCCTTTCTGCACTTATCTCTGTCCCATTGACCCGGTGGTAGACTTCATCGCCGCCGGTCGACGCTGGATCAAGGAGCTTTGGACAACGTGGCGCGCAAAACCGGCGAACAGCTAAAAGAAGGATTGCTGCTGCTCTTCATTGCAGTTTCGGTGGTGTTGGTGGGGTTGACCTGGGCCGAGGGCCTGGCCGAGCCGGCAGACACCGCGCCCAGATACTATCACGGCGCGCCGCCAGTGGAGCGGTCTACGGCCCTGCCGCAGGTGACGGTGACGCCACGCCAGCACCGCCACACGGTGACACCGACAACCACAACCACACCGGCACAAACGCCGACAGCAGACACAACGCCGCCGCACTCGCCGACAACGCTTGCACCAACGGCGACGCTCGGCAACCTGCCCGAACCAACCGTCGATCCGTTCGACGTTACGCAAGATGAGTAGCACACTTTGCGCAAGGATTGTGCCATGCAGATTTCATCGCTAGATTTAGACTTACGCACTGAATCGGCAGCGCGCCGTTCACTTCGGCCGACCCGTCGCTCATTCCTGACGATCACCGCGGTGGCCGGCGGGTTGTTGGCAGTCGGTGCGTCCCTTGATCTTGCCCCCCCACGCGGACAAACCATCGTGCGCCAGGAACGTATGCTCATGGGTACGCTGATTCACCTGGCCGTAGTATCGCCGAACGCACGCCGCGGCCAAGAAGCCATCGATGTCACCTTTGCCGCCATGCAGCGACTCATCGCCATCTTCGATGCCCGCCGCCCCGACAGCACCCTTTCTCAACTAAACCGCGCCGGTGCTGTTGCGCACCCGCCTGCTGAGTTCACCCAGTTGCTCCAACTGGCGCTCACCATCAGCGCGCAGAGCCGCGGCGCCTTCGATGTGACGGTGCAGCCTGTCCTCGATGCCCGCCGCAGCGGCGAGGACGATCTAAACCCCGCCCTGGCGTTGGTCGATTACCATCGCCTGCACGTAGACGGTGACAGCGTGCGTCTGGACAGCCCCGGCATGGCCGTGACGCTCGACGGCCTGGCCAAAGGCCGTGTCATCGACGAAGCGGTGGCATCGCTGCGCGAATTGGGCTATGATCACGTCCTCGTCGAAGCCGGTGGCGATCTGGCGGGGAGCGGTCAACGCGCCGATGCCACACCCTGGCGCGTCGGCGTGGCCCATCCTCGCCAAAGCGGCAATCTGCTCTCCACACTCGACATCACCGACGCCGCCCTGGCCACATCGGGCGACTACATGAACTATCTGGCACAAGATTTCAGTGCCCACCACATCGTGGACCCGCGCACCGGCATGTCACCGGCAGAACTGGCCGGCGTCACCGTTATGGCGCCCACCGCTGCCCTCGCCGACGCCTTGAGCACCGCGCTCATGGTCCTTGGCATTGACCAGGGGACGGCGCTGCTCACTCATTGGCCCGACACATCGGCGCTCTTTGTGACAAAGTCGATGGCACAGGTGCCGACGGACGGGTTTCCGATGACGCTTGGATGATGTGATGTGCGGCTAGGTTGGGGATTAGGGACGAGGATTAGGGACTGGAGCAAACTATGATGATCACAAATGAAGCACAGGCTTCTGTGGACGACGTCTTTGCGCGATTGGCGCAACTGGAAGCTGAGGCGGAGACGACGCGCCGTCTGGTTGACGATGCGCCGCATACCCATATCGATGCGCTGACTGCCCTTGGGCAGGCATACCTGGAAACCGGCAATACCCCGAAAGCATTGACCCAATTCGAGGAAGCGTTGGATGTCGCCGAAGCTGCCGACGACAGCACCGCACAGGCGAGGCTGTGGGGCTTCAAAGGCATGTGTCTGCTGCGACTGGGCAACGCCAACTTCGCCCAGCGCGCTCTCTTCCGCGCCCTCAACCTGGCCAAAGAGACCAACCAAACTGCGCTGATCATCGACACGTTGATCCGCATCGGCGATCTGCACGCCAAAACAGGCCAGCAGACCAAGGCGATCTCACGGCTGGAACAGGCATTCGGCATCGCCATGCAGGCCGGCGAACACAACCGCCAGATGCTTGTGGCCGGTCAACTGGGCGAGCTGTTCCTGGCGATGGAGGCACACGACAAGGCAATCGAGTACTTCGCCTCTGCACAAGAGACCGCCGAAACCGTGGACAACCCACGCGCCGCCGCTGCCTTTCAGGTGAGCATCGGCAACACCCTCTTGGGCGAAGACAACGGCGAAGCCGCCGCCCAACAATTCGAGGCCGCCTTGGAGACAGCTGACGGCCTCGAAGACAACGTCACCCAGATGCGGGCGCTCAACGGCCTGCTGCGCACGCAGATCGCCGCGGAAAAAGTGTCGATGGCCGTCCTCTACGCCGACCGATTGGTGCAACTGGCGCAAGAAATCGCTGATCCGCTGGCCGAGATCAACAACCTCAACCTCCTCATCGCCTTCCTCTTACAGCAGGGGCAGGTGAAGAAGGCGATCCCCTACCTCAATCGCGGGATCGAAATCGCCCGCGCCCAAGAAGACTGGGCATGGCAGTTGAGTATGCTCACCAATCTGGGATTTGCCCAACACCAACTCGAAGCGCTGTCCCCTGCGCTGGACGCCTACACCGAAGCGCGGCGTTGGGCCGAACAGCTACAGGATCAGCCCGCCCTTGCCCAACTGCAAGGACGCATCGGCGCCGTCCTTGCCGACATGGGCGACACCGAAGCCGGCATCGCCGCCGTGCAGCGAGCGCTGACACTGGCCACCGAACTCGAAGACCCGTCTTTGATCGGCGAACAGCAGATCCTGCTCGCCTTCCTCTACCACGATCAAGGTGACCGCACACGGGCGCTCGACTACTGCCGACAGGCCGCGGCCACCTTTGCGGCGACAGGCGATGAGATCTTTGCTGCGCAGGCGGAGGCGTTGATGGTGGAACTTGGTGTGTAGTGCGTGTACCGGTGGCGGTAGTTGGAGGTTGATTGGGACCAAAAATGTAGAGCGGACGCCCGTAGGGACGTCCGCTCTGTTGATCTGAGGCAGATTTTGTGCGACTCACGCCGCCTGTTCGGCGTCGACGTAGGTGGGGACGCCTTCTTCGACGAAGATGCGGTCGATCTCGGCGCGGTCGGCTTCGCTCAGGCGCCAGTCCGCGGCGGCGACGTTCTCTTGCAGTTCGCGCTCGTTGCGCATGCCCACCAGCCCCACCGTCACCGCGGGGTGGCCGAGGACCCAGGCAATGCCCAGTTGCGCCACGGTTTTGCCGTAGCCCGCCGCCAGGTTTTTGAGCCGATCCACTACCCGCACGGCCTTGACGAAGTTTTCACGCTGGAAAAGCGGCAGGCCGAAGGCGTTGCCCTTGCTGCGCCAATCCCAATCCACAAAGGTGGTGTCGGCCTTGAATGCGCCGGTCATCAGGCCGAAACCCAGCGTGCCGTAGGCCATGAAGCCGATGCCGTGTTCCTGACAGTAGGGCAACACGGCGGCTTCCATGCGCCGGTCGAACAGGTGATAGCCCACCTGGTTCGCCGTGAGGTGACCGCGTGCTTCGCACGCTTCCATCATGGGCACGCTGTAGTTGGAGACGCCGTAGTGGCGGATCTTGCCCGCTTCTTTCAGCTTGTCCAGCGCGCCGATGGTGTCGGCGTGGGGCGTTTTGTGATCGGGCCAGTGGATCAGCAGTAGATCGATGTAGTCGGTGTTGAGTCGGCGCAGACAGCCTTCGGCATGGGCGGTAATGTGCGCTGGTTCGGCCAGCCGCCCAGCAATGGCGGCGCTTGCCCGCAGCGTGGGGTCATCGTGGAAGATGTAGCCGACTTTGGTGACCACGACCACGTCCTTGCGGCGCGGACCCAGTCCCTTCGCCAAAAATTCCTCCGACGTGTACGGTCCGTAGACTTCGGCGGTGTCGAAGAGGGTGATGCCGTGATCGATGGCCATGTGGACGGCGCGCACGGCCTCGCTCAGATCGATGTCGCCGTACTGGCTGGCGCCCATCTCCCAGGTGCCGAAGCCGAGCGCGGAAGCGGTGAGGTCGGAATCGCCGAAACGTCGCTGTTCCATGAGCAGAACCTCCCATGACGGTTGTGGGGTTGTTGGCAGGGTGATGAGCCAATTCTACGTCCGCCGCGGAGGGTGTCAAAGGGGAAGAATAGGGCCGCGGATTGAGCGGATCGGGCGGATAAAGATCAATTTGATCTTTATCCGCCCGATCCGCTCAATCCGCGTTTTATTTCTCGTCAGCCGTAAGCCATCGCCGACCACGAGGAAAGGTTCATCGCCGCGCAGGACGGCGTCAGGGAGGGCGGTGTCGTACGGCTCGTGGGAATAGTCTTCGTTGCACATGAAGAAGCGTACGAAGGCGCGGCGCTTCTTGGTGCCGTGATCACGGATGGTGCCGCGCAGCATCGGGTAGGCGTCCTCCACAGCGTCGAGGACGCGCCCGATGGTCACCGGATCGGCCACTTCCACGGTCACCTCGCGCTGGACGCGCGCCAGGTTGCGCAGGTGCACCGGCAACACGACACGGATTGCAGGCCGTGTCACGACAGGACCTGCACTTCCACCGAGAGGACCTTGGGCAGATCATGCACGATGGCCTGCCAGGTGTCGCCGCCGTCCGCCGAAGCATAGACCTGGCCGCCGGTGGTGCCGAAGTAGATGCCGCAACCGTCCAGCGTGTCCACGGCCATGGCGTCGCGCAGCACGTTGACGTAGCAATTCTCTTGCGGCAGGCCGTTGGTGAGGGCTTCCCACTCGTTGCCGCCGCTGCGGCTGCGGTAGACGCGCAGCTTGCCTTCGGGCGGGTAGTGCTCCGAATCGCTCTTGATCGGGATCACGTAGACCGTCTCTGGCTCGTGGGCGTGGACGGCGATGGGGAAGCCGAAATCGCTGGGCAGGTTGCCGCTGATCTCGTGCCACAGATCGCCGGCGTTGTCGGTGCGCAGCACGTCCCAATGCTTTTGCATGAAGACGACGTCGGGGTGCGACGGGTGCAGAGCCAGGTTGTGAACACAGTGACCCACTTCCGCATTGCCTTCAGGCAATTCCCAAGGAGAAACCAGCCCCTGGTTGATCGGCTTCCAGCTTTCGCCGCCGTCGTCGGTGCGGAAGGCGCCCGCCGCCGAGATGGCGACGTACATCCGATCTTTGTTGCTGGGATCGAGCAGAATCGTGTGCAGACACATGCCGCCCGCGCCTGGTTGCCACAGATTGCCCTTGGTGTTGCGCAGACCGGGCAACTCGTGCCAGGTTGCGCCGCCGTCGGTGGAGCGGAAGATGGCGGCGTCCTCGACACCGGCGTAGACGGTTTCGGCGTCATGCAGCGACGGTTCCAGGTGCCAGACGCGTGTAAATTCCCACGGGTGCTGGGTGCCGTCGTACCACTGGTGGGTGCCGGTGACGCCGTCGTAGGCGAATTCGTTGCCCACCGGTTCCCATGTCTTGCCGCCATCGTCGGAACGCTGGATCAACTGGCCGAACCAGCCTGTGGACTGCGATGCGTAGATGCGGTCGGGGTTGAGGGCCGATCCTTTCATGTGGTAGATCTCCCAACCGGCGAAGATCGGACCATTTACTGCCCAATCCTGGCGCTTTTCATCCGATGTCAGGATGAATGCGCCCTTGCTGGTGCCAACCAATACGCGAACACTGCTCATTTGGGTCTCCCTCTTGTAAGTGATCTAGACAGATCTTAAAAACTGCAACCTCACCGCAATGGCGCGAAGAACGAAAAGAAAAAGCGAGAAAAGCAGACGATTGGGACACGGATTTCACAGATTTTTAGGATTGCAGAAGACAACCTTTGCTATGTTCCGCATCCGATATCTGATGTCGGATGTCTGATTTTTTCCTGAAAATCCTGAAATCCGTGTCCAAATTTCTCTGATCTTTACGTTCTTTGCGCCTTTGCGGTGATCTCCCCTCTCCTTGGTGGTTGGCAGCGTTACGCGGAAGGCGGCGTCAGGATGCTGAAGGTGGCGCCGAAGGGATCGCCGATCACAGCGATGCGGCCATACGGCGTGTCGAACGGCGCCACGTGGACGGTTCCCCCGGCGGCGGCAGCCTTTGCGGCGACAGCGTCGGTGTCGGTGACTGCGAAGTATTGCGTCCAGTGCGGCGGCAGATCGCCCCACTGTTCGTCCATTTGGAGCACGCCGCAGTGGCTCTTGTCGCCGCGCATGAGTTGGAAGTATTCCATCCCTTCCATCTTGCTGGGCGTGAGGTTGAAGAGTTTGCCGTAGAACTCAGCCGCTTTGGCCGCATCGCGGGTGTTGACCTCAGACCAGGCCATCGTCCCCGGTTCGTCGACGATGGAAGCGCCGATATGCTGCTTGGCCTGCCACAGCCCAAAGACGGCCCCGGTGGGGTCGGCGCAGATCGCCATGACGCCCAGATCGCCCACGGCCATCGCGTCCATGAAGATCTGCCCCCCGAGTTCGGCGGCGCGGGCGGCGTCAGCGGCGGCATCGTCGCTGGAGAAGTAGACCGTCCACGCTGAGGGCATCTGTGAGCCGGGCTGCATCGGTCCCATACCGGCGGCGCCCTGTCCCTGCAGCAGGGCCATGTTGTAGTGGCCGAATTCAGCGCCGCTGTCGAAGAATTCCCAGCCGAAGAGTTCGCCGTAGAACGCTTTGGCTTTGTCCAAATCTGGCGTGGACAGATCGGTCCAGTTGGGTTCGCCGGGTGCGCGCTTGCTGGTGAGAATTGTCATCATGGTCTCCTTTTCGATTGGGGTAAAGTTGACTACGCCTTCAGAACACACAGGGCTTGTCGAATCTCGCCCAGATGATAGGCTGTGTGGACGATCATGCCGATGGCGCCGCCGATTTCGTTTTCGCCGGGCCAATCGTCGGTATCGTGGACGAGCGCTTTGATGCGATCATAGCTCTCGCGCAGAGACGCTTTGATCGCGTCCCATTCTTCGGGGGTGACGGCGGACGTTTCACGCCAGATTTGGCCCCAGTCCACCCGCTCAAATTGATGGGTGCGCACCGCTTTTTCGAGGACGTCGAGATAGAAGGCGATGTGTTTCACCTGGGCGGCGAGGGTGGCGCACTTTCCGCCCACGGGGATCGACGCCTCTTCCGCCGAAATCGTGGCCAGCGTCTCGAACAGCGATGTCCCCTTGTCGAGGTAGATGCCGCGGACAGTGTCGAACGTCTCGTCGAGGAGGAGGAAAAGCGCCGATTTGAAATGTTGTGTCTGGATCTGACTGGGCATGGATTGGCCTGTCTTGTAATGGTTCTGTTGGATGTGGGAACAATGGCGGGCGTATGTGTGCGTCGATGTACAACGCAGACCACAAGGACACGCACTGTCGGCAATTGGACAGTACGTCGCACCAACATGTTAGGTTTTATGTATGGGAACGTTTGTTCTAGGGTAGAATACACAAAAATGCGGAAAACGTCAAGAGGTTTTGCGAAATTCGGTACATTTCACTCTTGGGGCGAAGGTGCCGGGGACTTCAGGATGGACGTGACGACAAGAGGGGAAACCCCGTCGCGCTGCGGCGAAAAGTCCCCGGCACCTGGCAGGTTCGATTCAGATGCTATTCGGCGATGCCTACCAGCGAAAGTTCGTGGGCGAAGTGACAGGCGGCGAAGTGCTGGGGCTTGATCTCGCGCAGCAGGGGTTCTTCTTCGGCGCAGCGCGCTTCGGCGTAGGCGCACCGAGTGTGGAAGCGGCAGCCCGAAGGCGGGTTGGCCGGGCTGGGCACGTCACCTTTGAGGACGATGCGGTTGGATTTGCGCCCCGGTTTGGTGCGCGGCACCGCAGAGAGCAGCGCTTCGGCGTAGGGATGCAGCGGGTTTTGGTAGAGCGCGCTAGCCTCGGCCATCTCGACGATCTTGCCCAGGTACATCACGGCGACGCGGTCGCTGATGTGTTCCACCACCGAGAGATCGTGGGCGATGAAGATGTAGGTGAGGCCGAACTCCTTTTGTAGATCTTCCATCAGGTTGATCACCTGCGCCTGGATCGACACATCCAGCGCGGAGACAGGTTCGTCGGCGACGATGAGTTTGGGGCGCAGGGCCAGGGCGCGGGCAATGCCGATGCGCTGGCGCTGTCCGCCGCTGAAGGCGTGGGGATAGCGGCGCATGTATTCGGGGCGCAGGCCGACTCGGCGCAGCAGTTCAGCCACGCGCTCTTCGACTTCGCGTCCGCGCGCGACTTTGTTGATCACCAGCGGCTCGCCCACGATGTCGAGCAGCGTCATGCGCGGGTTGAGCGACGAGAACGGATCCTGGAAGATCATCTGCATGTTGAGGCGCAGCTTGCGCAGCGTCTCCTTGTCCGCGCCGACCACGTCGACGGGTCCCAATTCTTCGTCGTGAAAGATGACCTGTCCACTGCTGGCGGGGATGGCGCGCAGCAAGCAGCGGCTCGTCGTCGTCTTACCGCAGCCGCTTTCGCCCACAAGCCCAAGCGTCGTGCCAGTGGGCAGCGAGAACGAAACCCCGTCCACGGCCTTGACGTTGCCGACGACCTTGCCCAGCCATCCGCGCTTGATAGGAAAGTACTTCTTCAGATCCTTGACTTCGAGGATCGGGGAGCGGTTATCGTTGATCACACGACCTCCAGAGAGCGTAATGCGTGATGCGTAATGCGTAATCCAGATCGTGTTGAGCGCGTGAATGATCAAAGCGACCGATTTCGCAATCACAAAGAACGGGAATTTCCGCTGAACATGAATTACGCATCACGCATTACGCATTCAAAATAGTTTCCCCCGCCACCACTTCGTTCCCCTCGTAGAGCAGACAGCGCGCCAGATGCCCGTCGCCGGTTTTGTAGACGGGCGGCTCGATCACATCGCACTTGCCGGGCATGAATTCGGGGCAGCGCGGGTGGAAAGGACAGCCCGACGGCACATTGTAGGGATCGGGGACCATGCCTTCGATGGTGTCGAGCCGATGGCGGCGGATCTTTTCGATGGTGGGGATGGAACGTAACAGCGCCTGGGTGTACGGGTGCTTGGCGTCGTGGAAGAGCGACACCACGTCGGCCTGTTCCACGACTTTGCCCAGGTACATGACGATGACCTCGTCCGCCATTTCGGCCACCACACCCAGATCGTGGGTGATGAAGAGGATGGCCATACCCAGCTCACGCTGGAGATCCTTCATCAGTTCCAAGATCTGCGTCTCGGTGGTGACGTCGAGGGCAGTGGTGGGTTCGTCGGCGATGAGCAGGCTGGGGCGGCAGACCAGGGCGCGGGCGATCATGGCGCGCTGGCGCATCCCGCCAGAGAGTTCCCACGGGTACTGATCGATGACGTGGTCGGCGCGGGGCAGACCACAACGACGCAGCATGTCAATGGCAATCTGGCGCGCCTCGGTCTTCGTCACGTTTTGGTGCAGCATGATCGGTTCGAGGATCTGCGTGCCGATGGTGTGTACCGGCGAGAACGACGTCATCGGTTCCTGGAAGACCATCGAGATCTCCGCGCCACGAATGGATCGGATCTCGCCGCCGGTGGGCCTCAGCGCCGCCAGATCGATGACGGTTTCAGACTGCGCGTTGCGGTCTTCGCGCTTGTGGAGGAGGATCTGCCCGTCCACAATTTTGCCCGGGCGGGGGACAATGCTCAGGATCGCCCGCGCCGTGACACTCTTGCCACAGCCGCTCTCGCCCACCACACCCAGCGTCTTGCCGCGGTGGACGGTGAAATCCACCCCATCCACGGCGCGCACCGTCCCCTCATCGAGGAAGAAGTAGGTGCGCAGGTCTTTTACGTCGAGCAGCACGTCGTTGGTCATATTGAATCCTGTGGCAGGTAGCAGGTGGCCGGTAACAGGATCACCCCATCACCCCATCATCTGCTGTACGGGTCCGCGGCGTCGCGCAGGCCGTCGCCCATGAAGTTGAACGAGAGGATCGCCACCACCACGAAGATGGCCGGGTAGAGCAGCCAGGGCGCGAGGGCCACGGTTTGCAAGTTCTGCGCCTCTTGCAGCAGCACACCCCAACTGATCGTGGGTGGACGCAAGCCCAGCCCCAGGAACGAGAGGCTGGTTTCGCCCAAAATCATGCCGGGGATCGCCAGCGTCAATGAGGCGATGATGTAACTGAAGAACGACGGCAGCATGTGGCGCAGGATGATACGCAACTCGCTGGCGTTGAGCAGCCGCGCCGCCATCACGAAGTCTTCCTCGCGCACGGCCAGGAAACGTCCGCGCACCACACGGGCCAGCCCCGTCCAGCCGATGAACGAGAGCAGCACCACGATGGCGAAATAGCGCTGAATCGAGGTCCACTCGCGGGGGAGCGCCGCGCTCAATCCCATCCACAGGGGAATGGTTGGGATCGAACGCAGAAACTCGATGATGCGCTGGATGATCAGGTCGGGCAGGCCGCCGAAGTAGCCAGAGACACCGCCCATCAAGATGCCGAAGATGAAGCTGAGCGCCACCCCACGAGGCCGATGGAAAGCGGAAAGTAGCGATCCATACAGGATGCGCGAGAACATATGCGCGCCCCAGGCGATCATGCCAAGAGGTAGATGCGCATTCCTTCGCTGCCGGCCTCCGGGATCAAGACCGAAGGATGAATGTCGGTCTCGAAGAGGCCCCACATCTTGTACGAATCGCGCCACGAAGAACCTCACCGGATAGATGACCTCGGGATCAGGCTCATAGGTGATGATCAAGTATGTGGCAGGATCGCGTGTCCGTTCAGGCCGTAGACAAACGGACCGCGCAACCGGCCTTCGTGCATGATGTGGATCGCCTGTGGCGGCACAAACGTGAAGCGTCGCTCGAGCGCGTTGGGATCATAGGGCGAAAGAAATTCACAGAAAATCGCCACAAGTAGAAGACGCGATCACAGACGTCCCCAAAATAGCCAGCCGGTGCTTGCGGAACCGCCACACATGAGTTGCCACTGCGACGCCACAAAGACGCTTTCTTCGGGCATCCCGTCTTCCGGGCGCTTCTTCAGGGACACTCTGGACTTTTTTCAGCGTTCTTGTTGCGCCTGGTGAGCAGAGACGTTACGTGACTCCTGTGTAGTTATCGCTTTGAGCGCCAAATGAGGCGTAATGCGTGATGCGTTACCCACTCTGCGCGCTCTCAAACCGAATCCGCGGATCCACCAGCACCAGCAGAATGTCCGAAATCAGCGTGCCGAGGATCGTGAGTACACTGAGCAGCATGATGAAGGACGCCGCCGAGTACATGTCCTGTGAAAGGAGGGCCTTGAGCAGCAGCGGACCCGTCGTAGGCAGGCTGAGGGACGATGGCGACGATGGTTGTCCCCGAGATGAGGCTGGGCAACATCCAGCCAATGGTGCTGACAGAAAAGGGACTCATGGCGATGCGCACCGGGTATTTCAGCTGCTGAGTCGTCAGGCCGCTGGCTGGAGCAGATTCGACGTAGGGCTGCGGCAGTTCATCGAGCAGGTTGACGCGCATGGTGCGGATCATGCCCGCCGTCCCGCGGTGCCGATGATCACCATGGGCACCCAGATGCGTTTGAGCACTTCCATGATCTTGGGCCAGTTCCACGGTTCACCGATGAATTCCGGCCCGTACAGGCCGCCCAAGTTAACGCCGAACGTGCTCCACGCCCACCACAGGATCACCAGCGCCAACAGGAAATCAGGAATGCCCACACCGATAAAGCCCACAAAAGTGAAGAAATAGTCCCCAACCGAATACTGCCGGGTGGCCGAATAGATGCCGATAGGCAACGCCACCACCCAGATGAAAAGCGTGCTCAACAGAGAAATGAGTGCAGTAAGCCCAATCCGCTCGAAGACAAGATCCTTGACAGGGCGATTCCAGTCGAACGACATACCCATGTCGCCTGCACAAAGCGGCTGATCCACTTCCAGTAGCGAATGTATACCGGCTGATCAATCCATGGCACTGCTGCAACGCCGCCAGCTCCGACTGGCTGACGCGCGATCCCTGCTGCTCCAACTGGGCGATGTAACTGGTGAGGTAGTCGCCCGGCGGCAGTTCGATAATGGCGTACGAAACGATGGACACCATGACCAACGTTGGAATGGCAAGTAGGATACGGCGCAGGATGAAGCCCAACATGGTTGACGCCTCCGGCTACAGACTCGTCGAGGTGCAGAACAATCTTGCGAACAGCGATTGGGCGACTAGGCGATTAAAGGGATTAGGCGATTGCACCGGTTGTACAATCGCGCAATCCTATATTCAGGATCGCTCAATCTCGTTCAACTGATCAAGCGATACAGACTACACGGACCTAGACACTACTGCGAGATGTAGTACTATTTCATGGCCAGAATCTGAATCGTGCAGCACACAGTAGTTCACTTCGGCGAAGTTGTGCGTATCGTTGCGCACGATGCGGATGTTCGGGCCAGGCCCAACCGTGAGCACTTCCCACACATTTTCCAGATCCAGGCGTTCGATCTCGGCCAGGATCTCTAACTGACGGGCCGAGTCGACTGTGACCTTGGCTTCGTCGAAGAGTTCCTGTGCGCGTTTGGCCGGGGAATCGGCGGCCGGTTCCACACCATCGGTGCCGCCTGTCTGGTACCACTGTGTCCACGACGGGCCCCAGTAGCTGCTGTTCGACACCGGCGCATACGAACGCAGATAGACGAAGCGGGCCAGGCCGCCGATGCTGTCTTTGACGTAGGCGGTCATCGGGTATTCAAACGAGAAGATGCGCGGCCACCACAGATCGTAGCTGATCTCTTCCAGCGACGTCTGCAAGCCGATCTCTTCCCAGTAGCTGGCGATCAACTGCGAGCCGTCCATGTACTGCTGGCCCGAGAAGACGTCCAGGTTGAGCACGATGGGATCGCCGTCGGGGTTCAGGCGCATACCGTTGGCGTCGGTCTCCAGGCCGATCTCGTCGAGCAGGGCCATGGCAGCTTCGGGATCGTATTGCAGGTGTGCAGGGATTCGGGTTCATCGGCCAGCAGCGGGAAGGCGGCATCAGGCATCGCATTTTCGCCCAGGTGGATAACTCGTTCAGTTCATCGCGGTCGATGGCCAAGTTGGAAGGCGCCTTGCGGAAGCGGATGTCTTCCAGCAGGCCTTCAAGAATTCGTTGTCACCGGCGTAGTTCTGGTTCGGGAAGACCGTCAACCCCATTGGGTGTTCGGCCTGCGCCTTGACCACTCGATAGTTGCCCTGCTCAGCATTCTGCAAGTAGAGCGGCAGATCGGTGAAGGAGATGTTGCGTCCCTGCGCGGTCAGCTCACCGGCGATGGCTTTCAGCGTCACCATCTGGCGATCTTCCACTGCTTGCATACGGATCTGATCGATGTAAGGCAACTGGCGGCCTTCGGTGTCGATCTTGAAGTAGTACGGGTTGCGCTCGAAGATCCAGGGCGGGCCGACAGCCATGAGCTGCCACGCACGCAGCACAGGAAGTTCGGGATTGGTGGCAACGCTTGTACCCTGGGCAATCGCGCCGCGGTCCGCGAACAATTGTGTCCAATCCTCGAAGCCGGCCTCGCTGACCTTGGCATCCAGCTCTGCGGCGTCCACATAGTCGGCGTGGAACTGTTGCAGGTAGTGCGCAGGCGCTTTGCCGATGTCACCGCCGAAGACGAAGGCCAGGTTGGGCAGGAAGAGGCCGTTCGGCTCAACAAAGGTGACAGAGAAGGTGTAGTCGTCGAGCGCTTCGAAGACAGCCGGCTCGCCGCCCGCCATGATGATGCTCGGCGGCACCGGCGAGATGTCGGTGTTCATGGCGATGTCGTTGTACCAGAACATCACGTCTTCGGTGGTGAACAGCTCGCCGTCCGACCATTTGTGTCCTTCGCGGATGGTGAAGGTGAAGGTGCGGCCATCGTCGGGGTGTCACCGTTCCGGCCAGGTTCGGCACCCATTCCGAGCAAGTGTCGTCGTAGGTGACCACGGCTCGTGTGAGTAGCTGATGGCGCCGTTGGCATCGGCCTGCCCGGTGACAGCCTGATCCCAGACACCGCCGTATGAACGCCCAGTTCGTTGAGCGGCTCAACCACCACCGGATTCACCGGCAGGCGTTCTTCCAGCGGCGGCAGATCGCCACTTTCCACCATCGACGCCAGCGACGCTTCACGGCGGACATGTCCTGGCGGGCGCTTCGGCGGCGCTTTCAGCCGGTGCGGCCTCCTCCAACTTCGCTTGCCTCGGTGGCAGCGGGCGGCGGTTCGTTGGCCGACGGCTGCGCAGGCGGCGGCGCAGTTTGACCACCACGAGCGGCCAGCACCCCACCAACGCCAACATCAGCCCCAGATACAGCAGAACTTTGAACGAAAGATTCGGTCTTGACGTGCGGTTTCCTCCTTGTGAAAGTAAGCGGAACTGCGCAGTTGACAGAATTCGATGCTGAGAAATGATGATCCACGAAGGCACGAAGATACACGAAGAACAGAAGATACGGGCGCGGATTTCAGGACTACACGGACAGCAGAGACAAGAGATTCCCCACCGTCCTCTGGAAATCCTGAAATCCGTGTCCATCTCCTTTTTCTCTGTTCTTCGTGTGCTTCGTGTGCCTTCGTGGATCATCATTTCTCGTTTCATCTGAGTTTCTGGCGCCGATATGCCCGCGCAGACGCCACACGTGGACACCGTCTGCGGCCAGGGGGGCGCGGTGGATCAGTGTGAGCGGGCCACGGCTGCCTTCGTGGCGATTGAGCATGGACGCGTCCACCGGCTGCACCGAAGACTCGATCCACAACACGCATTCGCCGTCGCTCAGGCGCGCCTGCCCGTCCGCAAAAGACCAGGCCAATTGCGCGCCGCCCAGCCAGTGGGTGGCGATCTCGGTGCGGGCCGGGAAGCCGGTGATGCGATCCGTCACTTCCACCGTGAAGCCGACGCCGTCCGCTGCGGGGATCAGCCGCACCGTGCGCTGCACCTGCGCACCGTCGGGCAGCCCTTCGTAGCCGCCGGTGAGATCAACGGTGACTCGTTGTGCGCCGTCATCGTCCTGGCTCAGTTCGAGCAGACGGATGGCGCGCTTGCTTTGGTAGATGCCGTCGATCACCGGCGCGTTGTGGGCGGCGACATCCAATGTAAAGTCGCGCTCCGCGCCAGGACGATACTGCTGATAGCCGGGATCGGTGATCCACGAGCGGCCGCGCCAGGAGACGATCACCTGGCCACCGTCGTTGTGCAGGTGACTCATGGGGCTGCGGCTCAGTCCCACCAGCGCGAGGACGTCGTCGCTGTCCCAACCGGTGCGCAGGATGGCGGCGTTGGCCACTTCACGCGGACCCGGTGCCGGCGCGGCGGCTGGTTCTTCGCTCAGCTCAGGTCGGTTGATCAGCAGATCGAGGGCGGCGGCGGGCAGGCGCGCCGGGGACATGTGCTGGAGCAGCCAACGTCCGTCCGCCACTGCGGCCACACCCGCGTACCAGTCGCAAATGTAGGCGGTACACGTGATCCAGAAGGGCATCTCGCCTTCCACATCGCCCAACGGCGCGTGGAGATCGGGGCGTCCTGGCAGCGTTGAACCGATCCACTGGGCGATGAGGCTGAAAAAGGCGTCGCTGCCTTCGTCCAGCAGAGCGGCGCGATTGGGCAGGCCGTCGATCCAATCGGTGAAGCTGTTCATCAGGAAGCCGTCGTAAGAGACGCCCTCGGTGTGTGGGGCCTCGGCATTGCCGCGGTGACGCCACCAGGCGCGCAGCGTGTCCAGCGCCCGCGCTTCGAGGACGTCGGCGTGGGCGAAGCCGATGGCCCGCGCCAGTTGCGCACCCCGCACCAGCGCGATCACGGGGATGTTGTGGATCTCGTGCGGCGTCAACTCGCGCTCGGTGGCCCACGTCTTTTGGTACCAGGGCCAGACGTCCTCTTCGACGAGACGACGGGCGGCATTGGCGGCGCGAGCGTAGAGATTGTCGTCCCAGCCGCTTTTGTCGGCGAGGAAGTAGGTGAAGCATCCCGCCAGGTGACCGGTGGGCAGGCCCACTTCGTCGTTCCACGCCGTGAAAGAGCGCCAGCCGGCCAGCGCGGCCAGCTCGGTCTGCAGCAGCGCGCCCGCCTCGTGATCGTGCAGATGACGCCATGCGCTGTGCAGCGTGCGCCAGCGTTCTTCCAGCGCCCACAACAGCCAGATCAGCCACGGATACCAGGATCGGCCGGGAATGCCCGGCGGCAGTTGTGTGGGCCGCTCGGCCAGGGGCAGCGGGAAGGCGATCATGTGGTTGATGCGATAGTAGTAGACGTGCAACTCCTGGCGCGACTTTTCCCACGTGGCGCGTCCGTCGAGCGTCTCCAGCAGATCGCGACGTGTCCAGGCGTGGAGGCCAGGCGCGATCTGGCCCGACAGCTCGAAGATCGACGTATCGTAGCCCAACGCGGGCAGCGTGTAGGTTGCAGTTTTCTGGGCTGGATAGAACTGCATCACCGTTTCCTTGTTGTCGGCTGGAGCGCTCGGAAGGTTACATCAAACGGTCACGGTCGAGAAGAGCAGGTCTCTGTCCTCGAAGCCGGCGAGTTTCACCGGCAAGGGCGAAGGCGACATGAGTTCGTGCAGAATCAGGCCGGCGGCGCCGATGGACGGTGCATGTTCTCTGAGCGCCGAAGCCACGATTTCCACGCGGGCCAGGTGAGTCGGCAAGGCGCGCTGGCCAAGCTCCGCCTTGAGCGGCTGCAACAGCAGTTCTCCCGCCGCCATTAGCGGGCCGCCCACAATGATCACGTCGAGGTTGAGCAGGTTGATGGCCGAGGCCAGCGCCACGGCAAACCAGCGTGCGACTTCGGCAAATACCTGTTGTGCCACCTGATTGCCGTCCAACGCTGCTCCGATCAACTCGGCCAGAGTCAGATGTTCGAGTTGGTTGTCCAGCGCCGACCACAGGGGATTGTCGGGATGCTCGCGCAGAAGCTGACGCATTCGATTGAGCAATGCCTCGCTGCTGGCGACGGTGGCCAGGCAGCCACGGTTGCCACACCGGCACAGCGCGCCTTCCGGCTGCACGGTGACGTGCCCTAGCTCGCCTGCGCCGAATCCCTGGCCCAGGTAGGGCTGCCCGTTGATCACAAGCCCGGCCACGATGCCGTTGCCGGCGCGCACGTAGAGCATGTTGCGCACGTTGCGCCCAGCGCCATACCAACGTTCACCCCAGGTGGCGGCGCTACCACGCGAAAAGACGGCCACAGGATAGGGAAAGCGCCGCGCCAGTTCAGTAGCGAGCGAAACGTTGCGCCAGGGCAATAGCACCGAAAGCAACACCGTGGCCGTGGACGGGTCCACAACGCCGGGGATGGTCAGCCCCATGCCCACGATACGAGACACGTCGATGTCGGCTGTCACCTCTTCCACGCAGCGTTGCAGACAATCGAGCAGTTTGGCGGGCGAAAGATCCGTCCCCGCAACCGGGTGCTCCACGTGACGCAGCGGCGTGGCGCGCAGATCGGTGAGAATCACCCGGCACTCCTGGTTCGTCAGTTCAGCGCCCAGGGCCAGCCCTGCTTCTCGGATCAAAGAGAGCTGAATACGAGGGCGACCAATCGCTGTGCTCTGGCTGCCCACTTCTTCCACAAGACCGGCTTCCATCAACTCAGCGACGAGGGTGGAGACAGCCGCTTTGCTGAGGCCGGTGGCGTCGACGATTTCACTGCGCGAGATGGCATCCTGTGTGCGGATCTGTTCGAGAACCAGGCGGCGATTGAGTTCTTTGGTGCTATCGAGCTTGAGTACCATGAAGAAGCCGACGTCGCAGTGGCGGCAACGCACGCTGTGAACAGGGGGATAAGTTTGTATTCAATATGAACTAACTGGCTACCAGCCATCGTAGCACACTATTTTTGCAGCGTCAACACCCAATTCAAGACCAGCCGACAGGAGAAAACAACCCGGATCATGCCGCCGGAGACAAAGAATATCCCGTTGACATGGTCATTTTTTGATGCTAGAATCGGGCAGTTGGTTCTCTCTGTGAACTAACCAACAGTTCGACCTCTCTTTTCCATCCGCAGACTCAAAAACAAAGTGACCCTGCAAAGGTAGGCCCTTCATGGCGAATTCCCCTGTCCCTGCGCCTGAGCAGCCGGCCAAACTTCCGTCTCAGCTTATGTCTGTGGCAGATGTCGATGCGATGCTCTCGCGCCCCACTGCGCCGGCGCTGGCCGCCCTGCAAAATGTCAAAGGTGACCTCGTGATCCTCGGCGTCAGCGGCAAGATGGGGCCGACGCTGGCGCGCATGGCCGTGCGCGGCTTCGAGCAACTGGGCCTGCCCCGCCGTGTCTACGGAGTGGCCCGCTTCAGCCAACCCCATCTGCGCCAGGAACTTGAAGACGTCGGCGTCCGCACCATCGTCTGCGATCTGTTGGATCGGGCGGCGTGGGCCAAGTTGCCCGACAGCCAGGACGTGATCTTCATGGCCGGGCAGAAGTTCGGCACCACCGGCAACCAGCACATGACGTGGGCGATCAACACATATGTCCCCGCGCTGGCGTGTGAACGCTACCTCGACGCCCGCATCGTGGCCTTTTCCACCGGCAATGTCTACCCGCTCACCCCCATCGCCGGCGGCGGCTCCCGCGAGGACGACGAAGTGCAACCGGTGGGCGAGTATGCGTCTTCGTGCCTGGGGCGGGAGCGCATCTTCGACTATTTCGCCCGCGTCCACGGGCTGCGCTGCGCCATCATGCGCCTGAATTACGCCGTCGAAATGCGCTACGGCGTCCTCGTGGACCTGGCACAGAAGGTCTACGCCGGGCAGCCCGTGGATCTGCACATGGGCGCGGCCAACGTCATCTGGCAGGGCGACGCCAACGGGCAGGCGCTGGCCTTGCTCGATCATTGTGCGTCGCCGCCGTTCGTGCTCAACATAACCGGACCCGAGACCGTTTCGATTCGGCGTGTGGCCGAGCACTTTGGTAAGATTTTCGGGGTCGACCCTCAGTTCGTGGGGGAAGAACAGCCGACAGCACTGCTGAGCAACGCCGGCAAGGCGCAGCAGCTTTTCGGCTACCCCACCGTTTCGCTAAATCAGTTGATCGATTGGATTGCAGACTGGGTGCAGCGAGGTGGTGCAACACTCAACAAACCAACTCACTTCGAGACCCGTGATGGGAGGTTCTGATGGCTGCCTTGGCCCCTGATCTGCGCCGTCTTCTGCGCCAAGGGACGGTGATCCCCGCGCACCCACTGGCGCTGACGCCGGATCGACGGCTGGATGTGCGTCACCAGCGCGCCCTCACCCGCTACTACTGTGCGGCGGGCGTAGGCGGCATCGCAGTGGGCGTACATACCACACAATTTGAGATCCACGAACCGGACTTGGATCTGCTGAAGCCGGTGCTGAAACTGGCCGCCGAAACCGCGGACGAGGCGCTGGCGATGTCGCCGCGACCCTTTGTGAAGATTGCGGGTCTACTGGGCAAGACGGAGCAAGCGCTCTACGAGGCCGATATTGCTCTGTCACTGGGCTACCAAGCCGGTCTGCTCAGCCTTTCCGCCTTCCGCGACGCCGACGACGAAACACTGCTGGCCCACTGTCGGCGCGTCAACCGCCAGATGCCCATCGTGGGATTCTACTTGCAGCCGGCGGTGGGCGGTCGCGTCCTCAGCTATGACTTTTGGCGGCGCTTCGTGGAACTCGACAACGTGGTGGCGATCAAGGTGGCCCCCTTCAACCGCTACCAGACCATCGACGTGGTGCGCGCCATTGCCGACGCCGGGCGCGCGGACGACATCGCCCTCTACACCGGCAACGATGACAACATCATCGCCGACCTGGTCACCGACTTTTGCCTGACACCCCACGGCGACCCCGTCCACTTTGTGGGCGGGTTGTTGGGTCAATGGGCGGTGTGGACGCGCCGCGTCGTGGAGGCGTTGGAGGCCATCCACGCGCAGCGCGCCGCCGGTCAACTCGACTACGGGCACTGGCTGTCCTACGGCGTGCAGCTCACCGACGCCAACGCCGCCATCTTCGACGCACCCAACCAGTACCGCGGCTGTCTGCCCGGCATCCACTGGGTGCTGCAACAACAGGGACTCATGCATAGCACCCACACCCTCAACCCACACGAGCAACTCGCCCCCGGCCAGGTGGACGAGATCCGCCGCGTGCATGATGCCTATCCAGCGCTGAACGATGATGCGTTTGTGGCGGAGAATTTGAAGGATTGGCTGGAGAGTGAGTAATGCGTAATTCGTAATGCGTAAGGTTGTGTTGACGAAGTGGTAACCAATTGGGGAATCATGGTGTTGACACATTACGCATTACGAATCACGCATTACCCTTCTTCCACATCTAACCCAATCATTACCCAGGAGGACTCATGTCAGATCCAATTCGCGTCGGCATTGCCGGTCTTGGGCGCAGCGGATGGAGTATCCACGCGCGGTTGTTGGCGATGTTGCCGGAGAAATTCAGCGTGGTGGCGGTGGTGGACGCCGACGAGGCGCGGCGCAACGAGGCTGTGGAGCGTTTCGACTGTATGGCGTACACGGCGTACGGCGATCTGCTGGCCGATCCGGCCGTGGAACTGGTGATCCTGGCGCTGCCCAGTCACCTGCACGCGGATCTGTCCATCGCGGCGCTGGACGTGGGCAAACATGTGGTGTGCGAGAAACCAATGGCCACGTCGCTGGCAGACGCCGACCGCATGGTGGCGGCGGCGGAGCAGCGCGATCACCTGCTCACCATCTTCCAGAATCGGCGCTACGACGCCCACTTCGCCAAAGTGCGCTCGCTCATCGATTCAGGCGCGCTGGGCCGCATCGTGCAAATCCGGGTGACGGCGTCGAACTTTGGCCGCCGCTGGGATTGGCAGACGTTGAAGGAATTCGGCGGTGGGACGCTCAACAACACCGGTCCTCACTTCATCGATCTGGTGATGCAGCTTTTCGGCGAGGACGAGCCGGATCAAGTCTACTGTCACCTGGATCGGACGCTGACGTTGGGTGACGCCGACGACCATGTCAAGCTCGTCTTCAAAGGCGAGGGGACGCCCACGGTGGACATGGAAATGAGCGCGGCTTGCGCCTTCCCTGGCGAGTTCTGGCACATCATGGGCACCAAAGGCGGGCTCACCGGCACGCTCCAGGCGTTGCACTGGCGCGTGGTGGACGAGTCGAAGCTGGCCCCGCGCGTATTGGACCCGTCACCCACGGAGGGACGTAGCTACAATCGCGACGAGATCACGTGGATCGAAGATTCATGGACAGCGGACGAATACGATGGTCCTGGCTACGAGGGCTACTACATCGATCTCTACGAAACCATCCGCAACGGCGCTCCCTGGTGGTGACGCCGCAAAGCGTGCGCCGGGTGATCCGGATCATGGAGCAGTGTCGGGAGATTTCGCCGGTGTAGGTGGCGGGGACTGGGGACTTGGGATTGGGGACTTGGGATTTGGACCTGGGATTGGGGACGAAGTTCCAGTCTCGTGGTGCTGCCAATAAATGTCTCGCAGTGCGCTGCGTTACGCCACTGCGGACGAAAAATTGTAAACACGGATTCGTAGTGAGCACACCCTCGTGCGGCGCTTACCGTGTAGCCCCGCACGAGGGCGTGCTCACTCGCAGGATTGCATGAACTCTTTTCGGCCATCTTGTAGCGCAGAGTAGGCATCCTCAGATGCCGTGTAGACTTGAAGAAGCCGCATCTGAGGATGCTATCTCCGCTGTTTCGTAGAGAATCGCTAACTACTGAAACCAGCATGGGGGTCATGGACGCCAGAGCGTGCCTTCGATGTGGCGATCCGGGTCCGTCTTGGTGTGGATGTAGTAGCTGGTGAGCACGTCACCGCTCGGCAGCTCGATGCTGCTGGGGTAGCCGAGATCGCCGCCACCGCCGTCGGTGCGGAAGACGATTTCGTTCTCAGTATCCCAGGTTCTTCCTTCGTCACGGCTGAAGCAGGCGCGAATGCCAAAGGGATCACGGCGATAGCCGTAGGAGCAGAGGATGCGCCCGTCGCTGAGATGGATCAGGTTGGGCGGATGGCCGAACATGTCGGTGCGGGTGTAGGCATCCCAGGTCTGGCCGTTGTCCCAACTGTGCGCCTGGTACATGTACGCCGTCTGGCCGCGTTTGCGCACGGCTTCGTCGGGATCGTCGGCGGTGAGGTGACGGTCGACGGCGCGCATCATGCACAGGATGTGGCCGCCCTTGAGTTCGAGGAGGGCCGGTTCCTGGAAGTCGATCATGCCGCTGGGGTCGTGGGCTACGATCTGCGGCGTGGTCCACGTGTCGCCCTGATCCGAGGAAAACGAGACCAGCGCCGCCTGTCCTCCACCGGCGGGGATCGAGGCGTAGCCGGCCAACATCAGGCGACCGTCGGCCAGCTCAATGGCGGGTTCGCTGATGCCAAGTTCAGTGTTCTCATCCACCGGCACGTAGACAGGGTCTCCCCAGGTCAATCCTTTGTCGCTTGAGCGACGCACCCACACTCCCTCGAAGATTGCACCCTGCCGCGCCAGCGGGTGATCCGGCTCGTGTCGCCAGTGGAAGTAGGTGAGCAGGAAGTCGCCGTTGCGCAGGATCGTCAGCGACGGGTCCTGGATACCACTTTGCGGCAGGTGACCGGTGATGGGTTCCCCCACCAGTTGCCAGGTGTGTCCTTGATCGGTGGAACGCTTGAGCAGGGCCACGGAACGCACGTCGATGTGGGAGTAGCGTCCGCC
The DNA here is from genome assembly GCA_041391225.1 of Caldilineaceae bacterium. GTDB lineage: Bacteria > Chloroflexota > Anaerolineae > Caldilineales > Caldilineaceae > RI-153. The sequence continues at coordinate 35,707 of JAWKOL010000021.1, forward strand.
GCCCAGATCGTTGGGCGCATGGCGATAGGTGACGTACAGATCTCCGTCGGCATCCACCTGGATCGACGGGAAGGTAGCATAGTCTTCAGGCGCGGCGTGAATCACGATGTTCTCATACAGAATCGGCGACATGGGGAGATCTCCTCTGCTGTGGGAAAACCTTTGGGAGGCAGTAGGGCGCAAAAAACGACATTGCAATTGAAAATGGTTTGTGGTTCACTTATAGAACCAAAGTACCACAGCGCTTTCTCCCGTGTCAACCGAAATTCATAGAATCACCATCTGTAGTTGACGGCATTCCTCCTGGTTTCATTCACCCAAATCACCAATCACTTCATCACAAAAGGAACGCCCCCATGCCCCCCACACTCCAGATCAGCAACATCCGGCAGGTCTTCAACGACGGCAACCACAACGCGTTTACGGATTTGTGCCGCTTTGGCGACTACATCTATCTCACCTTCCGCAGTTGCCCCGACGGCCACATGCTGTTCACGTCGTCGCGCATTGTGGTGATGCGCAGCGAGGACGGCGTGGATTGGGCGCAGGTACACGAGTTCAGCGTGCCGAAGCGAGACGTGCGCGATCCCCATTTCGCCGTCCTCAAAGACAGGATCTTCGTCTACACCGGTACGTGGTGGGTGGAGCCGGGCGACAGCAGTGAGCGCGACATCAACGATCACCTGGGCTATTGCGCGTCCAGCGAGGACGGCGTCACCTGGCAGGGGCCGACGCTGCTCAACGGCACCCACGGCCACTACATCTGGCGCGCAGGGACACACGACGGCGTCGCCTACCTGAACGGACGCCGCCTGCGCAACTTCGACGTAATCGAGGATCGCGAGGAAGCATTCGAGGCGATGGAATCGTGGCTAATGGCCAGCGAAGACGGCGTCAACTGGACGCCGTTGGGCCTGATGCAGCCGGCCTACGGCGACGAGACGGCCTTCGTCTTCGAGGACGATGGCAGCGTGCTGGCCGTGGCGCGCACAATGGGACGTCGCCCGGCGCAGGTCTGCCGCGCGGCGCCGCCTTACACGTCGTGGACGCAGACCGATCTGGATCGCTACGTCGGCGGTCCAATGCTGGCGCGCTGGGGAGATCGTTACCTGGTGGGTGGGCGCAAGATGAGCGAGGGCGCGCCGCCCGTCACCACGATCTACTGGCTCGTCGACGATCAATTGCAGGAGATCGCCGAGCTACCCAGCGGCGGCGACAATTCCTATCCCGGCTTCGTGGCGCTGTCATCCCAGAAGGGGCTGCTCTCGTTCTATTCCAGCCACGAAGGCAGCGGCACGTCTTTGGCGCCGTCGGCGATCTATTTGGCGGATCTAGAGGTGATTGGTGATTGGTGATTAGTGATTGGTAATCAAGGAAATCGTCATGCTACTTTTCATCGTCCGTCGCGTGTTGCTCATGATTCCCACGTTGTTCGTGGTGTCGATCATTTCGTTCGCCATCATCGAGGCGCCGCCCGGCGACTACATGGACGCGTATGTGAACGATTTGATCCAACAGCAGCAGGCCGTAGACCCGGCAGAGATCGCCGCGCTGCGCAGCCGCTACGGATTGGACTCGCCCACGTACGTGCGCTACCTACGCTGGATGGGCAACATTCTGGAAGGCGATCTGGGCCGTTCGCTGGAGTGGAACCAGCCCGTGAGTAAGTTGATCGCCGACCGCCTGCCCTGGAGCCTCGCCATTTCGATTGCGTCGTTCGGGCTTGCCTACGCGCTGGCCATCCCCATCGGGCTGTACTCGGCGACGCATCAGTATTCGTTTGGCGACTACATCTTCACGCTGATTGGCTTCATCGGCCTGGCCACACCCAACTTCCTGCTGGCGTTGATCATCCTGTGGTATTACTTCGTGGCCACGGGGAATGTGGCAGTGGGGCTTTTCTCGGATGAGTACATCATGGCGCCGTGGAGCTTCGCCAAGTTCGTCGACCTGCTCCAGCACATCTGGCTGCCCGCCGTGGTGGTGGGTACAGCGGGGACGGCAGGGCTGATCCGCGTGATGCGCGCCAATCTGCTGGATGAGTTGGAGCGGCCGTACGTGATGGTGGCGCGCTCGAAGGGGCTGTCCGAAGGCAAGATGATCATCAAGTACCCGTTCCGCATCGCCCTGAACCCGGTGGTGAGCACCATCGGCTGGACGCTGCCGGCGCTGGTGAACGGTGAACTGCTGGCGTCGCTGGTGCTCGGTCTGCCCACGATTGCGCCGCTCTTCGTAGGCGCACTCATGAGCCAGGACATGTTCCTGGCGGGCAGCATCGTGATGATCCTGAGCATGTTGACGCTGATCGGCACGTTGGTGTCGGATGTGCTGCTGGCATGGTTGGATCCACGGATTCGGAATGCGATCTGAGGCGGAGCGGGGCAGGTGGCAAGTTTGCAGATGGAAAGGATGGTGTAGATGGCCGTTTTGGAAGAGGTAGCGCAACACAAGGGCGGTGGCAGTGGCCCTGTCGATGAGGACTACTCGGTAGCGACGCCGTGGCAGTTGATCCGGTGGCGGTTTGTGCGTCATCGCGTGGCTGTCTTTTCGCTGGCGGTGCTGGTTTTCTTCTACCTGTGCGCGATTTTTGCTGAGTTTGTGTCGCCCTACGATCCCACGCACCACGACACCGACTACATGTACATGCCGCCGCAGCCCATCCGCTTTGTGGACAACGGGCAGTTTCAACTGCGCCCGTTCGTCTACGGCATGACGTCGGAGATGGAGATGGCCACCTTCCGCACCGTCTACGCAGTGGACCCATCGCAAAAGTTCCCCATTCACCTCTTTGTGAAAGGCGACCCGTACAAGTTGTGGGGTGTCTTCGAGAGCGATATTCACCTGTTCGGCGTGGAAGAAGGCGTGATCTTCCTCTTCGGCACAGACAAGATGGGACGCGACGTCCTTCGCGCACGATCTTTGGGGCGCGCATCTCGCTTTCGGTGGGCCTGCTGGGCATCGCCATCAGCTTCATCATCGGCATCATCGTGGGCGGCGTGTCGGGCTATTTCGGTGGGCTGACCGACTTGATCATTCAGCGCATCATCGAGTTCATCCGCTCGATTCCCACGCTGCCGTTGTGGATGGCGCTGAGTGTGGCGCTGCCCCCCACCTGGAGCGTGGTGCAAACCTACTTCGGCATCGTGGTGATCCTGTCGCTGGTGGGCTGGACAGGGCTGGCGCGTGTGGTACGCGGCAAGTTCATGTCGCTGCGCGAGGAAGAATACATCATGGCGGCCCAACTCAACGGCTCCAATGAGACGCGTATCATCTTCCGTCACATGCTGCCGTCGTTCACCAGCCACATCATCGCCTCGCTTACGCTGAGCGTACCGGGCATGATCCTGGGCGAGACGGCGTTGAGCTTCATCGGTCTTGGGCTGCAAGCGCCCGCCATCAGTTGGGGCGTGCTGCTCAAAGACGCACAGCGCATCCTGGTGCTGGCCGATTCGCCCTGGCTGCTCATCCCCGGCCTCTTCGTGGTGATCGCCATTCTTTGCTTCAACTTCGTGGGCGATGGCCTGCGCGACGCCGCCGATCCCTACGCCAACATCTAGGACGGATCTATGGACGGATCTAAGACAGACAAACCAGTGCTCCTGAGTGTCCGCAACCTCACCACCCAGTTCTTCTCGCAGGAAGGCGTCCTCGACGCGGTGGACGGTGTGAGCTTCGAGATTCGCCGCGGCGAAGCGTTGGGCATCGCCGGAGAGAGTGGCTGCGGCAAGAGTGTTACCGCGCAGTCGATCCTGCGCATCGTCCCCAAGAACGGCAAGATCGTCGACGGCGAAATTATGCTCCAGGAGAACGGCAGGCAGGTGGATCTGGTGGCGCTGAACGAGCGCGGCAAAGAGATCCGCGACATCCGCGGGCGGGTGATCTCCATGGTCTTCCAGGAGCCGATGGCCGGGTTCAGCATGGTCTACACCATCGGCAACCAGATCACCGAGGTGATCCGGCTGCATCAGAATTGCAGCGCCGCCGAGGCCCGCGAGCGCGCGATTGAGATCCTGCGCCGTGTGGGCATGCCCAAGCCCGAGCAGACCATCGACGCCTATCCTTTTGCGCTGAGCGGCGGGATGCGTCAACGCGCCATGATCGCGATGGCGCTCTCGTGCCACCCCATGCTGCTCATCGCCGACGAACCCACCACCGCGGTGGACGTAACGATCCAGGCGCAAATCCTGGCGCTGATGAAGGATCTGCAAAAGGAGATGGGCATGGCGCTGATGGTGATCACCCACGATCTGGCGGTGATCTCCGAGTTGTGCGACCGCGTGATGATCATGTACCTGGGCAAAGACGTGGAGAGCGCGCCTGCCCGCGAACTCTTCCGCAACCCCAAGCACCCGTACACCGTCGGTCTGCTGCGCTCGGTGCCGGAACTGGGCGAAGGCCGCGCCCAGGAGATTGCGCCCATCACCGGCTCGGTGCCTAGCCCGTACAGGCGGCCCAGCGGATGCCCTTTTCACCCGCGCTGCCCCGAGTTCATGCCCGGCACGTGCGATGTCGACTACCCGCCCCAGGTGGAGGTCAGTTCTGGACACCGGGTGCGCTGTCATCTTTACGTTTGAGACAAGGCGGAGAAATGATGATCCACGAAGCCACACGAAGTCAGAACAGAGAAAGAGGAGAGGGACCTGGATTTCAGGATATCCAGAGGACGGTGGGGAATCTCTTGTCTCTGCTGGCTCCGTGTAGCCCTGAAATCCGCGTCCGTCTCTTCTGTTCTTCGTGTACCTTCGTGTGTACCTTCGTGTCTTCGTGAATCTGGAATCTACTTGGGATTCCCGTGTAGGAACTTAAGCAATGTCTGATCGCGATGTGGTGATCAAAGTCAAAGATCTGGAAAAGCACTACCCAATTATTGCGCGGCATGCGCAAGACGGTGGGCAACATTAGCGCCGTGGACGGGGTCAGCTTCGAAGTGCGGTAACGCGGTGAAACACTGGCGCTGGTGGGCGAAAGCGGCTGCGGCTTAAAAACGACCACAGGACGATGTGTGATGCGCCATCGAGCCGACGGGTGGATCGATCCACTTTCACCGGCGCAGCGGCAAAGACATCGACATGATGGCGTTGAGTATCCCCGAACTGCGCTACGTGCAACGCTACATGGGCATGATCTTCCAGGACCCGTATTCGTCGCTCAACCCGCGTATGACCGTGTTGGAGATCATCGGCGAACCGTTCATCACGCGCAATCTGGTGAAGAGCCGCCGTGAGTTGGAAGATCGGGTGGCGAAGCTGCTGCAAAGCGTGCGCCTGGACCCCACCTACATGCGCCGCTATCCCCATGCCTTCAGCGGCGGGCAGCGCCAGCGTATCGCTATCGCCCGCGCCCTGGCGCTTGATCCTGAGTTTGTGGTGGCCGACGAGCCAATTTCGGCATTGGATGTTTCGGTGCAGGCGCAGATCCTGAGCCTGCTACGCGAATTGCAGACAGATCTCAACCTCACCTATCTCTTCATCACCCACAACCTGGCCGTGGTCGAGTACATCAGCGACCGCGTGGCCGTGATGTACGTGGGGCAAATCGTGGAATTGGGCGACACCGCCGCCATCTTCAGCCACCCCCGCCACCCCTACACCGAAGCGCTGCTCTCGGCTGTGCCTGTGATCGAGACAGATCGAAAAGGACACACCGCGAACGCATTCTGCTGGAAGGCGAAGTGGCGGATCCGGCCAATGTGCCGACGGGCTGCGCCTTTCACCCGCGCTGTCCTTGCGCGGACGCAATCTGCGAGCGAGGAACCGCCGCTGCTCAACGTGGCCGACATGACGCCATCCCCACTTCGCCCGCTGTCACTTCGCTCAGGAACTCAAGCTAAAGGCGTCCGCGGGGGCAGCGGCCACAACATCGCTATCGCCACCTGAATCATAATCAACAATCGCACCGAGACGGAGCCGCCTATGCCATGACACCTGTTGCGGAGTCGCCAAGACCCATCAAACCAAGTGTTGACCCTACCAGGAGCACAGACCACAGAGGTCCACTTGTGAAATCGAGGAACCCAATCTTTCTATCTGGCTTCAGCGCTTCTGATTTGCGATTCTGCTTTTAGCCGGTTGTGGCGGTGGCGCTGCCCGGCCGACACCGCGCCATACCGACGCACCGCGGACACCGCGTCCAGCAGCGCGGCGGCGGACACGTCAGGCGGATCGTCGGGCCCCTGATGATCCTCACCGATGCCCCCGCCGGCGCCGGCGAACGCCCGGTGCAGATGCAGGTCTTCAATTCGCCCGCCGACGCCGAAAGCGCCACCGGCCAGGCGATCAGCAGCTATGGCGAAGCGCCCGAACTGGCCGAAATGGTGGCCGCCGGTACGCTGCCGGCCGTGGAAGAACGCCTGCCCGCCGAACCCATCGTGGTGCAGCCCGAAGAGGCCATCGGCAAATACGGCGGCACGCTGCGCAAGGTGATCACTGGGCGGGTGCGCGCCGAAGTGGGCAACTGGTGGCTGGCCGAATCGCTCACCGTGCATTCGCCCCAGGGCGAGATCATCCCCAACGTGGCCCAGAGCTGGGAATGGTCCGACGACTACAAAGTCCTCACGCTGAACATTCGCCAGGGCATCAAGTGGAGCGATGGCACCCCCTTCACCGCCAACGACATCCGCTTCTGGTGGGAAGATGTGATCCTCAACACCGATCTGACACCTGCGCCCCCCACGCTGCTGACCCGCGGCGGCGAGTTGGCCGAATTCACAATGGTCGACGACTACACGATTCAGTTCGCGTTTGCCGAACCGTACGCGTTGTTCACCACCTACCTGGGCAGTTGGGGCTTCCCACGCTCGTCGCCCACCCAGCACCCGCGCCACTACCTGGAGCAGTTCCACCCCAACTACGCCGAGGTAGACGCCATCGAAGCGGCGATGGAAGAGGACGGTTTCGACAACTGGGCCGATTTCTTCAACGAGAAGGCCACCACCACCAACCCGGATCGCCCCACCATTGGCGCCTGGATCCCACAGGCAGCGCCGCCGAACCCGGTGGAAGTCTTCTTACGCAACCCCTACTACTGGAAGGTTGACACCGACGGCAATCAGTTGCCCGCCCCATCGGCGAGATCCGCAGCCGCGTGGCCGATGTCGAAGCAGCTCTGCTCAAGACCATCGCCGGTGAACTCGACTTCGTGCGTGCGCTTGGACAGTCCAACCTGCCCATCCTCAGCGACAACAAAGAAGGCGGCAACTACCGCTTCGCCTACGCCGACTGGATGCCCAACTCCTACGGCAACATCATGTTCAACTTCACCACCGAAGATGAAGCGAAACACGAGCTGTACAACAACAAGCAGTTCCGCCAGGCGCTATCGGTGGCGATCAACCGCGATGAGATCGTCAAGCTGATCTACAAGGGCGGCGTCTTCGCATCGCAGGTGGCGCCACTGCGCGGGGACCCGTACCACGGCGAGTCGGATCTCTTCCAGTCCTGGGCGCAGTTCGACCCGGATCTGGCCAACCAGATGCTCGACGACATCGGCCTCACCGAGCGCGACGCCGACGGCTACCGCCTCGGCCCCGACGGCAACGAACTGCTGCTGGTGATCTCGGCCACCACGGCCTGGCCCGCCGAGACCGCCGAGTTGATGGAACTGGTGAAGGGCTACTGGGACACTGTCGGTATCCGCGCCACGGTGACGCCGGAGGCGGGCGAGCTTTGGTCGACGCGTCACAACGCGGGCGAGCATGACCTGTCCGCTCGCGGGGCGCACTTCGGCGGCGGTCCTGTGCATCCTACGCTGAACTCCAACACCTTCGCCCTGGCCAACTGGCAGTGGTCGCCGGATTGGGCGCTGTGGATGGACACCAACGGCGAGCAGGGCGTAGAACCGCCCGACGAGGTGAAACGACTACTTGAGATCCGCGAGCAGATCTGGGCGAACCGTCGGAAGAAGCGCGCAACGCCCTGATGCAGGAAGTCTTCGAGATTCACATGGACAACCTGGTCCATCGGCCTGGTGGTGGACGATCCACGCTTTGGGCAGTTGGCCGTGGTCAACAACCGGCTGCGCAACGTGGTCACACACTCGATCTCGGGTAGGTGGTATCCCACCGTGCCGGCGCAGTGGTTCATCAACGAATAGCACTGTCGGATAGTACACCGGCGTAAATGAATCGCCGTATTCAGGTGACCAGAGGAAGAGCACGCCCTCGTGCGGGTCTACACGGTAGGCGCCGCACGCAGGCGTGCTCTCTCTGGATTTCATAGACACGTTTCGGCCAGCGTACTGGTGAAGACAGCCTCGCATCAGTCATCCTCATTCGTCATCCCGCATCGGTCGGCCATCTCTCACCTGCACAAACAGATCCGGCTGATCCAGATTGATCATGTCGATGTCGCGCGCCAGCAGATCGCGGAAGACGGCTTCGGTGTTTTGCTCAGGGTAGGCCATGATGCGAATGCCGCGGCTGCGGCAGGCCGCGATGAGATCGTGGGTGAGGTTGTGCGGGCCGACTTCGACGATCCTGGCGCCCAGATCTTCGTGGGCCTTTGCCACATCGGCGACGGTCTGCACATTCACCTTCAACGCCAACTCCGGCGCCATTTCATGACACAGCCACATCCAGCCCCTACTGCCCGACCACAGGAAGCAGTCGTCCACCATCCCTTTGGCGCGGATCAACTCGATCAAGTGATGGGGGTGGGCAAACTTCACGTCGAAGAAGACCTTCGTGCGTCCGCGCGCCCAGTCGAGGAAGTCCTCCAGCCGCGGCACGCGTTCGCCGGCGAAGCGCGGATCGAACCAACTACCCGCGTCCAACTGATCGATGACGGTGGAATCCAGGCTGAGCAGATGCCCCGATCCATCGGTGGTGCGATCCACCGTGGGATCGTGCATGATGTAAAAGACGTGATCGCGCGACGTCCACACGTCCACTTCGATGTAGTCCACGCCCAAATCCAGCGACGCCTGCGCCGCAGCCATCGTGTTCTCCGGCGCCAGCCCATTGGCACCCCGGTGCGATACGATTTCAATCTTCAAAGCAAGCTCCTCAGAAGGTGATTGGTGACTGGTGATTGGTGATGGTAGAATGGTGACAGCGTCTGTGCAAGGCGCACCCCACTTGCAGCCACCGAAGCCAAGAGATATCCAAAAGACGGAGGAAAACCACATGACGATTGTTGCACCGCAGGTCCGCATGGAGACGGACGCGTTGCTATCGGCGCTGGAAGGCGTCACCGCGATCCCTGTCGTGCCGTACCGTAACGGCCAGATCGATTTCGACGGTCATCGCAAGAACGTGCGCTACTTGATGAGCCACAACGCCCTCGACGGCGGACGTCCGCGCGTCATTTCGATTGCCGGCACCAGCCCTGTCCACCACATGACGCTGGACGAGCAGGTGAAGCTGGTGGATGCGACGACACAGACGATGGGCAGCGAGGGCGTCTACGTTGCGGGCGTGGTCCCCAATCCGCTGGCCGATGCGCGCAAGCTGATCGGCGAACTGTCCGCGTTGCAGCGCCCGCCGGATGCTTACCTGATCATGCCGCTGGGGGGCATCTACGATCCTGAAGGATTGTATCAGACTTTCCGCGACTTCGGCGATGAGATGGCCGATGCGCACGGCGCCCGCTTCATCTACTACTTCAAGCAATCGCGTGATCTCGACGCCGTGGCCAGGCTCTTCGCCGATTCCGACGCGTTCATCGGGGTCAAGGTCGGCACCGGCGAAGAAGACGTGCATCCGCTGGTGCGCGAGGTGGGCGACAACGGCCTGATCATCTGGGGCATCGGTGATCGCAGCACCCGCGGCGCCGAGCTGGGCGCCAAAGGACACACCTCCGGCATCGGTCTGCTGGCGGCGCGCCTCTCCGATGAGATCAACAATGCCCAACGCCGCGGCGACTACCGCACATCCGCCCAATTGCAGGCCAAGGCCGACGCTCTGGAGACGATCCGCTTCCGCAACGGGCGCATCTACAACTACTCGGCGGTGGTGGAGGCAATGATCCTCAGCGGCTTCGACGACATTGACGGCGGCGAAGGAGCGCCCTTCAACCCGCGCGTCCCCGAAGACATCGCCTACGAAGTGGAAGAAGCGATCAAGCCGTTGATCGAGTTCCATTGACATGCACGACGAGTGGATTCTCGACAACCCAACCATGCACGCCTTCATCGGGGCGGTGAACGAAATCCGCAGCCGTGAGGTGGACGTCCACGCCGCCATCGAAGCCATTCGGCCCCACTTCGCCCAACTGCTCAACACGCCCGACTGGCTGCCGGATGCCTACCAAGAGCCGGCAACCGACAGCGGCATGGGCAGCGGCATCGGCATGTGGTTGCTCTACCGTGCGGGCGACGGCAGCCTGGCCTTCTCGGCGCTGGTGGTGCCGCCCGGCGCGCAGACACCTGTCCACGATCACCTGGCCTGGGGATTGGTTGGCCTCTACCGCGGCGAACAGGAAGAAGACGTCTTTGCGCGCCGCGACGACGGTGAAGACGATCACCACGCCGATCTCGTGCTGCGCGAGCGCAACTTCCTACGCCCCGGCGACTTCTACGAGTTACTGCCCGAAAACGACATTCACTGCGTACGCACCACGTCCGCGGTGACTTCGGTGTCGCTGCACCTACTCAATAATGACAACGGCTGTATCTGGCGTCATCGTTTCAGCCCCGAAGACGGTCATGTGCAGCCTTTCCGCTCGGGCTGGTTGAACGTCCCCTGCGCTGAGGAGGAGGCTTGACCTGTAGGCAAAGAATCACCTCGACATTTCCGTAACGGCAGAAAGACAAACAGGAGAAAGCCATGCGCTTCCCTCAGGCAGACCTCAACCCACTTCGGGGCGAGTACACGGGCGTAGGCCGCTGGATGGACGTGGCGAATCCGGATCGGGTAGAGGTAGTGGAGTGGTCGGCGTTTGTGGATCTGGATGGTCGTCTTGTGTTCGCTGGGGCGGTTGAGAATGTTGGAGAGGAACAGTTTTCGCTGGTGGATGTTGTGGTGCGGTTCTACGCTGAGGATGGGGCGTTGGTGGAGGTTGTGAATGGGGCTGTGTCTGGGCGATGGGTTAAGCCTGGAGCGCGTAGCCCGTTTCGGGTGGATACGTATTTGCCGGCGGATGCTGGGTTTGGCCGGTATGCGGACGTTTGCTTTCTCTTGAATTACTAGATGTGTCCTACAATGAGCTGACTGCCCTTCCGGCTGAAGTTGGCGATTTGGTCAACCTCAAAACCCTTAATCTGAGTGATAATCAACTGACCTCGCTTCCTCCGGAGATTGGAGAGTTGTCCAGTCTTGATTCTCTTTATGTAGAGCAAAACGCTTTGACCTCACTTCCTCCGGAGATTGGAGAGTTGTCCAGTCTTGGGTATCTTTCTGTAGAGCAAAACGCTTTGACCTCGCTTCCTCCAGAGATTGGAGAGTTGTCCAATCTTGGTTCTCTTTATGTACAGCAAAACGCTTTGACCTCGCTTCCACATGAACTGACTCACTTACAAAACCTTCAGAGCCTAAACGTAGACAACAATTGTCTCACCGACTTGTCTGACCCTGAGTTACTCGCTTTTCTTGATGCGAAAGCCGGCGACTGGCGACAGACACAGCGGACAGACTGCATACCGTAGATGCCATCGATAACGCACGCGTCGGTGACTTGGTTGTAGCGTTTGGGAGAAATGCTGTCGCGGGTTTTCCGATGACAATGGGGATTGTACGCGAAGGATAGATGCGTTCTTAATCTCGATTAGGCTCAGTATGTTGGGTAGCCGCTGAGGACAGCGGTGGGAGAGGGGAGGCAGGGTAATCGTGTCTGATGAGGTCACACGGCCTGATCTTCCCGCGTGAGCCATTTTGGGGTTGTCGGCGGGGATCTTTTTAGCAGCCGCGGAGATGCGCGATCACCGGTGATGGGTGGTTGGTCTTCTCGGGGAGGGTGGCGTAGGTCTCAAGGATAGCGTTTTTTGATAATCCATGTGGGTCTTCGGGGGCGGATTTTTCAGACACGGTTCACATCCGTGAGGTCTCCGAAGGTCCTTTGAACAACGTCAGCCTCGCCCAATAACGTGTAGCCTTCGTTCGCCATTTAACAACCCAATCCACCCGTTTGACAGGAGCACAAAATCGGCTATACTCACACATACATTGCGGGCGTAGTTCAGTGGTAGAACGTCAGCTTCCCAAGCTGAATGTCGAGAGTTCGAATCTCTTCGCCCGCTCCTAGTGCAGACACCTTGATGGTTGAGTCTTCTGTTAAGGTGCGAATGCAAACGGCCCTGCGTCTCTATTTCTCAGTAGAAACGCAGGGCCGTTCTTTTCTTGATTGGCATTATTCAGGTGCGCTCGGTTTTGGGCTGGAAACGCCCTTGTTTTTCGTCAGTCGCCCATCACCTGCAACAGATGACCCACGACTCTTGACCGATCCGGCTTGTACTTCCAGAAGTAGACCTCAACATCAAACGATGCAGTCTGCCCAGGCGTGAGAAGATCTGGATCGATGTCGTCGTAGTCCACGCCGATCACTTTCCTTCGCTGTCATAGATCGTCACCACGGCCCGAATGGCGCTCCTCGATTCGCCATACTGATTCCTGATTTTGCGGCGACACGAAAAGCGTTAAAGGCTGTCGAAGTATGACTGTGCGTTCAATACCTCCAAAGCATACGGAACATTGGTAGTTGTATTCCAGGTGATGTCCAGTTCGTAGGATGCCCACACCGGCGCATCGCCAAACAATGCGCGAAACGGTGACGTCATCCCCGGTGTAAGGACATCGATGGTTGCGTATGTGCTCCTATTGGTCACCACATTGCCGGCGGCATCCCGGAGTGTGGCATTGACTCTGACGAATCGCACATTGGAAGCGGTATCGTTTCGCACTTCGCCGACGATATAGAGACTCGTCGAACCCGAATACGGCACGAATGCACTGCTGCTCAGCACGATCACGCCGGTGGGTTGCGTCGATGTGGGCGTCGGCGTGGCGGTTGGCGGTTCTGGGGTAATTGTGTTTGTGGCAGTTTGGGTAGGCGTTTGGGTAGCGGTCGATGATTCTTCTTTCACGACATAGGGTAGGAAATTCGTGTCGACCGTATCAACAGCAATGATGTCCGGCGTTGCATGTGGCTGTTGTGTCTGCGCAGACCAGGCAATATGAACCGAAGCCGTCGCCAACACAATAAGCAACATCGTCATCATGTAGGGTATATGCCTTCTTTGCATTGTTAGCCACCTTCAACTGGTGAATGGGTTTGTCAGGTCCGAATTCACATAGGTGACATGCAATCAGCCCGTTGGTAGATCACCCGCACCCATGCCCACCTCGATGATGTGTGAGAACACGCCTACTGTGATGTGATAGATATCCTGTGATTTCTCGTCATTTGTCCTCTCGGGAGGCGAGTATCTGAAATGCACCCCTTGCATACAGGTGACTAGCAGATTCGTTGCAAAACCTGTATACTCAGTTGTGAAGAAGGTGACGCGTTTACCCTTACACAATCCCGGCCGGGCGGTATCGCCGCTCTGGTGATTTCATCCCCCCAATTGTTCGTTGGCCAATCCATGAGCCTCGATGCGATTCTGCTGTTGATCATCTTAATCGGCGCCACCACGCTCTATGTGACGCGTTGGCTTCCGATTGAGGTAACGGCCACGCTGACCATTGTCCTGTTGGTACTGAGTGGTATCCTCGGCCCAGAGCAGGCGTTCTCAGGTTTCTCGAACAGCGCAACGCTCACCGTGGCCGCCATGTTCGTGCTCAGTGGTGGTCTACTGCGCACCGGCGCGCTGGAACGCGTCACCCTCTACCTGGCGCGATTTTCTCAGGGAAGCCCGATCCGGCTGCTGCTTCTGCTGGCGCTGACAGTGCCGGTGGCCAGCGCCTTCGTCAACAACACGCCCGTGGTGGTGATGATGGTGCCGGTGATCCTCTCGTTGAGCCAGCAGTTCCACCGCAGCGCGTCAAAATTCCTCATGCCGCTTAGTTATTTTGCGATCCTCGGCGGCACATTGACGCTGTTAGGCACCAGCACCAACATTCTGGTGGACGGTATCTACCGTCAGGCGGGCGGCCCCGGCTTTTCGCTCTTTGAGTTCGCTCCGCTGGGAATCGTCTACGCGCTGGTTGGCACCCTCTACATCATGCTAGTCAGCCAACGCGTGCTGCCGGATCACACACTGCTCGATTTCGGCGCATCGCAGCGCCGCGCAGCGTATATCACCGAACTCTCGGTAAACGAAGATAGCGATGTCGTGGGCAAATTGGCAGGCGACGTGGTGGATCGGGTAAGTGCGTCCAGCCGCAGACAACATCGAGATCGACTAATTACCAATCGCCGCCGCCTGGGCAGGGCAACGCAACCGCCCGAAGAGGAAAATCCAGAGAACTACGTGGAACTGCTCGAACTCTTCCGCGGCGAACGCATCTACCGCGAAGACGAGGCAGCCAATCTTGCCATCCAACCCGGCGACATCCTACTGGTGGCCGGCCTACCCAACACCATTAGCAGCTTCATCCAGTCTACAGGCACACAGCTTGCCACCGTGCTCGCCGATGATCAACGCGTGGCGCTTGGATCAACGGAACACAAGGTGGTAGAGGCCGTGGTGTTGCCCGAATCGCCCTTTGTGGGGCGACCGTTGGGGCGACTGCGTCTCTACCAATCGTTTGGCGTAATGGTGATGGGCGTACAGCGACAGGGGCGGCAGCGTATGCAGGGTCTGCGCTCCCTGCCATTACAAAATGGGGATGTGCTACTGCTACAAGGACAGCCCGATGGCTTGAACCAAATGCGCGAGATGGGGCGCCTGCTGCTGGTGGAAGGCGTAGAACAGACAATCCTGCGCTCAGCCAAAAACAGACTGGCCATCTTGATCATGCTTGCAGTTGTGCTCACGGCAACGCTGACCAATTTGCCCATCGTCGTATTGGCGCTCGCCGGAGCAGTGCTGATGGTACTCACCCGCTGCCTGCACCCAGAGGAGGCGTTGAACTCTCTGGACGCGCCGACGCTGTTCTTGCTGGCCGGCACCATCCCAATTGGGCTGGCAATGGAATCCACCGGCGTGGCGGCAGCGGCCGTCGACGGTATCATCACCCTCGCCGGAAACGCGCCGCCGTGGATCTTCCTATCGATCTTTTACCTGCTCACCAGCCTGCTCACCGAACTGATTTCGAACAATGCCGTGGCAGTATTACTTACGCCAATTGCGCTACAGCTTGCTTTCTCCCTGGGTGTTGACGCAAAACCCCTGTTGGCAGCAATCGCTTTCGGCGCTTCGGCCAGCTTCATGACGCCGATGGGCTACCAGACCAACGCCATTGTGATGGGTCCTGGCGGCTACACCTTTGGCGATTATCTACGCTTTGGCGCACCGCTGAACCTGCTCATGTGGGGAATCGCAACGTTGCTGATTCCTGTCTTCTGGCCTTTAACCTAAGCCCTTCTGCCGTTTCCGTTGTTGGGGCGATGCTTGCTCAGATCGTCTATGGGGAAGACCGACATGCGCACAGCCGTGCGTGTCAACCCATTTATCTGCACATCAATCAAAGACGGGATCATCGCCAGATCAATCTGTTCTTCGGCCATGTAGCGACGCGCCAGCGCAACAGCTTTGATCGCCTGATTGTTGGCGGCGGCGCCAATTGACTGAACCTCAGACCGACGATGGGCGCGAACCGACTGTGCAATCGCGCCGGCTACCGAAGCCACCGGAGACTCAGCGGCAACACGAATTAGAATCATGGAAGTTCCTCTGACGAAAGTTGGATGCGGGCAGTGTAGATCAAAAGAACATGTCATAATCATATCAATCAACCGTCACATCTTCGTCACAAGCGCCCCGGAGGCACAATGGGCTTGGATCTGAACGTATTGGGAAACTACGAGGTAAAACGAGAGGGAGAGTTGCTTTCGTTTTCTACAGAACGCGCACGGTTGTTACCGGCCTACCTTGCACTTCACCAAAACACCCCCCTGCCGCGCGCCCATGTTGCCGAAATCTTCTGGCCGGATCGACAAAGCGGCGCTGCCCGCCACAGCCTCCGCACCGAGTTGAATCGACTGAAACAAGCCATCGGAGACAGCGATGACGCCCCAATCGTGCGCGCCACACGCACCCACGTGGAGTTTGTCACCTCGGGCGAGGTGACGGTAGACGCGCATCGCTTCCAGGCGCATATCGACGCAGCGCGCAGCCATACCCACGATCAACTGAGCCGCTGCACACAGTGCATCGAGCACTTACAGCAGGCGACGACCATCTACCGCGGCGAACTTCTAGCTGACGCGGATCTGAACATCGGCGAGGACTTCGAAGACTGGCTAACGCAGGCACGCCGACGCTTTGAACAGGACATGCTGTGGGCCTTCGACAACCTTGTGGCCGCGCGCATCGAAACAGGGCAACCCCAAGAAGCGGCGCTACTGGCGCAAAAGCAGACTGGGTTTGTTCCCTGGTACGAACTTGCCCATCGCAACCTCATGCGCGCCCTCACCGTCAGCGGACGACGCACGGCAGCGTTGCGCCAGTTCGACGTCCTCGTGCAGATATTGGCCGAGCAGCTTGCCACAGAGCCAAGCCCGGAGACAATGGCGCTCTACCGCCAGATCAGTACAAACGCGACGCCCTCGTCTATCGAAAAAACGGAAAATCCCTACCAAGGACTCGAAGCCTTTGGCGTCGCCGACGCTTCTCTCTTTTTCGGGCGCGAACAAGCCACGAGTAGGCTATACGAATTAATGCAAAACCGCCCCTTCATCGCCTTAATCGGCCCCTCGGGCAGCGGCAAGTCGTCGGTGGTCCATGCCGGCCTCATCCCACAATTGGACGAATCGTGGGCCGTGATCAGCTTCAGGCCAGGCGCCGATCCTTTTCGGAATCTGGCCGAAGCAACCAGCAAAGGGAGCGAAGACAGCACCATCCTTGATCAATGGACGACTTTTCAACAGTGGACACAGGATCAACAGGCAAGTTTCATCATCGAGCGAACGGCCGCCGTGGCCGGCACTACGGCAGGCGCAGATGAACGCCGAAACTGCCTTCTGGTGGTCGATCAGTTCGAGGAAGTCTTCACCCAGTGCCACGATGCCCAACAAAGGTTGGATTTCTCCGATCTGTTGCTGGCTGTCGCCCAATTGCCCACCGTCACTTGCCGCGTGCTGATTGCCCTGCGCGCCGATTTCATGGCGCAGGCGCTTTCTCATGCGCCGTTGGCCAACGCGCTACAGAACGGCGCCCTGATGCTGGGCGCGATGACCCGCGAAGAACTCCGCCGTGCCATCGAACGGCCGGCGCTGCTCCAAGGCGTCACCTTTGAACCAGGGCTCGTGGACCGTCTGCTCGACGACGTCAGCAGCGAACCGGGTAACCTGCCGCTGCTGCAATTCACCCTCACACTGCTGTGGCAGGAACAAAAAGATGGCTGGCTCACTCACGCCGCCTACGACGATCTGGAACGCGTGGTCGGCGCCCTGACCCACTACGCCAGTGGCGTCTACGCGCGGCTTCAGCCCGAACAACAGCACCAGGCGCAGCGCATCTTCTTGCAGCTAATCCAGCCTGGGCAAGGCACAGCCGACACACGGCGCACCGCCACGTATGTAGAGATCGGGCAGGAAGACTGGCGACTGGTGCAGCATCTTGCCGACCGCCGTCTCGTGGTTACCAACCGTGGCGCGGGCGGCGAAGACACCGTGGAGATCGTCCACGAAGCGCTGATCACTGAGTGGAAGCTGCTACAAAACTGGATGGAACAGGATCGAGAATTCCGGATTTGGCAGCAGCGCGTGCGCGTTTCGCTCGGCCAGTGGCAACGTTCCGCCGAAGACCAAGGGGCATTGCTGCGCGGCGGCCCGCTGGCCGAAGCAGAACGCTGGATGCAGGAGCGCGGCGAAGAACTCAGCGCCCCGCTGCGCAACTTCATCCAGGCCGGCATCGACTATCGGCAGCGCAGACTGGCGGAACAGGAAGAACGCCAGCGTCGCGAACTGGAGAATGCGCAGGCGCTGGCGCAGGCCGAGTCACAGCGCGCCGAAAGCGAAGCCCGCAGCAGCCAAAGACTGCGCTGGCTCACAGCCGGGCTGGGTGTGGCGCTGGCGTTGGCCCTGGTGGCAGCGCTCTTTGCCATCCAATCCCGGCGCGATGTGGTCACCGAGCGCAACCGCGCCAAAGAGGACGCCCGCATCGCGCTGTCGCGCCAGCTCAGCGCCCAATCGATGCGCAGCGCAGAATCGCAGATCGATCTGGCGCTGCTGCTGGGCCTGACAGCAACCGAGATCAACCTGCCCGATGAGGACCGGACAGAACTGATGACCGAGTTGGCGCTGCCGCCCCTGCTCAAAACCATGCGCCAGGACGCCGACGCCCGTCTACGATCTCGCCTACAGCGTCGACGGCAACGCGCTCTTCGTGAGCGACGAAAAGGCAGCGTGTGGGCATGGGATCTCACCCAGCCCAGCGCGCCGCCCACGCCGCTGATCTTCCAAGACGCTGACATCCGCGAGGTCATGTTCACGGTGCAGGGCGACCGCATGGCCGTCAACCGCGTGAAGAGCGTCGAGATCTGGAATCTGATCACGCGCGAACCCATCGCCACGGTGAACGATCACGATCAGGACATCATCAGCCTCAACTTCTCCGCCGACGGCCGCTACCTGATCACGGCAGACGCCGAGACGATGCTGATCCGCGACGGCGTCACCGGCGAAGTGGTGAAACCTGCGCTGCCTTCCGATCCACGCGCAATCATCAGTTACGACGGTACCACCTTTGTTCGCGTCGACATTGTGCAAGAAGGCCCCGACAAAGGGCTACAGCATATCGTTTTTTGGAACACGGAAACCGACGAACGCATCTTCGATCCAGACCACGGACACACCGACATCATCCACAGCATGAACTTCAGCCGAGATGGCAAAATCCTGGCCACGGCCAGCTTCGACGGTTCCATACTCCTCTGGGACACGGTCACCGGCTTGCAGATCGGCGATCCATTGCGCGGACACGATGGGCGCGTGCTCATCGCCCGCTTCAGCCCCGACAGCAAACGCCTCGTCAGCGGCGGCGTAGACGGTCGCCTGCTGGTGTGGGACATGGCGAACGGCAGGCAATTGACCATGCGCCTAGATGGTCATAGCAACTGGATCCGCAGCGTCAACTTCAGCGCCGACGGCGAGTGGATGGCGTCCGGCGACATCGACGGGCGCATCCTAAGCTGGCGTGTGACGGATCAACAGATCCTACACGGGCACACGGCACGCGCCCGCACCGTGGACGTCAGCCCCGACGGCGCCACGCTGATCTCCGCCGGCTTCGATAGCAACCTGGGTGTGTGGGACGCCGAGAGCGGCGCGCTACTGCACATGCTGCCCATCAACCGCCCCAACGCCGTGATCAACGCCATCTACAGCCCCGACGGCAATACCGCCGTCTCCGGTGAAGGTGGCGGCGCGCTGATCTTCTGGGACACGCAGACATGGACGCAGCGCAAGGTGATCACCGACGCCCACGAAGATGTGATCATCGGCCTGGCCTTCAGCCCAGACAGCCGTATCCTGGCTACGGGCGACTTCGCCGGGGTGATCCGCCTGTGGGACGTGGCCACTGCCGAGCCTATCGGCGATCCAATCGACGCGCATGTGTGGTGGGCGCTGAGCCTAGCCTTCAGCCCGGACGGATCGATCCTGGCCTCAGGCGGCAGTGACAGCACCATCAATCTATGGAACGTGGCAACGCACGAGCAGGTGGGCGAGACGCTCGAAGGCCACACCAACTGGGTGAACGCGCTGCGCTTCACGCCCGATGGCGCCCAGTTGCTTTCGGCCAGCGCGGATCACTCGATCTTTGTGTGGGATGTGGCGAGTGGTGAACCGGTGGGCGAACCGCTGCTAGGGCATCATGCCGGTGTGTGGGGGCTGGCATTCTATCCCCCCGGCACAGACGATCTGCTGGTATCGGTGGACGATGTTGGCAACGTGCTGCGCTGGGACTGGCGCAACCGGCGTCCTATTGCGCCGGTGCTACAGACATTCGCCAAGACCGAGTCCATGGCGCTCTCGCCCGACGGCCAGCGCCTCTACCTGGGGACGTTTGGGACCACGGTGCAGCGTTGGTCGCTCTCGTGGGAGCCGTGGGAGGCGCAAGCGTGCGCCATCGCCAATCGCGGGCTAAGCGAGCAAGAAGCAGAGCGCTATCTCCGCGGGGCCGACGCTCCGCTCGTCTGCGCGGATTGACATCCAGAGATTGATCCACGAAGGCACACGAAGATACACGAAGCAGAGGAGAGGAGAGGAGAGGAGAGGAGAGGAGAAGGACGCGGATTTCAGGATTTTCAGGACATCAATAGAGAAAAAACCATAGAGTTCTTCTCTCTGCCGTCCTGAAAGTCCGTACAATCCGTGTCCTTCTCTTCTTTTTCTTTTCTGCCTTCGTGGTTCTTCGTGTGACTTCGTGGATCAATCTCTGAATCTGCTAAAGATCGAACAATCCGAGTTGCTGGTTTTCAGGGGGGCGTTTGACGGTGCGGATCTCGGCGGCGCGGACGTTGAGGAGGGCGTTTTCGATATCGTCGACGAAGCGGGAGCGGGGGTTTTCCATCTGCTGCCCCCAGAAGGCGCCGCCGCCGCAAGACAGAGGACCAGCCGCCGCGCCGCCCGCGTCATCGCCACGTAGAAGAGACGGCGCTCTTCGGGGATGTCGGCGTCACGTCCTTGCGGCAGGTAGGGCAGCAGCCCGTCCTCGCAGCCGACGACGAAGACGGTGGCGAACTCCAGCCCCTTGGCGGCGTGGATCGTCATCAGCGTCACACGGTCGGCGCGGGGATCGTAGGCGTCGGTCTCGCTGTGCAACGCCGTGGACACGAGGAAATCGCCCAGCCGATCCCCGAAGCGGGCGGCGCGGGCGTGCAGACGGCGCAGATCGTCGGCGGTGATGGCGTCCTCGCCCTGCGCCGACCAAAATCGCTGCGCCGATTCGATCAACTCGGCCAAGTGTGGGCGTGTCGGCAAATCGCGATAGAAGCCGGCGACAGCCAAGGCGCGGTCACGTTGCGCCGCGGACAGCCCATCGGCGTAGAGGATCTGCGGCAGCCCGGCGCGGAAGCCGTCTTGGGCCAGGATGGCGGTCACCGATTCGATGGAATGCTCGGTGGGCGGTTTGCCGTTGACGCTGAGGACGCGTTCCCAATGCAGCCGCGACTGCGGGTTGTGCGCGATCCACAGCAGATCGAGGACGGCGCGCACCGGTGCGCAGGCGTAAAGCGGCGTCTGCCCCACCGTCTGGTAAGGGATGCCGGAGCGGTCGAACGCTTCTTGCAGCAGCCGCGCCTGGGCGTTGAAGCGGTAGAGCACCGCGAAATCGGCGAAGCTACGCTCCACGGGGACGGTGTCGTCGTCCACGCGGCCCGAATCCAGAGAGAAGTAGCTGGTGCCGCCCACCATCTGCTCGATCTGATGCACCACAAACTCAGCTTCGGCCCTGTCGGTGGGCGAAAGGTGGACGTCGAGTTTCACCTGTTCGGAGAATTCGGCCAGCAGCGCCACGTCCTCGCGATTGGGGTTGCGGGCAATGACCTGTTGGGCGGCGTCGAGGATAACCTGGGCGCTGCGATAGTTGCGGCTCAGGTGCAGCACGACGGCGTTGGGGTAGTCTTCGGCAAAGCGGCCAAAAAAGCGATGATCCGCGCCGCGGAATCCGTAGATCGCCTGATCGGGATCGCCGATGGCGCACAGCCGACGCCCGTCACCGGCCAGAAGACGCAGCATCCAATATTGCGCCAGGTTCACGTCCTGGTATTCGTCGACGGAGATCCACTGGAAGCGCGCCCGCAACGCCGAAAGCACGTCCTCGCGAGCCACGCAGAGCCGCACCACTTTGAGTATAAGATCGTCGAAGTCCAGGGCGTGGCTCAGCCGTAAAATGTCCTCGTAGCTGCGGTAGATCTCGATGAATTTTGGATCTGAATAGAACGCGGATTGAGCGGATTGCAGCGAATCTTCAGCGATTTTATCCACTTGAATCCGCTCAATCCGCGTTCTATCGTCTCGCGTTCTATCATCCCCATCCACGAAGACCAACTGATTCTTGGCCTCGCTGATGCGCGCCAGGACGGCGTTCGCCTCGCGTTCCTTCAATTCGGGGACGGCGCGGCGCAGCAGGCGCAGGCGATCCTCATCGTCTAGGATGGTGACGTCGGCGGCGTCGCCCCACTCGGCCAGGATCTGCGCGCCCAGCGCGTGGAACGTCTTCACGGTGACCTGCACCGCGGCGGCGTCATCGAGCAGCGCGGCCAGGCGTTCGGCCATTTCCTCGGCGGCCTTGTTGGTGAAAGTGATCGCCAGCACGTTGGCCGGATCGACGCCGTGTTCCTGGATCAGGTGGGCGATGCGCATGGTCAGCGTGCGCGTCTTGCCCGTCCCCGGCCCAGCGACGATGAGGAGGGGGGATGTGGTGTGTTCGATGGCGCGTTGTTGGGCTTGGTTTGGTGATTGGTGATTTGTGATTTGTGATTGGGGATCTCGTTGATAAGATGATGGGATGATGGGGGCAGATGTTCCGCTCAACACAGATGGTTCCGCGGCCACTTTTGCCTTTTGCGATTTACCTTCTGACTTTTGACTTTCTTTCTCTTCTGCAAACAGCGCAATCTGCCCGCCGATTTCCGCGTTTGGATCTTCACTGAACAGTCGAATCACGCCGAATTCGCCGTCATAGCCGGGGTCGGCTTCGATCTTTCCCTGGCGCATACGGGCGATGCCTTCGGCCAGAGGCGCGCCGCCGGCGGCTGCGATGTCTTCGAGCGGCAGGTTGCGCAGGATGTCCAGTTCGGGGCCGAGGTGACTGAGCAGTCTGAAGTACTCGTTTTGCACCTTCTTGCTGTTTGGCCCGACACCGAGCAGTTCGGAAAGCACTTCGGGCAGCGGGATCAGGCTGTGAAATGGACGGGCATGATCGGGGCGCACGCCTTCGGGCCGGTCGGCCAGGGCTTCGACGCGATGCATCACGCCCACGGTGACAGGCCTGCCGCACACGGCGCAGCGCCCGTCGTGGGCCTGGGTCTGCTGCGGATGCCAGCAGACGCTGCACTTGCGGTGGCCATCGAAGTGGTATTTGCCCTCTTCGGGGAAGAATTCGACAGTGCCGCCGAAGGTGGACGGGTCACCGCTTTTGAGGGCGGCGAAGATGGCGTCGTAGCTGCATTCGGTGTGAAAAAGGGTGGCCTCGCGGCCCAATTTCTGCGGCGAGTGGGCGTCGGAATTGGAGACGAGGGTGTAGCGATCCAGGTCGGAGACGCGCCAGTTCATGGGCGGGTCCGACGAAAGGCCGGTCTCCAAGGCGAAAATGTGCTCGGTGAGATCGCCGAAACAGGCTTCTACGCTGTCGAAGCCGGACTTGGAGCCGAGCATCGAGAACCACGGCGTCCAGATGTGGGCCGGGATGAAGTAGCCGCGCTCGTCCACCGTGAGGACGATTTCGAGCAGATCGCGGCTGTCCAACCCCAGGATGGGCCGACCGTCGGAGCGGATGTTGCCGATCTTCTCCAGTTCGATCTGCACCTTTTCCACGGCGGAGAGCGTGGGGAAGAAGATCAGGTTGTGTACCTTGCGCACGGCGTCGTGGCGTTTGTAGATATTGCTGATCTCGCCGCCCAGCAAGAAGCGCACCTCCCCCCGACACGCCGCGGGGACCTGGTCGATCATGCCCGCGCTGAACTCGTCCTTGAGGCGGAAGAGACCGTCCTCGGCGGGTTCGAGTTTGGCGCGCATCTCCTGCAACCAGCCGGGATGGGCCACGTCCCCGCTGGCGAGGAGTTGGATCCCCTTGATCTGCGCCCACTTCCACAGGTGCTCGAAAGTCAGATCCTTGCTGGTGGCGCGAGAGTAGTGCGAATGGATGTGAAGATCAGCAGTGATGTGCATGGGGATTTGTCATCATCTCATCATCCCTCTTTCAATCTCCCGACGCCAATTCCAGGGATCGATCGCTGATCGGCGATCGATTCACCGCCACACGGATGCCCAGCATCGCCAACCAGGCCACGGCGTAGATAGCCATGCCCACAAGCAGCGTCCCACGGAGGCCGATATTCAGGCTGACGACCATTGCCAGCACCGAGGCGACGACGGACGTGGCGCCGTTGACGCCCCACATCCACGGGATCAGGGCGGGGCGGGTGCGATCCAGCACGGAGATGCCCAGCGGCATGGGCATGCCCATCAACAGCCCCAGCGGCGCAATTAAGAGGACGGACAACCCGATGCGGGCGGGCAGTTCCAGGTGCAGCAGGCTGCGCAGCACCGGCGTCAAGCCGTAGGCGTAGACGGTGAGCAGCAGCAACAACACGGGGATCACCCACGTGGCTGTGCGTTCGGGATGGGCGTGGGCGAGGCGTCCGCTCAGGTAGCTGCCCACGCCGCTG
This sequence comes from Caldilineaceae bacterium, assembly GCA_041391225.1. GTDB lineage: Bacteria > Chloroflexota > Anaerolineae > Caldilineales > Caldilineaceae > RI-153. The sequence continues at coordinate 60,077 of JAWKOL010000021.1, forward strand.
AAGAGCAACACGGCGAAGAGGATCACCGCCAGCGCGTAGATTGGGTGTCCCAAAAACAGGCTAAACCGCTGCACCAACGGAATCTCCACCATCAAAAAGCCCAGGCCCAGGCCAGTGAAATAGAGCAGGTAGAGCGCGCCGCCGGGCGTCTGTGTCAGCGCCTGCCGTCGTTTCCACCACAGCGGCAGAATGATCGTGAGCAACGCCAGCGCGGTGACGATCCCCAGCAGGCTGTAGAGCACGAAGACGCCCTGGTTGTTCATGTTGCTCACGCCCTGCTCGTAACGCCAGTCGTCCAGGTTGTCCAGGCGCAGGGTGTAGAAAAAGTAGGGCTTGTCATCGGTCGTGGGTGAGACGTCGGACGGGTAATTTTCCCAGAAATTGGCGCGGTTGGCGTTATAGACGAGGTCGCGCAGGGGCGGTTCGGCCACGCGGTTGGGGATCTGCAACGCCGTGAAACCAAATTCCTGGGTCAACTGCACGAGGCGCTCGCTCTCTTCGGCGGTGAAGGGCGTGCGTTTCACCAGTAGCGTGGCGATCAGCGATTCGGGCTTGATCACCACGGCGATGTGGTTGGGCGCGTCCTCGATGCCCATGCGCTCCAGCGCGGTGAGGGCCACAGCCGTCATGCGCAGCGTTTCGGTGGGGCGGTCACCGTGGAACCAGCGGCTCATGGTGAAGATGCCGTCTTCGCTCAGGTGGCTCACGTAATCCTGAAAGGCTTCGACGGTGTAGAGATTGCTCTCGCTCAGCACAAACGCGCCGGCGCTGGTGGCGGCCCACGTGTCCACCAGACTCGATTGGATGATGTCCCAATTGCGGTCGGCGCGGGCGATGAAATTGCGCCCTTCGTCGATGGTGATGTTGACGTTGGGCAGACCGTAGATGCCACCGCTGAGGTGATCGAACTGGTTGACGGCATCGACCATGAGCGGGTTCAGCTCCACCCCGTCGACGTTGGCCTGGCCCGACGCCAGCGCAGCGAGGACGTCGCGCCCACCGCCGGGGCCGATCACCAGCACGTCGGCGTCCTGGCGCAGGTGATAGACGAGGTTGGTCACGTCGTTAAGCAGATAGCGGGCGTTGGCGGCGTCACCGTCGAAGAGAGCGATGGGCGTGGCGGCGTCGCCGTCGATGAGCAGGATGATCTGCTCGGCGATGGTGGGCCGGTTCGGGTCACCGGAGAGGCCCCAGCCTTCGATCTCCTCGTTGGTGATGCGGAAGCCGACGATGCGGCTGAAGCTGTTCCATTCCTCAAAGACGCGCTCGCGGCCCACGGTTTCGTCCACACCCTTGACGCGGTTGATCTGGAAGATCCCCACGCCGAGTGGACCGTCCACCACCAGCAGCACGGTCAGCAACGCCAGCAAAGCGCCACTGCCCAGGCGCAGGCGGGCATGGCGCCAGCCGTAGAGCAGCGCGGCCACCGCACCGATCATGGCGATGACGATGATGCCTTCCGGCGCGGGCAGCACATTGAGCAGCAGCAACGTCAACGCGCAGCCGATGCCCGCGCCCACCAGATCCGAAAAGTAGACACGGTCGATCACGGCGCTGCGGTGACGGAAGGCCAGCGAGATCGCCATGCCGCCCAGCAGAAACGGAATGGCGGCGAGGATGTAGATCAACGTGAGCTGGCGAAAGCTGTGCCACGAAATCCCGCCGTCGAACGGAATGCGGATGATCACGGCGAAGATCAGCGGCAACGTGGCGGCAAAGGCCAACATCCAGGCGCTGGACTGGCTTTCGAGCGCCTCAGCGGGGAAGCGTTTGGGCCACAGGTAGAGGTAGATCGCCCCGGCGCTGAGGCCGAAGAGCGCCAACGAAATCGCCATGAAGGCGAAGTGATACCACATCGTCACCGAGAAGATGCGGGTGAGGATCAATTCGAGCATCAACGTCGACATGGCCGTAAGGCCGATGGCGGTGAAATAGCGAAGCGAACGCATGGGCAAATCCTAGCGAGAATGGAACCGGCGCAATATCTGGGTAAGTATATCTGCAACCAGGATAACGACCAAAAGCGGGCGGGAGGAATAGAACGCGGATTGGGCGGATTAGGCGGATCAAAGCGAATTCCAGAAAATTCGGGCAAATCCGTTAGATCCGCCCAATCCGCTCGATCCGCGTTCTATCCTCTGTAGCGTTTCAATTGCATAGACGGTAAAATAGAGCGCAAAGGAGGCGTTAACATGGTAAAGATCGCGGTGGTGGGCAGCTTCGTGGTGGGGTTGACGCTGCGAGTGCCGCGCCCGCCACATGTAGGCGAAAGCCTGGTGGGCGATTCGTTCGATTTCGGCCCCGGCGGCAAGGGGACCAACCAGGCTGTGGCCGCGGCGCGGCTGGGTGCGCACGTGGATCTGCTGGCCGCAGTGGGCGACGATCTCTTCGCCGATGTGGCCTTCGATCTTTTCGCCCAAGAAGGGCTGCCAACGGATCACATCCAGCGCGTGGACGGCATCAACACCGGCGTGGGCTTTGTCACGTTGCTGCCGTCGGGCGAGAATTGGATCGTGGTGGATCTGGGCGCGAACCTGCATGTGACAGCGCAACACGTGGACGCCTTCGCCAAGCGCATCGCCGCCGCCGATCTCGTCCTCTGTCAGTTGGAGGTGACAGACGACGTCCTGGCGCGGACGCTCGGCCTGGCCCGCCAACACGGCGTCTTCACCGTGCTCAACCCCGGCCCGGCGCGGACGTTGCCGCCGTCGCTCCTGCAACACGTGGACCTGCTCACCCCCAACCAGACCGAAGCGCGTGTGCTCCCTTGGTCTGCCGCCCGACGACGCCACCCCTACCGACGTCCTGGCGCGGCGGCTGATTGAACTGGGCGTCAAGCAGGTCGTCGTCACCCTGAGCAAGGACGGCGCACTGATCGTCGACGCCAAGGCGCGCTGACGATCCCTGCCGTCCCCGCAGCCGCGGTGGACAGCACCGGCCGGCGATGCCTTCAACGCCGCCCTCGCCGTCTCCCTGGCCGAAGGAAATCACTAAACGAAGCCGTCCACTTCGCCCGCTACGCCGGGGCGTATGCCGTCACCAAACTCGGCGTAATCGACGGGCTGGCGGCGCGGGCGGCGATACAAGAGTTTGAGTTGGGAGACTGGGGATTAGGGACTGGGGACTGGGGATCGTGTCGAGAATCGAACCTGTCGACAACATCATCATTTTGACGACGAGAATCATGAGCAGACTTCGTTATGTCGAAGCGATCTATCCCCAGTCCCTAATCCCCAATCCCCAACACCGAAAGGACCATCCATGCCAAGCATCACCGGCGGCGGCCGTCGTGCAGTCACTCATCAACCACGGCGTCGATACGATTTTCGGGCTGCCGGGTGTGCAGAATGATCAGCTTTACAATGCGCTCTACGGCGCAGGGGACCAGATCCGTGTGATCCACCGCGGCATGAGCAGGGCGGCGTACATGGCGCTGGGCTACGCGCTTGCGTCGGACAGGGTGGGCGTCTACTCGGTGGTGCCAGGACCGGGCTTTTTGAACACCACGGCGGCGCTGTCCACGGCATACGCCACGAATGCACGTGTGCTCTGCCTCACCGGGCAGATTCGCTCGGACCAGATCTGGCGCGGTTACGGCATGTTGCACGAGATCCCCGATCAGTTGACGATCCTGCGCTCGCTGACCAAGTGGGCGGAGCGTGTCCCTTCCGCCGCGGACGCGCCGCTTTCGTGGCAGCGGCATTCAACGAACTCTACTCGGATCGTCCGCAGCCGGTGGGGCTGGAAGTGCCGCCCGACGTGCTGGCCGCAACAGCCGACGTGGATCTCACCCCGCCCAAGTTGACCCTCGCCGCCCGCAAGTGGACGCCGTCGTCGTTGATCACGCCGCGGCGCTGTTGAGCCGGGCGCGCAACCGCCGATCTTCGTAGGCGGCGGCGCGGCAGGGCGCGGCCGCGGCAGTGAAGGAACTGGCCGAGCTACTGCAAGCGCCCGTCATCGCCAGCTACAACGGGCGCGGGGTCGTCGATAGCCGGCATCCGTTGAGTTTCACGCTGCCCGCCGGTCACCGTCGCTGGGCGCACGCGGACGTGGTGATCGCCATCGGCACACGCCTCTCGCGCCAACTGCTGGATTGGGGCGTGGACGACGATCTCACGCTGATCCGCATCGACGTCGACCTGCCGAGATGACTCGTGTCCGTGCCAGATGCGGGCATCGTGGCGACGCCGCCGACGGCGTCCCCGCTGGTGGCGGCGGTGGCGTGAGCACACGTCGGGCTTCGCCTCGCGCGCCGAGGAGATGGCCGAACTGCACGCCGAGATCGACGCCGAATTCGCCAAGATTTCGCCGCAGATCGATTACCTTCACCTGCTGCGCGAGGAACTGCCCGAAGAGGGCATCTACGTGGACGAGTTGACGCAGGTGGGCTACCTGGGGCGCGTGGCGTGGCCCGTCTACCACCCCAAGAGCTACATCACCAACGGCTACCAGGGCACGCTGGGCTGGGGCGTGGCCACGGCGCTGGGCGTGAAAGTGGCAAACCCGGATCGTCCTGTGCTGGCGGTGAGCGGCGACGGCGGCTTCCTCTTCACGGCCACGGAACTGGCAACGGCGGTGCAACACAACATCGCCACGGTGACGGTGGTCTTCAACGACGGGGCGTACGGCAACGTGCGGCGCATGCAGCAACAGCAATACGGCAATCGCGTCATCGCTACCGCGCTGCGCAACCCCGACTTCGTCAAACTGGCCGAATCGTTCGGCGCACAAGGACTGCGCGCCGAGTCATTCGCCGAACTGCGCGACGCCGTCCGCCGCGGCCTCGACAGCGGCGTCCCCACCGTGATCGACGTGCCGGTGGGCGAGATGCCGAGCCCGTGGGCGTTTATTCATCCGGGTAGGGTGAGATGAAAAGAAATGAATGATGAATGCGTAGAGATTGGATCGGGATATGGCACCAATCCAAGCGAGCGCGTGTCTACCCGTTCTTTCTTCTTTATTCTTCATTCTTCATTCTTCACGACGAAGGAGTGCTCCATGACCGAAATCACGATCCACCACGACCAATTCTTCCTCAACGGCGCCCCCACCTACGCCGGGCGCACGTGGAAAGGACATCGCATCGAGGGCTTGCTGCTGAACACGCGCATGGTGCAGGCGACCTTCGACGATGAGAACGCGGAGACGCGGCAACACTGGGCCTACCCGGATACGGGCGTCTACGATGCCGAGCGCAATGTGACGGAGTTCCTGGCTGCGCTACCCACCTACCGCGAGCATGGGGTGCTGGCGGTGACGGTCAATTTCCAGGGGGGCAGCCCCGAAGGCTACAGCAAGGATCAGCCGTGGAGCAACACGGCGTTCACAGCGGAGGGCGAGTTCAAGCCCGCCTACCTGGATCGAATGCGCCGCGTGCTGGATCGGCTGGACGAGTTGGGCATGGTGGCGATCCTGGGCGTCTTCTACTTTGGGCAGGACGAACGGCTGGCCGACGAGGCGGCGGTGATCCGAGCCCTAGACAACACGGTGCATTGGCTGTTGGCGCAGGGGTACCGTCATGTGCTGCTGGAAGTGAACAACGAGTGCAACGTGAAGAAGTACGAGCACGAGATCCTGCAACCGCACCGCATTCACGAACTGATCGAGCGCGCCAAGGCTGTCACCGTGGATGGGCGACGCCTGCTGGTGGGGACGAGCTACGGCGGCAACTTCGTGCCGTTGGAGAACGTGGTGCGCACGTCCGACTTCCTACTGATCCACGGCAACGGCGTCTCGGATCCGGATCGTATCGCCGAAATGGTGGAGCAGACGCGGCAGGTCCCCGGCTACCAGCCCATGCCCATCCTCTTCAACGAGGACGATCACTTCCACTTCGATCAGGGCTGGAACAACTTCATCGCCGCCATCTCGCGCTACGCCTCGTGGGGCTACTTCGATCCCGGCGCCAATGACTACAAAGACGGTTACCAGTCCCCGCCGGTGAACTGGGGACTGAACACGGAGCGGAAACGCGAGTTTTTTGCGCTGGCAAAGGAGATTGCAGGTAAGGAGAATCAATAATGACCACAATGACGATCAACGAGATCCTCGATGACCTCCGCCGAGGCGGATTTGTCTTTCAAAGCGCGGGCATGAAGGCTGCGGTTGAACAGAAGAAGAAATTACACCGCACCTGCTACAGATCCTGAAAGACACGAATGTTGATCCCTATGATACGCCTGAGGAATCGATGGCGTACGTCGCAACCATGTATCTGTTGGCGCAATTCCGCGAAAAACGCGCTTTCCCGCTGATCATCGAGTTCTGCCGCCTTCCTGAAATCGAAGAGTTCCTCAACGATATCATCACCGAAGATTTGGCGCGGATCCTCGTGAGCGTCTTTGACGGCGACGTACAAAGTATCCAAGACCTACTCGAGGACGAGGATACAAACGAATGGGTGCGCGCCGAGATGCTTCGCACACTGGAACTTCTATACGCGCTCGATAAGGTCGACCGGGATCAGCTCGTCGCCTATCATCGTCGACTATACGACAAACTGAGACCCGAAGACACATCCTTTGGGGAATCTTGGTTCATTCCACTGCGTCTGCACTTCGCCGAACTCCAAGTAAAATCAATCGGGCCTTCACTCAAAACCTCGTCGATCTATCCTTTATCGGGCAGGATGATGTCGATCAAATGCTCGCAAATGCGTCTCCTGAAACCGTCGAAAGTGATGTACTGAGCGCCGCCGAGGAAGCCCACATCGACGACGCATATGCCGAAGCGAGACAAGTGGTACGACTACATGGACGAAGACGAACGGCGACGCAGCCTTGCCAGAATAGAACGAGTAGAAGCAGCCAGGAAGCAATCAAGACCGGCGCCTAGCCCTTCGACGAAGGTCGGACGCAACGATCCCTGTCCTTGTGGCAGCGGCAAGAAGTACAAACATTGCCACGGCAAGGCGGGGGTGTAATGCGTAATTCGTAGAGCACGTTCAGGTGCTATTGGCGTGATCCCCCTCTGGGTTACGCATCACGGATTACGCACCACGCCTCCTCTCACAAGAAAGCGAGTACACACACATGACAACTATCGGATTCATCGGCCTGGGCGCGATGGGCATGGGCATGGCCCGTTCGCTGTTGCGCGCCGGGTTCACAGTGAAAGGCTACGACGTTGTCCCTGCCGCGGTCACCGCGTTTGTGGAGGCGGGCGGTGTGGGTGCAGCGTCGGTGGCGGATGCAGCAAAGGACGCCGACCTGCTCGTGGTGATGGTGCTCAACGCCGCGCAGGTGGAGTCGGTCCTCTTTGGCGAGGACGGCGCCGCCGCCCAGCTTGCTTCGGGCGCAGTGGTGATGGTCTGCTCTACCACGCCGCCTGCCTTCGCCCGCCAGACGGCGCAACGCCTGGCCGACCTGGGCCTGGACATGCTCGACGCGCCGGTGAGCGGCGGCACCGTCCGCGCTGCGGACGGCGAACTGAGCGTGATGGCGTCGGGCAGCCCGGCGGCGTTCGCCAAGGCCGAGGACGTCCTTGAGGCGGTGGCGGCCAACGTCTACCGCCTGGGCGACGAGTGCGGCCAGGGATCGAGCATGAAGATGATCAATCAATTGCTGGCCGGCGTCCACATTGCCTCTGCCGCCGAAGCCATTGCCTTCGCGGCCAAGGCGGGCATGGACTTGCAGACGGTCTACGACGTCATCTGTAACAGCGCGGGCGGCTCGTGGATGTTCCAAAACCGCGTCCCCCACATCCTGGCCGACGACTACACGCCGCACAGCGCCATCGACATCTGGCTCAAGGATCTGGGCATCGTCCTCGACACAGCGCGAGACGAGAAGTTCCCCCTTCCCCTCACCGCTGCCGCCTATCAACTCTACCTCGCCGCCTCGGCCCAAGGCTGGGGGCGCATCGACGATGCCGGTGTGGTGAAGGTGTATGAGATGATGGGGAAGATTGGGATTGGGGATTCATTCATGTAAGTTGCGGTGCTACAGCGGATGAAGATTGTGACTCCCCTGCGAAAAGTCCGACTTCTGTGCGATTTGCGGTTGCTCCCCTCCTGAGAGAAGTCGGACTTTTCGCAGGGGAGTCACAAGTTCTGAAAACAGAGCAGCGACCGAGGGGACTGCCATGCAAGAGGAACTGCCGATCATGATCGAGGGGACGCGGGCGGGGTACCGCGCCACGTCGCCGTTTTACCCGAAGCTCAGCGGACAAGGACGCACGCAGGATGACGCCGTCCAAGCGCTGATTGGGGCGATTGAACGGGCGAAGCAGCGCACGCGCCCGACGACGCCGCTAGTGACGCACGTGGAGATCACTTCCAGGAAGAAATGAGATGATGGGATGATGGATGGTTGTCCCTGCTCATCATCTCCATCATCTCATCATCCCAACTACACCCACGAAAGCAAGCACCACCATGAAACCAACCTTCACACTCTCCCCCAAGATCGGTGATTCGCTGACGCCCTCGCCCACGCTCTACATCAACGAACGGGTGAAAGCACTATGGGCGGCGGGCGAGACCGTCTATCATCTCGGCTTTGGGGAGTCACGCTTTCCTGTGCATCCCAAGATCGAGAAGGCGCTGGCCGAGAACGCACACCACAGCAGCTATCTACCCGGCCCGGGCATCCCCCAGCTGCGCGCAGCCGCTGCTGCTTACTACGCGCAGCGGATGGGGATCGAGGTGACCGCACAACAGGTAATGGTGGGGCCGGGCAGCAAGTCGCTGCTCTACGCGCTCTTCACCGCGCTGGACGGTGACCTGATCCTGCCCACGCCGTCCTGGGTGAGCTATGAGCCGCAGGCCAAGCTGCGCAATCGACCGGTGCTGCGCATCCCCGCCGATCCCGCCGACTTCCACAGCCTGCACGTAGACGCGCTGCGTCAAACGCTAGCCCAATCCGAGGCCGATCAGCACGTGCTGATGCTCAACAGCCCCAACAACCCCACCGGGCAAATGCTGCCCGCCGAATTGCTGGCAGAAATCGCCGACGTCTGCCGCGCGACCAACACGTTGGTCTTCAGCGACGAGCTTTACGGCTTCATTCCCCACCGTGACGCGCATCGATCCATGGCCGAGTTCTATCCCGAGGGGACGGTGGTGCTGAGCGGGCTGAGCAAGCATCTCTCTGTGGGTGGCTGGCGGCTGGGTGTTGCGCTCTTCCCACCAGGCGAGGACGGCGTGCGCCTGCTCGCCGCCGTCAACAAAGTGGGCAGCGAAATCTGGTCCTGTGCGCCGGCGCCGGTGCAGTACGCCGCGCTGACCGCCTACAGCGGTGACCCCGAGATCGAGGCGTACATCGCCGAATGCACCCATCTACACGCGGTGCGCACCCACTATCTGTGGGAAGGACTCAACGAGTTGGATATCCCCAGCGCCGAGCCGCAGGGTGGCTTCTACGTCTTCCCCAACTTCGACGGACGGCGGGCGGCGTTGGCGGCCAAGGGCATCACCACGTCGGCAGAGCTGGCGCGTCACCTGCTGGACGAATGGCAGATCGCATCGTTGCCGGGCAGCGTCTTTGGCGCGCCGCCCGAGGAGCTGTCTTTGCGGCTGTCGGCCAGCTACGTGGACATGGAAACCGACGACAAGGCGCGCCATGTCCTCGATGTGCATCGCAGCGGTGTGGACGACGACGCGTTGCTACGCGAACATCACCCCATGATGAACCAGAGCCTTAACCAATTCCACCAATTCTTGGATTCCTTGATGGATTGACGAAATGCGAAACCTATCTCTGTTCTCGGATCTGTCGGCAGAGGTGCGCCAGGTGCAGGCGCTCTTTTACATCAACGCTGTGCTCTGGCTTGTGTTCGGCGCCGCCACGATTCTACGCATCAGCACCATCAATCCCGGCGCGCAGGCGTTGATGGCAACGCTGGCCGTCCTCATGTTTGGCAACGTCTTCGCTCTGCTGATCGGCGGCATGGTGCTGGACAAGCGGACACGCTGGGCCTACGCCCTGGCGATGACGGTGCTGCTGATCAACACCGCACTCACCATCACCGACGACTTCGGCCTGTTCGACGCCATCGTACTCGTGCTCAACGTCGCAACGCTCTGGTTTCTGGCGAAGATGGCCGGCTGGTACTGGCGAAAACAAGCTAGTTAGGTATAATCGAGAACATTCTGCGCACTGTCGGCCCAATCCCCTAAGCGCTGAATCGCCCAGTCTCCCCCAGATACCTGAGGTCGACGACATTGGGTACCACACACACCTAGTCTGGAAGGAAAACCGATGGAGATTCGACTCTACGCAACCCTGCGCCCTATCGTGGGCAAGAGCACCGTCACGCTGGACGCACAGCCAGGCGATACCGTGCAATCGATGCTGGACGAACTGATTACACGCCATCCTGCGCTACGCGAAAAACTCTTCCGGGGACGAACTCCATCCCAGCATTCACGTCTTCCTCAACGGGCGCGACATCCGCTACCTCGGCGGGCTGGAGATGCCCATCCCCGCGCAGACGGAGATCTGCATCTTCCCGCCAGTAGGAGGCGGCCAGTGAGCCGTCACGATTACTACGGCGTGCCACTGTAGCTGATGAAGGAATATCTGGCTGATCTGGGGGCGACAGAGGTGGAGGAAAACGTCATGGAGGGGGACGGCTGGACAGCCCATATCACCAAGGCCGAGCCAAACCGCATCGGATCGCTGGTCATCGGCGGCGCCAGCGTGGAATTTTCGGGCGAAGAAGCGGCCCTCGCCGCCATGTTCGAGAAATTGCATTGGAAGACACTGCGTGGCGGGGGAGATTAGGATTGGGGATTGGGGATTGGGGATTGGGGATTGCGGGATTGGGGATCGGAGGATTGGGGATTGGGATTGGGGACGCATTGTCAGCGGCGCATCTCGACGTGTCAACTCCCGAATCGAGTTCCCCACCCATTCCCAATACACAGGCGGCAAACTCAACCCGATCCCCAGTCCCCGATCCCCAGTCCCCTCCTACCTACACAATCTCTAGCTCACGCAGTTTGGCTTCCGGCACCACGCCGTTGACCCAACCACGCACGTTGTAATACTCTTCCAACATCAGATCCAGCTCGCAGACGTGACCTTCGGAACCCTTCTGGGTGCTCGGCTCAGTCGTGAAGCGCTTGGGCAGGTAGTCGGAGCCTTCGGCGAAGCCGGCCAGGTTGTTGTAGTGGCGCTCCAGGTTGTAGATGCGCTCGCCGCAGAGGAGCAGTTCCTCCACGCTGTAGCTCAGGCCGGTGACGGCGTTGAACTGCTGGGTGTACTCGTCCATACCTTCGGCGAAGGCCGAGAACTTGCACAGATCCAGCGAGTCGGAGACGGCGTGTACGTCCTGGAAGACCTTCACCAGTTCGCCCTTGCCCTTCCATTCCAGCGGATCGACCTTGAGCGAGCCGAACGGCATCACGCCCAGTTCCGCAGCAGGGGTGTAGGCGCGCAGGTGACAGGCACCGCGATTGCTGGTGGCGTAGGCGATGCCCATGCCCTTGAGGCCGCGCGGATCGTAGGCAGGGATGGCCTGTCCCTTCACCGTCATGGCGATGTTGGGATCGCCGAACGCAGCGGCGGCGCGGGCCGTGCCTTCGGCCAGCTTGTCGCCCACGCCCTTGCGTAGCGCGATGTTCTCGACCATTGCCGCCATACCGGCATGATCGCCCCATTCTAGCTTGCCGTCGCCGTTGGTGTAACCGCGTTCGCTGGCTTCCATGAAGCAGCTAAACACGTTGCCCAGTTCAATCGGATCCATGCCGTAGTCGTTGCAGCGATCAATGATCCAGGCCACCGAGGCGATGTTGTTGTTGTCGCAGTTGGCGCCCAAGGACCAGGCAGGCTCGTATTCCACACTTTCCATGCGCACCTTGTACGGCCCTTCGGTGATCTCCACTTCCTTCTTGCAGGCCACCGGGCAGGCATGACAGGTGGGTTCGTCCACCAAAATGTTCTCGCGCACGTACTCGCCTGAGATTAGTTCGGCGTTGTCGGTGCCAAAGGCTGTCGTCTGCGAGTTTCGGGTGGGCAGGGCGCCGATGCTCTCGGTGATGTTCATGAGCACGTTGGTGCCGTAGAGGCTCAGGCCACCCTTGCGCGGGGACGTGATGTTCTCTTCGGCCATGATGGCGGCCAAGGCGCGCTTGCGCGCTTCGCGGTCTGCGTCTCTGTTGGCGGGGCGAGGCCGGTTGGCGCGGTCACCGTTGACGATGATGGCCTTGAGGTTCTTGCTGCCACCCACGGCGCCGGTGCCGTTACGACCGGCGGCGCGGTCGTCTACGTTGACCCAACCGGCAAAGCGGATCAAGTTTTCGCCGGCCTGCCCAATCGCCATGCCGTCACACTTCTCGCCGTGGCGCTCGCGCAGGATCTTCAACGTCTCGTGGACGCCCTTGCCCCACAGATCCGAGGCGTCGTGCAGCGTCACTTCGCCGTTTTCAACGTAGGCGTAGACAGGCTTTTCGGCCTTCCCCTTGAACACAAGACCGTCGAAGCCGGCCCACTTCAGCTTGGCTGCGGTCCAGCCGCCCATGTGCGAATCGGCAATCGTGCCGGAGAGGGGCGACTTGGTGATCACCGCCAGGCGACCGCTCATGTTGACGTCGGTGCCGGTGAGCGGACCGTTCATGACACAAAGCAGATTGTCGGGCGAGAAGGGATCGACGTCCGGGCCGTTGTCGAAGACGTACTTGACGCCGAGACCACGCGCACCGATGTACTTGCGGGCGTCACTGTCGTCGACGCCTTTGTATTCAACGGCGCCAGCTGTCAGATCGATCCATGCAACGCGATTGGTGAATCCACCGATCATTGATCTATTCTCCTTTTCTGATGATGCAGGAAAAACGGAAGGAAACGCGACACATGTACAGTCGAGCATTGGGGGGATATGGCGGCTGTACGTTTGGGTGAAGAAATCCTATCACAGAGGCAAAAATCTGACAACACACGAAGAATCGGATGAAAACTTACAAAGCCAACTCTCTTGCGCCACAAGGGGAAATTGATGGAAACAGCAGAGACAACGGAGACACCGAAGAATCGCCGACAGCTGCGCGAACGGGGAATTGTCATCGGCGCACTGCCCACAGGACGGCGCAATGCCATCACCGATGTGGACGGTGTACGCGTCGGTCATACCACCTGCGTCGAAGGGGGCGGTCCATTGCAACCGGGGATCGGTCCTGTGCGCACCGGCGTGACGGTGATCCTGCCCCACGCCGACAACCTCTACCGCCACAAGGTGCGCGCCGCCGTCCACCGCATCAACGGTTTCGGCAAAGCGTGCGGCTTCGAGGAAGTGCGTGAGCTGGGCGTGCTGGAGTCGCCCATCGCCCTCACCAACACGCTCAACGTGTGGCGCGTGGCCGATGCGCTGGTGGACGACGCCCTGCGCCAGAACCCAGACATCGGCATCCACACCAGCACCTTCAATCCGGTAGTGGGTGAATGCAACGACGGCCACCTCAACGACATCCAAGGCCGTCACATCACCGCGGCGGACGTACATGCGGCGCTGGTCGCGGCGCGCAGCAGCGAGGACGGCGCACCTGTGGCGGAAGGCAACGTCGGCGCGGGGACAGGTACGTCGTGTTTTGGGTGGAAGGGCGGCATCGGCACGGCCAGCCGTGTGATCCCCGTCGAGGTGGGCGGGTGGACGCTGGGTGCGCTGGTGCAGAGCAACTTCGGTCGTCCCGAGCAGCTTGTGGTCAACGGCGATGCGGTGGGCCGACGCCTGCGCCCTGCCGATGTGGTCAACGAGGGGACAAGCGAGGAAAAAGGCTCGATCATGATCGTCCTCGCGACGGATGCGCCGCTGGGAAGCCGCCAGTTGGGGCGGCTGTGCGCCCGCGTGGCCGCCGGGCTGGCGCGTACCGGCAGCACCATCGGCCACGGCAGCGGTGACTTCGTCATCGCCTTCAGCACGGCCACGTGCATCGCCCACGATCCACAAACAATCACGCGCCCCGAAACCGTCCTAGCGGACGAGGGGCGCGTGCTGAGCTACTTGTTTGACGCCGTGGTCGAAGCGGTGGAAGAAGCCGTCCTCAATTCACTGTGCATGGCCGAAACGATGACCGGGCGGGATGGTCATGTGCGGTGGGGGATTGAGAGGCTGACTAGCGCTGGTTGAGCCTGTCGAAACCTAGCGGGTTAACCCGTTCCCCCAATCTCTTCTCCCTACGCCGTCACGCGCAGGCGTTGAAAGAACTTCTTACGCGCTTTCGCAACCTTTGGCGCGACCACCACCTGGCAGTACGGTTGCAGCGGGTTGCGGGCGAAGTAGTTCTGGTGATAGTCTTCGCCGGGGTAGAAACGATCCAGCGCCTCCACTTCGGTGACGATGGGATCTTCCACAACCCCTCCGCTTCCAGTTGACGGATCTTGTCTTCGGCGATGCGGTGTTGTTCCTCGTTGTGGTAGTAGATACCGGATCGGTACTGCGTCCCTACGTCCGCGCCTTGACGGTTCAACGTGGTGGGATCGTGGATGGTAAAGAAGACATCCAGCAGATCGGCAAAGCTGATCACCGCTGGATCGTAGGTGATCTGCACCACCTCGGCATGTCCTGTGCGGCCGGAGCAAACCTCTTTGTAGGTGGGGTTTGGCACGCGCCCGTTGGCGTAGCCCGAGACGACTTTTTCCACACCCTTCAACTCCAGATAGACGGCTTCCAAACACCAAAAGCAGCCACCGGCCAACGTGGTCACTTCCATGTTCTTGGCACCGTTCGATGTGTTTTCCACGGTTAGTTTCTCCTGATTTCAAAGTGGATCAGCTTGTGGACATCGATGAGAAGAAGAGGGACACGGACTGCGCGGATTTTCAGGAGTTCCAGACTAAATCAGAGTGTCTTTTCTCTATCTCTTGTCCTGGTAATCCTGAAATCCATGTCCCTCTTCTTCTCATCCGCGTCTACAAAAACACTGCACCGGAATCTACACGAAATCGGCCAGGCTGTATGTCAGCTAGACAACGTTGGGGGGACAATGTTGGGGTTAGGCTGGATCGAAGATGAGATCTGCGAGTGGGGTTTTGGCGCGGACGATGCGCTGAAAGGACGTTTCGATGCGCGCTTCGGTGATCCGGCCCGAGGTGACCATGTCCTCGATGACGGCGACGGCGATGGCGACGGCGTCGCGCTGGTAGAGGAATGTGTTGCTGATCGAGAGCACATCCACACCGGCGAGGACGGCCAACCGCACGGCTTCCTCGAAGGTGTAGTAGGCGCGGATGGCGTTCATCTGCAGATCGTCGGTGAAGATGAGACCGCCATAGCCGAGATCGCCGCGCAGCAGATCGGTGATCACCGTCGGCGAAAGGGTGGCAGGCAACTGCGCGTCGAGGTTGGCGTTGAAGATGTGCGCCGTCATGATGGCGTCGCTGTCACCGGTATCGATGAGCGTGCGGTAGGGATCGAGTTCCGTGTCGCGCCAGGTTTGGGTGACGTCGACGAAGCCGTAGTGCGAGTCCTGGCGCGAGGAGCCGTGCCCGGGGAAGTGTTTGAGCGTACACAGCAGTCCTTCGTCGGCGTGGGCGTGGATGAAAGCGCCGGCCTGGCGCGCCACCACGGCCGGGTCGGCGGAAAAACTGCGCGCCAGCGCGCCGATGACAGGGTTGTACGGGTTGGTGTTGAGATCGACCACAGGGGGCAAGATTGAGGTTGATGCCCACCTGCTTGAGGCTCTGGGCCACGTTACGGGCGTAGGCGGCGGTGCGTTCGACATCGTCCAGTGCGCCGAGGGCTTGCGCGGAATAGTTCTGTTCCAGGCCAAATTGTGGGTTGATGCGGCTGGCGCGCCCGCCTTCCTGGTCCGCGGCGACGAAGAGCGGCGCAACCCCGTCACCCGATAGGACGCGGTTTGCAGCGCCGTGGTCAGTTCCGTCACCTGCTGCGGCCAGCCCACGTTCTGCCCGAAGAGGACCACACCACCCACGCCGTAATCGAGGATGTCGCGCACCCGCACGCTGCTGTCACCGACGCCCGCGCCGTTGAACCCGACGAGCAACATCTGCCCAATCTTCTGCCTGAGCGAAAGCGGACGCTCATTCAAATCAGGGCGAAGCGTCTGCGCCATGCGCGGGAAATCGTCGATTGGTTCAGAGGGTCGGGCGGTTGGAGCGGGCAAGGAACAAGCGGCAAGGAGCATCCCCGCTGCCGGCCTGTCAAGCGAGCGGAGAAATGAACGTCGAGAAAGCGTGGAAAACCGCGGCTGCATAGATCCTACCTGCCTGCGATGATGCGAAACGATGACGACAGCAGATCCAATATACCGCAACGTCGCCCGCGTATCAATTCGTACACCGCTGCAGGGTGCATTTCAAATTGGGGGCAGGCCAAGTGCCGGGGACTTTTCGCCGCAGCGAGACGGGGTTTTCGCTCTTATCGCCACGTCCATCGTGAAGTCCCCGGCACTTTCGCCCCAAGAATGAAATACACCCACCGCTGCAACGGGATTACCAAGGCGGACAGAATGAGCGTTTGACGAAAGCGAATTCACCAAGTATCTTATCAACCTATGCAAACTTACGTCCTTCGCCGCACGTTGCAGGCGATTCCTCTACTCATCATCTTGAGCATCATGCTCTTTTTGCTCGTGCGCATCGCGCCAGGTGGTCCACTGGCGCAGGCCGAACGCAACCCCAACATCTCGCAGGAACAGATCGAACGGCTGCGCGTGCGCCTGGGCTTGGATCAGCCGCTGGCGGTACAGTACGTCAAAGTGATGCGCGCCGTCGTCTTTGAGGGGGATCTGGGCGTCGATCAGAGCGGGCGGCCGTGGGCGAGATGATCGTGGAACGCATCCCCAACACGCTGATGCTGGTGGGCGTGGCTTTTGCCATCACCCTGATCGTGGCGATTCCACTGGGCGCAATCTCGGCGCGCAAACAGTATTCGGCGCTAGATTACACGATCACCACCTTCACCTTTGCCGGGCAGTCGGTGCCGATCTACTGGCTGGGCTTGATGGCGATCCTGGTTTTTTATGTGTGGATCGACAATCCGTTCACGGAGCAAGCCGCTGCTGCCGTCGGGCGGCATGTACTCGCTGGGCGGCGACAAGACGTTGGGCGATCTACTCTGGCATTTGGTGATGCCGGTGGGGACGTTGAGCTTGGCCTGGATCGCCTGGTATTCGCGTTTCTTCCGCGCCAGTATGTTGGAGGTGCTCAACGCCGACTACGTGCGCACTGCCCGCGCCAAAGGGCTGACCAACCGGCGTGTGATCTACGTCCACGCGCTGCGCAACGCCGTGATGCCGCTGGTGACGATGATCGCGCTGGACATCCCCAGCATGTTCGCGGGCGCACTCTTCATCGAGACGATCTTCTCGTGGCCCGGGATGGGTCGCCTCTTCTGGGAAGCTGCGAGAGGACGCGACTACCCCGTTCTGTTGGGTGTGATCTTGATCAACGCCGCCGTCATCGTGGTTGCCAACATTGTGGCCGACCTGCTCTACGCCATGATCGATCCACGGGTGCAATATGAGTAGCGCCACCATTGATCAGGCCGGTCCGCTCACCGGGGCGGCGGCTCGGCGCGGGGCCGAAAGCCTGACCCGGCTGACGCTGCGGCGCTTTGCGTCATCGCGTGGCGTTGCTGTCGATTGCGGTGCTGCTGGTGGTGATCGCCGGGGCGCTGCTGTCGCCGCTCAGTCGATACACGCCCTACGAACAGTACCCGGCCAACGACTTGCAGCCGCCGTCGGCGGAGCACTGGTTCGGCACCGACGATCTGGGACGCGACGTGTTTACACGCGTCCTCTACGGCGGGCGGATTTCGATCTTGGTTGGGCTGATGGCCACGCTGCTTTCGCTGGCCTTCGGCGTGCTGGTGGGCGCGTTGGCCGGTTACTTCGGCGGCTGGCTCGACAACATCCTCATGCGCATCACCGACGCATTCCTCAGCCTACCCAGTCTTTTTGTGTTGATTTTGATCAGCACGTTGTTGCGCGATCTGCCCGCGGTGGGTTGCGCAGCGGCGTGTGGATCGTGATCATTGTGATCGCCGTGCTCTCGTGGATGTGGCCGGCGCGGCTGATCCGCGGCGAGTTCCTCACGCTCAAGCAGAATGATTTCGTCCTCGCCGCGCAGGCAACCGGCGTCGGGCATGGACGCATCATCCTACGCCATATTCTGCCCAACGCGCTAGGGCGTGATCATCGTGCATGGCACGCTTTCGGTGGGCTACTCGATCATCCTCGAATCGGGGTTGAGCTACCTGGGCTTCGGCATTCAGCCACCCACACCCAGTTGGGGCAATCTGCTGGCCACGGCGCAGGTCTACGCGCTGCGCGCCCCCTGGCTCATGATCTTCCCCGGCGTGATGATCTTCCTCACCACGCTGTCGGTCAACCACATCGGCGACGGGCTGCGCGATGCGCTCGATCCGCGATCGGCCAGGTGACGGAACGATGATGAGATGATCGAGTGAACAGTCACCCCCATCATCTCATCATCCCATCATCTTCATTTTGCTGCCATCATCTCCCATCATCCACCCCCTGTTTTTCAACTTTCACGGAGGAGAACCATGAAACGAAGTGCATTGATCGCTCTGTTGTTGGTGCTGCTGCTGGCGCTGGCCGCCTGCGCCGCACCCCAAACCGGTGACACTGGCGACACGTCCGACGCCGCCGCCAGCGAGGACGGCGGACAGGCCGTGCTCATCATCCCCGAGGAACCGGCCTCGCTCAACCCGTACCTGGCCGTGGCCGCCATTGTGGAGCAGGTCTCCGACGCCGTCATCGTGGGGCTGTCCGACATCGACGCCGCCGGTGAGTTCCAGCCCGAACTGGCGCAGGAGATCCCCACCATCGCCAACGGCGGCGTCTCCGAAGACTTCCTCACCGTCACCTGGAAGCTGCGCCCGGGGCTGTTGTGGTCCGACGGCGAGCCGATTACGTCGGAAGACGTGGTCTGCACGTGGCAGGCGGTGAGCAACCCCGACAGCGGCGTCGTCCTCTCCACGGGGATGGAGTTGATCGAGTCCATCGACACGCCCGACGAGCTGACCGCGGTGCTGCACTACAGCGAGGTCAACAGCGCTTACCCGATCCAGTTCGAGAGCGGACTGTTGCCCTGCCACGCCATCGGCGCACCCGAGGAAATGGAAAGCTGGGATTGGAACCGCAACCCCGTGGGCGCAGGCCCCTACGTGGTGACCGAGTGGAATTCGGGCGAGAACATTGTGATGGATCGCAACCCCAACTACTACGAGGAAGGCAAGCCCCACATCGACCGCCTGATCTTCGCCGTGGTGCCTGATCCCGGCGCGCAGATGGCGATGATGATCCAGGGCGAAGGGGACATTCACCTGTGGCCCGGCGCTGTCCTCGAAGACTACAACGCCCAGACCGAAGGCGTGGCCTCGCTGGCCGAGATCCCCGGCCAGTGGAACATGGCGCTGCGCTTCAACCTGAGCCGTCCGTTCGACGACGAAGACGGCGCTGAGCCACCCCATCCGTTCCTAGGCGATCTGCGTGTGCGCCAGGCCATCGCCTACGCCACCGACTACGAGACGATCACCACCGATGTCAACGAGGGGACATCGCCTGCGGTCAGCCCGTTCGAGTACGGTTGGTTCCAGTGCGATATCGAACGCCCCTACACCTATGATCCCGATATGGCGCGTCAACTGTTGGAGGAAGCCGGCTTCGTAGACACCGACGGCGACGGCATCCGCGAGTGCCAGGGCTGCGAATACGCCGAAGAAGGCGCACAGCTGAGCCTGCAAATGGAAGGCTACACCAACTTCCAGCCGCTGGTGCAGTTGGAAGAAGCGCTGGTGGAAATGTGGCGACAGGTAGGCATCGAGGCCACGATCCAGAACGATGATTTCTCGATCATCTTCGGGTCCTATGCCGACGGCGCGCCGCGCAAGACGGGCAACTTCGACATCCTCGTCTACGATTCCAGCCTGACGATTGAGCCGCACGCCACCATCGCCAACAGCTTCCACTCGTCGGCCATCCCATCTGCCGACAACCCGGCCGGCGCAAACTACATGCGCTGGATCGACGCTGAGGCCGACGCCGCCATCGAAACCGCCGGCAGCACCGTGGACATCGACGTGCGCAAGGCCGCCTACTGCGATCTGGCCGCACGCATCGCCTCCGACCTGCCGCAACTCCATCTCTACCTCTTCACCGAAGGCTACGGCGCTTCCGACCGCATCAGCGGCTACGAAGTGAGCATCTGGGGCAGCATGACGTGGGATGTGGAGAATTGGGTGATTGGGGAGTAGGGACTGGGGACTGGGGAAAAGGGATTGGGGACAAGGGATTGCGAATTGCGAGTTGCGGACCTCAATTCGCAACTCAATGTCACTCGGGTATGCGAGCAACACTCGAATATATGCGGAGTGAGCCAGCCCTCGTGCGGCGCGCCTGGTGTGGACCCGCACGCGGCGTGCTCACTTCGCGCATAGCTGAATGATATTGACCCGCAATCCGCAACTCGCAATCCGCAATTCGCAATTCGCAACTCGCAATCCGCAATCCGCAACTCGAAACTCGAAATCTCATGACACAACACGCAGACATCATTCTAACCAACGCAAAGATCTTCACCTTGGACCCGTCCGATCCCTGGGCCGAGGCGGTGGCGGTGCAGGGGAACCGCATTGTGGCCGTGGGCCGCGCCGCGGACGTGAACAACCTGCGCGGGCCGCAGACCAGGGTGATCGATGTGGAGGAGCGCACGCTGCTACCCGGCTTCATCGACACCCACTACCACCTGCTCATGGGATCGCTGGGGCTGGACGCGGCGCAACTACGCGGCGCCCACAGCCTCAAGGACCTGGGCGAGCAGCTTCACGCCTACGCCGCCGAAAACCCCGACGTGGAATGGGTGCTTGGCCGGCAGGTGGTCTACAACATCATCAAGCCCGATCAGCCGCTGGATCGTCACTTCCTCGATCACTACGTCCCCAATCGGCCGGTCTTCTTGACCGCGTTCGATGGACACACGTACTGGGCCAACACCGAAGCGTTGCGCCGTGGCGGCATCCTGCTTGGGCGCGAAAACGTCGGTCCCAACAGCGAAATCGTGATGGACCCGTACACGGGGCTGGCTACGGGCGAACTGCGCGAACCGCCCGCGGCCAAGTCGATCCGCGATCTGATCCCCCCGCCCAACGACGAGCGCAAGCGCATGCTTTTGCAGAAAGGGCTGCGCCAGGCCGCCGAATTGGGCGTCACCAGCGTCCACAACATGGACGGCACCGACGAGCAGTTGCGCCTCTACGCCGCTGCCGCCGACGCCGGTGAACTGACGCTGCGCGTCTACATGCCGCTGGACGTGAAGCCACACACCCAAGAAGACGAACTGCCGCAAGCCGTGGAATGGACACGCGACTTCAACGACGGTCTGCTGCGCACCGGCTGCGTCAAGTTCTTCATGGACGGCGTGCTGGAATCGTACACCGCGCTCATGCTCGACGATTACGCCGACGACGCAGGCAATCGCGGCAGCGCGCTCTTCGAGGCCGAGCACTTCAACCGCATGGCCGCCGCCGCCGACAAGCTGGGCTTGCAGATCTTCGTCCACGCCTGTGGTGACGGCGCGGTGCGGCGTTCCTCGACGGCTACGCGCACGTGCGACGGGTCAATGGCGTGCGTGACAGTCGTCACCGCATTGAGCACATCGAGGTGATCCACCCCGACGACATTCCCCGCTTCGCCGAGTTGGGCGTCATCGCGGCGATGCAGCCACTCCACGCGCCGCTGCACAGCAAAGACGCCGATGTGTGGACGCACCGCTGGCCAAGCCCGCTGGCGCTACAGCTTCGCCTGGGAGACGTTGCGTCAGGCCGGCGCTATTGGCCTACGGCAGCGACTGGCCCGTGGTCAGCCAGGATCCGGTCCTTGGGCTGTATGCGGGCATGAACCGGATGCCGTGGCAGGCCGGCGATCCGTTCCAGGCGCAGACGCTGGCCAACCTGATCCGCGGCTACACCTTCGACGCCGCCTACGCCGAATTCCAAGAAGCGCACAAGGGTATGATCAAGCCCGGCATGTTGGCCGATCTGGTTGTCCTCTCCGGCGATCTCTTCGCTACTGCCCCCGAAGAACTCAACGAGATGCATGTCGCGCTGACAATGAGCGATGGCAGGATCGTGCATCGGCGGGGGATGTAGGGGGAAAGTAGTGCGTAGTACGTGGTGCGTGTACCGGCGTACAGTGTAGGTTCTGGATTGGGCAGTTTGGTTGCAGACAAGATGGGGATGATGAGGATGATGATCTTGGCGATCATCACTCCTCATCATCCCCATCATCTTTTGTCTGACAAATCACCAATCACCAGTCTCTAATCACCAATCTCCAATCGCTCCCCACCCGGCACGCTCTCTGCCGGTTCGGGCAGATCGCCGCTGAGGACACGCGGACCTGTCGCCGCGGCGCCCACAACTGGATCGCTGTCCCAGGCGGTGACTGCGTAGTTGTCGAACTCGGCGATGGTGTTCTCAAACTGCGAGGCCAGTGTCAAAACGCCGAAGTAACCACCTACCAACGGCGATGGATCACGGGTTGCATATATTTCGGTGCCGTTGATATATAGACGCAACAGATCCCCATCTCGCTCTGCCGACAGGTTATTCACACTGCGCCCTGCATTGATCAACGCGCTGTACAGCCATGTGGAATCTTCCACGCTGTCGTAGGTGAAATACTGCCAGCCATTGCTCTTGGTGTACTTGTACAGCGCAAAACGCTGCACATCGGGAATGACGAAGAAGGCGTATTGGCTGTCGTAGTTGCCGTTGCCACCGAAGAAAAGCCCGTACGACCGCGTAGAAGCCCTCTTCGTTGCGCGCCGCCACGCTAAAACGCCCGTTGGTCTGCGGCATGGAAGGCGCACGATAGTAGCAGAGATAGTCGGCCTGCGCCGCGGTGACGTATTCACCGTCCAGATACGCGGCCTGACACACCTCGATGGAGCCTTCGAGCCAGCCGCTGCCTGTCACCGAATAGGGTTCGGCGTAGACCTGCTGGATGCGGTTCAACTCGAAGCTGCAGAAGACGGCGCCGGTGGGGCTGGTGTATCCTGCCCAGTTGGCGATGCCGGTGTAGCCGCCGCTGAGGCTGTTGTCTGACACCACGCCGCCGAAGACATCGTTGACGAAGAGCAGGATCAGCGATCCTTCGCGCCGCACTTTGAGCTGGTTGGCGCCGCTGTTGGTGATGGCCGCAACGGCACCCAACCGTCGCCGCTGACATCGGTGAGCGTCGTCCAACCCTGGTCGTACTTCTGTAGCATGAACTCGCCGCCGGTTTGGTCCACCCAGAATACATAGAAACTGCTGTTTACGCTGATCGTCGGGTTGTCCAACCCGAAGACGAGGCCGTAGATGCTCTGCGTCGCGGTTTCCGCCGTCATCTGCACCATGCCATTGGCCTGTTGTCGGCCGGGGCCGGGTAGATACAGACTTCATTTTGCGTGTAGATGTTGACGTAGAAGTAGCCGTCACCGTTCAGCGCATCGTAGCCGGATTCGCAATCGCCGCTTACGCCGGTATCCCAACCGCTGCCGCTGTTGTCGAACGCATCGCGGAAGACGTTCACGCCGGGCGTCGACGTGGCCGTCGGCGTGGGCGTGGGGTGGCGGTCGATGTTGGGGTGGGTGTGGGAACGCCAGGTGTCCCCGGTGTGTTGGTTGCCGTGGCCGTGGCCGTGTTGGTGGGCGTGGGCGATGGCGTGGCAGTGTTGGTGGCGGTGGCCGTGGGGAACTGTGTCCCCTCAGGCGTTACCGGCGTAGCCGTGGATGTGGCCGTGGCCGTGGGGATCGGCGTACCGGTAGCCGTAGCGCTCGCTGTTGCGGTCGCGGTTGGCGTGGGTGTGAATGTTGCAGCCTGTGCGCCACTCAACGCGTTGGGCAGATAAACGCGATTCGTCCCTGGCGTGGGCGGTGTTCCGGTGGCCGTGGCCGTCGCCGTGGAGGTTGGCGTGGGCAGCGGACTTGCATTCAACTCCACGCGGAAGACACTGCGGCCGTGGGTACCGGCGAATAGGTAGCGCCCATCGTTGGTCAGCACGAGATCCACAACGGTGACGAACGGCATGCCCGCGTTGAACGGTTCCCACTGACCGCCGCCGTTGGTGGTGCGGTAGACGCCGGTGTCGGTGCCCAGGTAGATGGTGCCTGGCCGCGTGTGATCCAACGCAATGGAGACGCCGGGCACGTCGGGCAGGTTGGCGCTGATATCTTGCCAGGTGGCGCCGCCGTCTACTGTGCGGAAGATGTGACCAGGCGTGTTGGGCGTGTGGGTGTTGAAGCCGTTGTAGACGGCGTAGGCTACCTGTGGATTGGTGGGCGAAACCGCGATGCGCGAGACGTAGCGGTTGGGCAGCGGCGCCTTGGCGACATTAGTCCACGAGCCGCCGCTGTTGCGCGTCACCTGTACGTTGCCGTCGCTGGTACCGGCGTAGATCGTCTGCGCGTCCGAGGGCGCCACGCTGATGGCTGAGACGAAACCCTGTCCATTGCTCAGGTTGTCGCTGATCGCGGTCCAGTTTTCACCGCGGTCGGCCGTACGGTAGACACGGTAAGTCCCCAGGTAAAGCACGCCCTGTGTCGATGGGTCCACAGCGAGCGGGATGTAGAAGAGCGACGGATCTTGCTGGTTGATGCCGTTGGTCTTGAACGGCCAGTCACCGGCGAATGCCGAACCCTGATCGTTGCGCTGGAAGGTCTTGTTGAAGCGGGCGCCGTACCAGATCGACGTATTGAACGGGTCGATGGCGGCGAACCCGCCGTCACCGCGGTCGGCGGCTGTCCAGGCGACGGTGGCGCCGCCGTTAACGGTGAACGCCTTGTTGTTGTCTTGCATGCCGCCCTGCACGATGAGCGGGTTGTTGGGGTCCACGGCAATGCCGGTGAACTGGAGCGTGGCCAGGTTGGTGTTTCGGTTGGTCCACGTGGCGCCGCCGTCTTTCGACACCCACACACCGCCGTCGTTGCCCACCCAGATCGTGTTGGCGTTCTGCGGATCGAACTCGATGACGTGCATGTCGGGGTGCAGCGTGGTCTGCGCGTTGGTGTTGGGCGTCAGATCCAGCCAGTTCTGCCCGCCGTCATTGGTGGCGATGATCACCTGGCGAATCTGTAAGTCCGCCGCCGATTGACCGGCATAGAAGGCGCTGCCGCCCAGCAAGAGGATGTTGGGATTGGTGGGATGGACCATCGCCTCGTGAGAGTACCAACACTGTGTACCGCAGTAGTTGTACCCTGTTTGGATCTGCGTCCAGTTCTGGCCGCCATTGGTCGTCTTGAACAGGACCGCGCCATCGTACTGATCGGGGACAGTCAATTGATAGCTGGCGTAGATGGTATCTGGGTTGTTCGGGCTGAGGGTGAGGATCACACGCCCAACCCTATACTGCTGCGAATTGGGCAAGCCACCGCCAAGTTGGCTCCAGTTGTTGCCGCCGTCGGTGCTTTTGAAGACGCCGTACTGCCAGAACGAAGCATAAAGGACCGACGGATTCTGCGGGTTGATCACCAGATCGGCGGCGCCGAAACAGTCCTGGCAGCCGATGAGTGATTGCCAGGTCTGCCCGCCGTCGATGGAGCGGAAGATGCCGCGCGGTGGGCTGGCGATCCCTTCCACGCCGCTGCGCGAGGCGGCGACGTAGAGCAGATTGCGGTTGTTGGGGGCAATGATGATCTTGGCAATCGCCAGCCCGGTGAAGACATCAGCGCCGAGTCGCGTCCAGGTCTGCCCGCCATCGGTGGATTTGAGGATACCGGCGCCGTAATAGTTGTCCAGCCCGGGCGTCGGTTCGCCTGTCCCCACGTAGATCGTGTTGGGATCAGCCGGATCGATGACAATCGCCGCCGACGCCAGAGAAGCCTGATCATCGGTGAGCGGGGTCCAGCTATCGCCGCCGTTGGTCGTCTTCCACACACCGCCCAACGCAGATCCGAGGTAGACGGTGTTGGAATCGGTGGGGTCAATCGCCAAAGCGCGCACACGTCCGCTCACGTTGACAGGCTGTTGCCCCATCATCGAGTTGAGCATGGGCGCAGGCCCGATATTCTGCCAGGTGGGTAGCGTTTGCGCGGCCTCCACCGGCTGCATGCCGCGCATGGATTCCACCGCCGCGGCGTAAACGCCGGATTCCAGATCGTCGGCGGGGTAGGCGCGTTGGATCAGGAAGAAGTTGCTGCGCTTGAGTGGACCGTCGCCCAGGCCCTCGAATTCGGTCTGCGGCGGTGCGGCCGCGACTTCAGGCGACTTGGGCTTGCCCGCATGGACAGTGGGCAGTTCCGCCGCCGCCACTTCCCAAAAGACAGCTTCACCGCTCAGCGGCACGGTGTCTTGCCCGAGTAGCGTCAACGGGTCCAACGGCGCTTGCACCAGCCCGGGTCCGGTGAGCGCAGGTGATCCGGCAGGCTGCGTGTCCGATGTAGCAGGCGTCATCTGGCAGGCGGCCAGGGTCAGCGCCACGATCAGCCACAGCAGAGCGACGCGCAGCGTTACGGGCGCCCCAAAGATCGATGGAGAACGATGTTTCCTTCGCATGACGGTTCCTTTCAGGCAACGTGAATAGGCAACAGTGAGGATCCCACGAAGGCGGGAAGATTGGAATTCGTCCTACATTCTGCACAGAAAGCAAACGAGCGCAAGTGAGAAGTGTGTCCCGCTGCACCGATTCGAGCATGCCGAAGATGACTCTACTGCAAAAAGGTCGCTCAAGCGCAAAAGTCCGACTTCTCAGGAGGGGAGCAACCGCAAATCACACAGAAGTCGGACTTTTCGCAGTGGAGTCATGTAGATAGAACGCGGATTGAGCGGATTGGGCAGATTTGAACAGATTTTCCGCCATTTTATCCGCCCGGATCTGCTCGATCTGCTCGATCCGTGTTCTGTCCCAGGTGCTATTCCGAAGCTTGAGCGCCTTCGGCTTCAGCCACAGACAGGAATTCGTCATCCGCAGGGGACGCCCCAGCGCTGCGCCCTTGCGTTGACAGCGATCCAGGATGCGTTCGATCTCGTCCGGCGCGGTGAGGCCGTAATCGGCCAGCTTTTGGATCACCGCGCCGCGGTCGCTCCACTTGCCGACGACCAGTTGCGGTGTGCGCCCCACCACCTCTGGTTCGAAGGGGAAGGCGAAGGGCGCGCGCCGCCTTCGATGAAGGCTTTGGTGGCGCTCCACTGCTCGTAGCGGAAGGCGCCTTCGCCCACAATCGGCTTGAAGTAACCATTGGGGATGCCGCTGATCTCTTCCACCAGGCGGCATAGTTCGGGCAGGCGATTGAGCTGCACACCAGTGTCCACCCCGTAAAGGGCCTCCAACGCCATGATCACCGATTCCTGGCGCGTTGCCCGCCCGGTAGCCGATGCCGTTCACCGAGACTTGCAGCACGTCGGCGCCGCCTTCGTATCCTCCCAATACATTCGCCACCGCCAGCCCAAAATCGTTGTGACAGTGGACTTCCACTTCCAGGTTGGTGACCGATTTGAGATGGTTCACCAGGTAGCGCATGGCCGCGGGGATCGCCACGCCCTGGCTGTCCACGATGGTGACGGCGCTTGCGCCCTCTCGCTCCGCTGCCTGCGCGGCGGCGGTGATGTGTTCCAGATCGGCGCGGTCGACTCGGGCAAGAAGAGATTCACCGTCGTCCCGCGGCGGGCGGCGCGCACCGAGGAGAGCATTTCGTCCATAAGTTCGTCGCGGCTGCGGCGGGCCACATGGCGTTGGAAGTCTTCGCCGATGCGATACCAGACCATGACGTGCTTCACACCCAGGTCAAGGGCACGTTCCACACGGCCCGGCTGCCAGGTGACCCACAGATCCAGCGGCAGGTGACGCGCCATCAACGCGTACCACCTCCGTCCACCCCGGCACGGTGAGGAAGACCTCGCTGCGCCGGATGCCTACGGCGGCCAACATTTCGGCGATGCGGACTTTGTCTTCGGTGTTGAAGGCGAGATCGGCGCATTCCTCGCCGTCGCGGATGGTGAGATCGTGGAGTTGCACGGTCCGCGGCGGTGTGGCCACGGCCGGATCGAAGTTGTGTCGACTGGCCGCCCACGATTGTGTGCGCCAGGGTTGCTGGGGGTCGCGTTGCATGTTGTTTTCCTTTCCAGGGGTGAGGGGACATGGAAGACGAGCGGCAGCACGTTCTGTCTCTACGGTATCACAGCGCAGCACACAGGACCAGCGTCCACAGAAGGTGGCGTGTATTCAAGTTGGAGATCACCTTCCATCTTCGCGCCAACTCGGCTATACTTGAAACAACCGTCAACCCCGCCGAGGAGATCCCCATGATCCACACTGATCGGCTTGTGGTACGCCCCTTTCAGCCCGAAGACGCCCAGGCGCTGCACGCCTACCTGTCGCTACCCGAGATCTACCGTTTCGAGCCGGGCGAGCCGATTTCACTCGACGAAGCCAAAAGCTAGCGCTGGCGCGCCCCTGGCGCGACTTCTGGGCTGTCGTCCTCGCCGAAACAGGCGAACTGATCGGTCATCTCTACTTCGCGCAGAAAGAACCCGCGCAGTGGATGACGTGGGAACTCGGCTACATCTTTCACCCTGCCTATCACAACCACGGCTACGCCACCGAATCGGCGGCGGCGCTGATCCGCCACGGTTTCGCGCATTGGGGCATTCACCGTGTCATGGCGCTGCAACACGCAAAATTTTGCATCGTGGAAAGTGCTCGAAAAGCTCGGCATGCGACGCGAAGGACACTTCCGCCGGAACGCCTTCTTCCACCGCGGCCGCGACGGGAAATCCGTTGTGGGGGGATGCGTATGAGTACCGATTTTGGCCGAAGAAGTGGGGACTGGGGACTAGGATCAGGGACTGGTGAGCGGGGAGAGCAAGACCATCAGTCATTGGGTTGCTCCACCCAGAGCCTATACATTACCGTCACCATCATCGACATCCCCAATCCCCAGTCCCTAATACCCAAACTCTTCCCAAAGAGGAGATCCACCATGAAAATCCAATCCGATAGAAGCAATCCCCCTCGCCGGCAACTGCCCACCGACGGGCATGGCTGGGTGTCGGACTACGGGCCGGCGACGGAGTCGCACGCGGTGATCGTGCGACTGATCACCGACGAGGGCTGGTGGGCTACGGCGAGGTGCATCCTGGCTACGGGCGCACGCGGTGCCTGTCACACGATCAAGGCCATCGTAGAAAAGGAGCTGGCCCCGAAATCCTGGGCGAAGACGCCACGCGGCCCGAATACGTGTGGGAGAAGATGTACAACGGCCCGCGCACCGATTTGGCGCTCACCTACGGTCACGCCGCCGCCCGCATGGGACGCCGTGGGGTCACCATCTGCGCGATGGGCGGCATCGACATGGCGCTGTGGGATGTCTATGCGCAGTCGCTGGGGGTGCCGTTGTACAAGTTGCTGGGCGGCGGCTACCGGGATCGTGTACCGGCCTACGCCAGCGGTGGACACGCGCCGCCTGAACACGCCGGCGAAGAGGCGATGGGCTACATGCGACGCGGCTTCAAGGCCATGAAGATGCGCGTGGGCGGCATGGATGCACCGCGACAGGTAGCAGGCTCCATCGCCCGCATCGCTGCCGTACGCGAGGCGATTGGGCCGGACATCCCGCTGATGATCGACGCCCACGGCTCACTCAACGAGACGCTGGCGCTGCAATTGGCACGGGCCGCCGAACCCTACAACATCGCCTGGTTCGAGGAACCCACCGCCGGCGACAACTGGGAAGGCATGGCCCGCGTGCGCGCCGAAACGACGATCCCCATCGCCACGGGCGAGAACGAGTTCACCGTCTTCGACTTCCGCGACATCATCGCCAAAGGCGCCGCGGACATTCTCCAGCCCGATCTGGCCGTGGTGGGCGGCTTCACCGCGGCGCGGCGCATCGGCGCGCTCACCCACGCCCACAACCTCCAGTGTGTGCCTCATGTGTGGGGATCGGCCGTCCTTTTTGTGGCGAGCTTGCACCTGGCGGCGGCGCTGCCCAACTGCCCAATCTTCGAGTTCCGCCAAGGCGCTTGCGGCTACTTCACCGATCTCATCGCCGAAACGCCCGCCATCGACGCGGACGGCTGTGTGGTCGTCCCCGATCAGCCGGGGCTGGGGATCACGATCGATCTGGACGAAACACAGCGCATGTTCCCGTTTGACTAAGGACATCTCAGAATTTTAATGATCCACGAAGGCACACGAAGTACCACGAAGAGGAGAAGAGGAGAAGAGGAGAAGAGGAGAAGAGAAGGACACGGATTTCAGGATACCAGGACAGCAGAGCAAAGAAGGCAAAAGCAACGCGAAAAGACCCAGAGGAAGTCGGGCCTCTGGGTCTTGCTTGGCGAGTCTTGCTTGGATCTTCGGCATCGTTGTGCCGCTCACACAAGCTGCAAGATGTTCTCCGGCGTAGGCGCGGGCGGCTGCACTTCGTGTGCCTGCCCTTCTTGCGCGTTGTTGAGCATGAGCTTTGTGCGCATGTGTTTCTGGTCTTCGCGCAGGGCCAGGTGAATACTCATGTCGCCGAAATCGGTATGCAACGGCACCACCAGCCGCCGGAAGTCCAACGTAGAGATCATGGTGCCGCTGCCGCTGATGACAGTCGGCACCGAGATGTTGCAGGTGTAGCCGGCTTCTGTCAGATAAGTGGCCGCAAGCCCAGTGATCACGTTGCCCATCTCGGCGATGCCGCTCTGCGCCAGATCGTCGAATTCTTCCTGCTCCTGCCCCAACATGGTAGAAACCAGTTTCAGCGCCATGGGCTGATCCATCCCATAGAGGACAACACCACGCACCGCCCCCACCATGCTGAGCAACGTAGTGATCGACGATGTTGTGTACGCCGAGTTCTGCAATGTTAGGTCACCGCGCCGTACCTGAAGGCCAACCTCCATCTGTAGCACTTCCTGCACAGCACGCAGAAATGGGTTCAGGAAATTTACATTCGCCATTTTTTCTCCCAATGCAACGCCGGATTGGCGCGCAAATGTTCTTACGCCAACATCTTGCGCAGACTGGCCAGGACACGGTCCGGCTCAAACGGTTTCACAATAAAGTCTTTGGCGCCGCCCTTGATCGCTTCGAGGATCACGTTTTGCTGCCCCATCGCAGTGAGCATGGCCACGCGTGCGCCAGGATGCAGCGCCTTGATCGCAAGCAACGCAGCCAAACCGTCCATCTCCGGCATGCTGATGTCCATAAAGACGGCGTCAGGCGATTCCGCCTGATATACCTCAACCGCCTGCTGACCATTTTCTGCTTCGACGATCTGATACCCGGCGTTGGTCAGGATGTTTGCACATCGGACGCGCATAAATTTCGCATCATCCACAATCAGTACTTTTTGAGGCATACGGGATTCTTATCTCCACTAATGGCAATCACTGATATCGCTATAACATATATATCGTTCCAACAAGCGAATCCATCGATAGTACAAAATGGTTGGTTTGCCGCCGCAAGAAGGCATGTAAGCATATTGTCAGTGAAATGGGGTGCTTTCGCGGCGCTCCCCGAGTCTGAAGCACATGCATGTACGTGAAACACGGTGTGACATGAGCCGGACAATGATAGAATGCCATAGTCACCACATCAACAGTACCGTCGCCCCCCACAACCTACACAGCAAGGAGTGAGATCATGATCCGCATCACCACGCCGATGACCGCGCCACACTGGGCGCTGTTGGAGCGGGAATTGCTGCGCGCACAGAGCGAAGCGGTAGCCGCCTACTTCCATCACTATTTCGACGAGCGTGGCTACCTGCTCTGTGTGCCACGCTGGGGAGGCAACGACGGCCCCGACGACGCCGCCGAGAATCTGCTCAACTGGCCGCTGCTCCACGCCCTGGGCGGCGCAGAGGACGTGCTCGATCTGTTCAAGCTCGGCTGGGAAGGTCATCTACGCCAGTACACCGAAGCGAAGACGGTGGACGTCCCCTTTGCCCGCGAAGGCATGTACTACAAAGAATTCCCCGTGATGTTCGATTGGTTTCACCACAGCGAGGCGTTTTCGCCGTTCTACCTGCAAGGGCTTTCCGATCCGTTCGAGCGCAAATACCAGCAACGTACTCGGCGCTACGCCGGCTTCTACATGAACGAAGATCCACAAGCGCAGAACTACGATCCGCAACGCAAGATCATCCGCAGCATGTTCAACGGTAGCCGCGGTCCTCTGCTACGCAAGGCCACCGGCGTCGACTGGGCCGGCGATCCCATTGAGGTGGAAGGGCGCTTCTCGCCTCTCCACGGCGAACGCACCTACGACGAGATGATCGCCCACTTCCAAGACTACAACGACGTGGTGGGCGACCATCCGCTCAACCTGTGCGTCACCACACTGGCGCTCAACGCCTTCATGCTCGCCCACGAAGACAAGTACCGCGACTGGGCGCTGGACTACATCGACGGCTGGGTGGCGCGCACCGCAGCCAACGGCGGCGTCACCCCAACCAACGTAGGATTGGACGGCGTGGTGGGCAGCGATGCGGGCGGTCGCTGGTTCGGCGGCGTCTACGGCTGGGGGTTCACCGTCATCGTGCCGCAGACGGGCGCGGTTGCACACCGCACCTACTGGCACGTGCGCGGGTTATACGGTTTCGGCAATGGGCTGCTGCTCACCGGGGATCAGAAATACGTGGACTGCTGGCGTGGTGTGCTCGATCAATTCGCGGCCAGCGCCCGCGAGATCGACGGCCAATTGATGTATCCACACAGCTACGGCGACTACTTCGGCGACGCGGATTGGATGAACTTTCACCCCAAACCTTTCGATTCGGGCGCGCTGGAAATCTACTTCTGGTCGATGGATCCCAAAGACGTTGCACGCGTGGCCGACAATCCGTGGGTGCGCTACCTACAGGGCGAAAACCCCGATCATCCGGTGCAGGCGTTGCAGGCCGCTCTGGAAGAGGTACGTCACAAAGTCAGCCTGATGCACGAAGACACCACCACGCCCGACACGCGCCTCTCCGACGACATGAACCACATCAACCCCGCCACCACCGAAGCGATGACACAGTTGATGCTGGGCGGCATCCCCACCGGCCGCTCGGGCTGTCCGCTGCACTGCCGGCTGCGCTACTTCGATCCAGTACGCCGCCGCGCCGGCCTCCCCGAAGACGTGGCCGCGCTGGTGGAAACCATGAACAACGACGAAGTCACCGTGACGTTGGTCAACCTCAGCCCGCTGCACCACCGCAGCGTCATCGTGCAAGGCGGCGCCTACGCCGAACACCAGATCACATCGGTCACCGTAGACGGTGTCACCACAGAGGTGAAAGCCGCACACTTCACCGTGGACCTTGCGCCGGGCTGCGGCAGTCGACTCACAATTCACAATCGTCGCTACGCGAATGCGCCAACGTTTGCGTTTCCGTGGATGTAGTCGTCGTAGTGCGTGGTGCGTGTACCAGTAGAGTAAGTGATCTCTGAATTGGCATCTATCTTGTCAGCCGAACTTGATACCAATTTACCGCTCGCAAACTCCATCGGTACACGCACCACGAACTACGCACTACGCACCATTTTTCTACTGCTGCGGCGTTACAACGTTCTCAATCGGTTCCAGGCTGCGGAGGAAGGCGACGATGGCCATGCGATCCTCGTCCGTCATCTTGCCGGTGGCGCGGTCGGCCACAGACTTCATGCCGGGGTGCGAGTCCAGACCTTCGCCGTAGGCGCCGGTGCGCAGGAATTCGGCCAGTTCTTCGTCGGTCCATGCGCCGATGCCGGTGGTTTCGTGGGGCGTGATGTTGGGCGCCGTGGTGTCGCGGAAGGGCGCGCCGGCCAGGAAGAGGGCGTTGTTGAAGCTGCCATCTTCGTTGCGCGGGGTGTGGCAGTTGCCACAGCGCACGAGCGAGGCCATGTAGGCGCCGCGCTCGATGCCTTCGGTGGGCGCAGTGGCCGGCGGCATCTGCTCGGGCAGCTCGTTGGGCAGGTCCACGGTGACCTCACGGGCCGGGATCTCATTGCTGACGGGTTCCAGCGTCATCAAGTAGGCGTAGAGGTTGGCTACGTCTTCGTCGGCCATGCGGCTCCAGCGCGGCATGGCCGGGGCGACGCCGCCGAACGGGGTGACGCCGAAGCGGATGGCGTTGCCGAACTCTTCGACTGTCCACGCGCCGAGGCCGGTTTCCATGTCGGGGGTGAGGTTGATGGCGTGGACGGCGCCGAAGGGACCTTCGAAGCGGTTGCCGCCGGCCAAAGTGCCAAGGTCACGGTTGAAATGACAACCACAGCCCATGGTCGAGTTGAAGATGTATTCGCCGGCCAGCGGATCGCCGACCATTTCGGCCGTGGCGCCTTCTTCTTCGGCGACGGGGGTGCTGGTGGGTTCGGCTTCTTCTTCGGCGGCGGGGGTGGCGGTGGCTTCGGCTTCTTCTTCAGCAGCGGGGGTCGCTGTCGATTCAGCAGCGACTTCTTCTTCGGGTTCGGCAGTGGGTTCGGCCTCTTCTTCGGCGGCCTCAGTGGGTGCGGCTTCGGCGGATTCGGCCGGCGCTTCGGGCGCGGCGGGCGCAGCGGGTACCTGGCACCCGGCCAGGACAAGCAACGCCATGAGGGCGACGAGCACAGCCCAGATGCGGAAGTTGGTTCCCCTGTTGCTGGAAAGGGTTCCGGTCTGCATGGTTCCTCCTCTTGTGGTGGTTTTCTTTGTGTGGTTCTGCTTTGGCGATTGATGGTTGGGTGCGATCTTTAGCCGCACACCGAAGTAAACGACGGCACTGGAAGTGTTGGATTGGTGACGTTGTAGGAATTTGCCAACTTCGTATGTGATCCGTCGATCATGCGTCAGGATCGGCGGCTTGCATACGCTGCACGAAGGCTCTATGATCGCGAGTGAAAATACGATATCCAGGAGTTGGTACGGGGGCGACCGGTTCGCCCCTTTTTGTATGGGAGCGTAGTGCGTGGTGCATGTACAAGTAGACATTGCGAACTCGGCATTGGCGTCAAGTTTCGTATTCAAAACGGTTTCCAATGCAGGAATCACATACTCCACTTGTACACGCACTACGCACTACGTTTCGACTTCTAGTTCGGCGTCCTTCGTTCGAAAACTTGGCCGAAAGAAAGCGGCATCCTGTATGGATCTCATGACGTTTGTATTGTTTGGTGTGGGGTTGGTGTTGTTGATTGTGGGCGCGGAGTGCTGGTGCGGGGGGTCTTTCGCGGTTGGCGGCGGGATTGGGATTTCGCCGCTGATCATTTGGGCTGACGGTGCGGCGTTCGGCACGAGTTCGCCTGATATTGGTGGTGAGCGCTGCGTCAGCCTGGCTGCGACCCGAGCCTGGCGCTGGGGAATGTGGTGGGCAGCAACATCTTCAATGTGTTGTTGATCCTGGGGCTGTCGGCGGCGATTACGCCGCTGGTGGTGTCGCAGCAGTTGATCCGGCTGGATGTGCCGCTCATGGTGGCGGTGTCGCTGTTGACGTGGTTCTTCGCACGCAATGGGGCGATTGATCGGTGGGAGGGTGGTCCTGTTTGTGTTGTTGATTGGCTACATCGCCTTTTCGATTGTGATGAGCTTAAGGCGAAAGCAAAGCCGTGCAGCAAGAATACGAAGAGGCGTTCGGCGTGTCGGGGCAGAAGCAGGGAACGGTTGATCGATCTGCTCTTGATTGCGGCTGGACTGGCAGGGCTGGCTCTCGGTTCGCTGGCTGGTGAACAGCGCGACGCTCTTCGCCGAGGCGCTGGGGGTAAGCGAGTTGATCGTGGCCCCACCATCGTGGCCGCGGGGACGTCCTTGCCCGAGGTGGCGACGTCGGTGATGGCGAGCATCAAGGGCGAGCGCGACATCGCCATCGGCAATGTGGTGGGCAGCAATCTGTTCAACTTGATGGCGGTGTTGGGGTTGGCGTCGGCGATCTCGCCGGTGGGGATCACGGTACCACCGGCGGCGCTGCGCGTGGACATCATCGTCATGGTGGCGGTGGCGGTGTGTCTGCCCGTCTTCTTCACTGGGAACCGTCTTTCGCAGCTGGGAAGGGTTCCTGTTCCTGGCATGCGGCGTACACGGCCTACTTGATCCTCTCGGCCACGGGCAGCGCGGGGGCCTGCCCGTCTTCGACAACGTGATGCTCTACGCCGTGATCCCGGCGACGGTGTTGGTGTTGGGGGTTTCGGCTGTGCGGGAGAGGTTTGTTAGGCGTAGTGCGTGATGCGTGTGGTGTGGTGCGGGAGTGCGTACCAGTACAGGATGTTGCTTCTACATTGATTGTCCTTGCCGCTTGACGCCAGCGGCAGCTGCCAATGCTTCACCAATAAACTCCACTGTTACCGTCTACGCGTTTCACGCACTGCGATTTAGAACGCCATGCGCCGCCATCCGCGCCTGCCGCTTGACAGCGGCGGCAGGCCGAGGATCTCACGCGCCGTGGTGACGTAGTAACGGTAGTTCTCCAGCGGGGTGCCGTTGGGGATGCGGTGATCTAGACCGAAAGCGATGCCGCCATCTTGCATAAGTGGAGGAAGCTTCACCTAATTCAGGATGGCGGCTTTGTCTTCACGGAGGACGTGTTTGTCGATCCCCCCGCGGAAGACGAGCCGATGCCCATACTGGGCGCGCAAGGACACAATGTCCATGCCGGCGGCGGGTTCGAGGGGGTGAATGGAGTTCAGACCGTGCGTCCATGAAGACGTCGAGCACAGGACGCAGATCGCCGTCGGAGTCCATGTCGAAGATTCAGGTGCTGCGGTTGAGCAGATCCCAGATGCGGCGGAAGTAGGGCGCGATGAATTCCTTGACCTGCTTCGGCCCCACCAGCGGACCGGCCTTGCCCGCCATGTCTTCGTGGACGGAGAGTTGGTCGATCACCAGGTGATCGCTGATGCGTTGCAGCACCTCGAACGACGTGTCGGAGAGGTTTGCAAAATATCTTGCATGAGTTCGGGTTGATCGTAGTAGGCGAGGCAGGTGTTGAGTTCACCCATGAGCAGGCGTGTCGAAGCCGCCGGATGGTAGCGATGACGAGCGATCCTTTCCGTCGGGCGCGCTGGCGTGCTCAACAGCGTCCCAGTCGATGCGCGCTTTCGTGGAAGGTGTAGAGCGGCTTGACGCGCAGCCAACTGTCCATATCGGTGACGGGGTAGTCCTGGGGCAAGGCGAGGGTGGCGGCCTTCTTCATCATCTTCATGGTGCGGCCGAGGGCGTCGCGTTCCAGGCGGTATTCGTCGGTCTCCTCCAGGAGGACGGGCTTCTGTCCGCCGCGCAGACCGGTGTTGCCCCCACAGCGCACGATGGGGACGTAGTCCCAGTCGAAGGCTTCCAGC
Source organism: Caldilineaceae bacterium (assembly GCA_041391225.1). GTDB lineage: Bacteria > Chloroflexota > Anaerolineae > Caldilineales > Caldilineaceae > RI-153. The sequence goes on from JAWKOL010000021.1 coordinate 97,241, forward strand.
GTCAACTCGTCGGGGGTTGCGCCCTGCGCGATCCACTCGTCCTCGAGGCCGATGAGCGGGCCGAACAGTTCGACAAACATGGGGCGGTTCAAGCAGGAAGGTCATGAGATCGAGGTATTGGTCACGGTGGAAGCGCATGGAGAACCTCCGGAGGGATTGGGATGACGGGATGATGGGATGTTGGGGTGCTGACCGATGGAACGGCTATGTTCAGTATACTTCAGGATGGCGATCTTTCATTATATATTTGTAGCGATGACGCTTGACATTGCTGTTTCGGCAAATAAGCGGCCCCTTCAGTCGATAGACCTTCTAAAGCGATGGTTGTACAGTCAATCTGAAGTGGAAGCCGTCCTCGTGAGACGGCTTTGTTGCCCCATGAGGTGTTCACCAAGGACACCGCGCGAGGACGCGGTCCGTGCGGGGGCTGATTGACAATCACAACCCTCAAAAATACAATCCCCGTAGGACATAGTAGCCATCCGCCACCCCACGAACGAAAAATCCTCATGGAAATCGGCATTTTCTCGCGGACCTTTCCTCGCCCCCGTGTAGAAGAAACATGGACGCCATCAAAACGATCACGGCATCTTCGCTATCCAGTACAACTGCCCGCCGAAGGCCGGACGATTCGCCGCGTCGGCCATCGCGCCGAGGACGTCCCCCATGTGCGCCAGGTCTGTGACGAGCGCGGCATCCGCATCGCCGTCAGCGGCACCTACAACATGATCCATCCCGATCCTGCTGTGCAAGCGGCGGGTCGAGCGCGCCATACCAGTGAACGCCACCGCCAGGGTTGGGTACACGCAGTCACACTGTGTACAGGAACACGCGATGTCAACTCAATGTGGCGTCATCACCCAGACAACGACACCGATGAGGCGTGGCGACCTCTGGCCAGCCTCGAAGACGCACATCGCGGCCGAGGAACATGACGTAAGGGTTGGGCGTGGAGACGGAGGTCAACAATGTGATCTCGTCACCGGCAAAGGCGTGCGTTGCTGGACACCGTCCGTTCACCCCATCTCGGCATCATCATGGACGGCGCCAATCGTCTTCCCCCAAAGGAACGTTGACACGTCAACACGAAATCCTCGATCAAGGTTCGATCTGCTGGGCGGGGACATCGTCTCCGCCCACGCGAAGGACCTCAGCCGCGATGGCGACGCCGGACACGAAGCAGCGGGGACCGGTCTATTGGATTACGATTATTATGTGAAACTGCTGGCGCAGAGTAATTACGATGGCGCTGTCCTTCTGCACAGTCTCACCGAGGACCAGGCGCCGGGGTGCATTGCATTTCTACGTGCGAAGATGGCACGCTGATTGAAGCGGTTGGCTCTTTCGTGATACACTGAATGCCTGCCCAGGTTTCCACCAGTGACAGCGTCGACCGGTAATGCGGGCTCGCGGCTGGCGGAAGCCTGGGCTTTTTTCACCGGAGAGGTTGAGATGACGGACAAAGGCACCTACCGACTGCCAGTCTGGGCGCACCGACTGAGAAAGTCGCAGATCGAGCGGCTCTACCAAAGCTGTAGCCAGGGCTTCGTAGACGAAGAACTGATCGACGAGGTCGGCTTTGCCCTCTATTCACGCTGCCTGAGTATGCTCGAAGTAAGAGAAGCGATGTTCGGGCGCCTGCCGTGTCCTGGCTGTGACGCCGCGGCGCAGATAGACGATGGGCCGGATCCCTTGCACGATGCGCCAACTGCGGGTGGAGCTGTCCTTGGGATCTGTACAAAAAGACCTATCAACGCAAAGGACTTTTTCTCCGGCGGGCTGACGCCCTTGTCCAGGAGTTTGTGACGCAGTTCCCTCACACAGTCGCATCGTGAAGCCCGGTGGCTGTTGATCGACACCCTGATTCATCGATTTCATTGGGAGAGCACTGGCTCGAAAAATGGCAGGCCAGGCGCAACCAGCTTGATCGAAGGCAAGATGCAAGACATCATGGCCTTCCTCGACCGCCTGAGCTACGGCGAAGACGTCCCGCCCGAGATCGAGCAAACCCGTGAGGCCTGGCGCAAGAAATGGCGCGAAAATGCCTGGTCACAGGGCAGAGGGCAGTCATGACTTTGCAGAAACGAATTCATACTCATGGAGGACAACATGCGAGTCGTTGTAATCGGCGGTAAGGGTCACATTGGCACGTACCTGGTACCGAGACTGGTGGAAGCCGGACATGACGTGATCAACATCAGCCGCAACCAGCGCGATCCCTATCAACCGAATGGGGCGTGGACACAGGTGCAGACGGTGGAGATCGACCGCGCCCAGGCCGATCAGCAGGGGACTTTGGGGCAGCAGATCGCGGACCTTGCCCCCGATGTGGTGATCGACATGATCTGCTTCACGCTCGACTCGGCGCGGCAGATCACCGAGGCACTCAAGGGGAAAGTCCAGCACTTCTTGCATTGCGGCACGATCTGGGTGCATGGCCCCAGTGTGGTGGTGCCGACAACCGAGGAACAGCCGCGCCGTCCTTTCGGCGAATACGGCATCCAGAAGGCGGCCATCGAAGCCTACCTGCTGGGCGAGGCGCGGCGCAACGGCTTCCCCGCTACGGTGCTCCATCCAGGACACATCGTCGGCCCGGGCTGGCATCCGCTGAACCCTGCCGGTCACTTCAATCCAGAAGTGTTCGCCGTCCTCGCGCGCGGGGAAACGTTGACGCTGCCCAATTTCGGCCTGGAGACTGTGCATCATGTCCACGCCGACGATGTGGCGCAGATCTTCATGCAGGCGATGGCCAACCGCAGCCTCGCCGTGGGCGAGAGCTTCCACGCCGTGTCCCCGGCCGCGGTGACGCTGCGCGGCTACGCCGAAGCGATGGCGGCGTGGTTCGGCCAGGAAGCGCGGCTCGAATTCCAGCCGTGGGATTCATGGCGCAAGACGGTGACCGAACAGGAAGCCCAGGCCACGTGGGATCACATCGCACATAGCCCCAATTGCAGCATCGCCAAAGCAGAACGGCTGCTCAACTACCGTCCGCGCTACACTTCGTTGCAGGCGGTGCAGGAGGCTGTCACCTGGATGATGGCGAATGGGGTGATCAACGTGGGCGGAGTGCAGGTTACTGCCAAAGGATGAAGCGGCATGGGGTTGCTACGGGAATACCGGGCGTTGGGGTGGCTTTTGCTGTGTCTTGCGATTTGTCTCGGCCTGCTGTTTGCCCCTGTCTTCGTTCAGGGCGAGGTCATCGTTCCAGGAGACATACCATACACCAATGCGTTTTGGGCCGCTGATCCCGGTGCGACACAGTTCTCTCCCCTCAAAAATGGCTTATTGAGCGACCAGATCAATCAGTTCTTCGTGTGGCATTCACTTGCATCCGACGCCATGCAAAACGGCCGCGGCCTTCCCCTGTGGAATCCATACGTTTTCACGGGGCAACCACTGGTCGGCAACGCACAGTCGGCGCTCTTTTATCCCCCCAATCTTCTGCTCAGATGGTTCAGCCCAGGCAGTGTAGCCAGTCTGCGTGGGCTTTTCAACATAATCGTAGCTGCGATTTTCACCTTCCTTTTCACCCGTTCGCTGCAAGTATCGGCCAGAGGATCGATATTCGCCGCCATCGCATTTGCCTTTTCGGGTCCGCTGATCGTCTGGTTGGGGCATCCGCACAGCAATGTACTGGCAACGCTGCCGTTGGTGCTATGGGCTGTGGAAATGACAGTTCATCGTCCACAGATCCGGGAGATCGCTGTGCTGGGCATCGGCGTTGGCCTGTCGTTCCTGGGTGGGCATCCAGAAACCACATTTCACGTCTTGGCGTTTGCTTTCGTCTACGGCGGGCTGCGGCTTGTCTTTTTGCGCCCCGGCATAAAAGCGATGGCAGCACGAACCGGCGGCCTGTTGGCTGGATCGCTGCTTGGGCTTGGGGTGGCCGCGATCCAGGTGTTGCCGTTTGCCACATTTCTATTGCAGAGTTCAACGCTGGCCGATGGAGGCCGGTCGATGGGAGGCTCGAATTGGCTCTATTCTTCGGAATGGTTGCCCAATCTAGCCAGCGGCGTCACTGCGATATTCCCCAACTTCTTTGGGAATCCGGTGACAAACAACTACAACTGGCCGTTTGCCAATTTCCAGAACTACAACGAACAGTCCATCTACTTCGGGGTACTGCCCTGGGCGATGATGCTAGGGGTGCTGCTGTTTCGTCCTCGCAAGGTGGTGGTGTGGATTGTCTTGGGCCTGGCGCTGGTTGCGCTGGCAGTGGCCTGGCGACTTCCTGGTTTTGAGTTGGTCAACCATCTCCCCTTGTTCTCGATCTCGCTGAACAAACGGTTGAAGATGATATTTGTGTTGTTTGCGGCCGTGGCTAGCGGATTCGGCTTCGATGCGTTTCTCGCTGCGCTCAACGCGAAAGACAGGAATCGAGGGTTGTTTCTCGGGATTGCTGTGGCCCGGCGATGGCGCTGGTGATTGTGCTGGCGGTGGCCGGTGTCAAGTATCTGTATGAGCCGTCGTCGGGCTTCCTCTATCACCTCGCATTTAATATCTTCTCGCTGCGGCAGATCCGGAGTATGGCGCCGCTCCTAACGGTCATCGGGTTTGCCGGCGTTTGCGTCCTCTTTTGGAGGACGAAATGGGTGAATCGCTCAATGCTGGCCAATGGGCTGATCGCGGTCACGGCCCTCGAACTGGTGATCTTGGCATGGCAGTACAATCCTACGATGGTTGAAGCGGACATTCTGCCGCCTACGCCTGTGGTGACGTTTCTACAAGAACAACAGCAAGAAGAGCCGTTCCGCCTGTTGGCCGTGAATGATGTATTCTGGCCCAACTACCCCACCGTGTTCGGTTTGGAGACCGTGGGCGGCTACGATCTGCCGGTTGATCGCTGGTATTCGGATCTGTACAAGGCGCAAGGCGGCTCCTTCGACTATCGACAACGATGGCAGCCCGATTGGGCGTTGGTCGATTTCTTGAATGTACGCTATATCTTGACCAGCCAGAACATATCGATGGAGAAACTGCGCCTGGTCATCGACGATGGTCTGTTCAAAGTCTACGAGAACACGGCCGCGCTACAGCGGTTGTTCATGGTGTACGACGTGCGGATTGCGGAAGATCGGGCGGCATGGTTGGACGCCGTATTGCAGGGACGCGACAATTTGGATACAGCAGTCTTCCTCGCCACAATGCCCGCCAACTTCATTGCGCCGGATCCGACGACTGCTCCGGCGTACCAGGTTGAGTATATCAACCACTCAGAGAATGAAATCACGGTGAAAGTTGTCACCAACCAGTGGGGAATGCTGGTAAGCAGTGATCTCTATGCCGATGATTGGCAGGCGTACATCGACGACGAGCAGGTAGAGATTCATCGCGCCAATTACGCCTTCCGTGCCATCAGTGTCCCACCGGGTGAACACATCGTGCGGTTCAACTACCAGCCGCTTTGGTACGGCGTAGGGCGCGCAACCACAGGAGTGACGTTGATTGTGATCGCGTCGCTCCTGGCTTGGGCAGGTTATATCACCGGCTTTCGCAAACAGGACACCGCACTGACGGGTCTACCGTAAATCGCTGAGCACGCATAAGCAAATCAAGCGTATACTGGACGGCGGGATTGGATGTATTCCTGGTAACTTCACATCCTCCCCGCCGTCCAACCGCGTCTGCGGGGTAAGGCGGCGCTACGCTCGCGTATCCGATACGGCAGGAAAGCCGGAGGGCTGTTCCCATGAAACTCCTTTTGCGCCTGCAATCCTGGCCGAAGCCACAGATCGTTTTGCTTGGCCTGCTGATGATCGGCGTCATCGGCCTGTTCGACTTCGTGTCAGGCTACGAATACGCCCTGTCCGTCTTTTACGTGTTGCCCATCTCCATGATCACATGGCCGCAGGCCGAAGCCTCGGATCTATCGCCTGCCTTGTGAGCGCGGTCGCGTGGTTTGTCGCCGACGTGGGCGCGGGCCGCCCCTACTCGCAGTTCTTCATTCCTTACTGGAACAGCCTGATCAGATTGTCCTTTTTCGTGATCATCACAATGCTCTTGGTCGCGCTGAAAACAGCCCTTGAACACGAAAAAGAACTGTCGAACACAGATTTCCTGACTGGCGCGTCGAACTCGCGCCACTTCTACCACGCCGTCGAACAGGAACTGAGACGCATCAAACGCACGCACCGCCCTTTCACCGTGGTCTATATCGACGTGGACAACTTCAAGGCGATCAACGGCGCGTATGGTCACACAGAAGGGGATCTGGTGCTTCAGAAGATGATCAGCGCCATCAAATCCACGATCAGAAAGACAGATCTGGTGGCGCGCCTGGGTGGTGATGAGTTCGCCCTGTTCTTCCCAGAAACCGATCAGCTATCGGCGAGGGTCATCATCGGCAAAATCAGCCGGAGCCTGGCAGCCGAAATGAAGAATCACGAGACGCCGGTGACATTCAGCATTGGCGTACTCACCTGTGCTGTGTCTCCCGCCGGGATCGACGAGTTAATCGCCGCCGCAGACACGCTGATGTACCGGGCAAAGCACAGCGGCAAGGACGCAGTGAACTACGCGCTCTATTAGGTTTAGCTCGCTCACTCGGTCCCCGCTTTGAGGACCTCGTCCATCGGGATGCGGTCAATCTTGCGGCGGCTGAGGGTTCTCGACACCAGGTACGTGGCCATCACCACCACGAACCCCACAAACATGTAGCCGATGTTCAGCCGGGCGGGGATGGTCATTTGCAGGTTCTCCGTCAGGCTTTGCATGAACGCCGTGATCGACACAAGCAGCACAGGCACGCCGATCAGGTAGCCGAGGATCACCACCGGCGTGTTGCTATCGAGGATCAGCCGGTTCACCTCTTTGGGACGATAGCCCAGCACCTTGAACAGCGAAATCGTGATCTTGTTCTCTTGGATGATCAGCCCCGTCACCAGGAAGATGATAATCAGGCCCAATACGAAGGCCGCGACCATCAGGGTGTAGACCATGACGCCGCTCTGGTTGATCAGATTGCGCATCCCCGCTTCCACCGCTTCCATAGACTTGGTGCTGCTGAGGACGTCGCCCGAGAAAGTCAACGGGGCATCGGTCCACAGGCCGATGTACGAAGCGGCGGGCGCGCCCACCATCTGGTTCAACGCTTCCAATGGCATGAACATGAATTCTCCTGCCGCGGAATCAGCCACGGCGTCGATGCGCAGGGCGTATTCTTTGAGGTCCGTATCGCTGACGACCCGCAGTTCGTCACCCTGATCCAGCCGCAGTTTGTCGGCCAGCATATTGGTGATCACAACTTTGTCGGGTACCAGCATATTGCCCGAACGATCTTTCAGCCGGATGCGGTCGGTTTCGGGCAGCACGCCGACGATGGCAAAGCTAAACATCGGCTGGGCCTGCGGGGTGACGTAGATGCCATTCCACTTTTCGGCGCCTGGGGGCGGTGGTTCCGTGCGCAAATCCTTGAACACGTACTCGAATTTCATGTTGTAGAGCGCTGAAATACCCTCGTCGAGCATGTAGTCAAGTGAGCTTTGCAGCGTCAGGCCGTACAGCAGCAACATTGTGGCCACCACAACGCCGAAAAGCAGAAAGCCCGTCCGCGACAGGCTGCGCACCTGCTCGCGGATCTGAAACTTGGTGGTGAAGTTGAAGCGATCCAAGCGCAGCGCCCGCTCGATGACGTTCTGCTTCTCCGACCAGGTGACGCCCTTCATCAGATCGGCCGGGCCGGCGCGCAACAACCGGACCACCACAACGTACGCCGCAGCGCAAAGGACGATCACCGGCGTCAACAGGCCGATGAGCACGAGGACGGCGTTGAATGCGTAGGCGTCCGAGGGCATGGGGAAGACGGTCTTCGTGAAGAAGTCGAGCATGGGGTTTACCATCGCCAGACCCAGCAGCGCGCCCAGCAGACCGGCGGCTCCGGCGATGAGCAACGGGTAGAGCAGGTAATGGCGCAACAGTTCGGCGCGGCGGTAGCCCAACGCGTACAGAGCGCCGATCACAACCGATTCACGGCGGATCATGCGGTTGAGCATGATGCCGATCAGGATCACCGAAAGCGCCAGCAGCATACCGGGGACCACCTTGCTCATGGTCGAAAGTGTCTGCACTTCCAATGCGACGTAGGAGACGCGGGCGTTGTTCTCGACGCTCTCCCAGTGGGTGACCTCGATGCCGTTGTCCAGAAGATAGGCTTTGAACGCCAATTCCTGGGCGTGGATGCCCTCGCGGGCGTTGAAGCGCACGGCATAGGACACACTTCTGTCGGGCAGCGCATCCACGTTCTCTCGGCTCAGAACGGCGATGCCGAAGGCTTGCGGATCGTTGATCAACTCTTCGCGCGAGCGGATGATGTAGATGTAGTTGGGCAGCGCCATCGTCCCCGCCAACGTGTATTCCTTGCCGCCGATGGTCACACGGTCGCCGATGGTGAGATCGTTGGCCGCGGCGAAGAGTGGATCGATGAGGATGCTGTTGTCATCCAGATCCTGTCCTTGGATCAGCGCGTGTCGGTTGACTTTGGCGTTCTCGGCGAAGATGCGCAGCGTCACATCTGGTTGCAGCGCGTAGTCAACCACGCCCCGCTGCTCGATGACGGCGTCAAAGCCGCCTTCGAGGCTTGCGATATCGATCTCGGCGTCGGTGCTGAATTCGGCGTCACCGAGCACGGCGTTGGTGGAAAAGGCGTCGAAGATCGTCTCCAGGTTGCGCGCCGCAATCGTCATGCCCACGATGAGCATACTGCTGATCAGCACCATGAAGAACGCGCCCAGATGCCAGGCTTTGTCCTCGCGCAACGTGCGTAGCGTCCTGTGTAGGAAGATCATCACCATTCGATCCTTTCCGCCGACATCGTGCTCTGGTTGACGGTCTCCTCTACGATTTCGCCGCTACGCAGCTTCAGCACGCGGTTCGCCATGCCCGCGATGGCTGTGTTGTGCGTCACCATGAGCACCGTCGCGCCGTAGCGTGTGTTCACCTGTTGCAAAAGCCGCAAAATACTATGCGAAGTCTCATAATCCAGCGCGCCGGTCGGCTCATCGCACAGCAGCAGTTTGGGGTTCTTAACCACAGCGCGGGCAATGGAGACCCGCTGTTGCTCACCGCCACTCAGTTCGCGTGGGAAACGGTGTTTCTTGTCCTGCATTTCCACCGCGGCCAACACTTCGTCGATGCCCAGCGGCGACTTGCTGATGTTGGAGACGACTTCGATGTTCTCCCCCACCGTCAGGTTGGGTACCAGGTTGTAGAACTGGAAGACAAAGCCAACGCGCTGGCGCCGGTAATCGGTAAGGCGATGGTCGTCCAGCTCGCTGACCTCGACTCCGTCAACGACGACGCGTCCACTGTCGCCGCGGTCGATGCCGCCGATGACGTTCATCAGCGTCGTCTTCCCCGACCCCGACGGCCCCAGGATCACCACGATCTCGCCCTCGGCCACCTGCATGTCGATCCCCTTCAACACCTCGGTGATCACTTCTCCCGACGTGTAACACTTCTTCAAATCAGAGACTTCGACGATGGGGCGGGCGAGGGTTTTGGGCTGTTGCTGCACCATGTGATAGGTCCTTTGTTGGAATATGTTCAGGCGTCGCCGCTTGCTGCGGCCAGCCAACCATGTACAGCTTCTGGTTCAGCGCGATAAAGGGAATGGGCGGGCGCGCCCAACACCTGCTCAATCGCGTCCATGTAGGCGGCGTGGGTGGCCACAATGCGGCCCACGCGCGTGGATACGTCGATTTCGTCCTGTTCGGGCGAGAACAAGAGGCGGGCGTGGGTGTTGCCCATCCCGTGCAGCAAGGACAAAATGATCTCGCCCGCCTGTTCCGGGTAGGCGGTGGCAAAGACGCCCTCGCCAATGCCCTGACGCACGATCTCGTTCAGCAGTGGGGCGCGCTGTTTGACAATCGCCTCGTCCACTTTTTGGCGGATGACGGCGTTTTCGTCTGTGTACCAGACACGCGCCAACTTCACCACGTCTTCGCGATGGGACATGCGCAGACGGTCGAGTGTGTCAAAGAAGCCCTGGAGTTTTTGGATGGCGGAAAGCTGCGGATCCTGGAGAATGGGGAGCAGCGGTTTTTCGGTCTCTTGTTGAATGCGCTCGATGAAGGCGTCAAGCACCGCCTGCTTGGAATCGAAGTAGTGGTAGAACGCACCACTGGAGATCTGCAACTGGCTGCGGATGTCCTGGAGTGTCATGCGCTCATAGCCCTTGGTCAAGACAAGAAGCTGAGCCGCGTCGAGGATCTGGTTGCGTTTGGCCGTGTACTCTTCCTGGTTGACGGTGCGCGCCATGAGGGGTCACCTTTCATAAACAGAACGTCGGTTTATTTATTGTTTGCAGTATAGGCTGGCCATTTTTGAATGTCAAGAACCGTCATGCAGGACTCTGGTTGAAATCACTGCCGCTTTAGGCCATAATCTTTCGGAGGAACGACGCCCTACCGATGCATCGACAGTCGTTGGTCCGCAATTTCAAAACAAAGTTACCAAAAAGAAAACAAAAGGAGAGCACGGATGCCCGAGGTCAAGTTCGACCGATTCTATCGATACGAGGAACTGTCGGAGATTTTGCATGGATTCGCCGACGAGTATCCGGCTCTCGTCAGCCTCGAAAGCATTGGTCAGAGCCACGAAGGACGCGACATTTGGGTGCTCATCGTTACCAATACCACCACTGGACCGGCCTGTGAAAAACCCGGCCTCTGGGTCGACGGCAATATTCACGCGCTGGAAGTGTCTGGCTCCAGCGCGTGCCTGTACTACCTTGACACGTTACTCAAAGGGTACGGCAACGACGAAAACATTACACGCTGCCTGGACACCCGAGTCTGCTACATCTGCCCGCGCATCAACCCCGACGGTGCAGAGTGGGCCATGTCGGATCATCCTAAATTCATCCGATCCAGCACGCGCCCCTACCCTTACGACGAAGATCCCGTCGAGGGCCTGACCACAGAGGACATCGACGGCGACGGGCGTATCCTCACCATGCGCGTCCCGGATCCGAACGGCGCGTGGAAAGCCCACCCAGATGAACCCAGACTGATGATACGACGCGATCCTATCGAAACAGGCGGCGTCTACTATCGACTGCTGCCCGAGGGTCGTCTGATCAACTACGACGGCGTCACCATCAAAGTGCTGCCACCGAAAGAAGGGCTGGATCTGAATCGGAACTTTCCGTTGGAGTGGAGACAAGAAGGGGAGCAGCGTGGTTCAGGCCCCTACCCCACATCCGAGCCGGAAGTCCGCGCCGTGGTGGACTTTCTGATTGCGCACAACAACATCTGCTCGGCGATCTCGTTTCATACATCGGGCGGTATGCTGCTCCGTCCTTACTCAAGCAAGAGCGACGACGGTTTTGCCCCAGAAGATTTGTGGACCTATCAAAAAGTCGGCAAGCAGGGAACCGACATCACTGGCTACCCCAACATTTCTATCTTCCACGACTTCAAATACCACCCCAAGCAGGTCATCTCAGGCGGTTTCGATTGGACATACGAGCACCTGGGCATGTTCATGTGGGCGGTGGAAATTTGGGCGCTGATCCGTGAAGCAGGCATCGAGGACTACAAGTTCATCGACTGGTTTCGAGAACATCCGGTTGAAGACGACCTGAAAATCATTCGGTGGCTCGATTCCGTCGACGAAGGCAAGGGGATCGTAGACTGGTACCCGTTCACGCATCCTCAACTGGGCGAAGTGGAGTTGGGTGGCATTGATGGATTGCGCCTGGGTCAATCCACCGCCGGAACTGCTCGAAAAAGAGGTAGGCAAGTTTCCCCAATGGCTCACCTGGCAGGCGCTGATTTCGCCGCAGTTGGCGGTGCGCGAGGTGACGGCCACGCGCATCAACGCAGAGACCTACAAGGTGCGTCTTGTCCTAGAAAACAGCGGTTGGCTGCCCACCTATGTCACGAAGAAGGCGCTAGAGAAGAAGATGGTACGCGGTATAATCTGCGAAATCGAACTGCCGGGTAGCACACGTCTGGAAACAGGTCTGCCGCGCCAAGAAGTAGGACAGCTAGAGGGCAGGGCCTACAAGAGCGCGTCCCCTTCGGATTATGAGGAATCGACCATTGATCGCCTAAAAGTAGAGTGGGTGGTCCACGCGCCGGATGGCGGCGAAGTGAAGTTGGTGGCGCGGCATGATCGCGCTGGAACCGTAAGAGCGACGGTACGTCTGCAAAGCTAATATCGTTTGATCTCTTAACTTGGTAAATTTGCACACGGTTGCCTGGAGAAGATTACACCATGACCTGGACACTCAATGACACAATGGCGCAGTTGGAATTGCTCGGCAACGAGAAGGTCCGCGCCATGAACAAGAAGAACGGCGCAGGTGACAACCAATTCGGCGTGCGCATGGGCGACATCCGCAAAGTTGCTGCGCAGATCAAGAACGACGATGAGTTGGCCGCCGCCCTATGGGAAACGGGCAACATTGACGCCCAGCTTGTGGCGATCCTGCTTTTCAAACCCAAGAAACTCTCGCTCGACGCGGTGGATCGCATGGTGCGCTCCGCTCGTTTCGCACAGTTGTCTGATTGGCTCAACAACTACGTTGTGGGCAAGCACCCCCAAAAGGAATCTCTTCGGCAGAGGTGGATGGATGACGACGATCCCTGGGCGGCGCGCGCCGGCTGGGGCCTCACTTCCGGGCGTATCAGCAAGGACGCGGACGGGCTGGATCTGTCCGCGCTGCTGGATCGCATTGAAGCCGAAATGCCCACCGCCACCCCCGAAGTGCAATGGACCATGAACTTCTGCCTGGCGGGCATCGGCATCCACTTCCCCGAACACCGCGAACGCGCCCTCGAAATCGGCGAACGGCTGGGCATCTACCGCGATTATCCTGTGTCCAAGGGATGTACCTCGCCTTTTGCGCCGATCTGGATCAACGAAATGGTCAGTCGGCAGGGCTGAACGGCGCGAAATCTCAACCTATTTCTGAATTGAGATAGAACGCGTTCTATTTTCGAAAATTTGTTCTTGACACGTGACCTTTTGGTCACGTATAATACCCCACATGGTAGATGAACCTGTCTTTCGCGCCTTAGCCGATTCGAGTCGTCGCCAGTTGCTGGACCTGCTCTTCGAGCGTGACGGCCGCACGCTCACCGAGTTGGAATCCGAGCTACCCATGACGCGTTTCGGTGTGATGAAACATCTGCGCGTGCTGGAAGAGGCCGAACTGATCACCACACGAAAAGTTGGCCGTGAGAAACTGCACTACCTCAACCCTGTACCGATCCAACTCATCTCCGACCGCTGGATCAGCAAGTACGCCGTCGGCCGCGCCAGTGCGCTGGCCGACCTAAAAACCATCCTCGAAGGAAGAACTACCATGACAACCGAAAACAAACCCAAACTCGTCAACCAGATCATCATCAACGCGCCGCAAGCGCGTGTGTGGGAAGCCATCACCACGCCGGAGTTTAGCAGTCGCTACTACTACGGCTGCGCCGTGGAGACGGATCTCACGCCGGGTTCTCCATTTATGTACAAGATGCAAGACGGGTCACCCATTGTCGAAGGCGAAGTTATCGTCTCTGATCCGCCGAATCGGTTGGTACACACTTACCACTCGCTGTGGCCCCCCATGAACGAGGACGCGCCCACACGGGTGACATGGGAACTGACGGCGATGCCCGGCGGCGTCACCCGCGTCACCGTCGTCCACGAAGACTTCCAGGGTGAGACCGCCACCTACCAGGGCCTCCAGAGTGGCGGCTGGGCGTGGATCCTGAGCAACATGAAGACCGTCCTGGAGACAGGCGAGTCGATGCCGCAGGGATACTAACAATGAGCGGCGAAACGAAACCGGTGGATGGGTACATCCGCAAAAACAAGCGATGGCAGGATGAGTTGACGCGGTTGCGGGCGATCTGTCTCGACAGCGGGTTGACCGAAGAGGTGAAGTGGATGCATCCTTGCTACACGTTGGACGACAGCAACATCGTCCTCATCCGCGAGTTCAAGGAGTACTGCGCGCTGCTGTTTTTCAAAGGCGCGCTGTTGAAGGATCCCGTGGGCATCCTGGTGCAGCAGACCGAGAACGTACAGGCGGCGCGGCAGATTCGCTTCACCAACGCCGACGAAATCGACGAAATGGCGCACATCGTCAAAGCGTACATCGAGGAAGCCATCGAGGTGGAGAAAGCCGGCCTGAAAGTGGAACTCAAAGAAACAAAGGAGTTCCCCATGCCCGATGAATTTCAGAGCAAGCTCGATGAAATGCCAGAGCTGAAAGCCGCCTTCGAGGCCCTCACACCAGGACGGCAAAGGGCATATCTCCTCCATTTCTCCCAGGCCAAACAGTCCAAAACTCGCGCCGCCAGGGTCGAAAAGTATACGCCGCACATCCTCGCCGGCAAGGGGATCAACGACGAGTAGTAGCGCGACCCATAAAGTTGATAGATCCAGCACTTGGATCGGATGCCTGTGGAGTGACACGCCTTCGTGCGGGTCGACCGTGTATCACCCGCACGAGGGCGTGCTTACTCCGCTCTATGCCTGGCGAAACCTCTATGTCTGGCGAAACTGAGTTCAGCACAATCAGAGCAGAATGAGAAAGGAAATCAACCATGCCACCCGCCAAAAAGAAGACAACCAAAGCCGACGACGAAGCCGCGGTGAAGGAAAAAATCGCCGCCATGCGCGAGCCGTACAACCAGATCGGCGAACGCCTACACGAGATCATCCTCGCCGCCGATCCGGCGTTGAAGCCGCGGGTGTGGTACGGCATGCCGGGCTACGCCAAGAGCGGGCCTGTCCTCTGCTTCTTCCGCGTGGACGATTATATGACCTTCGGCCTCACCGAAAAGGCGAACTTCTCGCTGGAAGAAGACGCCACGGACCAGCTCATGCCGTCCTCGTGGTTCTTCACCGAGTTGGACGAAGCCACGGAGCAGCGCATCGCCGATATCGTGCGCAAGGCCGTGGGTTGAGGAAACATCGAATGAACGACGAAATTCAGCGTGCGCTCGTCACCGACCGAACCATCGACATCATCACCACCGGCGCAAAATCTGGGCTACCGAGAACGACCGAAATCTGGTTCACCAATGTCGGCGGGCGCATCATCATTTGCGGCACGCCTGGCGCAAGCGGGGAGAACGGTCCTCGCTCTCGGCGCGATTGGTTGGCCAACCTGAAGGCAAACCCCGAATTCACTTTCCGGCTCAAAGAGTCGGTCCACGTTGAGTTGCCTGCCCGAGCAGTGGAGATCGTCGACCCCAAGGATCGCCGGTCCTTGATGAGCGCGCCCGAAACCCAATGGTATCGAGATCAGGTTGATTCCGTGGACGATCTTGTGGCGGGTAGCCCAATTGTGGAGGTATTTTTCTAAACGCCGTCGATGCGCAAAGAGTATGTGCGCCAGGTAGTGGAAGCGAAGGCACAGGCCATCCGCGAACGACGGATCGCGAAGATCGTCGAAAAGCTGACAGACGCATAGACACAGGGAGAGTAGCGTCAATGAACCGAGCCACCATCGCAGAGACCCGCGCATTTGAAAGCTGGCAAGACTACCAGGACGCACTCAAGCGCGCAATCGCGCCGCTGACCGCGGACCAGTTGCAGCGGCGACTTCTGCCAGGTCTGCGCACACCTGGAGAGATCGCCGAACACATTGTCTTTGGGCGGGCGTTGCACCTGCACCGCATGTTGGGCGAGACGGCGGCCGAATTGACGCCCATGATCCAATGGGCTGACGCCGATACCGCACCACACACTGCCGCCGAAATTCTACACGGACTGGATCTCACCTGGGGATACATCTCCAACTGTCTCATGAGCGGATCTCCCACCGATGAACTTCCCGAAGAGCAAGCCGTCATCGTGCAGACGGTGTGGGGTCTCCTCGATCATGATCTGCCCCATGCGGGTGAACTGTCATTGTTGTTGGGCGCGGACGGCTTGCCTGGGGTTGAAATCTAGTCGGCGTCGAGCAGTCAAGATACACGCAACACACAGAAAAAGAACAGATGAACATCTACGTCGTGCTGCTCCGCGGCATCAACGTTGGCGGCAAGAACAAAGTGCCGATGGCAGACCTGAGAGTATGTTTGGAACAACTGGGGTTTGCCAATGTCTCAACCTACATTGCCAGCGGCAACGTCATCCTGGCGTCCGACGAAGATCCTGATGAAGTTAGAGAGCGGATCGAAGCGGCTCTGCCGGCAAACTTTGCGCTTGATGACGAGATGGTCCGTGTCCTGGTGCTGACACGAGAGCAGTTCCAAGCCGTCATCGAGAACAAGCCCGAAGGGTTCGGTGAACAGCCCGAGAAGTATCACAGCGATGCCATATTCCTGATGGACATTGATGCCGCCCAGACGATGCCCATATTCAACCCCAGAGAGGGCGTCGACGAAATATGGTCGGGCAAAGGCGTGAT
The DNA here is from genome assembly GCA_041391225.1 of Caldilineaceae bacterium. Lineage (GTDB taxonomy): Bacteria > Chloroflexota > Anaerolineae > Caldilineales > Caldilineaceae > RI-153. The sequence continues at coordinate 113,604 of JAWKOL010000021.1, forward strand.
CTACTCACAGCGGCTCAGCGCGCAACGCACCAAGAGCCGGCTTAACCGAATCATGGCAGCGCCCGAATACAAGTCCATGACGATCCGCAACTGGAACACCACCACAAAATTGTGGGCGATGATCGAAAAGATGGATCACGCGTGACCAAAGCAAGAACAGGAGACAGCAGATCATGAAAATCGGACTACAGATTGTACGTTTCGACTGGCCGGGCGCGCCGGAGAACACCGGCAGCACCCTGGCCGAGATCGCCAGGACAGCCGACGCCGTGGGCTTCGATAGCATCTGGCTCATGGATCACTTCTTCCAGATGGATTCGCCGCCGATGGGCTTGCGGCCCGAAGAGCCGATGTTCGACGGCTACACCGGTCTCAGCTACATCGCCGCGGTGACAGAACGGGCGCGCCTGGGCACAATGGTGACAGGCGTAACCTATCGCCATCCTGGGCACCTGGTCAAAATTGTGACGGGGTTGGATGTACTGTCCGGTGGGCGGGCGAATCTGGGAATCGGTGCGGCCTGGTACGAACGCGAAGCGGTTGGCCTGGGCTTCCCTTTTCCGCCGGTCAAGGAGCGCTTCGAGCGGCTGGAGGAAACGCTTCAGATTGCCAAGCAGATGTGGTCCGGCGAGATCAAGCCGTACACAGGCGTCCACTACCAGTTGGCAGAGCCGATGAACCACCCGTTGCCGCTGTCGAAACCGCACCCGCCGATTCTGATTGGCGGCGGCGGCGAAAAGAAGACACTGCGCCTGGTCGCCAAGTATGCCGACGCCTGCAACTTCTTCGCTTTCCTGGGCAACGACGGGCTGAGGCACAAGCTCGACGTGCTCAAAGGTCACTGCGAGGACGTGGGGCGCGACTACAACGAGATCGAGCGCACGGTGCTGGGGACTGTCTACTTGGGCGAGGGTGGCATGTCCACTGCAGCGGTGATCGACATGTGCCGCGGGTTGGCGGACATCGGCATCCAACACTTCATCTTCAGCATGCCCAACAGCCACGAAATCGCGCCGATTGAGAAGATTGGACGCGAGGTGATTCCGGCTGTGGCTGAGTTTTAGCCGGTGAGAGTGGACAAAGGGTGTATTCTGATGACACGTCGAATCTTTGTAGACACTGAATGGACCGCTTTACCGTGGTCGGAACAGGCAGAACTAATGTGGATCGGTCTTGCCGACGAAGAGGGGCGCTCCTGGTACGGGATCTCATCTGAAGTTGACATCGATCCATCCACCAACGATTTTGTCTCCGGGGCCTTCCGGTTGATTTCACCAGATGAGCCGCGGCTGCCGCGCCAAGAACTTGCCGCAGCCGTTATCGACTTCTGTGGCGATGTAGACGAGTTCTGGGCATGGATTCCAACGTTGGAGAGCTTTGCGCAGTGGTTTGGTTTGGGCGAAGAAGCGGCAGAGATATACGCTAAATACTGGAACTGGGATCTACAAATGGTACAAGCGTTGGTGCAACCCTGGCCCAACGGTTGGCCTGACCACTTGCTAAATCTGAATACAGCCGCAGTTGCGGCAGGGGTAGAGATTCCACCGAGGGTGGAGAACCATCTCCACCCTCGTGTCCACGTCGAATGGAATCGGGAGTTGTTCAAGCGCATCCGTGGCGCCCTGTAGGATGGGTCGCGACCGCTTACACGCATACTGTTCTTCCCGCCAAGTTCGGCAGTCGCAACCCAACTTGCGAATTGAGCGAGAGAACCAACTGTTGGAAGAACCAGCTTAAAAATCACAACACCAAAAGGGCCGTCCTCGCACGAGGACGGCCTCTTTTGCTGTATCAACAACTACGCCAGCGCCACCATGCCCGCCAGCAGCGTCTGCGCGATGACGTTGCTGCGCAGGTGCTCGTTGGTCAGGTTGAAGGTGGAGACGGTGACCTGTCCTTTGCCGTAGGGGAGGACGGCGAGGAGCGACACGGGTTTGTGGATCCAGCCCAGCGCCAGGTTGGCCCAACTGTGCGACTTTGTGGCCCAGGCGGGGATGCCGGTAATGACGGCGTCGGGCATGATGTCGGCGTATTCCATTTCGAGCAGCGGATCGCCGGGCAGCGCGGCCAGCGGGCCTTCTTTGCGCATCCACGAGAACGAGGTGGCCCAGTCGCCCTGCCAGCCCGTCCCGGCGCGGGGGATGACCGTACCGGCGGGCAGGCGGACTTCACCTTCGCCCTTGCCGGTGTCAACACCCGCCAGCATGAGGACATGCGCACCCTGCTGCACGGCCGTCTGCAAGTCGGCGGTGTAGCGGCGGGTGATGATCAAATCGGCTGCGTCGGCGGTCGAGGCGAGGGTATAGCCTGCGTCGGAGAGAAGCTGCGACAGTTGATCCTCGTCCACACAATAGACGCGGCGAGCGGGGATCTCGGGCTTAGCGACGGCGACTTCGCTTTCCCCCCGCCCAAGGACATCGCCCTTGGCGGATCGCCACTCGGCGCGGATCATGAGCATTGTGGTGTCCGCAGGCAGGGGGATGTCCACCACGCCGCCGGGGACGGCGATTTCGCCTGAAGCGCCACCGGCCTGCCAGTGGATCGTGCCGGATGCGCCCGCGCCGTCGACGTCGAAGGCGTGGATTTCGACGGGGATGGACGCGCCAGGGCGTCCGCTCCACTGCTGCGGGCGCACGACGACGACGCGGTCTTGGTTGAGGGCGACGAATTCGTCGAGGTTCTGTTTGACGTTGCGCTGCATGTCGAGCAGGCCGTTGCATTCCCAATGCACGTCGGTGAATTCGGTGATGACGTAGCCGCCGATGCGCGGGTAGCGGCGCATGGTGGCGATTTCGTAGGCCAGGCTCTTGCTCATGTGGCGCTGGTGCTGCGCGGTGAAGTTGTCCAGCGTGCCGAAGACGGTATCGAGGCCGTAGTGCTCGAAGCGGTCGGGCATGCCGTGGGGGTAGACGATGCCGTCGCCGTGGGCGTAACCGGTCTCGAACCACCACGGTTCTTTGTCCTTTTCGGTGATGTTTTCGGGGTTGGGCAGGCCCCAGTTGCCGAATTCGCTGACGAGCAGGGGCAGGTCGTCGCGGCGGTTGTGGCGGTAGTCTTGGTACCAGGCCCAGTCGGCGCGGTTGCCGAACTCTTGCACCCAGGCGTCCCACTCTTCGGCGTGATCGGGGATGGCGCGGTAGTGGTGATAGTCTTCCATGTCGCCGGCGACGTGACCGTTGCCGCCACAGGCAGAGTTGTCCACGATCAGACGGTGGGGATCGATCTGCCGCGCCTCTTCCACAAAGTCGGCCAGCCAGCGGCGGTGTTCGGGATCGCGGCTGAGGTCCGTTCCCCAGTTCTCGTTGACCAGCGTCCAGGCGATGATGGACGGGTGATGCCAATCACGGGCGACCATGCCGCGGAAGGTCTCCTTGATGCGCTTGTCGGCGGCGGGGGTCAGGTGTACCCAGTTGGGGATCTCGGTCCAGATCAGGATGCCCAGGCGGTCGGCCACTTCGTAGTAGCGAGGATCTTCGATTTTGATGTGTGTGCGCAGGCAGTTGAGGCCGATGGATTTGGCCTTGCGCACCTGGTCTTCGAGGAATTCGAGGCTGGGCGGTGTGTAAATGGTTTCGGGATAGTATGCCTGATCAAGGACCGCACGCAGGTAGACGGGTTCGCCGTTGAGGTAGATGCGCCCGTCGCGTGCTTCGACGGTGCGGAAACCGCAGACGACGCTGAGTTGATCGACGTTGGTGTTGTCGACGCGCAGCGTGGCGGTGACGGTGTAGAGCGTCGGATCGTCGGGGCTCCACAGGCGTAGGTCGCCGGGGTTGTCGAGGACCATTTTGCCGTTCAGTCCGTTGAGGACGACCTGGGCCACGGTCATGCCGTTGGGGTCGGCGACGGTGATGGCCAATGTGGCGTCGTCGACGGTCGCTTCGGCATCGACGGCGATTTCGCCGGTAGCGGCATTGGGGGTGACGCGCAGCGTTTTCAGGTGCGTGGCCGGCCGCATTTCGATCCACACGCTCTGCCACAGCCCGCCGATGGGACCGTACCAGCTTTGTTTGCCGTGCGGCACTTCGCGGAAGGGCGCTTCGGGCCAGCGCGCCGAGTCGTTGTCGGGATCGGTGACGCGGACGACGATCTCGTTGGTCCCCGCGCGGATGCTTGCCGTGACGTCGAACTCGAAGGGCAGGTAGCCGCCTTCGTGCGCGCCGATCTCCT
>JAWKOL010000022.1:0-116695 GCA_041391225.1 Caldilineaceae bacterium
ATCGGCGAAAAGCTGATCATCAGCAGCGCTACCGTAAAAAACCATGTCAGCAATATCCTCAGCAAACTGGGGACAACCACCCGCACCCAGGCCGTGGCGCTGGCCGTGGAACACAAGATCCTCCAAGAATGACAAGCCAAAGCAATCCCACACAGGAAAGGGACGCCAGCTAATCGGCGTCCCTTTTTCATTCCACCCTCAATTGCTTCTACTGGATCTCCCTACGCCCCCTATCCGCCACCTGGCCTATACGCGAATAGCCTGCTCAGCACGCTACATCGTGTGCTTTCGTTGCTATGATCTGCCCATCAGTAGAAGTTGCCGTGTTTGTTGCTCCACCCCCCCATAGGAGGAACCTATGATTCGAGTCACAGTCGTACACGAGATTGATCTTGTCTGCAACACGCTTGCGTCGGTGCTGCGCGAAGAAGCCGACATCGAAGTGGTGGGCCTGGCCTCGTCGCTGGAAGATGCGCAAGCCTGTTTGCTGGACACAGAGTGCGACGTGCTGCTGCTCAACGCTGGGCGCCCCTCACGTGCGCTGCTCCAGTTCATTCATCAGAGCAGCCGCCAGGATCCGGATCTCAAAGTGCTGGTGATGGGCATCGCCAAAGCGCCAGATTTCATCATCCAGTGCTTCCAAGCAGGTACTGCCGGGTACGTCCTTCGCGATGAGACGTTGGAAGATCTCAAGCGCAAGATTCGAGCGGCTTTCAACGACGAAACCGTGCTCTGCCCCCAGATTGCGGGTGCGCTCGTGTCACGTGTGGCCGAGTTGAGCGACTTTGTGGGCGGCTTCGGCGAAGACGAGGAGGGCATTGATCTGCTTCACTCTGAACTCACCCGCCGCGAGCGCGAGGTATTGGGTCACATTGAACGTGGCCACAGCAACCAGGAAATCGCCGACGCGCTGATCATCGAGGTAGGCACTGTGAAAAACCACGTCCACAACATTTTGAAGAAGCTGAATGTAGAAAGCCGCAAACATGCGGCGATTCTGGCCCGCCAGATGCTGCCCGAACCACAGCCCAAGCTGTCACCTGTCCCTGTGCAGGCTGCTACATTGCCCTACAACAATCGTTCGCTCTATCGCCGCAGTGCGGAGCGAGCGTTCATATAACCCGGCCATCGCCGTTGCGTCCGACTGGATTGGTTCCCCTGTCAATTCAGTCGGGCGCAACGAACGAACCACGAACCCCTGCATCGTGAGCCTCCACAAAAACCCCCACCGGCTGTCACCGATGGGGGGATGGCGCCACTAAACCCTCAGCATTCGTGAGTAGAGACTCTCCATCAACCCTTCAACGATCCGGCCAACAGGCCGCGCATGAAGAGTTTGCCCAAGGCCAGATAGACAATGATCGTCGGCGCCGCGGCGATCAGCGCGGCCGCCATCTGCACAGTCCACTCCACCGACCAACTGCCGGCGATGTTCTGCACAGCCACGTTCACCGGCGCCACGCGGGGATTGCTAAGCACCACGAGACCAATCAGGTAATCGTTCCAGATGGTGGTGAACTGCCACAGCAACGCACAACAGCGAAAGCCGCGCTGGAGATCGGCAGAGGATGTAACGGTAAGATGCCGAAGAAGCCACAGCCGTCGATCTTGGCCGCGTCTAGCAGTTCATTGGGGATACCGGCATAGTAACCGCGGAAAAGCAGCGCTGTGATCGGAATACCGAAGATGCAGTGTACCATGATCAAGCCTGATACCGTACCGTACAGACCTAGCTTCTGCAATGTCAGCACCAGTGGAATCAAGATGCCCTGGTACGGCAGAAACATGCCAAGAGAAAGAGAATGGGCAGTGTATCTGCGCCGCGGAAACGCCACTTGGCGAAAATGTAACCATTCATCGAGCCGATCAGCGATGAGATCAGCGCTGCCGGAACCGTGACAACCACGCTGCTGCGGAAGTTGGGCGATACACTGGTCACGCCTCGATCAGCCCCTCGAAGTAGATCTGGGCAATTCCCACATGCGGGTCACGCTGACATCTACAAACGGCTTGAGCGAGGTGATCACCATCACGTAGATGGGCATCAAGTAGAATGCGGCGAACGCAAGCAACACCAGGTAGATTGCGCCGCGTGTCCATAAACGTTGGATCATCGTTCGGTCTCCCGCTGCATACTCATCAAGTACGGCAACACCAGGAAGGTCGCCAACAGCAACATCACCGCGCCGATGGCAGCGCCCAACGAGAAGCGATACGCGCCAAAGGTGGTCTGGAACATGTTGAGCGCCAGCGTGTCGATTTGCGGCTGCGCGCCGCTACCACCGATGGTGGCCACCGGAGTCGAAGACACGAATCGAGTTCATACCTGTGAGCACGATCACAGTGAACGTCACCGGCATCAGCAAAGGAATGATCACATAGCGATAGGTGGCCCATGTGCCTGCGCCATCGATGGCCGCCGCCTCACGTAACTCGAATGGAATTCCACGCAAGTAAGCCAAATAGAGCGCCATGACATACCCGGTGAGGTGCCAGGCAGCGGCAGGTAAGTGCTCGCCCAGATACCATACTTCACATTGCTTGAAGCCAATCTGGTTCGGAACCAACCCAGCCCAATGTTGGCGAAGATCAGTTGATCCCCTGTTGTTGGCTGCATCAACCAGCGCCATGCTGCACCGGTCACCACACCACTCACGGCAAAGGGAAATGAAGACGGTGCGGAAGATCGCCTCGCCTTTGATCTTTTGATCGAGCAGGGTAGCCAACAGGAACCCAAGAGGATACACTGGCTCATAAAGCCGATGGCATAAAACAGAAGGTTGCGCATGTCGGCATGGAAACGGCGGTCGTTTAACATCCGTATCCAGTTTTTCAGCCCGACGAAGGTGTAATCGGGGACAGCGCTCTTCCAATCCACGGTGGAGATGTAGAAAGTCCAGCCGATAAAGCCATAGATAAAAATGCCGACGGCAATGATCGAAGGCAGCAACACAATTACAGCAAGCGCCATGTCGCCGCTGAGCCAGCGTCGTTTTCTTGACGATTGGTGGAGGGAGGCGGCCTCCCGGCCGCCCTCCCTCGAAACCGCAACTGATTTATTGGCCAAATTCCGCATCCTCCGCAGCCTGGACTAACAGCGCCAGCACGGCCTCGATGTCTCGAGTTGCCCGCAGATCGATGAGAGCCAGGTCGTAGTCGAGCAGGAAGCTCTGCTTGGCAGCCGCGCCATGCTGAAGGCTTGGCGTCAGGATGTCGGCCTTGAAGTCTTCCATCGCCGACAGCAGGTATTCGTCGTACTTGCTCAGATCAGGATCGGTGCGCGCCGGGATCGAACCCTTGATCGGGTTGAAGCCGTCCTGGCCTTCCTGCGAACCGCATACCCGCAGCCAGTTGACAGCGTTGTCGCGATTGGCGACGCCCTTGGGCAGGCCGAACGAGTCGGAAAGCACCATGAAGTGACCGGCGGTGCCGGGACTGGGCTGCCAGTGGTAATCGGTGAAGCCCATCGACTTGAGCACACCGTGCGTCCAGTCGCCCATCAACAGCATGGCAGAGCCTTCATCGGCGGCGAAGCGGTCGGTGATGTCGCCCCAGGCCACGCTCAAGAAGTCGCTGAAGGTGTAGTCGTAGAGGCGGTTGAGGATATCCAACGCCTGGGTGACGCCTTCGCTGTCCCATCCGGTGGCGCCGGTGAAGAGACCGCGATAAGCATCCGGCCCCATGGTGGAGAGCATGATGTTTTCCAGGTAGTGGCCGTTGAAGTTCGGATCAGCGCCGGCAATGCCGATAGCGGGGATACCGGCGGCCTTCAACTGCTCGGCGGCCACAAAGAACTCGTCCCATGTGGTCGGCGCAGCAGCTACACCGGCGGCTTCCAGCATCGACGGGCGATACCACAGCACGTTGGAACGGTGAATGTTCACCGGAACCGACCAGGGCTTGCCATCGTAAGAGGCAATGTCGATGAGATCTTGCGGGAAGACTTCGTTCCAGCCTTCTTCTTCGTAGAGCCAATCCAGCGGTTCCATGCGATCTGCGACCACGTGGCTGTCGATCAGCTCGCGGCCCAGGTGAACCTGGAAGCTTTCCGGCGGCTGGCCACCCATCATGCGGGTTTCGAGCAGGGCTTTCATGTTGCCACCTGGCTGACGCCACTGGCCAGCGCCGCATTGACAATCTCGACTTCGGGATACTCGCGAGCATAGATGTCATAGAGGGCCTGAAGCGCTTCCCACTTCGCCACCCGATGTCCACCACGAGAAAATCTCCAACTGACCACCCGCAGCGGCCGCGGCTTCGCCACCACCGGCGGCGGTGCGGCAGCAGGCGCCGAAGGAGCGGCGGCAGCGGCACAGGCAGCCAACCGCAGCACCGGCTGCGCCCATACCCATCACCTGCAAGAACTTACGTCGATTCATACCATTGGGCATACGTCAACTCTCCTTAATGTTTTTGGGTGGGGCCCAAAACTGATGAACAGAACAGATTCAGAACGGCTGATCACAAGGATGCAACCAGCCGGAAACTGACAGGTTCAGTGGGGGAAGGGAGTGAATGCCGGACACCGATCTGGTAAGGGAAACCTCACAGATCGCGCATGCGTCACACATCGAATCCGTAGCAAATCTTAAAAATCAACAGCAAGGATCAGTCTTTTGAAGCAGGGAGGATAGCGCCAATATATCACAGCCAATAGACAAGAGCAAGCATCAATGGAGGGAACCCAGAACCTGTAGCGTGGATCAATGCTGTAACGTTTGGGCAATAAGTTGGGAGAGATGGTCGATGTCGGGTGGTTTCAGAAGCCAGCCGACCAGGCCCTGTTCTGTCAGGGAATCCAGTTCGCCCGACAGTGGATGGCCGCTTAGGACGATCACCGGCGTCGACAGTCCATGTGCGCGCATGTTGGTCAACAGTGCATCGCCGCCCATTTGCGGCATAACAAGGTCGGTGAGCACAAGGTCGATGTCGCTATCGGGGCATTCCAATAAGGACAGCGCCTCTTTGCCGTTGCCCGCTCCGATGACAGTGTACCCAAGCATCATCAATGTGTCGGACATCGCTTCGAGCAGCGCGGCGTTGTCTTCCACAAGCAGAATGGTGGCGTCCGCGTCATTTGGCGAGACAAATGTGGGCGCGGTGGCGACTTCCGGTGTCTGCATCACAGCAGGAAGGTAGATCGAAACGGAGGTGCCGCGATCTACGTTGGATTGTACCTGGATCTCGCCCGCATGTTGTTTGATGATGCCGTATACCTGCGCCAGCCCTAGCCCTGTACCGCGCTCACGCGGCTTGGTGGTGAAAAACGGTTCAAATAAATGGGGCATCACCTCGGGCGGGATGCCGACGCCGGTGTCGCTTATCGTCAATTGGATCCAAGGTACAGCGTCCATTGCGGTGAGCGGCGCGTTTTCGTGACGCGTCAAGGTGAGGCATAACCTGCCGCCGCGCGGCATGGCGTCCCGTGCGTTGAGGGCCAGGTTCATCACCATCTGTTGAATGCGTGTAGAATCGGCCATCACTGTGCAGTCTGCATCTGTGGCTTGGAGCTCGATCTCAATATGTTCAGGCAGGGTATGTGCCAGGAGATCGACCTGTTCTTTGAGCAGCATTTGCAGATTCACCGGACGTCGATCCAATATCGAGCGGCGGCTGAAATCCAGGATCTGTTGAACCAGCCGTGTGGCTTGCGCCGTTTGGTTGTTGATCACATCCAGCCGCTCGCCTACCCGAGTGGGAAGCTGCGGCGTCTGCGCAGCCATCGCCCCCTGCAAGGAGAGGATGGCCAGGATATTATTAAAATCGTGGGCAATGCCCGCCGCCAGTTGACCAACCGCCGCCAGCCGTTCCTGCTGCTGAAGTTGAACGCCGATGGCGCGCTCCCGTGTCACATCTTTGAGGACGACAACCCACTTTCCGCCGATTGCCTCGTTCTGAGACGCGTCCAGCGGGCGGGCGGTTGCTTCGTAGGTGAAAGTACCTGCGTGGATCTCATGCCAGGGCCCTTCGTGCGCCGACGTCAGCAGATCCGCCAGCGGCAGATCACCGAGGTGGGTAAGGACGTCGCCGACACCTACATTTGCAAGGGAGCGCAGCTCTCTTGCCGCGGTGGGATTGACCAGCACCACTCGTGCGTCCTGATCCAGAAGCAACACACTCTCCGGCACCGAATCGAGGATCTGGCTGATCTGCTGCGCCTGCGCCTGAACCTGTGCCAACAGACGTGCGCTTTCGGCCTCAGCCCGCTTCTGCATCGAGACATCGCGCACAAGCACCTGTACGCCTGATCTGTCTTTGTCGGTGTACGGCGTCGACACGATCTCTGCATCGATGGGTTCACCGTCGACGCGCATGAGGATGTATTCAACGGGGTATTGTTTCGGGCCTCCGCTATACCACTGCTCGCGGCGCGCCACCAACATTGCGTGGTAGTCGGGATGGATAACCTTGGTGATGGGCAGGCCAATCAATTGATCTGGCGATGAGGCGCCCAGCAACTTTGCCCCCGCCGGGTTCAAGAACGTAATCTTGTCGTCCACAAAGACACCGATGCCAATCGGCGCCTGCTCTAAAAGGCTGCGGTAACGCTCTTCGCTCTCTTGCAAGGCTGCCTCGGCCTGTTTGCGCTCGGTGATGTCTGTCGCAACCGCAAAGACCATCTGATCTTCCACCGAAGCCAACGCCGACCAGGCCAATATGCGGTAGCTGCCCCCTTTGTGGCGATACCGATTTTCGAAGTAGAAGGTGTTTTTTCCGCTGCCCAACTTGGACAGCTCTTCCAGCGTGGATTCCTGGTCATCTGGATGCACCAGATCCATAAACGACGTGCCTTCCAACTCCTGGCTGGTATAGCCCAGTACGTACTCCCAGCCGCGATTCACGCGCACGATGGTGCTATCGAGCTGCGCACAAGTGTAGATTCATGGGCTGATCAAAGAATTTATCCAGTGCATACGTCACCCAGCGGCGTTCGGTAATGTCTTCAAAGATGCCCAGAACGCCGTAGACATTGCCGTTTTCATCGGTTAGCGGCACTTTCGACGTGTCGTGCCAGTGTCGCAACCGTCGGCGGCGATGGACGATTCCAGAATGTAACTTGGGCTGTTGGGCTTCCATTACCTCACGGTCATCGGCGGCCAGGATCGGGGCGCTGTCTTGGGCCCAGGGCAGATCGAAATCGGTCTTCCGATGATTTTCGCTGGATCGCCGTAACCTGCCGCCAGGGTGAAGACACGATTACATCCCAGGTAACGACCATCCCGATCCTTCCAGAAGATCGACTGCGGTACTGTGTTGAGAATTTGCCGCAACGCAGCTTCCTGTTGGAAAGCGCTCGGCCAGTTCAATTTCCAGTACACGTATGCGATCCACCAACACTGCGTCTGTATGCACCGCCTGCGAACGGTATGCCTTTGAGCTTTGCCATCGTACGGATCTGGGCAACCAATTCGGGGATGTCAAACTGTGTGGAGAGGAATCCATCGGCGCCGGCATCCAACGCAGCAAGGCGCCCTTCTGTGTTGCATTCGGGCGATGCCAGCACCAACACCGGGACATCGGGCGCCCCGTCTGCTGCTTTGAGCCGACGACATATCGAATGGCAGGCATCCCATCCTCGGGCAACGCCCAACACGATCACATCGGGATCGGTCGCCCGTGCGTCTTCGAGGATGTTGTCATCGCGCTCAGAGAGGAAAAGGTGCGCATCCTGAAAGGCAGCGTCAACAGACCGCTGCAGTCTGTCTACACCTGCCGAACCGAGATCGCGCACGAGAATTTTCACGGGGGATCATCTCACTTTTCAGCGCTTTCGACACGAAAATGTTGACGATAGCGTAATCAAAACATGTCGTTCTGGGCTACTACAACAGTATAAAAATGCAGTTGCGCAGGCGTCAATACCGCAAATTGTCCCATCTTGCTGGCAATCCGTCGGCAATTAGCGCGGCGCGATCACCTCCACCGGTAGCCAGCCTTCGACGATTTGCGCCTCGGCAAAAGGATCGATCAAAGAGACCCACAGCCACTGACCGCTGCCGAAGGTGGGCGGCCCTTCGGCCACACGCAGCACCGTCACCTGCGTACCCACCACCACGGGGCGAATCGCTTCAGCGTCCAGATCGGGGTAGATCAGCGAATAGGTGGGCAGATCCTGTGTTTGCGGCGCCACTTGCTGAACAGCCTGACTTGCCTCTGGCACCACAACGCCACGCACAAAGGCAGATCGTCGCGCCCCTGGACGCTGCGGTAGGCCAGATCTTCGGGCAGGCGCGCCACATCGCCGCAGTAGGTCATGCTACTGGCGCATCCAGCCTTCCGCCGCCGCGACCTGTGAGCGCGGATCCACTGCTCCGCGCCGAATTCGTCTACGCGCACGGTGCGGCCCGGGCTGAATTTGCGCAGAGTCGACGACGAGATCGCTGGTTCCGCAAAGAGCGTCAGTTCCACAGGCGGCACAATGGCGAAGAGACCACCATCGACCCAGCAGGCGTAAAGCCGCTCGAAGGCGACTTCGTGTTGCGGATGATCGACTCGTACTGCTCGGCGACGCCTGTACCGTTGTAGCCGCGGGTGAAGGCCGCCACATCATCCACAGCCAACGACGCCATCCACCCACCAGTGACCAGGTAACGGAAAAACGCCCGATCTGGCTGGCTTCACCGGATTGGAAATCGAGCAACATCTCCTGTGGGGTGGTATAGCCGGCCCGCTCAAAGTTGAAACCCATGATCTGCACGCTGCCCATGCTGGTGGCGCGGATAGCGCCGTCTTCGTTGATGCTGCGCGCGAACTGGAACGCCGCCCACTCCGTCTGCTGGCTGGTGTGTACGGCCTGCCACTCTGCTGTGGTGCTGGATCGCCACAGGTGATCACGCCACGGCTGATCGGGATTGAACCGGAAGAACTGATCAAAAAACGCCTGGTTATCTTCGCCGTAGAATTGGTAGAACAGGTGAACCTCGAAGCGAATGAGCAGACGCCCGTCCGCGCCGAAGCCGGCGCTGGCGCTTTCCGCCCCCACCACAGCCACCAGCGTCACCGGATCGACGCCGTACGTCTCCGCGCCGTCGAGGATCACCTGCCCCTGCTGATTCCACACCCGCGCCACCACGGCGTCGGCATCGCTGGTCAACGCGCTGGCGGGGATCAGGGGTATCGCTGCGGCGTGGGTGAAGGCGTGGGCGTGGCGTTTGCCACCGGCGTCTGGCTCTGCACCACACGCGTCTGGATTGCCTCTACGGTGACCAGGGCGTTCACGTTCGCCGTGGGCGAAGGCGTGAGCCGACTGTTGATGGCATCGAGGATTTCTTGCGCGCTCGGCGGTGGCTGTTCGGGGCAGCGTGGGGGTGCGCGTGGCCGTAGGCGCCAGATCGCCAGGACGTAGGCCAATCTGTTCGCCGCCTGCGTGGCGTCTCCTTGATCGCCTGCGCGGTGGCGGCCTGCGCTTCCGCTGTGCGCTGCGCCGAGGCCAGGTTGGCGCGCTGCGCCTCCACCTCGATCAGCGCCTGCGCCGCCGCCGCTGAATCCGCCTCGGCCACAGCAAGCGCCGTGCTGCGGATGCTCAACACGGCTTCAGCAGTTTGACGCCCCTCTTCGGCGCGCTGTGCGGCCAGTTCGGAAATCCGCCGCGACTGATCGGCGAGGACGATGCTTTGGGCCTGTGCTGTGCTCAATTCGGTGAGCGCGCCTTCAAGCTGCGTCTGCTGGAAGAGAGACCACGCCGCCGCCGCGGCCAACAGCACGATGGCGAGCAGGCTGCCGGTGGTGATCAGCCGACGATTGCGCCGCACACGTCGCTCATCCTGGCGCACCGAGGCTTCGATGAACTTGCGTTGGATCGGTGACAGCGCTTCGGGGTGTTCTTCCAGTTGACGCTGCGCCTGTTCCAGTTGGTAGCCGGTGTAAAGCTGCGTCCGCAACTCGCCGGCGGCGCGCCAGGCTTCGGCGTCCTGCGCCAGCGGCGTCTGCCGGCGGCGGTTGGCCTGCTGGATCGGCCCCACGAAACGGTCGTGGATCAGCTCGATCCAGGCGCCGCCCGCCCGCACCTCGGCGCGCAACAAGAAGCGATCCTGTAAGCGTCGCACCACGGCGTTGGGCATGCCGGCCGTGGTCTCCTCGCCCTGGTAGACGGTGCCACGCGTCCCCGCTTCGGTGATCAGCTGGGTGTCGAACCAGTTGCGCAACTGCTGCTCGGGGACGTTCAGGTTCGGATCGTCCAACACCACGGCCAGGGCGTCTTCGTAAAAGTCGGCCAGCGCCGTATCCACGTCACCTGCTTCGGCCAGATCGCCCTCGGTGATCGGCCCCAACGGGCGCTCTTTCAGGTTCTCCCAAAGCTGATAGCAGACAACCTGAAGCTGCACCGGTTCCACGTACTGCCCAAGGTGAAATTCCTGCTGCCCCGGCACGCGGATCTGGCGTAGATTGTCTACCAACTTCTCCGCTACCCCCTCCCGAAACGGACGTCCCGCCGCCTCTGCCGGGCAGCACACGGCATCCAACGCTGCGTCCACACCCATGCGCTGCATGTAGAAACGGGTGCGCATACCGCCCGCCACCGCCCGCGTGTACGGATCGAGCGAGGCGACGAAGTCCTCGCGCAGGGTGAGCACCACCCACAGCTTGGGATCCGCCGCCATCGCCTCATCCAATTGGCGGAAGAACTCAGCACGTTCCCGCCAGCGCGTGGGATGTGTCGTGACGATCTCTTCGAACTGATCGAGGATCAAAACATGGGGTGGCTGTGTCTCATCGGGGGCAGTGTCCGCGTCGGCCATTTCGGTGGCCAGCGCTTCATCGTAGACATAGTTTTCGCCGTCCGCTGTGCGCAGGCCGCGCATGAACTCGGTCAACGAGAGGTGGGCGAAGTGGCTCAGATCACCCTGGGCGCGGTCGCGGCTCTGATCCAACGCCAGCAGCAGATTGAAGACGTAGACATTGTCCACATCGCGCACATGATCGGGCAATTCACCGCCCACACGTCCTGTGGGCAGCACCAGGTAGCCACTCTGGCGCAACTGCGGAATCAACCGCGTATTGAGCAGTGAACTCTTCCCCGCGCCCGACTGCGCGTAAAACAGCACCATGCGCTCGGCGATCACCAGCGACAGCAGATCCCGCGCCTCGCGCTCGCGCCCAAAGAAGCGCGTCGCCTCCTTGCGCATAAAGGTCCGCGGCCCCACGTAGGGGTTTTCGCCTGGTGCGATGTCTGGGGTTTGGCGTGTCGTCGTGGTCATGGCATTGATCCGATGTTAGATGCGTGATGCCTAATCCGTGATGCGTAATTCAATGAAGCGACCAACTTCGCTACCCAATTACGCATTACGAGTTACGCATTACGAGTTACGCATCACTTCCTCCATCCACGATACAGTTCCTCAATAAACGCCCCCGCCGGCGTCCATTCCACGTCGAACTTGGCCTGGCGCAGGTAGCGCTGGACGTATTCCTGGATCATGGGTTCGCGTTCCAGTTGAATGGCGATGCTGGTCTTCCACATGCCCGGCGGGCGCGTGGTCACCAGCCCGCGGAAGATGACGCGGAAATCCCATTCCTGTGGCTGATAGCCGATCATCACCAACGAGGAATCGGTGAGCGCCTGACGCACGCGCGGGTGGATGGCGCGGGTGTCTTTGGCGATGTAGGCCAGGAAATCGAGGTAATCGTCCTCGGTGAGCACCAACGACTCGGGGTAGGCATCGAAGCCGTGCAGGTGATAGACCAACGGCTGCTCCGGCGTGGGTTGGTAGTCGGGATTCTGCTCGAAGATCGAGGGGATGGCGCGCAGGCTGTCGTTCCACACGCAGATTTCGGTGTGTGGCTGCTTGCCCGCCCGCTCACGCAGCGCCACTTCCAAGAAATCGTGGTAGCTGGTGGTGACGAATATGGGCAGGGGCAACGCTGCCAGCAGCAACAGCGGATTGGCCTGGGCGTCGTCCAGATCGGGGTAGCCGTAGCGTCGCGCCATCTTCGACACGGTGAGATCGCGGGCTTCGTCTTCCACCTCGGCGCGTAGATTGGCGGGCAGGTTCGGATCCTGTTCCGACATCATTTGCAGCGCGGCTTTGAGGAAGCTGAGATAGATCTCCTTGATGCGCAGCGGATCGCCGGTGCCGTCCTCGCCAAAGGAAGCGACGCTGGTGTACTGCGCCACCTCCGCCGTGCTCTGACCGTTGGTTATGGGATAGCGGGTGTAGCTGGCCCAGCCATCGCGTAGCGCTTCGTGGCTGCCGAAGACCAGCTCGTCGGTGAAGGCATTGCCGAAGATCGGCACCACCTTGCCATCGTCGATGCGCTCGATGATCGTCTCTTTGCTGCCCTTCGCCTGTGCCTGTGGGGCGATCCCCGTGAAATCGAACTTCATGCCATCTCCTTAAAACATCTCAGAGTTTTTATGATCCACGAAGGCACACGAAGATACACGAAGGCAGAGAAGCGCAGACAGACGGCTCTTCTGCTCTGCCGTCCTGGTAATCCTGAAATCCGTGTCTCTCTCTTCTCCTCTTCGTGGTGCTTCGTGTGCCTTCGTGGATCATCATTTCTCTGGTTTCTCCTTTTCCAGCGCCAACGCCACGCGGAAGCCGCGCCAGCGCACCCGGCTGTCGGGCGGCGACGCGCTGCGCCGGGCTACGTCCAGGTCTTCGGCGGTGTTGTGGTTCGATCCACCGCGCGTCACCCGCAGCAGACCGGGCAACCAGCGCGCCGCATCGGGATCATTGCGTCCGTCGTCGGCGCGAAAGGGGTAGCCGAAGCGCGGATCAGTGGATCGTCGCCCCACACCGTCAGCGTCCACTCTTCCACGCGGCCCAGATCTTCGAGCGGCGCGGCGCGCCGTTTTTCCCATTCGGCTTCGCTGGGCAGGCGGTAGGATCGTCCTGTGCTGTCGCTCAGCCAGCGGCAGTAGGCCATCGCATCGTCCCAACTGATCCCCACCACCGGGTGATCGAGTTCGTCCACGGGCGGACGGCGCAGGAACCAGCCGGCGCGGCGCGGCTCTTCCTGGCTGCGCACCCGTTGCAGAAACTCGGCGTACTGGGCGTTGGTCACCGGCGTTTTGCCCAGGCGGAAGGTGGGGAGCGTCACCTCATGTTCGGGCGACGCCGCGCCCGCGTCATCGCGCCCCATGCGGAAAGGACCGGCCTGCACCAATACCGTCTCCGGCTCGAAGGGCTGCGTCGAGATCACAGGGCGCGCGTCGCCTTCGGGCAGCGCAAACAGGCGGTTGTGGGGCGAGCGGCTGAAGAGCACAGGCGTGGCCCAGGCGCGGTTGTCACCGGCGGCGTAGACGGCCTTGCGCGCTTCGGCCACGGCAGCGTCCACGGGCAGGCCGGCGGCGATGGACTCGTAGAACTCCTGCGCCAGCGCCACGGCGGCGCGGTCACCGATCTCGAACTGCATCCCCACCACCGCGGGGACGCCCTGCTGCACCAGCTTCTGCGCCACCCCGCCGAACAGGTCACGTCCACCCCGCGCCCCTTCGCAGGCGTTGAGAAAGACCATGCGCAGCGCCTCATGATCGTGGACCAGCGCAGCCAGCCGCCTGGCCGAAACCAGCGTGCCCTTGCCATCGTCGTCGAGCAGCACCAGGCCACCTTCGCCGGTCTCCTCGTCGAAAAAGCCATGCCCGATAAAGTGGACCAGATGGATCTCGCCCGCACGCAGCCGATCTTGCAGCGCCGAGAGGCTTGGCGTGGGCAAACGTTCCAACCGCAAGACGTGTCCAGCCTCGGCGTTCGCCACAGCCTGCTGCAAACGGGTCCACTCCTGCTCCACGTTGAGCGGCTCGAAGTCGCCCCGCGGATCGCAGACCACGGCCAACAGCGTCAGCGGCGGCGACACGCTGAGCGGTTGGATCGGCTCGTCCTGTTCCACGTAGCGCAACACAGGGCTGCGATCCGAGAGCGCCAGGAAGCGTCCGATGTCCTCGGCGTAGAGGAATTCCCAGGGCAGATCGGCCAGAGCGGGCGCGTCGTTGAGGCGTAGGCGAATGCGCAGCCCCGCGCCGCTACGCGTCACCGCGTCCAGCGAACGTCGCAGCAGCGACCCCACCGGCGCCGCGAAGACAGCCTCGAACAGTCGCGCCCCGAATGCCTGCACCGCGGCCTCGTCACCGCGCAGGAAGAGCGCGTCCACCTCGTCTCGCGTGGCGGGCAGCGAAAAGCGCACAGGCGCCGACTCGCCAACTGGCGAACCGATCACCCGTGCGCTGTAGCCGTCGTCGGAGCGAGTGATCAGGAGATCGAAGTTTTGATAATCGATGAAGAACCTCCGAGAAGGCAAAGTGCAAAAGTTGCAGGTTTGCAGGTGGCAGATCTAATGTCGATTGGCGACCAACCATCGAATTTCCGCGGAGTAAGCACGCCCTCGTGCGGCTAGTCGCGTGGAGATCCGCGCACAGAAAAGGCGAGAGAGAAGGCAAAAGTCAAAGCGCAAAAGGCAAAAATGGTAGGGCGAGTTGCGAAGCCAATCACAACCTGCAAACCTGCCACCTGCAAACGTGCAACTTGCCACCTGCAACTTTTGACTTTTGCCTTCTCTCCGCCTTATCTCAGCCCCGGCCGCTTCCCGCTGATCTCTGCATGTTTGTCCATCAACTCTTTGATCTGTTCCACCGTTTTCGACGTGGCGTCGTCGATCTCTTCTTGCACAGTGTCCAGCTTAGAGATGTAGGCCATGCGCGTCCAGTACGTGTTGTAGATGATGCCCAACCACGTGATCAACTGCAAGTTCTCTTCCAGCGCTTGCAGCGGACGGCTGATGAAGAAGGCCAGGAAGGCCAACACCCCTACGCCGCCGAAGATCGCAGCCCCGCCGATGGCCGTGCTGGGGCTGTCTTGGGTGACGTAGGCCAGTACGATGGCCGCCACGAAGGCCAGGATGCCCACCACGAAGAGCGCGCGGTACATCCACACTGTGGTCCAATACGGGTTCATGAAGCCGGTGAGGATGCGATCAAACATGGTCTGGTTGTTCTTGAAGCCCTGCTCGATGTGCGAGCGCCACGCTTCGTAGAGCGCCAGATCCACCTCGGCCAGCGTCTTGCCGCCCAGTTGATCGGGTCCTAGCGGCTGGGGCAGGCGCACGGTGACATCTTCGGCGATGACTTCACCGGCGTCGCTTTCGGCTATGCCGATCTCGCGTGTACCGCCCACCGCCACTTCGGGGATCTGGGTGCGCACCCGTTCCAGGTAACGCTCGATGATGCCCTTGTAGAACTCGGCCTGCCCGCTGCCGTTGTAGCCTACGGCGAAGGCCAGCATGTCGTTGCGGCGCAGGGCGTCGTCGATGCCACGACCTTCTACGTAGCGGAAGAAGCCGCGGATCTGGTTTTCGGCGCTGCGTTGGAAATCTTTGAACATCTCCGTGGCCGACAGGTAATCGGCCAGACCGAAGTTGAAGCCCATGATCTGCGCTGCGCCCATGCTCGTGGCGCGCAAGGCCAGTTCCTCGTGCAGGCTGCGAGCGAAGTCCAACACGGCCCACTCGTCGGTCTGAGAATTGTGACAGGCCTGGAACGGATCCTCAACACGCCGCCGCCAGCGATGACCTTTCCAGCGCTCGTTGGGATCGTACTCGAAGAAGCGCCCAAACAGTTCGGGGTTCTGGAATCCCCACTGGTCGAAGAAGACATGCACCTCGAAGCGGATGATCAGCCGTCCGTCGGGTGCGGTGGTCTTCCCGCCCGATTCGGCCATGAGCACGGCCAGGGCCACAGCAGGATCGATGCCCAGCCGCAACGATTCGTCCTGGAGTAGCGCGTGGTGTGTGTCCCACACCTGGCGCAGCACGGTGTTGACGTCGGTCGTTGTCGACGTAGCGGTGACCACCGGCGCCGACGGTGTGCGTTTGGCCACCCAGTTGGCGGAGACGTAGCCGGGTTTGCCCTGCCACACCACGAAGAGCCAGCCGTCGTGTTCGTGGAGCACCTGCACCAGTTCCTCGTGGGGGATGCCGTCTACGCGCTCGAACTGTGCGCCAGGGCCGCTGCGCATGTTCAGCCCATCCCCCGCGGTGACCAGGCCCACCCAGCGCACCTTGCGCAGCAGTTCGGCCAGCACTTCCTGCGCCAGTACGGCGCGCTCGGCGGATGTCAGCGCGAACATCTGCGCGGGCGGTGGCCCGTTGAAGAGCGCCTCGCGCGCCAGCGCCAGATCGTTGACATTGAATCCGGCGCGGGTGAGCAGGTTCCACTGATCGAGGTTGAAGCGGGCGGCGGCGTTGGCAAAAGCGTCGATGATCTGCTGATTGGTGTAGATGCGTGGCAGTTCCACGGCGGGCATCGTCGGCTCCACCGGCAACACGGGGCCGGTCTCCGTTGTGAGCGCCAGGGCCACGGGTACATCTCGCGTCTGGGCG
The DNA here is from genome assembly GCA_041391225.1 of Caldilineaceae bacterium. Taxonomy (GTDB): domain Bacteria; phylum Chloroflexota; class Anaerolineae; order Caldilineales; family Caldilineaceae; genus RI-153. The sequence continues at coordinate 16,318 of JAWKOL010000022.1, forward strand.
CAGATCGTGCGGAAAAGATCATAGACAGGCTTGCGATTGGCCGCGTCCAGCGATCCTTTGCGGTAGAGGCCGTAGTATTTGTGGTTCTGTTCGGGGTCGAAGTCCTGTGTGCAGAACCAGATCACCAGCGCCAGCGATGGATCGTCGAGGGCAAGATCCATACCGATCTGCATGGCGCGCTGCTGGAAGGCTTCATTGCCGAAGTTGCTCATCCAGCCGAATTCGGAGAGGAAAATGGCCTTGTCGCGTCCTTCTTCCTCACGGATCACCTGGCGCAGTTCGCCCATGTACTGGTCGTACATCTGGCGGATCTTCTCGTTGCTGCTGGCCGGGCTTTGCGCCACATAGAGGTGATAGCCCACGCCGTCGAACGGAAAGGGCGCAGACGAACCCCAGTTGTAGCGGGTTTTGCCTTCCTGGTAGGCACGGCGCAGGTACTTGGCGCCGCCATTGTTGTTGTTGTTCTGCGGCGCGTCGTCGTTGTGCAGCCCTTGCAGCGGGCCGGAGACCAGCCGCACGTCCTGCGTGGTGGGGTCCGCGCGCAGCGCGTTGTGGAGCGTCTGCATCATCACCGCGTACCAGCCGGGGTGGATCCAGTTGTTGTTGCCGCCGTGGAAATCGTCGGGCTCGTTGTACGCCTCGAAGACGTCGACGCGATCATGGAAGAGGCGAGCGATCTGCACGTAGGTCTGCACATAGCGGTCGATCCACGGGTGACGCGGTTGCCCCGGTTCCGGCGCGCCGCGCAGCTTGTCTTCGGGGTGATCGGGCATGGCTTCGTGGCCGATGAGGCCGTAGATCTTGAGTCCGCGGGCGCGCAGGCCGTCGATGATGCCGATGTAGGCATGTTGAAAGCCGGGATCGTGCGGACCGGGCCACGCCTGGCCGATGACGAAGTTGACACGCGCCCAGCCGGCGCCGGTGTCGGCCACGATGGCGGGATTGGTCAGCCGCGGGTCCACGATGCCGTTGTTTGGATCGACGGGGCGATTGACGTCGATGCCGATCTTCTCGCGCGCAACCACCCTCGCTGTGGCGAAGACTGGCTGTGTCGGCGTCACCGGCTCGACGATGGGCGAAAGCGGTTCGCCACCGGCGGGCGGGAGGATGCCCGGGTGTTCCACGTGATGGACGCTCGGCCCAGTGGGTTCGCCGGTGTCCACGGGCTGGGGATGCACCTTGTCGCGCAACGTTTTGACACGGTTGAGGATGTCGATGGGCTGGCCGTTGTTGTCGTTGCCGATGTGGCGGAAGCTGTCCCAGCCAGCGCCGTGGCCTACCTGGAAGAGGCAGGCGCCCAGTGCGAAATCGTCTTGCACCATGTAGTCGTTGAACCAGTCCAGCGAGGCCCAGTAGTGATTTTGGCTGACGCTGTCTTCTGGGTAGAGCCAGCCCACGTCACCGGCGCCGTCGTTGTGTTTGAACATGCGCGCCAGGCCCGCTTCCGTCATGATCGCTTTGTAGTCGCGTCCTGTCTGGCGGCGGATGCCCTGGACGATGGGGCGGTAGCTGCCTGCGCTGGAAACGGCGGCGGGATCGACGTCGGTGCTGAGGGCAGGCCAACCGTACTCGTGAAAGCCCAGGTAGGTGTAGCTGTCTAGCGTCCCCTCGAAGTAGGCGAGGTAGTGATCGGCCTGGGTGAAGTTGCCGGCGCCGAAGTTGAAGGCCACCGCTTCGATGCTATGTTCCATCAACTTGTCGCGGAAGGCCACTTGGAAGCGATCATAGGCGCGCAGGCGGCGCTCGATCTCTTCGCGCTCGGCGCCGCCACGGCCAAACGCGCCCGACGCCGGGCCGGGGATCGACTCGTTGATGCTCATCCAGGCGTCCACCAGCAGCCGTCCATTTTCGCGGCGCTGCGCCAGCTGGAAGTTGTCGGTGAGGATGTGTTCGGCCAACGCCCGCCCCGCGCCCGCGGGATCAGGGCCATCCAACCATTGGTTGATCAGGTTCTGCGTGATCGCCTGCTTGTTGCCATTGATGTTGATGTAGTCCATGCGCCCGATGACGAACGTATCCGGCGAACGATCACGGCGGATCTCGATCAGCAACCCCTGATCCCACGCATGAAGCAACATCACCGGAGGCCGCACTTCGTTGATCCACTGGTGGACATTCTGCGAATTCTGCGTGTAGAAACCGAGTTTGTTCATGGGGGAGATCTCCTTTTATGAAAGACTACCACGCCACGTGCTGGATCAAATGCCACTGGCCAATCGGCGCGTAGACGATGCCGCCGACGAACCCCTGCGCGCGGAAATTGCCGATGTCGTATTCGTTAGTCAACGGCGCGCCCAGCCCGTGGACCCGCGCATAGTTGGCAAAGGACGAATCGCGGTTGAAGGCCACGCCCACCTGTCGCCACGCTTCCTGGCGAATGCTGGTCAACGAAGACAGATCGACATTGGGCAAAACTTCGGTCGGATGCTCGTCCACCGGGTGCTCGTCTACCGGCGGTTGACCGCTGCGGCGTTGGGCCTGCCACACGGCGAAGAACGAAATGTGGTGATTGGCAGGCATCCCCGCGCCCGTCACCACGTCCGCGGCGCCACGCGGACACCAGCACCAAGGCCCATGTTCACCGCGCTCAGGCACGTAGCTGCTGCCGCCCGCCATCACCAGATTGGCCCAACCGGAATGCTGCTTGGGCGTCATGCGGGCGAAACCGTTGTAGCTGGGGTTGCCCAACTGATGGAAACCGTCGGACCAGTAGAGGATGGAGTCCTGCTCGGTGATGGGCGCGCCGTTTAGATCGAGCACACGGGCGAAGAGGTGGTGGTCAGCGCCTGCATCGTCGAAGCGATCCGGCGCGTCCCAGGGGCGCAGGTAGGCGTCGCGCGCCCACTGTGGCACCGCACCCAGGTGACCAGACCGCGGTTCCCAAGATCCGTCGCGCGTGGTGAACAGATCGATCAGGCGAAAAACGACGTCGCCTTTGGGGTGATCTGGGCGTTCCTCGGCCCGCTTGATGCTGATGTTGAGTGGCTGGATCCATTCTCCGACGCGCATGGTACGGCTCCTTTGTGATGGTTGCATGGATACACGAATTGAAGGCGGTGCTCCTGGTTCTTGTGTGTTGAATCTTCGATTAGGGTAGTCGGTAGCTTCAATATACTACGGATTGGCTGTTTTTGTCCTATAGGATTTCTAAACGGGGTCTAATGTGATGCGTGATTCGTGATCCGTGATGCGTGGGTGGAGATGATTGGCGTGGATTGGGAACTTGTGTGGTGGCAGGTGGCAAGGTTGCAGGTGGCAGGTGGCAGGTGGCAGGTCTGTCACTAAGTTAAAGAATTCAGCTACTCGTCGCGCTGCGGAGAGAGCACCCCTAGGTGCGGGTCTACACCAGAAAAGCCGCACGAGGACGTGCCCCTCCGCAGTACACGCATCACGCATTACTTCCATGTCTGCCGCAGCACGCGCACCCAGTTTCCGTGCGCGATTTTGGTCAGGTCTTCGCCGGTGTAGCCGCGGTCTTCCAGCGCTTCCACCAGTTTGGGCAGGCCGGCGGCGTCTTTGAGATCGTGGGGCATGATGGCGCCGTCGAAATCGGAGCCAAGCGCCACATGATCAACGCCCATGCGCTCCACCATGTAATCGACGTGACGCACAATCTCGGCCAAGGACGTTTCTAGATCGGCGCGGCCGTCTTCGCGCAGGAAGCCGATGTGGAAGTTGACGCCGGCCACACCGCCCGACTTGGCGATGGTGTCCAACTGGGCGTCGGTGAGGTTGCGCGGGGTGGCGCTCATGGCGTGGGCGCCGGAGTGGGTGGCCACCAACGGCGCGTCGCTCAACTCGGCGATGTCCCAGAAGCCTTTTTCGTTGAGATGAGAGAGATCGAGCATGACGCCCAACTCGTTACATGCTTTCACCAGGCGCTTGCCGGCATCGGTAAGGCCGGGGCCGATGTCGGGCGTAGACGGGAAAGCGAAGGGCACACCGCTGGCGAAGATATTGGGTCGGCTCCACACCGGGCCGATGGAACGCAAACCGGCATTATAGAACGTGTAAAGCGCGTGCAGATCTTCGTCAATGGCTTCCGCTCCCTCGAAGTGCAGGATCATGGCGAACGTGCCGTCGTCCAGGCACTGCTGCAATTCGTCGGCGGTGCGCACAATCTTGGTGGCGCCGTCGGATTCCTTTTCCACCTCGAAGAGTTTGGCCATCATGCCGATGGCATAGCGCAGGGCGTACCCGTGATTGAGCATGGGTGGCAGCTGCATCTCGTATTGCGCCTGGCCGTCCTTCTTCAGACCCTCGCCGGGGAAGACGGACGCCGTCTCCGGTCTGCGTTGATTGGGGACAAAGAGCGCAAAGAAACCACCACCCAAGCCTCCGGCGCGGGCGCGGGGCAGATCAATGTGTCCGTGCGCGTTTTCGGCGAAGAACGAATCAGGCCGATCCGGCTTGGGATTGACAAGACGCAGGATCGTGTCGTTGTGGCCGTCGAAGATCAGCGGGGTGGGCATGGGAAGATCCTTTCGGGAAGATGAGCTGGGATTGTGAATTGTGATGGGCAAACGGGAGATTGGGCGATTAGGCGATTAAGAGATTGGGGAGCAGCCTTTAATCGCCTAATCCCTCAATCCCTCAATCTCTTCTCTAATCTGCTCCGATTATCGATCCAAAACCGCCACACTACAAGTGTAGCGCCAATTAGGGGCCAATAAATGCCAATTAGGGGCCAATAAATAAAGAGACGTCCTCGGGGGAAAGGACGTCTCTTTCAGGGTACGATGGAATCAAATCAGGTTACGATTCTTTGCCGTTGTGAACCGGCTGGGCGGCCAGGACACCGGCTTCGGGCTGCGTGCTGCGACGACGGGCCAGGTCCAGCCACAGGATGGCGGCGAGACCCACGGCGGCCAGTCCGGCCAGGACCCAGGCCACGATGGCCAGGAAGTCGATGCCGGTCTCAGGCGTGGTCACCGGCGTAGCAGGGGCGGGTGTAGCCACGATGGCGGCGTCGGCGGGCTGCGGGTTGGCGCTTGCCAGTTCGATGGCGACGGCTGCACCCAGAGCCAGCGGCGTGCGGCTGTTTTCGGTCAGCGCATAGACGGCGCCGGTGCGACCGCTCAGCGGCATCAGGTCGGTGACAGCCACATTCTCGACACTTTCGAGCGGCTGCCATGCCTGCCCGGCGTCGGTGCTCATGCTCACACCCAGCGGCGTGGTATGCAGGCTGACACCACCCACCGACAGGCTGGAACTCACGTAGACAACCTGCGGCTGCGCTGCGTCCACGGCCAGGTCGTTGATGTAGAGCTGCGAACCCGGCGCATAGTTCAGGCCATTGTTCACGGCCTGCCAGTTGACGCCATCCTGGCTCATGCGTACACCGTTGGAGGCGGTGCCGACGTAGACGGTTGCCGGTTTGGTGTCGGCGATAGCGAGGGCTGTTGCCGGGCTGGACAGGTTCTCAACTTCCACCCAACTCAGGCCGAAGTTCTCGGCGCGATACAGATGCCATTCGGTGCGGGCGAAGACCATGTTCGAGCCATCGCTGGCGGCCACCACTTCGAGGACAGGCTCATCCAGCAGCAACTGACCACCCTCGATCATGCTGGCGCCCACATCACGCAGGCGGTGCAGACCGTCGGTGTCGGTGCCGACGAAGACCAGGTGATTCACGGGGTCTACGGCGACGTCGGTGATGCTGCCGATGGCGTCGGTGTCCAGCGGAATGCGCATCCAGGATTCGCCGTTGTCGGCGGAGCGATAGAGCGCCAGTTCGTTGGCGGCGCCGATGTAGAGTGTGCCGTTCTGGCCGTCCATGGCCACGGCGTTGACAATCACGCCTTCGGGCGTGGCAACGGAGCGCCATGCGCCCGGTTCACCGGCGAAGAGTTCGCCGCCGTCCACAGCGTAGTTGACGCCGTCGATCTCATGGGCGGGTGCAAAGTCGCGCACATTTTGCAGCGTGGCAACCGTGGCAGGCTGATCCGATTCCAGTGCGCTCACCATGCCGGCAAACACGGCGCCGGTCAGCAACAGGGTCACCATCATCATCAACACTTTTCGCAAGTTCATCTCTGTCTCTCCCATCGGCTTATCTGTAAGTTTGGCGGTTTTCACTGGCGCCAAACTGGTCAATCTGCTTCGTGACTCCACTATACCGATGAAACCAAGTGACTGTTTGACCTAGTCGAGATCCCTTTCGGACCGTTTTCCGACGCTGCGTGTGGTTCAGCGCCAGGCTTGTGTTTCATCATCTGTCGTTATGCTGCTGTAAGGAGTCAGGCACTTCTAACTATACTGTTTGTAGAGGAAATTGGAATGCACCGAAAGTAGGGTTGGCGTTACCACTTTTGGTGGAATTTCCTTTCGCGCCGGTCAGATGGATCATTATCAGGACGAACTAGAAGCAACAATGTTCCCGTTTTTGTGTGAAGCTGTTGTTGGCGGGGTGCGATCAGTATAGATGAGGGCGATCAACCCGGGCTGTGTCTCAGCGCACAAGCAAGCCGTATTCAAACGCGAAGGGGGTATCCAGTAGAGATAGCAGTTTTTATTTGATAATGCCGGTGATCCAGCATCCTTTATCGATTTTTAACACATTTCTTATGCAATTCTCGGGTGATGTTTATATAGTAGAGACTCCACCTTCGCCATACACCTACTGGTAGCCTATGAATATCGCGACTCAGAATGTACGGACCGCTCTGCCGTTTCCCAATCCAGGACGAGTCAGATACGGCCGCACGCCTTCACCGGCGCGCTTGCTGTTCATTGTCACCGCGTCGGTGTTCGCCGCCGAAGCATTGCTGATGTTTGTGATTTTGCCACGGTTGGACGCGAGTCCGCTGTGGATCGGTTTCTTGGACTCCGGCCTGCTCACAGTCTTCATATTGCCTTTTCTCTACTTCTTTCTTATTCGTCCTTTGACACAGCAGATCAAGGCGCGTCAGCGTTTTGAAGCAGCGTTGGAATCTGCCAACGCAGAATTGGAGCAGCGTGTTCAAGCGCGCACCAAGGAGTTGACCCAGGCAAACACGACACTCCGCCAGGAGATCAGCGAAAGAAAGCGCACCGAGGACGCGCTCCGCCAGGCGCGCATGCTATTGGAGACGCGCGTAAAAGAGCGGACGCGAGATCTGGCTCAAGCCAATGAAGACTTGAAGACCGAGATCAGCGAGCGCAGACGCGCTGAAAAAGAGCTTCATGTGCAGACGCGCGCATTGCATGCTGCCGGCCAGGGCATCGTGATCACAGATAGATCCGGTTGCATCTTGTGGGCCAATCCGGCGTTTACAGATATCTCCGGGTACACACTGGAAGACGTAACCGGCCACACGCCGCGCATCCTCAACGCCGGGCAGCACGATGCGAAATTTTTTCAGACACTGTGGGAGACGATCCTCTCCGGCACGACCTGGATCGGCGAGATCACCAATCGGCGTAAGAACGGTGAAACTTTCATCGCAGAACAGACGATCACACCGGTCACCGATGAACTGGGAGAAGTCACACACTTCATCACCATCATGCGCGACATCACCGAACGCAAGCGCACCCAGGATCAGCTGTTCCAAAAGAACCAGGAATTGTTGGCCGTGAGCCGCTCCGAACATGAACAAAGACAGTTCGCAGAAGCGCTGTTTGAATCGACCGCTGCGCTGTGTTCCAGCCTAAACTTGAATGAGGTTTTGGATCGGATTTTGGAGCAGCTTGCAAGTGTCACGCCGTATGTGGCTTCCGCCGTCTTTTTGCTGCGTGACGACTGGGTTGAGATCCCGCGACATCGGCGCTACGATGGTTCGCTGCATTCACATGACCTGGCCAACGGCTTTCGTCTTTCCTCCGTGCCGCAGCTTCGCCATATGGTGGCCTACCCACAGCCACTGCTGGTAGACGACACCCAGGCGACCAATGACTGGCACCCACTAGAAGGCTTAGAATGGATTCGTTCGTGTATCATCGTGCCTATGGTTGAAGGCGACAACGTGGTGGGATTCCTGGCGACGGTTAGCGATGAAGCAAATTACTTCGAGAAGAAGAGCCTGAAGGCGCTGGCAGCTTTTGCCGCCCATGCAACCGTTGCCGTCAAAAATGCCTGGCTTTTCGAGCAGGTCCGCACCGGTCACAAGCGCCTACAGTCGCTTTCCCATCGTTTGGTAGAGACGCAGGAGGCAGAACGCAGGTACATTGCGCAGGAGTTGCACGATGAGGCAGGGCAATCGCTCACATCGCTGCTATTTGGTCTGCGCGACCTGGAGAAGTGTGTTGCGCAGCCGGAGAGGATTCTCCCCATTGCCGCCGAACTGCGTTGTCGCACAGAGGAGATTATGGAAGGGCTGCACCGTCTGGCGGTGAATCTACGCCCCACCAGCCTGGATCACCTGGGGCTTGTTGCCGCGCTCGAAGCATACATCCGGCGTCTATCATCTCAAAGCGACTGGACGATCCGTTTCAAAGCGGTGGGGTTGGATGACAGCCGACTGGCGACCAACCTGGAGACGACATTCTATCGAATCGCTCAAGAAGCCCTGACAAATGTACTTCGCCATGCCGACGCCACCCGAGTAGATGTATTACTGCAACGGCACGGCGACAAGGTTTCACTTGTCATCGAAGACGACGGCGTCGGCTTCGATGTGCAGCAGGTAGATCAGACCAGCCACGTGGGCCTGGTGGGTGTCCGCGAACGCTGTGAACGGTTCAACGGTGTCGTAACAATCGAAAGCAGCCTCGGAAATGGCACTACCATCATCGCAGAGATTCCCTATGCCGATTCGTATCCTATTTGCTGACGATCATAGCATCGTACGTCGTGGTCTCGTATCGCTGATCCAAACAGAACCCGATATGACCGTCGTCGGAGAAGCCACCGACAGCAACGAAGCGTTGCGGATGGTCGAGCAGCTACGCCCCGATGTAGCTGTGTTGGATCTCAGTATGCCTGGCACTGGCGGCGTTGAGGTGACGCGACAACTCACCAAGTATGTACCCAGTGTGAGGGTCCTCATCCTTACATTCGACGAAGACGAAGGCATGTTTCACGCCGCCATGAGCGCAGGAGCCGCCGGCTATATTCTGAAGCGCGCCGCAGATGCAGAGTTGGTTCAAGCGATCCGCTCCGTCGCCAAGGGCGAGCCGTACGTGCATCCTCGCTTTCTTGGCGCGCTGCTGCGAGGTTTCACCGATGCCGACAGCAGCGCTTCTGAACCAGCGCAGATCCTCACTGGGCGCGAACAGGAAGTGTTGGTCTCTCTAGCGCGTGGATACACCAATCGTGAGATTGCCGAAACGCTGCGTATCAGTGTGCGCACCGTAGAAAGCCACCGCGCCAACCTGATGAGCAAGCTGCGGCTGCGTACTCGTTTCGATCTGGTCAACTATGCAGAAGAACATGGCCTTCTAAGTTAAACAGCCAGTACAGAGCGGCGCAAATGAGTCGCTGAATTCCGTTGAAATGTGGAGGGATGAAATGTGGAGGGAGCACGCCCTCGTGCGGGTTTATAGGGCAACAGCCGCACGCGAGCATGCTTTCTCCGCGAATATTCGACGGTTGGTCGCTTAGCTTAATGACACTGTGTCTGTACAGACTACCCCGTACAAACTACTCCGTACAAACTACGTAGAACAACAGGTAGAAAACACGAGGTGCGCTTTCCGAAAATCTGCGGAGCGCACCTCGTGTTTTTTGCCTAGAAGATTACCTGACATCCGCGTATCAAATTCGCTTATTTGTTACACAAAACACAACTATATTGGTACACATGTCTTATTTGTGGCAATCGCAACCTCGAAGTACGACATGGGGTCACAGACTCCATCGCCCTCCGGCTGATTGAACAATGGATCAAATGCCTCGGCTTTCACCGCGCTATTTCAAGCCCACAGCAGGCTTATAGCTGCTAGTACGACGAGGAAATCCAGCATGGCGTTTTCAGCGCAATGATCTATCGATTGCGCCGACCTGTAGTCTTTGAGGCGCGGCCTGGAAGTGTGGCCCATGAACCGTGAAGGAGAAAGAAGATGACGAGAGGTAAAATGGAAGGGCATTTCCTTCAGACTGCTACTGGCGCTGACGATCTTGATCAGCAGCCTGCCGCTGTCTCGTTCCAACCAGGGAGTCTATGCAGCCGATGATCCCCCTACCACACCCCAGCCAAGTGGCATCGGCTCTGTCTTCCTGCCCATTGTGAGCGGGAATAACACAACCACACAACAGGCGCCCGATGCCGATCCGCAAGGCGGCATTTCCATCTTTCTGCCTGTAATCGGCTCCGGCCGCATCAACGCCGCGCTACAGCGTGTGCTGGAACCGTTTCATATCAACTTGCAGGCGCGCGCCAGTACACTCAGCACGAACCCGTTGCGCATCGTGGTGGTGAGCGCGCGTACCGAGCCGCTGGCCTTCAACGGCGGCGGCGTGGTGCAGGGCGATCCCATCGAAAGTTTCCGCTACCTCATCAACGTGGACAACACCGGCCAGACCGACCAGCGCAGCGCCGACCCCGGCACAGGCTGCTCGCCCGAAGATCCCGGCTACCCCGAAAGCTGTCGGTGGACGTCGATTGCCGGTGCGCCCAGCAATGCCCCCATCTACACCCAGGGCAATCAGGACGACTTCGCCAACGGCGCCGAAATCATGATCCCCGATGGTCGCTTCCTGATCTCGGTGATGGCCGACGGCTACAAACTCGACGGTGTACACTTCGATGTACCCGTCGTCGACGCGTCCGGCGTTGTCACCGTGGCCTTGCAGCCCTTCCCGCTGCCCGCCGCCACGCTGCAAGCCTGGGTCTTCGAAGACATCTCACCCACCAACAGCGCGCCTGATGCGCCCATCGAGCACGGCCTGGCCGGCTTCTCGGGTCATGTCGTGGACTATTTGGGTGAAATCAGCACCGATGTCTACGGCAATCCGCTTTGCACCGAATACGAGCGAGACGAACTGGGCCAGATCATCTTCGATCCTGTCGATTTCACGCCCACTGCCATCCCTGGCACCGGCGGCGAATGTCTCAGCGACGAGAACGGCTACCTCGCCATCCCCAACATGGGGACCAATCGCTACGGCCTGGCTGCCGTGCCGCCCGACGGCACCGATTGGATCCAGACCACCACCCTCGAAGGCAACCACGAGTGGGATGCCTGGGTGATGGAAGGCTCCACCGGCCTCGACACCGAATTCGTCGTCGCCGGTGAACCATTCCCGGTGGCCATCTTCGGCTTTGTGCGCCAGACCGCCGACCTGCCCGTCGGCCCCGCTGGTTCGATCCGTGGCGTCGTCTCCGCCGCCAAGGTCTACATCCCCACCACGGGCGGTGTGGCCTTGCCTGGATCGATTTGGGGTGGTCTGGGCGGCATGAAGCTCGACAAACCCATCGACAGACCGTGGATCGCGCTCTCGGATCTCGGCAACGGTGACACCGCCATCTGGATCGGCCAGGGCGACGAAAATGGCGCCTTCCAGATCGACAACGTCCCCAACGGCAACTACACGCTCACGTGGTGGGACGAGCCGCAGAACTACATCCTCGATCTGGTGCAGGTGACCGTGCAAAACGGCGAGGCCGTGGACCTGGGCATCCTGCCCCTCACTGGTTGGTGGACGCAGATGGAAGGCTACGTCTTCAACGACGCCAACCGCAATGGCAAGATGGATTGGCAGGATCTCGACAACGACGGCTGCCCCGACGTGGGCGAAGGCGAACTCGGCGTCCCCAACTACACCATCACGATCCGCAAGCGCGAAAACTCGCTCATGGATCGCGCCGGGCGCGCCATTGCCACCGATCAGTGTGGCTACTACAAATTCGACAACGTCTACCCCATGACGCAGTGGCTGATCATGGAAGCGTACAATGATCTCTACTACACCACTGGCATGACCTTCCAGGCCGACAACCAGCCCACACCCACCACCATCCTCGGCGCGGGCGTGGACGTGAGCATCCTGCCCATCATCGGCCTGGGTGGGCGCATCGACTGGGGCGTCCACTCGTACGATCCCACGGGCGCCAATGGCATCGACCCGCGCAACGGTGGCATTGCCGGCACCGTCAGCTACGACACCACCCGCAACGAACTGGATCCGCGCCACGCCGCCGTAGAAGACTGGCAGCCCGGCATCTCGGATCTCGAAGTGAACCTCTACGCCACCGTTCCCTGTGGCACCACCGGCGCGCCCTGCGACGCAACCGGCTTCTACGAACTCGATTCCGATGGTTCCTACAGCAAAGGACCGCTGCTCAACAGCGCCGTCACCGAGACGTGGGAACGCCCCACCGGCTGTGTGGCCCGCAATGTGGACGGCGTCCCGCTCACCTATCCCAACGATCAGCAGGTGTTGCCCCAGGATCCCAATGCCGAATGCCTGGAAGGCCCACTGATGGGTGTGCAGTTCCAGGCCGGCTTCTCCAGCGTGGACGGCAACTACGGCTTCGGCGAAATCCTGGCCGATCCGCTCACTGGCGACACCTACGAATCGCCCGTGGCCATCCCCGCAGGTGGCTACCTGGTAGAAGTGGTCGTCCCCGAAGACGATTTGGGCCGTCCGCTCTACAAGGTGACCCGCGAAGAGGACATCAACGTGGGCGAAGGCGATCTCTTCGTGCCGCAAGTGCCGCCGCCCGCCTGCGCCGGCGCGCTCCACATCGTCGACGTTGCCGATGTGGGAGGCGACGGCTACCCCGCGGTGACCATGGACAACGGCATCACGGTGCCGGCCTCGACCCCTCCGTTCAACCCGTCCTTCGCAGACATGGACGGCTCGCCCTACGAAGGTATGGTGAAGCCGCTGTGCGACGTCAAACTGGTGGAGTTGAACAACGGCAAGTCGATTGCGCCCACCTTCAACTTCTTCACCGACGTGCCGCTGCCCGGCCGCTTCTGGGGCCTGATCGTCGACGATCTGACCTTCTCCAGCAACCCCAAATCGTTGCTTTACGGCGAAAAGGCAGGCGTGCCGTTCGCACCGGTGGGCATCTACGACTTCGCCAATCGCCTGGTGGCAACGGTGGAATCCGACTACAACGGCCTCTTCGATGTGCTGTTGCCGTCGACCAACCGCATCAACTGCCCGACGCCGTCGGGCGTCTGCTCGAATCTCTATCGGTTGGTGGGCAACGATCCGGGTGTCCCCGGCCAGTTGAACCCCAACTACAAGCCCAACTTCCGCACCATCTCGGCTGAGTTCGAGGCGTACGCCGGCCTGATCGTACCCGCCGACCTGGCGCCGACGCAGGTGGGTGTCACCGTGCAGTTGCCCGGCGGCCAGGCGCAGACGGTAAGCTGCACGCTGGAAGAGACCACGCCGCAGATCTTCGCCGTCTCGCAGCCCTACGTACAGCGGACAGGCAACAACAACGCCCGCACCTTCACCATCGAAGGCATCGGCTTCGGCGCCACCCAGGGCAACGGCAGCGCTACGCTGGACGGCATCGAGCTTCAGGTGTTGAGCTGGTCGAACACGAGACTGAGCGTGCGTGTGCGCAACAGCGGCGCGTTCAACGTACCCGCCGGCCCGCACCGGCTGGAGATCGCAGCGGATAGCGGCGAGCGCACCATCAACGGCCTCACCATCCACGTGCTGCAGAACAACGTCTACAATCCCACGGTCTACGAAGTGGGGCCGGGCCGCACCTACGCCGCAATCCAAGACGCCATCGACGCTGCCGAAGCGCAAAACGGCGCCGATCTCGTGGTGGTCTATCCCGGTCAGCCGGATCTGTCGAACCCACGGGTCAACCCGCGTGGCGCTTACTACGAGAACCTGATCGTCGCGTCGCCTATCAAGCTGCAAGGCGTGGGGCCGGGCGGCTTCCAGGGGACAACCTATGTCTCCGGCTCGGTGATCGACGGCGGCGCCTTCGGCGGCGACACCGCACTGGCCGACGCCTGGCGCGCCCGTATCCAGGATCTAACCTGGAGCGGCAACGACAACGTCTACGAAGGCTCGACGATCTACCTGCTGGCGTCGGAAAACGCCACCAATCAGCCCGGCGCTGCGCGACAATTCACCGCCGGCTACCAGGCCGCCATCGACGGCTTCAACATCCGCGGTGGCGATCAGCAGGGCTTCCCCAACAACATCAATCAGATCGGCGGCGGCGCCACCGGCCAGCCTGCCAACGTGGTGACCCAAGGTGGGGCGATCTTCGCCAACGCCTACGTACGCTACCTGAACATCACCAACAACGTGATCGAAAACAACGGCGGCGCTTACGGTACGTTGCGCATCGGCACGCCCAACCTGCCGGCGCCCGGCACCAACAACCACAACGAAAACGTGGTGATCGCCCACAATCGTGTCCTCGCCAACGGTGGCACCAACCTGGCCGGCGGCATCGGTCTCTTTGCCGGCGCCGACAACTACCAGGTGGCCCACAACGACATCTGCGGCAACTTCTCGGCGGAATACGGCGGCGGTATCAGCGTCTACGGTTACAGCCCCAACGGCCAGATTCACCACAACCGTGTCTACTTCAACAGTTCCTACGACGAAGGCGGCGGCATCATGATCGCGGGTGAACTGCCCGCCGATCCCAGCGCCCTCTCGCCCGGCTCCGGCGCTGTGGACATCTACAACAACCTGATCCAGGCCAATCTCTCCAACGACGACGGCGGCGGTATCCGCTTCCTCATGGCGGGCAACTACCCCATGAACGTCTACAACAACATCGTGGTCAACAACGTGTCCACCCACGAAGGCGGCGGCATCAGCCTCAACGACGCCCCCAACGTGCGCATCTTCAACAACACGATCATGAAGAACCTGACCACGGCCACCGCCATCACCAGCAACGGACAACCGGCGCCCGCGGGCCTCTCGACGGCGGCGAACAGCGCCCTGTTGCAGGCAACCCTGCCCAATGGCGCACCGATCTTCAGCAATCCGGCGCTCTTCAACAACATCTTCTGGGACAACCGCGCCGGCACCCGCGCAGGGACCGACGTGATCGGCCTCGGCCTGGCCGGCGACGCCACCCCCGTCAACTACTGGGATCTGGGCGTGGCCGACGGCAGCGGGCAGCTCTCGCCCACCAACTCGGTGCTGCAAACGCCGGAACGCGCCGTCCTCAACGCCACCAACGTGAACAGCGATCCGCTGGTGGTCTCACCCTACAATGTGGCCGTAGACTTCGCTGTGTGGCGCAACAACCCCAACTTCGTCGGCGCCATCCTGGTGACGGTGGACCTCCCGCCGAACCTGCTGGGCGACTATCACCTGAGCAACGAATCGCCCGCCGTGGACGCAGGCACATCCGCAGGCGCGCCCACCGACGATATCGATGGCGAGAACCGCCCCATGTGGTCCAGCTACGACATCGGCGCCGACGAGATGAGCGGGCCGCCCCCGGCGCTCCTCTACTTCTCGACGGGCGGCAACAACACGGTCAGCGGCGTAACCGGCCCATACGACAACGCCGACATCTACGGCTGGTACGGCGGCACGAACTTCGTGCGCATCTTCGACGCTACGGACAACGGCATCCCCGGCGGCGCCAATGTCGACGCACTCGATGTCGTCTCATCGAATCAGTTCTACCTGTCCTTTGATTCAGACACCAGCGTGCCAACCCTCGGCACAGTGCAAGACGAAGACGTGGTCTACTACGACAACGGCGTGTGGAGTCTCTTCTTCGATGGCACGGCGGCGGGGTTGCAGGGCAACAGCGAGGACATCGACGCCTTCCATCGCCTCAGCGACGGCAGTTTCGTCATCTCCACCGTGGGCAATGCAACAGCGCCCGGGCTGGCCTTCGCAGCCAGCGCAGATCTCGTGCGCTGTCTGCCCAGCAATTCGGCTCCAGTGAGTGCATGTACGTGGAGCTTCCGCTTCGATGGCAGCGACGTGGGGCTCTCCAGCAACAGCGAAAATGTGACAGGCGCCTCGCTCTCCGCCGACGAGACGAGCCTCTACCTCAACACCAGCGGCAACTACTCGGTACCCGGCCTGTCCGGATCGGCCTCGGAAGTCTTCGTGTGTAACGGCTTCGTCGCAGGCATCACCACCAGTTGCAGCAGCTTTACCCGCTACTTCGACGGCGCCGGTGTGTCGGGTGCCTTGGACGCTATCGCACTGCCCTAAGCGCCCTGAGCCTGGCGTAGGCTGGGTTACCACCGCCGACAGTTGGCGGCGGGAACCCAGCCTGCACAAGTCGCCTGTGCATCCACACGGACACACAGCACGGAATATGCACCGAGCAGCTTACTCAACGGAGATGACGATGAAGAAGAAACTAACACGTCGAGACTTTTTTCTGCTGGCAGGGGGATCACTGGTCGCCGCGTCTGGTGTGAGCATCCTGCCCCAATACCTGCGCAAGCAGTTGACGCCTGTGGAAGTGGCCGAAGCCCAGGATCCCGATCCCGACATCTACCTGGCCGGCACCGACGGCTGGATTTCGCTGCCACGTGATCCGGCGCTGCCGCCCTACCACCCCGACACGCTGGCGCCCGATCCGTTCACCACCTACATCTTCGGCTGGTGCAACATCACCGGCCTGAACCAGAATCAGATCAACCAGCAGAAAATGCACGCGCAGCACAGCGCGCCGATCTTCTGGGTGGATCAGTGGGATCCGGGCAACCCCAAAGACTTCCGCGTGAAGATCACCAACCTGGGCTTGCAGATCCGCCCCGATCTCTTCGACGCCCACACACTGCACTGGCACGGCTTCCGCAACGTGATCCCCTTCTTCGACGGCGAACCGTCGTCGTCCATCGCGGTGCCGCCAGGGCGTACCTTCACCTACGTCTATCGGCCCCACGAACCGGGAACCTACATGTACCACTGCCATGTGGAAGACATCGAACACGTACACATGGGCATGACGGGCCTCGTCTTCGTGCGACCGCTGCAAGACGGCAACACGGCGCTCTACCCCAGCGGCAAGTACGTCTACAACGACGGCGATGGCAGCACCGGCTTCGACCGCGAGTTTGTGATGTTCCTCAGCGAAGTCTGGGCCGAAGCGCACTGGGACGACGCCCACATCCAGTTGCCCGATTGGACGGATTACAAGGTGGATTTCGCCATGCTCAACGGGCGCTGCTATCCCGACACACTGGCGCCCAACGGCTCTGTCGATCCCTTCAACCCGGTGCGCGATGCCAACGGCACGCTGGTTCCCACGCCGGGCCACGAACATCTGCAATTCCAGCCTATCTCTTCACTGGTGCGCTGCGAGGAAGGCGAACGGGTGTTGCTCCGCTTCGCCAATCTCGGCTTCGACCAGGCGACTATGAGCATGGCCGGCATCGACATGACCATTGTGGGCAAAGACGCTACCCACCTGCGCGGGCGCGACGGCACCGACAATACCTACGTCACCAGTTCGGTGACGATGGGCGCAGGCGAGAGCTACGACGCCATCTTCACGGCGCCGCCCTTCTCGGGCCAGGGCGACTACGACACCTACGTCCTCTACAACCGCGATTTCACGCACGTGGCCAACACCGCCACCGACGGCTTCGCCGGGCAGCGCACCGAGATCCGCGTCTACCCATCCAATTCTCTGCAACCGCAGCAATACCCCAACGGCTGGGGCTAAACCGACCCGTTCACCCGGTTTATCCGAAAGAAGGAGTTGACCATGCGAAAGACAATACACTCGTGGCTGCGGTTGGGGCTGTTGTTACTCGGGGCGCTGATCTTCTCAGCCGCCTGGATCGTGCAGGCGCAACCGGTAGCCGCCCAAAGCGGACCGCGCGTCGGCCTGGTCTGCACCACAGCCGCCGCTGCAAACCCGACCTTCACGCTGAATACCACCACCGGCTACATTCTGCTGCCCGACGGCAACACCATGTACATGTGGGGCTACGCCCTCGGCGGGCAAGGCTTCCAGCACCCCGGCCCGGTGCTCTGCGTCAACCAAGGGGACACCGTGACGGTGATCCTGCAGAACTCGCTGGCCGAGCCTGTGTCGATCATGTTCCCCGGCCAGGAAGACGTGCTGGCCGACGGCGCACCGGCGCAACCACAGTTCGACGGCAACGGCGCCCTGACATCGCTCACAAACACCGCAGCGCCCAACGGCAGCATCACTTACAGCTTCGTGGCGACCAACCCCGGCACCTTCATCTACGAGTCGGGGACCGACCCGCAAAAACAGGTGCAGATGGGCCTCTTCGGTGTGCTGGTGGTGCGCCCGTCGATGGGGGCCGACTACGCCTACAACCGTGAGGACAGCCGCTTCACCGCCGCAGAGGAATTCCTGGTGTTGCAGTCTGAAATCGACCCGTACCTGCACCAGGCCGTGGAACGTGGTGTGCCGTACAACTTGAACAACTACGAGGCGCGCTACTGGCTGGTCAATGGGCGTGGCTTCCCCGACACAGTGGCCGACAACTTCGCCTCTTGGCTGCCCAGCCAGCCCTACGGCGCGCTGGCGCGCATCCACGAATTCAACACGTCGCTGCCTGCCAACGATCCCAACTATCACCCGTACCCGGGCATCGTGCGCTACGTGAACGTGGGTACACAGGAATTCCCCTTCCACCCCCACGGCAACAACGGCCTGGTGATCGGGCGCGATGGCCAACCCGTGGCCGGCGCCGCCGGTGAAGACATGGCCTTCGAGAAGTTCGTGATCAACAGCGGCCCCGGCCAGACCTGGGACGTGCTCTTCCGCTGGAACGACGCCGAAAACTACGACGAGGCGACGAACCCAGTACCGGTGACCATCCCCGAGCTGGCCAACCAGTCCATCGGCATGTACTACAGCGGCAGCCCCTACCTGGGGACACAAGGCCCCATGCCGCCCGGCGTGTCCACGCTCAACCAGTGCGGCGAGTACTACATCATCTCGCACAACCACGCGCTGTACCAGTTGACATCTTGGGGCGTCGCCATGACCGGCCCCATCACCTACGTGCGCATCGACCCACCGCTGCCGAATTCGTGCCCGTAATCAGGAGGCGAACATGCAAAATCAAAGACACATACCCAGTCTGATGCGAATCGGCACACGTTCGGCGCTCTTCGTGGCGATGCTTGTCGCCATGATCGTAGGCGGCCTGTTTGTCGGCCCGCAGGCGCTTCGGGCGCAGACCAACCCGACGGTGGTGATCACTGTTGTCGATACGAACAGCAGCCCGGTAGTAGGCGTGCCTGTCTACGCCTTCAACGGCACGACGTACACCAACATCAACGGCGCCACCGACGCCAACGGCCAGGTGACCCTATCGCTGCCCGCCGGAAACTACAACTCGCCGACATCACCACCGTTGACGGCAAACGGTACCAGTACTTCAGTGGCGGCAGCAGCGCGTCGACAACTGCCTGGTGACGCTGGGCGGCACGATCCCCGGCTGCGGCGCGTCCACGGTGACGACGCCCGTCTTCGAGAATGTGACGGTCGAAGTGCGCGACAGCAGCAGCGCTGGTGCAGAACGTGCCTGTCTACGTCTTCAGCGGCGGCGCGTACTTCAACGCCAGCAGCAACACCGGCGGCTGGACAGGTCACCTTTGGCCTGCCCGTCGGCGACTACTACTTCCGCGCCGACATCACGCCCACCACCGGCGGCGCCAACTACCAGTACTTCAGCGGTGGCAGCGCGGGGACAAACACCTGCACCATTCCAGGCTGCGGCGCTAACACAGTGACAGTTCCGCGCTTCGATACCGTGGTCGTCACCGTCTCCGACGGCGGCACAGGCACGATCTCCGGTGTGCCGGTCTACGTCTTCAGCGGCACGTCCTACACCAGCCGCAACGCCACGTCCGACACCAATGGCCAGGCGACCTTCAATCTGCCCGAAGGCAGCTACAACTTCCGCGCCGACGTCAACGGTGTGCAATACTTCAGCGGCGGCAGCGCGGGGACCAACTCCTGTACCGTCCTCGGCTGCACCGCCGACACCGTGACAGCCTCGGTCTTCGAGAACGTGACAGTGACGGTCACCGACAGCAACGGCCCGGTGGCAGACGGCACGCCCGTCTACGTCTTCAGCGGCGCAGAGTTACACCAGCCGCACCGCCAACACCGTAGGTGGCCAGGTGACCTTCAGCCTGCTCCAGCGGCAGCTACAACTTCAACGCCGACATCGCATCCACCACCGGCGGCGCCAACTACCAATACTTCAGCGGCGGCGCAGCAGGGATCGACACCTGCGTCGTCGTCGGCTGCGGCGCTAACGGCGACACCATCACCGTGCCGCTCTTCGCAACCGTAACCGTCGCGGTGACCGATGGCAACAGCCCCGTCGCCGACGGCACGCCCGTCTACGTCTTCCGAGGCACGAGCTACACCGGTCGCAACGCCGCCACCGTCGGCGGGCAGGTTGCCTTCATGCTCCCGGCAGACAGCTACAACTTTCGCCGACATCGCACCCACCAGCGGGGGCGCTGCCTACCGCTATTTCAGCGGCGGCGCATCAGGGACAGATTCGTGCGTGATCGTCGGCTGCACCGCCGACAGCATCAACGTTCCCGTCTTCGGCGACGTAGCGGTGACGGTGAACGACGCCGGCAACATCCTGGCCAACCAGGTTGTCTACGTCTTCGACATCAATCAGCAGTACCTCAACCGCCAGGGACAGACAGGCGGCGCAGGCGAGCCGGTGTCGTTCAACCTGCCCGCCGGCAGCTACCTCTTCGCTTCGGACTTCGCCGGATCGCGCTACTTCTCGGCGCAATGTGACGTCACAGCCTGCACCGCGGCGCTGATCGCTTCGTCTATCGACGCCGATCTGAGCATCGCCAAGAGCGTGGATCGCGCCTTCGCCGCCATCAACGACGGCGTCGTCTTCACCCTGGTTGCGGGCAACGCCGGCCCCATGGGCGCAACCGGCGTCGCGGTGACCGATCAACTGCCCGCCGGCCTCACCTACAGCAGCGACGACGGCAACGGCGCCTACGACGCCAACACCGGCGTGTGGACAATCGGCTCCCTGGCCGCCAACGCCACGGCGACGCTGAACATCACCGCCATCGTCGACGCCGCCGCCGAAGGGCAATCGCTCACCAACAGCGCACAGATCAGCGGCGCGTCAACGACAACAACGCCCAGAACGACACCGCCACAGCCACGGTTGCGGTGGGTGTGAGCACGCTGTGCGCCCGCCCCGGCTCGATGACCATGCCCAACGGCGAACAGGTGACGATCTGGGGGTACGCGCCCGGCGCTTGCGCCCTGAACAACCCGGCCCAGGTGCCTGGCCCCACCATCGTGGCCAACCAGGGCGACACCGTCAGCCTCACCGTGGAAAACGGCTTGGCCGAGATCACGTCGGTCCTCTTTGCCGGGCAGGCCATGCGGCCGGATCTGGTCGGCATCGCCCCCGGTGTAGCGCGGACCTTCAACTTCACCGTTGGCGAGGCAGGTACCTACCTCTACGAGGCCAGCGCCTTCGTCGGCGGCGCGCACCAGGTACCCATGGGGCTGTACGGCGCGCTGATCGTGCATCCTGCCGCGGCCGGCCAGGCATACGCCTCGCTGACCACCGAGTTCGATTCTGAAAAGGTGCTTGTGCTCAGCGAGATCGACCCGGCGCTGAACAATGGCGGCAATCCGGCAAACTTCGATCTGCGCAACTTCAAGCCCACCTACCGCCTGATCAACGGGCGCGCCTTCCCCGACACCGATGAGATCCCGGCCCTGCCCGGCGAACGAGTGCTGTTGCGCTACGTCAACGCCGGTCTCGAATACCATTCCATGGCCGCGCTGGGTCTGCGCCAGGAGATCATCGCCGTCGACGGCAATGCTCGCAGCAACACCTATGCGATCGTTGCCGAGAGCTTCGCCCCAGGCCAGACGGTGGATGTGATCGCCCAGGTGCCGGCCACAGCGCAACCCCAGGGCCGCTTCGCCATCTACGAAGGCGACATGCACCTCCACAACAGTTCCGCAGCCGGTTACGGCGGTATGCTCACCTTCATCAGCATCAGCACACCACCCAGCGTCAGCGGCGACATCGTCGGCCCGATCATCAGCGGCGCCGGCGCCACCCCCAGCCCGTCCGACGGCTCGGTGAACGTGACGATCAGCGCCACCGCCAGCGATGTTGGCAACGGCGACGCCGTGGTGCAACAGGGCGAATACTACATCGACAGCACCGCCAACACGTCGCAGCCCCTCTCTGCCGCCGATGGTAGCTTCGACAGCGCCGCCGAAACCGTGCAGGTGATCCTGTCACCGGCGCAGTTGGATGCACTATCGGGCGGAACGCACACCGTCTACCTGCGTGCGCAGGACGCGCTGGGCAACTGGGGGCCGATCAACTCGGTCACCTTCCGCCTGGACAAGGGCGGGCCGACCACACGCAACCTCACGCTGACGCCCAACCCGAGCAACGCCGCCGCGGACGTGGCCCTGAGCGCCACCGCCGACGACACCGCCGCCGGCAGCGCCAGTGTGACACAGGCCGAGTACTTCATCGATATCACCGGCAACCCGGCGGTGGGCAGCGGCACCTCGCTTACCATCGAGCCGATGGGCGCACCCATCGTCAGCCTGGATGTGATGATCCCGGCGGCGACGTTGGCGACACTCAGCGACGGCGAGCATGTGGTGTCGGTGCGCAGCGGCGACGCCCAGGGCAACTGGGGCGACTTCGCCACCATCACGCTCACCATCGACAAGTCAGGCCCCACCACCAGCAACGTCACGGTGAACCCGGCGCTGACCAATGGCGCACAAGGCGTCAACAGCAGCACGCCGGCCGTGCGCCTGGCCGCTACCTTCGCCGACAACATGTCGAATCTGGAACGGGCCGAAGGCTTCATCGACAACATCGGCGCCGACGGGACCGGCTTCCTCTTCGTGGCCAACGACGGCCGCTTCGACAGCCTCGGCGAAAGCGGTTACGCCGACATCCCGTTGACGACGATCTCGCAACTGAGCGACGGTGTACATACACTCTACGTCCACGCCCGCGATGCGGTGGGCAACTGGGGCAACACCGGCAGTGTCACCTTTACGGTGGATCGAACTGCGCCTATCGTTGCGGGGATTACGATCAACCCCAACCCCACCAACGGCGCGCTGGTGGCGGCAGTAACGGCCTCTGTCTTGGGCAACGGCAACGACATCGCCCAGGCCGAATGGTTCATCGGCGCCGACCCAGGCGTGGGCAATGGCACACCGATGAACGTCAATGCCGGTACACTCACCGCCGATGTCCCCGTCAACGGGCTGGCTTCCGACGTCTATCCGCTGTGGGTACGCGCCCGTGACGCTGCTGGCAACTGGAGCAACGCCGCCGCCACCACACTGGAAGTGACACAGCCCGGCCCGGCGTTGACCGGCGCGCTCTACTTCTCCACACAGGGGAATGGCGCCGTCAGCCAGGTACCCGGCCCGTACGACAATGCCGATATCTACAACTGGAGTGGCGCCGTCTTCAGCCGCATCTTCAACGCCAATCTCGAAGGGCTGCCCGGCAACGCCAACATCGACGGGTTGAGCATGGTTTCGGGCAACCAGTTCTACATCTCCTTCGCCGCGGCGGACACCAACGTCCCCGGCCTGGGCCTCGTGCAAGACGAAGACGTGGTCTACTACAACCAGGGTACGTGGAGTGTCTTCTTCGATGGTACGGCGCAAGGCCTGACCGGCAACGGCCAGAACATCGACGCTGTCTCGGTGGTGGGTGGTGTGCTCTACTTCTCGACGCAGGGCAACGGCCCGATCCCCGGTGTTGTCGGCCCGTTCGACGACGCCGACATCTATGCCTGGAACGGTAGCATCTTCGAGCGTGTGCTCGATGCATCGGAGGGCGGCCTGCCCAACAACGCCGACATCGACGGCCTCGACATCATCGATGCCAACACCTTCTACGCTTCGTTCAGTGCAGCAAACACGACGCTGCCCGGTCCGATCACCGTGCAGGATGAAGATGTGATCGAGTTTGTCGGCAACAACTGGACCGTCTACTTCGACGGCACCGCCGAAGGCTTCACGGCGAACAACCAGGATGTGAGTGCGGTTGATGTTCCGTAGTGCGTAGTGCGTGGTGCGTGTATCGGTAGAGTAAATGAGTGTACATTGGCAGGCTAGTTGTTGAGACCGATTGTTACGGGGTAGCTCAGGTAGCCCAATGTAGAACCACTGTCTCTACCGGTACACGCACCATGCACCATGCACCTTTCAAACGAGGAATCAATGATCTTCTCCCGAATTCGTTCGCTGCTATCTCTGTTGCCGGCGCTGCTCCTGATCACTGCGTGTGCAACGTCACCCGCGCCGACAGCGACGCCCGTTCCTTCGCCCACGCCGCTGCCGCAGGTGGTCTCTGCGCAGACGTTGGCGGACGAATACGGTCTGAACGTCTTCCTCGTGGCGGTGACCGCAGCCAACGGGCTGATAGATCTACGTGTGAAAATCGTGGACGCCGAAAAAGCAGCCACACTGTTACAAACAGCGGACGACTACCCGCTGTTGCAGACGGCGGACGGCAGCATCCTCTACCCGGCTACCGAACCGCCCTTGCACCCCGAACTCGAAGACGGCGCCGTCCTCTTCGCCATGTTCCCCAATTCGGAGAACGCCGTGTCGCCGGGCGATCCGGTGGGTGTCATCTTCGGAGATGTAGCGCTCGAACCGGTCACCGCGCAGTAGCAGCGTTTCTTTGAGGAGTTGTTCATGGTTGCCATTACCCAGACACAGCCCAAACGTCGACCGGCGCACTTCAACACGTACGATCTGTTGGGGCTTGCGCTGATCCTCAGTGTAGGGGCGATCCACCTCGTCTACGCGCCAGAGGAATTCGATCATGTGGAGTACATCGGCGTGCTCTTTGTGGCGAACTTCATCGTGTCTTTGCTTTCTGCGGGCGGCATCGCGCGCCGCAACGGCTGGGGGTGGCTGATCGGTCTCGTGGCGGCGGCGGGTTCCATCGTCGGCTATGTGGTCAGCCGCACCGCTGGCCTGCCTGGCCACCCCATCGAGCCGTGGCTGGAACCGGCGGGCGTCCTCTCGCTCACGACAGAAGGCTTCTTCGTCCTGTTGACCTATGTGGTGTGGACACAGCGCACCGCGGGCACTGAACGCGTGCAAGCGTGGATCGTGGGGGCAACGCGCTTGGGGCGGCTGCCCGGCGGGTGGGCGAACGGTGGCATCGGGCAACGCTACTTCATGCCCACGGCCACTTTGCTGGGGCTGATTGCATTCGGCCTGGCGTCGGCCATCTGGCTCTCGGGTACCGAAGACATCACCCAGTTCGATCTGGGCAACGACAACGGTCTCTTTGTCACCCGCGTCAACCTGACCATGCTGGGCAGCATCATCGACGTGCGTGAAGATCCTGGACGAGGAAAAGGCCACGCGCATCTTCAGCGATCACGACAAGATGCCCTACCTGATGGTGGAAAACGGCGACGAAGCGGTGAAGATCTACGCGCCGGAACATTCGCGCCATCACAGCACACCGATTCAAGGACGCATCTACGCGCTCTTTTTCCCCAACACCGGCGACGCCGTCAAAAGCGGATCATCGCTCTACTTCGTCTTGGGGCGGAAGAAATTGGGGCCAATTCAGGTGCAATAATGACTTTTTTTCGTAGAAAACTGCGTACACGAGTGCTGTTGATGGCGGCGCTCGTCTTCTGTTTGATCAGCCCGATCCCCCTTCACGCCGCGCAGACTGTTCAAACAACGCCGCCAATCTCGCCCGATGCCAAGATCTCGCCCGTCCTGGCGCAGATGCTGAACGAAGCGGCAACCGACAGCATGACCACTGTGATTGTGACACTGGCCGATCCGCTTGATCCGCAACGCATCGCGCAGAGTCGCCGCGCCGAAGGTCCCGATGCACTGCTGCGCACCATGCAGACGAAAACATCGGCTGCCCAGGCGCCGTTGCTCGCCTCGTTGACGCAAGCAGAAGACGGCACAGTGCAGTCGGTGATTCCATTCTGGATCTTCAACGGCCTCTCGATCACGGCGACGCCACAAGTGATCCGCTCCCTGGCCACCCGCGCCGATGTCCAATCGATTGGACCCGATGTCATCGATCTGCGCCTTTCGCCGGACGCCATCGATCCGGAGCCGAGCCCGAATCTCACGCAGATTGGGGCGCAAGAGCTTTGGCGGTTGGGGTACACCGGCCAGGGGGTGGTGGTGGCCAGCCTGGACACGGGTGTCGATGTGGATCACCCCGATCTCCAACGCAACTGGCGCGGCGGAGACAACAGTTGGTTCGATCCTTACAATCAGCACCCCGACCGTCCGGTGGATTTTAACGGCCACGGCACGTGGACGATGGGTGCAATCGTGGGGGGCAGCCATAGTGGATCCAATCTGGGCGCTGCCCCAGGGACACAGTGGATTGCCGGCCGTGTCTTCAACGACGCCGACAAAGCGACTGTCACCGCCGTACACCTGGCTTTCCAGTGGCTGCTCGATCCCGACGGTGATCCCACCACCGACGACGCGCCCGATGTGGTCAACAGTTCCTGGTCCATCGACGTGGTCGGCTGCAACTTGACGTTTGAGCCGGATCTCCTGGCACTGCGCGCAGCGGGCATTCTACCGATCTTCGCCGCGGGCAACTACGGTCCACAGGCTGGTACCAGCAGCAGCCCGGCCAACAACCCATCGGCATTGGCGGTGGGCGCGGTCAACGGCCAGGATCGCATCTACAGCGAAAGCAGCCGCGGCCCTTCGGCCTGCGCCGATCCTATCTTCCCCCACCTGTCGGCGCCGGGTGTTGCGATCCTCACGGCGGAACGGGGTGGCGGGTATTTCAGAGCTACCGGCACGTCGATGGCTGCGCCGCACGTCACCGCGTCGGTGGCTCTGCTGTTGAGTGCCTTTCCCGACCTAACCGTGGAGCAGATACAAAACGCCCTGCTGTCCAGCGCCGTCGATTTAGGCGTCTCCGGCGCGGACATGACCTTCGGCTACGGGCGTCTCGACGTAGGCGCCGCGTTCGATTGGCTCGTCAACCATGCCGGAGAGATCCAGTTGGTGCCTTCCACATTGACCCTACCCATCCTGGTGACTACCGTGGATGACGTTGTGGCAGCCGACGGGTTGTGTTCGCTACGTGAGGCCGTGGTGGCGGCCAACGACGACATGGCCTACAACGGCTGTACCGCGGGCAGCGGCGCGGACCACATCCGCTTCGCCGCATCGCTGCCCCAGCCGCCGACTATCGTGCTCACCACCACCGGTACCGCCGAAGACGCCGCACTCAGCGGCGATCTGGATCTGCTCTCCACGCTTACCATCGACGGCGGCGACGGCGTCATCATCGACGGCAACGATGCGGACCGCGTCTTCGACATCCACGCCGGCGCCCACATCACCATCACCCACGTCACCGTGCGGCATGGGCGCGGCGAAACCGGCGACAGCGGCGGCGGGTTGCGTGTGCGGGGCCGGTTGACGCTCGGCGACAGCATTGTTTCGGGTAACTGGGGTGGCGGTGTGGCCAATCTGAGCGGCATCACCGTGATCACCAACACCCAGATCGTGAGCAACGTGATGGGCTACGGCGTCTCCAACCAGATTCAGGGTGGGTTGACGGTGGACGGCGGGCGCGTTGCGCACAATGAGCGGGGCGGCGTCTACAACGCACTGTCCACAGCGACGTTGATCGGTGTGGAGATCGCGCACAACAGTGGCAGCGGCGTCCACAACGAAGGCGCAAGCATCGCCCGGGTGACGCTCAGCGCGTCAACGGTGATGAGCAACAGCGCCGAAAGCGGCGCGGGCGTCTTCAACCAGGGGGTGGGCGCGCAGATGGGCATCGTGCGCACCCGATTCTCGGGGAATGTGGCGTCGTCTTCAGGCGGGGGCATCTTCAACAACGGGACGCTGAGCGTGGCGTCCTCGACGCTGGATCACAATCGAGCGCGCCTTTGGCGGGCTGCACCATTTCGGCGGCACGCTGACGCTCACCAACGACACGTTCAGCACCAACCGCGCCGCGGACAACGGCGGCAGCCTGTACGCGGGCGGCGCGGCCACGATCCGCAACGTCACCTTTTTGGGGGGTGAGGCTGGGGGCGACGGCGGCAATCTCTTCATCGACGAAGGGGCCGTCTCCATCGGCGCTGCCATTGTGAGTGACGCCGCAAGCGGCGATAACTGCGTCAACAGCGGCGGCGCCGTCACTTCGCTGGGCTACAACCTGGAAAGCACAGACACCTGCGGCTTCAACGCGGCAGGGGATCTGCCCAACCATGATGCGAAGTTAGGTCCGCTGGCGGACAACGGCGGCGACACGCCCACGCACCTGCCCGCGGATGACAGCCCGGCGTTGGATCAGATCCCAGCCGGCGTCAACCGCTGCGGCGAATCCATCAACAGCGATCAGCGTGGCGTCACCCGCCCGCAGGGGACGGGTTGTGACATCGGCGCGGTGGAGATGGCAGTCCCGCAGTGGGCAGTGTTTGCGCCGCTGGTGATGCGCTAGAACAGAACAACGGAAGTAAACCAACAAATGACATTCACTCGTTACTCATCCCCCAACCACTGGCGCAGCAGATCCACGCTTTCTTCGGTGTAGAAGTACGCGAAATGGTTGCCCGGCACCACCGCCACCGTTAGCGGGCGCCAATGACCGTGCCGCACGGCTTCGGCGCTGGCCACGCTGATGGCGATGTCGTTGGGGCCGCCCAGCAGTTGATCCAGCCCCATGTCGAGCAGCTTGCCCAGCCCCGCCTTGCTAAAGAGCATCTTCCAGTTGAATTTGTCGAACTTGGCGTTGTTGCCGATCTGCACGAAGTACGGCACGCTCAGGGGATCGGCATTGTTGTTCAGTTCCTTGTACAACTCTGAGCCGGGCATCAGATCGTCGATGCTGACGGCGCTGTCCACGGTCTTCTTGAAGAACCACTCGGCGATGAGCGCCGGTGGCGTGGGTCCGGCGTGATTCAGCGCCACTGTCCCCAGCCAGAAGATCAGCTTCTTGAGTTCGGCCAGCCGCGTCCCCGCGTTGGGCGCGCCGCCCATGAAGACCCGATCCACGTAAGCGTGGCCGCCCTTCAACTCCACCATCACGCGCACTACCTGCGTCCCCATGGAGTGGCAGAAGACGTCGAGATGCACGCCGTCGTTTTCACCGAAATTGAGCGCGGTGAGCGCCTGCCCCAGTGTGGCCCCGTTCTCCATCACCGTAGTGTTGAAGGTCTCGTAGTCGTAGGCCAGGTAGAGATCGTAGCCGCCCAACTGGTTCAAGAAAGGCATCACCTTTTCCACGAACCATTCGGTGTCGCTGGTGAAGCCGTGGACGAGCAGTGCCACCTTGCGCGCCTGCGCCACGTCGTCTGCTGTGGCGACGGCGTAGATCGGCTTGCCGTCGACGCCGCGTTCTGCCTTGCGCAAGCCGGTGTCGGGCGGTAGTTTGCCCTTGTACACTTTGTAGAGGAAGAGTCGCACCGTGCGTTTGAGATCCCGCGTGGGGACGTCGCCCGCAGGACGCGTGCCCGCCGTCGGCGGCGTCTACGGGCAGGGGCAAGTTGGTGATCGATACGGCCAGGCGGCGCTGACCTTCACCCGCCAGCGCCCGCGTCGACGCTTCTTCGGATTGGTAGGCCAGGAAGAAGAATTCGCCATCGAAGGCCACCGGCAGGACGCCGCCCAGATCTTCTTCGTCTTCCAGCGTCATCTCCAGGCGTAGCGGGTTGTCCTCGTTGATCGTGCTCAGTTGCTCCGGTGTGGTGTTCAGCGCCAGCACGCCCGCCGCGCTCTGCGCCGCCCGTGTGCTGCCCCCAAACGAAAGCGGACGGAATGTCCACTGCGCGTCGGGATTGGTAAGGCCGGGGGGCAGCGGCATGGCCTCGTCCGCGTCCAGCGCCCGGGTGATCTGCCCCACGCTGCTGATCACCAGATCACCGCTGAATCCGGCCGGTTTCTCCAGGGTGATGGACAGGGACGATCCCAGATCGAGCGAGCGTTCACCCTCGGGCAGCGGTCGCACGTCGTTGTCCACGAGCACGTTGATCTCCACTTGCCGTGTGATCCAGCCGGCATTGGCGTCCTCTTCGATGCGCAGGGCGCGCGTCCTCTGGCGGCGGATGCCGTTGAGCAGTTCGCCCAGCGGCCCGGCGTCGCGGACGTCGCCGATCTCGCGCTGCGGCTTGTTCAGTTCTTCCATCTCCAACACATCGAACGACGTAGGCGCACGTGTGGCGAAGATCTTGAGGATCTCGCGGCTCTGGGTGATGAACGGGTTGTTGACCGTGGGCGCGATGCCCTGGATGGGGATGGATTTGCCCGGCGCCAGCGTGTGGTGCGTGGCGCGCGACGGCGAAATGCGGGCGATGCCGAAATTGGCGTCGAGGTTGAAGATCGACACGTAGAGGGTTTCGCTGGTGTCGTTTTGCACCGTGAGCCAGATCTTGCGCCCTGGCGTGAGCACGTTGCCCGTGTCTTCCAGTGGGATACCGTCTTTGGGGCCGGCGAAACCGGCGCTGGTGTAGCTCTGCGCCGTCACCGTGAGGCCGCGGGCCAGATCATCGGGTTCGGTGGGGTTGCGCAGGTTGCGCACGTTGTTGTAGACGGCCAGGTGATGCAGATTCTGGGCGATGCTCAGCGCGCCTTCCGGCGTGGCCGGCTGTCGCTCGGTGACGATCTGTGTGCCGCTGCCGTCCTGGATCGCCAGTTCGTCGCCGCGACGCAGCACGCGGAAGTGCGCGCCCGGCTCGTCGGCGGCCACCACTTCGAGGAACGACGATCTGCCCTCTTCGCTGTCCAACGCGGCGAGGACCAGCGGATCGTCCACAGCCACGGTGTAGGTGAGCGAATCGTAGCCCTGCGCCGTGATGCGAACGCGGGCGGGGACAGGGATTGCGTCCTTGGTCAGCGTCGTCTCCAGCCCGGCGTAGACGTAGTCGAGCTTGGTCTGTACCACCTCGCCCACGGCCAGGGGTGCGCCGCGCATGTCGTCGCTACCGTCGGGGTAGATCGCCACACGACTGCCTTCGGTGAGGCCCACCGCGGCGCCGCCGTTGATGCGCACGTAGAGCTGGCCGCCGTCGTCTTCCACTTCGGTGACGAGCAGATGCGGCGCGGCCGGGGCCGCCATGCCACCGAAGATCTGCCGGTTGCGCGGTCCTTCCAGTTGGGGCAGTTGCGACTTGTAAGCCGCGTTGGCGCTGGTCTGCACAAAATCGGCCACTTCGCCCCAGGTCAACTCAGGGCGATAGTTGCGTAGCGACTTGATCAGGAAATAGGTGGTGGCGCCGTGCCATTCGCCGGTTTCGGGGGCGCGGTATTCGTGGCTCAGCTCTTCGTCACGGCACCCGGCCAAGAGGACGTGCTGGCTGTCGGCGTTGATGCGCCAGCCGCTGCCGTCGCGCGTCGTGGGGATCTCCACCACATCGGTGAGGCGGACGCCTTCGATCAGGGTTTCGGGTGGGCGCACACGTTCATCTTTGGGTCCGCGGCGGGTGAGTGGCTTGGTGGTGTCCGGTTCTTCGGCCTCGCGGGTGCCGGAGCCGGAGTGGCAGCAATCCAGGAAGACGGTCACCAGCGCACCCTTGGCCTCGGCCTGGTCGATGAGTGTGGCCAGTTCCTTGTCCAAAATATCATAGACGGGCCTGCCTGCCTCGTCCACGTCGCGGCTGTCGTAGGGGACCACCGTCTCGTCGTAGCCGTCGGGTTCGTTGGGATCGATGCTGCGCGCCTGGGCGCCGTGTCCGCTATAGTGGAAGAAGATCTGGTCATCTTTGCCGGCGCGGGCGATGAGATCCGTCCATGCGGCCAGGATGTTGGCGCGGTTGGCGCGGCGATCCGCGGCTTCGCCATCGCCGGAGGTGAGCAGGGTGATGCGTTCAGGCGCCAGGCCCAGGCTCGTGGTGAGCCAGGTGTACATGGCGCGCACGTCCGCTACACAGCCGCGCAGATCCGGCACAGACGGGCTTTTGTAATCGTTGACGCCCACCAGCAGTGCGTACAGATTGGATTCGGTCGTCACAGTGGTCTCCTTGGTCTTGTGCAAAGTCGAACGTCCAGTAGGCGGTTAGGCAGCGAGGAGATGACAATTGTCATGAATTAGCAGTGGATGGATTCTATCGTAGCACGGCCCGGTGCAAAGAACAACCGTTTCGAGGGGGTGCGAATCAGGCACTGTCATGGCGCGCCCCGACTTTGAGCACGAATTGGCAGAATCAGGGCGCGCCCGTTACAATGCCTCTGCGAAACGGCACTGAAACCGAATGGCTTTGGCCGACGTTATTGGTTGGATATCTCACTGTGCTCTCCAGCATTATCGAAAGAACAGGTGTAGCATTATGCAGAAAGCGATTGTTTGGAAGAAGATCCATGCCGCCGTGGCTGCGGCGCTGTTGACGCTCTTGCTGGCAGGCTGTGTCACCGAACCGGCGCCTGCCGTCTCCACGGGATCGGACACAGCGCCTGGCGCCACAACGCCGACGCCCGAAGCTGAAGAAGCCACGACGGATAGCACGACAGACAGCACCACCGACGTTACTACCGACGTTACCGAGGACGCCACCGCGTTGCCCCCCATCTCGTTGCGCATCGACGAAATTGACATGAACGTTGCGGTTACGCCGATGACCTGGCGTGTGGCCGAAGCCGATGGCGTGCGCACCACAGCCTGGGTGCTGCCGCAGAGCGGCGCCGGTTGGCACCCCAACAGCGCAGGCGTGGGCGACGTCGGCAACGTCGTCATCTCCGGCCATCAACTGCTGGGCGACGCGCCGTTTGCCCCCATCGCCCTGGGCGACATCGTCCCCGGCCAGGAGATCGTCCTCACCGACGCCGACGGCAATAGCTTCACCTACGTTGTCACCGAGGTGACCGAACCACTGCCGATTCCCGCCACCTTGAGCGAAGAAGAGGATCTGGCGGCCCAATACGCAGCGCCAACCGAATCGCCGTCACTGACCCTGATCAGCGGCTGGCCCGATTTTTCGACGACGCACCGTGTCATCGTGCGCGCCGAGCTTGTCACCGACGCACCGTAGCCCAAACACCGGCCGCACATGGATGCCCTGATCATGCCGCAGCCCGCCGCTGCCCACGAATCCAACCTGCGTTGTAGCGTCATCGTTCCCGTCTATAATGGCGCGCAGACGATCACACGTTGCCTCGACGCGTTGGCCGCGCAGCGTCTATCTGCCGACGATTTCGAGGTCATCGTGGTGAGCGATGGCGCCACCGACGACACCGACGCCGTGGTGCAGGGATGGTTGGATCGGCGAGGGTTGACTCACTGGCGGCTGCTGCGCCAGGACAACGCCGGGCCGGGCGCGGCGCGTAACCGCGGCGCCCACGAGGCGCAGGCGCCGCTACTTCTCTTCACCGACGCCGACTGCGCGCCCCACCCCAATTGGGTGACGGCCATGCTCGATGTCTTCGATGATCCCACGGTGGCCGGCGCCAAAGGCACCTACTCCACCCGGCAGACGGCCCTGGCGCCTCGCTTTGTCCAGGCCGAGTACGAAGACCGCTACGATCGTATGCGCGGGCAAGAGCGCATCGATTTCATCGACACCTACTCGGCGGCCTACCGTCGCCAGGTTTTCGGCGAAAATGGCGGCTTCGATGTCATCTTCACCACGGCCAGCGTCGAGGATCAGGAGTTGAGTTTCCGCATCGCCGCCAAGGGCTATCGGCTCGTCTTCGCGCCGGATGCCAAAGTGGAACACATCCACGACGAGAACCTGGCCGAATACTGCCGCCGCAAGTACTTCATCGGCTTTTGGAAGGCGCTGCTCACACGCTGGCACCCTGAACGGGTGGTACAAGACAGCCACACGCCGCAGGTGCTCAAAGTGCAAATGCTGCTGTGGGGTGTTATGCTCGGCCTGCTGCCGCTGACCCTGTTGGGCATGATCTGGCCGATCTTCCAATTGGCCGGGTGGGGGCTGCTGCTGACGTTGCTCGTCTTTCTTGTCACCACAGCGCCTTTCGTGGCCAAATTGGCGCACCGCTCCTGGCGACTGGCTGCCTTTGGGCCTGTGATGTTGGTCGCACGTTCGCTTTCGCTGGGATTGGGCTACGTCGTCGGCACGGTCCACTTCGCGGGGACATTGCCAGGCCAGCGCGAACCGGTGATCCCAGGCTGGAAACGCCTGATCAAGCGCGGTATGGACATCCTGGGCGCGCTGGCAGGGTTGGCGATCTCTACGCCGTTCATCCTGCTGGCCGCGCTGGCCATCAAGCTCGACTCGCCCGGGCCGATCTTCTACGTGCAGACACGCATCGGCGAACACGGGCGTCCATTCCGCATCGTCAAATTGCGCAGCATGACCTACGACGCTGAAGAAAAGCTCGATCAGTTGATCGACATCGACGATCTGCCCGAACCGGCGTACAAGTTGCCCAATGATCCACGCGTAACGCGCATCGGCTCGTTGCTGCGCCGCAGCAGCCTCGACGAAACGCCACAGTTCTGGAACGTCCTTCGCGGGGAGATGAGCCTGGTGGGGCCACGCCCAGAAGAAGAACAACTCGTGCAGCGCTACAACGATCACCAACGGCTGCGCCTGCTCGTCAAACCCGGCCTCACCGGCCCCATGCAGATCAGCGGGCGCGGCGACCTGTCTTTCGCGGAACGCCTACGCCTGGAGCTCGACTACATCGAACACTACAGCCTGCGCCGCGACGTCGAGATCCTTCTTCGCACCCTGCCTGCCGTGTGGGCCGGCAAGGGCGCTCGTTAATGTACTTGATTTTGTGATTCATCGCAGGAAAGCAGAGGAACCATGAACGGAAATCACGCAGCATCGAACCACGTTGTCCGTCTTGTGCGCCTGGTTGTGAGACACTGGCCGGTCTCCGTTGCCATTGTGGTGATTGGATTGGCGCTCTTTTCGGCGCCGGCGCTGGCCGAACAATTGAACCAGACAGTTCCCATTCCCACAGCGACGCCAACCAATACATCGGTGCCGGCGAGCACATCGACGTTTACACCGGTCCCCCCACCAACACACCGGTACCGCCCACGGCAACGAATACACCCGTGCCGCCCACCAATACGCCGGCGCCGCCCACCAACACACCGCGGCCAGGTGAAACACCGGCGCCGACAGACACGCCGGTACCGCCCACGGCGACGAACACACCCGTGCCGCCCACCAACACGCCGACGGCTACCACTGTGATCCCCACATTGCCACCGCCCAATTTCACCATGTTCTTGGACATGGCCGCACCCAGAGGCGCCCTGCCCGGCCAGGAAGTGGAGATCCTTTTCACGGTCACCAATCCATCGGCGGAGACGGCCAATAACGTGCGTGTGCGCAACCAATTGCCTGCATCGCTGATCCTCATCTCCACCGAAGTCGACGAAGACGGCACAGCCTCGCTGGAAACAGAGGAAGGCGGCGCCACGGTGGTCCTCTTTGCGTGGGACATGTTGGGGCCGAACGCATCCGCCGAAGCCACGCTCACCGTCATCGTCGATCCCAGCGCGGCAGCCGGCACCGTCATCGATAACCTGGCTGTGGCCTTCGCCGACAACGGCGCACCGTATACTGCCGGTGTCAGCATCGGCCTGCCACCTGCCATCTTGCCTGGCTTCAACTAGCAGTGTCGTGGACGCCAATCAACGTTTGAGCAAGCCGACCCTGGCACAGGGCAAAATACGCGCATGGACCAACCCCGCCGTTGCTGCAGCAACGGCGGGGTTGGCCTTTTCCTCTACATCTTCAGCATGGCGCCGGGGTTGACCTGGGCCAACTTCGGCGCCGACGGCGGCGAGCTACTGGCTGCCGCCGTAACCAATGGTGTTCCGCATCCTCCTGGCTATCCACTGTACACATTGCTGCTTCAAGGCTGGCTGGCGCTGTGGGCCTTTCTGCTGCCCAATAGCGATCTGGCCTGGCGTGGCAACCTTTCAGCGCGACCGCCGCCGCGCTCAGCGCCGGTGTAACAGCGCATCTGGCGTTCCGTTTTCTGGCGCCGCATCGCGCCTACGCGTGGCTCTACGCCACGCTGGCGGGTGGCCTGTGGAGCGTGGCGCCCATGCTGTGGGGGCAAGCGCTGATCACCGAAGTTTACGCCATGCACGCGCTGCTCTTTTCGCTGCTGGCCTGGGCCACCCTCGATCCCGCCCCGTGGACACCCCGACAGCGCGCCCTGCGTCTCGGCATCGTCATCGGCCTGGGCGTGGCCCACCATTTGACGCTTATTTTGTTGCTGCCCGCCGTCTTCTACTGGCTGTGGCAGGCGCCGGAACGTCCACTGCGCCGGGTGGGCTTCTGGATCACACTCGTTGCCGCGGCCACGCCAGGCGCGCTGCTCTACCTGCGTATCCCGTGGGCGGCGATGCAGTCCGCGCCGGTGAACTGGGGGTATGCCACCAACTTCGCCGGCTTCTGGTGGTTGGTCAGCGGCGAAGCCTACCGTCCTTATTTGGCAGGGATGGCATTGAGCGATCTGCTGCCGCGATTGAGCCGCTGGGCTGCGGTGATCACCGAGCAGTGGACGCCTATCGGCTTTGCGCTGGCCATGACAGGCCTCTACGCCTTCGATCAGAGCCGTCCTCGTTGGCGCACCTTTTGCCTGATCTGGCTGACCCCGGTGAGCCTCTACATGCTGGCCTACAACACAGTAGACAGCCAGATCTACCTGCTCCCGGTGATCTGGCTCTCGGCGCT
Organism: Caldilineaceae bacterium; assembly: GCA_041391225.1. GTDB lineage: Bacteria > Chloroflexota > Anaerolineae > Caldilineales > Caldilineaceae > RI-153. The sequence continues at coordinate 52,796 of JAWKOL010000022.1, forward strand.
CTGGATCCCCGAAGGCATCGTGTTGATCGGCGAACAGGCGCAGCGTTGGCGTGTCACCGTTTACCCGCTGCTGGCAATTGCTGCTGCCGCCTGCCTGATTTTGACAGCGATCCGCTTGCCCGACTACGCTTTGCGGGCAGATGACGAAGCCGAGACCTACCTGGCCGATCTAAACCGCACGCTGACGCCCGGCAGCGTCGTCTTCAGCAGCGCCGACGCCGAGACCTTTACGCTCTGGTACGGCGCCTACGCCGACGGATCACTTCAGCAGAGCGCGCCTGATCTGATCCTGATCAATGCCGCGCTCTACCAATTCGGCTGGTATCGCGACCTGCTCATCGACGTCTACCCGCAACTGCCCGGCGTGGAGAGGCGAGACATTGAGACGATCCTGGCAGAAAGTGCGGCGGAACGACCCGTCTTTTTTACCGAAGTTGTCCATCCGGCGGTACAGGAACACCTGACACCGGACGGCCCCCTTTGGCGCTATTCCGTGCAGCCGTAGTTTTTTAGCGAGGAAACCCTCAAACATGCTCGCCCATCTTCTCGATTACAACGAATCGCCCAACGCTTCAAGAAAACTGGCGCACGGACAAGCCGCACAGCCGCCTGTCCATGCCCCGCATCGGCTGAACCGGATGCAGACCATCGTTGTTTTGATTCTGAGCGCCTGCCTGGTGCTGGGCGTTGGCTGGTTCGCCTACAAAGCGGCGCGCATCGGCATCTACGGCTGGCGCGCCTACCAGAGCGGCATGACGATTCTCTCGACAGCACGCAGCGCCGCGGACAGCACCGATCTGGTCACAGTGCAGCCCGAGCTGGTCAAGCTTGCCGCAGCAGTAGACGGGCTGGAGCAACAGTCGCGTCCCTTTGCGCCCTTGTTGCGTTCACTGCGCGGCTGGGCGCCCTACGGCGCCACCGTCGCCACCGTCCCTGATCTGCTCATCGCCGCGGCCGAGTTGACCGCCATCAGCGCCGACTCTGTTGATCTGGTCGCGCCCGCCCTCACCGCCGCAGACGGCAACCAACTCGACGCGCTAGTTGCGCAGATCGACGCCAATCCGGCTCGCTTCGCCGCCATGTCCGAACGAGCGGCACGCGCCAATGCGGCGCTGCTGGCCATCCCCGCCGATCAGATCCTGCCCGTGCTGGGTGAACCACTGGCGCAGGTGCAGTCGCTTTCGCCGATGATGGCGCCTTCGATGCAGGCGGCGCAGGCGTTCCCCGATCTGCTGGGGATGCGTAAACCCGTCACCTACCTGATTTTGTTTCAGAACAACCACGAACTGCGTGGCACTGGCGGCTTCATCAGCGCCGCCGGCGCGCTGACCGTCAGCCGCGGCCAGATCGCCGATCTCGTCACCGAAAACGCATACGATGTCTTCAGCGATACGTTGGAATACGCCGCCGCCCCCGACGCCATGCAGAAGTACCTAAAGAGCAAGATCCTCGTCTTCCGCGACGCCAACTGGTCGCCCGACCTGCCCACCAGCGGGCGCACGGCGATCCAGCTTTACGAACAGGTGCGCGATGCCGAGATCGACGGCGTGGTCACCGTGGATCTCAACGCCGTTGAGCTGATCGTCGACGCGCTGGGCGGCATCGAAATCGAGGGCGTCGACGAGGTGATCACTGGCGCCAACGTGGTGGACATCATCAAGGAACTGTGGGGCAATCCGCTGGACACCGACGCCACCACCAACAGCAACTGGAGCGAATGGTACGACTCGCGCAAAGACTTCGTCCCTGTGCTGGCTGGCGCCATGTTGGATCGGCTGGAGACACGCGATTTCAACCTGATGGGCCTGGTCAGCGCCGGTACCAAAGCATTGGATGAGCGCAGCATTCAGATTTGGCTCGACAACCCACAGGCGATGACACAGTTCTCGGCGATGGGCTGGGACGGCGCGCTGCACCCGGCGGACGGGGCCGACTACCTGGCGCTGGTAGACACAAACGTGGGCTTCAACAAGGTCAACGCCGTGGTGACGCGTGAGATGCGCTACACTGTCACCTGGCCCGAAGACGGCGACGGCCCCGCCCAGGCCACCGCCAAGATCACCTACGCGCATCCTGTCGCTGTCCCCGGCCACGTCTGCGACGACACCCCCGCTACGGCGACACCTACGACGACATGATCGAGCGCTGCTATTTCGACTACGTTCGGCTCTACGTTCCTCGCAACAGCCGCCTGATCAGCGTAGACGGCGTGGAAGAAGATTCGATAAGCAGCCGACGTGGCGAAGCGCGCACCCAGGTCTTCACCGGCTACTTCATCATGCGGCCGGGGTCGGTGCGTACCGTCACGTTTACGTACGAATTGCCTGAGAACATCACCGAGGAAGGCTACCGGCTCATCGCGCAGCGCCAATCGGGGTCGGGGCCATTGCCGCTGCGCTTGCAGATCGGCGACAGCCCCCAGGAGAGGGTGTTCATCGAGGGGAACTGGCTCGACTGGTCGAATGAGTGACAAGACAGAAGAATGATGAATGAAGAATAGGCAAAGTCTACCCATTCATCATTCATCATTCATCATTCATCATTCATCATTCTTTCGTCTTGCGCTACGCGCCGAACCGTTTCAGCCGCCCTGCGTGGCTCATCGCTTGTGGCATGAGGTGGGTGGCGTGGAAGACGCCCATGCTGCCTTGGCCCGCGGCAGTCTCACCGAACTCGGTGACACCGTCGGGGCGGACACGGGTGCTCCAGAAGAGGGTGGGTACAGGGTGCCAGCTATGGCTGCGCAGCTTGGCCGGTGTGCTGTGATCACCGGTGACCATCAGCACGCCGGGGTTGAGCGCCAGGATGCGCGGGATCACAGCGTCCACCTCCTCGATCTCGTGGACTTTGGCGTCGAAGTTGCCGTCTTCACCGTAGCTGTCGGTCTTTTTGATGTGGATGAAGAAGAAATCGTAGTCGTCCCACACCTGCGCCAGTGCGTCGATCTCGTGCGCGGGGCGATCCCCCTCGAAGTCCACCACCTGCATCCCCACCAGGCTGGCCACACCTTTGTACATCGGATAGACAGCAATCGCCGCCGCCTTCAGCCCGTAGATTTCGGGGAACAGCGGCAGGCCGGGGTCTTTGGCGATGCCGCGCAGATTGAGGCTGTTGGCGCGCCCCTCGTCGGCGAGGACCTCGCGGGCTTTGTCGGCCCACTGGTTGAGCAGTTCGGCGCTGCGCTTGCCCTCATCGGTGCCGCTCTCGTCGGTGACAGGCAGCGGCTTCTTGCCAGTCTCCAGTGGATCGGTCTCCGTCAGGCTGCCGCCCAGTCCCGGTCCGCGTAGTACGAAGACGAAGCGGTGTTCCTTCACCGGTTCTACGAAAATCTCGTACTCGGGGAACATATCGCCGGTGGCGTCTTGTAGCTTCTTGCACAGGCGGATGCACTCGTCGGTGGCGATGCGGCCAGCGCGGCGGTCGGTGATGTAGCCATCCTTATCGACAGTGGCGAAGTTGCCACGCGCTGCCAAGTCGTTGGCCGTCATGCGGAAGCCGATGCCCAGCGCTTCCAGCACGCCGCGCCCGATCTCGTAGCGCACCGGATCGTAGCTAAACAGGCTCATGTGGGCCGGTCCACTGCCCGGTTCCACGCCCAGGCGAATGGGCACGCTGAGGCCGCTCATGCCTTCGGCGGCCAATTGTCCAGATTGGGCGTCTTGGCCGTCTCCAACTCGGTTTTGCCGCCGACCTGCATGGGCAGGCCACCGAGGCCGTCCATCACCAGCAGCACAATCTTATCGCCGCCCTGCTGCAGATCGCGCATCAGGTCGAATTCAGTAAAAGCAGACATAACATCTCCTTGGGGAATAACTGTTGGATCGCTCAAGGGCAGTATAACATTGATGGGGGAAAGGGTGATTGGTGATTGGGGCATGGGGCAGAGAGCCAGAGTTCTGCCCCATGCCCCAATCACCAATCGCCATAAAACAAAAAACGCCGGAGGAGCCATCGCTCCCCGGCGTTTTTCTGGGTTACGTATTACGCATCACGCATCAACCCGCCAGCGACATCTCCGTCTTGGGATCGAAGATGTGGGCGTTGGCCATGTTGACGGCAAGTGCAAGCTGATCGCCGCTGGTGACGCGCACACGCGGGTCGACACGAGCGATGAACGACTTGCTGTCGGCGCTCAGGCAGTAGAGGAAGATTTCGTTGCCCATCAACTCGGTGACGTCGACCTTGGCGGTCATGTCGGATTCGAGGATGCCGGGCGGCGCGAATTCCTTGGAGTGGATGTCTTCGGGGCGAATGCCGAAGATGACCTCTTTGCCCTTGTGGGCGCGCCATTCGGTGGCCTTTTCGCCCGGCACTTCCAGGCGGAAGCCGCCGGTGTTGATCTCCAGTTTGCCGTCGCTCTCGACCAGGGTAGCGTCGAAGAAGTTCATGCTCGGGCTACCGATGAAACCACCGACGAAGACGTTGTTGGGGTGATCGTACAGGTTCTGCGGCGAGTCGATCTGCTGCAACAGGCCGTCCTTCATCACGGCGATGCGGGAGGCCATGGTCATGGCTTCGACCTGGTCGTGGGTCACGTAGATGAAGGTGGTGGCCAGGCGCTTGTGCAGCTTGGAGATCTCGGCGCGGGTCTGAACGCGCAGTTTGGCATCCAGGTTCGACAGCGGTTCGTCGAAGAGGAAGACGGCGGGTTCACGCACGATGGCGCGACCCACGGCCACGCGCTGACGCTGACCACCGGAGAGCTGCTTGGGCTTGCGGTCGAGCAGGTGCTCGATGCCCAGGATCTGGCCGGCCTCGCGCACGCGCTGGTCGATCTCGGCCTTGGGTGTCTTGCGCAACTTGAGGCCGAAGGCCATGTTGTCGTAGACGCTCATGTGCGGGTAGAGCGCGTAGCTCTGGAACACCATGGCGATGTCGCGATCCTTGGGCGGCACGTCGTTGACGACGCGGTCGCCGATCAGGATCTGGCCTTCGCTGATCTCTTCCAGGCCGGCCAAGAGGCGCAGGCTGGTGGTCTTGCCACAACCCGACGGGCCAACGAAGACGAGGAATTCTTTGTCTTCGACATGAATGGTCAGGTCGTTGACGGCCACGACATCGCCGAAGCGCTTGAAGACATGATCGTAGGTTACACTTGCCATTGTGGATCTTTGCTCCTTTGGAATGGCATCGCACAGGATGCCGCTGTATGCCTGCTCAACCGGCAGAAATTTTCGGTCACCAGGAATGGGGCGAGCAATCACTCCAGACAAACCTGGTGGGGCGCATTGCCTATACCGCCCAGTTCAGAGGCACATTCGTCATAACAGAGATATTCGTCATAACAGAGATAGGCGAAACAGGTTGAAACAGAAGATGACTAAAATGTTCGCGACACAGTGGTTTGTGGGTCGGCGCACCTCCCTGACACCCGCTATGCGGTTTTGGTGAGAGTCCAACAACTCGTGTAGGAAGCGATGCGTCCATTGGGGAAGGGAGCGGACGCAGATGCCATTTGATGGCGGCTAGAGTATAGCACGCAGATTACAGCCCGTGCAAGTCATGATCCGAACTCGCCTTTTTCCCGCTGCAACGCGATGCGCCCAAACATGGGGATCGCCTGTTCGTCGACCATTGGATGATACAGCCCGGCGCGCACGTCGCGATAGTAGCGTTCCATGGGCAGAGAACGGGACATGCTCGCTCCGCCCACCACGCGCATGGACTGATCCACGGCGCGGATGGCATTGTTGGTGACAGTGACCTTGGCCGCCATCAGCAACGGGGAAAGCGCCTGGCGGCAGTCGGGCAGCGTGTCCCAGTCGTTGGCGACGTTGTAGAGCATAGAGCGCGCCTGGATCAACGCCAGTTCGGCTTCGCCCAGCAGCCGTTGGATGCTTTCCAATTCGGCGATGGGTTTGCCCAGGGCGGTGGGGACGCGCTTGTGCGCAAAGTTGGCGGCAAAGGAAAGCGCGGCCTGCGCCACACCCAGGTAGACGGCGCACACAGTGAGCGTGAACCAGGCGTTGCCCGTGGAAATGGTGGGATCGCTGGCCTTGGGATCGCTGCGCCCCAGCATCAGATCGGGGGTGACGCGGGCGTCGCGCAGATAGATGTCGTGGCTGCCGGTGGCGCGCATGCCCATTGCGTTCCATGTTTCTTCGATCTCGATGTGGTCACCGGCAGGGACGACGAAGCGCGCCACCTGTCCGCTGCCGTCTTGCAGCGCCGCGGGGACGATGAAATAGTCCAGCGCAGGGCTGAGGCTGGCGAAGTTCTTATGGCCGTTGATCACCCAGGCGATGGGATCGCCCTGGCTGCTGTTAGCCTGAGTGTCACTGGCATAGACAGGGGCGGCGACGGTGTCGGGCAGGCCGCCGCGTGAGGGACTACCCAGCCGCGGCTCGGTGGCCACGGCGTTGATCAGCGCGCCTCGATCCACCGACTCGCGGCAGAGGCGCACGAAGAGATCCTCGGGCCAGGAACGCGCTTCGGCCGCGGATCCCATCACCTGCACGTGCATGGTGAAGCTCAGCGCCGTGCTGCCGTCGCCCGTAGCCAGCGTTTCCATCGCCAGCACGCTTTCCAGCAGATTGGCGCCCCAGCCGCCGAATTCCTCGGGGATCACCAGAGACGGCAAACCGGCCTGGCGCAGATCGTCGTAATTTTCAAAAGGAAACCTGCCCGTTTGATCGTACTCAGCCGCCCGCTGTTGGAATCGTTCGGCCAGTTCACGGGCCAGCGCCACAAAATGCCGCTGGCGGTCGGTGCGTGGGTAGATCATGCGGATCTCCTGGGGAATCATGTGGTGGATTGTCCTCACAAAACGCGTCCATTCTAACACAGGCAATAGGATAGGCGAGATCACCATACCGCTAACGCAGCATCGTCCACCTTTTCTTCGTGATCCCCGATCAGTAGTACAATACGCACCCGAAGTGTGTTCAACGGAGGTACACATGCGACGTCTGCGCGAAGTCCAAGCCGCCTATGCTACTGAGTTGGCAGACAGCGATTATCCCCCACAAGGCCAGTGGACCTACGAAGATTATGCCTGCCTGCCTGATGACGGCTGGAAATACGAAGTCATGAAAGGAAGGCTGTACATAACGCCTGCGCCTGCTCCGCAGCATCAGCGGGTGATCCTCCGCCTGTCTCAGCAGTTGACGACGTATGTGGACAAACGGAAGCTAGGCGAAATCTTCATTGCGCCAGTCGACGTAATCTTGCCCAATGCACTGGGCGCACCGGTACAGCCCGACATTTTCTTGGTCAACGCCGAAGACGCCGAAATTGTCGGCGAAAAGTACGTCGAGGGTGTCCCCGCGTTGGTGGTGGACGTGCTTTCCCCGTCGAATTGGCTTGATGATCGGCGAACAAAGCTGGAGATCTACGCCGAAGCGGGCGTCTCTGAGTACTGGATCGTCGATCCTCGAGCGCGGACAGTCGAAGTTTTTACGCTTGCCGACCAGGGTTACGAGTTGCTCGGCCGCTATGCCGTCGGCGAAGTAGCGTCTTCTCGGCTGCTCGATGGATTTGCGGTGGCGGTGGACGCGATCATTCCAGCCTGAGGTGACATCATGGATCGTCTGAGAGAACTGCGCGAAGAATACGTGACGACCACGGAGCGTCCTTGGCCGGAGCCGGGCCAGTGGACCTACGCCGACACGCGTCTGCCTGAGGACAACTGGAAATACGAGGTTATCGAAGGAGTGCTGTACATGACGCAAGCGCCGAACACAAAGCATCAGGTGGTGATTGGCAACCTTCATTTGCATTCCGGCTCTACTTGCGGCAACAACCTCTGGGCATCGTCCTGACTTCACCCATCGACGTGCGCCTGCCTGGCGACATCGGCGCGCCGGTTCAACCGGATCTGCTCTTTGTTCTTGACGAGCGGCGCGATATTGTTGGTGAAAAGTACATCAATGGCGCCCGATCTGGTGATCGAGGTGCTTTCCCCGTCGAATTGGCGAGATGATCGCAACGTGAAGTTCGACGCCTACGCACGGGCAGGCGTCCCCGAATACTGGATCGTCGATCCAATGGGTGAGACGGTGGAAGTCTTTGTGCTGGACGGCGACGCCTATGCGCTGCTGGGCCACTTCACCGCGGACGACACTGTGCGTTCGCGCGTTTGGACGGCCTGAGCTTGTCCGCGAGCGAGGTCTTCGCGACATGATTCTGTTGATAGAAATCGCCGACAAGACAGTGCCATGAAACTGCTGATCATCACCACAAATTTTCCGCGCTGGGACGGTGACCCGCACTCCCCTGGCTGGTGGAATTGCTCGGTCTACTGCGCGCAGAGGACTGCAGATCGAGATCCTGGCGCCGTCGTACGCCGGGCTGCGCGATCAGGTGATCCACGACATGCCGGTGCATCGCTTTCGCTACGCCCGCCCGCTGGGAAACCCTCACCCACGAGGACGGCGCCCTGCCAGATCCGGCGCAACCCGCTCTACCTGCTGCTCCTGCCCGTCTACGTGCTGGCGGGGCTGCTGGCGTCGTGGCAGGTGGCACGACGCACCCACTTCGATGTGCTTCATGTCCACTGGCCTGTGCCGCAAGGACTCTTCGGGCTGGTAGCCCGCGCCGCCCCCGTGGACGGCGCCCGCGTCTGGTAGCAACTTATTACGGCGGGATCTCGTGCTGGCGCAGCGCTTCGGCGCGGTGACACCCTTTCTGCGCTGGTTCACCCGGCGCTGCGATGATGTAGCAGCGATTTCATCGTACACACGGCGAACTGTCCGTTTGACCGGGGCGCAGCACGCACGATCCCCTACGGCATTGCGCTGCCGCCAGCGCACGAAACATGGCCCACGCAGCCAGGGAAGATCCTCACGGTGGGGCGGCTGATCCCACGCAAGGGCATTCGCTTTCTGGTGGAAGCGATGGATCACCTGCGTAGCCACCCAACCGCACCTCACCATCATCGGCGGTGGGCCGGAACGGGAAGCGCTGGAAGCCCTGATAACACAACTTCGGCTCGATGACCGCGTCACCTTTGCCGGGCGCGCCTCCGACGAGGAACTGGAAGAGCACTACCGCACCTGCGACGTGTTCGTGCTGCCCGCCATCGTCGACAGCACCGGCGACACCGAAATGCTGGGCATGGTGCTGCTCGAAGCCATGCGCTACCGTCGGCCCGTGGTGGCGTCCAACGTGGGCGGCATCCCCGACATCGTGCAAGACGGCGAAAACGGCCTGCTCGTACCGCAACAGGACGCCACGTCCTTGGCTGCCGCGCTGCGCCGTCTGCTCGACGATGCGGCGCTGTCCACAAAGTTGGGTGAGGCAGGGTATGTCTACGCCCGCGATCACTTTGGCTGGCAGGCGATTTTGAACGAAACGAAACAGCTTTATGCATACACAGAGATTGGCGATTCGGGGATTGAGCGATTGGCGTAGAAGCCCAGTCGCTCAATCCCCGAATCGCCCAATCCCCAATCTCTCCACACACAAGGACACACTATGCAATTCATCTTCTCCACCGGATCGCTCTACAGCTACGGCATCGACCGCTGCTTTGAGTTCGCCGAACGCCGGCTTCGACGGCGTGGAATTGTTGATCGATCACCGCTGGGATACGCGCCACGCCGACTATGTGAAGCGGTTGGCAAAGCAGTACAAGCAGCCGGTGCGCGCCGTACACAGCCCGTTTATCGGCAACCTGCGAGGCTGGGCCACGGACCTGGTGGGCGGGATCAGAAGTCGGTGCAGGTGGCCGAAGAACTGGACGCCGGCGTCGTGATCCTGCACCTGCCCGAAAACACGAGCTACACCGTGGCCCAACTGGGTGGTCGCCGTCAACTGCTGCCGTTGCCCTGGGTACGCCGTCATGAGCAGTACATTCGCTGGGTACAGGAGGGCATGCCCCGCCTCCAGGAGAAGACCGACGTCTTCCTGGCCATCGAGAATATGCCGGCCAAGAAGCGCTTTGGTCGGCGCGTCAATGTGATCCGGTGGAACGCCCACAACCGCGCCAGCCTCATGGACATCACCCGTTTCCCCACATCACAATGGACACCACCCACCTAGGGACATGGGGCCTGGACCCCGCCGAGGTCTTCTTCCGCTGGCGTGAGCGGGTGAAGCACGTTCACCTGAGCAATTTTGATGGGAAAGAACACCGCCGCCCCGAAGACGGTCACCTGCACCTGGATCGGCTGCTGGCGCGCATGGCTCAGTGGGGATACCAGCACACCGTCTCGTTGGAATTGCACCCGGACGCTCTGTCCGCAGGCAGCGATGACGACCGCATTGTGTCGCTGCTGAAGACGAGCCTGGATCACTGCCGCAAGTGGGCGAAGGCGCATGTCTAGGCAGATCGAAGCTGTCCTCTTCGACATGGACGAAACCCTGCTGGATCGGCAGGCGTCGCTGCGCGCCTTCGTCCGCTCCCAACATGCCCGTCATGCCCACGTCCTCGGCAGCGTGGACGTGGAACACTTCGTCGAACGTTTCTTGACGCTGGACGACAATGGGCGGCTGGAAGGACGAAGTCTACCGCCGCATTTTGGACGAGAACGACATCACCGATCTCGACGCGCAGACGCTCGTGGACGAATACCTCGCCGACTTCAACCGGCATTGCATTGGATTCGATCTGCGCCCAATGTTGGACGCGTTGCAGCCGTTGGGGCTGCGCCTGGGTGTCATCACCAATGGGCGCTATCCCTTCCAGCAGCGAAACTTCGAGGCGTTGAGCGTAGCGGATTTCTTCGACATCGTGGTCGTCTCCGGCGCGGAGCAGATCCGCAAACCCGATCCCGAAATCTTCCACCGCGCTAGGACGTATCGGCGTGCCGCCCAAATCTACCGTCTTCGTGGGCGACAACCCCGACGCCGACATCCGCGGCGCGCAAAATGTGGGCATGCGCGGTGTTTGGAAGCGCAATTTCTACTGGCCTACCTGCCCCCACGCCGACGCCGTGATCGACAACCTGCGCGATCTGCCACCTCTGCTGCACACATGGCAAAACGGCTGATCCGCCTGGCGCAGCCGCTCGTCCTGGGGCTGGCGTTGATCTTCATCGCGCTGCTGCTGCGCAGCCAGTGGGCCGAACTGCGCGCCACGATTGGCGGATCCACGCCGGTTGGCTACTGCTTTCGGGCATTTTGTTGGTGACAAGCTGGTTTGTGGAAGTGTCCATGTGGCGCACCACGCTTTCGTGGGTGGGGGGCCGCGTAGACTATGCCGCCGCCGTGCGTATCTGGTTTGCCAGCATCCTGGTTCGCTACATCCCCGGCAACGTGTGGCAGCCGCTGGGCATGACGGTGCTGGCGCAGCGCGCCGGTGTGCGTCCTGAAGCCACGGTGGCGAGTATTGCGCTCTACCAGGCGGTGAACCTGCTCTCGGTGATTCCGTTCTTCGCCGGTTACCTACTCCTGGGCGGCGACGTGGGCATCGATCTCGCGGCAATTGCGCCGTGGCTGGCTGGTCTGGCCGCGATCCCGCTGGTCATCTTCCTGGCGCGGCCGGGGTGGCTGCTGGGGCTGCTCAATTTGGCATTGGTTCGCGTTGGCCGATCTCCGCTAGATGTGTCGTTGGGATCGGCGCAACTGCTGCGTCTGTTGCTGGTGGCGGTGGGCGATTGGCTGCTGTGGGGCGCGTCCTTCGCAGCGTTGACGGCGAGCCTAGATGGCGACGTCCTCGCGCAGGGGGTGCGTGTCGGCGCGCTGCTCTTCTTCGCCTACCCCATCGCCTATGCCGTGGGCTATCTCAGCTTCCTCACGCCGGGCGGCCTGGCCGTGCGCGAGGGGACGCTGGCGCTGTTACTGATCCCCGTGTTGGGTGCAACTGCCACCGTGGCCGCGCTGCTCATGCGGCTGTGGCAGGTTGTGTTAGAATTGCTCGTCGTTGTGTTCGTAATGCGTGATACGTGATGCGTAATTCGTCAACGATATCGCTCGCCAATTGGCGCCACCAACGTGCTCAGCCAATTACGCATTACGTCTTACGCATTATTTTGAGAGCCATCATGCCCATTCCTACACGCCGTTTCTCCATCGCCAATCTGCTCGCGGACCCGTACCGTCTCCTGTTGATCGCGGCGGTGGTGATCTACGTGGTGGTCTTTGCGGGCTTGGCGTTTGATCTGCACAATGGCATGCGCACCCACAAAGCCGATCTGGGGCAGATGGATCAGGCGATCTGGAACACGAGCCGCGGCCGGTTTGTGGAATCGGTGCAGAACGATTACGTGTCCACCCGCCTCACGGATCACGTGGAACCGATCTTCGCGCTGATCAGCCCCGTACTCTGGGTGTGGGACGACGTGCGGGCGCTGTTGCTGTTGCAGGTGCTGGCGGCGGCGCTGGGCGCGTTTCCGCTCTACGCGTTGGCCCTGGAGAAGCTGACCCAACTCCTCTCGCCCGCGGACCGCACCCGCATCTGGCAGCGCGATCCCGTGGAACAGTTGACCCGTCCACTGGCGCTGGCGTTGGCATTGGCCTACCTGCTCGCGCCCCAACTCCAGGCCGCGCTGCTCACCGAATTCCACGCCATCCCGCTCTCCGTCCCCCTGATCCTGTGGGCATTTTGGGCGGCGGAACGACAACGCTGGTGGCAATTTGCCGTCGCCGCGCTGCTCGTCGCCTCCGTCAAAGAAGAAGCAGCGCTGTTGGGCGCAGGCTTGGGCGCGTGGGCAATGTGGAGAATAGCGGTTGGCCGTTGGCAGATGGCAGTTAGCCGTCGCGGCGAATCCGTGGCTTCGGCGCACCGATCTTCCAGTCCCCAGTCCCCAGTCCCCGGTCCCCAATCCCTATTCCTCGCAGCGAGCGTAACCATCCTCTCGCTGATTTGGTTCTACGTCGCCACTTTCGTCATCGTCCCCGCGCACGCGGTGCAGGTGTACGATGTGGCCGAGAGCAGTTATTTTCAACGGTACGGGGCGCTGGGCAGTTCGCCGTTGGACATTGTGAAGAGCTTCTTCACGCAGCCGCAGTTGGTGTGGCAGATTGCCACCGAACCGGCGCGGGCCGAATACGTTTGGGGATTGTTGGCCGTCTTCGGGTTTTTGAGCCTGCTGGCGCCGGAGATCCTGCTGCTCAGCCTACCCATTTTGCTGGCGAACCAGTTGAGTGCCTACCCGGCGCAGTACTACGGCGAATTCCACTACAGCGCGCCGTTGCTCCCCTACTTCGGCGTGGCCGCGGCGTATGGCACGGCGCGGCTGTGGCGCTTCCTGGCGCGGCGGATCAGCGCACGTTCCGGCGCGTTCCAACACATGCCCGCCAACAGCGCGCCGGTGATGGCTGCCGTGTCGCTGTTCACGAATGCGGCAACCGCCGTGCGCCCGTTGATGACGTGGGTGCTGGTGATCTGGCTGCTGGCCTGGGGCGGCTGGCGCTACGTCGACGCCGGCCTCGGCCCCGGGGGCGGACGCTACAGCCCAACACCGATCACCGAGCATCACCGCCTGCTGCCCCGCTTCGTGGACCAGATCCCCGCCGACGCGGCGGTGAGCGCCACGGCGGCGGTCCATCCTCACGTTAGCCACCGGCGCTACGTCTACCAGTTCCCCTGGGGCGTGGAACCATCCGAATTGGCCAACTGGGCGCTGCTCGACGTCACAACCAACACCGACATGGCCCCCGGCGATCTCAAGGCGACGGTGGAACGTATGCTGTCCCGCGATTGGGGCATCGTCGACGCTTCGGACGGCTTTTTGTTGATGCGACGAGGCGGCGAGGCGAAGGAGATCCCCGCCGCGTTTTACGATTTTGCCAGGGACTGGGGACTGGGGACCGGGGACCGGGGACAGGGGACAGAATCGCCCCTCGCAACCCGCAATTCGCAATTCGCAATCCGCAACCCGCTCTCCTTTGGTCCGCTCACCTTCCTTGGCGTGGAACTGGAAGACTGGCCGCGCTGGCGACAGACGAAGGTGACGACGATTTGGCGCGTCAACGAGAGCTTTGTTCCTGGCACGGTGCGGCCTTGGCTGGAGATCCGCTCGCCCGATGGGGATCGGCTGCACAGCTTCGACGCCATCAGCCCGCCCGCGCTGGTGTGGTACCCGCCCGAGCGCTGGCAGCCGGGGGACGTGGTGCGCATCCAGTCGTTGTGGCACTTCTGGCCGCGCTCGTGGGGGGTGACGGTGGGCGCGGTCCACGGGCCGGATGCGACGTCCGCGGCGGATCGGTTGCCGGTGGTGAACAACCCCAACGCCGTCCTCGTAGACGAGACGGACACGCTGGCGCTGGTCGCCGCCTTCCAGCGCCAGAACGACGACACCCTGGCGACGCTGTCCACGGTGACGGCGGATCTTTCGCCGACGTTGGGGCGGGTTCGTGGTTCGTTTGGTGCAGACCGCGCCGTCCAGGTGACAGCCACGCTGCCCACGTCCGTGGCCGCGGGGACCCCCCTCGATCTGCACATGACATGGCAGATCGGCGATCCGGCGCTGCTCGAACGCACCGTCCCCTTCGTGCATCTGCGCCAGGGCGGGCAGACCATCGCCCAACGGGATGGGCGTCCTCGCTACTTTGTGACGCCGCCGGCTGTGTCCACGGGCGTGTCGATCCCCGATTGGCGGCAGATCCCCGTGCCGGTGGGCGCGGCGGGCGACGCCGAAGTGGTGATCGGCCTGTTTGATCCGTCTTCGGGCGAGCGGGTGGATGTCTTCGATGCGGCGGGGCGTACGCTGGGGAATGAACTTTCACTGGGCCGGGTGACGATCCAGCCACCGCTGGTCCCCGATCAGGCGTGCGCGTTGATCCCGCGGCGTGTGCGAGTCAACCTAGATGACGGGGTTGGTTGTCTGGTATAATCGGAGCATGTGCAGCATGGGTACACAAGGAGGCCGTATGGGTGTGACAGTCAGAGGCGTATACGAAAAGGGCGTTGTCTATCTGACAGAACCACTTCCTGAGTCTCTTGCACAACGGGAAGGCCAGGAAGTGGAGGTTTCGTTCAGTAGTGATTTCGAGGAAGATCAAGCGTTGATTGCCGCACTCGAAGAAATCCGCCAGGAAATTGAGGCCCTCGGTAATCCGGCAGATGACACACCCGAAGAGCGGTCGCTGCGGGTCGAGTTGGTGATGAAAGGTCTGCGCATGGGGCCACCTATGTCGCCCGAGGTTGAAGCATCCTTGATCGAATCGAGCAGACGTCCAAATCGACTTGTACTGGCTACGGCTAATTCAAGCCATTTTGGACGCATTCCAGACTTGGAATTGGCCGACTGGCGACTGCCTGCACAGTTGCGCTAAGTTTGTTGGACATCATGTATAAGCGCACTGGTTTCCTCCTCCTCACCCTCCTCGCCTTTGCCCTCCGCCTCACCGCATTGGACGCGCAGAGCCTCTGGTACGATGAAGGTGTCACCGCGGTGGTGGCGCAATATGACCCCGCCACGCTGATCCGCTGGACCGCGGCCGATATCCAGCCGCCACTCTACTACCTGGTCGTCTCCGCCTGGGGACAGGTGGCCGGGTGGAGCGAATGGAGCCTGCGCTTCGTGTCCGCCGCGTTCGGCGTGATGCTCGTCCCCTTGATGGCGGCGTTGACGTACGCGTTGACGCGCCGCCGATCCGCCGCGCTGACAGCCGCGCTGATCACCGCGTTGCATCCGCTGCTGCTCTACTACAGCCAGGAAGCGCGGATGTATTCGATGTTGGTGGTGTTGGGGGTGGTGGCGGGGTATTGCGGATTGCGAATTGCGAATTGCGAATTGCAGGTTGCGAATGGCGGGTCGCCGCGTCGAGAGTGGGGGGCGTGGATTGGGTACGCCCTGACGGCGACGGCGGCAGTGTACACGCACTATTTCGCCGTGTTCCTACCTCGCCATCAACATCGCATTCCTGCTACAGATCTCTCCTCGCAATCCGCAATCCGCAACCCGCAATTCGCAATCCGCAATCCGCCCCTTCCTCCTCGCCAACGCCGCCGTCGTCCTCCTTTTCGCGCCGTGGATCAGCGTGATCGTCACCCGTCTGCGCGTGGACACGAGTTACTGGCAGGGCGCGCTCAAGCTCGGTGAAGCGCTCCACGACATCGCCATCCGCTTCACGCTGGGCGAGACGGTGCTGGAAAGCGCGGCGACGCCGTGGCTGTGGCTCTACGCCGTGGTGACAGTGTGGGGGATTGCGAATTGCGGATTGCGGATTGCGAATGACAAGTTGCAGGTCACCAGCAAGGATACGACGCGACCCGCAATCACCGTTCTTTATTCATCCCTCTACCTCCTCCTCCCCATCGCTGCCGTGCTCGCCCTCGCTGCGTTGACGCCCAAGTTCAACCCGCTACGTAATGCTGGCGCTACCGGGGCTGATCGTGCTTTGGAGCGCAGGGCTGGGGAGCAGGAATCGGGAATCTCACCCCAATCCCCAGTCCCCAGTCCCCAGTCCCCAATCCCTAATCCCCATCGCTCTCCTCCTCGCCGGCTTCGTCTACGCCGACGTCAATTGGTTCACGAATCCTGCCTTTAGCAAGGACCAGTGGCGCGAGTTGACGGCATACGTCCGCGAGCACAGACAGCCAGATGAAGCCGTGGTGCTGATCAGCGGACACGCCTGGCCGATCTGGGACTACTACGCGTCCGACATCGATGCGATCCGGCTGCCCGACATCGAGATCCTCGATGTGGACGCGGTGTTGGATTTCGCCAATACCGCCGATCCCCTGCGCCATGGATTGGCCGACAGTTCCACCGCATGGCTGGTGGGCTGGCAAAACGACGTCGTCGATCCAATGGACGTGACGCCACTGCAACTTGTCCGCGGCGGCGTGGAAACGCCCGTCGACGCCCAATTCTGGGGGATCAACCTGCGCCGCTTCGCCGTGGACGCGTCCCAGATCAGCGCCGAGCCGCCCATCGAGCATCCTGCCGCCGTCAACTTCGGCGACACCGTCGAATTCCTCGGCCACAGCGTCGCGCTCGATGGCACGCTCCTGCTCTACTGGCGACAGCCTCTGCAATCGTCAATCGATTTCCTTGTCACCGGCGAAACGCTCACCCCCACCGCCCTGCCCTACGCCGACATCGCCGATCAGCGCCCTGCTGGGTACGACTACCCCACTTTCCGCTGGCAGCCAGGACAGGTGACGGTGGGGCGCGTCCCCGCGCTGGATTGGGCAGGTGAGGCGACCATGCCTGGGAACTACCGCCTGCGCCTGGGCGTTTACGACCCGGCGGGCGACGCCGCCGGGTTGGACGTGCTCGCGGCGGATGGGACGCCGCAGGGCAAGCGCGCCACAGTGGACATGACGCTGCCGCGCCCCACCTCGTCGTTGATCGACGAGAACCCAACGGCGTGGCCTGAACTTGCATCGGGGATCTTCGCGGATATGGCGCTCGATGCCGCCCGCGCCGCGCCAGGACAGCCGGTGACGCTCTCCACGCGCTGGTGGACGGGCGAGTCGCTGGCTGGGCGAGTCCTCGTGGTGGGGTGGCAACAGGGTGGGCAGACGTTGGCCGAAGACCAATTCGACGTCGCGCCCGGCTTTCCGCCTGTCACCTGGGGGGGCGCATGGCAAATGCGGATGCTCTACCCTGTCCGTGTGCCCCAGATGCTTGAACCGGGCGACTACCGACTGTCGATCTCATTGCTGGACGGCGGGGGATCCACCCTTTCCCTGCCCATAGAAATTGTGGCCGACGAGCGATCATACACGGTCCCCGAACTGTCGCTGCCGCTGGATGCCGATTTCGGCGGGCAAGTTTGGCTGCGCGGATCGGTGGAAGCGCTGCCCGCACAGTTGACGGCGGGGGCGTCGCTGCCGCTGACGTTGGTGTGGCAGGCGAACGGGCCGACCGACGCCGATCTGTCGGTGACAGTGCAGTGGTTGCAGGACGGACGTCCTGTGGCGCAGGTGGACGCGGCGCTGCCTGGTGGATCATCGTCCTGGACGGCGCAGCAGGTGACGACACAGCCGCTGGCGCTGTCCGTCCCCACCGAACCGTGGACATACCGCCTGATCGTCGCCGTCTACGATCCAAATGCAACGGGCTTGCCACGCCTCCGCCTTCCCGATGGCAGCGATGCCCTCGATCTTGGCGCAGTTGAAATCACCCCATAGCGCGTCCATTCTCTCTGCCGGTTCACGCACTACGCACCATTTCGTTTCGCCCACAACCCCAAGCTCTGCTAGACTTACGACCATGAACAAGACTTTTTTGCGGTGGATGCCGCTACTCCTGATGACCCTGTTGCTTGCGGCCTGTGGACGGCTGGACCCGGCCTTTGGTCCGCTGCTCCACGATGTGCAGGTGCGCCCCGACGCCATCACGCCCAACGCCGACGGCGACACCGACGCCACCGAGATCCGTTACAGCCTGCGCCGCTCTGCCGATGTGAGTATCTTCTTCGAGAACGAGACGGGCGAGCGCTTCTACTTCCGCAACGGGGAACGCCGTTCGCCGGGCGATTACAGCGTCCTCTGGGGCGGGGTGGTGGACGATGCCGAAGTGGTGGAAACCGACGGCGGCACAGTGGAGATATTGAGCCGCGTGCTGCCCGACGGCGACTACCGCTGGGTGATCGAGGCAGTAGAAGACGACGGTAACGACGTGACCGAGTCGGGGACGATTTCGCTGACCAACGGCATGACCGAGATCCCCGAGCTGCACAATTTTGCGGTAGTGCCACAGACGTTCCGACCCAACCAAGACGGACTGCGCGATGATTGGGTGAGCATCAGCTACTACCTCACCAAAGATGTGGACACGGTGCAGATCTACCTCACCCATCCCGAAGATCCGGCGCTGCGCTACTTCATCGCCGAGGGGCCGAATGTCATCGATCCCAATGAGCAGGGGTACCACGAGTACCGTTACGAAGGCGGCGTGGACCTGAACGCGGAGCCGCCGCCCGATGGCACCTACGAGATCGTGGGCGAGGCGCGCGATCTGGCTGGCAACCGCGTGCGTGTGACCAGTCAACTGACCATCGAAGAAGGCGGCAAACCTCGCGCCGACGTGGCCCAAGGTGAGATCGACTGGCAGAACGAGGTGAACCGTGTGGTGGGCGTGCCGCTGGGGCAGAAACTCTGTTTCAGCGCCGTGGTCACCAACGAAGGCACCGTGCCGATCCGCACCACCGGTCCCTGGCCAGGGCAGGAGTATCGTTTCGGCGAGAACTACAACACACTGGCCGCCGACGGTCACGAGGAATGGTTTCAGCAGGCGGGTGTGTGGCGCTTCGGCGTCAACTTCGACACCACCGGCGTGGACTTTCCCTTCCGCTGGGCCGTGGGTCGCCAGGAAGATCTTGAACGCCGTGTCATCGACGGGCAGGAGCAGTGGTACCTGCTGCCCGGCGATTCGGGCGAGGTGAGCGGTTGCATCGTCATCGACGAAGAGCCGCCAGTAGGCACCAACTTCTGGTGGGGTGGCCTGATCCACGAGTTTGTGAGTGTGGCCAACAACTACATCGACCGCATTACGGTGGATGTGGGTACGCCGTAATGTTACGACTCTCCACTATCATCGTTTCTTATAACGTTCGGGACTTGCTGCGCGATTGCTTGCGCAGCGTTTTTGCGTCCGCGGCGCACAGCGCGGACTGGCTGCACGTGGACATGATCGTCGTCGACAACGCAAGCCACGACGGCAGCGCCGAGATGGTGGCGGCTGAGTTCCCGCAGGTGACGCTGATCGCGTCGGAGACGAACCTGGGCTTCACAGGCGGCAACAATCGGGCGTTGGCTGAACTGGGGATGGCGGATTGCGAGAGGCGAGGGGCGATGCAGTCCCCAGTCCCCAATCCCCAATCCCCCGACTTCGTCCTCCTGCTCAACCCCGACACCGAACTCGTGGACGACGCGCTAGGGCAGATGGTGCGCTGCCTCATGGAGCGTCCACGTTGGAGTGTGTGGCGCGCAGCTACGCTACGGCAATGGACAGTTCCAACACGGCGCGTTTCAGTTCCCGTCTCTGGCGCAGGTGGCGTTGGACGTGCTGCCGTTGGCCGAGATCCCCGGTGTGCGGCGCTTTTTGCCGCGCTTGCTGGACAGCACGCTGAACGGACGCTATCCCCAATCGATCTGGCAGGGGACCTCCCATTCCCCGTCGATTTTGTGCTGGGTGCGGCGTTGATGGTGCGCACGGAAGCGATCCGGCAGGTGGGCCTCCTCGACGATGGGTACTTCATGTACTGCGAGGAGATGGACTGGTGCCTGCGCCTGCAACAGGCAGGGTGGGCGGTCTACGCAGCGCCGTCGGCGCTGGTGATCCACCACGAAGGGCAGAGCAGCAAGCAGGTACGCTGGGCGACGCTGCAACGCATCTGGCGCAGCCGCTTCCGCTTCTACCACAAACACGGGGATCGCTATCCGGGTTGGTATGTCCATGCCGTGCGGGTGTTGGTATGGGCAGGGCTCTCGGCGCGTGGTCGGCTGGCGCGGCGCCGCTTTGCCCGCGGTGAGATCAACGGCGCAGCGTTGGGCGATGAATTGTCAACGTATGCGCAAATCCTGAAGAAGAGCGCAGAAAAATGCTGATCCACGAAGCCACACGAAGATACACAAAGACAGAAGATCTGTTTTCTCTTCCATCCTCGTAATCCTGAAATCTGTGTCCTACCCTTGACTCCACTGCGAAAAGTCCGACTTCTGTGTGATTTGTGGTTGCTCCCTCCTGAGAGAAGTCGGACTTTTGCGCTTGAGCGACCTTTTTGCAGTCGAGTCACCCTTCTCTCCTTCGTGGTTCTTCGTTTACCTCTGTGGATCGAACTCTGGATCAGCGATTAACGCAGTTGCCGGATCGATGCAACTAGGATACGATCCGACAGGTCCGCCGCGTACGTCTGCGGCGACACCAAAAAGCGCATACTTTACCGGTTTTGAAAAAGGCTGCTCACCGTTGAGCAGTCTTTCGTTCTTCACAGGAAACCTTTTCCATGAAAAACCAGCCTGCCGCCGGCGTCATCGCCGCACCGCCACCCATCATGCCGCCGACCCCTGCGCCGTTCACAGCGCCGTTCGGCCTCAAGATTTCGGCCACAACGTTTGGGTGGATCCTGGCGGTGTCGGCCATCTTCTGCTTCAGCCTGGCTACACCCATCGCGCGCGGACTGATCCTCGAAGGTGCAGCGCCCGTGGGCGTCATCGCTGTGCGCATGATCATCGCCACGTCGCTGCATTGGGGGACGCTCACCGTGATGTCACCGTCGATGCTGCGCCCCAAGTTTCGCGACATGGCGATCTCAATTGCCACGGGTCTGCTCAACGGGCTGGGCATGATCCTCTACTTCTTGGCGCTGACCCGGCTGGACGCATCGATCACGGTGATGTTGATTTCGATCAGCCCGATCCTGGTGTTGTCGATGCTGGCCATGCGTGGGGAACGGCTGACCCGCCGCCATGTGGTGCGCGTGGCGCTGGCGTTGATCGGCGTCTACCTACTCATCGGCCCCGGCGGCAGCGTGGACTTGATCGGTGTGGGGCTGGCGCTGGCGGCGGTGGCCACGTTTTCGTCGCAGTTGGTGGTGGTGCAGTGGTACCTCAAAGACAACGACGCCCGCACGATCACCTTTTTCACCAACCTCGGCATGTTGATCACCGTGGCCGTCGGCTGGTCGCTTCAAGGGTTACCGTGGACGCCGATCAGTGTGGGCAGTTGGGCGGCGATTATCACGTTGGCCGTGCTCAGCACCTTCCTGGCGCGCTGGGCGATGTACACCGCCGTCTCGTACATTGGCAGCGCGCAGATGTCCATGCTCAACCCGTTGGAGATCCTGCTGGCCGTGATCTGGTCGATCCTCTTCCTGCACGAGCGACTGTCGCTCACGACTTGGCTGGGCGGCGGCCTGATCCTCTTCAGCGCGCTGCTGGCGATCCAACGCATCAACCTGGCCCGCCATCGGCCCCGTTGGCGGGCGTGGGTGAAGGGATGATTGACGATTTACGGTTGACGATTTACGATTGTCGCGGCCGACAATCGTAAATCATCAATCGAAAATTCCCCATGTCTCTCATCGCCGTGATTCTTACAAAGAACGAAGCGCACCACGTGGCCGATTGTGTCGCGTCTTTGCGCGCGTGGACAGACGCTGTGGTGGTGTGGGATTCGGGCAGCGAAGACGGCACCCAGGATCGGGCGCGGGCGGCGGGCGCGCTGCTGGTGCAGCGTCCTTTCGACGATTACGCCCACCAACGACAGGCCGTGCTCGATAGCCTCGACGCCGAGTGGATCCTCTTCATCGACGCCGACGAGCGCGCCACGCCCGAACTTGCCACCGAGATCCAATCCGCTATTCGCGATCCGCAATTCGCCGGCTACTGGATCCGCGCCGTAACTTCATCGTGGGCGACGAGATCCGCCACGGCGGCTTCAGCCCCGACTACCAACTGCGCCTCTTCCGCCGCACCCACGCCCGCTACGACCTAACCCGCGAAGTCCACGAGATTGTGAAACTGGACGGCGAGGCCGGCTACCTGCAAACGCCGTTGATCCACTACAACTACGCCACGTGGACGCAGTTCCACGCCAAACAGCGTCGCTACGCCCGCTACGAAGCCAAGATCCTGGCTGGGCGCGGCATCCGTCCGCGGCCGCATAACTTCGTCCTACAACCGCTGCGCGAGTTTCGCCGCCGCTACTTCACCCTGCGAGGCCACCGCGACGGCTGGCCGGGGCTAAGATTGGCGCTGCTGCTGGCGTGGTATTACGGGTTTGTGCCGTATTGGGAGTTGAGCAGAGGCGAGGGGAAGGGATTGGGGGATTAAGGAGAAACCAGAGAAATAATGATCCACGAAGCCACACGAAGAGACACGAAGGCAGAAAAGAACAAGCAGAAAGCTTTTCTGCTCTGCTGTCCGACAAACCCTGAAATCCGTGTCCCTCTCTTCACCTCTTCGTGGTACTTCGTGTGCCTTCGTGGATCAATAAAATTCTGAAATCTCCCAATCCCCCAATCTCTTCCCCTCACCACACCCCCTCGCCAGGACGTTCCAACGCCGGCCAACTGTATTTCGGGCAGAAGTTGTAGCGCAGGAAGTACCAAAAGATCACGGCGTTGGCCAATTCGCTCACCATCATCATCTGGTTCTGTTGCAGTAGACGGCGCGGATCGACCTCGTGGGAGAAGTCGACGAAATCTTCCCACGAGCCGGTGAAGTGGGTGGGCCAATTGCGCGCCAACGGGTGACCGGCGTCGCGTGCGCCTTGCGTGTGCAGCCGCTCGTAGGTGCGCTGCATGTCGGCGAGGACAGCGCCATCGGCGATCTCCTGCCAGCCCAGCGGCATCGATCCGTGTTTGCCCCACTGCACCTCGACGCGCGGACGCCCAGCGTGGGCACAGGCGTCGTCCACAGCGGCGGGGAACGAGAGGACGTGGCTGTGGTAGTAGGTGAAGACGTTCTCCACCGTGGTGTATTCTGCGTCCAACTGCACCCAGATCACCTCGTGATCGCAGGGATCGCGATCCAGGGGGAAATCGATGTCGTCTTCCCAGAAAAAGTGATAGCCGATCAGCGGCAGTTGTGGATGCAGGACGGCGGCAAAGTCCTTGAGCGGCAGCGGTTCGCTGGGCGTTGTGAAAACACGCGGCGCATGGCGCAGGATCAACTCGATCTCGTCCTGGGTGGGTTGCCGCGGCGGCGACTGCGTTAACGCGTCCTGGTAGGCGCGGCCTGCGTCACTCACACAACGGCGTTTGTGATATTCCAACGCGGCGACGTAGGCGTCGGTCTCTGTGGAAATTGAATCCATTTGGGATCTACCTTTCGGTTTTGTAGAATTGAAGCCAAGCTTCACTCTTCAAAAGATCTACCGCAAAGACGCAAAGGGCGCAAAGAATAGGCAACGTGCAAAAGGCAAAAGGGGACGAGCCAGGATCGGCGCTGCGGCATACCTTTGTCGTGGCGGCTTTGCTTCGTCGCCAGGATGGGATTCTGCTGGTACGCCAACAGGGCAACGCTGACGCCGCGCCGTATTGGGCGATCCCCGGCGGGGTGGTGGCCGCGGGCGAAGCGTTGCCGACGGCGCTGGCGCGCGAAGTGAAGGAAGAAAGCGGGCTGACTGTGGACGCAGTCGGCCCGCTTGCGTATGTCACCTGGATCGAGTACGGCCCAGACCTGCGCGCCACAGCGCTGATCTACGAAGTGACGGCGTGGACCGGCGAGCTGACGCCAGACGATCCCGATGGGCTGGTGTGCGAGGCAGCGTTCTTTGCCGAGGATGAGGCGTTGACGCGGTTGGCCGGGCTGCCCTACCGATCCATGCGCGAGCCGTTGACAGCCTACCTGCGCGGTGACAGCACACCCGGCAGCGCCTGGATCTACCGCGGCGAAGAGAGCGATCCCTTCCTGGCGTCGCCCGCCGAGACGGCGCGCTGGCGGAATCCGCAGGTGCTGCTAGATGCGAGAACCGAACGCGGGCGCGCCGCCGCCCACGCATTGACGGAAACCGCCTTGATGGAGAACCTTGCCACTTTCACGCCTACCCTGATCGGCACCGTCCCCCTGGCCATCGACACGCCCAGCAGCGATCTCGATGTCGCCTGTTTTGCCCCCGCCCCCGCCAACTTTGCCAGGACGGTTCGCGTCCTCTACGCGGCAATGCCGAACTTCTTCCAAAAAGAAAAAAACATCCGCGGCGTACCCAGCCAAATCGCCGGTTTCACCTGCGCCGGCGTCGACGTACAGATTTTCGCCCAACCGCAACCGGTGCTCGTGCAGTACGGCTTCCGCCATCTGCTGGTAGAAGACCGGCTGTTGTCGCGCGGCGGCGATGTCTTTACTCAGGAAATTCGGCGGCGCAAAGCATCCGGGGCCAAGACGGAACCGGCCTTCGCTGAGCTTTCTGATCTGGATGGCGACGCTTACGAAGCGTTATGGTGGCTTTCATTTATTGTTACACTGTCTTAGCTTACGGTATACTCGGATGACTGATTTTTCGACGTAAAGGGGCAGACATGACACAGACAAAAGCTGGATCGGTAAACGGGACCGAGGCGGAGAAGCTGCCGCACTGGGACATGAGCGTCGTCTATCCGGGGTTGGAATCCCCCGAATTCGAGGACGGTTTTCGCAGCGCCGTGGCGGTGATCGACCAGTTGCAGGCGTTCTTCGACGACAACCACATTGAGCCTGCCCCACAGATCGCGCCCGATGCCTTGAGCGACGCCGATGTGGCCCGGTTCGAGCAGGTGACGGCGCGCATCAACAGCACCATGGAGCAGGTCAACGAGTTGGGGGCGTACATTTCCAGCTTCGTCTCCACCGATTCGCGCGACACAGTGGCCCAGGCCAAGATGAGCCAACTGCAAATGCAGGGTGTGCGTCTGGCCAAACTGGGGTCGCGTCTTACCGCCTGGCTGGCCTCCTTGCCCAAGGACGCCCTGATCGCCCGATCCAGCGTTGCCGCGGATCACGCCTACGCCCTGCACAAAGCCCATGTCGAAGCCGAACGCCTGCTTACCCCGCCAGAGGAAGAACTGTTGGCCGAACTTGGCCCCACCGGCGGCAGCGCGTGGGGCAAGCTCTACAACAATTTCTCGTCGCAGTTGGATGTCACCGTCGCCTTGCCCGGCGGCGAGAAGACGCTGCCCATGAGCGCAACGCGCAACCTGGCCTATCACAAGGATCGGGCGGTGCGGCAGGCGGCCTACGAGGCCGAGCTTGCCGCCTGGCAGGTCGCTGCTGTTCCCCTGGCGGCGTCGCTCAACGGGATCAAGGGCGAAGTCAACGCCGTGACGCAGCGCCGGGGTTGGTCGTCGCCGCTGGCTGTGTCGCTTTTTCAGAACAACATCGATCAGGCGTCGTTGGACGCTATGTTGACGGCGGCGCGCGAGTCGTTCCCCGATTTTCGGCGCTATTTGCAGGCCAAGGCGCGCCTGCTGGGGCTGGAGAAACTGGCCTGGTTCGACATCTTCGCGCCCATCGGCCACAGCAGCCATTCCTGGGCCTACAGCGAGGGGATGGAGTTTATCGTGGCCCAGTTCGGCGCCTTCTCCGACAAGATGCGCGGCCTGGCCGAGCGCGCCTTCGCCGAAAACTGGATCGACGCCGAACCCCGCCCCGGCAAGCGCGACGGCGCATTCTGTATGCGTCTGCGCGGCGAGGAATCGCGCATCCTGGCCAACTTCAAAAGCGATTTCACGGCGGTGCGCACACTGGCCCACGAACTGGGCCATGCCTACCATAACCTCAACCTGGCCCCCCGCACCGTGACACAGAAAGCCACGCCCATGACGCTGGCCGAAACCGCCAGCATCTTCTGCGAAACCATCGTCAAGAATGCCGCCATCCAACAGGTGACCGACGACGAGCGGCTCCTCATCCTGGAGACGTCGCTACAGGGATCGTGTCAGGTGGTGGTGGACATCTCCTGCCGTTTCCTCTTCGAGGAAGCGGTCTTCGCCAAGCGCAAGGCGCGTGAACTCTCGGTGGACGAGTTCTGCGATCTGATGCGCGACGCCCAACTGCAAACCTACGGCGACGGCCTCGACGAAACGCAGCTTCACCCCTTCATGTGGGCCGCAAAAGGGCACTACTACAGCACCAGTCGCTCCTACTACAACTTCCCGTACATGTTCGGCCTGCTCTTTGCGTTGGGCCTCTACGCCCGCTACCAGGACGATCCCGACAGCTTCCGCACCGACTACGACGATCTTCTCTCCAGCACCGGCATGTTCTCTGCCGCCGAACTGGCCACCCGCTTCGACATCGACATCAAAACGCCCGATTTCTGGCGCAGCAGCCTGGATGTGATCCGGGCAGAGATCGCCGCGTTTGAAACGGTGGTTGGGGAACGGGGACTGGGGACAGGGGATTAGGGACTCAATGACATTGAGTTTAGCGCGGAGTGAGCACCCCGGGTGCGGGTCTACACGAGGACAGCCGCACGAGGGCGTGCTTTCTCCGCGGATATTCGAGCGTCAGCCGTTTAACTGAATGACATCATTAGGGACTGCGCAGGGATATCCACCCGGCAAAACGCATTCACCAACAGAATCCACGATCACACAACATACAAGAGATCTTATGCAACTGCTCGAACACACCATCAACCGTTTCAACGGGGTTGTCATCGAGGCGGAGGCGCTGACGCGCTCGCCCGAAGACTTCGCCGCGCTGTTGTCTTCTTCTGTCGCCTATTGGCGCGACGAAGGACGTTTCCTGATCTGGCTCGAAATCCCCATTGCACAGGCTGTCTTCATTCCTGCGGCGGCGGCGGCGGGCTTCACCTTTCACCACAGCCAGCCGCACTACACGATGATGGTGAACCAGTTGCAGCCGAATGCGCTTGTCCCCGGCTATGCCACGCACTACATCGGCGTGGGCGGTGTGGTGCTCAACGCCAACAAAGAGCTACTGGTTGTCTCCGAAGTGCATCGCAGTTCGCCGCGTCCTTATTACAAACTACCCGGCGGCGCGCTCCACGCAGGCGAACACCTGGCCGAAGCCGCCATACGCGAAGTTTTAGAAGAAACCGGCGTGCAGACACGTTTCGGGGCGCTGGTCTGCTTCCGTCATTGGCACGGCTACCGCTACGGCAAATCCGACATCTACTTTGTGGCGCGGCTCTCGCCACTTTCCAGCGCCATCACCAAACAGGACGACGAGATCGACGACTGCCTGTGGATGCCCGTAGACGAATACCTGAACCACGATCTGGTCAGTCCCTTCAACCGCGCCATCGTGCGTTCGGCGCTGGCCTCCACCGGTGTCGTCCACGGCGCCATCGACGGCTACGACGACCCGACCGCGCGTGAGTTCTTCTTTCCGCCGAATGTGGTTTAGGGGTGACTTGGGACTTGGGACTGGGGATCGGGGACTGGTTAGAGCGTGGAATCTTTGCTTGGGTTTGATGATGGGATGATGGAGATGATGTCCACTGCTTTTCATCATCTCCATCATCTCCATCATCTAACTCGAAAAGCATTGTTCCCAATCAGGCGTCAACACACTCGGCGCAATCCCCAGTCCCCAGTCCCCAATCCCCAGTCCCCTCCTTTGGAACATATCTTCCTTCGCTCCTGAAACCGCTATGCTAGGATGTGCTCGTGCAAGAAAACAACGCCCTTGACCGCGAACTCAAGCTTAGTCTTCCGTACATTAGTGCAGATCTGCCCGGCGTCGGCGGACAGTTACGCGCATCTCCAGATCACTTTGTGGTCGAAGAAGTGCCGCTCTACGAACCCATCGGCGAAGGACAGCATCTCTACGTCAATCTGACCAAACAAGAGATGACCACGCGCGATGTGCAGAAGAAGCTGGCCTCGATCTTCAATTTGCCCAACGGCGAAGTCGGCTTTGCAGGGATGAAGGACAAGTACGCCCGCACCACACAGACGTTCAGCTTGAACGTGGGCCATGTGGACAGCGCATTCGTGGACGCCGCCGCCGTCCGCATCGAAGAAGCGCTGCCGGTGACTGTCCACTGGGTGAATTTGCACCGCAATAAACTGAAGGCGGGTCATCTGCTGGGGAACCGCTTCTCGATCCGGGTGACAGAGATGGATCTGCCCGTAGACGAAGCATTCCAGCGTGCGCAAACGATTGTCGCCCAAATTCAGGCGCGCGGACTGCCCAACTTCTACGGTCCACAGCGCCTAGGACAGCAAGGATCAAATGTCTTGCGCGGCTTCGAGCTGATCGTGGGGCAACGCAAGATGAAGGATCGCTGGCTGCGAGATCTGTTGCGGGCCAGTGTGCAGAGCTACATGTGCAATCGCTACCTGGCCGAACGCGTAGAAAGAGGACTCTTCGATCAGGTGATCCTGGGCGACGTGGCCAAAAAGTACGACACCGGCGGCCTGTTCGAGGTGACAGACGTAGATGCAGAACAGCCCCGCTACGAGCGCAAGGAGATCAGCTTCACCGCCCCCATCTACGGGCCGAAGATGTGGATCACCACCGGCGACGCCGGCGCGCTGGAAGAGGCTGTCCTCGCCGAATCGGGTGTCACGCTGGACGATCTGCACAAGGCGCACCTCACCGGCACCCGCCGCATGGGACGTCTGATCTTCGCCGATCTACAGGTGCAGCCACACGAAACCGGCCTCAACGTGCGGTTCTTCCTGCCCAAAGGCGCTTTCGCCACCACTGTACTGCGCGAAATCATGAAAGTAGACGACAACGCGCTGGCGTCCATCCCAGCCGATGACAGTGATTAGTTTTGTAGTTTGTTTCGTATGAGGAACACAGATACACGTATGTCAAAGCACGCATTTGGCGGTCACCATCGCCACGACCGAGAGCAACGGACTGCTGCTATGGAAATGCCACTCTTCCCACTGGGCGTTGTCCTCTATCCGGGGATGATGTTGCCGCTGCACATCTTTGAGCCGCGATACCGCGAGATGATCAACCGCTGCATCGACGAGGAACTGCCCTTCGGCGTCGTCCTCATCAAAGAGGGCCACGAAGTCGGCAGAGCGGCCATGCCCCACGAGATCGGCACAGCCGCCCGCATCACCCGCGTGGATCGCAAACCCGACGGCCGCATGGACATCATGGCCGTGGGGACACGGCGCTTCCGCATCGAGCAGTTGAAGCACAACCGCGCCTACCTCACCGCCGATGTGACACACTATCCCGTCGTCAACGGTGACACGCGCCTGGCCGTGGAACAGGCGCAGCGCGTACGCCCGAAGATCCTGCGCTACGTCGAGCTGCTCACCCAGGCCACCGGCGTGCAACTGCAACTGGATCAACTGCCCGAGGATCCTACCAGCCTGGCCTTCCTCACCGCCATCGCCCTCCAGGTGAATGCCGAAGATAAGCAGAAGATGCTGTCGCTCACCGGCATCCCCGAGATCCTCGACATGGGCAACTACCTGCTGGGCCGTGAGCTGCAACTGCTCAAACACATGATCGAAACCCAGCCCGTGGTCGAAGCGCTCACCAACGGCCCCACGGGTCACCTGTTCGATAACTGATAGCCATCCGCCTCGTTGCGCCGCGGCGGATGAGCGTTGTGGGCACGGATCAAAAGAAACACGGATCTCAATCCGAAGAGATCCGTGTTTCTTTTGATCCGTGTCCACAATCTCCGTAGCAGGCCCAACTAGAGGCTTTCCGCTTCAGTTTCGCTCTCCTGAAAAGAATGCTACAATCGTGGTCGGTGCCGCTCTGTCGTTCCCGTCCACGTTATGACTGAGACCGTCCCCTTCCGCTACGATGTCTACATCAGTTACCACGATCCCGATGCCGAATGGGTATTCGAGTGGCTTTTGCCGCGCCTGCACGCAGCCGGCCTCACCGTGGCCATCGACGCCGACAGCTTCGAGCCGGGCGCGCCGGTGCTGGAAGAGACGGAACGCGTCATCCGCGAGAGCCGCCACATCCTCGCCATCCTCACCCCCGCCTACCTCACCAGCAGTTGGGACAGCTTCGAGACGCTGCTCGTACAAAGCGACGATCCGGGTGCGCGCTTCCGTCGCCTGATCCCGATTTTGTTGAAGGACTGTGATCCGCCGCCGCGCATCGATCTGCTGCATTGGGTTGATCTACGCGACGCTGGACAAAGCGACGAGCAACTTGAACGCGTGATCGGCGCCATCCGCGGGACGACGCAACTGCCCGAAATCCACTACGAGCGCATCCCCGATGCTCGCCAACGCTGGTGGGAACTCCGTGGCATGGCTGCCATCGGCATCGGCGTGCTGCTGCTCCTGCTCCTGGCCGGCGGCTGGATCTGGCAACAGCGCGGCCCCACCAAAATGGACAGCGTCTTCAACGTCGCCGTGGCCCAGATCGGAGATCGCGATGACAACGGTTCCCAACGGCAAAGCGATCTGGGCGATCTGCTCGGCGGCTGGATCTTCAGCGGTCTGCGCAGCCAGAACACCGAGTACGCCGACAGCAACAGCGTCCTCCTGTGGCACGACAGCCTGCCGTGGACGGAAAAGAGCTACACCCTCAATCGCATCGAAGGCGCCGACCCTGAAGACCGCGCAGACAAAGCCAACACCCTGGCCCAGGAGATCAACGCCCACGCCGTCATCTACGGCTTCATCTCCACAGGCAACCCACAGCAACTGACCATCGAATTCTTCGTGCCGCGGCGGCTGGGCAGCGAATCCAACCTCACCATCGGGCGCTACCAGTTCGGCGATCCCATCCTGATTCCTGCCAACTTCGATCCAGGTGACACCCTCTCCGCAGGCGCGCTGGAAGAGCGAGTCACCGTGCGCGCCAACGCGCTCTACTGGCTGCTCATCGGCATCCGCCAGAGCTTGTTGGGCCGTCATGCCGAAGCGTTGGCCATCTTCGAGCAAGCACAGCAATCGTTGCCCCGATGGCGTGAGCAGGGTGAGGGCAAAGAGAATCTCTACCTCTTCTTGGGCCGCGAACACCTCTTCCTCGAACACTTCGACGAGGCCGAGACCAACTTGCGCCGCGCCCTGGATCTCAAACCCGATTTCGCCCGCGCCCAGATCGGGCTGGCCGGCGTCTACTTCCGGCGCGCCCAGACGTTGTCCCCCGCCGAGCGCATGGACGATCCCAACCTGGCCGAAGCCTTCGCCGCCTACGAAGAAGGCGAGCGCATGGCCCAGGCTGGCGGCGATCCGCTGTTGGTAGACATCGCCACCATCGCCGCCGCCGGCGCGCTGCGGCTGCGCGCCGAATCCGAATACGCGCTGGATCGATTCGCCGACGCCGTCGCCAGCCACGATCAGGCCATCGCCACTATCGAAGACGCCGTCACCCATCTGGAAACCACGCAGCAATATCGCATCCTGGGGCAGGCGCACCAGTTCGCCGGCCTCTCCTACCTGGAGCGCGGACAGGCCATGGAGCGTCTCGGCGCAAGAGACGACGCCCGCGCCTCTTACGCCGCAGCCGTCACCGCCTTCGACGGCTGCCTGGCCCAAAGCGCCAACTTAATCGAAGACGAATTCTACGCCGTGCAAGTGGCGGCGTCGTGCCAGTCGCTCAAACAGAGCACCGAAGAGATCCTAGCCCAATTGGGAGGTTGAGATGAAACGCGCACTGCTGCTCGTCCTATTCGCCTGCTTGATCGCCTTGGCGGCTTGCGGGGGGACGCCGCCTGAAGAAGAACCAGATCTGGTGGCCACACAGGTCGCCGTTGAGCGCGCCGCTGCCGCTACCCTCACGGCAGAAGCCATCGCGGCCGCGCCCAGCCCCACCGAAGCGCAAACCACGCCAACACAGGTCGTCGCCACAGTGCCGCCGATCATCATCTTGCCCACCCCAGGCTCAGGTACGCCCCAGCCGACACTGGTTCCTCCGCCAACACCCACGCCCACCCAGATCGCCGGCCAGATACAGCCAGTCTTCACGCCGACGCGGGCAACGCCCACCCCCACGCCCACCCAGATCACCGCCGTCGTCTTCCCCGTGGACGGCAGCGATGGCAATCAGGCGCTGCGCGGATCAGTCATCCAGAGCAACGGTGGGCGCAACGTGCTCCTTCTCGGCATCGACCAGGCCCAGGTGACCACGCCCATGATCTTCCGCGAGCGCCTGCCCGTGCGCGTGGAAGTCTTCGACGACACCATCGGCACACAGGACGGCGACGGCATCGCCGCTGTCGATTTTGACATCCGCAACACCAACGGCGACACCGTCCTGCGGACCATCGAGGAGACCGCGCCCTACTGCCTGTGGGGCGGCAACGATCTCAACTGCCCTGCGCCGAGCTTCGCCGAACTGGGCTACACCTGGCCGCAGACCGGCGCGCCCATCAACAATGATTTCTACGACGCCGCCATCGTCATCACCGGCACCAACGATACTAGCATCACCTGGTTCTGGACTTTCGAGATCGACCACGGCGGGCAGGCGGCTGCGCCGGTGGAGGTGGTGCTACGCCCGGCCTGCGGCAACCAGGTCAACGCGCCGGCGAACACGCCCATCGATCTGATCTACGGGATCTGGGCCAACCGCGGCCAGTCACGCGCCGTCGCCAACGCGCCCTACACCGAAACCGATCTGGTGATCGACGGCCAAAACGTGGCCGGCGACGTTGTACAGTATCCCGTCGCCGATCTGCCCCAGGCCATCTGCGGCCGCGACTACGAAGATTCGTACTGGGTCTACAGCCGCACGCAACTGCCGCCGCTGACGCCGGGCGTCCACTACGTGCAGGTGCGCTACACCTTCACCCAGGCGGTGGACGACGGCTACGGCAGCACCTACACCCAGCCGTTTACCCAGCAATATCAGATTGTGGTGGAGTGATGACCACATTGACCAACGCCCACGCCCTGGTGGTGGGCATCGCCAACTACAGAAACGTAAACCACCTGCCCGAAAATGTGCTGTGGGATGCGCAAGATCTGGCCGCCGTGCTCCAAGACGAGGCGCTGTGCGGCTATCCCGCGGACAATGTCGATCTCGTGATCGACGGCGAGGCCACGACGGATCGACTGCGCCAGGCGCTCGACGATCTGGCCGCGCGCACCGACAATGAGGCCACCGTCACCATCTACTTTTCGGGACATGGCGGGCGCCTCGACGGCGCGGAGTACATCCTGCCTGTGGATACCGTCCCCAGCGGCGGGCAGTTGACGCAGACGGCGCTTTCCAGCGCCGAGTTCACCCAGCGTGTCCAGGCGATCTCTGCGCGCAAACTACTGGTGATCCTCGATTGTTGCCATGCCGGCGGCGTCGGTTTCGTCAAGGATGTGGATGTAGACGGGGTGGATGGCCTGTCCAAAGGCTTATCGGACGGCGGCTACGAGGCGTTGGCCGGGGGGCGCGGACGCGTCGTCTTCGCTTCGGCGCGGCCCGACGAGAAATCCTATCTGCTGCCGGGGGATCGCAACAGTCTCTTCACCAAACACCTGCTGGCCGGCCTACGCGGTGACGTAAAAAGCGACGACGGCACGATCCGCGTGGCCCGGCTGTGGGAATACCTGTGGCCGCGAGTCAACGGGGAGGTGAAGCAGCAACACCCGATCTTCAAGGGCGAGATGGAGGAGAGCTTCGCCGTGGCGCGCTACCAGGGCGGCGCAGAAGCTGAGATCCCCACCGACGACGACGGCTTCGAGTACGACGCCTTCCTCAGCTTCGCCCAGGTGGAGCCGGATCTGGGCTTCGTGTGGACGGAGTTGGTGCCGTTCCTGCAGGAGAAGGGCGTGCGGCTGGCCGTGGCGGGCGATCCAGATGTCCTTGAGCCGGGGGTGGAACTGGTGATCGGCCTGCCCGCGGTGATGGAACGCTGTAAGCGCACGCTGATGGTGCTCACGCCCAGCTATTTCGACGATCCCTGGGCCAACTTCGCCGCCATCGTCGACGCCACCCAGGGCATCGAAGATCGTCAACGCCGTCTGCTGCCGCTCATCGTCGATCCCGAACTGGATCGCAGGCAATTGCCCGCCTTCGTGCGCATCCTCCAACCGCTGGACATCACCCACCCCTACCTGGGCAAGCGCAACTGGGAGACGATGGCGGAACGGCTGAAGAAGCCGGTGGCGGGGGGATGAACATTTCAATGGAAAGGATCTTCCCATGAGCTTCTTCATCGCCATCGGCGCTCTGCTGGGCGGCGTGGCCGTCGCCCTCGGTGCTTTCGGCGCACATGCGCTGAAAAGCCGCCTCGCCCCCGCCAAGTTGACCAGCTTCGAGACGGGCGTACGCTACCAGTTCTACCACGCACTGGCGCTGCTCTTCGTCGGTCTACTCTACACCGCCGCGCCGGGGAATGCGCTGCTGGGCGTAGCCGGTTGGCTCTTCGTGGCCGGTGTGCTCTTCTTCTCTGGCAGCATCTACTGGCTGGCGTTCGACGGTCCGCGCTGGTTGGGGCCAGTGACGCCGCTGGGCGGGCTGTGTTTCATCGTGGCGTGGGTGCTGTTGGCCGTAGCCGCGCTGTGACCTCCGATCTGCTTCTGCGTCGCAAGTGGACGTTACGCGCACACGGTCGGCAGGTGGTTTTCGTCAAGCGCAGCAATGAGCGCAGCGCGCACGTGCTGATGAAGGCGTTTGTGTGGGCGCTTTACCTGCCCCAATACCCCGATCTCAAGGTGGAAATCGCCATCGGTGACCGCTTCAAGCCCGATGTGGTGAGCCTGCCCAACGACGATCCATTCGCGGAACCGCGTTTCTGGGGCGAGGCAGGCCAGGTCGCCGTAGACAAGATCGAATCCCTCGCCCGTCGCTATCGCCACACCCATTTCGCCATCGCCAAATGGGACACCAGCCTGCGCCCCTTCGAGGAGATCGTAAAAAGAGCGTTGCACGGCCTCGACCGCACAGCACCCTTCGATCTGATCTGCTTCCCCGCCGACAGCGCCGACCGCTTCATCGATGAACGTGGCGAGATTCACCTGCACCACGAAGATGTAGAATGGTTGCGTCTGACGTAGCCGCACACCTCAGGAGAAACCAGAGAAATAATGATCCACGAAGGCACACGAAGAGACACGAAGGCAGAAAAGAACAAGCAGAAAGCTATTCCGCTCTGCTGTCCTGCGAATCCTGATCTCCGTGTCCCTCTATTCTCCTCTTCGTGGTGCTTCGTGTGCCTTCGTGGATCAATAAAATTCTGAAATTTCCTCAGCGTGTGGTTCGTTGAAAACCCAGTCACCAATCACCAATCACAAATCACCATGTCTAGCTCAAAAACGGCTGCAAGAACTGCTGCGCCAACTGCAACCCGCGCAGCGCCTTCTCCGGCGTCTCTTCCCACACCGGGTCTTCGTGCTCGACGCTGAGGATGCCGTCGTAGCCGATCTGGTAGAGGGTGTCGAGGTAGGCTGTCCAATCCACGGCGCCGTAGCCGGGCAGGCGATAGCGCCACCACTGGCGCGGCTCGGTCTCTTCCAACTGTCGGCCGTAGATGCCGAAGTAGTTCTGCCCCGCGTCAAGGATCTCGGTGTCTTTGGCGTGGGCGTGGTAGATGCGGTCGCTGAAATCCCAGATCGGCTGGATGTAGTCGATGCCCAGCCAGTAGAAATGTGACGGATCGTAGCACAGGCCAATGGCGTTGGAGGGGACGGCGTTGAACATGCCATCCCAAAGCTCGGGGGTGATGGCCAGCATCGTGCCGTTGCGCGGCCAGTTCTCGAAGGCCAGGCGCACGCCCTTGTCTTCGGCGTGGGCGGCGATGGGCGTGAAGACATCTTTGTAGATCGCGATGTTCTCGTTGCCGTTACGGGTGACGTCGCGCCCGATCAGGCAGACGAGCACGGGGATCTCCTGTGCGGCCAGGCTGTCGATGGTCGTCTTGAAGCTGTTGACGATCTCCTCTTGGCGGGCGGCGTCGGGGCTGAGATCGGCAGGCACTAGCGGACCGGCGGCGCCGACGTTAAGGCCGAGCAGGCGACACTGCGCGGCGGCGTCTTCGACGCTGAGGGGAACGTCGATGGCGGTGTAGCCTAACGTCTGCGCACTCTGCACGAAGCGGGCGTAATCCATCTGGCGCAGGCCGCGGTTGCTTTGAAAACAGGCAAGCTGCATGTAAGCGTCTCCTTGTACGTGGGCGCTGGGCTGCCGCAGAGGATCGTTGAACGGCAGCGTCGCGTTGGGGTAAACAACAGATGCGGACAAAGACCGTCCTCTTTCAGCTTACTGGGATTGGTTGCGTTGTCAAACGCGGTGGGGTCGAACGGGTGCATTTCACGCTGGGGGCGAAAGTGCCGGGGACTTATCGCCGCAGCGCGACAGTGTCTTCGCACATGCCGTCACGTCCTTCGTGAAGTCCCCGGCACTTGGTCTGCCCCTAAATTGAAATGCACCCGGGTCGAACCGTAGATCACCATCCATCACCCGGAGCCGGCTTCCTGTGTAGGAATCTGAATCCCTGGTAAAATGAATCGGCAAATTATCATCATCGCGCAAAGGAGACAATCAATGAGAAGTTACGTTTTCCACGTGACGCTGCGCAGCTCAGGCAGGGTCTGGCGTAAGGTCGAGTTGACAGCCGAGCAGACGCTCGAAGATCTACACCTTGCCATCCAGTATGCCTTCGAGTGGGGCAACGACCATCTCTACTCGTTTTTCATGAACAACAAAGCCTGGGATGCGTCCAGCGAATACACTGTGCCGGAGGGCGCGCTCTACGAAGGCATGGAATTGGCCTACGAAGACGATCTCGAAGAGGACGAGGACGACGAAGACGACGAGGCGCAGAGCTTCAGCCTCGACGACTGGCGCGCCATGACCGAAGCGCAGCGGCAGGAACTCGTGGCCGAATTTACCCGCGACACCGGCCTGCACGCCGACTTCTTCCACGACATGATCAGCGAGCTACAACGGCTGGAGGAAAACCCCGATCTGCTCGAAGACGAAGAGGTCAACGACGTGCGCCAAACGCAGATCGGATCACTGAACCTTGCCCAAGGGCAAGAATTCCTCTACGTGTTCGACTTCGGCGATGATCACCGTTTCCGCGTCAAGGTACACGCCATCAACGAAGACGCTGACGCCAAATGCCGAATACCCGCGCCTTGTCGAATCGGTGGGTGAAGCGCCGGAACAGTACCCAGATTGGGACGACGAAGACGATTGGGACGAGGATTGGGATAGCGACGAGGACTAGCGATCTTACATTGCCGCTGACGCTGCTTTAGGCTATCATGGCGCATGATAAAAACGACGACTGACAACCGACGACCGGGCGCCGCCGACACGCTGCCGACACGCTGCACTACGTAAATCGTCCTGCGTCTCTCGTCCTCCGTCCATACTCACAACAGCGAGGATCTCATGCAGATAGAAGCCATCGGCATCGTCAGTCCTGGTGATATGGGACATGTGGTGGGGCAGGTATTGCGCGAAGACGGGCTACGCGTGATCACCTGCCTGGCCGAGCGCAGTGATCGGACGAAAGCACTGGCGAAGCAGGCCGGCCTCGAAGACTTACCATCGTACGCCGATCTGGTGGTCAACGCCGACGCCATCTTCTCGATCCTGGTGCCGGCAGAGGCGCCGGCTTTGGCCGAGCAGATCGCCCAGGCCATCCGCAAGACACGATCCTCGCCGCTCTACGTCGACTTCAACGCGATTTCGCCGGCCACGGCGCGCAGTGTGGGCAAGGTGATCGAAGAAGCCGGCGGCCGTTGTGTGGATGGATCGATCATTGGGCCGCCGCCGCGCACAGTGGGCGCCACCCGCTTTTACGTCTCCGGGCGAGATGCCGGCGAGTTGGAAGTGCTCAACGACTATGGGCTGCATGTGATCCCCATCGGCCAGCGCGTGGGCGACGCTTCCGCGCTCAAAATGTGCTACGCCGCCCTCACCAAAGGACTCACCGCCCTGAGCACCGAGTTGATGGTGGCGGCGCAGGCGTTGGGCGTGGCCGAAGCGCTGGACGCGGAATTTCGTCAGAGTCAATCGGCCATGTTGGCGCGCATGGAAAGAGGATTGCCCACCATGCCGCCCAAATCTCGGCGCTGGGTGGGCGAAATGGAAGAAATCGCCGACACCTTCGCTTCCGTTGGCCTTACGCCCAACATTCTGCGCGGCGCCGCCGATATCTACCGCTTCGTCGGCGACACTCCTCTGGCCGACCGCAACCCCGAAGATCCAGGCCAGCCCACGTTGGCAGAGATGATCACGCAGTTGGCCGCCCATTTGAAACAATAGGGAGATCCCACATGTGTACAATGATTGTCAACCAGGTAAAGATGACTGGCTGCGGCAAGAACAAAGACGGTTGGTTCGGCGTCTCGCAGGCGAATGTGTCGTACGATCACCCGTTCCACTTGCCGCTTGAGCACGCACTCAACATCGACTTCGTCGATCCTGCGCAAGGACCGGGCGCGCGCGTGGCCGTGGAACTGAGTGTGGCATCGGCGCGGGCGCTGGTGGAGACGATCCAGGCCGTGTTGGCCCAGGCCGACGCAGGCGGCTTCATCGACGAAGAAGCCGATGTGCTAAAAACGCCGATCCGTTTGCAGGTTGGGTGATACGGTACCTTTGCGTTGCTGTTCACAACTCTTTGCGGTAATTGTCAGGAAAGCGGGCGCGGATTCTGGTAAACTGAGGCTGTCATCGGCCCCACTATGCCGGAAAGGAGGCAATCGTGACTTCGGAACGCACGCTTCTGATTCTGCGTTGGGCTGCCCGTGTCGGCAGTCTACTGAGCATTGGGATGTTGTTGGCTTTTGTGTTTGGCGAAGGGGTGGACACCGCCGCACTCACGCTGAGTGAATGGGTGGGCCTGCTCTTCTTCCCTGTCGGCGTGATCGTGGGCATGATCATGGCCTGGCGCTGGGAGGGCATGGGCAGCTTGGTCGTATTGGTGAGCTTCACCGCCTTCTACGTGGCGCAGTGGCTGCTCACCGGCGCCTTGCCCAGCGGCCCCTGGTTTGCTGTCTTCTGCCTGCCGGCGCTGCTCTTCGCCCTGGTCTGGCTCTTCGACAACGACGAAGGCGAAAAACCACATCCGCCGGCTTTGCCGATCTAAAGATCACTGAATGAAGAAACAGAACGGGTGGAGATGACGTCATCTCCACCCGTTCTGTTTTCTTCATTCAGCGCTGTGTTTGCGCCTTGGCTCGCCTTTCAGCCAATTTTTGCACCAACTCGGCGTGGCTTTCACGCGGATTGGGTAGTTAAACGCCGCCACCATCGAGATCAACAAGAGGACGGCCGGCACCGCACCCATGAAGATGCGCAGCATGAAGACCGCTGAATCCGGCTGCGTGGCGGCGGCGCCTTCTACGAAGCCCGCCGACGCCAGCAGCCGCACCACAATGCCGATCCCAATCGCCGTGGACAGCTTACGCAGCGTCACCAGGAAGCCTGCGTAGACGCCCTCGCGGCGCTTGCCCGTCTTCCATTCATCTTCCTCGATGACATCGGCCAGAATCGCCCAGGGCACAGCGTTGGCTGCGCCATAGCCCAGCCCTGCCAATGCGCCCAACGCCAGCACCAGCGGCAGGTTTCCCGGCGGCAGAATGCTGATCACCACCATCACCAGCGCCCAAAACGTCATCATACCGGCGTAGGTTTTGCCTTTGCCGAACTTCTTCATCAGCCACACGTTGAGCGGCATCGAGAGGAAGGCCACACCCAGCACCAGCGCCAACACCATGCTGTCTTGTGGTGGACTCAACTGCATGTAGTAGATCAAGAACCACACGAAGACCGCGGTGATGATGTCCACAGCGCCGAAGGCCAGCAAGTAGATCACCGCGCCGATGCGGAACGGGCGATTCGAGAAGACCTCACGCGTCGTGCGCACGAAGTTAATCGGCTCAGTGTCTTCTTCAAGATAGCGCTGTGGTTCGCGCACGAAGGCAACCACCAACAGCGGCGCAATCGTCCCCACCAATCCCCAAATCGCCGAGCCACGGCGTACCGCTGACCAGCGCATTCGGCCCCTCGAACCAGTTGACAAAGACATTCTCCGCCAACACTTTGAACAAACCCGCCGTGAGCAGTGAAGCAAAGATCGAATTCGCCATGCGCCAGCCCGCCAGGCTGCTGCGTTCATCGTAATCTTCCGTCAATTCCGACGTGAGCGCAGAATAGGCGCGTTGACAATGGTGTACGCCGTGTCGTAAAGAATGAAGACAGCGCCGTAGTAGAGCGCCGCCACCAGCGGATCGGCGAACGGCGGCGGGTTGAACATCAAAAGAAACCCACACCGAAAGGCAGCGCCCCCAGCAACATGAACGGCCTGCGCCGTCCCCAGCGAGTGCGCATACGGTCGCTCAACATCCCCACCAGCGGATCGTTGATCCCATCCCAGATGCGGCCGATCACAAATGCCAGGCCCGCCAACTCAACGTCGACGCCTACCACCGACACGATGAAAAAGAGCCAGAAAGGCTGCGCGCCGTCGTCGCCGACGAAGCGCCCCAGTCGCCCAGGCCGTAGATGGCCTTGGTAAAGGTTGAGAGTTTGCGCGCGGAAGTGGTCATAGCTCACCTATTGGGATAGCGGTGGAATCAGATTGCGGAGGGCGAAAGCAAGTGTAATACCTGGGCCGATGAATGTCCAACCACAGATTTTGAACAGGAGTCGGTTATGCCAGATGAGTGTAGGCGTCGTTAGTTTCTCGTAATCCATACAGCCGGCGGCATAGCGAATTTTACGTACAAAGATAACGTTTTTCAGGCCGATAACTACTTCTGTCAGATCGTTAAGTACGATTGTATCTGAGCCTCATGCTCATGGCGTAGGAAGATAAGATACAAA
Organism: Caldilineaceae bacterium; assembly: GCA_041391225.1. Classification (GTDB taxonomy): domain Bacteria; phylum Chloroflexota; class Anaerolineae; order Caldilineales; family Caldilineaceae; genus RI-153. Next base: position 93,747 of record JAWKOL010000022.1, read on the forward strand.
AGACACCGCCATACCCGGCCGGGTATGGCGGTGTCTTTTTATGCCAACCAATCATCTGCCATCTTCATCCATCGTCGGTCATCCCTGATCAAACACAATCCAAACTTCGCCTTGACCATCCGGCACAGTGAACGAGAAATCCTGGCTGTCTCGTTCGCCGTTGCCATCGAGAACCCAACCACGTAATTCCCGGCAACTGAACCGCCCGGCAAACTACTTGAACCAATCTTGTACTCGTAATTGTACGGACCCAGCGCGCCTTCGCTGCGTTGCAGGGCGATACTGCGCACCGAATCGGAGACGGGCAGCTTCTGTCCGTCTTTTTCCAGCCAGATGAAGTAGCTTCCCTGTGGCTGGCCGCCATCGACACCGCTGTGAATGAAGAAGAATTGCAGCTTCAGCTCAGTGCCGCCGTTGCCGCCAAACTTCGGCCCGCCGGTAGCCCTGAACTTACACCCATCCCCGCCGATCCCCGCGCAGGGATCAGCAGCAGGCGGCGGTTGGGGTGCAGGTACCGGTGTATCTGTGGGCGGTGGCGCCACCACAACCGGCGCCGGTGTATTGGTCGGCGGCGCCGCGGGGATGTTCTGCGCCACGGTCACCAATTCGGCGTTGGTGACCTGGGTGAGCGAACCGAAGATCCACCCCTGCTCACCGTTGACACAGCAGATCTGGTACCAGTCGCCCGCCGGGTTCTTGCCGGTTATGTCGAACGTCATGCCGTTGCTGACGTTGCCCACCACGCCGTAGCTGGTCCCCGGCCCCTGGCGCACGTTGATGCCGTCGCCGCCGGTGACGGTCAACTGGGCCTTTTGCGGCGCAGGCGTGTCCGTGGGCGCAGCAGGCTCGGCAGGCACGGGCGTGTCTGTGGGGACGGGAATCGGCGTTGGCGGCACAGGTGTATCGGTGGGAACAAGCGGCGTCGGCGTCCACGTGGGGACGAGCGCCCGCGCCACTTCCGTCGGCGTCGCTGTTGGTTCTTCGGGGCCGGAGAGAAAGCCACAGCCGCTCAACAACGTCACCGCGGCCGTCAGTGCAATCCCCAATATCACCCGCCGCCAGATGGCGGCGGCGCCTGTCGTCGACTGAACATCTTGCCAAACACTCATCACAATCTCTTCTATCCTCGTGAATTGGTAGATCAAAGTCATTTGGCACAGTATACCGTAGCGCAGAGGAGATTCCAGAATTTCGATAATCCACGAAGAACACGCGGGCTTGACGGCGAGAACAGGCTACTCTAGTATTGCAGCAGATGGATAAAAGACATCAAGAATCTCAGCAAAAGGATCAACCATGCAAGAAACAGAATTCCTCGCCCGCGCCCAGGCCATGCAGGATCAGTTGGTAGCCTGGCGGCGAGACATCCATGCCCACCCGGAGTTGAGCTTCCAAGAAAACCGCACGGCGCGGCTGGTGGTGGACACGCTCAGCGACATGGGCATCGAAGCGCAGGCCGGTGTGGGCAAGACCGGCGTCGTCGGCTTTTTGGGCGAAGGACGCCCCGTGATCGGCATCCGCGCCGATATGGACGCGCTGCCCATCGACGAGGCCAACGATGTGCCTTACCGCTCACAGAACCCCGGCGTGATGCACGCCTGCGGCCACGACGCCCACACCGCCATGCTCATGGGCGTGGCCAAGCTGCTCAGCGAGATGCCGGATCGCCCCGCCGGGCAGGTGCGCTTTTTCTTCCAGCCCAGCGAAGAGGCATCCGACGACGAGGGCAAGTCGGGCGCGGTGCGCATGATCGAAGACGGCGCGCTGGACGGCGTGGACGCTGTCATCGCGCTGCATGTGGCCAGCGATCTCACCGCCAACAAGATCGAGATCGCGCCCGAATACGTCACCGCGGCAGAGGACTCGTTCCACGCCGTGATCAAGGGGACCGGCGGTCACGGCGCCTACCCGCACCAGGGGATCGACCCCACCTTCATCCTGGCGCAGGTGATCAACGCCATCCAAGGCATTCGCTCTCGCCGCGTCAACCCCACCAAGGCGGCCACCATCTCGCTCGGCTACATCCATGCCGGCGTGGCCACCAACGTCATCCCCGCCGAGGTGAAATTGGGCGGCACCATGCGCAGCTACGACGACGATGTGCGCGCCCAACTGATCAGCGAATTGGAGCAGGCGCTCAGCGTATCCCGTGCCTTTGGCGGCGACTACGAGCTGACCATCGACAATGGCTACCCGTCCACCTACAACGATCCAGCCGTCACCGCCATGATCCAGGACGCAACCCGCGCCATGCTCGGCGACGAGGGGCTGGCCGATCCCGAAGCGGGCATGGGCGCGGAAGACTTCAGCTACATGACGCGCAAAGCCCCTGGCGCCATGTTCATGCTCGGCGCCAAATACGACGACAAAAACCGCCCCCACCACACACCCGTCTTCGACATCAGCGAAGACGCTCTCCCCACCGGCGCCGCGCTGCTGGCGGATGTGACGGTGAAGTTGTTGCGTGAGAAGGCTTAAGGGGTGAGTGGTGATTCGTGAATGGTGATTGGGGCAGAGGTCCGATCTCACTTCTGCCCCAATCACCATTCACCAGTCACCACTCACCTTTCTCTATCAATCCCCACACTCGGAGACCCCCACATGAAGATCACGAAGTTGGAAACAATCCTGGTCAAACCGCGTTGGCTGTTCCTGAAGATCCACACCGACGAAGGCATTGTCGGGCTGGGTGAACCTATCGTCGAGGGGCGCGCACTGACGGTGGCACAGGCGGTGGCCGAATTCGAGCAATACCTGGTGGGCAAGGATCCCACCCGCGTCATGCACCACTGGCAGGCGATGTACAAACACTCGTTTTACCGCGGCGGTCCTGTGCTCACCAGCGCCATTTCGGGCATCGAGCAGGCGCTGTGGGACATCACCGGCAAGGCGATGGGCGTACCCGTTTACAAGTTGATGGGTGGGCCGCTACGCGACCGCATCAAGATCTACGCCCACGTGCGCGGCGCCACCGTCGAGGATCAGGCGCAGGACATCAAGAACAAGGTGGCCGAAGGCTACATCGCCTTCAAAACCGGTGTAGGTGGTCCGCGCCCGGCCCGCATCGTGGAGACACCCGGCTTCGTGGACAAGGTTGTGGAACGTTTCGCCACGCTACGTGAGGCCGCCGGCCGCCATGTGGACATCGCCATCGACTTCCACGGCGCCGTCAGCCCGCAGACGGCGATGATCCTGATCAAAGCGTTGGAACCGTACCAGCCCATGTTCATCGAGGAACCGGTGCAGTGCCAGAATGTGGACGTGCTGGCCGACATCGCCAAGAAGACGCACCTGCCCATCGCCACCGGCGAGCGTGTCTTCACCAAGTGGGGATTCCGCGAACTGCTGGAGAAGGGCGCAGCCAGCATCCTCCAGCCCGACATCTCCCACGCAGGCGGCATCTTCGAAGGTCGCCTCATCGCGGGGATGGCCGAGAGCTACTACGCTGCCGTCGCCCCGCACTGCCCGCTGGGTCCTATCTCGTTGGCCGCGGGCATCCAACTCGACGCCTGCATCCCCAACTTCCTGGCCCAGGAACAGGTGTCCTTGGGCGAGGGATACCTCAAGCAGCCCTTCGTCGTCAAAGAAGGCTACGTCGATCTGCCCACCGCGCCTGGCCTGGGCATCGAACTCGACGAAGAAGCCATGTCCGACAAGATCGGTCACAGTTGGCGCAACCCCGAAAGTTATCACCCGGATGATGGGGCAGCGATTGATTGGTAGGGGAGGGAGTAATGCGTGATGCGTAATGCGTAATTCGTCAACGAAACATCCCCTCAATTGGGATAGATCTCGCTCTACGAATTACGCATTACGTGCAATCCGCGCATCCAACCCCGCCAACTCTTCCGCCAACGGTTGCCACACATCCGCATTGTCCAATCCCACCAGTTCGAGGATGTAGGCGTCTTCGCCGTCGGGGTAGTAGCGTTTGCGCTGACCGATGGCCTGGAAACCGAGTTTGTGGTAGAGAGCGAGGGCGGCAGCGTTGCTGGGGCGCACTTCGAGGGTGACAAGTTCTGCGCCGCGCTGACGCAGTTCGGCGAGGACGTTGAGGAGCAACCACTTGCCGATGCCGCGCCCTCGCCACTGGGGATCCACGGCAATGGTGACAATGTGCGCTTCGTCGCCCAGCAGCCAGTAGCCCGCCTGCCCAGCCATCACCGGCGGGTCGACGTCCGGCGTGTCGGTTTCGACGATGTAGTAGCGGCTGAAGCGCCCTGCCTTCACCTCGCGCTCGTAGAGCGAACGCGGCCACGGATCGGCGAAGGAGACGTGCTCCAGCGCCATGACGGCGTCAATATCGCTCAGTTGCATGGGGCGGAGGCGCAGTGGAGGGTGGACGCGGCTCACGACGGTTCTCGGAGATAGAGCGGTTGCAGGCTGTCTGCGTCTTCGACGTAGCCGGCGGCGACGTACAACGCCGCCAACCGCGCCAGGACGCCCGCCCGTCGCAGTCCGCTCGCCTCGTCCACGAGGACGACGTGTGCGAAGCGTGTCGCGATCTGCTGGATCGCCTGCGTCGTCTCGCCCACCAGCCAGATCGGGCCGCGATGCGCGGCCAGTTCGGCTTCCAGTCGTTCGGCGTTGCCCACGTGGTGGTCCTCGGCGGTGGGGCGCACGAGGTGATCGTCAGGTTTGAAGATCGCCCAGTTGTAGCGTCCGCGGCCGGCCTGGATGAATGGCCAGAGCGTCACATCGGGCACAGTACGGGCGACGTCGAGCCACGGCGCCGCGGTGACGCTCAGGGTGGGCGCGCCCACCAGTTGCGGCGGCGTAGACGATCCCAGCGCCATGCCCTTGGCCACGCTGATGGCGATGCGCACGCCGGTGAAACTGCCCGGCCCCGTGGTGACAGCGATCGTGCGGATCGCTGTTGGCTGCAGATCCACCAGATCCATCATCTGCTGCAACACAGGCATGAGCAGTTCCGTCTGGCGACGGCGCGCCTGCCAGGTCTCTTCAGCCAGGATCTGTTGGGATTGGGGATCGTAGAGGGCCAGCGAGGCGGTGGTGGTGGCCGTGTCGAGCGCCAGGATCATCGGCGGCGGTCCTTCGCAAACGAATGAGTCGTCAACACCAGCGCCGGTTGAGCGTGTCGAAACCAAGCGGGTTAACCCGTTCCTTGGTTTCGATACGCTCAACCGGCGTCACTGGTGTTGCAGTTTGCAGTTAGTTAGTCGGCGAGACCTTCGTCGTCGCCGGCGCCGCGGCCGAACTTCGGCATTGGCTTGTGGTATTCCACTGGCTTCACAAACTGATCGACCACGTCCTTGCTGTCGTTGGCGTTGAGTTTGCTGTAGAAGAAGCCGTAGTAGCCTTCGAGGCTGCTGTAGACTTCTTCCTTGACAGATTCGGGCAGCGCCCACAGTTCGGGCTTGAACGGCCCCAGCACCTTCTTGCGTGTGCTCAGGTGGAAGACGATGTCGGTCTGCGACGCCTTGCGCTCATTGGCGTGGTTGGCGTCGATGTGTGCGTACATCTCCTGGAGCAGGTCCTTGGGGAAGGCCTTGTGATCGAGGAAGTGGTTCATAAAGCCCGTGGCCAGGTGGATTTCCAACGTCTCTACCGCCGGGAACTTGTCGAAGAGGACGTCGGGCAGCGTGCTGGCGCCGTGTTGCACCGCGCCGCCGGCGCCCAACTGGCGGGCGCGAGCGCCCAACTGGTTCAACGTCTCGAAGTCCACCGCCACTTCGGCCTGACTGCCGTCGGGCAGGAGAACGCCGCCGTGGCTGGTGCCTGTCTGCACGCTGATCTTGCTCAGGCCGGCATAGTCGCCCAGTTCGCCCAGCACCTGCTTGTAGCCTTCGATGTAGGCGTCAAGCTCTTCGACAGTGGAGTTCTTCTCGCCCACCTCGCCGATTTCGCCGCCCAGGCTGATGGTGACGCCATCGGGTTCGAGATCGCGGATGAACTTGGTCAACTCGGCGGAGCGGGTGTAGTTGTGGTACTGCTGCTCGCTCAGCGCCTGCGGTTCCAGCGTCACCAGGGTGCTGGTGTCGATGTCGATGTTCCAGAAGCCGGCGGGGATGGCGACTTTGGCCAGATCCTTGACTTCTTGGATGGCGCCTTCGGGGTTGGTGGCGTACTTTTTGGCGTTGACCTGGAAGTGATCGCCCTGGATGAAGAGAGGGCCGTTGTAGCCTTCCTTGATGGCGGCAGCGATGAGCATGGCCGAGAATTCCGCCGGTTCCTGGTAGGTGTAGCCCATCTCGCTGCGGGCGATCTCGAAGATGAAGGCGGCCGCATTGGCCTTGAGGGCGGCGCGCAGGGCGGCGCGGCCCGAATCGTAGGTGGTGAAGCGCATGTTCATCGCCGGTACCGTGCGATTGCTCCAGCCGTCGCGGGAACGGGCCATGTAGTAATCGTGGATGCTGGCGGGGCGGGCGCCCAGCGCCTGTCCAATTTCCCAGATCAGCCAGCGGCTGAAGGTGCGCACCGATTTCGGGCCAAAGACGGCGTCGCGCGCCAGGGTGTCGATCAACTGGCCGCGCACCTTTGCATCGTCCAGTACTTCGACTTTTCCATTGTCGATCCCCACGATCCCCTTCAGGTTCTGCTGGATCTCGTAGACGGATTCATGAATCATCGAAAATCTCCTTAAACTAAAACTATATGTTGGGCGGCGGCAGGCAAACGTACAACGAGTCTGTCGCCACAAATTGCATCGGGGCAAAGCGGCATAACCACAGTCCATTATACCAAAGATGCATACAAATGCCACGGACGGCAGGTCAGTTTTTTTGAACAGTTTCCTGGCGGCAAAATAGACCGCGGTCGCCTATCTACAGTACAATCCCTCACAACGTACTAAATATCAGAGAATCCAGGAATGGGAGCAATCATGCAAGGTTTGAAGTTGGGCGCGCACATGTCGATTTCGGGTGGTGTGAGCCATGCGCTGGACAGCGCCGTCGCGGTGCAGAGCAACGCGGTGCAGGTGTTCACCAAGAACAACCGGCAGTGGAACGGACCGGCCATCGATCCAGGTGACGTGGCGCGCTGGCAGGAGCAGATGCCCGCGGGGGGTGTGGAGTACGCCGTGAGCCACGCCACTTACTTGATCAACCTGGCCACACCCAAGGATGATCTTTGGGCCAAGAGTCAGCGCGCTCAGGTGGATGAATTGCGCCGCGCCCACGCCTACGGCATTCCCCACGTGGTGCTGCACCCAGGCGCGCACACCGGCAGCGGCGAAGACGCCGGTATCCTGCGCATCGCCGAGGCCCTGGATCAGATCCACGCTGAGGACACATCTGTGGCCGATACGCTGACGCTGCTGGAACTCACCGCCGGCCAAGGGACAACGCTGGGCTGCTCCTTCGAGCAACTGGCCGCCATCATCGAAAAAGTAACGGACGACAACCGCGTCGGCGTCTGCATCGACACTTGTCACGCCCTGGCCGCGGGCTACGATCTGCGCAACGAGGACGGCTACGAAGCCATGATGACCACCATCGTGGACACAATCGGGCTGGATCGGGTCAAATGCTGGCACTTCAACGACAGCGTCTTTGGCCTGGGTAGCCGCAAAGACCGCCACGCCCACATCGGCGAAGGCGAAATCGGCCTGGCCGGCTTCGGCTTCATCCTCAACGATCCGCGCTGGGACGGCGTCCCCATGCTCTTAGAAACGCCCAAAGACAATGACGGCGACGGCAACGACGCCCGCAATCTGGCCAAGCTCGCCTCGCTGGTGGAAGATCAAACTCGCCTGTGCGAAGGGCTGCGCGTGTAATTTGGGCTAGATCAACGACTCTTCGCCACACGCGGCGCGGTAGCCGCAGGCGCGGCAGCGGTTGGGATCATCGTGATGGCGTTCGACGTCCGCGGCCTGGCGCGCGGAACGGATCGACGCAGCGATGTCGAGCACCTGTTGGCGCAGGGGATCGGTGTAGTCGATGCGCAGGGTGGCGTCGGCGTAGCGGAGCAGGCCGTAGGGGGGGCGCACGCCGAAGTTGTCTTCGACGAGCAGGCAGTAGGTGATCAACTGGAGAATGTGGCTGGGGTATGGCTCGGACGGACGCTTGCGGCTCTTCACTTCGACGGGGATGGCAACGTCGACGCCGTCCTCGACGGTGCGGACGAGGTAGTCGGGCCTGCCCACCAGCCCGTAACGGCGGCTGAACAGCGGCTTTTCGGGCGTCTCCCAATCGCCGGTGTCGCTGTAGATCACCTTGCCGCTGGGCAGCCCGGTCTCGGTGCGTTTGCGCCGCGCCCAGAAGAGGATGAACAGTCCTAGCGCGGCGATCAGTAACGCGATTGGCAGCAAAATCTCCATGAGCAAGCTCCTCGGACGAATAAGGAGAAACCAGAGAAATAATGATCCACGAAGCCACACGAAGAGACACGAAGGCAGAAAAGAACAGGCAGAAAGCTTTTCCGCTCTGCTGTCCGGCAAATCCTGAAATCCGTGCCCCTCTCTTCACCTCTTCGTGGTACTTCGTGTGCCTTCGTGGATCAATAAAATTCTGAAACCTCCTTACTCGTTACTCTTTTTCTTCCCCATCACGCGCCCGGCAGACTCTTGCACAGAATATCCCACGTCCCCCGCTGGCAGACTTCGCCCTTTTGGTTGACCATTTCCATCTTGAAGGTGACAACGCCGCCGCCGAGTCGCTTCATCTCCTTCTTTTCCTCGATGGTGGCGCGCAGGTGAACGGTGTCGCCCATGAAGACAGGACGGCGGAACTGCCATTGCAGCCCCATGAACGCCTGCACCGTCTCTTCCATGAAGCCCATGCGCACCGCCAAACCGCTGGCAATGCTGAGGATGAGCAGCCCGTGGGCCACCCGCTGACCGAACATCTGATCCTTGCTGTATTCGGCGTCGGTGTGGATGCGGTTCCAGTCGCCCGAAAGCGCCGCGAAATTGACGATATCGGTCTCGGTAATGGTGCGCCCCACGCTCTCGGCGACGTCGCCGGTCTCAAATTCCTCAAAGTAGAGGCCGATGGGTGGGGTCATCTTGCGCGTGGTCATAGCGTTTCCTTTGGGTTATGAAGATGGATATAGTCGGAATTATACCCACAGAAAGGGCAAGACGCAGAACTTGGCTTCTGCAAAGCTGATCTCAACTCAACATCCGTCCCCCCCTCCCGTCACCTTTGTGGATCATTATAGCGTCTGAATTCTTTCACGAAAATCGACTTCGTTGACTTTCCTGGGCTGGATCTCTACAATAGACATATACTAGCACGGGTCTGTTTTACGCACAGGGGAAGGGAGTATCGCATGACTCCAACCAGTACATTGCACTTAACAATACCCTATCCCAATGATCTCCTTCTTTCTCTGAAGTTAACACCGGAGAGTTTTGAAAACGAAGCACGTATGCTCTTAGCAATCAAGCTATACGAGCAAGGACGTGTGACCACAGGGGTGGGGGCACAAATTGCCGGAGTAGACCGGGTGACATTCATCTTTGAGTTAGACAAGTATGGTTTGTCACCCATTGGCGTTGCCCCAGATGAATTGGAGTCAGATCTAGCCAATGCCTGAGCCTAAGCAAATCGTCATCTGCAACACGACGCCTATCATCTCACTTTCTCTCATCCAGAAACTCGATCTACTACAACATCTCTATCATGAGGTATGGATCCCGCCAGCAGTCGAGTCAGAAATTTTGGCGGGCGGAATGCGAGTCGGCGCAAACGAACTCAGGTCTGCGCCGTATATACACACGAAGCCGCTGCAAGATTTAAGCCGAGCAGATTTGCTGAGTGATTTGGATCGAGGTGAAGCGGAGGTAATTGCTTTAGCGTTGGAGTGCTCTGCCGATCTGGTTATAATCGATGAGCGGCTGAGTCGTCTGCACGCCCAAAGGCTTCAGATACCGGTACGGGCGTACTGAGCGTCTTGCTCAGAGCCAAACAAAGGGGTCTCGTATCAACACTAGCACCACTTGTCACTCAATTACGCGCGCCGGGATTCGATTAAGTGATGATGTGGTTGATCGCGTGTTAAAAATAGCTGGCGGCTAGCTACATGTCCACCGAACACTTGCTCCCCGGCCCGCATTCCCCATTGACCCCGCCACCGCTGCAGAATAAATTCACCACCTTGTACCTCCCGCCGCACCATCTACGCATGCGGAAGGCGCCATGCCTGCCGCCGCACGTCCCTTTCGCCCGCTGCTTGACGGCCGTCGTGCTGATTTTGTTCGTCGACGCACACGCCGCCGCCCTCGCCGCAGGCCACCGCCGGTGCAGACTTTCACATCCCCCTGCCCGGGGACACGTCCTCCAGACGTTGCGCTCAATCTACCCGGGCTTCCCACTGCGAACAACGTGGCGGTGCCCAGCAACCCGATCAACACTACCGTCTCTATCTCCATTATCTCGGACAACACCATCATCTACTACGATCACTGGGAAGCAGACGGTTTCGAGTGGACCCGTCCGCGCCGGTGCAGCCCACGACACAGATCTGGGGCGACGGCACGCATGCCAACGGCGCCGCGGCGTCCCAGCGGACGTGCTCAACGCGGACACGATCATCCTCGACAACGAGGTGAACACCGCCACCCTCGCCTCGGTGATCGACTTCCGACGGCGGCGACCGTCATCGTCCTCGCGCATCGTGGCCATGACCCGCGCCGCCTGGGCCACCGGCTCCGAGACGCTGCTGGCCGGGGCCGTGGAAGTCTACGACACCTACCGCTGGGGACAGAACTTTCCGCGCCCGGTCGGCGAAAACGTGGACACCGCAACCAGCTTTTCGAGTACACCAGCCTCTCGATCATGGCCCGCCACCGACGGCACGAACGTCGCCATCGACGCCAACGCCGACGGCACCGCCGAGATCAACATCACCCTCGATCGCGGACAATCCTACCTGCTCGACGGTGGTGTACTGGCCGGCAGCGCGGTCAACGCCAGCGCGCCGGTGCAGGTGGCCATGATCACCGGCGACCGCTGCGACATCTATGAATCGCGCTGGTACGTCCTCTTCCCCGACGAGCAGTGGAGCGACAGCTACTACAGCCCCGTCTGGGCACCATCCCCGGCGACAGCACAGCGCGTCTTCCTCTACAACCCGGCGGACACCGTCCTCAGCGTGGCGTGGGATACGGTGGGCGGCGCGAGACAGCCATCGACGTCCCCGCCCGCGGCGTGAATTGGGCCACCGTCCCCGACAACTCCGGCGCGCACTTCTTCACCAATGGATCGCCCTTCGTTGCCGTGGCCGCGGTGGGCGCAACGGGAACAGCCGGGTTCAATTCCCGCCGATTGGGGCTTCTCGCTTGTCCCCGAAGAACGGCGTTTCACCGCGCAGATCCTGGTGGGGCTGGGCATCGGGCGCGACCCCACCAGCAACGTCAACCTCTTCGAGAACGGCAGCCCCGTCTGGGTGACCGCGGTGCTGCCCGACGGCGTCAGCGCGCCCGTGGACGTGTGCGCCGACTACGATGGCGACAACGCCGGCGCGTTCACCGACACTTTCGGCTTCAAGTACGACCGACGCATCACGCTCAACCCGCTGGCGAGTGCTGAAATCTTCGACAGCGACGGCGACCAGACCGGCATGGTGGTCTACGTCTGCGACACCGACGTTGACGTGGCCGATGCCAAGATCGCCGCGGCCTGGGGGCAGGCCCCCGGCATCGCCAGCGCCGCCGCGCCAGGACTCGACCTTGGCACCACCGCGCCGCCCGCCGCCACCTTCTTCGCCGGCAAAGGCGCGCAACTCGCCCTCGATCCCGACGGCGACGGCCTCTTCAGCCCCGGCGACACCGTGGAATACGAAGTGGTGGTGGGCAACGCCAGCCGCGTCCCCATTGCCTCGGCCACCATCAGCGACACCGTACCGGCCTACACCGCCTACGTCCCCGGCAGCACCACCTTCAACGACGGCGTCACCACCACGCCCATCGCCGACAGCGTGTCGGGTTCGCCCTTCCCGCTGGACGACGGCGGCGTCACTGTCAACGACATCCCGGTGCGCGGCGTCTTCACCATCCGCTTCCGTGTGGTGGTGAACAGCGACATCCCTGTGACGATCCCGTCGATCCAGAACACGGCCACCGTCTTCGTCGGGCGCGAGTCGGCGCGGCCCACCGTGGAGACGCCCATCGACCGCGACCCCGCCATCCAGATTGAGAAGTCGACGCTGGGCCAGGATGCCGACAGCCCAACCGGCCCGCTGGTACGTGTGGGCGATCCCATCACGTGGACCTATCGCATCACCAACAGCGGCGAAATCACGCTCACCAATGTCGTGGTCACCGACAGCGTCGCCGGGGTGTCGCCCGTCTACGTGGGTGGGGATGACGGCAACAGCATCCTCGATCCCAACGAAAGCTGGACGTACCAGGCCACAGGCGCGGCCATCGCCGGGCAGTACGCCAACATCGGTTACGTGCAGGCCCAGCCGCGGACGGTGACATCGGGAGCGACAACGATCAGAGCCATTACTTCGGCGTCCAATCGGGGATCGGCATCGACAAAACAGTCAGTCGCCCCATGATTGTGAGCGGCGACAGCGTCACCTACACCGTGAGCATCTCGAATACCGGCAACGTTGTTCTGGTCCAACCAAATGCAACCGATCCGCTTTGCCCGCTCATTTACCAAAATGGTGACAATGGCAACGGCGTCCTCGATCTGGGCGAAATCTGGCGCTACACCTGCACCCGCGCCCTCACGGCGGACACCACCAACACCGCCACGGCGTCGGGCGTGGACCCGCTCGGGGCCACCGTCACCGCCCAGGATAGCGCCGCCGTGGACGTGATCAACCCCGCCATCGCCCTGGACAAGACGGTAAACCCGTCAACCGTGCGGGCGGGCGGCAACGTCACCTACACGCTGGCCGTCTCCAACCCCGGCGACGTGCCGCTGACCGGCATCAACCTGGTGGACAACACCTGCGCTCCGCTCGTCTTCGTGGGTGGTGACAACGCGAACAGCGTCCTCGACCCGGCGGAAACGTGGACCTATCGCTGCACCGCTGCGCCCACCGTCGACGTGACCAACACCGCCACGGTCACCGGCGTTGACCCGCTGGGCAACACACGCACCGCCCAAGACAACGCCGCTGTGGACGTGATCAACCCCGCCGTCGCCCTGCGCAAGGACGCATCCGCGCCGGTTGTCCTCAACGGCACGACTGTCACCTACACGCTCACCGTCACCAATGCGGGCGATGTGCCGCTGAGCACTGTCACGATTACGGATAATTTGTGCAGCCCCGTGGGTTGGGAAAGTGGTGACACCAATGGTAATTTCTTGCTCGACCTCACAGAGAGTTGGATCTATCGCTGTAGCATGGCCCTCACGGTGGACTCGACGAACACAGCGCGTGTTGTTGCCGCCGACCCGCTGGGCGGCCAGGTGAGCGCGGAGGACAGCGCCACCGTGGACGTGATCAACCCGGCGCTGGCGTTGCAGAAAGTGGCCGCGCCCACCACGTTGCTCAATGGCGGCGTGGTCACCTACACCTACACCATCACCAACCCCGGCGACGTGTCCATTTCCTCGCTGGCTTTGGCGGATGACACGTGCAGCCCCGTCTCGTTAAGCAGCGGCGACGCCAACAGCAACGCCGTCCTCGAACCAACCGAAACGTGGACCTACACCTGCGCTGTCACCGTGACGGTGGACGTGACCAACACCGCCACCCTCACCGGCCTCGATCCGCTGGGCAACACGCTTACCGTCACCGATACGGCGTCGGTGGACGTGATCGCCCCGGCCATCGCCCTGGACAAGACCGGATCGGCGCTGGCAGTGCAGCCCGGCGAGACGGTGATCTATACCTACACCGTCACCAACCCCGGCGATTCGGCGCTGCAAAACGTGGTCCTCTTGGACGACAAGTGCAGCCCCGTGGCGTTCCTCGACGGCGATACCGGCGGCGATACCGGCGGCGACAGCATCCTGGCAGTGGGCGAAGTCTGGCGCTACCGGTGCAGTTCGGTGATCACGCAGGCGACGACCAACGTCGCCGTGGTCACCGCGCAGGATGCGTCGGGCAACGCCGTGCGCGCCGAAGACAGCTTCCGCGTTGTCATCGGGCTGCTCTACTTGCCCATCATCTACGCGCCGCCACCGCCGCCCGTCCCCTGCCCGCCGCCGGACGGCTGTCCTGTGCCGGGGGTGGATCACCTCAAGGGCCTGGCTGTCGACGAAAGCAGCAATCAACTCTTCATTACCAGCCGCAACAACGACCGCTTGCTCAAGCTCGATCCTGTCTACGTGGCGTTGTTGGGGCAGGCCGAAACCGGCGATCAACCCTGGGGCGTGGTGGTGGACGAAGGCAGCAAACGCGTCTACGTGAGCAACTACGGCGGCAACGACGTGTGGGTCTACGACAGCGAGACGCTGGCCGTGCTGGCCAAGATTCCGGTGGGCGCACAGCCGGCGCTGATGGCGATCCTGCCCGATCTCGACACCGTCTTCGTGGTGGTGCGCGACGGCAGCCGCATCGCCGTGATCCAGGGGACGACCAAAGTTGCCGATCTGGAGTCCGGCGGCTCCGGCCCCTACGGCATCGCCGCTGATCCGGTGGGGCAGCGTGTCTTCGTGGCGCACCGCGACACAGGACACGTCGTCGTCTTCAGTCAGGCCAACGGCGCGTGGACACGGTCTGCCGGTCCGCTCTTCGAGGACGGGCGCACCCTTTTCGACATGGCCTACAACCCGGCCAGCAACAAGCTCTACCTCGTCTACGCCAACGCCGCGGGTGAGTGGTTCCTCGACGTGTGGAAGCCCGAAACGTCGGCGCCGTGGGGGCAGATCCGCATCGCCATCCCTGTCGGTAGTGGTGGCGATCTGGCCGATCCGCTGGTGGGCGGCAGCGGCATCGACGTCAGCCGTTACAGCGGACGCGCCTACAACGTCAACACCGGCGCGCAAAGCCTGACCGTGCTCAACGGCGACACCAACGGCATCGTCGACAACATCGGCCTCGGCCAAGATCCGTTCCCCCTCGTCACCGACGGGCGACGCGGTGTGGTCTACGTTGGGCTGCGCACGCCGGGGCGGTTGGTGAAGATTGAAGAATAATGCGTAGTGCGTGGTGCGTAGTGCGTAGTGCGTGTACAAGAGAGTATGTTGGTGCTGCATTGGGAATTTTCAGCGTTCTCGGTGCATGAATAGACCAATTAGAACCCATTTCCTCCACTGGTACACGCACTACGCACTATTTCTTACATGAACCTCGCCGTCATGCTCCGTTCGTGTCCTTTCAGCGCCGCCGGTGGCCCTTCAAACAGGATTTCCTCGCCGGCTGCCGCTCCTCCGGCCCCAGGTCGATGATCCAATCGGCCTGGCGGATGACGTCGAGATGGTGCTCGATCAGGATCACCGTGTTCTTGGCGTCGACCAGACGGTTGATGATGCCCATCAGCAGCGTGATGTCGGAGAGATGCAGTCCGGTGGTGGGTTCGTCCATCACGTAGACGCTGCCCTTTTGTGCAATTCGGTGGCCAGTTTCAGGCGCTGTCCTTCGCCGCCGGAGACGGTGCTGAGCGGCTGCCCCAGTTTGAGGTAGCTCAACCCCACATCGTTCATAGCCTGCAACACGGCTTTGACCTTCTTCGGTGAAGAGCCAGCGCCTCCTCGGCGGTCATGTCCAGCACGTCGCTGATCGTCTGGCCGCGCAGGTGGTATTCCAGCACTTCGGGCTTGAAGCGCTTGCCCTCGCAGATCTCACAGGTGGACGCGATGCCCTCCATGAAGGCCAGATCGGTGTAGACCACGCCCAGCCCGTTGCAGTTGGGGCAACTTCCTTGCGAATTGAAGCTGAACAGTGACGCGCTGACGTCGTTGGCCTTGGCAAACGCCTTGCGGATGTCGTCCATGATGCCGGTGTAGGTGGTGGGCGCGGAGCGGCTGTTGGCAGTGACGCGCGATTGATCGATCACCAGCGCGCCGGGGTGCTGCGCGAGGAAGACGTCGTTGATCAGCGTGCTCTTGCCCGACCCCGCCACGCCGGTGATCACGGTGAAAACGCCGGTGGGGATGTTCACCGTCACGTTTTTGAGGTTGTGCAGGTTAAGGTTCTTCACCGTCAACTGGCCGGTGGGCTTGCGCACCTGATCCTTGACAGGCAGGTGCTGGCTGAGGAAGCGCCCGGTGAGTGTGTCCGCCTGTTTCAGATCCGCGTAGCTGCCCTCGAAGACCACTTCCCCGCCGTGGACGCCTGCCCGCAGCCCCATGTCCACCATGATCGGCGATGGCGATGACGTCGGGATCATCTTCCACCACGAGTACGGTGTTGCCTGTCGCGCAGCTGCAGCAGACTGTTCATGCGTCCTATCGCGGGCGTGCAGGCCCACAGTCGGCTCGTCGAGGATGTAGAGCATCTCGGTGAGGCTGTTGCCCAGGTGACGGATCATCTTGACGCCGCGATTCACCGCCGGAGAGGGTGTTTGTCTCACGGCTGAGGCTGAGGTAGCCCAGGCCGATGTCCACCAGATGCTGCAGCGCTTCACGCAGCCTGTCCGCCACCCGCTCGCCACAGGATCGGCGAAGTCTTCGAGGAAGGAGAGTAGCTCGGTCGCCTCCAGATCCGCGAGTTCGGGCGATGTTGCGACACGGATGCGACAGGCGAGGACGTCCTGATTCAGCCGCGCCCCACTGCACACAGGGCAGGTCTGCGATGTGGTGAAGCGCTCGAAGATGCCGCGGTTGCGGTCGGACATGGCGGCGGTGTCCTTCTTGATGTACGAGCGGGTGAAGCGTTCGACGAGTCCTTGATATTGCATGCCGAACTCGCCGAACGAGACCTTCACCTCCGCGCCGTGGAGCAGCGCCTCCAGTTCAGCGTCGCTGAAGTCCTGAATCGGCTTGTTGTTGTCGAAGAGTTCCGAGAAGGTGTAGGTCTTCCAGATCCAGCCGCCCACCTTGAAATCGGGGTGCAGGATCGCCCCGTCGTTGAGCGACTTGCTGCGATCCAGGAACTTGTCCAGATCGAGCTGCGTCGTCTTGCCGATGCCTTCGCATTCGGGGCACATCCCCTGCGGCGTGTTGAACGAAAAGGCGTAGGCCGGTCCTACGTAGGGTTGGCCGATGCGCGAGAAGAGCAGACGCAGCAGCACGGCGATGTCGGTGTAGGTGCCTACGGTGGAGCGCGACCCGCCGCCCACGCGCTTCTGATCGATGATGATGGGCGCGTTGAGGTGATCGATGTGGTCCACGTCGGGCTGGCCCAGGTGGGGAGGAAGCCCTGTACGAAGGCGGTGAAGGTCTCGTTCAACTGGCGCTGCGCCTCCGCCGCAATCGTATCGAAGACCAGCGACGACTTCCCGAGCCGGAGACGCCGGTGAAGACCGTGATCTTCTGCTTGGGGATGTGGATCGTCACGTCCTTGAGGTTGTTCTCGCGCACCGTGGACTTCGATGAAATGGCGGTTGGTCATCGGTGATCTCCTTGGTTTTGGAGGAAGTCGGTGATTGGGATTGGTGATTGGTGATTAGGTTTGTCCAAGCGTGCCCGAATGTACAATCGACGAACTTGTCGAACACAATGATGCGTACATTCGCTCACTGATTTCAAGACCTAATCACCAATCACCAATCACTATTATAGAACATTTATGCAAGTATTGAGAGTTTTCTCCAAAGCGGGTAGACTCTATAAAGTACTGGAATAGAGCGCGGATTGAGCGGATTAGGGGGAACAGAGTGGATAAATACCAGAAAATCTGCCCCAATCCGCCCGATCCGCGTTCTATTCGTCGTCGATAAAGTCTCCAAATGAACAGGAGAGTCTTGCATGATGGTTGACGGATATCTGCGCACCAAGGATCTGGCCGATGCGGTGCAGGTGAGCGTGCAGCTTGTGCGCAACTACGAGGCGGAAGGGTTTCTGCCTGTGGCCGAGCGCGGCGCCAACGGGTATCGGCGCTATACCCGTCGGCACCTGGAAGCGCTGAGGACCACCCGTCTGCTCATGCACGGCTACGGCTGGCAGGGCACCTTGCGCATCATGCAGGCCGTCCACGCCGGCAATCTGGCCGACGCCCTGGCGCAGATTGACGAGCGCCACGCCGAACTGGACAGGACGCGCCGTCAACTGGCGCAGACGTTGTCCACGCTCACGGTGTTGACGGCGCAACTGCCCGCGGTGGCGCACACGCGTGCGGCGCAGCGTCTACGTGTGGGCGAAGCCGCGCAAGAAGTGGGCGTGCCGGTGTCGTCTTTGCGCTTTTGGGAACAACAAGGGCTGCTGCACCCCGTCCGCGAGCGGGGCAGCAACTACCGCCTTTACGACGAGCGTCAACTGCGGCGGCTGCGCATCATCGTCCTCTTGCGGCAGGAGAACTACGACTTCGCCGCCATCCACGCCACCCTGGACGAACTCGAAGCGGGTCGTCCTGAGCGTGCATTGGCGGCAGTGGAGGAACGGCGGAACGAATTGGCGCGGATTGGGTGGTCCTGTGCAGAGGGGGTGGCGGCGTTGGTGGGGTATGTTGGGGCGTGGGTGATGCGTAATACGTGATTGGTGGAGGTGGTTGGGTGGGGGAATGGAGAAGGAGGCAGGTAGGACGCTTGTTTATGGACAGCAGTTGGATTTGCTTTCTTACATTCCTTTGATTATGCGATCGTACTCGTCGTGTGGACCGATCCAAAACCAGTAAATGGTATTCTCTTCGAGCAATCCCAATGCGCGGTACTCGTCGTTGACGCGTACAGAATATACAGGACGCCGATTGCCGATCCGTTTGAACTGTAACCCCGGAGAGCGCGGGTATCTACGCCAAATCCAATAGGCTTTCGTCGCTCGCCGACGAATGTCTTTGGGTAACTGAGCATAGAGCCGCCAGAACTCAGGTAATGCTCGCGAGTTCATCGTGGTGCAATTTCACCGTCTTCGGTGAAACCGATGGCGCTGGCTTCTCCTGCCCTAATGCTTGCCAAAGCTGCATCTGCGAGTCGGTCTAACGTAAATTGTCCCTCATCAGAGGCAAGAAGTTGATCCCACCGAGCGTCGGCTTCGGTATAGGTGTCCTCAAAATCGATTTCTTCCAGGGCGGCTAGATCGGTGGTTTGGAACGTCTCAAAGGCCAGGAAGCGCGCAAACGCCAGGATTTGCGACTTGCGTTCCGGCGGCAGACGATGAACGATTGTCATAATTTCCTGTTCATCACTGACCGCAGAGAGATTCATGTTCTCTTTCACTTTGATATCCTCACTTCCATCGCACTCAAGGAGCGTCAAGGCGAATGCTGGACTTCAGTTTCTGGTTCATTATAGCAGAAAACACCTGGTGTGGTGACTCGCAGTTTTTGGGGCCGCGTGGAAGAACGGCGGCATGAGTTGGCGCGGATTGGGGGTCCTGTGCGGAGGGGGTGGCGGCGTTGGTGGGGTATTTTGAGGGCGTGATGCGTAAAATATGTGCCATGTTGCAATTCCAAAGGAAACACGAACAAATGTTTGCGCAATCTCGTTCTTTCCATATAATGAACCTACTCGTACACCTCCCCTGGTTTCCTTCGTAATTACTCACTACTGCTTGAGCAAAGTTCGTATGCTGAGTTTGCCCAACACGACAAGCAGACTTAGCTGCATAGTAGATGTGAGGGAGAAAAAATGCTTTCATCGATATGCGCAGGCGCAGGTGGTCAAGCTCTTGGCCTAGAGATGGCCGGGTTTGATCATGCCGCTCTTGTCGAGATTGAACCGGCAGCATGTGAGACTTTGCGGTCAAATCGGCCGTTATGAACGTCATTGAGGGAGATTTGCGCCTCTTTGATGGTCGTCCATACGCGGGTTGAGTTGGCTGCTGGCGGTGTTCCTCGCCTCCGTTCTCAAAAGCTTCTGCTGTAAGCAACTGGGCGCTGATGATGAACGCGATCTGTTCCCTCGAGGCCATTCGCATGGTCGATGAATGCCGCCCACAGGCTGTAATGTTGGAATGTCAAAGCGCTTATTAGATCCAATGTTTAGCGATTATCGAAATCAAGTAGACAAGCAGATGTGGAAACTTGGTTATTCCCTCTGCCTGGAAGCTTTTGAACGCGCCTGACTTTGGGGTCCCACAACTACGTCCACGAGTTGTATTTGTTGGCATTCGCGACCTTGCGGATGGCTTTTCCTGGCCTTCACCTGGTAAAGTCAACCGCCAACAGTCGGTGACGTGCTGTACGACTTGATGAAAGCCAACGGTTGGAAGGGTGTAGATCAATGGCGTAGAAAAGCCAATAGGATTGCACCAACCCTGCGGCGGGTCAAAAAACATGGCGGCCCTGATCTGGCCCCACACGAGCACGTCGTTTCCGGGCAGAATTAGGTGTTGATGGACGTGGTTTATGGGATGAAGCGCCGCCTAAGGATTTTGAAGGAATGCCTCGCCTCACACCTAAAATGACAGCCAGAATTCAAAGTTTTCCAGATGAGTGGCAGATCTTTGACGAAAGACTGCTGCATATCGGCAACTGGCAATGCTTTTCCACCGCCAGTTGCAGCCGCGGTTGCCAGGCAGATTTATGAAGCCTTAACCATTAAGCACACGTTTGAGGTCGTTACCTATGGGTGAGATCGCAAATTCACGACAGCCGGAGACTTTTTCATGCATCGCTGCTGAAGTCTACTCTAACAACAACAAAGGTGTGGTTAGCAATGCGACATACAGCAAAATAAGCAAGGCTATAGCTCAAGGCATTGCCAGTTTGCTGCAAGCGGATACCATTGAAGAAAGAATAGCAGGGCAGACCTCGGGTGGACCGTTTGAGAGCATTTGTGCTGAATACGTTAGACAGACTTTTCACCAACTCAACCATCTTCGTCCTGGCACGGGATGTCCACCAAGTATCTGGGCGAAACCGGCTGAAGATCGCAGAATATGAACAGTATGCTCACCTGATTGCTCTTCTTGACCGAGCGGCAAAGAATGACGCTGAATTGGCTGCCGCTCTTGGCAGCGATTACACCATCACGCCCGATATTGTGGTTGTCAGAGAAGCGGAAGATGATGACACTATCAACCAATCTGGCCTTCTTGTGGATGACACGGTTGCCCGCTTAAGCAGCCTCCGCAAGAAAAACGGTGGACGTTCACTTCTCCATGCCAGTATCTCTTGCAAATGGACTATCCGTAGCGACCGTGCCCAAAACGCCAGGTCCGAAGCGCTGAACCTGATTCGCAACCGCAAGGGACGTCTACCGCACATTGTTGTCATTACAGCCGAACCACTCCCCAGTCGTCTTGCTGCAATTGCTTTGGGTACCGGAGATATTGATTGTGTTTATCATTTTGCGCTCTATGAACTACAAGAGACTGTAACAAATTTGGGAATGGCGGATGCGGCTGAGATGCTAAACATCACAGTGAATGGTAGCACCAAAAGACATCTCTGATTTGCCACTCGATCTAGCTATCTAGCCGTTCAACCCCAAGCACAACCGTTTCGTCTTCGGCCAAGGGGAAGTGAAGGATTACAGACAGTAAAGATAAGAAGTGGCGAAGAGTGAAACCGTTCACTCTTTCTCGCCACTTTGTGCATTTTGGCGTCAATCGGTGCTGCCGAAATAGTGCGCGGATTTCCACTTGCGTGAGCGCCCGGTGACTTGGATATCATCTCCACCGGAGACAGTTTCGCATCAGGCGCCACGCTGTATCGCCAAAAAACGCGCCAATTCCTCCTTCGTCGGCATGCCCACCCGCGCGCCGGTGACGGTGGCGCAGAGCGCGCCGGTGGCGCTGGCGTAAGCAAGCAGGTAGTTCCAATCGTAGCCAGCGGCAACACCGGCAGCGAAAGCGCCGTGGAAGGCGTCGCCGGCGCCGGTGGTGTCCACTGCGGTGACGGGGAAGGCGGGGAAGGCGCCGCTCTCTTGGCGCGTTGCCCACACCAGCCCGCGTTCGCCCAGCGTAATGACGACGTGGGGCGCCAGATCGAGCAGTTCCTGTGCGGCGGCGTGGAAATCGTCCTGGTGGGTGACTTCGCGGGCGAAGCGTTCAGAGGCGACGAGGTAGTCGACCTGGTTGGCCAATGCCAGGCAGCCGGCGTGGGCGCGGTCGGCGTCGATGACAGTGGGGATGCCGCGCTCCTTGGCCCAGCCCATCAGCTTCTGCGAAAGTTCAAGGTGATGTCCGTCAAAAAGGACGGCCCTGGCCTGCCACTGGCCGAGATCGACGTAGCCTGGGGCGAGCGACAACGGCTCTTTGTAGTTGACGATGGTGCGTTGGCCGTTGGGCTTGACCAGGATCGATGAGATCGAGGTGGCCACGTCCCCGCGGGCGATGAGGTGCGTGACGACGCCTTCGTCCTCGAACTCGGCTACGTGGCGGTCGCCGTAGAGATCGTTGCCGAGGTAGCCGGCGTAGGCCACGCTGTGCCCGAGGCGCGCCGCGGCCACGGCGGCATTGGCCGCCGTCCCTCCGCCGCACTGAATGAACGTTTCGGCCGTGATCTTCTCGTCCGCGTGGGGATGATGGGGGATCTCAAACACGAGATCGTAGCAGGCAATGCCGACGCAGATCAGATCGACGGAATGGAAGACAGGCACGGGTTGATCCTTTCAGGGAAGGCGGAAGAAGGCAAAAGGCAAAGCGCAAAAGGCAAAAATGGTTGAGGGTGTTGGTCGAGGGTAAGGGGCTGGTGTGCAAATATGTAAGTGCGCAAGTTGCAGGTGGACAGCTGATAATTCGTCCCGATCTCCAGTCCCCAGTCCCCTTGTTTGACACACTAGAGGCCGTCATCTATAATGGGCGCACCTTAGCAGTAAGTCACATTCCCCCAATCCCTTTTTGGCGGCGTCGGCAGCGGTTTTTACTTTTGCAGACTCGCCGGACAACTAGACTTGAATATCCATTCTACTATCGTCGCCGGTTTTCCGGTATTCCAATGGTAGCCTGCCCGCGTGGGTTTCGCCTGCGCGAGTTTCATCAACCCATTGCCAGTACATCCAGCATACCTTTCTGCCCCTGGATTGTCGATCCATTCCCCACAGAGAGTGTGCTGTTTCTCCGACGCAAACCCTTAAGTGTCGGTTATCCACAGAG
>JAWKOL010000023.1:0-116267 GCA_041391225.1 Caldilineaceae bacterium
CACCGGCGCATAGGACCGCCCATCCGCCCGCACAAACGAATGGCTCATGCGCGGCAGCAATTGCTCCATCTGCGCCATGCCCATCAGTTTGAGCACGCCCAGCCGCCGCGCCAGCCACTGCAACCCGGTCCGCTGGTAGGTGGCCATCAGCGTCGCCAGCAGCCGCACCCGCCCCAGGCTCATGAACAGCCAACCGAAAACGAACTTTTCGATCAACCGCGCCTGCACACTCTGCGGACGCGCCGCCTTGGCCTGCGCCCGCCCCGCTTCCAACAGGTGGCCGTACTGCACGCCCGACGGACACACAGCCTGACACGCCAGACAGCCCAAACATTGGTCCATCTGCTTCAAGAAGCCGGGCGCGTCCACGGGGATACGGCCTTCGCCCACGCCGCGGATCAGCGCAATGCGCCCGCGTGGCGACGACGCTTCCAAATCGAGCAGGGTGTAGGTGGGGCACGATTGCAGGCAGAGGCCGCAACGCACACAGGTGTCGTAGAGGTCCGTGTCGAGGGCGGACACCGTGGCCAACAGTTCAATCTGCTGCGTAGACATATTCCACCGTCCTCTCGGGCTGGGGCTGCACCAGGAAGCGCCCCGGGTTGAGCAGATCCTGCGGGTCGAAGCGGGCTTTGATGCGTTGCATCAGTGGCAGTGCGGCGGGCGGCGCGCCCCACACCGGCGCTTGCACGTCTGCGCCGGCGGCGGCCACCGCCAACTGCGGCCATTGCCGCGCCCATTTTGTGATCAATTTGGGGAAAATTTCAGACATCGCCGCTGCATTGGACACTCCCACGTTTGCCCAAATGACGCCGTTTGCAGCGTCAGCCAGGACGGAAATGGTCGCGCCATTGGTTTCACCCTCGCGAGTCAGGACGTCCAATGCCTTGACTGTGTCCGCCGCGGCGACGTTCAGGCGAAGCAAAGCGCCAGATCCGCCCTGTCCACTGAGGGCTGCTCGACCAACCAAACGCCCCCACACCGAGGACAGATCCCCGCCCGACCAAGATTCTACATCTTCCGTATCCTTGGCATTGAGCAACGAGCGGACTCGCTCAAGCTGGCGGGTGTTGGCCTCGGCGCGCCCGTCGAAGCGGACGAGCACCCAGATCGGCGCGTCGTGGCCCGGTGTAGCCCCCAGTGTGGCCCCGTCCACAACGAGAACGCTGCTGGGCAGGAGTGGGGCCGCGGCCAGCTTGTCGAGCAGGGCGGCAGCGGCGTTGAAACTGGACAGCCCCACGCCGACGAGCAGGCTGGATTCGGGCTGCGGCTGCACTTTGAGGTTGAGTTCGGTGATCACGCCCAGCGTGCCGAACGCGCCGTATTGCAGACGGGCCAGATCGTAGCCGGCCACGTTCTTCATCACCATCGCCCCGCGGCGGACGATACGACCGTCGGCGCGCACGAACTGGATACCGGTGATCATGTCGCGCACGGTGCCGTAAGCCGCCCGGCGCAGCCCCGTAGCAAATGCACCGGACGCCACGATGCCGCCCAATGTCGACTGCGCGGGCAGCGGCGCGTCTAGCGGCAAGTGCTGTCCTTGCGCGGCGAGGACTTCGTTGGTGGCGGCCAACGTGCGCCCGGCCTGCACCGCCAGCGTGAGATCGGCGGGATGGTGGGCCAAGATGGCGTCGAGCCGACCGGTGTGCAGCGCCAGATCGTAGCGTTGCGGCGGATTGCCCAATTGTCTGCGCGTGCCCCCACCCCAGGGGACAACGGCCACGTCGTGCGCGCTTGCCAGTTTCATCAGCGCCGATACCTCGTCCACCGAGGCGGGCGAGGCGGCGATTCCTGGCGCAATGCCGAACAGTTCGTAGGTCGATAGATCGTGGGGCGCAACTGAGACGGCAGCGGTACCCACGATCTCTTCGATGCGCGCCACCAGTTGATCCAAAGAGAGCGGCCCGTGGTGTCCGTTGCGGGCGGGCGGCGGCGGGCTGGGGACGTACGATTTGGGGAAGACTTTGCCCGGGTTGAGCCGTCCTTCGGGGTCGAAGCACAGTTTGAGATCCCACATGGCGTCGAGATCGTCCTGGGTGTAGAGGTGGGCCAGGAACTCTTGCTTTTCGATGCCGATGCCGTGCTCGCCGGAGACGGTGCCGCCCAGGGCGATGCAACGCTCCAAAATTTCTTCGGCGGCGAGGCGGGCGCGGCGCAGCGCGTCTTCGTCGCGACGGTCGAAGAGGATGGTGGGGTGGATGTTGCCGTCTCCCGCGTGGAAGAAGTTACCGATGGGCAGGTCGTATTTCTGCGCCACGGTTTCGACGAAGGTCATGATTTCGGGCAGTTTGTGGCGGCACCACCCCGTCTTCGAGGAAGTAGTTGGGGGCGATGCGGCCCATTGCGCCCAGCGCACTCTTGCGCCCCACCCAAAGGCGGGCGCGTTCCGCCGCGCTTGCAGCTTGATGAATGGACGACGCTCTGTGCGCGATGCAGACGTCGGCGATCTGCTGCATGACGGCGTCGAGGCCGGCGTCGATGCCTTCGACTTCGATGAGGAGCACGCTGCCTGCGTCCGCGGGGTAGCCGGCGTGGACAGCTTCTTCGACGGCGCGGCAGACTTTGCCGTCCATCATTTCCAGCGCGGCGGGGACGATACCGGCGGCGATGATGGCGCTTACCGCTTCGGATCCGTCTTCGATGGTGGGGAAGACGACCACTTCAGCGTGCGCACGCTTTCGGGCTTGGGCAGCAGTTGCACGGTGGCGTCGGTCACCCGGCCAGGGTGCCTTCGGAACCCACAATGACGCCGTTGAGATCGTAGCCCACGCTGTCGGCGAGGTCGCTGCCTGTCTCTATCGGCGTACCGTCGGCGAGGACGGCGTTGAGCTTCGTCACATGGTTGGCGGTGACGCCGTAGACCAGGCAGTGCGGCCCGCCGGCGTTGGTGGCAATGTTGCCGCCGAGGGTGCTTGTCTTACCGCTGCCGGGATCGGGGGCGTAGGTCAGCCCGAAC
This sequence comes from Caldilineaceae bacterium, assembly GCA_041391225.1. GTDB lineage: Bacteria > Chloroflexota > Anaerolineae > Caldilineales > Caldilineaceae > RI-153. The sequence continues at coordinate 2,960 of JAWKOL010000023.1, forward strand.
GGCGACACGGCGTCGACCAGATGCTGGTTGACCACGCCGGCCTCGACCTGGGCGCGGCGGTTGCGGGCGTCGATGTTGCGAATGCCGCGCAGCCGGGTTAGCACCAGCACAATCCCGCCGGACGTGGGCAACGCGCCGCCGGAGAGGCCCGTCCCCGCTGCGGGCGACGAGGGGGAGTCCGCGGGCGGCGTCCAGCGCTACCACGTCGGCCACCTGCGCCGTCGTGCGGGGCAGCACCACCACATCGGGGGCGTGGGTGGAAAACGAGGCGTCGTACTCGTAGAGCAACTTGTCTTCGGGCTGCATCAACACACTGTCCGCGCCAACGATGGCGCGTAGGTCGTCGATGTAGGTGGGGAGGGGCATGGGGTGTTCTCCTTGGTGCGTGTTGCATGTTGCGTGATTTCAGTATAGCGGCTGTGGCAGGATGGGGCAATTGGATCGACACTGCTGTCAGGCTGTCAAGCACCTGAGTGCGCGTGATTTTGCACGCGGATGGTGGCATTGGCGGGGCAAGTGATCTACTATGGAGGGGACTGGGGATTGGGGACTGGGGACTGGGCCGACAACATTTGTGTGAATTCGAGTACACTGCATTCAACGAGACCATTGATGGCTCATTCACATACGAATCTACAACCCTAATCACCAATCACCAGTCACAAATCACGCTTTCCCATGCCAATCCCCCCAAGGAGGCATTTCATGGCAATTGGACTATCGACACAAAACCTCACGTCCGACGATCCGCGGATGCTGGAGGAGACGTACCGCGGGCGCTGCGACGGGGCGAGGGAGATTCTTTTGCGGCGGCGATGACGGCGCGCTATCGGGCCGCGCTGGAGAATCTGCTGTACGCGGCGTGGTTCTACCGCTTGCAAGAACAGGCGGACGACCGCGACAACCGCGAGGACTCGGTCTCCTGGCGCACGGCCTGCCGCTGGCGCTGCTTTCTGGTTTGTTATTTGCGCTGCTGGCCGATTCGCGCTTCGCCTTTGCCGACGGCGCGCCGTATCTGCTCTTGTTGTGGTCGCCGCTGGTGGCGGTGCTGGTCTATCTTTTTTTGATGATCGAGAACCCATCGCTATCGACGGCGGGCGTTGCCGGCGTTGGGCGGGGGTAGTGGCGGCGGGCGCGTATGTCTTCGCGCTGGCGACGTGGCGGGCGGGGCAGACGTATCAGATCCTCATGCTGTTTCACCTGCCGTTGCTGGCGTGGATCGGTGTGGGGTTCGGCATGTTGGGCTGGGGATCGTCCCCGCGGGAACGGTTCGCGGCGCTGATCAAGAGCGTGGAGATTGGCATCACCGGCGGCGTCTTTGGGATTGGGGTGGGTGCGTTCGCCATGATCACGGTGGGGCTGTTTTCGGCGTTGGGACTGGATCTGCCGGAGTGGGTGTTGCAGGCGCTCTTTGCCGGTGGGGCCGGGCTGGTGCCGGTGATCGCGCTGGCGGTGGCCTTCCAGCCCAAGCAGGCGGTCCTGGCGCAGCGGTTTGAGCAGGATTGGGGCGACTGACGCCGATCCTGATGCGGCTGCTGCTGCCGTTGACGCTGTTGGTGCTGGTGATCTATCTCTGCTTCATCCCGTTCAACTTCATGGGGCCGTTCCGCAACCGCGACCTGTTGATCGTCTACAACGTGATGCTCTTTGCGGTGATGGTGGCGCTGGTGGGAGCGACGCCGGTGCGTTCTCAGGATCTGGCGACGCGTTTCCACGGTTGGCTGCGGACGGCGATCCTGGCGGTGGCGGCGCTGAGCGTGGTGATTGGTCTCTACGCGCTGACGGCGGTGGTCTACCGCACGTGGAACGACGGCCTCACGCCCAACCGCTTCACTGTGATCGGGTGGAACACGCTGAACATCGGCCTGTTGATCGCCCTGCTCTACCGCCAATGGCGCGACGGACCCTCGGCGTGGATCGACTCACTCCAGCGTGTGGTGGGCGTGGCATTGGTCCTCTACGGTGGGTGGGCGCTCTTCGTGACGCTGGCGATCCCGTTCCTGTGACGCGGGTTAGAAAAAAGCAGAAAAATAGTGATCCACGAAGCCACACGAAGAAACACGAATGCAGAAGAGACAAAAGAAGCAGAAAGAGGGACACGGATTTCAGGATCAACAGGACCATCAGGATTTCAGAGAGATTTTAGATTGCAGATCTGGCTACAAATCCTCTCCCTCCTGCCAATCCTGAAATCCGTGTCCCTCTCTCTGTCTCTCTTATTTTGTCGTCGCTATCGGAGTCCAGCGAGTATGTCCGCGGTGTGGCCGACGAATTCGAGGCCGGCGTTGCGTCCTGCGCCGTGGAAGATGGTTTGGCCGGTGCTTCTGTCGCGCAGCTCCACCTGGATCACCGAGCGCAAGGACTCGTTGACCTTCGACGTCATCTGTCCTTGTTTGGGGGCGGGCAGGTCGACGCCTTTTTCGCGGACGGCTTCGACCGAGAGCTGATGGTTGATGTCCTCGATTTCGATGTGCAGGTGTGTTTCGGTGGCTTCCAGGCGATGAATCTTTGCGCCGGTGTAGGTGGCGAATTGGTAGACTCTTTGCTGGTAGTAGAAGCCGAAGATGAAGCCGGTGAAGCTGCTGCCCAGCCACGGAATCTTGGCAATCGATCCAAACAGCGACACGTTGGGGGCGGCGAAATGGTTGGTCTGCATCCAGATCCACGTCTCCGGCATGGACGCGCCCCAGTCCTTTTCGATGTAGCTGCGCCCGCCGGTCATGTCGATGGCCTCGCCGTTGACGGTGATCTGCCCGTTCACCGTGTTGTCGAAGCTCAATACCCCGTGGTAGCACTCCATGAAGGGGACAAACCGATACCATCCCATGCGCCGGGGAAAGCAGGCGCACCGGCCAGCCCACGATGTTGTCTAGCGTGAGGTTGGCCGTGATCTTGTCCGCCATCGTCCACGGACAGGTTGATCTCGTTCAACGAAAACGTGGACTCGCCGACTTTGAGCGAGAAAGGATCGTCTGTCGCCGCAAACGCCGTCACCGGGTAGGAATGATACTGCGCCCTGCCTTCGTGGCTGGAGAGGACCTGGATGAAGGCGTGGGCGTTGTCCTCGGCCAGGGCGATGCCGGGGATCAGAGCGAACGCGTACTGTTCGGTCCTATCGACGAGTTTGAAGTACCAGCCTTCAAAGTAGTTTTTCTTGCGGAGGTTGCCTTGGACGAGCGCGGGGCGGTAGATTTTCATTGGGAATGTTTGTCAGCTGAGCTATGGGCGCATGCCAGAGGGACGTAAAATCGTGGCGGGCATCGTAGCACAAAGGGTGTTTCGGGGCAATGAGTGATGCGGATTGAGCGGGGCAGATTGATTGGGAAAATCAAATGTTACCGTTCATGCAACTCATCGCTGGACACAGTAGTCTTTCCGTTTGTGCCACAGTCAGCGGCGGCAGCCAACAGGGCAACGTGTCGATTCTTGGCCGCCGTGTAAGCATCTTGTTGTTTCTCTGTTTCACTGCGGAGTTCCGTCTTTGGCATTCGCACCGTGGCGCGATCAAAGAAGTCCTCGCTCAAGGGAGGAATGTCGCTGGTGTCGATTTCGTCGTCGGTCATGGCTTCGACCCCCACCATCCGCATCCCCAAGAACACCACCATCGCCGCGGTGGCGCCGAGACAGATCGACCGCACATAGGACCGTCACCTCCGCCCCAATCATCAATCACAAATCACCAATCCCCATCCCCTGTGGTAAAATCCAAACTATCCCAACGATTTGCACAACGGAGACAGCGCAACGTCGCCAAAGGAGTCCACGATGACGGTTACCACGGTGGAAGCACTTACGGTGGAGGAACTGTACGAAAAGTACATCAAGCCGCGGTCCTTGCGCGAGCGGTTGCAGTTGATCGCGCTGATCAGCGAGGAGGCGGCTTCAAATACCGTCGATCAGTCACAAAATGCAGAGGAAGTTCATGACTTATCCGAATTGAGGGGCTTAGGCGCAGAGATCTGGCAGGGGATTGATGCTCAGGAATATGTGAATCAACTGCGTGAAGAGTGGGAGCAACCTTATTCACCATGATGCATCTCAGCTTTACGTCTGTCGCATTTGATTCAGCCCCTATCATCTACTATATCGAAGATCATCCAAAGTACGCTGGTCGTGTGCAAACCTACATTGACGCGTTGCGCGACAACAGCCTACGCGCCTACGCCTCGGTCATCACTTTGACAGAGGTGCTGAGTCGACCAAAACAGTTGCGTCTTCCAGTACTTGAGCAGCGCTACACCACGCTCTTGCAGAAGAGTCGGAATTTTCTACTTCAGCCTGTGACCGTACAGGTTGCTCTACAAGCCGCCGACCTACGCGCCCGTTACAATCTGCGCACGCCGGACGCCATTCATGTGGCCACGGCATTGACGGCAGGATGTGAGGCGCTCTTGACCAATGACCGCCAGTTGAAACGGATCGAAGAGATCACCGTCTTGGTGCTCGACGATCTGATCGCCCAACCAGGAACCGAATCCACCGATGCCTGACTCGATTCACGACAACGTCCTCACCGCGGAGGACCGTATCCGCCCGCACGTGCTGGAGACGCCGCTGATCCCATCGCCGGTGTTGAGCCTGCGCACGGCGGCCAGCGTCTACCTCAAACTGGAGAACCGACAGCACACAGGATCGTTCAAGCTGCGCGGGGCGACGAACAAGATCCTCTCGCTCAGCCAAGACGAACGCAGACGGGGCGTGGTCACGGCGTCTACGGGCAACCACGGGCTGGCGGTAGCGTACGCGCCGGACCAACTGGGCGTGGACGCCACGATCTTCCTGCCCGAAAGTGCGTCCCCGCGCAAGGTGGAGAAGCTGCGCGCCTTCCCCGTGGACCTGCGCTTCGTCCCCGGTGACGCCATCAACGCCGAGTTGGCCGCCCGCGCCGCGGGCGAGGACACCGGCAAGCCCTACATTTCGCCCTACAACGATCCCCAGGTGATGGCCGGGCAAGGCACCGTGGGCGTGGAAATGCTGCGCCAACGCCTCAACCTTGACACCGTCTTCGTTGCCGTGGGCGGCGGCGGGCTGATCGGCGGCATCGCAGGCTACCTCAAAGCCGCCAAACCCGACATCCACATCGTCGGCTGCCTGCCTCTCAACTCGCCGGTGATGGCCGAATCGGTGCGTCAGGGCGGAATCGTGGAGATGGAGACGCTGCCCACCCTGTCCGACGGCACGGCCGGCGGCATCGAGGACGGCTCCGTCACCTTTGCCGCCTGTCAACGTTACGTGGACGAGTGGATGCTCGTGGGCGAAGAGGCCATCGCTGCCGCCGTGCGCTGGATGCACACCGAACACGGCGAAGTCATCGAAGGCGCGGCCGGTGTCCCCATCGCCGCACTCCTCCTGCGCACCGACCGCTGGCAAGGACAGACCGTGGGGTTGGTGATGTGTGGTGGCAACATTGATCCTGCTGTCTGGAAGGGAATTGCGGAGTAAGGCAAAAGGCAAAGTGCAAAAGGCAAAAGTGTAGGCGACAAGATCTTCCCTCAACCGTAAATCGGCAATCCAAAATCGTACATCGACGGAGTCCACCATGTCCTACCTCGTCCTCACCGAGACGCAGTTGCCGCCGCAGATGATGGAGATGATCGGCGACCGATGCCGCGTTGTTGTCTGGCAGGGAATGGAGACCGACCCTGCGCTGCTTTCCGAAGCGGAAGGCTTCCTCACCTACGGCCATCCCCACATCGGCCCCACCGAAATGGACCGCATGCCCAATCTGCGCATCATCAGCAACTTCGGCGTGGGCGTCGATCACATCGACCTGCACGCCGCCCAGGAACGGGGCATCCCCGTAGGCAACACCCCCGGCTTCGTGGACGGCGCCACCGCGGACATGACCTTCGCCCTGCTCATGGCCATTGCCCGCAACATCGTCGTCGGTGACCACCACGCCCGTAGCGCCGCATTCACGTCGTACGATCCCAGCATCTTGCACGGCTACGAGGTCCACGGGGCCACGTTGGGGATCGTGGGCATGGGCGCGATTGGCAAGCAGGTGGCGCGGCGGGCGACGGGCTTCGACATGCAGATCCTCTACCACAACCGCAAGCCCGATCCTGCCGCCGAAGCCGAAGTCGGCGCGACCTACGCCGCGCTTCCCAGATCTGCTGGCCCAGGCCGACTACGTCACCCTCAACGTGCCGCTGACGCCGGAGACGCGCAAGATGATCGGTCGCGAACAATTGCAGCAGATGAAGCCTACCGCCTTCCTCATCAACCTGGCCCGCGGCGGCGTCGTAGACCACGACGCCCTGGTCGAAGCGCTCAACGCAGGCTGGATCGCAGGCGCCGCCCTCGACGTCACCGAGCCGGAGCCGCTGCCGCGGGATCATCCTCTGCTCAGCATGTCCAATGTCATCATCGCCCCGCATCTGGGCAGCGCCACCCGCCAAACCCGCACCGGCATGGCCCAGCGGACGATTGACAATCTGGTCGCGGGGCTGCATGGTGAGGCGTTGTTGAGTCGAGTTGCGTAGCGTGTTGAGATTATACCCACTCACAAATCTCTACTCCCTCGGAGGCCACCATGCAGATCACCGACATCCAAATCCACGTCTGCCAGCATGACTCGTCCATGGGCGAGGAGCAGTTGAAGGGGAAGAAGTCGAACCTGGAGTTTCTGGTCATCCGCATGATGACCGACGAGGGCATCGAGGGGCAATCGTTCGGTTTTGCCGGGCGCGGGGCCAGGATGGCGGGCGAAATCGCGGCGGCGACGATGAAGCCGTGGCTGCTGGGGCGCGATCCGCTCTACCGCGAGGCGCTCTGGCACGAGAACCGTGTCACCGACCGCTGGTGGTCGCACATGCCCATCTACACCTACGGTCCTTTCGACATCGCCATGTGGGACATCGTGGCCAAGAAGGCCGGGCTGCCGCTCTTCCAACTGCTGGGCGGTTACCGCAACAAGGTGCCCACCTACGCCAGTTCGCTCCTTCACCCCACGCCCGAAGACTACGCCCAAGAAGCCCTCGACTGCAAGAACCGCGGCCTGCACGCCTACAAACTGCATCCCCCGGGCGACTACAACTTCGATCTGGCCGCTTACCGCGCCTGTCGCGAAGCCGTGGGCGACGACTTCCGCCTCATGGCCGACCCCGTGGCCGCGTACAACCACGAGCAGGCCTTCCGAATGGGCCGCGAACTGGAAAAGCTCAACTACTACTGGCTCGAAGAACCCGTCTACGACGTCGATCTCTACGGCCTGCAGAAGCTCACCGCCAAGCTCGACATCCCCATCTGTGGCACCGAAGTGATCGTGGGCAGCCACTACGCCACGGCCTACTGCATCCAGGAACGCATCGTGGACATGGTGCGCACCGACGTCTCGTGGAAGGGCGGCGTCACCGCGGTGATGAAGACGGCGCACCTGGCCGAGTCGTTCGGCGTGCAATGCGAACTGCACACCGCCAACTACCACCCGCTGGAACTCGTCAACCTGCACTGCGCCTGCGCCATCAAGAACTGCGAATTCTTCGAGGTCCTCTGGCCGTGGGACATGTACAACTTCGGCCTCGTCGAACCGATCCACGTCGACGAAGCGGGCTACGCCCACGTCCCCACAGGACCGGGGCTGGGCATCGCGCTGGATTGGGATCTGATTGATAAGGCGACGGTGGCGGTGTTGTGAAGATTGGTGATTGGGGACTGGGGACTGGTGATTGGGGACTGGGCAGAGGATGATGTCGCTTGATTGGCGTGTTGTCGTTTGTACTTGGCGATTGGGTGATTAGGGGATTTTAGATCGTTTGCAAGATTCCTAATCCCCAGTCCCCAGTCCCTAATCCTGGAGCAGATTCCCTTATGACCTCTCAACTTACCCCCACCGCCATCGTCCTCCCCTTGCGCGAGTTCCTCGTGATTTCGGAGTGCCCGCAAGCGTGGCAGGCGTATGATCTGTATCTTTTCCGCGACGAGGAGGTGGTTTTCTACGTGGGACGCTCGCAGACGGCGTTCACCCGCGTGTGGGAACACATTTACGACGGCTTCAAGGTCGTTCGCTGGTAGGGCGCTTTGTCTTGAACTGACGCGGGCATCTGCGGTACACCATCAGCTGTCTCCTCTAGGACGCCTGCTTCGCCAGGCGCTCGCCTACCGCGTCGACGCCGCCGAAGCTGCACTCATCGAACAGCATTCACGCCCTGCTTCAACGCGCCGTCCTCAACCGCACGCCCGCAGCGTTGCCTGTCCACTACAACCCCGCCCACCACTTAACGTACGCCCGTCCGCGCAGCCCCAACCGCATGATCCACGACGCCGAACAGGCGAACCTACGCTGGGCGGCGCGGCGGGGGATGAAGGAGTGACGACATGTCATCAAGGCGGCGACTTCTCTTTGTCGCACACACCGCTCATGCCGGACGTATCCGCATCATTAGCGCAAGGCGACCCACGAGTCGCGAAAGAAATCAATATGACTCTTCCTATGATTCCGAAGAAGACGATCTGCGCCCTGAGTACGATTTGTCAAAGTACGTTCATGTAGCCGAGCGTGGAAAGTACGCGGAACAGTACCGCGCCGGCACAAACCTGGTGTTGCTCGCGCCGGATGTGGCAGCGGCCTTTCCCAACGACGGGCTGTCAGCAGGCGCTGCGCTTGGTGATGCGGCTGGCGTTGATCCCGGCTGTCCACGCAGGAGAGGACAGAAACCGACTGACGATAACGGTCACGCTTCGTCATCCGAATACAATGCTACGATTCCTGCCCGCCGGTGTTGTCCTTGCAGCACCGGCGGGTAGTTTGTTTGCAAGCAGCGATCCGCCACCGGACCCGTCCCGCCCATAGGCGTTAAGTTAAGCGACAGCAGACACAAGTGCCGGGGACTTATCGCCGCAGACGGGACATTCACGCCTGGCGACACGTCCAACGTGAAGTCCCCGGCACTTCCGTTCGACCTTATCTTAACGCCGATGCCCGTCCCGCCCCACGGCAAAACACCCATGCAGCCCGTTGGGTTGAGGCAGGTCTAGCGGATCGTGAACGAAGAATCACCGGTGCCCCCATCGACGGGTTTCGGTTCCACATAGCGCAGACAATATACATTGCCACCCGCATCCCCCGCCACAATCGTCTCCCCATCCGGCGCGCAACCGCAACCGCCCACAGCGCCCCATCCAACGCCACCACCGCCAGGCGAATGCCGCCCTCCAAGTCCCAGGCGCGCAGGGTGCGGTCAGACGAAGGCGGAACGGCTTTTACCCATCGGGCGTCACCGCCACCGACAGCACAAAAGACTCGTGGCCGGTGAGGGTGGCGATGGGCTGACCCGAGTCCAAGTCCCAGGCACCGCAAGTGCGCCTTGTCATCGAGGCGGAGACGGCGCGTGCCATCGGGCGTCACCGCCACCGACAGCACAAAAGGCGCGTGGCCGGTGAGGGTGGCGATGGGCTGACCGGAGTCCAAGTCCCGAACGCGCAGGGTGCGGTCAAGAGGGCGGAGACGGCTTAGCTTGCCATCGGGCGTCACCGCCACCGCATTCACCCTGAACGCGTGGCCGGTGAGGGTGGCGATGGGCTGACCCGAGTCCAAGTCCCGGAGCACGCAGGGTGCGGTCATCCGAAGGCGGAGACGGCGCGCTTGCCATCGGGCGTCACCGCCACCGCATTCACGGAAATTCTCGTGGCCGGTGAGGGTGGCGATGGGCTGACCCGAGTCAAGTCCCAGGCGCGCAGGGTACGGTCATCAGGCGGAGACAGCGCTTGCCGGGCGTCCACCGCCACGCATTACAAATTCTCGTGGCCGGTGAGGGTGGCGATGGGCTGACCGGGTCAAGTCCCCAGGCACCGCAGGGTGCGGTCAGACGAGGCGGAGACGGCGCGCTTGCCATCGAGGCGTCACCGCCACCGGCCGCCGACCTCGTGGCCGGTGAGGGTGGCGATGGGCTGACCCGAGTCAAGTCCCCAGGCACGCAGGGTGCGGTCATGTGAGGCGGGACGGCGGGTGCCATCGGGCGTCACCGCCACCGACAGCACAAATCCTCGTGGCCGGTGAGGGTGGCGATGGGCTGACCCGAGTCCAAGTCCCCAGACCTTCAGGGTGCGGTCAGACGAGGCGGGGGCAGCGAAGCGGGTGCCATCGGGCGTCACCGCCACCGACAGCACCCTATCCTCGTGACCGGTGAGGGTGGCGATGGGCTGACCCAGGTCAAGTCCCAGGCACGCAGGGTGCGGTCAGACGAGGCGGAACAACGCTTGCCATCGGGCGTCACCGCCACCGACCAGATAGTACCCTCGTGGCCGGTGAGGGTAACCCGATGGGCTGACCCGAGTCCAAGTCCCCAGACACGCAGGGTGCGGTCATACGAGGCGGAGACGGCGCGCTTGCCATCCGGGCGTCACCGCCACCGACAGCACAAAAGACCCGTGGCCGGTGAGTGTGGCGATAGGCTGACTCCAGTCCAAGTCCCAGGCACGCAGGGTGCGGTCGTCTGAGGCGGAGACCTTGTGGCCGCGCTTGCCATCGGGTGTCACCGCCACCGACCGCACCCAATCCTCGTGGCCGGTGAGGGTGGCGATGGGCTGACCCGAGTCCAAGTCCCAGGCGCGCAGGGTGCGGTCATACGAGGCGGAGACGGCGCGTGCCATCGGGTGTCACCGCCACCGCATTCACCAAAGACTCGTGGCCGGTGAGGGTGGCGATGGGCTGACCCGAGTCAAGTCCCAGGCGCGCAGGGTGCGGTCAGACGAGGCGGAGACGGCGCGCTTTGCCATCGGGCGTCACCGCCACCGACCGCACCTATCCTCGTGACCGGTGAAGTGCGGATCAGCGCGCCAGCGGCTGGCTGGTACCCCCGACCAGATCAAAGGTAGCCCTGTACCAGTGTTTTCAATGTGCGCAGGGCATCGTCGTGCAGCACGTTGAGTGTGATTGGCTGCGAACGGTTGCGGATCTGTTGGGCGAAAAAGGCGGGCTGCGCCGCTGCGCTCCCAATCGCGGATCTCATGCGAGGATCGTTCGAGCAGGCGCAGCAGCAGAATCACGCAGCCGTGTGATCACTTCGTCCAACAGCAGTTGGGTTGCCCGGTAGCTGTGTTGCGATTTGTCACCAGATCCAGCGCTGCGCGCGTCGCCCTCCACGGCGCTGACACCACCCGGTGCAGACAGTTAGTTTCCAACGTGATGACACGGCTGTGCACGTCAAAAGACAGGCCGCGCCCGCTCCCGCCGAAAGGCGGGGACCTCCTCCTCCGGCGTACACCGCGCCGCGAAGCTCACTGCCAGCGGGTGCGACGGATCTGATCCTCAACTCTTCGATGAGCGACAGCGCATGTAGACGGCGCAACGCACGCATGGGAGCGGTGCAGGTCGCCAGGCCGTCCTTCTACGTCGACACCGGCCAGCAGCCCCAATCGCGCCGCAGGATCTGGGCGGCTTCACCCAGTTGACCGGCCACCCGCAGCAGCAGTTGGGCGTCGGCGTTGCGAACCTGATCCCACTGGGCGCGCAGCATGGCGGTGATGGCTGCATCGTGGATTGCCGCCCAACTGGATGACGCAAGCTCTTCGCCTTCTTCGTCCAGCGTCGCCAGCGCGCCTTCTGATTCCAGACGAACCTGGAAGTCGGCCAGTGAGATTTCGGGCCAGTCGCCCAGGAAGGCGGCCGCGATCTCCACCGCCAACGGCAAGAAACCGAGTCGGCAGCAGATCAGCGCGCCTCCGCGTATTCAGGGTTTTGGGATCGAGCGAATACGCCCGTTCGGGGTGGCTGAGTAAGCAGACGCAACGCCGCCTCTTCCGGCAGGACCGTCACCTCCACCGGCGCAAATGGCCTCAGATGGCGCCGCCGTGGTAAAGAGCAGCCGCACCGGCAACGAGGACAGTATGCCTCGTCGGCCAGGGGGCGCAGCAGCGCGGCAGGGTCTTCCACGTTGTCGAGGACGAGCAACGCCTGCCGGTGGGCGTTGAAGTAGGCTGCGGCGGCGGATCTGCTCGTGCTGCAGGCGATCACGCAGGCGGGGTCCGCGTGCCGAGGGCGGCGAAACCCTGTCGCCAGTCCTCGGCGGCGTTGACCCAGAAGATGCCGTCAGGGTAGCGGCCCGTGTCGCGGTGACGGTAGCAGTATTCCACCACCAGTTGCGTCGCTGCCGATGCCGCCCTGCCCGGTCAGCCCGGCCCGGAGCGAATGCCCTGCGGTCTCCGCGCCGAGGACGCTGTGCGGTCGCGCCAGATCGTCCCTGCGAGCCGACAGCAAGTGCTCGTTGCGCCGGAAGGGGATACGTCCAGAACGTGGGTGCGGCGTCGGGCGTGGCGTGGCTGGCGGCGTCCGCGCAGAGTGGCGAGCGCCAGTTCGTGTTCGCCGCTTGCCGCTGTCGATGAAGTCGAGGCCAACGATGCCGCAGCCGTTTGGGCAGATTCTGCACCGGGTGCAAATGGAGCGGTAATATCTTGCGCAGCCGGTTGGCCGGGTCATCGTGTTTAGCGATCAGGCTGGTGAAATAGCTCCACGGGCCATTGATCCCCGACAGCGAGAGCACCAAGAGCACATGGCGGCTGCTGTCCACAGACGTTCGTATTCGTCAAAATGTATGCCGCCGGGTCGAGCTCGCCTGGCGTACGAAGCGCGGATGCCTTCCGCTTCGAGTCGCGGCAGTAGCCATTCCCTCGCCCAGGGCTCGTCCTCGTCGGCGGAAAACGTCGTAGGCGAAGGTGTTGACGGCATGAGCGGTGCTTTCGGTGGGTCCTGATGCAAAAATTCTGCCCCGATTATAGAGAACGCAGCGCCGACGGTCAATGACAGCGAACGGCAGGAAAACGCGAACAGGTGTCGCGCCTGGCGCTGAACGGTGCTAAGGAGAAACCAGAGAAATAATGATCCACGAAGGCACACGAAGATACACGAAGGCAGAAAAAAGACTGATACAAAGCTTTTCGCTCGGCTGCCCTTGCTTAATCCTGAAATCCGTGTGTCCCTCTCTTCCTCTTTGTGGTGCTTCGTGTGCGCATTCGTGGATCATCAAAATTCTGAGATGTCTTAGTAACTGTCCGTAAACAACTTAGCGGTTTGGATCTCATCTGAACCCAGTGTCTAATGCGAAACCGCTAACTTAAAAACGGACAGTTACTTGGAACCGACCGCGCCGACATCCTTTGCCCAATCCACACCCAATTTGGAATTCGATCCCAACTGTTCGCGTATTCCCACTGTTCGCTGTCACCCATGTTACACTACCCCCAACAACCAATCACCGGACGCGGCGGATCCGCGCCACCCGATCCCCAGTCCCCATCCCCAGTCCCCAAGGATCTCCCATGCTCTCCATCATCGCCGTCGATCTCGACGACACCATCGTGCGCAGTGACGGTGTGATCGCGCAGCGCACCATCGACGCCCTGCTCGCCTGGGAAGCCGGCGGCGAGCGCGTCGTCATCGCCACAAGGCGCCCGCCACGCTCCGCGCAAGATCACCGAGCGGCTGCACCGCCTGCCGTGGATCTGCTACAACGGGGCCATCATCCTGCAAGGTGACGCCATCCTGCACGAAGACTACATCCCCGGCGCGGTGACCACCCGCATCGTGCAGATGCTGCAAGACGTCGACCCCACGCTGCGCATCGGCCTGGAGATCGACGACGTGCTCTGCATCAACCAGCCGCTCAAGCGCTACGACTGCGTCCTCACCGAGGATCTGCTCAGCGTGGCCAACCAGCCTACGGCCAAGGTGATCTCACCCTCGACCACTACGAACAGGTCGCACCGCCTGGCCGAACTGCCCACCAGCGTGCGGGCGCTGCTTTCGCCCAAATACAACCTCGTGCAGATCATGACGCACCACGTCCAAGGCCGCCGCCCTCGCCACCTCGTGGACCTGTGGGGCGAGTCGCTGGCCAACGTCATCGCCTTCGGCGACGACACCAACGACGTCAATGCTCGAAGAGTGCGGCGTCGGCGTGGCTATGGCCAACGCCGTCCCCGAAGTCTTCGCCGTGGCCGACCGTCACCGTCAGCAGCGACGAAGACGGGGTGGCGATTGTGATCGAGGAATTACTCGAAATGGTAGTGGAATGAACGCAGCAGAAATAGAGCACGGATTGAGCGGATTGGGCGGGATCAAACGGATTCCCAGAAAAAATCCGCCCGAATCCGCTCAATCCGCCCGATCCGCGTTCTATTCTGCCCATCGTGTGATCGGGATCGACCATCATGTATACTGTGCGTACTCTGTCCGAAATTGACGCCGAGGCCATCGCCGCCTGGCGCTACGAGCCTCCCTACCACATCTACAACATGGACGGTTCCACGGCGCTGTTGCTCGATCCGGCGGCGCGCTATTTCGGCGTCTACGAGGACGAGATCCTGTTCGCCTTCTGCTGTTTTGGGGAGGAAGGTCAGGTACCCGGTTTCGACTACAACGCCTCGCCGGCACTCGACATCGGCGTGGGCATGGATCCGAGCCTGATCGGTCGCAAACGAGGACGAGCTACGCTGGCGGCCATCCTTGCCTTCGGTGCGGCCCAATACCATCCATCGCACTGGCGCGCCACCATCGCCGCCTTCAACCATCGTTCCCAGCAGATGTTCACGCGGTGGCAGCGCCGCGGAAGTGGCTCGGTTTGTGAGCACGGGCGCCACACCGCGTGAGTTTGTTGTCAAACTGGGGACTGGGGATTAGGGACTGGGGACTGGGATCTTGTCGAGGTACGTGGTTCCAATGTTGGTGTCGCTTACTCAACAAGATCCAGTCCCCGATCCCCAGTCCTAGTCCCCAATCCCCAGGAAACCACAATGAGCACCCGAACACTCCGAGTCGGCCTCGTCGGCGCAGGCCGCATGGGACACGCGCACGCCGAATTCTTACGCGAGGAACCAGACGTGCAGATCACGGCCATCTGCAATTGGTCGCTGCCGCGGAGGTGAGGAGATGGCCGCCGAGGTGGGGGGCGCAGGTCTACGTCTCATCGCGAGATGCTGCGCAACGAGGACTTCGACGCCGTCTACGTCTGCACGCCCACCTACAACCACGCCGAAATCGCCCTGGGCGTCCTCGAAAAGGGGATCCCCGCCTTCCTCGAAAAGCCGATTTCGCTGGACTTGCCGTTGATGGAAGCGCGCTGTGGCGGCTGGCCCAACAGCGCAACAGCCTCGTCTCGGTCGCCTTCCACTGGCGCTACACCGCGCCTGCCAGGAAGCGCAACGCCTCATCGGCGACGAAGCGTCATGATGGTCAACCTGCACTGGTATTGGACCCGCCCGCCCGTGCGCTGGATGTGGAATCGGGCGCTGGCCGGCGGTCAGATCGTCGATCAGAACATCCACCTCGTCGACCTATCGCAAGCCCTGGCCGGGGATGTGGACACCGTCTACGCCTGTTACAATGAACGCCAAAGCAACTTCGACGATGGTTTTGACAATTGGGACGCCTACGCGTTAACCTTGCGCTACAAAAGCGGCGCGGTGGGTAACTGCACAGGAACATACGCCCTGTATCCTGAAATTCAGGACCCAGCCACCGCCGACTTTGCCCTACGCGACCGTCTGCTGCGCATCACCGAAGCCGGGCTGGATGTGATGACACCGTCCGGCGTGGAGCACACGCCCAGCCGGGGCGCATTCCGCGCCGGCGTCAACCGGGCCTTCATCCGAAGCCGTGCGTACCGGAGATCCCACTCCCTGCGCGCCGGCCTGTGGGAAGGCATCCGCTTACCGCCGTCGTCCTGGCCGCCAATCACTCAGCGAGGACAGGATTGCCCGTCAAGGTTGACGCGTTTCTTGAGCAGCAGGCGGGGATTAAGAGATAGGGACTGGGGACTGGGGATCGGGGACTGGGATCTTGTCGAGTGAATGAAACCAATATTGGGTTCGTAGTGTCGATGAGAATCCCCAGTCCCCGATCCCAGTCCCCAGTCCCTCAACAACCAACCCAACATCCTTGTGTGCTTCAATACCCATGACCCAACCACTCTCCGTCGCGCTAATCTCCATCGCTCGCCCGACGTTTGATGTGCCGCTGGCGCAATCTGCCGTGCGACACCGTCCACACGCAGTTGACCTGGTCCGGTTACGACATTCTCGGATCGGGGACGACGCTGATCATGGACGCCGCGGTTGGCGAGGGCGCGGTGCAGCGGCTGCAGACGCCGACTTTGATCTGCTCATTCTCTTGCAGGCATCGTTCGCCGATGGCTCGATGGCGGTGGCGCTGGCCGAAACGGTGAAGGATCCGGAGCATCCCCATTCTGCTCTGGGCTGTCCCCAGGGCACAGCGGCGGACGGCTGCGGCTGAACAGCCTGTGCGGCATCAATCTGGCCGGTCACGCGCTCAAGCGCCGCGGCTCGTCTACGAGTACGTCCTCCGCGCCGCGGACGACGCCCGTGCTGGAAACCGTAGACGCACTGGCGCAGGCTGGGCGAGCGCGCAGGCCTTGCAGGTGAGTCGCGTGGGTGTGGTGGGCGAACACCCGGCGGCTTCGACACATGCAGCTGCGACGCCGCCGAAGTCAGCCGTCGTTTCGGCGCAACCGTGGTGCCGCTGCCGCTGGAAGGGACATTGCAGGCCGCCGCCGCCGTCAGCGCCGAACGTCGCCAGGAATTTGTGGAGCGGGTGTCCGCGTTCACGCCCAACATCGGTGACCTGGACGCCGAAGCCACAGCCGGCACCGCGGGCGTCTACGCCGCACTCTCCGACCACGCCGCCGCCGACAGTCTCAACGGCATTGCTGTGCGTTGCTGGCCTGGGTTTTTTACGAATTGGGCTGCGCCGCACTGCGGGCCTTGAGCATGCTCACCGAGGACAACGTCCCCTGTAGCTGCGAGGCCGACGTCAGCGGCACGCGGACGTTGGTGCTGCTTCAGGCCATCAGCGGGCTGCAACCGTTCATCACCGACCTGGTCAACGTGGACGCCGAAAGCGACAGCGCCGTCCTCTGGCATTGCGGGCTGGCCCCCGTCACGATGGCCGATCCCGCCTACACCGTCGAGGGGACGGTCCACAGCAATCGCAAATTGCCGCTGCTCTTCCAGTTTCCACTGCGCCCAGGACGTGTCACCGTGGCGCGGTTGCATCACCTGCCCGACACCGGCTACCGGCTGGTGGTGGGCGGCGGCGAAATGGTCTCCGCGCCGCCCAGTTTCAGCGGCACCAGCGGCGTCATCCGCTTCGACCGGCCGGTGATGGACGTCTTCGACACCGTCATGCAAGAAGGCTTGGAGCACCACGTCTGCATCGTCTACGGCGACTATCGGGCGGCGTTGAAGGCGTATGCGCGCCTGGCCGGGTTGCCGGTGTTGGCGTTGACATAACATCCATTACCCATAACCGCATCCACCCACCCACACCGTCTGTTCAACCATTTTCCTAAAGGAGGAAACCAGTGAAGCACAATAAGCTCTGGCTCGTTCTCGTTGTTTTGCTGACGATGATGCTGGCCGCCTGTGCGCCGGCAGCGCCGTCTGCCCCCGCCGAAGAAGCGGCGCCTGAACCCGCTGCCGAGGCAACCGAAGTTCCCGCCGAAGAAGCGGCACCCGTCGAAGCAGCCGCCCCGTCTGGCGACGTGGTGGAACTGCGCATGACGTGGTACGACGACGGCAACGAAGGCAGCGTGATCCGCGAACTGCTGGATCGCTTCGAAGCCGACAATCCCGACATCAAGGTGATCATCGACACCGTGCCGTACTCGTCGGGTATCCTGGAGACGCTGCCCATCCAGTTGGAGGCCGGTGAAGGCCCCGACATGGCCCGCGTCACCCAGTTCGGCGTCCTCGCCAAGTACATGCTCGATCTGCGCCCCTACCTGCAAGATCCCGACTACTGGGAAACCAACTTCGGTCCCTTCCTGGATTGGATGCAGGTTGAGGCAGACGGCGACGCCATCCCCGGCTTCATGACGCAGTTGACCGTCACCGGACCGTACATCAACCGCACGCTCTTCGAGCAGGCCGGTGTGGCCGTCCCCAGCGACAGCTCCGACGAGGTCACCTGGGAAGAGTGGGCCGCCGCCACCCGTGAAGTCGCCGCCTTCTTCGGCGCCGACTCGGGCATCTTCCCCATGGCCATGGACCGCACCGGCCATCGCCTGGCCGGTCCCGCCATCAGCATGGGCGCCCAGTACCTCTACGCCGACGGCAACCCCGCGCTAGTGGGCGACGAAGGCTTCAAGGCGATGGCGCAGTTGATGGTCGACTGGCACGCCGATGGCACCATGTTGCCAGACGTGTGGATTGGCTCCTCGGGCAGCTACGTGGCCGCCAACGAGCCGTTCATCAACAGCCAGTTGGTGCTCTACATGTCGGGTAGCTGGCAGGTGGGCCAGTTCGCCGACAAGATCGGTGACGCTTTCGACTGGGAAGCCGTACCCAATCCGTGTGGCCCGGCTGCCTGCACCGGCATGCCTGGCGGCGCAGGCGTGGTCGCCATCGCCACCACCGAGCACCCCGAAGAAGTCGCCCGTGTGATGGAATACCTGACCCAGGAAGACGTGCTGGCTGAGTTCTATGGCCGCACCCTCTTCATCCCCGGTCACCTGGGGCTGGCCGAGTCGGGCGTCGACTTCCAGACCGATCTGCCGCAGGCCAAGAAGTCGCTGGACGTGTACGCCGCGCAGGTGCCGAAACTGGCGCCGTTGGCCTACACCATGCAGGCCTATCGCTACAACACCATCGTCTTCAACGCCACCCGCGACCGCCTGAGTCAAGTCTTCGTGGGCGAGTTGAGCCTGGACGAAGCGATTGATCGCATGCAAGAGGACATCGACAGCGGCATCGCTGCGACACAGCAGTAAGTTCGTCTCTGCATGACGGCGACGCGGATGGTGGGCGATGCGAAAATTGCGTCCTGCCATCCGCGTCGTTGTTTTGACCGTGACGACACGACCAGCGTCGGTTGAGCCTGTCGAAACCAGCGGGTCCACCCGTTCACTGGGTTTCGACAAGCTCAACCGGCGTTCACTGGCGTCGTCTGTCGCAGCAACCTGATTCAGGAGGAATCTGATCATGAGTGCAGAGAGCCGGACTGTTTCTTCGTCCCCACGTCGCCGTGCGAAGCTGAGCGAACGGGTGGGTGATCTCTTTTTCAGCCTGTATTCTCTCGTGATGTCGCTGCTGGAGATCGTCTTCGGTGCGCTGCAACGGGGGATCGGGGCGCGGCGCATGGCCTACATCTTTGTGCTGCCCAACCTGTTGATCTTCGGCATCTTCGTCCTCTTCCCCATGCTGCTCAACGTCTACTACTCGTTCACCGGCGGCACGGCGCTGCTGCCTCAGAACCGTCCTTTCGTGGGGTTGGACAACTACGCTCGTATCTTCGACTGCGCCAACCTGCTCAATCCCAACAGTTGCCGCGAGGACCTGTTCTGGCGCGGCGTCTACAACACGGCCTTTTTCGTCGTCTTTCAGGTGGGGGGCATGGTGTTGGTGGCCCTGCTCACGGCGTTGATCCTCAACCGCTCGATCAAGGGGCGCGGCTTCTTCCGCAGCGTCTTCTTCTACCCGGTGCTGCTGTCGCCGGTGGTGGTGGCGCTGATCTGGAAGTGGATTTTGCAGCGCGATGGGCTGGTCAACGCGGTGTTGGTTGAACTGGGCATGGAGCGCGCTCTCTTTTTCATTAACGCCAATTGGGCTGTCTTTTGGGTGATCTTCATCAGCATTTGGGCGCAGATGGGCTTTTACATGCTGATCTTGCTGGCCGGGTTGCAGTCGATCCCGCCCGAAATCGACGAAGCTGCCTCAATGGACGGCGCCACGCGGCTGCGCACCTTCCGCTACATCACTCTGCCGCTGCTTATGCCCACCATGCTGGTGGTGATGGTGCTCTCCATCATCCGCGCTGTGCAGGTCTTCGATCAGGTGTGGGTCTTCACCGGCGGCGGGCCTGGCACGGCCACCACCTACGTGGTGCAATACATCTACGAGACAGCGTTCGCCAACCAGATCCAGCAATTCGGCCTGGCCTCGGCGGCGTCGCTGCTGCTGGGCATCGCATTGCTGATCTTCACCGTGCTGCAACTGCGGCTGGGGCAGACTTCTGATATCGCGTAGACCAAGCCAGAACTGCTGATCCACGAAGGCACACGAAGAACAGAAGGAGATCCGCAGATTTCAAGGATTTTCAAGATTCGGAAAAGGATTTTCCAAATCCCTCTGGAAATCCCTTCAATCTGTGAAATCTGTGGATAACCTCCCTTTTCTATGTCCTTCTGCCCTTCGTGTGGCTTCGTGGATCAACTTCTGGAGCTTTCTTAGGAGGATTCTCATGTCGGAAGTCGGCGATTTCCTCACCCGTACGCGTGGACGCAACCGCATGGACGGGGCGGACATTTTCACGTATCTTTACCTGGTGGGCGGCACACTGCTCATGTTCCTGCCTGTGGTGTGGTTGGCGCTCTCGTCGTTTAAGACACCGGCGGCGCTGGTGAAATTTCCGCCCGATCTGCTGCCCTACTCAGGGGTGACGGTCAACGTGGCAGGCTACGACGATCCACTGCCCCTCTTCGACGTGACGATGGAAGACGGCAGCGTGCGTCGCCTGGCCCAGGTGCGCCGCGTGGGGATCGAGGCGCAGATGGTCGATCCCGACAACCCCGACGAGATCGTGCGCGTCCCCATCAGCGAACGCACCGAAGTCAACGAACTGCGTCTGGCCTGGGAAAACTACCTGGAGCCGTTGCAGCGTTTCAACTTCCTCGTCTACCTGCGCAACAGCGTGGTGGTGACGGCAGTGGCCACGCTGATCACGTTGGTGATCAATAGTATGGCGGCCTTTGCCCTCTCCAAGTACGAATTCAAGGGGCGCGATGCCATCTTCCTGCTCTTCCTGAGCACGTTGATGATCCCGATCTCGGTGATTCTGGTGCCTGTCTTCCTGGTGATCACCGGTATCGGCTGGAACAACAACCTGTGGGGGGTGATCATCCCCGGCGCGGCCACGCCGACGGGCGTCTTCCTGTTGCGCCAGTACATGCTCACCATCCCCGACGAGCTGATCGACTCGGCCCGCATCGACGGGGCCAACGAATGGCGCGCCTACTGGCAGATTGTGGTGCCGCTGGCCGTTCCTGCCCTGGCCGTGCTGGCCATCTTCTCCGTCATGTGGCGCTGGAACGACTTCCTGTGGCCGTTGATCGTGCTCAGCCGCAGCGAACTCTTCACGTTGCAGGTGGGGCTGGCCGCCTTCCAGGGCGAACTCAACGTGCAGTGGCACTACATCCTGGCCATGACCGTGCTCACCCTGCTGCCGATCACGATTGTCTTCGCGTTCTTGCAGCGGTTCATCACCACGGGCATTGCGACAACGGGGATGAAGTAAAACTATGCAGAGTTTTTGATCCACGAAGGAACACGAAGGAACACGAAGGAACACGAAGAGGAGAGAACAAAAGAAGAGATTATCCGCAGATTCCACGAATTAGAAGGATTTCCAGAAGATGCGGACAAATTCTTTCTGAATCCTAATAATCCGTGAAATCTGTGGATTTCCTTCTGTCTTCGTGTGCCTTCGTGGATCAATTTCTGGAAAATCTTTGAAAAATCTGATCCTCACTCCTGGAGCCTCCCATGCGAATTCTCTACATCGACATCGACTCTTTACGGCCGGATCATCTTTCGTGTTACGGCTATCCGCGGCAGACGTCGCCAAATATCGATGGGTTGGCGGCGGAAGGCGTGCGGTTTACGAATCACTACGTTTCGGACAGTCCTTGTTTGCCCAGCCGCACGGCGTTTTTCCTCAGCCACTTCGGCGCGCGGACAGGTGTGATCAACCACGGCGGCGTGTGGGCGGATCTGCCGCTGGAAGGCGAAGGCCGCGGCTTCCGTCAGCGTTTGGCCGAGGAAGCGCTGGGCGCGGTCCTGCGCAAGTTGGGCTATCGCACCGCCAGCATCAGCCCTTTCCCGCGGCGGCATTCGGCGTATCAGGTGTGGTACGGCTTCGAGCAGACCTACGACACCGGCAAGGGTGGCCTGGAAAACGCCGACGAGATGTATCCGCCCATGAAGCAGTGGTTGCAGAACTTCGGCCGCGAGGACAACTGGTTCCTGCACGTCAACTTCTGGGACCCGCACACGCCCTACGATCACCCCGAGGAGTACGGCAACCCGTTCGAGCACCAGCCCATTGATCCGTGGATCACCCAGGAATTGATCGACCAGCAGAACGCCAGTTTCGGCCCACACAGCGCCACCGAAGTGCCGGGCTACAGCGATCAACTGCCGCCGATCTGGCGCATGGGCAAGGGACACATCCGCAATCTGGAAGATGCCATCGAGCACATGGACGGCTACGACACCGGCATCCACTACGCCGATCACTACGTGGGTAAGCTGATCCAAGACCTGAAGGATCTGGGCATCTACGAGGAGACGGCCATCATCATCAGCGCCGACCACGGTGAAAACCAGGGCGAGCTGAACATCTGGGGCGATCACCAGACCGCGGACCAGGGGACCAACCGCATCCCGCTGGTGGTGCGCTGGCCGGGGATCACCGACGCCGCCGCCGGCGAAGCACGCGACGCCCTACACTATCATCTCGACCTGCCCGCCACGCTGGTGGACATTCTCGGCGGCGAGTCGCCCGAAAGCTGGGACGGCGAGAGTTTCGCGTCTTCGCTGGCCGCGGGTACGGATGAAGGCCGCGATTACCTGGTCATCAGCCAGGGCGCGTGGAGCTGTCAACGCAGCGTGCGCTGGGACAACTGGCTGCTCATCCGCACCTACCACACCGGCCTCAAAGACTTCCCAGCCTACATGCTCTTCGACATCGACGCCGATCCGCACGAAACCACCAACCTGGTGGGGCAGCGCCCCGACGTCCTTGGCGAAGGGCTGCGCCGCATGGACGAGTGGATGGGCCAACAGATGAACCGCGGCCTGCGCGGCGACCCGTTCTGGGGTGTCATCGCTGAAGGCGGTCCGCTGCACGCCAACGAGCACAGCAAGCCCTGGCGCGACTACCTGCAACGTCTGCGCGACACGGGGCGCGGCCATCATGCGGATAATTTGGAGAAGTATGGTGGTCGGCCCATGCGTACTGGGCTGGAAGAATGAGATTTGGGGATCTGAAACCATGTCCGCCATATCCGTCACCAACCTCCGCAAAACCTTTTCCACCAAGCGCAAGGCCGCCGGGCTTTCCGCCAGCCTGCGCGCGCTGGTGCGCCCCGAAATGCAGACGGTGGAGGCGGTGCAGGGGATCTCGTTTGAGATGATGTCGGGCGAGTTGTTGGGCTTCATCGGCCCCAACGGCGCGGGCAAATCGACCACGATCAAGATCCTCACCGGCATCCTGCACCCCACCGCAGGGGACGCAAGCGTACTGGGCTTCGTCCCCTGGCAGGAGCGGCAGAAGCTGGCGTTCCACATCGGGTCGGTGTTTGGGCAGCGGCCACTGACTCTGGTATCACCTGCCCGCTGTGGACACCTTCTACCTCTTCGGCAAGATCTATGAGATGGACGACGTCGCCCTGCGCAAGCGCATCGCCTTCCTCGCCGAAGCCTTCGAGATCGAAGACTTACTGGAAACGCCGGTGCGCAAACTGTCTTTGGGCCAGCGCATGCGCTGCGAGGTGGCGGCGTCTTTACTGCACAAGCCGCGGCTGATCCTACTGGATGAGCCGTCCATCGGGCTGGACGTGGTGGCCAAGATGCGCATCCGCGATACGATCCGGCGCATGAACGAGTTGGAAGGCGTGGGCGTCCTCCTCACCTCTCACGACGCCGGGGACATCGAAGCGCTGTGCAAACGTGTCATCGTGATCAACCACGGGCAGATCATCTACCAGGACAAGGTCTCCGCGCTCAAGCGCACCTACCTCACATCGAAGCAGGTGGACGTGCGCTACAGCGTGGAACTGCCCGCCGATTTCGCCATCCCCGGCGTGGAGATGCTCAAAGTAGGCCAGTTCGGGGCCAAACTGCGCTTCGACGCTCGCCAAACGCCGGTGGAGCAGGTCCTGGCGAGGCTGGCCGAAGTGGGCAGTCTTGTTGACGTCACCATCTCGGATCCGTCGCTCGAAGAGGTGATCCGCACGATCTACGAGACGTAGAGGCGGCAGAGGTGCCAGAGTTGATCCACGAAGCCACACGAAGCCACACGAAGGAACACGAAGACAGAGATTTGAACACAGAAATCGAGTGAGAAACATGTCAAACACAACGACGACGGTCTCGATCAACGGTAAACTGCTGGCAGAGGCTGAACGGCTCGCTGAAAGCTTGTCGCTTTCGTTTGATGACCTGTGCTCTCTTGCTTTGACCGAATTCATCTTGCGCCACAAAAATATGAAGATTGTCGAGCAGATTAACTTCGTGCTTTCACAAGAATCCGATCCTTCCGATCAAGTGTTCATGGCGAGGTTTGTGGGGCATCAAGGGTGGTTGAGCGATGACAGATGGTAGCCGTGGTCCCCAAATACTGGCCGATGACATCGCTGCTCAACGCCCACACCTGGCCGCGGTGACGAAGTATTGGGCTGTGCTGCGCATGCAGCTGCAGAACAATTTGGCCTATCCGCTCGATCTGCTGGGGCGGACGATTTCGATCTTGCTCTTCCTGTGGATCTTTGTGAATTTGTGGCGGGTCACCTACAGCGCTGCGGGCGAGGACGTGATCGCCGGGCTGAGTCTGCGCGATACGCTGTGGTACCTGATGATGGCCGAAGCCGTGATCCTGAGCAAGACCGATCTGTCGCGCATCATCTCCGAAGCGGTGAAGGATGGCAGCATCGCCTACCTGCTCAACAAGCCGTTCAACTTTATCGTCTACCAATTTGCCACCGGCCTGGGTGACAGTGTGCTGGCTTTCGTGGTCAACGCTGCGGCGGGGAGCGCGCTGATCTGGTGGTTGGTGGGTCCGCCGCCGCCGGTGCAGGGCTGGTTGCTGGCGTCGGTGGCGGTGTTGCTGGCGTGGTTCTTGGATTTCTGCATCGCGTCGCTCATCGGCCTCAGCGCCTTCGTGGCCGAAGAAGTCAGCGCCTTCCGCTGGGTCTACCAGAAGCTTGTCTTCATTTTGGGTGGGTTGCTCATCCCCATCGACTTCTTCCCCGACTGGCTGCAAGCCATCGCCCTGCGCCTCCCCTTCGCGTGGACGATCTACGGCCCCGCCCGCCTCTTCGTAGACCCCACCTGGGCGCGCTTCGGCGAGGTCGTCCTCATGCAGGGAATCTGGCTGGGGATCCTGGGCGTGGGGCTGGTATTTTTCTATCGGAAAATGGTTGGGTATTTGACGATCAATGGAGGATGAGGGACTGGGGATCGGGGACGGGGGACAGGTTAGCGGACGCTCTTCCTGTCCCCAGTCCCCGATCCCCAGTCCCCAAAAAAAGCCATGCAAAACCTCAACTTCCTCCTCGCCCTCTGGAAAGTCAATCTGCTCTCGATCCTGGAGTATCGGGTGGCGTTCTTGACGCAGATGTTGGGGATGATTTTCAACAACGCTGTCTATTTCGTCTTCTGGATCATCTTCTTCGACCGCTTCGAGCAGGTGAACGGGTGGGGGATCGACGAGATGTATTTTCTGTTTGCCGTGGTGGCGGTAGGCTTTGGGCTAGGCGCGTACCTTTTCGGCAATGTGCTGCACCTGGCCAACATCGTGGTGACGGGGCAATTGGACTACTACCTGTCGTTGCCCAAGCCGGTGTTGCTTCACGTGCTGGCCAGCCGCAGCATCGCCAGCGGCGTCGGTGACTTTGTCTACGGGCTGCTCAGTTTCGGCGTGGGCGTGGCCGTCATCGGCGGCGTGGACGTGGGCATGATCGCCCGCTTCGTGCTGGCCTCACTGCTGGCGACGTTGATCTTTGTCTCGTTCCTGGTGCTGGTACAGAGCCTGGCCTTTTGGATCGGCAACGCCAACCTGCTGCTCAACAACGCGCTGAGCGCCATCATCACCTTCTCGCTCTACCCCATCACCCTCTTCGACGGCTCCGCCAAGCTGCTGCTCTTCACGCTGATCCCGGCGGCGTTTGTGGGCGCTGTCCCCGCGCAGATTGTGCGCCAGTTCGAGTGGCCGTCCGCGCTGCAAATGCTGGCGGCGGCGGCGATCTTCTTTGGGCTGGCGATGGTGGTTTTTCATCGAGGACTGCGGCGGTATGAGAGCGGGAGCGCGATACAGGTCAGAATGTAATGCGTAAACAGAAAGCCCCAGGCTGATTGACCTGGGGCTTTCTGCGCGTGAACGAAGAGGAAGGGAAGTGAATGCTTTCCGGGGGATGAAAGCTTCGCCGGTGTGACGGCACGCCCTGTCTCTGATTCTGATTTTGCCAGTGCGATGTTAACCGATGATTGCAGATTGGTTAACATGTTGTGATCCTTTTCACAGGCGCCCACCACATGCGCCTGTGTTTCGATTTGATGGTTCCCCTGTGCTAAACTATCCCGCGTGACCGGACAGCCCACGTTTATCAGCCCTCTACGCAAAGATCAGGATCACCGTCATCTGCGCCTTTCCGCGTGGCAGAAATCACTGTTGCTGGTTTTTGTAGGGTTGTTCGCCTTTGTTTTCCCCTTTCTCTGCTGGGGCGCGATGGCGGACCCGAGTCACCCCCATGCCCATGCCCATCTGGTCTTTGCCGATCCGCCGTCACAGAGCGAGCAGCTAGGTGTAGTCTTCGACCCTGTGCATGGACATTTCCACACCAACACCACCTGCGGCGATGCCTGCGACGCGGCCGGGCAGTCGAACTTGGACACGTTGCTGGTGATGCTCCTCATCGTCCTCTTTTTTGCGTGGCGATATGGTCTTCACCTGCCAACGCAGACGAGCGTCGCGCACAGGCTGCTAGGGCATCCACGCCACGCGCCGTTGATCCCCACACCGCCTCCACGAGCAGTGTGAGTCGTTCCGACTAATCTGATCTCGACTTCACGCAAGAATCGTGGAGTCCTATTGGACACCGAGCAAAGGGAAAACGGATCAACCCGACGAAATCCGTGTTTCTCCCAATCGGTGTCCACAGAGCCTGTTCTGCTCAAAACCCATAAACGCGCCCACACACCATTACGATATGAGAGAACCCATGAAGATAAGCATTTACCTACGCCTTGGGATCGTGGCGATCTTCGCACTGATTCTGGTGGCCTGTGCCATGCCCACCACACCGATGACGTCGATGGCCACGCCCGAACTGACCGGCGACGCCGTCCGCGTTGAAAGCCCAATGGCGCGCCCGGCTGCGCCCGATGGCAACGGCGCCGCCTACTTCACCATCGTCAACCCCACAGACAACGCCGACCGGCTGCTTTCGGCGCAGGCCGATGTAGCCAATATCACAGAGTTACACGAAACCATCGAGCAGGACGGCGTCATGCGCATGATCCCCCATCCCGAAGGCTTCGAAGTGCCGGCCAAGTCTATCGTCGAGTTCAAGCCAGGCGGCAAACACGTCATGCTGCTGGAGATCCCCGGTGGCATGAGCGTCGGCGATGAAATCGCGCTGATACTGACCTTCGAGAATGCAGGAACGATGGATCTCACCGTCCCCGTGATGGACATGGCCGGTGGCATGGCCATGAGCAACATGGATCACAGTGAGATGGATCATGGTGACATGAATCATGATGAGATGGATCACAGCGAGATGGGGCATACCGAGGCAGATCACGAAAGCCACATGGCGGGCAACATGGCCGCCGACGCCCTGGCGCCGCAGATGACTGAAAACGGCCTGTTCCAGATCACCGCCACCAGCCAGTTGGATCCAGTGGTGATCAACGAGATCCACAACTGGGTGCTGCACGTGGAAACCGCCGACGGAGCGCCTGTGGAAGACGCCGAAATCGCCGTCGACGGCGGCATGCCCGCGCACAACCACGGCTTCCCCACGACGCCGCAGGTCACCGACAACCTGGGCAACGGCGATTACCTGGTGGAAGGCGTCCGCTTCAACATGACCGGCGAATGGGTGATGGATCTCACCATCACCGCCGGCGGCCAGACGGACAGCGTGCGCTTTGAGTTTGAGTTGAAGTAGGTTGGGGATTGGGGACAGTGTAGACCCAGTTCTCCCGCGTCGGTGAAGTACATCCGGCAAAGATGATGGGATGATGAGGATGATGGATCTCGGCGAACCATCATCCCCATCATCCCATCATCTCTTTACCCCGCCAACAATCCCATCGCCAACCGACATCCCCTACCCAACACGAATCACCAATCCCCAATCACCTCATTTCAGACATCTCCACCACGATCTTCACCGCGCCTTCATCGCGGGTGCGCTGGAGTTCGTACGCTTCCATGACGCGTTCAAAGGGGAAGCTGTGGGTAAGGATTGGCTTCACGTCGATCTCGCCGTCGGCGATGAGTTCGACGGCGTGGCGGGTGACGCCTTGACCTGGATCGTTTGTAGCGCCGGAGATGGCCTTGATGCGCGGATATTTGCGGAACATATCGAACCAGTTCATGGTGATCTCCTGGTAGTGCGGGATGCCGAAGAGCAGGATCTCGCCCTGCTCCTTGATCAGCGATGACGTCATGATCAGCGTCTCGCGTTCGCCCGCCGCTTCCACCACAAGATCGACCATGTGGCCGTTGGTGATCTCTGCCACCGCTTCGGCCGCGTCGATCTGCGAGTTGTTCACCGTATGCGTCGCCCCGTAGGATTTGGGCAACATGAGCCGATGCGGTTGCAGATCGATGCCGATCACCCGCCGCGCCCCCAGCCGTCGCATCATCCAATTGAACCACAGCCCCGCCGATCCCTGCCCAATCACAGCCACATCTTTGCCGATGACGTTGGTGGTGAGGTGTTTGCAGGCGTAAAGCACCGTCCCCAGTTGTTGCGCCTGGAGCAGTTCTTCGATAGATTTCCCCGGCGGTAGCGGGATCACATGATCGATGTGTGCCAGGTAGTATTCTGCCATCGCCTGATGCCTGGGCGCCAATGTCAGCGCCACCATGCCCGGCTCGATGCCGGACCCCGGCGCGTCCACAGCCTCGACTACGCCCACCATTTCGTGTCCGGTTGTCCCCGGCGGGAAGGGATAGAGGTGCTTCGGCGCGTGGTGCAGCATGTAGATGTCGCTGCCGCACAGCGACACCCGCAACGGACGCACCAGGGCATGCCCCGGTTTCAACTCCGGCGTCGGCACTTCGACAAACTCTGCATGGCCAGGGGCCAGCACTTGTACGGCTCGCATGCGTTTCTCCTGAGGGTGGGGATTGGTGAGTGGTGATCGCTCAATCGCCTATCTCTAGCTGCCATTCTCTCGTCTCAATTTGTGGACGCGGTCCTTCGGCGCGCCAGGGCAATTCCGTGTACGACTGGTAGGCGATGTCGAGGTGGGGCGTCTCAACGCGGACGTGTCCACGGTAGCGCGATTCCAGCGCCGCTTCGAGGACGCCGGTGGTGAGCAACGTCCGCTCCACCGGGTAGGACGGACGCCCAGTGACGAACATTTCTTCGACATTGAGGCTGAGGTAGCTGAAGTGACCATACGGCCAGCCGCCTTGCAGGTGAAATTCCGTGGCCACGATCTCGTCGTCGATGCGAGCGGCGTAGGCGAAGGTTTCGAGGTATCCCGTCAGCATGAGGACAGATCCCCGTGTACCATCTGCATATTCCACAAGAAAGATGGCCGGATTGGGGCAGTGATCGGCAATAGGACCAGCCGGCTTGTCTGCGATGGTAGCCAGGGCGGCGTCGGCCAGATCGCGCGACCAGAGACCGTCCGCAGCGGCTTGCCACACCGCGTCGCCTTCGAGGCAGGTGACGGCGACGACGCCGCTCTCCCGCCACGACGGCGTTCGATCATGCACTGCAACGTCTCCAACGTGTGGAAGCCGTAGACGTCGAGTCCGCTGTAGCCGATAGCCAGTGCCTCCTGGATCGACGTCTCCGGTTGGTGTTCGAGCCAGGGGCTGCGCCAGCACGTGGGCAGCGACGAGCCGGCCATGAAGGGTGCGCCCAGCGACGCCATGCGGTCGTACATCCAGCGGGCGTCGGCCCAGTTGTACGAAAGATGCTTGTCGTTGAAGACGGGGACGGCGCGCTTGCTTGTGGCCATCACGCCTGCAATCTGCTCCAGGAACGGCTTACGTGGGTACAGGTGCTGCTCGCGCTCATTCCAGGGGTAGTCGCCGTGCTCGGCGATGAGCAGCACACCGTCCACAGCCAGTTCATCGCCGCCCAGCGTCAACGCGCCGCGGATGCTGCCGAAGATGGGGACGTTGTATTTTTCGGCGTAGGTGCGGCTGAGATCGTTGTCGGGGAACTGATCCACGTACATTGATGCGATTTCGACCCGGGGTTGCTGCGTCCCTGCGTCGGTGGGGATACCGCTGAGAAACTTGGTGACGATCACGTCGGCATGGGAGCGCGGACGGTACTCCGTCACGATGGCCGCGATGCGTTTCAAGGCTAGGCCTCTTTTCTGGTTGGGTTGGTGGGGAGTTGACCCAATCATTATAAAAAAACCGGGCTTCCCTGGGAAACCCGGTTTATGCCATGCTTGAACGATGGATACCCCAGCTACTCTTCCGCTCGCAAAGTGAGCAAGTAGGTGATGATGTCGGCCAACTGCTCCTGAGTGAGTGTCATCTCGTAGAGTTGCGGCATCAGATTGGGCTGGAAGCCTTCTACCAGAAAATCGTTGGGGTGGATGATGCTGTTGTAGAGATAGGCTTCTGCGCTCACGCCGGGAATACGTGCGCCGGCATGTCCGGCCAGATCATACCAGCTTGGGCCTACCTGGATCACCCCCTCCTGCATGGAGTGACAGGCAGTGCATCCGTTCAACAGGATAAGCTGCTCACCGTTGGCCGCATCGCCATTTGCCAAAGCCGTTTGCATTTCGGCGGGAAGCACGATGGTCTGGCTGCTATCGGCAGATTCGGGCGCTTCGGTTGCGGATGCAGGGGCATCGGTTGCGGGCGCTTCCGCCTCGGGTGTTGATTCAGGTTCGGCTTCCGCATCTGTATCCGTGGTGGTTTCGGCTTCACCCTCAGGGTCCACTGCCCCAGTTTCGGTGATGATCTCGGTATCGGTGATGATCCCAGTATCGGTGATGGTCGCTGTTTCGGTCACGACTGCGCCTGCGTCCACGTCGTCCGCCGATTCATCAGCCACAGTCGGCTCCGGCGTTGCCGTGGCTTCGGGGGTGGCGGTTGCCTCTGCGGTTGGCGTGGCGGTTGGTTCTGTGGTCGCCGTTTCAGTTGGCTCTGTGGTCGCCGTTTCGGTGGGCGTTGCGGTTGGTTCCGGTGTAGGCGCAACTGTGTTGGTGGCCGTGGGTGCTTGGGTGGCGACGGGTTCTTCGGTCGCCGTAGGGGCAGCAACACCGGTAGCCGTGGCCGCAGGACGCTGTGCCTGCTGCGATGATCCGAGTGGGGCGATCACCACAGGTGCAGACTCGGTGTAACGAGGGATCGGCGTGGGCATACGTTCAGGACGGTTGCCACAGGCGCTCAACATCGTCGCCAGGGCAAGCAGCATTAGGGGGACAGTAAATCGTTTCATTGTTTTCCTCTTGGTACGAATGTTCTTATTGACTGCCTTATTGTAAACCGCGCGGCCCATCTACGCCACTTTTGCGGCGTTTCAGCCCCACCTACAGATGGGCGAAAACCGTCCGAAAGTTGTGCGTTTGGCGTACGAATCGAGAGCGAGCAGTGCTGTAGAACACATGACTTTTTGTACCCCGATCCGGCGGTGATATACTCGGGGTAGTCTTCGGCGCAATCTATTGCTGCCGTCTACCTGTGTGTGAAAGGGTTGTTGCATGGGTTCTGCGCTCAAAGAGCAGGCACAATCAGACATAGCGGCGCCGTCCTCCGCACAAGGACGCCGCCTGCGTCGCCTACTGGGCGGCGGGTTGCTGCTCCTCGTCCTGGCATCGTTGATCGTCACCAGCATCTCATCGCCCCAGGCGCGTTTCTTTGCGGCTGAGCGTTTCCAGACGTTTGTGACGATTTTTCTGGGGCTTTTCATCGAAGCGGCGCCCTTCTTGCTGGCCGGTTCACTGGTGTCGGGTTTTATCGACATCTTCGTGGACCGCAACTGGGTGGAACAGGTGATCCGCGCCATCCGCTACTGGCTGCGTTGACAGGCGCGTCGATGGGTTTGGCCTTCCCCGTGTGTGAGTGCGGCGTGGTGCCGGTGACCCGTCGACTCTACGAAAAAGGGTTGCCACCGTCGGTGGGCGTTGCCTTTTGCTAGCCGCGCCGGTGGTGAACCCGGTGGTGATCGCCAGTACGTGGGCCGCCTTCGGCTGGGGACCTGTGTTGTGGGGGCGCGTGGGGCTGAGCGTGTTGATCGCCTTCATCGTGGGCCTGATCTTCCAGGTAGCGAAACCGCGAGATCCTGTTAGCCGATGTCATGGAGCAACGGGTAGTCTGTTCGCTGCCGAACGCTACAGCGCAGGGATTTACACAACAGGTGGGCCAGGCGCTGATCACCGCCGGCGACGACTTCCTCGACATGGCGCGCTACCTCATCGCCGGGGCCATGATGGCCGCCGCTATGCAAACGTTCGTGTCGCAGTCGATGTTGCTCACCATCGGCCAGGGGCCGGTGATCTCCGTCTTCGCCGCTGATGGCGCTGGCCTTTGTCCTTTCCGTCTGCTCTACAGTGGACGCATTCCTGGCGCTGGCCTTCAGCACCACCTTCACCAGTGGCGCCATCGTGGGCTTCCTCACCTTTGGGCCGATGGTGGACATCAAAAGTTCGCTGATGTTCCTGGGCGTCTTCAAACGGCGCACAGTGGCCTACTTGATCCTGTTGCCTTTTGCGTTGTCGGCTGTAGCCGCCATTAGTTGGAATCTCTTCTTGGGGAGCTGACATGTTAGCGAGTGAAACCTTTCAGCGTGCGATCAAGGCGCTGCTCCTGATTGGACTGGGCATTTTTCTCTACAGCCGCATTGCCAACGGCACGCTCTACTTCTACATCAGCGAGCGCTACGCCTGGCTGACATTGGCCGCGGTGATCGGTCTGCTGCTGGTTGGCATCAGTTATCGCGGCAACTTCGGCCATGCCCATCACCACCATCATCACGAAGACGATGATGATCATGCCCACGAGGATCACATACACGAGGAGCATCACCACGAGGAGCACCATCACCACGATCACAGTCACGGTCTCACCTGGGGTGGGGTTGTCCTCGTGGCGCTGCCCATTGTGTTGGGCCTGCTGGTGCCACCACAGCCATTGGGTGCATCGGCCATGCAAAACCGCGAGATCGATGTGGGCGGGGTAGATTCGGTGATGCCCACCATTGTGCGCTCGACAGCCGACAAAGATCCGCTGGCGCGCAACATCCTCGATTGGGTGATGGCTTTCCGCAGCGCAGGCAGCAACGAAGGTTTCGCCGACGTCGAAGCCGAGGTGATCGGCTTCGTCTATCGCGATGACGACACCGCAGCGGACACCTTCTGGGTTTCCCGCTTCATCGTGGGCTGTTGCGTGGCCGACGCCGCGCCGTTGCCCTCGCCGTACAATGGGGACAGACCGACACACTGCCCGAAGGCGAATGGGTACGCGTGCGCGGCCGCTTCCGCGAAGACGCCACCGCGCCGGCCCCGATCCTGGTGGCGACACAGGTGGAGGTGGTGCCGGCGCCGAATCAACCGTACTTGTATCCGTAGTGCGTAGTGCGTGTACCCGTAGAGAATATGAACTCAGAATTGGCATCCATTTTGTCCACGAAACAGGACGCCAATTCTGAGATCGTACGCTCAACGGTACACGCACCACGCTACGCACCACACACTATCGACAATCCTGATCATGATCCAACGCTTTTCAATCTCACCCTTCGATCTCACTGTCTTCGCTGTGCTGGCGATCTGCGCGCTGGCTGTGACTGGTTTGGCCTGGCGCGCCGGTGGGACGATGGAAACGGCGGATGATCTGCGCTTCCTCTACCTCACCAGCGACGAACAAGGGCGCAATCATCTCTTTATTTCGGGCATCGCGCCCGATGGGACGCTGATCGAACCCCGCGCATTGACCGACGGCAGCGACGGCGTCTGGGATTTCGCCACCGCACCCGGCGGCAAAACGGTGATCTATTCGGCGTTGAGTTCGTTGGGCATGGGCGATCTGTGGGCGTTGTCGCTGGACACAGGGCAACGCTCGCAACTACTGGCCTGCCCCGAAGCATCTTGCAGCAACGCCCAATACGCACCCGACGGGCGCTTGCTCTCCTACACCTTGCGCAACATGTCGGATTATTCTTCGGCCTTTTTCAGCCCACCGCGATTGTGGATACTCGACACCACGACTGGGGAAACCGGCTTCATCTTTCCCGATAGCCAACAACTGGCCTTCGAAGGGCGATGGTCGCCAGATGGCAGCAGATTGAGCTACATTTCGCCCGATCCGGCGGGGTTGGGTGTCATCAACCTGGCAGACGGGCAGACCGCGCTTTACCCCAACGCGCTGGGCGAAGCAGGTGTGTGGCACCCACAGAAAAACCTGCTACTCACCACCAACACCTGGGTCGAGGGACAGACTATGTCACCCATATTCTGCAAATCGATGTGGAGAGCGACGAGGTGACAGACCTGAGCGGGGAAACGTCGTTGACCAACGACAGCGGCCAAGTTACTCGCCCGATGGCGGGTGGATCGCCTTTCGGCGCAAGGTGTTACGCGGAGAACAGGAAAGCACCGGCAAACAGATCTGGATCATGCGCAGCGACGGCAGCGATGCCCGTCCTCTCACCGCCGACGCAGATGTCGACTACGGCACGCCGTCCTGGTCGCCCGACGGACGCTACCTGCTTACCCGCCGATTCCCACTGCTCGGCCCCGATATCGTTCCCTCGTTGTGGCTGATCGACACGCAAACCAACGAAGTCCGCATGATCCTCGAACCAGCGGATCAGCCGATGTGGGTGAAGAATAACGAGTAATTCGTTACTCGTTACTCGTTTCGTCCGGCTCAATATCCACCACGGCGTTATGATTTTGCACCAAATTCAGGTAGGGCGCGGCGTCCTGTCGGCTGTTGACGTTGAGTTTGTCGAGGATGTGGTGTACGTGATTCTTCACTGTACCCAATTCGATGAACAGGCGGTCGGCGATCTCCTGGTTCGTCAGATCCTGGCCCAACAGATCAAGGATTTCCCGCTCGCCGCGTCAACGACGAATAGTAATGCGGCATCGAAATCAACCACGCGATCAGCCAGTTCATTCACCCGTTCTATCAAGCTCAGCGCGATCTCCGGCGATACGATTGCCTCGCCATTGTAGGCGGCTCGGATGTTTTGTAGCAGGTGCGCCACGGTATCGTCTTTGAGGATATAGCCGGCGGCGCCTGCTTCGATGAAGGTCATGATCACAGGTTCAGCTTCCGGTACGCCCATCACCAGCACACGCGGCGGCGGCTCCAGTTCAACACACGCTCGCACCAGGTGTAACGCATCATCCTCAGGTAGATCGGCGCTTACCAGCAGCACATCGCACTGCTCGTCACCAGTTTTGAGCAGCGAAAGGGCCTCGGCGCGGGTGGTGGCAGCGCCCAGTATCTGGATATCCGCCTCACCTGCCAACGCGGCTGAGATTGATTCCAAAATCAACCGTATTTGATCGACAATGACGATGTTTATCATGTTCATAGTTTGTCTTGTTCATAGTTTCAAGCAATTTTTACTTCTTTCTTCCACAGACAGCCCGACCATTATACCCACAACCAGCCCATTCGTATAACTACGTTGGCGAATCTTACTGTCAGGTTTATGATTAGCGTATGAGCCTAAGCGATTTGATCGCCGATCTGCGGCGCGATCTATTCATGACCAACGTCACCGCCTGGCAGGTGCTGCCGCCGCGCCCCGCGAAGACGAGATCCCCGCGGCGCGCCGCCCTCGCCGATGGGCTGCGCCGCCGCGGCATCGAACGGCTCTACCTTCACCAACGCCAGGCCGTCGACGCCGGGCTATGCGGCCAAAATGTGGCCGTGGTCACCCCACCGCCAGCGGCAAGACGCTCTGCTACAACCTGACCGTGCTTCACGAATTGCTCGCAGATCCCAACGCCACCGCGCTCTATCTCTTCCCTACCAAGGCGCTGGCCCACGATCAGTTGGAAGAACTAGGCGCATGGCAGCACACGCTGGCCGATCTCGATCCGCAACTGCCGCCGCTCACCTTCGCCGCCTACGACGGCGACACCCCCACCGCCCACCGCGCCACCTGCGCCGCAACTCGCGCATCATTGTCACCAATCCAGATATGCTGCACGTGGGTATCCTGCCCTACCACGCCGCTTGGGCCGAATTCTTCGGCGGGCTACCGCCGTCGTGGTGGACGGAGATGCACATGTATCGAGGCGTGTTCGGCAGCCACATGGCCAACGTGCTGCGCCGTCTACAACGGATCGCCGCCTTCTATGGCAGCACGCCCCGTTTCGTTCTCACCAGCGCCACCATCGCCAACCCCGGTCAACTGGCCGAATCCCTGGTCGAAGCGCCTGTCACCGTGATCGACGAGAACGGCGCCGCAGGGCAGAAGCACATCGTCCTCTACAACCCGCCGCTCTACGATCCCGCGGACTGCGCCGCAGCAGCGTCCTCGAAAGCCAGGAGATCGTCACCCGCCTGCTGCTGGGCGGCGTACAGAGCATCGTTTTCAGCCGTTCGCGCCTCACTGTCGAAGTGTTGCTCACCTACCTGCGCCAGCGCATGGCCCGCCTGCACCACGAGCGCGATCAACGCTACCAGCGCCGCCGACAGTGGCAGGACGATCCACACCACGCCCTGCGCGGCTACCGCGGCGGCTACCTGCCCGAAGAACGCCGCGCCATCGAAGCCGGCCTGCGCAACGGCGATGTGCGCGCCGTCGTCACCACCAATGCGCTGGAACTGGGCATCGA
Organism: Caldilineaceae bacterium; assembly: GCA_041391225.1. Lineage (GTDB taxonomy): Bacteria > Chloroflexota > Anaerolineae > Caldilineales > Caldilineaceae > RI-153. The sequence goes on from JAWKOL010000023.1 coordinate 39,704, forward strand.
CATCGGGCAACTGGAAGCCGTCCTCATCTGCGGCTACCCCGGCACCATCGCGGGGACGTGGCAACAGATGGGTCGCGCCGGCCGCACCGCCGACGCCTCACTGGCCGTCCTCGTCGCCACCGCCGGCGCGCTCGATCAGTACATCGTCTCCCACCCCGAATACCTGCTGGAACGCTCGCCCGAACACGCCTTCATCAACGCCGACAACCTCATGCTGCTCGTAGATCAGCTCCGCTGCGCCACCTTCGAGTTGCCCTTCCAGATCGGCGAAGCCTTCGGCGCTTCCGCATACACCGAAGACGTCCTCGCGCTGCTGGCTGAACAGGGCGATCTGCGCCCCGCCCAAGGTCGCTACCTGTGGCAGGGCGAAAGCTACCCGGCGCGGCGCATCGGCCTGCGTAACAGCGGCAGCGACATCGTCGTTATCCAGCACCGCACACCAGATGGGCAAGCTCACCTCGTGGGCGAAATGGACGCGGGCAGCGCCACCCGTCTGGTCCACGCCGGAGCCGTCTACATCCACGAAGGCCAAAGCTACATCGTCGAAGCGCTCGATCTCGAAGGCCGCCTCGCCACGGTGACCCCCCAATCCGTCGACTTCTACACCGACGCCAACTTGCATACCGAAATCGAGATCCTCGCCACCCACGACGAGGTCGAAAGCGGCGGCGCGCACATCGGCCACGGCGACGTCTCCGTCACCTGGCAGGTGACAGACTACCGGCGCGTGCGCCACTACACCCACGAAACCCTGGGCGTCTACCCGCTCGACTACCCGCCACAGACGCTGGAAACCAGCGGCTACTGGATCGAAGTGACCGCCGAGGCCCAAGACGCGCTCATGCGCGCCAACCTCTGGCACGATTCGCCCAACGACTACGGCCCCAACTGGCAGGAGCAGCGCCAAAAAGTGCGGCAGCGCGACGGCTTCCGCTGCACCGAGTGTGGCACACCCGAGCCACGCCATACCCAGCACGACGTCCACCACCTGCGTCCATTTCGCACCTTCGGCTACGTGCCGGGCCTGAACGAAAACTACCAGGAGGCCAACCGCCTCAGCAACCTCGTGCTCCTGTGCAAACGCTGTCACCGACGGTTGGAAGCCGGCGTTCGCACTCGATCCGGCCTGGAAGGGCTTGCCTATGCGCTGGAAAATTTAGCGCCGCTCTTCCTCATGTGTGATCGGGCCGACATTGGCGTCTCGGTCATGCGCAGCGAAGAAAGCGCCAACCCCGTTGCCGCCCCTGCAAGCGCCTCCCACCGGACGGTGCAAGCCGGCCCACGCGTCTACATCTACGAGTCGGTGGCTGCCGGTCTCGGCTTCAGCCGTCAACTCTACGAACGTCACACCGATCTGTTGAGCGCGGCCGAATCGCTGATCGAATCATGCGGCTGCCGGTACGGCTGCCCAGCCTGCGTCGGCCCCGTCCCTGTGAGCGGCGACAGCGACGTCCCCTTGCTCAACACCAAGGAACTCGCGCTGGCCCTCGTGCGCGTGCTGCAAGGACGCGCAGAAACCCCACCCGTCGCCGCGCAGGATGTTCACGATGAAGTGGAGTTTTAGAAGTCAAAAGTCAAAAGTCCTAACCTTGTCACCCCATCACCCCAGCCCCTCTCACGCCGCCGCCAGACGCCGAGACAAACTCTGCCAAACGTACCCGCGCTGCGGGCGGAAGAGGAACACAACCAGGAAGACGCCCGTGGCCACCAGCACCATGGCCGGGCCGGAGGCGATGTTGAAATAGAAACTGAGGTACAGCCCCGTCACATTGGAGACCGCGCCGATGACGGCGGCGGCTGTCATCATGGCGGGCAGGCGACGGGTGAGCAATTGGGCGGCGGCCGCTGGCGTCACCAGCATGGCCAGCATCAGGGCGATGCCCACCGTTTGCAGCGATACAACAATGGTCAGCGCGATGAGCACCAGCAGCAGGTAGCGCAGCGCTCGCGCTGGCAAACGCAACACAATTGCCAACGTGGGATCGAAGGCCAGCACCACAAACTCTTTGTAGAGCACGATGATGATCACCAGGATCAACGCGCCCAGCCCGGCCACCAGCCACAGATCGCTGTCGGCGATGCCCAGCACATTGCCGAAGAGGATGTGCGTCAAGTCTACGGCGTAGCTGCGCACCGTGCTGATCATGGCGATCCCCAGTGCGAAGCTCCCGGCGAAGACGATGCCGATGGCCGTATCCTCGCGGATCTCGCCCCGCTCACTGAGCAAGCCGATCCCCACCGCCGCGAGGACACCCACGATCAGCGCGCCGAGCGAAAGCGGCCAACTCAGTAGAAATGCGGCCACCACACCCGGCAAAATCGCGTGCGACAGCGCGTCGCCGAAAAAAGCCATCCCCTGCAAAATGATGAACGACCCAATCACGGGGCAGAGCACCCCTACAATCAACGATGCCAGCAGCCCGCGCCACATGAACGGGTAGCTCAACGGCGCCAGCAGCCAATCAAAGATCTCCATCAAACACGCTCCACTTCTCGTTCAATTGGTTCATCGTGATCGCAGCAGACGTCGGCCACCACTAGGCCGCCACCCTCCAAACCGGGGATCACGTGCAGATGGCTGCCGTAGGCGCGGCGCAGCAGATCGGCGGTCAGCACATCTGTCGGCGCGCCGTCGGCGATCAACTGGCGGTTGAGCAACATGATGCGGCCAAAACGTTCCGCTGCCTGATTCAGATCGTGCGTCGCCACCAGGATCGTAATGCGTCGCCGATGCAGTTCCTCCAGAATTTCCAGCAGCACGCGCTGGCTGGGCGCATCCAGCCCGGTGAAAGGCTCATCCAGCAAAAGCACCTGCGCTTCCTGCGCCATCGCCCGCGCCAAGAAGACCCGCTGCTGCTGCCCGCCCGAAAGCTCGCCAATTTGGCGCTCGGCCAGTTGATCGATACGCACATCGGCCATCGCCCGCGCCACCAGCTCGTGATCTTGGCGGCTGGGCCAGCGCAGAAAGCCGATCTTGCCCGTCCGCCCCATCATCACCACATCGCGCACCGTCACCGGGAAGCGCCAGTCGATGGCGTTGCGCTGCGGCACGTAGCCAATGCAGATGTGACCGGTGGGGCCGCTGCCATAGACGCGCACGTCACCGCGGCTGGGGCGGATCTTGCCCACAAGCACGTTGAACAGCGTGCTCTTGCCGGCGCCGTTCGGCCCCACCAGCGCCACCTGCTCGCCTTCATTCAAGTCAAAAGACACATTGTCCAGCGCCAATACGCCATCGTAGCGCACCGTAACGCCGGCGAAGGCGACAGTCGGCGCGTCTTGCATGTGAGGCGTCGCTCGCGAATAGAAAGATGGCATGCGCAATAGCTCCAATCCCAGTACTTCACGATTCTCTGCAAAATTGCGAAGATAGCATCCTGCCCTGAAAGAAGCCTGTGGACACGGATTGAGCAAAACACAGATCAAAGCAAAAGAATCCGTGTTTCTGCCAATCCGTGTCCACAATCAGTAAATGAGACTAATTCTCAATTTTAATTCAGTCTATGATTTCGCGGGCAGAAAGTCAAATCACATGCACGGATCGGGCGCCGCACCCGACACAAGCCCCAAACACACATAAACCACAAAGAATAATTGGCAACACGTACATATCATTTGCGAATTGGAGTAAGTCCGTCGTAAAGCATCGACCAAATGTGGTATAGCCACCACGACTCGGCGATTGTAGAATCAACCTAGTTCCGCTCGCTCACCTATAGACTCTGTACCCTCGTGGTATCTCTTTCATCGCATCAAAAAAAGGTGTGTACAATGCAACAGAATCCTTTCAGATTGAGATCTTGGCTCTTGGTCATTGCTATGTTGGCATTATTCGTGGGGGGCTGCACCGCTCGCGGTGAAGGCGAGATCGATCAACTGCTGGTCGAGGAGGAGATAGATGCAACATCGCTGTCTGCGCCGACGGCCGTGCATGAGAAACTTCAAATCGCGTTGGTGATGAAGACGCTGACCAATCCATTCTTTGTTGAGATGGAAAAAGGCGCTCGCTCCGCCCAGTCCGAATTTGATATCGATCTGATTGTCAAAACCGGCGCCAAAGAGACATCCATCGAGCAACAGATCGCCATTGTGCGTCAGTTGGTCGACGACGGCGTCGACGCCATCGTCATCGCGCCCGCCAGTTCCACCGAACTGGTGCCGGTGTTGGTCGAAGCGCAGTCGGCTGGGATTCCGATTGTCAACATCGACAACCGGCTCGATCCAGAGTTGTCGGCGAAAATGGGGTTGGTTGACGTCCCCTTTGTTAGTGTGGACAATGAACAGGGTGCCTATCTTTCGGCCGGCGCCCTGCTTTCACATTTCGACGGGCCTGCACAGGTGGCAATCCTGGAAGGCATCCGTTCCGCCGACAACGCACAACAGCGCAAAGCCGGCGCGCTGCGCGCCTTCGAGCAAAACGACGATATCGAAGTCGTCGCCTCGGAGACCGCCAACTGGAAGATCGACGAAGCGTATGAAGTCATCAAGACAGTTATCTCGCTACATCCTGAGATCGACGGCGTCTTCTGCGCCAACGACATGATGGCCCTCGGCGTGCTCCAGTATTTGCAGGAGCAAGGGCGTAGCGACGTCCTCGTGGCCGCGTACGATGCCCTCGACGAAGCCAAGGCGGTGCTGGGCGACGGCGTACTCATAGCCACCATCGATCAACAGGCAGCGTTACAGGGTTATCGTGGTGTGGAGATTGCCGTACGCCTCTTGGAGGGCGAACAGATTCGTGGGGTTGAATTGGTCGATGTCATGCTGGTTACCGCCGGAACGCTCAACGAGTAGGTTCATCGCCTGCGTTTCCTGATGCCGCGCTGCAAGCGTTGTCATCTTGCCGCGCGGCAGAGGATGGATCAATGAAGTTCATTACACAACGCTTCAAAATCGCTACAAAGTTGTCGCTCTACGTGTTGCTGATCGGCATCATCCCGCTGATCGTCTTCAGTTGGATTTCGTACGACAACGCCCAGCAGGTGATCGTGCGGCAAGTCAGCCAGAACAGCCAGGAGCTACTCAAGCAGCAAAAACGCTACCTGGAGCTGATCCTGACCAATCTCGAAAGCCTGATCACCAACATCACCAGCTTGGACGATGTGCAGGCCGCGCTCCAGGCCGACGCCGACACACAGGGGACGTACGCCGAGCTGGCCACCAAGGCCAAGATCGGCTACATCCTCAGCGGCTACATCCTTAGTTTGCAAGACCTCATCTCAATTGATCTCTTCTCGGTAGAGGGAGCGCACTATCACGTGGGCGACACCCTCGACTTCTCCGAAGTGGACGAGGAAACACTCGACCGTCTTTTCAGCGCGGCGTTGGACGCAGAAAACGATGTGCTTTGGAGCGGCATCGAGCCGAACGTCAACGCCAATTCCACGCACCATCAGGTGATCACCATCGCCCGCATGATCCGCAACATCGACGGCGAAAACCTGGAAGAACGCCCCATCGGCATGTTGCTGATCAACTACAGCATCGAGAGCTTCTACGATACATTCGCCCAGGTTGAGCTGGGCGACGATGCCTACATGATGGTGCTGGACGCCAACCGTCGTCTGGTCTATCACCCCGACCGCAGCAAGATCGGCAGCAGCGTCAGCAACGCGCTGCTGGCCCGCTTCGAAGGTGACAGCGGCACACTGCGCACGCGCATCGAAGGCGAGCCGATGTTCATCGCCTATGATCGGTCGGCGCTGAGCGATTGGTATTTGATCAGCTTCATTCCAGAACGCAGCCTGATGCGCGAGGCAAACCGCATCCGCAACTTCGCCTCACTCACCGTCACGATTTTTCTAGTCTTCGTGCTGTGGCTGGCCCTGACCATGACCCGCGACATCGCCCAGCCCATCAACCGCATCACCGAGCACTTCAAGCAGATCCAACAAGGGCACACCGACTGGGGGATGCGCCTGCCCGAGGAACGCACCGACGAGATCGGTGAACTGAACCGTTGGTTCAACAACTTCCTCGACAGCCTGATCGCCAAACGACAGGCCGAAGAAGCGCTGATGCGCGCCAAAGAACAGGCCGAGGCCGCCAGCCGCGCCAAAGGGCTTTTCCTGGCCAATATGAGCCACGAAATCCGCACGCCCATGAACGGCATCATCGGCATGACCGAACTGGCGCTGGACACCGAATTGACCAACCAACAGCGCGATTTCCTCGGCACGATCAAAACATCGGCGCACTCGCTGCTCACGCTGATCAACGACATCCTCGATCTTTCCAAAATCGAATCGGGCAAACTGGAGTTGATCGAAGAATCGTTCCACCTGCGCGAGATGATCGGGCTGCTGATGAAGTCGCTGGCATTGGGCGCCTACGCAAAGAATGTGGAGATCCTCTTCTTCATCGACCCAGATGTACCCGACGCGCTGATCGGCGACTCGGGGCGACTGCGGCAGATCCTGATCAACCTGATGGGCAACGCCCTCAAGTTCACCGAAAGCGGCGAAGTGGTGCTACGCGTGCGCAAGGAAACCACCGCGGCGCGCTGTCAACGCCTGCACTTCTCTGTGACGGACACCGGCATCGGTATTGCCCCCGAAAAACAGGACGTGATCTTCGAGATGTTCTCACAGGCCGATGTGTCTACCACGCGGCGATACGGCGGCAGTGGTTTGGGGCTGACCATCAGCGCGCGCCTGGTTGAGTTAATGCACGGGCGTATCTGGGTGGAAAGCGAGGTGGGCAACGGCAGCGTCTTCCAATTCACAGCCGAATTCGGCTGCAATGAAGATGTCACGCTTGCCGATCCAATTTCAACGTCGTTTGCCTGCCTGCATTTCCTCGTTGCGGAGCACAATCGCACCCAGGGTGCTTTCGTGGCCCAGATGCTCACACACCTGGGCGCTGAGTGCTGCGTAGTGGAGCATGGCGAAGATGTGCTCAACGCTCTTTCCGCGGCAGATGCTCCGGCGGACGGCTATCGCGTCATTTTGCTCGATGCAGGGCTGTCGGGTCCCGACAGTTACGTCACAGCGCAGAAGTTGCGCGAGAAGGGATTTGATCCAGAACGAATCGTGATGATGCTGAAAGCCGAACGTAGCAACGAATGGGAAAAACGCTGTAGCGATCTGGGCGTGCGGCACACCATCACCAAGCCGTTCGACGATGCGTCCTTGCGCGCGGTGATAGCCGATTGCCTGGCGGAGCACCCCAAACTACCTGCCGACGTCAAAGCTGGGCTGCCGTCCGATGAACCGCCCACGCAGCGCCCGCTGGCGATCCTGCTGGCCGAGGACAACACCACCAACCAGAAGGTGGCGACGTTGTTGTTACAGCGCCAGGGCCACAATGTCCGTGTGGCGCGTAACGGCATCGAAGCTGTAGCACTCTGGCAGCAGGAAGACTTCGATGTGATCTTGATGGACGTACAGATGCCCGAACTGGACGGCCTGGAAGCCACGACGCAGATTCGAGCGACGGAAAACGGCAAGCACATTCCCATCATCGCGCTCACCGCCCACGCCATGAAGGGCGACAGCGACCGTTGCATGGCGGCGGGCATGAACGGCTACATCTCCAAACCGCTCCAGTTCGACAAGTTGATCGAAGTACTGGCCTGGGCCAGCGAAGAAGATGGTTCAGCCATGAAGGCAGAGTTTTGGACTTGAATGTGATCCGTAGTGCGTGTACCATTAGCGATACTGAACTCGTATTGGTCTGTTTTTTTGGACACGGATTGAGGAAAACACAGATCAAAGCGATAAAATCTGTGTTTCCGCCAATCCGTGTCCACAACTTTCATCCGCTGTGGCGTGGCAGGGCGCATGAAGCACTCAGATGCGGCTTGTTCCGGTCTACCCGGCATCTGAGGGTGCCTACTCCGCGTCGAAACCGTGAATTGTTGAAGCTCCACTTTCCTCCACCAACCCACACAAGAAACGAGAACACCCATGCGAATCAACACTGCAAAGCAGAAAATGGCTGAGGGCAAGGCTGTGTTCGGCTATCCCCTGGGCCTGGGATCGGCGATCATTGCCGAGATGTTGAGCGACTGTGGCATCGATTTTGTGATGATCGACAATCAGCATGGCACGTGGGGGCCAGATTCCACCATCGCCGCGCTGATAGCACTGCGCACAGGATCGGCGATCCCCATGGCGCGTGTGGCCCGCAACGATTTCACCATGATCGGCCGCCTGCTCGACGAGGGCTGCATGGGCATCGTGGTGCCGATGGTCAACAATGCCGCCGACGCCAAGGCCGCCGCCGACGCCTGCCGTTTCCCCCCCATCGGCACCCGATCCTGGGGCTGGGGGCGCGCCCGCGCCTATGGCAGCGACTACTCGGAGTGGATCGACGACCAGATCTTTGTGGCGGTGCAGATCGAGACGGTGGAAGCCGTGGAGAACGCCGAAGCCATCCTCGGCACGCCGGGCGTAGACGGCTGCTGGGTCGGCCCGTCGGATCTGTCGTTGTCCATGGGCTTTCATCCCAGCGAGATGTACAAGCGCGACGAACATCGCCTTGCGTTGGAGAAGGTAATCCAGGCATGTAAGAACACCGGCACCGCGCCTGGGATCGCCTGCGCCTCGCCCGAAGAGGCTGTCAGCCGCGCCGAGCAGGGCTTTCGCTTCCTCACAGCAGGCGGCGACGCAGGCATGATCCTCGGTGGCGCCGCGGCGGGCCTGAAGACAGTGCGGGCGTTTGGCGGATAACGCACTTTTTGCAGGGATGTCGTAGAAGTATTAGCGTTCCGCACAATCAAACGCTAACAAAAAACTTATAGATCGAGCCCCAAAATCTCTTGCCAAGTGCCGGAAAGTGGGGTATAGTGTTCAACGGTTAGCACTCAAGCGGTTAGAGTGCTAACCGTTTTTTGCGCAGTACATGGGTTGCCAGTCAATCCCGAAACCAACTACGTCAAACAAATCATTCATACCGCTTAACTACGTTTAGGAGGATTCCTCATGAATCTGAAGCCTCTGGGCGACCGCCTGGTTGCCAAGCCTGTCGAACAGGAAGAGCAGACTTCGATGGGCATCTACCTGCCCGAAACCGCCAAAGAAAAACCGCAGCAGGCCGAGGTTGTGGCCGTTGGCCCGGGCGCCCGTGACGAAGACGGCGACCGCATCGACATGGATGTCAAGGTCGGCGACATTGTCCTCTACGCCAAGTATTCCGGCACCAGCATCAAGCTGGATGGCGCCGAGTACTTGATTCTCAAAGAGAGCGATGTCCTCGCTATCGTTGAGAAGTAAACGAATCCCCATCGTTTGTTCCTACCGAAATTGAACTCTGAGGAGACATAACCTATGGCAAAGCAGTTAATTTTCGAGGAAGAAGCACGGCGTAATCTGAAGATCGGCGTCGATGCGCTGGCCAATGCCGTGAAGACCACCCTTGGGCCGAAGGGCCGCAACGTCGCCCTGGACAAGAAGTGGGGCAGCCCCACCGTCACCCACGACGGCGTCACCGTGGCCAAGGAAATCGAGTTGGAAGAGCCTTTCCAGAACATGGGCGCCCAGCTTCTGAAGGAAGCCGCTACCAAGACCAACGACGTCGCCGGTGATGGCACCACCACCGCCACGGTGTTGGCCCAGTCCATCGTCACCGAGGGCCTCAAGAACGTCACCGCGGGCGCCAACCCCATGCTGCTCAAGCGTGGTATCGAAGCCGGCCGCGACGCCATCGTCGAAGCCCTGCGCAGCATGGCCACCCAGGTCTCCGGCAAGGCCGAGATCGCCCAGGTTGCCAGCATCTCCGCCGCCGACAAGCAGATCGGTGAACTGATCGCCGAAGTGATGGACAAGGTCGGCAAAGATGGCGTCATCACCGTCGAAGAGAGCAAGGGCCTCCAGTTCGAGACCGAATACGTCGAAGGTATGCAGCTCGACCGCGGCTACCTCAGCCCCTACTTCGTTACCAGCTCCGAGCGCATGGAAGCGGTGATCGACAATCCCTACATCCTCATCACCGACAAGAAGATCAGCAGCGCGCAGGACATCGTGCCTGTCCTGGAGAAATTGGTCCAGGTTGGCAAGCGCGACATGGTGATCATCGCCGAGGATGTCGACGGCGAAGCCCTGGCTACGCTCGTCCTCAACAAACTGCGTGGCATGTTCAACGCCCTGGCGCTTAAGGCTCCCGGCTTTGGTGACCGCCGCAAGGCCATGCTGCGCGACATCGCCATCCTCACCGGTGGCCAGGTCATCACCGAAGAACTGGGCCGCAAGCTCGAAACCACCACATTGAACGACCTGGGCCGCGCCGACAAGATCGTCAGCACCAAAGACAGCACCACCGTCGTCGGCGGCGCCGGTGAATCGGCCGCCATCAAAGGTCGCATCGAAGAGATCCGCGCCGAGATCGACGCCAGCACCAGCGATTACGACCGCGAGAAGTTGCAGGAACGCCTGGCCAAGTTGGCCGGTGGTGTGGCCATCATCCGCGTCGGCGCCGCCACCGAGACTGAACTCAAGGAAAAGAAGCACCGCGTCGAAGACGCCCTGAGCGCCACCCGCGCCGCAGTGGAAGAAGGCATTGTCCCCGGCGGTGGTGTTGCCCTGATCAACTCCCTGCCTGCTCTGGAGACAGTGTCCGGCCTGGAAGGTGACGCCGCTACCGGCCTCAAGATCCTGCGCCGCGCCCTCGAAGAGCCGATGCGCATGATCGCCACCAATGCCGGCCTGGACGGCGCCGTGGTCATCGAACGTGTGCGCTCGCTGCACGAGAGCGGCCAGAAGACCACCGGCTACGATGTCATCGAGAACGGCTACGTCGACATGCTCGAAGCCGGCATCATCGACCCGGTGAAGGTCACCCGCAGCGCCGTCGAGAATGCGGCCTCCATCGCCGCCATGATCCTCACCACGGCTGCGCTGGTCACCGATATCCCCGAACCCGAGAAGCCGATGCCGGGTGGTGGTGATATGGGTGGTATGGGCGGCATGATGTAATCTGAGCTTGCTCAGACTACACATTCCATTACAGCAAAGACACCGGAGGATTGTCCTCCGGTGTCTTTTGTATTGGCGGGAATCGTCTGTGACGGGGTTGGGGTGCTATGGTAGAATGCAGCAGTGATTGATACACGAGGAGGAACCATGTCAATTGTTCCCGATCCCAACATTCTGCGCGGTAAAGCAGTGATTGGCGGCACACGCATCCCGGTGTCGCTTGTGCTGAACTTGATGGCTAATGGCTACTCGGTAGAGCGTATTGTGGAAGCTTATCCTCATCTTACTCCAGAGAGCATTCGCGAATGCCTCGAATATGCCAGCCTGCGTCTTGCCGGCGAAGAAATCTATGAGTTACCTGAGGCTGCCTAATGGTACCCCTGCACTTTCTTCTAGACGAAAATCTCTCACCCGAAACCGTGAGGAGACTACAAGAAGAAGGATATCAGGCTGTATGGCTGACAGAATTTGTGCCATTGGGATCTTCTGATGCGGAGATCGCCCGTGCTGCGCTCGATGCAGGTGCAGTGATTGTGACGCAGGATTTGGATTTTGCCGAGGCGTTTTTATTGTGGAAGAAACAAGATTCCGAGTGCGGAAGTAGTAGCAAGCTATGACAAAGCTCCAGAAGTCCCCCCAAGAAACCACCGTCGTCGTTGCCATGAGCGGCGGTGTGGATAGCTCGGTTGCCGCGGCCCTACTGGTGGAACAGGGCTATACCTGCATTGGCGTGATGATGCGCCTGTGGGCCGAGACCGGTCGCGGGGAAGGTTCCACCAACAAGTGTTGCAGCCTGGAAAGTGTCAACGACGCCCGCCGCGTGGCCGATCAACTGGGCATTCCGTTCTACTTGATCAACGTCGAGCAGCCGTTTAAACAGAACGTGGTAGATTTTTTCATCGAGGGCTACAGCCAGGGGTTGACGCCCAACCCGTGCATCGCCTGCAATCGCCACATCCGCTTCGACTATCTGCTCAACTACGCTCGTCGCCTGGGCGCGGACTATCTCGCCACCGGCCACTACGCTCGTGTACGCCGCCAACCCGATGGCACAGTTCACCTGCTCAAGGGCGTCGACGAGCACAAGGATCAGAGCTACGTGCTCAGCGTGATGGGGCAGGACGAACTGCGCGATGTCCTCTTCCCGGTGGGCGACTACCCCAAGGCCGAGGTTCGCCGTATCGCCGCCGAACGTGGATTGCCCATCGCCAGCAAACATGATTCGATGGATCTCTGCTTCATCGCCGACGATGATTACCGCCGCTTCCTCCAGGACTGGGCCGAAAACATCATGCGCCCCGGCGACATCGTAGACCGTCGCGGCAACGTCCTTGGGCGGCACAACGGGCTGCCCAACTACACCATCGGCCAGCGCAAAGGGCTGGGCATTGGTGGCGCCGGTGACCCACTCTACGTTGTGGAACTGGACAGCGACAACAACCAACTCGTCGTCGGCGCCATCGACGAACTGGGCAAGAGCGAACTGCTTGCCACCGGCGTCAACTGGACGTTGGACCGGCCCGTCGCCGACGGCGCCCGCGCCAGTGCAAGATCCGCTACCGGAAGCGTCCCGCCGAATGCACCCTCCACCCCGAAGGACCGGATCGCGTGCGCGTCCGCTTCGACGAGCCGCTGCGCGACATCACACCGGGGCAGGGCGCTGTCTTCTTCGATGGCGATCTGTGCCTGGGTGGCGGAACCATCGTCAAGGAAGAGATCCACCCATTCTTCCTTCTTCATTCATTGCTGCCATGAACCCACTCCTCAACCCCACCCTGCTCCTCGGTCTCCTGCTCAGTGCCGGCTATGCGGCGCTTTTCCATTTGTGGACAGGACGAACCTTGCGCGATCTATCGATCTACCTCATCGCATCGATGTTGGGATTTGCGTTGGGGCAGTGGGCGGGGCAGAGTGTGGGGTGGAGCCTGATTCGTATCGGTCAACTGTACGTGATCGAAACCGCCGCCGGCGCTGCTGGCGTTGATCCTAGTACGCACCCTCAACCTTGAAAGGAGACTCCCGTGATTAGCGCCACACTGCGGGATATCGCCATCATCATCGTCGCCGTCGAAACGTTCATCATCAATGCGCTGCTGATCATCCTGGTCTGGCAGATCTGGCGGCTGATCAGGATGCTGCGCGACGAGATCAAGCCCATCATCGAGGACACCAAAGACACAGTCGGCACCGTGCGTGGCACCGCCGACTTCGTCAGCAACAACGTCGTCGATCCAGTGGTGAAGACCAGTGGCCGCATTGCCGGTTTCCGGCAGACATTGCGTACGCTTCAGGCCGAAATCCGCGGGCAGACGCCTCCGCCTGTCTCACGCACAACACCCGTCGGCCCGCCCCCAACATCCGCCAATCCCACACCGCCGGTCGACTGGCGCGGCTTGCCATGAACGATTCTCTGTCCATTCATCGGATCGACAGTAGTTCCACCACCTGGCATGCAAACATCGATGAAATTCGATCTGTCCTGGACGCGCCGCACAATCCAGCCCTGTTTCCGCCCCACTTTCTCACGGTGGTATTGCCGAAACTAGGCGGCCACGTCTTGCGCTTTGACGCTGCAGATCGCACCATCGGTTACGCGTTTCTATTCCCGCGTCACTTCGAGGGCGCTCAACCCGTCTACACCCTGCGCTACCATGCCATCGCCGGCGCACCGATGCCAGCTCAAGGATCGGTGCTGGCTGCCGTGACCGAGCAGATCGGGCTGAGCACCGTCTTCTACGATGCTGCACAGCCACAGCAGTACAGCGAAACCCACCACATGATCGGTCAACTGGACTTTGGTCATCCCGGCGCCGCCGAAGTGGACCAAGTGCGCTCCCTCCAACAGCGGATCTGGAACAACCCACCCGATCTGCTCTACCCTGTGGACATGCACAGCGACAATTTCGGCTTGACCACGTCTTTGGTGGCGCGGGCCGACGGTGAAGCGGTTGCCTTCCTGTTCGGCTTCCTGAAATTTGGCGGCTCGGCCTTACCTCCGGCCTGGCAAGGCAGGCTCAACAGTCGTCTACGCCTGGAATCGCAGACAATGGGCGTCGCGCCCGAACAACGTGGGCGTCGCATCGCGCACACCCTCAAGCAACTTCAGGCGCGCAGCGCGTTGGCGCAGGGCATCGACATTGTCAACTGGACGGTGGATCCACTCCAGTACCCCAACGCGGCGTTAAATTTTTCTTCGTTGCGCGCGGTGGCCTACGAATTCACGCCCAACCTCTACGAATTACACAACAAACTGAACCAGGTATCTGCTTCTCGCTTCAGCCTGACCTGGCTGGTGGGCAGCGAGCGAGTGCAAAAGACAACGGACGATCCCATGCGTTCTGGGATCGTCCGTGTCGATGCTTTTCCTGAAATTGTGCGCGTGAACCGGGGATGGCGTGATGTCGATCTCAATATCGACGCGCCGATGATCGCCGTGGAAATTCCGGCCAACTGGTCAGGACTTCAACTGGCAGACCTGGCCGAAGCCCGAGCCTGGCGCTCGGCAACCGATCAGATTTTCGCTCGCTATGTGGGCAGTGAGCCGGGGCAATACATGATTACCGCGGCGGGCATCGATGGGGAGCGTTGCTACCTACTAGGTGAACGCGTGGACGAAGCGTTGCTGGCACGAATCGTCTACTGAGCATCCCTAACATCCAGGCAACGGGATGATCAGGCGCTGACCAACGTAGATCAACGTGGACGGCAGATGATTGCGGCTGATGATCGTGCTCACCGAAACGCCGTAGGTAGCGCCGATGCCGTAGAGCGAATCGCCACGCCGGACACTGTAGCTGATCTCGCCACATGCCTGATTCGATACACGCGGATGCGCGGTGACCGGCGCAGCCACGGTCGCAGTTGGCGTTGGCTGGGGTTCGGGGCTGCTCACCCGCCGCGTCGGCGCCACCTGAGCCTGGATCGGCGTCAACGCCGCCGTGGACGTCTGCGGTGTTGGCGCCACTTGCGACGGCGCAACGCGGGTGGGCGCAGGCGCCGGTGTGGCGACCGTCTGCGGTGGAATACGCAAACGCTGGCCAACGTGAACGATGTTGGGGTTGGAGATCCCATTGTAACGGGCGAGCGCCAGGTAACTAACACCATATCGGCTAGCGATTTGCGCCAACGACTCGCCTGCTCTCACAACATGGACCACATCTCCACTTTGGGCCTCGGCCTGACCGACCGGTAGCGCCAAGAACAGGACGCTCCAGATCCCCAAGCAAATCACTGCTACCCTGAGATTTTGTCTGACTTTTGTCGACATAACGGTGCCTCAGTTTCCCGAATTGTGGGTATGCACATTACGGTGCGAAAACCTGAATTGATTGTGCCACTACGCTTTTCCATTGACAATGGCTATTTCGTCTAGTTCAAATTAAGTAACGTTTATAGCCCATATGTCATCTTCTGACGACAATTCTACGTAAACCATATATTATTGTCAGTTTAGGACTTAGGTCCCTGTAACAACTTTACAATTACTTGACGCAGTTTTCCTGCGTATTGTCTACGCTATCCTACGTATCCTCTACGGTTTCCCTACTCAATCCATTTGCAAAGGAGATCAAAATGCGTGCGATTATGGTGATGTTCGATTCGCTGAACCGCCGGATGCTGCCCCCGTACGGCTGTGATTGGACCCATGCTCCGAACTTTGCACGGCTGGCTGAGCGAACGGTCACCTTCGATAACTGCTACGTCGGCAGTATGCCCTGCATGCCTGCCCGGCGCGAGCTCCACACCGGACGTTACAATTTCCTTCACCGTAGTTGGGGGCCTATCGAGCCTTTCGATGATTCGATGCCGCAAATTCTAAGGGAAAATGGTATATACTCTCACCTAAGCACAGATCATTACCATTATTTTGAAGATGGCGGTTGTACCTATCACAATCGCTACACTACCTGGGATTTTCACCGCGGCCAGGAGGGTGACCCCTGGATCGGACAGGTTGCCGAACCAGACATACCCGATGTGGTCGTCGCTCGCGAAGGGCCGAGATGGCGGCAAGATTGGGTCAACCGGCGTTTCATGCAACGCGAAGAAGAGCAACCTCAACCGCACACTTTCGCCGCCGGTATCGACTTCATCCGCCGCAACGCCGGCGAGGACAACTGGTACCTGCAAATCGAAACCTTTGATCCCCACGAGCCTTTCTTCAGCCAGCAGCAGTACAAGGACCTTTACCCCCACGAGTACAACGGTCGCCAATTCGACTGGCCACCCTACCGCAAGGTGGAAGAGACCCCGAAGAGGTGCAACAGGCGCTACGCGTACGCCGCTCTGCTCAGCATGTGCGATCACTACTTGGGGCAGATCCTCAACCTGATGGATTCGCTCGACCTTTGGAAAGACACCATGCTCATCGTCTGCACGGATCATGGTTTCTTCTTGGGCGAGCACGACTGGTGGGCGAAGAACAACATGCCCCTGTGGCGCGAAGTGGCGCATACCCCGCTCTTTATCTGGGATCCGCGCAGCGGCAAAAAAGGGGAACGACGCAGCCAATTGACGCAGATGATCGACTTCCCGGCCACGATTCTTGAGTATTTCGGCGTTGAACGCCCACCCTCGATGATGGGCATCCCCCTGGGCGACGTCATCGCTGAGGATGCGCCTACGCGTGAGGCCGTCCTTTTCGGCTACCACGGCGGGCCGCTCAACATCACCGACGGGCGCTATGTCTACATGCGCGCCGCCGCCGGTGACAACACCCCGCTCTACGAATACACCGTGATGCCCACGCACATGAACCACATCTTCACGGTGGGCGAACTCCAGCAGTGGGATCAGGCGCCGCCCTTCTCGTTCACCAAAGGCTGCCCGGTGATGAAGATCCCGGGGCGCGCATCCCACGTCAACCGCACGGCCCATGCACAGGGCAACCTGCTCTACGATCTCCACGCCGATCCTGCCCAGGAGACCCCCCTGAACGATCCCGCCATCGAAGCGCGCATGGTCGATCTCATGCGCGGCCTGATGCAGGAGAACGAGGCACCGGTGGAGCAGTATGCGCGGTTGGGGCTGACGGAGAAAACGCCGGCTGTGTGAACCAAGCAATGAATGAAGAATAAAGAATGGGGGGAGACGATTGGTGCTCCACCCATTCTTTACTCTTCATTCATTGCAGTTCACTGCCACCTGCACAACCCCGCCACATACCCCGCCGATCCATCCCGTAGCCAGCCGTCCAGTTGCGCAGGCTCTTTGAGTTGCTGCCCGCGTACACGGGGGACGGCGACGAAGCGGCTTTCGACTTCGGGGAGGGCGGTCATGTCGCCCCATAGTTTCTCGAATTGGGTGACGGGGAAGATGTCTTCCTGGCCTTTGCCCCAACGCTTTTTCACATCTTTCAATGTGACATAGGTGGGCATACGTGCCGCCATGACGCGCACGGCGTCGTCGACTTTGGCCTGGTTGGCCAGGTCGGCGCGGCTCAGGCCGAAGACAGCGAGGATACGGTCGATGTCGATCCAGAACGTGTTCGAGTTGTAGTAGCGCAGGCGGAATTCGATCTCTTCGTGGGGCAAAGCCAGCCCTTCCACCAGGCGAGGACGTCCGTCGACGCGCGCCAGCCCGCCGCCGCGATCTGCCAACTGGCGGTGGATCACCTCCACCGTCATTGCCGCGCCGGTGGAGAGGTGATGGCCGAGCAGCGCCGGGTCTACGTCTGCGCCCACGGTGTCGATGTTGTGCATCATCAGCACACGCAACTGAGGACGCTCTGCCAGCAGCCGCGCCAGGACGCCGTTGCGCAGCAGGTTGGGCAACTCGTACCAGTGACCCACGGGGTGAATGCACTGGGCGGGCAGGTTGTCGGTGTAGTCGGTGCCTTCGCCCGCGACCTGCGCCCAGCCGATGAGGGCGTTGTGCAGGCTCTCTTGCACCTTTTGCGCCTGTTCGTCGAGGATCTGCTGCGGCGTCTCTTCCCAGGCAAAGCGCAGATCGCGCACCATCGGCGTGAGGCGCAGACCGATGCTGCGCCCTGGCGAGAGGACGAGCGGTCCTTCGTAGCCGTAGTTGCCGCGCGCCGACAGCCAATCGGCGATGGCGCGATGGGTGAGGTAGCTGGTGCTGAACAGATGCGGGATCACCGCGCCCGCGTCCTGGCTGCGCCGGCGACTCTTGGCCAGGTGAACTTCGATGAAGTTGCGGTGTTCACCCGCCAGTTTGGCAAAGGGATTGAGCGCCTTGACCACACCCGCACCGCGCGTCCAGCGGCTGCCCACGCCACCCGCCAACGAGAGGACGGCCACTTCGCCGTTGCGCAGCGCCGCCATCCCTAATTCGTGTAGCGAATGGGACAGGCCGTGCGTTGCATCGGTGACATCGGCGTCGAGGACATCTTCGATGCGGCTGCGCGCGGGCAGGCGGTTTTGCGCCAGGCCGATGCGCCCGCTGCGCAGATCGGCGCGGATCTGTTCGTGCTGCACGCGGTCGAATCCGTTGGCCGCCAGCAGTGCGTCCAGCGAAGATTCGCCTTCGGCGGCGCTTTCGGCCTGGGGCAGCAGTCTGTCGAAAAGCGATTCGACCATGCCCGAGAGCGCCGGGTCGGTGCGACACGCGGCCCCGAAACGATCCAATTCAGCGCGCACAGAGGGCGAGAGGCTACGTTGTTCTTTCCTCAAAAGCGCAGGCACGGTGAGCGTGTAGTAACCCGCCGGCATCAGCGCGTCTTCGGCCTGGAAGAGATCTGCCCACGTCCCCCGCTCGTTGATGGCGAAATCGTAGACCACGGGGCGCATGGCAAAGGGGACGGCCCGCTCCAGTTCGGCGCGGGTCTCGTCCATGATGCGCTGGAGTGCGTCCTGGCCGCGGCGCTTGTGCGCTGGATCGAAGATGAAGCCCATGCCGCCGCCCGACATGCCGCCCAACATCCAGAATCCCCAAAAATCCGCCCCGAACTCGGCGCGCACACGGCGGATCAGCGTGTTGGTGTAGAGGTTGCCCGCCCAGGGGATGATGGTTTGGATGGGGCCGTTGAAGTTGCGTTCGGTGGCCGCGCCGATGGCGGCCACGTCGCCCTGTCTGAGCAGGCCGAGGATCTGATCCAGCGTTTGGATCGCCTGCTGCCGCCCCTGCCATTCGGCTTCGGCGCGCAGCAGGTATTTCTCTGTCACCATTTCGAGGATGGGGCCGACGTCTTGCGCCATGCCGCCGTGAACGAGGACGAGGCTCTCTTGCAACTTGCGCCGCGTCTCTTCGCCCACTTCGTCGCGCCCAAAGACATGGTGGCTGGGCAGCAGACGCCCGCGGCTGACGCCAAATTCGGGGTCGCCGTCCGCCGCCAGTTCGCCCTGGATCAGCTTCATGCCCGGCCACACGCCGCCGGAATCTTGCCAGCCGCCGCCCGATCCGCCGATCCACTCGCCGAGGATGGCGCGCGCCGCCACCAGGCGTCGTTCGTCTTCGCTGAGTTGGCCAGTGAGGGCGCGCGCTTGCCCTGTGGCGCGCATACAGGCCGAGATGAGGCAGGCCAGCAGGTTGGTAGAGACAGCCAGCCGCGATCCTTTGGGGATGTCGTTGACCTTGCTCACCAGTTCGATGCCGCGCCCCGGGCCAACCAACCGTTCGAGCAACTCGCTGAGCGGCTGGTGCGCGCCTTCCATCCCCGGCGGCACCAACCCAGCAGCGATGACGGCGGCCTTGAGCAGCCCCAAATAGTCGCGGGCGAAATCGTAGATCTCGGCCAGATTGCTGATTTCGGCCACCGCGCCCAGGTCCACGCTGACGAGGCGCAGCACGGGCCGGTCGATGACACGGAAGTAGGCTTCGACGGGGGGCTGTGGCGCGGGCGCGTGGCCGTCTTGGTTGCGCACGCTGAGGTCGATGGAAATGTTGAGCACGCGTGCGCCTTCGGGGAAGTCCATGCCCAGGAAGAAGATGTCGCTCCAGCCGCTGTGGGTGAGGTCCATGCGCACCGGCGTGGTTTCGCGCAGGATGGGGAAAAGACCGTTGGCGTCTGGTTTGGTCAGCTCAGGGCGGACGCGCAGGGGGTGATCCGCCGGGTGGCCGGTGCGGAACATCCACTGATTGCCGCGCACTGAGCGGACGCTGCGCCGCACCTGATCCGCCAACGTCTGGAAACCGAGGCCGTGGTAGGCGGCGGCCAGGGCGCTGGAGATGGCGGCGTTGGGTCCATGCGCTGCCTGGTGGGCCAGGAAGACGTCGATGGCCTCGTCGAAGCGACGCTTGAGCAGGTGCTCGTAGCCGTCGAAGGGGATCGTCCCCTGCACGGTGAACGCGTCTTTCTGCGGTAGGTGGAAGCGGTGCAGCGCGTAGAGGAAGAACAGCCCACGCACGCGCTGGTAAAGATTGTCATTTTGGCGACGCATCTGATCGAGGGCGGCGCATTCATCCAGCAGCGTGGCGAGCGACGCCGCACGGGCGAAGCCTTCCAACGAGCGATTGCGCACGGCGGGATCGTCCGCGGTGATGATGTGGAGCAGATCGTTCATGGGGATCTTGTCCTCGTAGAAGAGAATAGAACGCGGATTAAGCGGATTGGGCAGATCACAGCGGATTATTTGGGGAAATCTGCGGTGATCCGCTCAATCCGCTTAATCCGCGTTCTATTCTGATCGATGGCTAACCGTTCATCTCGCGGACGGCGAGCAGTTCGAGCAGGCGTGTGAGCACCTCGTCGCGGTCTTTGCCGTGGAGGGCCAGCGCGATTTGGGCGGAAAGCAGGCCGTATTTCACGCCCACGTCGAAGCGTTGCGCCTGTTGTGCCAGCGCCAGGTACTGTTCGCGGCGCGCCAGTTCATCCAGCGCAGGGGCCAGCGGAATGCCCTGCGCCGATGCGGTCAACTGGGCGTCGAGGATGGTCATCACCGTGGGCGTGAGTACGTGCATGCCGAAGAAGCAGAGGTAGTGGCCGGCGCGCAGCCCAGGGACGTTCAACCGCTGCTCCGCTTCGGTGGGTGTCGGCTTTTCGATCACTGTGTCGATCTGGTAGAGATCGAGTTGACCGGCCAACCGCTTGCCGCCGATGGCGCCGTAGTAGGGCAGCAGGCTCTCGCGCGTCGACTGCACCGCGGAGACGGCGCACTCGTTGGCTTCGGCCACTTGCACCAGCCGTTGGGCGCAACCCTGCTCGGCGTTGCTCACGTAGAGATGATCACCCACCAGGTGCAGGAAGGCATCGGTCCCCACAAATTCCCGAGCGCAGAGGACGGCGTGCCCGTAGCCCAGCGGTTCGGTCTGCTGGATGAAGTGGAGCCGCCCAGCGTGGTCACCGACCACGGCGGCGTAGGCCGCTTCGTCGCCGGGGCGTACCACCACGCCGATCTCGTCGATGCCGGCGTCGAGCACCTCTTCCACGAGTATGCGCAAAACTGACTTTTCGACGCCGTCGCGGTCGATAAGCGATTGCAGCGGCAGCGTGCGCTGACGGCGGCCCGCTGCGGTGATCACCGCTTTTGAGACGTGCATGTGGTTTCTCCGGGTGGGTGGGGAAGGGATTGGGAGATTGGGAGATTGGGCGATTAGGGGATTGGTTCTGTCGAATCACCCCAATCTCTCAATCTCTTTCCGCCGCGTTCAGTCAGCTAGCACCGCGATCTGTTCCTGGATGAACTCCACTGTCAACGGCCCGCCGATGCGCATGTCTTGGATCACGCCGTCGGCGTCGATGAAGAAGGTGGTGGGCAACGAGTTGACCCAGTAGCCGTCGCCCACGGATTGGTCGACATCGAGCAGAATGGGGAAGTCGACGGGCACCTGGGTGCGGGTGAAGTTGGCTACCTGTTGAGGCGATTCCCCTTGATCGATGCCGAGGACGATTACGTCCTTGTCGTACTGCTGCCAGATTTCCTGGAGGGCGGGCATTTCGGCGCGGCAGGGTGGGCACCAGGTGGCCCAAAAGTTCACGATGACGGGCTTGCCGCGGAAGTCAGAGAGGCGGATCTGTTCGCCGTCGATAGACGTAAGCGAAAAATCGGGTGCAAAGGCACCCACTTCGGGCGAGGTATTGGCGTTGCCCACGTTCATGGGGACGGCGCGTGCGACATCCTCAGTCGTAGCCAGATCCATGCTCGACCAGATCAACGCCCCCACCAACAGGATCGCGGCCAGCGCCACCCAACCGTTGATGCTTCTGCGCTGCTTTGGTACAGGCGTGGCTTCGGTGGGCGCCTGGGGCGCGCTGTCGTGCAATATCTCGTTCATCATTTCCCCTCATCGCGGCAAAGACGGCACAATCGTACCCCAACGATCTACACCCAATCACAAGGAGCGCGCACCCGTCAGTCGGGCAGTCTTGGTATTGTACCATATTGATTGGGGACTGGGGACTGGGGACTGGGGATTGGGAAAAGTGTCAACTGCTGGCGTCACTACACAAATTCTACTTGTCCTATGTTATGCTATCTTGCGTCTGTTTCATCTCCCACACATCACGGAGGAAAATCATGGCTGTTACCAAAGCGGAAGCTGTTTGGCAGGGGACGTTGCGCGAGGGCAAAGGCACGATGAAGCTGCCCAAGGGCAACTACGAAGGGCCGTTCACCTTTGCGTCTCGTTTTGAGACGGGCGACGGCACCAACCCCGAGGAACTGATCGGCGCCGCGCACGCCGGCTGCTTTTCCATGTTCCTCTCTGCGCTGTTGAGCAAAGAGAAGTACACGCCCGCGTATTCACACCACCGCCACCGTCACCCTGGGCGAAGGACCGACCATCACCAAGATCGAACTCAACTGCGAGGCCGAAGTCCCCAACCTGAGCGAGGCGGATTTCCAGAAGTTCGCTGCCGACGCCAAGGCCGCCTGCCCTGTGTCGAAGGCGCTGGCCGCGCAAGTGAACGAGATTGTCTTGGGCGCGAAGTTGGTCTAGCACGAAGTGATTGGGCGATTAGGGGATTTCAGATTTGAGAATCCCTTAAGCTGCCGAGGGGTTGTGGACACGGATTGGAAAGAACACGGATCAAAGAAATCTGTGTTTCTGCCAATCCGTGTCCACAACCTCTTTTGTTTGTCAATCGGATGCACCAGCAGCGCCCAATAGCCGTAGGTGGTGGGCGTTTGCAGGTGGACCAATCCGTTGTTGCTGCGTAGGATCTGTGGTTTTTGCCATTCACTGTTGAGCACGTGCAGCCACTCAATGCTGACGTCGACATCGCTTTTGAGGTAGAGATCGCCGCCGTCGGTGAAGTAGACGGCGTATTCGATGCCCGGTTGGGCGAAACAGAATGCTTCGTTGCGGAAGCGGTTTTGCAGCAGATCATTGGCCGGGCGGCAGTTGAAGATGTCGATGCGATCTGTGAGTTGACGAGCGCTGCGGATGTTGGCCTGTGCAATGGGATCCAGCCCGTGGCCCGACGGCGGGCGATGGAAACGCGCCGCCGCCACACCGCCGAGGACGTGCCGCCAGAAGCTTTCCTGCCCATTGCGGCTGGTGCCGTGGGCCCCGGTGTTGGCGCCGTATGTCTTCACCGTGTTGATGGGGCGCACATGGCCCGATTCGGCGATGCGCCGCCGCTGCGCCTGGAAGTTGCGGTAGTGGGTTTCGCCTTCCTGGTGATTGTTCTGCGAAAAGTCGACGAAGCTGTAGAGATCGGTGCGGTCGATGGTGTACGAGTGCTGAGGATCAGAGAGATCCCAGGCGTCCCACATCTCGGTAAGGTGGACTTCGGCGCCTATCGCTTCGGCGCGTCGACGGATGTGCCGCGCCCAATACCAGCCCCACTCCGGCGAATCGTTGGTTTCGTTGTCCATACAGTAGAGGATGTTGCCGTATGCCAGCGTGTGATCGAGCAGCCTGTCTACAAAAGCGTGTTGGTAGCGCAGCACTGTCTGGTTGTTCTGAAGCACAGGCACGGTGTGGAAGAAATCACTTTCGCAGCGCCCAGGATGGGTTTCGATCACAGGCTTGAGTCCGCTTTCCTCGGCGCTGTAGTTGACGTTGTTCTGCGGGTTGAACGGGTTGTCCTGCCACGGGGCGCGGGCGAAATCGAAACGATCCCACACTTCGATCTGGAGGATGATGTCACGTTGCGCCGTCAGTTCGAGGAAGTGGGCAAAACGGCGCCAGTATTCCTCGCCCGGTTTTTCCAGATCGTAAAGTCCGCGGGTGGCGTCGAAGGCGAAGGGCCACACGTCGCCGGGATCGCGCGAAGACATGGTGCAGCGCACGTAATTGCCGCCCACAGACTTGAGCAGATCGAGGTGATCCGCCAGGTTGGGGATCTGGAAGAGGTTGTCTTCTACCGAACCGCCCAGCAAGAGGACAGGCTTGCCCTTGTACTGCCAATAAAATGGGTTCTCTGCGTACGGTCGAATGGCGTCGATGTTGGTCATGAAGATGGTCCTTTGAGGTTGGCGGATGGTTCACAACCGCCATTTCTCACGAGATACGCAATGAAAACACATGCGGTTAACCCATCCTACGATCTGCGCCACAGTCTGCGCAGCAATCCACCCAGGCCCACACCCAGCAGCAGGCCCACGAGCACATCGCCCACGTAATGGACGCCGGTGGCGACGCGGCTCCAGCCGATCCAGGCAGCGAGCACAGGCGCCCACACGCCGAAGCGAGGGTGCAGCGCCGTGGCCCAGGTGAGGATCACACCGGCGCGCGATCCATGCCCACTAGGGAAGCTGTGTACGTCGGCGCCGCGCCCGTAAAGAAAACGCCCACCGCCGGGCCGTCTGCGTTTGACCACGCCTTTGATCCCCAACGTCACCAGCAGCGCCGCAATCAGGCTGATCACCCAGCCGATCAGTTCCCTTTTTCGTACCGGATCTGCCCCAGCCCTGCGCCACAGGATGGCTGTCACCGCGGCCCACACCAGCGAATCGCCGGCGTGCGCACCGATGTTGGCCGCCCACACCAGTAGGGGGTGACGGCGACGTTCGGGGTTGGTGAGCGCCACCAGATCTGTGAGACGCGTGTCGAGGTGGTTGAGCCACGCCAGCAGACGGCGCAATCGAGCGCCCTGTTCACGCATCGGTTGGTCCGCCATATCGACGTACATTGGCCGGGTGATCGGGGTGATCCGCCAGATATGCCTGCACTTGCGCCAATTGGTGTGGCTTGTCGATGTCCATGCCCGGTTCGGCGAAGGGGAGTTGGATGGCCGCGCCGCTGGCGTCCACTTCACGTTCAACCACCTTGAGCAGCCCGGCCAGCGACAGCCGCCCCAAGAGGAAGGCCAGGATCGTGCCAAAACCGAGCATGCGCAACTGGCGCAGGATGTTCTTGCGACTGTCGAAGTAGGGTTCCATGCGCTTGTGGGCGCGCAGCCCCACTTGCAGATCCACCAAGAAGAGATCGCCGCTGCAAAATTTCCCCTCGCGCAAGCGTAGATACGAACGTCTGCTCTGCGGGAAGGTCTTCTCCATCACCGTCTGGCTGACCACGCCCCAGTAGATGTCCCTGTGCATAGGACGACACGCCTCGACGAACCAGCGCACCATCTCTGCTGTGATCAACGGCGCGTCGGCGCCCATCGCCAGCACGTAGCGATCCTGGTCGTTCAATTCGGCCAGAAATTCGGCGCCGGTGCGCTGGTTGGCTGTCATGCTACCCTGATCGTCCAGGTAGTGAACGGGGCGTCCGAAGTCCAGGTGGTGTTCTTCGTCCAGCCCCACAATGACGATCTCGCCAATGATACCGCTTTCGTGCAGGGCGCGTACTACATGCCAGATCATGGGCGCGCCAGCTATCTCCACCAGCACTTTTTGCGGCTGACCGGTCACCTCGGCCAATGGATCGGGCTTGTTTCGGTCGTAGCCGGCGGTCATCAACACATCGAACTGTGTCTGCGGCGTAGAAGATCTGGGGCGAAAGGTTTTGCTCATGGGGATGGGTGCTCGATCAATGGCGAGGCGCAGTTCGCGCTCCTGGGCTTGTAGATCTCGGATTTCCGCCGTCAACGCCGCCCGCTGCGACGCATCGGTGGCCGACGACTCCAGGCGGCGCTGTGTCATCGACAGTTGGCGGATCACGTCTTGTTTGCGCTGGATCAATGCTGTGCGGTCTGTCATGGTGACAAGATGATTCTGTTGGCGAACGCGTCTGGTGGGGTTGAACCCCCCTGCTGACACCGAAAAGTCGCCTCAGCGACTGGAGAAAATTCTGCAAGCGCCTGAGGGCGCTTTTCATTGTCAGGGCGGGATTTCAATCCCATTGCTCGCTCCGTCGTCCGTCTGCCTACGCTAACAACGAGTATCCCCCGTCGATCTCAATCGTCTGGCCGACGATCATGGCGGCGGCGTCGGTGCAGAGCCAGGCGGCGAGTTCGCCGACATCTTCGGGGGTCACCAGGCGTGGGGCAGGGGTGCGTTGGGTGGCATGTTCTATAATCTGCGTCTTGCTGGGGAAAAAGTCAAGCGCGCCGGTGATGACGACGCCGGGGCTGATGCAGTTGGCCACGATGTTGTGCGGCGCCAGTTCCACGGCCAGGTAGCGGGTGACAGCCTCAATGGCAGCCTTGCTCACGCCGACGGCGCTGTATTCGGGCAACACACGACGGCTGCCGATGCTGGTGATGCTCAGGATGCGTCCCCACCCGGCCTGTTTCATGTAGGGGACAGTTGCCTGCGCCGATCAGCACGCTGCGCGCGTTGACGTCCATGCTCCAATCCAGTGGCGACGCTCGATCTCCATCACTGGGCGGAGTACCCCGCTGGCGGCATTGGCCACGAAGATGTCCACGCCGCCAAAGGCGGAAACCGTCTCCTCTACCAGGCGGTGGATCTCTTCTTCGTTGGCCACGTTGGCCTTCACCACGATGGCGCGCCCGCCGGCGGCTTCCACTGCGGCGGCGGTCTCTTCGGCGGCTTCGCGCTTGCGCATGTAGTTGACGGCCACGTTGCAGCCGCGTGCGGCAAGCGCCAGGGCAATGCCGCGCCCGATGCCGCGTCCACTGCCGGTGATGAGGGCGGTTTTGCCGGAGAGGTTTTGCATAATAATTAGATTACCTGTGAGGTGGAGACTTGGGGATTGGGCGCCTAGTACAAGGTGGCGCAAATGAATCGCTGAAATGCGGAGTGAGCACGCCCTCGTGCGGGTCTATAAGGTCAGCGCCGCACGAGGGCGTGCTCACTCCACAGGATTTCATAGACCCTTTTCGGCCACTTTGTACTAGGTGATTGAGGAATTTCAGAAGCGCGACAAGATCCAATCGCCTAATCCCTCAATCGCCCAATCTCGTCTTCGCAACCGCATTCTACCAATCCAGCGCCAACAGCCCCGCCAGATCGTCTGCCGTCGTTGTCCCCCGCACGCGTACACGACGAAGTTGGAACAGATCATCGCTGCTGTGGGTGGCGCCTTGCTTGGTGGTCAACCCCATCCAGTAGTTGGCGCTCTGGAAGATGTGGATGGTGTTGGCGTCGTAGTCGCCCGCCGGGTAGGAGACGAAGCGGGGGCGCACGCCCAGTTCGTATTCGATGGTTTCCATGCTGCCCAACGCCTGCCACACCAGGTAATCGTCGTCGCGGGCGGCGAGGCTGGCATGGTTGCGCCCGTGCGATTCAATCGCCATGCCGCCTGCGTACATCTCGCGCACCATGTCCCAGGACAGGTATTCGGGCCGTTCTTCGTCGATAAAATCGGTGACGATGAAGAAGGCAGCGGTCATGTCGCGGTCCTTGAGCAGGGGGAAGGCGTTGTCGTAGTTGTCGCGGTATCCGTCGTCGAAGGTGATGATCACCGGTTTTTCCGGCAGCGGCGTCCCCTGAGTGAGGTTCAGCAGGAGATCGTCGAGGCGGATGGTGGTGTAGCCCTCGGCCAGCAGGCGATCCAGATGTTCGGCGAACAGCGACGGCGTCACCGAGAGATCGCGGCGGTAGATATCGGCGCCAGCAGGGGGCGTGCTGAGGTAGTGATACATCAGGATCGGCACCTGTACCGCGCGCACAACACTATCTGGCGTCGGCTGGGGGATCGGTGCGGGTGCGGGCGCTTCGCTGAACGCTTCCGCTTGGGCCTGGGGTGCGTCCTCTGCGCTGACGGTGTTGGTGACAGTATCCGCTGCAACCGGTGTCGCCGCGGACCCCATCACCATCGGCAACAGCAGCGTGTGTTCAACTGTCTGCTGCGTAGACGACATCATCATGCGCGCCCGGATCAACGCCAGGATGCGCGCACGCACCAGGGCTTTGATCTGATCGGCGTTGATGCTGCCCATCGGCGGCAGTAGTGAAATCGTTTCGTTTTCGGCGGTGGCCTCGGGTTCGCTTTCGGCGGATGGGGTGGCGGTGGGCGTAACGTCTGCTGATTGGGCGAATAGCGGTGCGGTTAGCCCCCGAGTCAACAGCACAGCCAGCACCAGCGCAACAAGCGGCCACAGCAGCCGACGCAGGTGCTGAATCGTTTTCGTTTCTTTACGCGGATAGAGATGCTTCGGTATGTTCACGTCTATGATTCTGCTGAAACCATTGGAAAATTGCAAAAATCTGTACGGACCTGAACCAAAATGGGCGCTTGCTCGTTGTAGTTTGCGCAGCTACCTAGGGGCAAACCTGTGCATCTCAACTTTGTTTACGCATAGGAATGTGGCACGCAGACAAAAATTGCGTTTGGGTATATAATTTGGTGTACGGACCGGATAGACATCGAAGACTCATTGCTGCCAGGCGTTTTTCCTGTAAACGCCCTACCCCACCGTAAAGAATGTTCGATCCGTCGTTATGCGTTGGTTAATCACCGCCTGGTCACCCCGAGTGGGGCGCGCTTGTGTGCCCACGTGATGCGACGTTATCGAGAGGAGGAAGCATGTATCGCCAGAAAATCAGAGAGTATTACGAGCACCTTAGCCCAAGTTACAGCCGGGTTGCCGATTATGTAATGAGCCACTATTACGAAGTGGCCTTCATGACCGCTGCCCAACTGGCCGAAGCCGTCAACGTGGACACAACCACCGTGGTCCGCTTTTCACAGCGTATCGGCTACAACGGCTACCCGGAACTGCTTACCGATGTGCGTGAGCAGGTGAAGAGTGAGATCTATTCAGTATACGAACCACAGACATACTCGCAGAACGATCCGGCCACGATATTCCGCATGCAAGTCGAACAGGACGACAACAACTTGCGGCAGATCTTGATTCAGAACCCGCCGGAGCATCTACAAGCAATTGCCGAGCTTTGTCAAGACGCCAAGCGCGTTTTCTTCGTGGCAGAAGGGTATGCCAACACCGTGGCCGAGATGGTGGCTGCGCAACTCCGCCACGTTGAGATAAGCGCCGAAGCTGTGGCCGAGGACCCGGTCCGTCGCGCTGCCACACTGGCCAATCTTGGCGCTGCTGACCTCGTGGTGGGCATCAGCACCAGCGAGTACGGTGAAAGTGTTGCCCGCGCACTCAGCTTTGCCCAGAGCCAAGGATGCCACACCCTCGGCATCGTAGGATCGCTGGAAAGCCCCGTCAACCGTGCCGTGGAGCGGATCCTCTATGCACCGTCGGTTGCGGCAGGGCCACTGCCCAGCATTGTTTCCCTCACCGGCGCGCTGACAGCGTTGGTCCAGATCCTGGCCGGTCGCGACAGTAAATCGCAAAACCGACGCCGCGCCGTAAGTGACGCCTATCATTTCCTAACCCATAAGGACGATGTCGTAGAACGCGCCGCAGTGCATTAGGAGAAAGCAGAGAACAACGATCCACGAAGGCACACGAAACACCACGAAGAGGAGCAGCGAGGGACACGGATTTCAGGATTGCCAGGACAGCAGAGATCAAGAGCCTTCTGTCTACCCTTTTCTGCCTTCGTGTCTCTTCGTGTGGCTTTGTGGATCATTATTTCTCTGCTTTCTCCTATCTGTCCATTACATTGGCGTGTTGGCTGGTTGATCGAGGCTAATCGGCAGTGATCCACGTCCGGTGGGGCGTTGCCCACCGAGAAGATGAAGCGCGAGTAGCCAGTATTCACGCCGCGATACACCCGAGTGGACAAACTCATGTGCGCAGGACGCCAGGATCAACGATCTTTCGGCGTCGAACACACCTGCCGGAAGAGGCTGCAACGCTTCGCCAAGAAGCATTGCAGCCTCTTTGATCTGATCCTGCGCGCAGAGTTCGGCGCATTTGCGAATGGCATCGCGCAGGCCCGGCCAGGTCGGCGTTCCTGCGAATCGACGCTCGATCTGGGTTAGTACCTGTGTAGAGGTGACGGCCGCTGCCATCTTCATCTGGCGAAACAGGCGAATGAAGTCTGTTTCGTTGCCGGCGATACGCGCCAGCGCCAGCGCGCATTCGGCGCGCATTGTCTCATCTGGGCTGGTGTCAAGCAGTTGCAGCAGTGGACCAATCGCCTCACTTACCCCCAGCTTCCCCAATGTGGATGCACAGGCCATACGCAGACCATCGTCTGTTTCGTGTTCAAGCTGCTGTAGCAGCGCATCGGCGACGGTGGTGTCGGCCAGGCTGCCCAACGCGCGTACGGCATGTGCCTGCACAGAACGATACTGCGATTGAAGCGCAGCGCGCAGCGCGTCATGTGCCGTTGGCTGGCTGCCGCCGATCTTGCCCAGCGCCCAGGCCGCCACCACACTCAGCGCGGGCGAATCGTCTTCGAGGACGGCGATCAGCGCGTCGGTGAGCCGCGGATCGGCGGGCATGCGCGCAACCGCCAGGATCGCCTCGAAGCGCACGTTAAAACGCGGATCGATCAGGGCGTCGAGTAGCTCGTCTACGGCCAGGGGGCTGCGAATCTCGCCCATGCGCTCCGTCACCAGCACAGCGCTGTGCTCATCGCGTGCGCGGTAGAAGCGGACCAACGAGTTCAGGGCCAACACCGGGTTCCCGCGCAGGAAAAAGCCGGCAAACTGCGTCGTGCTGAATGGGCTGTCGCCGCGGATGGCATGCAGCAGGCTGATGCTGAGCAACGGCAGCATCACCGCGGCCAGAAACAGGGGCGTGTAGGCGTCGAGACGCAAGAATAGAAACTGCCCCGAAATCCCCTGCGAGAAATCCAGCGCGCGCCCACCCACAAACTGACTCACGCCGGTGACGATGCCCGTCCACGCGAAGTAGAGCGCCATGTAGTCGGATTTTTTGTCTGCCGGCACGATGCTCACGAATAGGAGCCGCCCCGCGCCGATACCCCAGCCCAGATTGGCCGATCCTTGAACAAAGGCAATCGTCAGCGCCAGCGGCAGGCTGATTGGAGATCCTTTGGGGAGCAGCCACCACAGCATCGGCAAAAGCACCAGCGCGGTCAGCCCGCTGAGCATGATCGGCTTGCTGCCGTAGCGATCCGCGGCCCAGCCCCACAGGTAGCTGGTGGTCAACGTCCCCAGCAGAGTTCCCATTTGGAGCAGCACCACGTTGCCTGCACTTAGCCCCACCTCTTCTTGCATGAAGAGCGGTAAGAAAGAGGCCAATGGAACGGTCCCCAAGGTAATCAGCGCCAGGCCGAGCAGATAGCGGCGGAAATCGGTGTCGGCCAGGGCGGCGCGCAGATCGCGCTGTCCGCGGGCGGCGGTGGGATTGGGCGCGCCGCCAGGGATGAACGCCGATGCCCACACCGATACCACACCGAAGACGATGCTCACGCCAAAGAGCAACATGAAACCGTTCAGCCCAATGATCCGGTCGAGGACAAGGCCAGCCACGCCCACAGCCGCAAAGCCGGCTACTCCGCTGAGAATGTTGCTGGTGGCCGCGTATTTCCCCCGCACGGCATTGGGGACAAACTCCTGCACCCAAGGAAAATAGGCGGTCTCTTCGATGGCGCGGGTCACGGCGAAGAGCGCCACCACGGCGGTGACAAACCAAAATACGCCCTGTGCCGTGGATACACCAAGCACCCACGGCGTGAGCAGTAACAGGAGTGTGGTGGCCTTGCGCGCGCCAAAGAAAAGGACGAAAATCCGTTTGTAGCCGACACGCGCTGTCCACGGCGCGATGAAGGGGGCCAGGCATGCCGCAAAAGGAATCAACGCCAACACAAAACCGATCTGTGTCTTTGTGAGCGCTAACTCGTTGAGAAAGAGCACAAACACCGAGCCAAAGTAGACGAACTGCACGAAGACGGTATTGGCTGCATTGGTAAGGTAGCTCCAGCGCAGCCCGCGCAGTTTGTCGATGGTGGTGGGTTCCGTGGTCGCAGCCGGGGAAGTGGGATGGCTCATTGGATCCGATTTCCTGGATGGAAACATGGAAACGTGATGGTGATCTGCGCAACAGTTGATCATTATCCCATAACATTCAGGGGCGAACCAACAGGGGCGAACCAACGGGTGTATTTCATTCTTGGGGCGAAAGTGCCGGGGACTTCACGATGGACGTGGCGATAAGAGCGAAAACCCCGTCTCGCTGCGGCGAAAGTCCCCGGCACTTGGCCTGCGCCCAATTTGAAATGCACCCCGAACCAACGACGAAATGAACCCGCTGTCGATGGGTGTATTGCCCTTCCTCGCCTGGCGTTTTACAATGAAACGGTGGATGGTCATCCATCCTGTTCGACGACCCCTCACCCCAACAGAAAGCGAGTCGAAGCCATGACATCTGCCACAAACACTTTGCCGCTCCGCCCGTTTGGCCGCACCGGTTTCATGGTGACGCCGATCTGTGTCGGCTGCGCGCCGCTGGGCGACATGCCCGAGACCTTCGCCTACGGCGTCCCCGAAGATCGCGCCCTGGAGACGCTGCGCGCCGCCTTCGCCAGCCCCATCAACTTCCTCGACACAGCAGCGGCCTACGGCGACGGTGAAAGCGAACGGCGCATCGGCATCGTTCTCAAGGAACTGGGCGGCATTCCCGATGGCGTTGTCCTGGCGACGAAGGGCGACCGCGATCTGCATACCGGTGACTACAGCGGCGAACAGTTCAAGCGCTCGGTGGAAGGCAGCCTGCGCCGCCTGGGTTTGGATCGCCTGCAATACGTCTACATTCATGATCCCGAACACTCCACCTTCGAAAACGTGATGAGCAAAGGTGGCCCGCTGGAAGTGCTGCAACGCTTCCACGAAGAAGGTGTGATCGAGCACATCGGCATCTCGGGCGGCCCCATCGACATGCTGATCCGCTACATGGAGACGGGCGCTTTTACCGCCGTGGAGACGCACAACCGCTACACGCTGCTCAACCGCTCCGCCGACCGCCTGCTCGACGTGGCGCAACGGTTGGAGATCGCCGTGGTCAACGCTGCGCCCTACGGCAGCGGCATGTTGGCCAAAGGCCCCGACGCCTACGCCCGCTATGCCTACCAGGACGCCCCCGCCTCGATGATCGAGCGGGTGCGCCAGATCGCCGCCATCTGCGTCGAGTACGACGTCCCCTTGCCCGCGGCCGCGCTACAATTTTCCACGCGCGATCCCCGCGTCAACACCACCGTGGTCGGCATGACCCGCCCTGAACGCATCACGCAGACCGTCGAACTGGCCAACCATCCGATCCCCGACGAACTGTGGGCGCGCATCGACGCCGTCGGCTTCGACAGCGAAGATCCTGAAGCGAATCGGTTTAAGTAGGGATTGGGGGCTGGGGATTGGTGATCAAGGATTGGGAAATGATCTAAGCATTGATTGATTACTCGGTTGGAGGCTGTGCTGCCCGCACTTTCAGCACGTCGTGGATTGTCTGCGCCATCTGATGGGGTATGAGCGGCTTGGTGAGGAATGCGGGCAGGCCTTCAGCCAACAGGTCCTCTACTTCGGAGACTTGTGGGTAGCCAGAAATCAAGATCACGGGCAGCGTGGGGAACTGTTCCCTGATGGCAAGGTAGAGCCCCACGCCGCCCACCTTGGGCATAATCACATCGCTGATCACGAGATCATAGGATCCGTCGGTCGCCGCAAGCTGCGTCAGCGCGTCTGCGCCGTTGGGCGCGCTCTCGACCCAATAGCCCCACTGTGTAAGGAAATCCGACATTGTGTTGCGTAGCGCTTCGTCGTCTTCGACAAGCAGAATGCGTTCGCCCTGCCCCGCTGGGATCTCAAGAGACGCTATCTGCGCAAATTCTTTGTCATCATGGATGCGCAGGGTTGGGAAGTAGAGGGCGAAACTGCTGCCATGACCCAATTTGCTGCTTACAGTTATATGTCCTTGGTGCTGCGTGACGATGCCGTGTACCTGCGCCAACCCAAGTCCTGTCCCTTCACCTGGCGCTTTGGTGGTGAAAAACGGATCAAAGATGGCG
Source organism: Caldilineaceae bacterium (assembly GCA_041391225.1). GTDB lineage: Bacteria > Chloroflexota > Anaerolineae > Caldilineales > Caldilineaceae > RI-153. The sequence continues at coordinate 73,701 of JAWKOL010000023.1, forward strand.
CCGATCACAGCATCGTCGATGCCTACCCCGCTATCGGTGATGCGCAGACATACCCAACACCCTGCCCCCATCCCCACACTGGGGTGTTCTGCATGGTCATCCAATAGCACATTGCTCAGATGCAGGGCGAGCTTACCACCTTGTGGCATGGCATCTCGTGCGTTGACGGCCAAATTCATCAGCACCTGGGTAATGCGCGTGACATCGGCGTCGATCACGTAATCGCCCACGTCGGCGCTCAACTGCACCTCTATATTTTCCGGCAGAATGCGATCCAGCAACTGCTTCTGTTCCTTGACTAGAGACAGCAAATCCAACGGGTGGCGCTGCATCACCGAGCTGCGACTAAAGTCGAGGATCTGACCGATCATGTGGGCTGCGCGCAGCGCCTGCTCGTGGATGATGAGCAGTCGATCTCGCACAGGCTGGCTGATGTTGGGAACTTGCATCATGGCGCCAGCGTAGATCACGATGACGGAGAGGATATTGTTGAAATCGTGGGCAATACCCGCCGCCATCTGGCCTACGGCGGCCAACCGTTCCTGCTGCTGCATCTGCGCCGAAATGGAGCGCTCTTGTGTCACATCGTTGATTACCAACAACCAGCCCGTCGCCACCGGCCCTGAATCCATCGCCCGTGCAATCACCTGGTACACCGACCGCTCCTCTTCGATTTCGTGCCAGGGGCTGTCTTGTGGCGGCGCAAACAGTGAGCACAAAGTGCTGTCGCCGAGGTGTGTCAACACACCGTCGGCACCGACGACGCCGATTTTGCCGACGAGGTGCTCGGCAACCGGATTCGCCAGCAGCACCCGCCGATCTTTATCGAGCAGGGCAATACCCTGCGGTACACTGGCGACAACTTGCGCCATCTGCGCAGCCTGAATCTGTACACGTTCTAGCAGTTCGTCTCGTTCGCGTTGTGCCTTGCGGCTATTGCGTTCGGCCAGACTCAAGTGTGCGTAGATAAAAAGGGTGCTGACTGCGACAAAAAGCCACCCTTTGTACGTCTGCCAGGTCGCCACCAACGCCGGATCGCGCAGCAGCCACAATAACAGCCGATCTGTGGTAAGGATCCACAGAAAGCCAAAGATAGCGTAACTGATGACAATGCTGCGCGAAGAGCGGGTCCCCATGTGTTGCCTCTGCCTGAGGTGTAAAGAAGGCCAGGCGATAATCGTCGACGATTTGTTCCTCCGGTTGATTTGAGATCCAGGAAGCAAGGCTGCGATGAGGAGGATTGTGTTGAGTCGATGTGTTGCTTTCCTGGAACATGTGGTAGGCACACGGTATCATACTTTTGGGTATTACCGCAAGGGATATCTTAGTTCCATTAAGGAAATTTCAGCATTTTTGTATACATCGGGAGAAAAGACTATGGCAACCTTGGTACTGGTTCACGGGACAACAGCGGGTGGTTGGGTTTGGAAGGACGTTACACCCCACCTGCAAGCCGCCGGTCACACCGTCTATACCCCCACACTCACCGGCCTGGGTGAACGTATCCACCTGGCCAACCGTGAAGTCGGCCTGGAAACGCACATCACCGACATCGTCAACGTGCTGCTCTACGAGGACCTGACCGACGTCGTCTTGGCCGGTCATAGCTACGGCGGCATCGTCATCTCGGGCGTGGCGGACCGCGTACCCGAGCGCATCCGCCACTTGATCTACCTCGACGCCGTCATCGCGGAGGACGGCGAATCGTGCCTCGACGTAGCCCACCCCGACAACCGCGCCGAGTTCGAAGCCCGTGTGCGCGAGCAGGGCGACGGCTGGCTCATCCCCATCTCCCGCGGACCCAACGATCTGCCGTCCAAGAACGCGCCGCACCCGTGGAAAAGCTGGACCGATCCACTGGTGCTCAACAACCCGCCGCACAATATCCCCTGCACCTACGTCCGCTTCACCGCGGACAAGCAGCCCGGCTCCTACTTCGAGCAGGCCATGACCACGTCGATGGCGCGTGTCCACGCCCGCGGCTGGACTGTCCTCGAAGCGGACACCGTCCACCAGATCCTGCCCGATCCACTGCCCAAGGCCGAGGTAATCCTGAAGGCCGTCAAAGCAGATTTTTGATCCACGAAGCCACACGAAGAAGAAAGATCCACAGATTGCACGGATTTTTTTCTGCCTTCGTGGTTCTTCGTGTGACTTCGTAGATCAAATTCTGCTGATCTATTCCAGCGTTGCCAGCCCGCGCTTGAGGGCGATGATGGCGGCTTGGGTGCGGTCGTTGGCGTGGAGTTTGGCGAGGATAGTGCTGACGTAGTTTTTGACGGTGCCTTCGGCCAGGAAGAGGGTTTCGGCGATCTCCTGGTTGCTCTTGCCCTGGGCCAACTCCTGCAAAATGGCCTGCTCGCGTTCGGTCAACGCTTCGAAGACGGGTTCCTCTGCCGCCGGTTGTGTGGCGGCGGGGAACCCGTTTGTGCGGGCGCTGGGCGAATGCCTGGATCACCTTGCCCGCGATGTGTGGATCGAGGTGGACTTCGCCTTCACCGCGCCGTGGATGGCGCGCAGTACGGCGTCGGCGTCTACGTCTTTGAGCAGGTAGCCACACGCCCTGCGTGATGGCGTCGAAGAGCCACTCGTCGCCGTCGTAGGTGGTGAGCACCAACACCTTCACCTGGGGGAATTGCTGAACGATGGCGCGGGTGGCGTGGATGCCGTTCATCACCGGCATTTTCAGGTCCATGAGCACCAGATCGGGCCGCGTGGACGCCGTCATCTCCACAGCCTGTTGCCCGTTCTCGGCGAAGCCCACCACTTCGATCCCCGGCGCATGGGACAGGATCACGCCCAGCCCCTGCCGCACGATGGACTGATCGTCGGTCACCAGCACGCGCACGCGTGGATCGTCGCCCGTCTGCATCGTCGTCATGCTTCCACCTCCAGTCGAATGGTTGTCCCCTGCCCCGGCGCGCTGGAGACGTAGAGCGATCCGCCGATCAGCGCCGCCCGCTCGCGCATCCCCGTGATGCCGTAGCGGTCGGGCGGGATCGAGGACGGATCGAAGCCGTCGCCGTTGTCTTCCACTGTCAATAGGAGCGAGCCGTGTGGCGTCTCTGTCAACCGCACGAGGATATGGTCCGCGTTGGCGTGTTGCGCCACGTTGGCCAGCGCCGCCTCGGCCACCCGGTAGATCGTCTGCTCGGCGATGGGATCGAGGGCGGGCAGATCGGCCACGTCGCACGTGATGGGCAATGCCAGACGCTGGGCCAGTCCTTCGCAAAGCTGACGCAGCGCTTCGGCCAGCCCCAAATCTTGGAGCGGCGCAGCGCGCAATGACGCAATCGCCTGGCGCGCCTCGTTCATGCCGCTGCGCACGGTAACCTGCGCCTCGCGCAACTGCGCCGTTGCCGCTTCGGGATCATGGTCCATCAACGTGGCCAGCGCCTGCAACTGCACGCTGAGTCCGCTGAGCGAGTGGGCCAGCGTGTCGTGGATCTCACGCGCCAGCCGGTTGCGCTCGCGGCTTTCGGCCAGTTGTTCCACCGTGGGGGTGCGCCGCGCCAGTTGACGGTGCGCCGCTTCCAGCGCGTCCTGTTCCTTGCGCATGGCGTCCACCAACACCACCGTCACATACCCCATCAGCCAGATCGTAGCCAGCAAACTGCCCGATTCAAAGACGTAGGAGACGAGCGCGTCCCAACTGTCTATAATCAACAGGCCAATGGCAGTGTAACCAGCAACCAACACAAGCGAGGAGACGATCAACCCGCGCCAGCGGTACTGCCACGCTGCCAGCACCACCGGCACCCCCGCCCACACCACGTATATCAAGACCCCGCCAAACTCGCTCCCCAGAAGAAGCCCAGCGGCGATGCGCTCGGCAAAGGGCGCAACCAGGAACCAGGCCAGCGCCACGGGCAGGAAGCGCCGTCCCAGCCGTCGCCGCACGCCAGAATAGGTGACCAGCACCAGCAGCAGCCCGCATTCCGTCCCCGCCACAGCGCGCATCATCAGGCTCACTTCTGGCTGAATCACCGCCAGCCCCGAAAGCGTCACCAGGATCAACGCCAACCGCACGAAGACGGCGCGTTGCAGCACCTGAAGCAGACCGGGAGCGAGGAAGGTGTTGGTGTTGGGCATGGGAAAACCTTTCGTGATGCGTAAGACGTAATGCGTAACTCAGAGGGGATCGCCCCGCCAGGAACGAGATCTACTCAACGAATTACGCATCACGCATTACTCATCAGTACTTGCTCACCGCCGCCGTCATCCCCCACCGAATCGGCAACGTTGAATCGTCCAAGTCGATCTGCACCGTGTAGGTGACGTCGCCGCGCTTGAGTTCGGCGGCGGGGCGAATGTGACGCACGATGCCTTGGATGGGCTGATCGGGCAAGGCGTCGAGGACGATTTCCACGCGGTCGCCTTCGGCCAGATGCACCACGTCGAGTTCGTTGAGTGTGTCGGTTTCTACGATCCACGCCCGGGTGTCGCCTAATTGTACCAGCGCAACGCCGGGGGTGACATAGTCGCCTGTCTCTACGCTGAGGCTGCTGACTGTCCCCGCGAAGGGGGCGGTGACGGTGCGTTCGGCCAGCGTGGCTTCGGCTTGGCCGAGTGCGGCGCGGGCGGCTTCGACACGGGCGATGGCCGCGGTGATCTCCTCGGGGCGGGCGCCGGCCATGCGCAGATCCAGCGCAGCCTGCGCCGACTGTACCTGCGCCTGCGCCGCCGTCACGTCGGCAGGGTGCGCGCCCGCGGTCAACTCGGCCAAGGACGCCTGCGCCTGCTGCACCTGCGCGGCGTAGATCTGCACATCCTCGCTGCGGGGGCCGCCGGCTACGTCGTCGTAGGCAGCTCTGGCGCGCTCGTACTCGATGGTTGCCTGCTCCAATCGCAGCGATTCGGGGCGCATGGCAATGTCGCTGGACGAGGACACACGATCGTAGGCGGCCTGGGCGTTCTGCTTTTCGGCCTCTGCGGCCCGCAGCACAGCCTCCGCCGCGATGACCTCTTGATCCGTGGCCCCGGCCTGAGCGCGGCTCAGGTTGGCCTGCGCCACAGCCACCGCCTGCTGCGCCGTGGCGATCTGCTCGGCGGTGGCGCCGTCTAGCAGGCGTTCCAGGTTCATCTGCGCCTGGGTCACCGCGGCCTGGGCCTGGGCGATCTCCTCGGGCCGCGCGCCCTTGCGCAACAAGGACAGATCCGCCTCCGCTGCCAGCAGATTGGCCCTGGCCTGCGCCACCGCGGCCTGCTGCGCCGCCGAATCCAGGGTCACCAGCGCCGCGCCTGCCTCCACCCAATCGTCCTCAGCCACGTGGACCTGCGCCACGCGTCCTGGCACGGTGGAAGCCAGCGCCACCGACCGCACCGGCTGCACGTAGCCGTCCGCCGTTACCGAAGCAACCCGCTTGGGGGCCGCGGCCTGGGCTGTCACTGTAGCGGCGTCGTCCGTCCCGTCCTGGCGCGCCAGCAGCCGATTGCCGCCGCACGCTACCACAAACACCAGCGCCACAAGCAGCGCCGTCCACTTTAGCCAGAAACGTCGAGAGTTGGTCATGGTGATCCTCCGAACAAGGTGATTGGTGATTCGTGATTGGGTGAGGCGACGAGGCGATGATGGGATGATGGGATGGTGTGTCTACCTGCCATCCAATGTCATTAAGTTAAGCGCGGAGTGAGCATCCTCAGATGCGTGTCCACACCTGTAGAGCCGCATCTGAGGATGCTCACTCCGCAGCGTGACGAGTAGCCGAATCCCTTAACTTAATGACATTGACCTGCCACCTGCAACTTCTGCGCAACAACATCCTCAACGTTCGTCCTCCGTCTGCGGTCACTCACTCGTAGCTCAAACTCTCGCGCACGCTCAACCGCGCTGCGCTCCACGCCGGGAGGATGCTTGCCACGGTGCCGATGACGGCGATGATCGCCAGCCACAGCCACAAGGACGGCCAGGCGTAGGCGAAGTCCAGCGGCATTTTGAGGAACGAGAGGCCGATGGCGCGGGACATGAAGCGCCCAATCGGGACGCTGCCCACCACGGCGAGGACGTAGCTGAGCAGCGCCACCACCATGCTTTCGCCCCAAAAGATCTGGAGCACGGCGACATCACCGGCCCCGATGGCGCGCATGACGCCGATCTCTTTGCGTCGTTCCATCACATTGATCGCCATCATGCCCATCAGGCCCAGCCCGCCCACCACCGCCATCAGCAACGACATCACCAGCAGCACGGTGATGAGGATGCTGTAGAGGTTGTCGGCGCGCTGCTCGATCTGGGCGATGGTCTGCACGCTGAAGACGGACACGCCTTCGCTTTCGAGCAGGTCGACCAGTTCATCGGTGATGCGCGCCTGACTGGCGGCGTCGTGGACAGTGTAGCCCACGCGCAAGCTCTGTGTGCGGTCCACGCGGCCGAGGACGCGGCTGATCGCGCCGAACGAAACGTAGCTGTGGACGGCGGCAAAGTCCTGTGCGCCGGCCATGCTCAGTTCGCGGTTCAGGCCCACCACCTGCCACGTCGACTCGACGTCGCCCAACGTGAGGGTGACGCTGTCGCCCACGCCCACCCCGGCGGCCGCGGCCCAGTCCACATTGAGGACGATGCCGTCGGGCGCGCCGTGGCTGAGCCAGACGCCGTCGGCCAGATCGGGGCGGTAGAAGGCGGTGTCCTGGGGCACGCCCAACACCGACATCTCCAGTTCGCTGCCGTCGGGCAGGGTCATGCCGGCCTTCTCGGAGTACCAGGCTTCGGCCGCGGTGACGTCGGGGTGGCTTTCCGCCAGCGGCACGACACGTCCGGCGCGTTCTACGTCCTCGAAGACGAGCAGACTGTCCATGGCGTTCTGCTGTGTGAGCAGGCGATCCAGCGTCCTGTCGAACGAGCGCGCCGTAGCGAGGACACCCATAAACAGCGCGCCGCCGAGCATGAGCGTGAGCAACGTCAACAGCAATCGCTCCGGCGCACGCACACTGTTGCGCAGGGCGAGCATCCAGGTGCGGGATGGATTGCCAGAAATAGAACGCATCGGATTGGTGCGGATTTTTCAGAATTGTTCTCTGAATCCGCCTGAATCCGCCCAATCCGCTCAATCCGCGTTCTATCCCCGATGCTCTTGAAGAACTCAAACAGGCCGGTCAGCATCGTATCGCTACCGCCGAGGCCGTAGTCGGCGATGGCTTCGCGGACGGTCAACTGCGCGCCTGACCAGATAGGACGCAACGAGGCGAGGACAGGCACCAGCAGCCCCACGGCGATCATCACGCCCCACGCCCGCAGCGACGGACGATAGGCGAAGAGGTCGACGTTGAGGAAGTCGGCGATGAAGTTCGCCAGTTGGTAGCCTAGCCGCCCCGCCAGTGGACCCGCGATCAACGTAGCCAGGATGCCGTAGGCAAAGACCGTCAGCCCGTAAGATCGGATGATCAGCCAGGGGTCTGCGCCGATGGCCTTCATCACACCGATCTGGTCGGTCTGTTGGGCTACCTGGGCGCTGATAGTGTTGGTGACGAGCAGCCCGCTGAGCACCAACGACAGCACGCCGAGGATGGTCATGATCAGCATGAAGACGTCGAGGATGTCCTGGGCGACGTGTTGGTGCGGATCGTGCAGGGTGACGGCGCTGACGCTGTAGCCGCGTGCTCGAGACGGGTGCGCACGTCTTCGGCGGTGGCGGCTTGTAGGCCGAAATCGTCCACGTTGACGTAGACGCGGGTGAGGCGGTCACAGCCGCAGAGCATGCGCATGGTGTCGAGGTTGACGAAGGCAGTGTTGACGCCGCGCACGCTGCTGCGTACGTTGTCCTGCTGGTGAGCCGTGCCGACCACAGCCACGTCGAGCTCGTGGCCCGACGCATCGACGACGATAGACTGTCCGACGCTGGATGCCAGCGGGGCGCTACGTTCGAGCACGAGTTCCCCTCGCTGCGGCGGCCACGAGCCGCTTTCCGGGTCCACCAAATTGATTTTTTGGTCGGTGAAATCGGGCAGGCCGATGAATTCGACGGTGCTGCGCTCCGCCGCGCTGCCGATGGTTTCGGTCTGGAAGACAACGCGACCGTCCACGGCGGCGACGTTGGGCAGGCTTTCCAGGCCGCGCAGATCGTCCACGTCCACGCCGCCGGGGACGGTGACGCTGATGTGGGCGGGGTTGATGGCGGCGTAGCGGGCGTAGAGATCGTGCATGAGGATCTGCTGGGCGGCGATGATCATGCCCACGGCCAGCACGCCGATGGCGACGCTGACCACGACCATCGCCGTGCGGCTGCCATTGCGCCAGATTTCGCGTGCGCTCTTGCGCCAGAGGGTGCGCAGTGCGTGCATGGTTTTAGCCTTTCGCTTCCAACACGTGGCCGTCTTCCACACGGACGATGCGGGGGGCGCGCTGGGCGATCTCGCGATCATGGGTGACCATGACCAGCGTCTTCCCCTGCGCCACCAGACCGTTGAACAGCTCGAAGACGCGGTCCGCGGTGCGGCTGTCGAGGTTGCCGGTGGGTTCGTCGCCCACGAGCAGCGGCGGATCGTTGGCCAGGGCGCGGGCGATGGCGGCGCGCTGCTTCTGCCCGCCGCTGATGGCGCTGGGCAGCTTGTGCGCCTGATCAGCCATTTCCACTTGTTCGAGGAGGGCGAGGGCGCGGTCCTTGCGTTCGCGGGTGGGCCAGGTGTTGCAGAAATCCATGGGCAGCATCACATTTTCGAGGACGGTGAGCGCGGGCAGCAATTGGAAGAACTGGAAGATCACGCCGATGGTGCGTCCTCGCCAGCGGGCCATGGCGCTCTCGCTCAGGTCGTTGAGGCGCGCACCGGCCACCACCACCTCCCCCGCGCTAGGACGGTCGATGCCGGTGATCATGTTGATCAGCGTCGACTTGCCCGAGCCGCTGGGGCCGACCACGGCCACAAACTCGCCTGACCACACGTCCAGCGAGACGCCGCGCAGCACGCGCACCGGCCCCGCGCCGCTTTCGTAGTCTTTGATCACGTTGTCGATGCGCACGAGGGGGGAGATAGAACGCGGGGAGATAGAACGCGGATCGAGCGGATCGGGCTGATTGGGGCGGATTTCATCAGAAAATATCCGCGCAGATCCGTCCAATCCGCTCGATCCGCGTTCTATTCTGCTGTCTTTGGTGGGGCTGAAGGATTGGAAAAGGGTTCGCATGAAAAGCTCCCTGGGCTAAGGCTTACACGTTGTGTGTAGAGCTTAGCCCAGCGAGCAGGGGGCCGGTAGTGCCTGGGGTCATGCGGGCGGGTGACTGGGGTCCTGCTTAGTTCAGAAACTCCCCATACCCCGTCAACATCTTCTGTCGCACCGGCATGTTGTGGCGGATCAGACGGGCATTTTCCACGCGCAGTTGACGGATCACCGCCCAGCAAACATGGCGGGCAAGAAGGTGACATGCGTGAGCGTCTCGTCGCTGGGTGCAGGTTCTTCTTCCTGCGGCGGCGCATCGTCGGCAGGTCCGTCTTCGCCTGGCACTGTCGGTTCGGCAGGGAAAGTCTCCGCCTCAACCCAGCGCGTGGACGCAATGCCCGTGTCGCAGGACACCGAGCCGGCCCAGGCATAGCCGCCACCCGCCCAGGCGTAGCCACCGCCAGCCCAGGCGTAACCACCGCCGGCCCAGGCGTAGCCGCCGCCACTCCAGGCGTAACCGCCGCCGCTCCAGGCGTAGCCGCCGCCGCTCCAGGCATAGCCGCCACCCGCCCAGGCATAGCCGCCATCGGCCCACACATCGCCGCCCGCGGACGGCGTCGCGCCGCCCGCCCAGGCCAGCACACCGGCGTCAACCGCCAGCGTCTGCGCAAAGGACGGCAGCAGCACTTCGGCGTCGGCGCGGCTGAGCCAGACGCCGTCGGCGTCGGCCGCACCCAGGGCGTAGACGGTTTCATTTTCGGCGGTGACGTAGTAGAGCGTGACGTCGTCTTCGGTCGCGGTCCGCTGGATCGGTCCCTGGTAGTGGAAGGGCAGATCGGCCTCGTCTTCATAGCCGTGGGCCAGATCCTGGGCGAGGTCCATGCCGGTGTTGGCCGCCACGTCTGCGGGGAAGTCGCCCAGCACGGCATCGGGCGCCCAGATGCGTCCTGCGCCCTGTTGCAGCAGGTTGTAGGCCAGATCTTCGCCGTCGATGGCGGGGCGGGCCGATGTCATCAGGCGGAATTTCACTTCGTCGGGTGTCAGATCGGGGTCGGCCTGGAGCATCAGCGCCACCACGCCCGAGGTGACGGCGGTGGCCATGCTGGTGCCGCTCATGCTAAACAGATCTTCGGTGAGCGAGTAGTCGGGGTGATTCAGGGCCAGGTAGGCGGAGTCGGCGTCATCTGCGGCGTTGTACATGAACGAGACGATGCTGCCGCCGGGGGCCAGCACATCGGGCTTGAGGAAGCCATCGGCAGTGGGGCCAGTGGCCGACCAAGAGGATAAGGAGTCGTCGCTGAAGTCGCCTGCTGTCTGGCTGGTGTTGAGGCCGCCCACGGTGATGATGTACGGATCGTTGCCTGGCACGGTGATGGATTCGGCGGTGGGGCCTTCGTTGCCCGCGGCGGCGATGACGACGACGCCACGCGCCCACAGCGCTTCGACGGCGCGGTTGAGCGGATCCACAAAGTAGGGACACGCCGTGGCGCTCAGGCTGAGGTTGACGATGCGGATGTCGTACTTGTCCTGCATGGCGGCCACAGCCTGCAACGCCTCGATGGTCTGCTCGTAGCTGCCCACGCCCTGATCGGTCAAGGCGCGGAAGCTGAGGATCTCGGCGTCAGGCGCTATGCCCAAATAGGCGCCGCTGCCGGAATCGAGGTAGCCATTGCCGATGATGCCCGCTACGTGCGAACCATGTCCGTAAAGGTCGCGGGCATCTTTTGTTTTCTGAAAGCAGTAACCATCGATTTCTCTTGAGCATGATTTGTCCTCGCTGAAGTCGAATTGGCCCGCATAGTTGAGCACTACATCGGCGTCTGTGCCGTCTGCCAGTTTCTTGTAGAAAGTGACGCCTGAATCGATGACGGCCACGGTAACGCCTTCGCCGGTAATGCCTTCGGCGTGGAGTTGATCCGTGCCGACGTCCTGGGAGACGGGCCAGGCGACGTCGGTTTCGGGTGGCGCCTTTTTCCTGACAACTGTGCTAGGCGCAATCCGCTTGTTCTCGACAATCGACAGAATCGTGGGCGTCGCCGCCAGTTGATCGAGCGTGTCTGCTGCAATCGTCGCACCCACGGCGTTGATCAGCCATAGTTCGCTGGTCACCGAGCCGCCCGCGGCGCGGACAGCCTCGGCGGCGCATTCGGCGCTTTGGCCTGTCACCACCACCGACAGGTTACCTGTCCGCGTTGCCAACGCCGGATCGACGTACGCGGAAGGCGCAGTGTTCGGCGTCACCTGGGGCGGGACACACCCGTTGAGCAGTAAAGAAAATAAGAGGAGAACGGTGACAAGTGTAATCGTCTCCAACCAGGAAGTAGGGCGGTTCGTCCAGAAATGGACGAATGAGGATTCAGGATTCATTTTTGATCAGGCTTTCATTGGATGGATGAACCAATAGAAGCCGAAGAGGAGTTGGTTCTGCTGCTCCATCGTTCGGCAGCCCGGCTACCCGTCTGCTGCGTCTATTGGCGGCAGGGGAGGGCCCGTGGCTTTGCGTCCCCGTCTTTCAACGGGTATGCCTTTTTACGACACGACGCAAGCTCCTGCAATTTCGTTGATACATTCTCCGCTACACGTTTCACTGTCAATTGTATTGCTGCGTTTCACGTAACATCGGTTGGCCAACGCGCCGGAAATGCCGTGCGACGTCAGCACTTCTGCAATGTCTCCTGCGTTATTGGTGAACAGGCTTCCTCCTTCTTCTCTTGCCAACGAGACAAATATCTTCGCGATCTCGGGATCAAAATGACTGCCGGCGCTACGTTCGACTTCCTCGATCACCTCTTCGAGGCCGCGCGTGGGCCGGTACGGACGGTCCGACAGCATCGCTTCCACCGAATCGGCCACGCACAGGACACGCGCCAGCAGTGGGATCGATTCGCCCTTCAGCCCATCGGGGTAACCGCGCCCGTCCCAGCGTTCGTGGTGATGGCGCACCAGCGGTGTAAGATCCTGGAGACCCTGCATCTGGCTCACGATCTCGGCCCCGATGACGGTGTGACGTTTCATCAGATCGAATTCGTCATCGGTGAGGCGGCCGGGCTTGCTCACAATGTTATCGGGGACGCCGATCTTGCCCAGATCGTGTACCAAGCCACCACGCGTCAAAAGCTCCAACTGATCCGCTGCAAGCCCCATGCGTTTGCCGATGGCCTGTGCATACAAGGTAACCTGGTTAGAGTGGCCGTAGGTGTACATGTCATCGGCGTCGATGATGGCGCCCAGTGTCTTCAGCAGGTCGCGATTGACCTTGTCCAGTTGCTGATTCGCCGTCTCCAGTTGAGAGACATACCCACGAATGTTGTCGGCGTAGAGGCGAAAAGCGTACCCCGTCGCACCCACCGGCAGAAACGTGAGCAGCAGCCCACCGATGCCGAATGCTACAGGCCAGCGCCAGAATGCTGCCGCCCAGCACGCTGCTCGCCAACGTCACCGGCACCGTCCACCAAAATCCTGCCGCCAGATCTGGAGCGGACGCCGTCCACTCTGCAATGCAATCACACCGATCAGGATGATCAGATTGATGCCGATATCGGCGGCCGCGGCCAGAATCAGTGGATCAGGTCAGGCCTGGTTGAGCGCGGCCCACGCTGCCGCCCAGTTCCACATACAGGACCCCGGCGCCGGTCGATCCAATCACCCACATGCCTGTGTTGAACGCGAATTTCTGGAACCACCCGGCCCGATCTTGCTCGCTATGTTCAGTATCGAAGAAGCTATGCACCGTCGCCGCGATGCCGCTGGAGAGATGAATCAACGCACCGGCCAGTGGACCAAACGAGACAATGCCGGCCAACGCCACAATGCCTGAAACCGACACTGTACTCTTGCGGCTGGTCAAAAAAAGTTCTACGCCTACCACCCCGGCAGGGCTATGAGTGCAAAGGCAACCCATCCGTCGATGTCATTCGAAAGAAAAACAGAAAAGCTGAAAGCAAATGAATCACCAACAATGCAGCACAGTTTAAATGTACAAGTAGGGAACCAGGTATGCTGAATGGATTTCGCCGTACCACTTCCGTTGGTGCATTGCTAGCATAGTCTCCCGCCTATGCGATTGCAGAACCTGCTTGATTGCCTATCGGACAATCCATCCAGAAAATAGATTGCATCACATATATCATCCACTTCATTTTTGCTTCATTTCGATGCCCCATTTGCTTAGCTGTCGTAAGGTGTCGCGATTGAGGTGATCACCTTTCCGCCCTCTCCCACATCAAAGCCTGATTCTGCCTACTTGACATGCGTTCGGGATGACCAGTTTCACCGTCTCCATATCCGGGTGTGGGAGAGGGGCTGGGTGCGGAGGTGGGCTCCTCCCCACAGATCTAAAAAAGCTCTGATCATATATAACATAGTTTCACTGTCTCCATATCCGGGGTATGAGGGGAGCCGGACCTTAATGATGTGCCTGACTCTCCCGCCCAGCTTCATTGACACCGAAATCTGCGCCGACCATTCACTTTCGGTCACGATATCCATTCAACCCTTGTGAAGCCAGGGAGGGCCTGCTCCTCTCAAGCTTCAATCATACACCAGATCCCAGCGGCCCCACCACCTCCAAGGACACAGGACTATGCTCATTCGCATCCGCGGTAGCGTTACCAACCTGCAGCAACGTCGACGTCACTCGAGGACGGCCTGCGCCGTGGTCACCGGCGTCTCCGGCTTCGGGGAAGACGTCGCTGATTCGACACGCTCTACCACGAAGCCGACCGCCGCTTTCAGGAGCTTTTTGCCGTGCGCCCCAGCGAACGCCTCGCCCCCACGCCCGTAGACGAGATCAGCGTGGCTGGGACTGGCCATCGCCGGGGCCAGAACCTGCTCAACCGCAACCCCAACTCCACGTTGGCCACGGCGGCAGGCGCGAGCATCCTTCTTGCGCCTGCTCTATACCCACTTCGGCCAACGCCACTGCCCGCGCCAGACACGCCGCTCACCTTCAGCGACGACGAATGATCGCCTCGGGTCACCGAAGCAGCGCGGCGTCCTGTCGCGTGGCTGCGCCGCTTCACCCGCCACGCCGGCAGCTGACCGCACGCTGCTCTCCTGTCAGCGACCACCCGGCGGCGCTCGCCCGCGCGTGGACGGCCAACCTGCCCGTCGCCGATCCGATCCGAAAATCGCGCCCACAACATCGACGCACGTCGTCCTCGTCGATGTGGCTGCAGCCGCTCACGGTCCACGCCGCCCGCAACTCACCAATCAAGCGCCGCCTCGGCGTGGACAGTTGCACCTGCTTCACCCCCGAACCTTCCCAAAGAAATCCGTGTTCCCCCAATCCGTGTCCTTCACAATCCTCTCCACACCATCCTCGCCCATTACCTGTCTGCGCCGAATGCGGCGCCTGGTTCGGCGCTGACGCCTCGTCCACTTTCACGGCGTGTCCGCGCTGCAACGGGGATGGCTGCGCCGAGGCAAAATGCGCCTACACCGGTCTGCACCCTCGCCGCCGCGGTGAGAAGTGGCAATCTATGCGCCTGCCCCGGTCTCCGCCCGCAGCGTCGACACGATGCCGCCGCCGTCCTCGCCGCCGTCGATCTCCCCGCCTGTGGCCCACCCGCCTCCAGGACGAGATCCAGCGCCGCCTGGCTGCACCTGCGACGTGGGTTGGGCTACCTGGCCCTGGATCGCCCCGCACCCACCCTCTCGCGGCGAACCTGCAGCGCGCGCTCGCTGTCTGCCTCACCAGCCGCCTCGAAGACACATGCTCCACGTCCTCGATGAACTCACCGTGGGGCTGCACCCGGCAGATGCGGGACCGCGCCCTGCCGCCTTTCGCCGCCTGGACTGGCCCTGTGCTCACGTCGAGAAGGACGATCGCCGCCGCTGCCACGCCGGACCACGCCGGGGACATCGGCCCCGGCGGGATACACGGCGGTCACGTCACTACGGCGGCGCCCGCCGACCTGTGGCAGGCCGACACCGCCACCGGTCGCTACTTCAGCCTGCGAGATCGTGCAAACGCCCGCCCCCGCCCTTGCTCCCCCGCCTTCCTCACCATCCGCGGCGCGGCCCCTGCGCACCCTGCAACACATCGACGTCCCTATCTCCGCCGCTGTGCAGCGGCTCACCGTGATCAGCGGCGTGTCGGGGTCGGGCAAGGTACCTTTGCGCGGACCCGGCGACGCTGGCCGAGGGTAAGCCCGTGGGCTGCGACGGCGTCGATGACGGCCTCAAACCTGCCGGTGTGGGTGGATCAGGACCCAATCGGCAAGAATTCCCGCTCCAACCCCCGCCACCTCACACCAAACTGGCCGACCTGCTGCGCAACCATTTTGCGGCGCACACCCACCTGTCGGCGTCGCACTTTTTGGTTCAACCGGCCCGAGGGTGCCTGCCCTGTCTGCGAAGGCATGGGCGCGGTGGAAATCAAGATGGCCATCTTTGCCGTCCACGGCTGCCCTGCGCCGAGTGCGAAGGGGCGGTTGAAGAAGTACGATCTGACGTGTTGAGATCGCTGGTGAATTGCTGTCTATTGCCGATGTCTACAACCTGAACATCGAGGACGTGGGTATCCTCTCGGGCGCGATGACCTGGCTGGATCGGAACACCGCTCGCAACGCTCCGTCGACTCCGATGCGCCTGCGACGGGTTGGGCTACCTCTCGCTAGACAGCCGTCGCCCACGCTTTCGGGCGGTGAGGCGCGATCAAGTTGGCGCTACGCTGGGGCGTCGCCTGCCCAAGGATCCGATCGTCCTCGATGAACCGCCGTCCACCGGCCTGCATCCCCAGGACCTCACCGGCCTGCTCGTGGTGCTTTCGATCGCCTCAGCAACGGCGCAACCGTCGTGGTGGTGGAGCACAATGCCACCTGATCCGCCGCCGATTGGGCGCGATCGATCTCGGCCCCGGCGCTGGCCGGACGGCGGCGGCTGATCTACGCCGTCCTCTGCGGGTTGGGCAGGACGCGGCCGATTCACGCACGGGTGATGCCGTCGCCGAGGCGTCGTTGCATGCGGCAAGCCATTACACGCCGCCAACGTCGACCTCTTTCCCAAATCAGCATCCGCGGCGCATGCGCCAACAACCTGCAAAACGTGGACGTCGACTTCGCCAAGGGTGCGTTGACCGTGGTGACAGGCGTGAGCCGGGGTCGCAGTCAGAGCCTGTGGGCGACGCTGAGGCCGGGAGGCGGCGACGCTTTTTGAAACGCCTTGCCCTACGAACGCCAGAACACCTCGCGAGTTCAGCGCTCTGCCGACGCCGTCACCGGCCTCGGCGTCGATGGTGACAATTTCGCTTGCTGGCGCAGGTGCCCATAATCGCCGCCGGTCAGGCAGCGCCAATGAACTTTCGCAAAGCATTTGGCCGTGCTGCTGGCCGCAGGGGCGAACGATCCTGTGTTGCGCGGCGGCGATGGTCCGCGGCGGAGGCGGACGTGCCTGGGTGGCGCAAGCGCGACGCTGGCGTGCCGCGGCACTTCCTGTCTTCGAGCCACGGCGGCGCTGTACCCACTGTCACGGCGGGCACGTTGCAGAGCCGAACCCGGCCGTTTCGATCCTCCACCCTGAAAAACGCCGGTAAAGTGGCGGGGCCATGCACTCGCCCGGCTTCTTCCCCAAAGGCTACCTGTGCCAGCCCTCTTCAACTACGGCTACGATTGGTGCAGGCCCTGGCAGCCAGCCACGATTTTGACCCAGCCAATGACGCCGGAACGAGATGAAACAGGTGGCGCAGCAGGCGTTCCTCCTTACGGCACCGAGGAACAACTTACCATCACCGTGCAAAGCTGTAATGACGCACGCAGACGCGCAGGCAACGCTTCCCGGCTTTACGGCTTCGTGCGCGATTGGGACGTGGGGGGACCTACACCGACACGGTCCCCTGCCCGCAATGCGCAGGCGCGCGCTGCGTCCTGAATACCTGGCGGGTGCGGCTGGGCGGCTTCAACATGCACGAGCTGAGCGACATGCCCCTGGCGCAGGTGGCGGACGTGCTGGCGGGCGTGGATGCTGCGTCCGCGCACCGACGCTGCGGGTTGTCGAGCCTGCGAACGCACGCCGCTTACCGCACTTTCTGCAACAGTGGGCTATCTTTGAATCTTTACGCATCAGCGCCACCTTTCGGCGGGAGGCGCAGCGTGTGCGCCTGGCCGGTCTGCTGGGCAGCCAGATGACGGCGTTTACCGTGCTCCTGGACGAACTTGACGCGCGCATATGTACCTGTCCGAAGTAGACGCGCTGATCGCGGCGCGTAACACCCTGCGCGACGACGGCAACACGGTGATCGCGGTGGAGCACGATCCGGTGCTTCATGGCCGCGGCGGATCGGCTGATCGACGTCGGTCCTGGCGTTAGCTGGGCGGCGTCATCGTGGCGCAGGGGACACCTGCGGATCGTCCGCAGAGGACACCGTCACCGCGCGCAGGCTGCGCGGGAGCGGCGGGTGGGTTCCGGCGCAGGCGCGAACCGACAGGCTGATCACGGTACGCGGCGCACGCTGGACAAACCTGCGCGGCAAGATCCGCTCAGCGTGTTGGGCGTGCTGGTGGGCGTGTGCGGTGTACGGGCTGCGGCATGGCGGCACGTTTGACAGATACGCTGGCCGGGCGCTGGCCCCGGTGAAGCAGACTCACCAGCGTGGCCCACGTCCCCGTGGAGCCGGGCGCGTACGACGTCATCGGCCGCGCGCTGCCGGGCAAGCTGGCGCTGATCAGAGCCGCAAGGGCGTGGCAGCCCCTACGAGTTTCCTGGGGTTGGTGCATCCGCTGCGCAAGCTGCCCAAAGCGAGGACGCCGTGACGCCAGGATTAGACGAAGCGGGCTGGGCGTCCTGTTCGGCGTGCAAAGGACGGCCACACCTCGCTCGACATGGGCTTTCTGCCCGACGTGCATCTGCCCTGGCGAAGTGTGCCACGGCAGCGGCTACGCCCTGGAAGTGTGGCAGGTGCGCGTGGACGGCCTCGCCCTGCCCCAGGGCGACCCGACGCTGGACGAGTTCGCCGGCTTTGCCGCCGTGGATCGAGGATCTGATGCGCTGGCGCGGCCCTGTGCAGGCGGCGCAAGCGCGGTGGGGCTGGGCTACCTTACCCTGGCCCAACCCGGCCACGCCCTCTCCGGCGGCGAGGCGCAACGGCTGAAAGTTGCCTACGAATTGAGCGACGTGTGGCTCCCTGCGACGCTCTACCTGCTCGACGAATCCGTACTCACCGGCCAGCACCCTGGAAGATGTGCAACGGCTGGCCGGTGTGCTGCACGGGCTGGTAGATGCGGGGCAGATGGTGGTGGAACACAACGTGCAAACTGCTGGCGGCGCAAGATTGGCTACCTGAACTCGGCCCCGGCGGCTTCGACGGCGGCAGCGTCATCGCCGCAAAGGCCTTCGAGACTCCTGGCCGTAGGGACACGCCCACGGCGTCCTATCTGCGAGGTGCTGCGATGACATCTTCGACGATCACGCCCGCTTTGCTCCCGCTGCTGGCCGATCCGTCGCCCTGTTTGCGTTGGCTGGTGCTGCGTCACCTGCTGGATCGGCCTGACGACGACCCTGAAGTGGCCGACCGGCTGCGCTGCGCGAGAGGACGATCCACTGGCTGGCGACGGCGCGCGCAGTCCGAAGACGGATCTTGGTACCCGCGCTGGCGGGCAACGTCCCCGGCGGCGCGATCCAGGCCACGGCGCAGGCGTTGACGCGCCTTGGCTTTCAGCTTCGGGCGTGGCACACCCGGCGGTGCGCCGGCGCGTGATTTCCTGTTCGGCGAGCAGTTGGCCGACGGCAGTTGGCCGTTGCTGCGCAACACGCCCGGACACGTCCCCAGCGCAGATGGCGACGGTGATGGCGGCTACGACGTGCAATCGTTGCAGACGTCCTTGCCGCTGTGGGGCTGGTGACGGTTGGCCTGGCCGAAGATCCGCGCTGGCGAGCGCGCCTTCGACTGGCTGCTAGCGCAACGCCTGGCAGACGGCGCATGGCCCACCGGCATCGCTTCGGGCAACAACGGCTTCGTGGCCTTCTACCGGCGGCTGCCCCACTGCGCCAGGCTTTACGCAACACCACGGCGGCGCTGATCTGGCTTCGCCCATCGCCCCCACGCGGCGAACCGCGTCTGCGGCCCGGCGCGCCGATCTCGTCCTGGCGCGGGAGACGCGCGAGGCGCACCATGTGGCCACATCGCCCGCACTGCGGGCGCGGAACTGCCGTAGCGGGCTGGATCACCAGCCTGGCCCGCTTCGATCTGTGCCAGATCCTCGACCTGTGTGGGCGTGCGCCGGTCTCAGCGCGGCGGCGGATCCGCGTGGGCCGGCATTGTCGACTTCACGCGGGCGGCAGGCGGTGCTGGGCCGGCTTGCCGAAGGCGTCCGCAGGCGACGCGGTGTGGGGTGTCCTATGCGGTGTGGCGGGGATGGTGGGGGCATAGGCGTTGCTGGGCGTCGGCATTACAAGTGCCGGGTTGCCGCAGCGAGACGGGTCATCACTCCGGCGACTCGTCCAACATGAAGTCCCGGCACTTTCCTGGTCCTTATCTTAACGCCGATGGATGGTGGGGTGAGGGGGGTAACAAGGCGACGGGGTACAAGGTGACGGGGTGATCGCTGGATTGTGGTTTTGTGGGGTTTGCGCAATGATGGGGATGATGAATTCTTGATTCGACGCGTCGGCACGCACAGGAGATAATCTATGCCGCGGATGGAACATCCTTTGACGCCTGAACTTGAGGGCATACTGCGCAACACCGTCATCAGCGAAGACGAACCCGGTTCGATCCTGCACGATTTCGAGGTGATGCTGGCGTTCGCGCAAGAAGCGCCGTTGACGTTGACGGCGTCGCTCAATCCGTCTATGAAGGCGTGTAGCGCGCTGAACGAGCGGGTGCGGCGCAAGGTCGAGCATGGGCTGACGCGCCCGACCCTCAAGTCTTATCCACACATCGGTGGGTTGTTTTTGCTGCTGCGCGCCTCGGGGTTGACGACTGTGGAAACGGTGGGGCGCAAGTCTGTCCTCGTGGTGGACTCGGCGGTGTTGGCGTCCTGGCGGGCGCTGACGGCTGAGGAACGCTACTTCGCACTCTTCGAGAGCTGGTTGATGCGCGGTGATTCTGAGATTATTGGCGAACAGCGCGGGCGTTTCATGTACAACCCCATCTATTTTCAGTGGGCGAGCTTCTTCGAGCACTTCGTCGCCGACCGCTGGCACGATGACGACTGGGTGGAGCGCGTCCGCTATCATCCGGGCTTCTACATTCTGGCGCTCATGGAACTGTTCGGCCTGGTCGAAATCGAGGATGGTCCTGTGCAGGCGGGGCAAAGTTGGCGCATCGCCGACGTGGAACCCACCGCCTGGGGCGTGACGTTGCTGGCGGCGCTTTTCGAAAACGATCTGCTCACCGACTTCGCATTTTGGCGGCAGTTGGAGCGACCAGAGCAGATTGCGCCCGGTGTGTTGCAGCCATACCTACAACCGTATCGGCCCGACTGGCAACAGACGCTGCAACTGCCTGGTGCATCGTTTCAGCAGGGGATGTTTGTCTTCAAAGTGTCAGTGTTCAAAGACGTGTGGCGGGAGATTTTCATGCCGGGGGGCAGCACGTTGGAAGATCTGAGCGACGCCATTCTCAACGCCTACGACTTCGACAACGACCACCTGTATCGCTTCCTCTACGCCACGCGTTTCGGCAACACCGCCGAAGTCAGCCATCCAATGATGAAGGATGGCCCGTTTACGGAAGAAGGCCCGTACGTCGACGAAGTATGCATCGGCGATCTGCCCGCCCAACCCGGCTTCCACATGATCTACAACTTCGACTTCGGCGACAACTGGAACTTCGACGTGCTGTTGGAACGCATCGAGCCCGCCGAACCCATCGGCGAACCGTACCGAATCGGCGCACGCCACGGCGAATCGCCGCCGCAGTACGAATACGCCGAAGACGATGAATGGTGGGATGATGATGGCGATGAGGAGATGATGGGATGATGAAGATGACGATGATGGGGATGAATCCAGGTGAGCATCATCCCCATCATCGCGAAGACTCCCAAACGCCCCTTTACCTTGTCACCCCTTCACCCCATCATCCGCTACGCCATCTTCGTCAACGTGTAGATCAACGGCAGGCCCGCGGCCAGGTGCATGATCTCCAGGGTCATGGCGGTGCCTACAGTCGGTGCGGCCAGGCCCAGAGGCGAGGCGGCCATGACGACGAGCACGATGGACGCAACAATCGCGAAGATATGGTTGGCGCGCGCCATCGGCGAGATGTAACGCGTGATCGCAAAGTAGACCACCGCACCGAGGATCGATGGCACAATGCTGAACATCAACACGGGGACAATCGTGATCACCGTCCCCATTGACGTGGGCGCGGGCAGCCAACCGGCGCCGGTGGCCACAAAGTACAAGATGACGTTGAGCAGAATGGCCACGCCAATGCCGATACCGGCGGCGCGAGCGATGGACGCAAGGGTCGGCTTGGGCGGTGTGACGGCAGAGCGCATGGTTCGTCCTTTCGTGGATGGGTTTGGAAGCAACCGTGGGAAAAAGCGGTTTCCCCAGTCTAGCACCAGACTGGGGAAACTCTGTACGCTTTTTCTCTTTGTACGCACGCCGATGGCTGCACACCGGATCGATTCCTTAACGTAGGCTTAGATAGAACGCGGATTGGGCGGATGAAATCACAAAAATCCGCCAAAATCTGCTCAATCCGCCCAATCCGCGTTCTATTTCAGACGGTCTACCCGAATCGCCCGCGCGTCAATCGCCGCGGAAGGCGATCTCGTCGGCCACGATCTCGATCTGATCTGGGGCGTGGGCGTAGATCACCGGATCGCCCTGATACCACTCAATTTCACCGGTGACGCGTAGACGCTGCCCCGCCGTGTAGGTGTCCAACGGCGACGTGACAAAGTTGCCCCAGTCTTTCTTCAGAATGCGCACGAGGAAGTGGCCGGCGTGCGGCTTGTGGTAGGTGAGGTAAACGGCCTTGCCGTTGCTGAACACTTCGTTGATCTCGCCGTCCACGGTCATGGTGCGCCCGGCGTAGGCGCGGGCCTGGGCCGCGGGGATCGTCCCCTGGCTGACGTTGATCTCACCTGTCTCCACCGGCCGCGGCGCGGTGCGCACCGCCACGCCTTCGGGGTTCCCGTTCTCCAGCGCCACCAACGATCCGTCTGTGCCGACGAAGTAGACGGTGTCGCCGCTCACCGTCCACATGGCGTACTCGCTCCAATACTCGTCGTAGATGTTGGAAAGATTCCAGTAGACGTAGAAACCGCCAGGCCAGGTGCGGGTGTTGTACAGCCCCGAGCCGCAGTAGTGGCTGCTGAGGAAGCCGCTGTTGCACTGATCCTGATCCTGCGAGGCGACGATGTGGGGCAGGTTTGTCACCTGGATCGGGTTGTCTGCGGTGCCAAGGTTATTGGAGCGGTCCACGATGCGGTGGGCGATGCCCGCTTCCCAATGACCGGCGAAAATATCGTTGCCCGCCATGGAGAGCTGCGCCTGCTCGTCGGTGGGGAAGAACGAATTGGTCATGAAGCGGACTTCGCCTGCGGCGTAGCCGGGTACCGTAGAGTTGTTGAGCATCATCTCGCCCAGGCGCGAATCCCATCTTCCGTCGCATGGCTCGGCAAGACATGGTTCGGCGCGCATCACCACGTAGGCCACTTCGCCGCCGTTGTCCAGCCGTTTGACCACCGGCTGCGGCCCCATCGGCATGTAGTCTCCGTCACCGTAGCCGCCGTGACCCACGTTGGCCACGAACGCTGTGTTGCCGGTGTCGATGTTCAGCACGAGCAGCGCTTGCTGATCCGGGCTGCCGGTGAGGTTGGTGCGCATCTGTCCGTTCGTGGTGGGCCACGGGTTCCACGTCCACAAAGTCTGCCAATCCAGGCGCAGCTTCACGAGGACAAGCCCATTGCCCTCGGCGATCACGGGCCAACCGCGGCTCACTTGGGCCAGGTTGTTGTTCGCCGAGATGCCCGGATCCCCTGGATCGAGGACGCTTGTCTTCGAACGCCAGGCCTGCGCGCCGTCACCGTTGCGGATGGCGTGGACGTACAGATCGCGCGACGCCACGATCACCAGATCGCGCGATGGTGAGTAGGCGGGTGGCGTGTCGGCGACGGAGCCTGTCTCGTAGCGCCAGATCTGCTGCATCGATTGGATATCCACGGCGTAGACGCCGCTGCCCATCGAAATGAAGACACGGCTGCCCACGAGGGCCGGCGGTAGGGGCAGGCTGTTGCTTTCGCCGGTGCTGAATGTCCCTATCACCTGACCGTCGGCGGCGTTGAGTTTGTAGAGATTGCCATTGTCCGAAAGCACGAGCAACGCGCCACTGCTGGGATCGAACGCCGGTGTGGAATTGATGTTGCCGCCGGGGCGGCTGTTCCACAGTTCGTTGCCGGTGGCGTTGTCCAATGCGTAGACGCCGCGGTTGCCGACGGCAATGAAGACGCGCCCGGCGCCGGTCACCGGCTGGCTGTTCACCGGCAGGCGCGATTTATCGGACACAACCCCGCCCGAGGGCGTCGATCCATTCCACACCCACTTCCAGCGCCACGGCGTCGGCACCGAATCGGGGTTGAAACTGGTGTGCTGTGCGTTGTAGGCATGTTGGTTCCACTCACCCGGCGCGGACGGCGGCAAGGTGGGGATAGGTGACGTGGTCATTGTCGCCGTTGCGCTGGCCTCTGGTGTGGCCGTGGGCGCGCTGACCGTGGAGGTGGCAGTGGTGGTCGATGTCGCCGTTGGGCTTGCTGTCGCCGTTGAGCTTGCTGTTGGTGTCGCGGTTGCCGGTATCGTTGAATTGCTGGTTGGGGTCGCGCCCGGCGCCACGATCAGCGGCAGATAACTGTCGCCCGAATCGTCCTGGCGGATGTCGCGGTCGGGGCCACTACACGCCACTGTGAACAAAAACATGATGATGGCGGGAATCACGACAAATGCAATGTTTTTGGGGTTATGCATACCGTTCTCCGGGATTCTGTAGGCAAATCATCGCGTTTCGGTACGCGAATCTATTTCCTCGTGTACGAATGCCCGTAGGATAACACAGTTGTCGCCAAGTTGATCTGCGCACAAACAACGGGCGCGCAACGATCCGCTGCCTTGAGGCGCACGATCCGCCGTCCCAATCCCATCTGCACTACAGCGGATGAAGCATGCGGATACGGATTGACAGAAACACGGATCTGTCGAAAAATCCGTGTTTTCTCCCATCCGTGTTCACATACGTCTTTCAGTGAAGACGTCGAAAATGCTGCAAAAACAAAAGACCCACCAAGTCCGAAGACCTGACGGGCCGAGGGATCGATTGTGTGGCGATCGAGGCTAGATCCAGCCCTGGTCCTTGAGGAAGGCAGTCAGCCCGGGGATGGCGAAACGCTTGCCCTGGTAGGCCTGGTAGCCGTAGTAGACCATGGCAAACCACGCCATGAGCACGGCAATCGGGCTGAGGCAACCCACCACCAACGCCGCCAGCCAGCCGATGACGGGGATGAAGCCGATGATGGCCGTCCCCACCGCCACGAAGATGCCCAGCACGATCAGCACTGTGGTCAGCGCAAGGCTCTGGATGGCGTGGAAACGCTGGAACGGACGCTTCTTGCTGCTTTCGCTGAGCAACACCAGCGCCGGCATCACAAAAGGAATCAAGATCTGCGTGGCGTAGCTCAACAGTGCAATCAGGCGGTCGTCGCCGTTGGCGGTGCTGTCCACCGTGGCGTCGCGCATGAATTCGCCGCGGCGGAAAGCGTCGGCGGCGGCGTTGGCCTGGTTGCGGGCCGATTGCGCTGCCCACTCCGTTGGGCTGGGCTTGTCCTCTTCTGTCATCGCGTCGGTGACGTTGTGAACGTCCACCGGGCGACCTGCGCTCACCGTCTCCTTTGTCACCGACTTGGCGTCGGCGTCGGTGAAGGCCACCGTCTGCGGCGCGCTTTCGGGCTGCGCCGTCACCATGTCCGCTTCGTCGACGTCGAAGGCCGGCTCGCTCTCCGGTTGATCCAGCTTGCGTTTGGTCACTTCCGTTTCGGGGACATTGACCTCACTGCCGGTCAGTTCCTGTTCATTCTTCTTCTGATCGTTCTCCATAACTCACTCCTCTAAACCGTTTGAAGACGGTTGAAATCTGTCGTTGATAATGCTCGTGATACTGTACGTGCTCGCCGCTGGAAAGTTTCGCGCTGTGCGAAAATCAGGCAACCTCAGTACTTAAGAGAAACCAGAGAAATAATGATCCACGAAGGCACACGAAGGCAGAAAAGAACAGGCAGAAAGCTTTTCCGCTCTGCTGTCCTGGTAATCCTGAAATCCGTGTCCTTCTCTTCTCCTCTTCGTGGTGCTTCGTGTGCCTTCGTGGATCATTAAAATTCTGAGATGTCTTCAGGGGTATGCTACCACGAAAGCGTCGGTCGTCCGTCGTAGCCGCCGGGCAGGGTCCAGGGCCGGTTGTCGAGCCACTGTCTCACCGTTTCGCGTAGATTCATCAACGGCGCGTGGCGTTGTGTACACGGCGGCAGTGCGTCGACAAAGGCCGCGCCGTACGATCTTTGCCAAATGCGACTGTCGAGGAGCACCACCACCCCGCGATCATCGGCGCGGCGGATCAGGCGGCCAAAACCCTGCCGAAAGCGCAACACGGCGTCGGGCAGCGTGTAGTCGTGGAACGGGTTGTCGTACGCCTGGCCGCGCGCCTTCACCAGTGGATCGGTGGGGACGGCGAAGGGCAGACGCACGATGATCAGGCACGAGAGCATGTCGCCGGGCAGATCGATGCCTTCCCAAAAGGTGCCGGTGCCAAGCAACACCGCCTTGCGCCCGCTGCGGAACTCACGCAAGAGCTGACCACGTCCACCCGAACCGTGCTCCAGCACCGTTACGCCCGCCTGATCCAGCGGCGAACGTACGGCGTCGGCAGTGGCGCGCAGATGGGCATGGCTGGTAAAGAGGACCAACGTGCGCCCGTCGGCGGCGCGCACCGTCTCCACAATCGCCCGCTCCACCGCGGATTGATAGCCGCCCCGCTCCGGCGCGGGCATGTCGCTGGGCAGGTAGAGCAGCACATTCGAGCGATAGTCAAAAGGACTCTCCACCGTGCGTGTGTTGGCGTGCAGAAAGCCCAGCCGCTCCTGGATGAACTCGAAACCTTCGTCGGTGCGTAGCGTGGCGCCGGTAAGGATCACAGTGCGCCGCGGACGGAAGAGATCTACTTCGAGCGCCTCGTTCACATGCACCGGCGACAGGCAGAAGGTCAGCACGTCGCCCTCGGCATTGAGTTCCAGCCAGCTAATCGTATCGCGGCGTTGGCCGGCGGTGCCTACGATCAGCAGTTCGAGTTGTTCGTCGATCTCGGCCAGGTAGGCGTAGCTGTGTTGCAGATCAGCCAGAATCTGCGCCTGTGTGGCAACCTGCCACCAGCGCTCCGCTTCCAATTCACCGATCAGTTCCTGCAACGTGCGTGTCAGGCGACGCAGCCCGCTGCTGATGTTGTCCCACTCGATCTCCACCTGGCTCCAGCGTGGTTGTGGCCGCAGCCGATCCAGATCCACGCGCACGCCCTGGCCGTTTTGATCCTGCTCGTCGCTGTGCCGCTTGACAATGCGGATCAACGACGCCACAAACGTACGCAAATTGGCGCCGAGCCGCTGGGCGTGGGTGTTGATCTGTTGCAGCAGGCGCAACCGTTGCGGTTGATCGGCCAGCAGGGCTGTCAACTCTTCGTCCAGGGGCAGACGGCGCAGATGAAGCTCCAGTCGTCGGCTTTCAATGCGGAAGGTGAACTGCTCGGTGGCGGCGTCTTCCAGCCGGTGCGCCTCGTCTACGATCAGGTGATCGTACTTGGGTAGGATGTGCCCTTTGCTTTGCAGATCCGCCAGCAGCAGGGCGTGGTTGATCACCAGGAGATGCGCGCTCTGCGCCCGTCGTCGCGCCGTCCAGTAGAAATCCTGCGCCAGTGTCGGCGGCTGCAACCACGAGAGTGCGTCTGTTCCTGCTGGCGCGGGGGCGCCACAGCGCGCTTCGGTACACGTCTGGCTGTCGGAGCAGATGTACTGCCACAGCGCCCGTTCCTGCGAATCGTACACCGAAAGCTCGTTGAGATCGCCAGTGCGTGTGTGGGGCAACCAGATCAAAATGCGCGCCAGTGCGCGCAATTCCAGTTGTGTCAACGCGCGGCCGCTGATCCAGGTGCGCAGACGACGCAGACAGAGATAGTGGCCCGAACGGATCGCGGAATCCGCCCTGACGATGGATGCCCCACGGTGTCTGGTGATCGCGGATGACGTCGAATGCGCCGTCGGCGCCTGCAGCATGCAGCGGGCGATGAAGCTGTCGGGATCGTCGCAGAAGGTCTACGCGCATCGATGGCCTGCCCAGTTCCGCCGGTGTCGCCCAACCATTGTTGGCCGGCTCAGCCAGAAAGATAGGCGCGCCCGCGATCTCCAACCCCGCCACACCGCCCAGATCCCACAAACGCGTAGCGCCCAACGCCTGTTCATACCACGCGATGGCGGCCTGGGCATCAGGCACCGCCAACATCACCGAAATCACAAGTCCTCGTGTTGTTGTCATCAAAAATCTCCTTAAATCACTCCTTGTTAGAACCTGAAAAACAGTGATCCACAAAGAACTACAATGCTACACAAAGAGGAGGGTTGGTCCACAGATTACACGTAGGACTTACGCACTGTTTGAGGGCAGGGGCGCAATATATTGCGCCCTTACAGGCGTTGCTTGCGTAAGTCCTAACACGGATTCAACGGATGACTCCACTGCGAAAAGTCCGACTTCTGTGTGATTTGCGGTTGCTGCCCTCCTAAGAGAAGTCGGACTTTTCGCAGTGGAGTCACGGATTAGGAGAAACCAGGGAAAAAACGATCCACGAAGCCTCCATTTTGTTTCATGGATAAGTCTCTATCCTGAAATTCACAGCAGCCCAGCGAGTTTCACCAATTCATAGAGAATGTCGTGCTGCGCACTGTAATTTCAGGATAAATACTAAGGGCTTGTCGAATTTGCTGTCGGTGTTTTTGCGCATTAACAGCACGACTTGCTTAGTCGATAAATTTAAGGATACGCGTAGTTTGTCGCCGTTGCATCCAGACTAGGTGAGCTCTCACAGATGGAATCAATGAAAAACACTTGGATCGTTCGTTGGGTTAGTAGCAGCTTGGTGCGCAAAATCGGAATCGGGCTGGCAGTCCTGGCCACGGTTGTGTCTTTTATGCTTGTTGGCATCTTCGTACAGATTCAACAGCAGAAAGGCGATGCGTCGGTCATCAATGTGGCAGGCAGGCAGCGCATGTTGAGTCAGCGGATTGCCAATCGCACGCTCATGGCAGTTGCCGGCAACACGAAAGCCGCCGAGGAATTGCAGGCGGCAGCGAACCTGTTCGATGTCTCTTTACAGGATCTCACTGACGGCGATCAGGAACTCGGACTGCCGCCGGCCTCGCCCCTCGTACGCCCGCAACTCATGGCCGTGAGCGAAGTGTGGCAGCCGATTTACGAGAATATCCAACTTGTGCTTCAGTCTGCAGCTGAGGGGGCTGAAATCCAGTCTCTAATGGCTACGTTGGCGGCTGATAGCGATACGCTTCTGGTTGCAGGAGAAGATCTCGTTGCTCGCCTGGAGGAACAAAATGCAGAATCAGCGATCATCGAGTTGGCGGTGCGCCAGCACATGCTGACACAACGGATCGCCAAAGCGGCGATGCTGGTCAGCCAGGGGCAGATCGAATCAGCCCCGCAACTTGCCGAAGACGTGCAGCAGTTCGACGATGCCTTGCGCACGTTGATCGACGGCGGAGCCGGCCTGGCGCCGGTTGAAGGCGATGCATTGGCGCAATCGAAAGCTGTTCTGGCGTTGTGGCAACCGTTTCAGGAAACCACGCAACGTCTGCTGGGCATGGCCGAGAGCCGCGCTGCCGGTCTGGCTTCGGCCCAGGCTGTGGTGACAGCCACCGAGTCGCTCCTGGCTGCAAGCGCCAAGGCTGTTACGCTCTTCGAGGAAGAGGCATCCGGCAAAGTCCAGATGCTGATCCGTTTTCTGCTGATAGCCACTGTCATCTTTGTATTGGTGTTGGCTGTGGTGATTGGGTCGATCATCAGAATCGTTCGTCCGCTCACCGACATCACTGATGTCGCCAACAAACTGGCCGTGGGCAGCATCGCCCAGGAGATTGCGCACAAGAGCGAAGATGAGATCGGCGCGCTGGCCGAGTCTTTCCGCCAGATGATTGTCTATCAGCAGACCATGGCCGAGTCGGCTGAAGCGCTGGCCACAGGGGATCTTGCCATTCAGGTTACACCCAAATCTGAGGACGATGTTCTCGGCAACGCATTCCAAAGAATGCTCGGTTACCAGCAGGAGATTGCTGCGATTATGGAGCAAATCGGCCACGGCAACCTGGTGGTTGACGTCAAACCGTATTCTGAGCGAGATGTGCTGAGCAACACCGTCAAGACAATGCTCATCCGCCTGCGCAAGGCCATCGGCGGCGTGCAATCCAACGCCCACAAGCTCCTCTCTTCGAGCCGCCAACTGAACCAGGTTTCGGTGCAGGCAGGTGACGCCACCAAACAGATCACCGAGACGATTGAGTTGATGGCAGGCACCACGCAGCAGGTGGCGCAGACTATCGGCCAGGTGGCGTTGGGCGCGGCGCAGCAGGCGCAGGTGATGGAACGTAGCCGCATGATCGTTGATGAGCAGGAGCAGGTGGTGTCTCGGATCAGCCAGGGATCGATGCGCCAGGCCGATTCCATCGATGCGGCCGACAAGGTCTTCCGCGGTCAACTGGCGGCGGCAATTGAGATGGTGGAATCTGCCACGCTGGCCAGCGATCAGTCGGTGTCCACGGCGGTGCAGGCGGCGCAGTCCGGTTCCAGCGCCGTCTCCAAGACAATTACGGGCATCAACTCCGTTGCCAAGACAGCCGACGAAGTGACGCTCCGCATCAGCGAAATGGGCAAACGGTCCAACCAGATCGGCGCCATTGTGCGGGTGATCAACGAGATCGCCGAGCGCACCAATCTGCTCTCGCTCAACGCCGCCATCGAAGCGGCCCGTGCTGGAGAACACGGCAAGGGTTTCGCCGTCGTCGCCGATGAAGTACGCAAGCTGGCGGATCGCTCGGCGCAGTCTGCCGAAGAGATCACCGAACTGGTGCGCACCGTGCAGGAAGCGGCCAATCAGGCCGTATCCGCCATGTCGGAAAACGCACGTCTCGTCCAGGAGAATCTGACCACCGCCGCCGACGCCGAAGGCGCGCTCACCGGTATTCAGCAGGCAATGGGGCAGGTCGGCGGTCAGATGCAGCAGTTGCAGGGCGCAGTGGCAGAGCTGAGCAACAGCAGCCATCTTGTACAGGACGCCATGCAGCAGGTGGCCGAGGTGATCGAAGAGAACATGGAAGCCACCACATCGCTTTCTGCGGGGCAGGAGCCGTTGCAGCACGCCATGCAGGAGATCGCCAGCGTGGCCGAAGAGAACAGCGCCGCCGCCGAAGAAGTGGCCGCCTCCGCCGAAGAGAACAGCGCCTCTGTGGAAGAGATCAGCGCCATGACCAAGTCGGTCAATGGGCAGATTTCGGAGCTTGCAGAAGCCGCAGGGGCATTGTCGGCGATGGCCTCCGAACTGCAAGCCCTCACCAACACGTTTCGCCTGGCATCCGGAGACAGCCTCATCGCAAGGCTGGAGTCCTTCAAGCAGGCGCATTTACAGTGGACAGGCCGCTTGCAGGCCATGCACGAAGGGAAAACCGTTCTGCACATCGAAGATGTCGACACCCATACCGAATGTCTGCTGGGCGAGTGGTACTACGGCATTGGGGCAGAAGATCTGGGGCATCTGCAGGAGTTCATCGACCTCGAACAGCCGCACATGGCACTTCACCGACTTGTCTATGACGTGGTGACCGCCCACCAGCGCGGTGACACGCAAGCCGTCGAATCGGGCATCCACGAAGTAGATCGGATGTCGCAGCGCATCGTACATCTGCTCGATCAACTGGAACGTCGCGCCGCTCAGGCAAGCATGGGCCAGGCGCCTGCACAGCGCAATGGCCACATCGTAGCGAACTACCGACAGCCGGTAATTGCCTAGGAAACAATGGCGGAAGTGAAGCCAAGATTTCGGCTATCGAATGAATAACGAGTGACGAGTAGGTCACCGGTGACCTACTCGTCACTCGTTCGATGACAACTGGGGCGATGGCTGTCTGTTTTCTCGGAAAAACCAACTTCGCGCGTCGCGACAGCAACAAAACGCAACAACAAAAAACGCCTGCCCAAAAGGACAGACGTTTCTGGTCGGGGCGAGAGGATTTGAACCTCCGACCTCTTCAACCCCATTGAAGCGCGCTACCGAGCTGCGCTACGCCCCGACGACGAGATGGAGTATAGCACGCAGTGTGTATTTGGGCAAATTGTTGCTGCAAATGTGTTGCGTGATTCGTGTTGCGTGGGTAGAGTATGCGTGCGCATCGTGTTAATCCACGCCGACTATGACCGACGAGAATGGAAACGATGAGCGTTCTCACAAAAGAACTGGAGATGCACCTGGAGGATCAAAAACAAATTGACGCGGGCGCGACGGCTGTGGTATAAGAAGTCACCTGTTAACGTTAACCACGGCACGGCAATGACGCCCGGATCGAATTGGCCGACGGCGTGTGCCGTCGGTTTGCTTTGGCGGTTTGGCGCAACCGGTTGCACCAACCGCACTGCTGCGGACACACAAGCACTGATGCTCTATGGACTCACGAGTCATTCAAGGACCGTCGCTTACGGAACGAGATATTGTGCTCCTGCATCGCCTAGAGCCGGGGCTATTCATCACGGCGGACGTCAGCCGCGCCGACATTCTGCTCTGCTGCCTGCACAGCCGTGATCAGATCCTGGTGGCGCAGCATGCTCGTCCGCGCTCGATCTCGTCGATCTACCTCAAAAACGCCGCAGGTCGCCTCTTTACAGCCGCGGAACAGCCGCTCGTCTACCGCGCCCTCACCGAGGATCGCATCGGCAGCAGGCGCAAGCAGGTTCTCAGCAGCGGCGCGCCCATCATCCAGCAGGTTTTCCCTATCCACAACGCCGCCAACCGCGTCATCGCGGCCATGTTGGTGGAGACGAATCTGATCGAGTTCGAGCGTCATCGCCGCCGCGACAAGCCCTTCCGCCGCGCCGTCGACTGGCTGCAAGAGATGGCCGTACGCGGCGAGATCGAGATCCCCGACAAACTCGTGGGCTTCGGCTCGCTGGACGGCATCTACCTGGTAGACGAGCAATCTTGCATCCGCTACATGAGCGGCATCGCCACCAATCTCTACCGCTCCATCGGCCTGGTCAAAGACATGCGCGGGCAGCACATCTCCGCGCTGGAAGAGATCGACGAAAAGGTGGTGGATCAGGCACTACAGGCCAATCGCTGCGTGGAATTGCGCCATGAGTCGCCCGATGGACGCATTTGGGTACGCACGGTTGTGCCTTTGCGCGCGCCGGTGGGCAGTTGGCCGCGCCTCCGCCGCCAGTGGGAACGCTACGTCCCCTGGGTGAAGCCGACGTACAAGATGCCGCATGTAGACGGCGCGCTGGTCATCGTTCACAACGCCACCGAGCGCATCCAGCGCGAGCGCGAACTGAACGTCAAATCGGCCATGATCCAGGAAGTGCATCACCGCGTCAAGAACAATTTGCAGACAATCGCCGCCATTTTGCGCATCCAGGCGCGGCGCTGCGAGAGCGACGAAGCGCGACAGCACCTCACCGACGCCGTCAACCGCATTTTGAGTATGTCGGTGATTCACGAGTATCTCAGCCAAGATGAGCACCAGCCTATCAACATCCGCGACGTCTGCCAGCGGGTGGTGGGGCAGGCGCAACAGGTGGCTGTGAACCCAGGCCAGCAGGTGGAGATCACTTTGAGCGGTCCCAACATCCGCCTGCCCGCCAGCCAGGCCACGGCGTCGGCGTTGGTGGTTAACGAATTGTTGCTCAACGCCATCGAACACGGCCTGCAAGATCGTCGGCAAGGGCAGATCAACCTGATCCTGCAAGACCTGGGCGACGCCGTGCAGATCGACGTCGAGGACGACGGCCTGGGCCTGCCCGAAGGCTTCAACCTGGGCGAAAGCCGTAGCCTGGGGCTACAGATCACGCGCACCCTTGTCACCGACGATCTCAAGGGTGAGCTTTTCATCGAGCCGGTGCGCGGTGACACAGAAACCGAAACCGCGCACGGCACACGCGCCCGCGTCATCTTTCCCAAACGCCCGATCCAGGTGACCGAGTAGATGACTGTGTGTCCATATTTGGAATCGTTGTATCGTCATCTCGAATCCTATCCTAGATCGGCGATGCTGTGGTACGATTGAGAATCTAGGATCTGGGACTTACACCACAACGAAGTAGAGGAGATCAGCAGGTGGAGCGTACACGAATCATCATCGCAGATGACGAATCCATCATTCGCATGGACTTGCGAGAGATGCTCACCAACCTGGGCTATCTCGTGGTGGGCGAAGTTGGAGACGGACGCAGCGCCGTCAACCTCGCCCGCGAATTGCGCCCCGACATTGTGATCATGGACATCAAGATGCCCGACATGGACGGCATCGAAGCGGCCCGCTACCTCACCGAAGAACGGGTGGCCCCCGTCCTCCTGCTCAGCGCCTACAGCCAGCAAGAACTGGTGACACGGGCGCGTGACGCCGGTGTGGCAGGCTACCTGGTCAAGCCGTTCCGCGAGAGCGACCTCACCCCCGCCATCGAAGTGGCGCTGGCGCGTTTCAGCGAATTCCGCGCCCTAGAGCGTGAGGTGGGCGATCTGAGCGAAACCCTGGAGACGCGCAAAGTGGTCGAACGCGCCAAAGGCATCCTCATGGACACGCAAGGGTTAAACGAATCGGAAGCCTTCCGCCGCATCCAGAAGATGAGCATGAACAACCGCAAGCCCATGAAGGCCGTCGCCGAAGCCATCATCCTGGCCCACCAGGTCGGCGAGCACTAGACAGAAGGCGCTTTGTGTTGGAGGGTGCAGTGAAGCTTTCTGTCATCATGCCTGTCTACAACGAAGTGGGCACGCTAGAGGAAATTATCCGCCGCGTGCGCGCCGTGGATCTCACGGTGAACAAAGACGGCAGCAACCAGTTGCTCGGCGGTCCGATTACGCTGGAACGCGAGATCGTGATCATCGACGACGGCTCCACCGATGGCACGCGAGATCCTGAGCGGTGGAAAGAGATCGCCGACGGCGACATGCAGATCATCTACCACCTGGCCAACGGTGGCAAGGGCGCGCCCTGCGCACCGGCTTCGAGCACGCCACCGGTGACATCCTGGTGATCCAGGACGCCGATCTGGAGTACGATCCGCGGATTACCTGCGTCTGCTGCAACCGATCCTCGAAGGGCGGGCGGCGGTGGTCTACGGCAGTCGCTTTTTGGGCGGCCCGCGCTCGGCCATGAGCCTGAGCCACACCGTGGGCAACAAAGGCGTCACCTGGATCACAAATCTGCTCTACGGCACGATCCTCAGCGACATGGAAACCTGCTACAAGTGTTTCCGCCGCGACGTGATCACCGGGATGCCGCTGCGCAGCCGCCGTTTTGAGATCGAGCCGGAACTCACGGCCAAGATCCTCAAGCGCGGCCATTCCATTTTCGAGGTGCCGATCAGCTACAACGGGCGCGAATTCCACGAAGGCAAGAAATTGACGTGGCGAGACGGTTTCGCTGCCCTGATGACGCTGCTGCGCTATCGCTTTTCTGATTGATGGAACACACGCTCCTGCCTACCGGCTTGGCGTCGTTGCGCCGGGTGGCTCCCTTTCGTCGATTGCATACATCCTGGCTTACCCTTGCCTACCGCCCGGCGTTGTTGACGCTGATGCTGGTGGGCTTTTTGTTGCGTCTTGCGCTGCTCACGCCCTTCCCCTTCCGCGAGGACGAAGCGATCTACAGCCTGTGGGCGCTGCACATCACCCGCGTCGATCCGCTCATGCTCACCGTCTGGCCCGACAAGCCGCCCGTCTTTCTTTGGCTGTTGGGGGGGACATTTTCGATCCTGGGCGCGGGCGAGGCGCAGGCCCGGTTTTTCAACGTCGCCGTGTCGATCCTCACGGTGCCGGTCCTTGCCGCCGCGGCGCGCATCCTGTGGGGGGAAAAGACAGCCGTGCTCACGGCGCTGTTTTTCGTCTTCAACCCGTTCGCCATCAGTTTTAGCGCCACCGCCTTCACCGATCCGCTGCTCGTGCTCTTCGGCGCGTTGACCTTCCATGCCGCGGTCAGCCGCCGCCCATTCTGGGCCGGCGTCTGGCTGGCCCTCGCCATCATGACCAAGCAGCAGGGGATCTTGTACACGCCGCTGGGTTTCGCAATGGCTTGGGGAGGTGGGGAGGCGATGATGCGACGAGGCGGAGACGCGGAGAGACGTGATGCCTCCACCACAGGCGCTCCGCGCGCCGATCTCCGCATCTTCGCATCATCGCATCATCGTTTCTCCATCTCGTCGCCTCTCCGCCTTGTCGCCTCATTGCTGTTGGGCGCAGCCGTGATCCTCGCTCCCATCGTCCTCTGGGACGCGGCGCGCTGGCAGGTTGCGCCCTCGCCCTGGGATCTGAGCGTGCGCAACTACGGCGGCTTCGCCCTGGCGCCGGTGACCACCTGGCCTGCCCGCCTCGCCGAATGGGGATCGCTGCTCTGGTACATCGCCGGCAACGGCTGGGTGTGGGCGGCTGGGGCGGTGATGGGGGTGGTGTGGGGTAGAGAGGCAAAGAGGCGGAGAGGCGGAGAGGGGGAGGCCGCGCCTGGCGTGCGATCTCGCTTCTGGTCTTCGCCTCATCGCCTCATCACCTTATCGCTTCTCCTCTGGCCCATCGTTTTCCTCGCCTTCCACGTGACGACGACGACGCAGATCTGGGATCGCTACCTGCTGCCGCTGGCGCCCGCCTTCGCGCTGGGGATGGCCGCAGTGACGGCGCGGACGACGGCGCTGTTGCCTGGGAACCGCCTACGCGTGGCTGCCGTTGTCTTGGTGACCGCGTTGCTGTTGCCGCCGGCGTGGACAGCCGCCCGCGGTGGCATGCCCATTGGCGGCGATCATGGCGGCTACGACGGGCTGCACCAGGTGATCGACTGGCTGGAAAGCGAAGCGCCGGCGGGCAGCATACTCTATCACCAGGTGTTGGGCTGGCACTATCGCTTCTACTTTTTCGACGAAACCGCGCCGGGCGACAACCGTTTCGATCTGCGCTGGTATCCCAATCCCGTCTACCTGGCCGACAATGCCGCCAAGATCGGTCATGCGCGGCGCTTCCTGGTGCTGCCGGAATGGGTGTCCTTGCGCAATTGGACGCGTGATCTCGCCGTCCGCCGCATCGAGGCCACGGAGCGGCTGCGCGCTGGGCGCTTCACCCTTTACGAGTTGACCGGCCCACCGCAGGAATACTGCGACTGGTGCTTCTCGCAGACGAAGTAGGTTGGGTTTTCGATGCGCGGCGCACCGGATTGTTCAATGTCGTAGGGCTGCATCGAAAACCCAACCTACGGCCAACCGTGCATGAGCGCCGAATCCACTATTCATCCATCATCATTCTTTCCTTCTGCCATGCGTCGCCTCCTAACACACTTGTTCGCCGCGCTGCTCCTCGCCGTCTTCGTGATGGCGCTGTTTGCGCGTCTGCTGTTCACGGATCGGGTGCTGGCCGGCGGCGACATTCTGCTCTACTTCTACCCGTACCGCGATTTCGCCGCCGCGGCCCTGCGCGAAGGGCGCATCCCGCTGTGGAATCCGTACATCTTCTCCGGCGCGCCCTTCCTGGCCAACCCGCAGGCTGCTGTGCTCTATCCGCTGCACTGGCCGCTAAGCTGGCTCCCGGTAACGAAGCAGATCTACGCCGGCGCTGCGTTGCACGCCTGGATCCTGGGCCTGGGCGGCTACGTCCTGGCGCGGCGGTGGCGTTTCGGCTGGACGCCCGCCCTCACTGTTGGCATCGTCCTCGCCGGTAGCGGCTTTTTCGGCGGCCTCATCGGTCACATCAACCAGATGAACGCGGCGGCGTGGCTGCCGTGGATGATTGTGGCGATTGGGGATTGGGGATTGGGGATTGGGGACTGGGGATCGACGACTGGGGATGGCGCACAGCGCCCACTTCGTGATCGGGGAGCCGAGAAGCGACGCTCACGGCTTGCAGCCCTAATCGCCCAATCGCCCCATCTCTTAATCTCCATTGCTGTGTTTGGGCTATTGGTTGCCCTCACCCTCCTCGCTGGCCACACGCAGACGGCGTACATCAATTTGTTTGGCGTGGGGGTGTGGGTGGTGGCGCGAGAAATGGGGGACTGGGGACTGGGGACTGGGGACTGAGACCGGGAAGCAGACGCCGTGGCGCCGGATCAATCGCCCAATCGCCCAATCGCCTAATCGCCAGTCTCCAATCCCTAGTCCCTAGTCCCCAGTCCCTGATCCCCAATTTCCTTGTCTACGTGCTCGGCGTGGTCCTCGGCGTGGCGCTTGCCGCCGCGCAACTGCTGCCCACACTGGAATTGAGCGATCTGGGGCTGCGCAGCGGCGGGCTGAGCTATTGGGACGCCACGAGTTTCAGTTT
This sequence comes from Caldilineaceae bacterium, assembly GCA_041391225.1. GTDB lineage: Bacteria > Chloroflexota > Anaerolineae > Caldilineales > Caldilineaceae > RI-153. Next base: position 111,341 of record JAWKOL010000023.1, read on the forward strand.
GCAGCCGTTGAAATTGCCGTGGACGCTGGCGCCGTCCTATGGATTGGTGGATCTGAGCATGGTCTTCGGCGTGGCTTTCACCGAATTTGTGGGCTACGTGGGGACGATCCCGCTGCTGTTGGCGCTGGTTGGCCTGTGGCGCGCCCGCGGACAGCGCGCCTGGTGGTTCGGCGTCACCTTTGCCGTGATCGGCCTCTTCTTGGCGCTAGGCCGCTGGAACCCGATCTACTACGCCCTCTACAAAGTTGTCCCTGGCTTCGATCTCTTCCGCACCCCGGCGCGCTGGATGATGCTGTACACGTTGGGCATGGCAGTGCTGGCGGGGTTGGGGATTGGGGACTGGGGATCGGGGACTGGGGATCGGGGATTGCGTGGTCGGAATCTCAGTTCTGCGATTGGGCGATTGGGCGATTGGGCGATTAACGGGCGACTACGCCGTCCTGTCAAAGCTCCCCAGTCCCCAGTCCCCAGTCCCCAATCCCTAATCCTCCTCGTTCTCATCGCCCTCGATCTCCTCCTCGGCGCACGCGCGTTGCCCCACACCCATCCAACCGCGCCGCAGGCTGTCTACGATGTGCGCACCGCGCCGGCGCATCTGCTCACCGATCCAGCGCGGACGTTGGACGCGGCGGCGATGGGGCGCTTCCTCAGCCTGAGCATCACCACCTTCGATCCAGGGGACATGACCGATTGGCGGCGCATCTACCGCGACGCCGACGCTCCACAGTTGGGCGAGAAGGCGTTCATGGATCTGATCATCGCGCTCAAGATCCAGGAGATCCTGGGGCCGAACTTGCCGCTCCTGTGGCGCATCCCCGCCGTTGACGGCTTCGACGGCGGCGTGCTGCCGCTGCAACGCTACAACCAGTTCATGTCGCTGCTCATCCCCGAAGACCGATTGGTGCCAGACGGACGCATCCGCGAGCAGTTGACCGACGCACCGTCCGCCAACCTGCTCAGCCTGCTCAACGCCCAGTATGTGATCACCGACAAGATCCGCGATCTCTGGTTCGAGGGCGTCTACTTTGATCGGCAGTTCGGGGCGATGTTGGACACGTCCTTGCCCGCAGTGGACGTGACCGCGCCGGGGACGTTCAGCGCTACCACGTTGGGCATTGTCGGTTTTGTGGACGGTCCACTGCCCGACGCCGGGCAGCCCGTGGTGGCGGTGCAGGTCTTCACCGAGGGCGAGTTGCTCGAAGAGATCCCGCTGTTGGCGAGGACGCATTTCGCCGATCCGGTTCTCGACAGCGCGGCGGCGTCAGGCGCGGTGGTGGCCTTCCGCGATGTGGAAAATGGACGCCAGGAGTATCTGGCGCGCCTTGTCTTGAACCGCCCCACGCGCGTAGACGAGCTCCGCTTCACCCACGCCGGTGACGCGCCGGTGACGATCCAGGCTGTCACCCTGATCGACGAGCGCACGCAGACATTCCAGCCGCTGCTGGCCAGTGACAAAGGACGTTTCCGCCTCGTCCACAGCGGCGATGTGAAGATCTACGAAGCGCTGGACGTGCGTCCGCGCCTACCTGGCCGAGCGCGTTGATGTGGTAAGCACGCCCGCCGAAGCCGTCGCCCAACTGCAAGCGGATCCGGCCTTAGGCGTCGCCGTGGTGGAAGCGACGGACGCCGCCGTTCCACACGTCCGCCGGCAATGCCGAAATCGTGTCCTACTGCCTGAGCGCGCCGTTGTGCGCACTCGCGCCGAGGACGATGCCTTCCTCGTGCTCAGCGACGCCTACTACCCCGGTTGGCGGGCCACCATCGACGGCGCGGACACGCCGATCCACCCCACCAACGTCCTCTTCCGCGGCGTGGCTGTCCCTGCGGGCGAGCATGAAATCGTCTTCACTTTTGATCCGCCCACGTGGCGCAACGGTGTCGTCATTTCGGGCGCGGGCTTGGTCCTGTGGATCGGGATCATCATTGCCGCGGTCCTCGTGCGCCGCAGAGATAGAACGCCGATTGAGCGGATCCAGGTGGATTGATCCCAACATACCCTTGAGATCTGGTGGCTGTTCAGGTGTGAGATCTGTCCAATCTGCGTTCTACCCTGTTCGCATCAGTAGATGCTATAATCGTCGGAGCGGATCAGCAACCGCTCGGAATAGAACGCGGTTCGGGCCGAATTAAATGGTTCATCTCAAAATCTGCTCAATCCGCCCGATCCGCTCAATCCGCGTTCCATTCTGCGATACTCACCGAATCTTCCCGTGCTTGCACGGTTCATCGTCTGACGTATCCATTTTTGGAGGGACATTATGACTGTTTCGCCGGCCAAGCAGGCCGCACAGAATCTCGATCCTGCGCTCGAAGCCAAGGCCGTCAATACCATTCGCATGTTGGCCGCCGACGCTGTACAGGCAGCCAATTCCGGTCACCCGGGCCTGCCGATGGGCATGGCGCAGGCCGCTTTTGTGCTGTGGACACGCTATCTACGCCACAACCCCAAGAACCCCGCCTGGAACAACCGCGATCGTTTTGTCCTTAGCGCCGGGCATGGCTCGATGCTGCTCTACGCGCTGCTCCACCTCACCGGCTACGATCTGCCGCTGGAAGAACTGAAGAACTTCCGCCAGTGGGGCAGCAAAACGCCCGGCCATCCCGAAGTGCATCACACCCCCGGCGTGGAGACAACCACCGGCCCATTGGGGCAGGGCTTCGCCAACGGTGTGGGTTTTGCGATTGCCGAACGCTGGCTTGCCGAACGCTACAACCGTGATGGTTTCCCCGTGGTCGATCACTACACCTATGCCATTGTGAGCGACGGCGACTTGATGGAAGGGATTGCCAGCGAAGCCGCCAGCCTCGCCGGTCACTTGAAGTTGGGCAAGCTGATCTATCTCTACGACGACAACCACATCACCATCGAGGGCAAAACCGGCATCGCCTATACCGAAGACTGGGCCAAGCGGTTCGACGCCTACGGTTGGCACGTGCAGCGCATCAACGGCATGGACGGCGACGCCGTGGCCGCGGCCATCGAGGCGGCGCAGGCCGATCCGCGGCCCAGCATCATCGGCTGTCGCACCATCATCGGTTACGGCAGCCCTAACAAGGCGGGGACATCCAAGGTCCACGGCGAGGCGCTGGGCAAAGACGAACTGGCCGCCACCAAGGCCAACCTGGGCTGGCCCGCCGAACCGGCCTTCTACATCCCCGATGACGCGCTGGCCGTCTTCCGCCAGTCTGTGGACCGTGGCGCCGCCGCCGAGGCCGAATACAACAAGCTGTTCAACGACTACAGCGCGGCCCATGCCGACACCGCGGCGGAACTTTGTCACGTGTTGGCCGGGGATCTGCCCCCGAACTGGGAAGCCGCCCTGCCGTCCTTCGAGGCGGGCAAGGGCGTGGCCACGCGCAACGCCAGCGGCACGGTGCTCAACGCGCTGGCCAAGGTGATCCCCAATCTGATCGGCGGCAGCGCCGACCTGGCCCCCAGCAACAAGACCGACATCAGCGGCGCCAAGGACATCAGCACCGACGACTTCACGGGCCGTAATTTCCGCTTCGGCGTGCGCGAGCACGGCATGGGCGGCATCCTCAACGGCATGGCGCTACACGGCGGTATGATCCCCTACGGCGGCACCTTCCTCACCTTCAGCGATTACATGCGCGGCAGCATGCGGCTGGCCGCGTTGATGGGCGTGCAGGTGATCTACGTGATGACCCACGACAGCATCGGCCTGGGCGAAGACGGCCCCACCCACCAGCCGATTGAGCACGTCGCCGCGCTGCGCGTGATCCCTGGCATGACAGTGATTCGCCCCGCCGACGCCAACGAGACCGCCGAAGCCTGGCGCGCCGCCATTCAACGCCGCAACGGACCGACGGTGCTGGCCCTGACTCGCCAGAACCTGGCCACGTTCGACCGCAGCGAACCTGGTTTCGGCCCAGCGACGGATCTGGCCAAGGGTGGCTACATCTTCTACGCCAACGGTGAAGATCCCGAGATCATCTTCGTGGCAACCGGCAGTGAAGTAGAGATCGCCTACGCCGCCGCCAAGCAAATCGAAGCCGAAGGCAAGGTGGTGCGTGTGGTGAGCCTGCCTTCGTGGGAACTCTTTGCCGCCCAGGACGCCGCCTACCGTGCCGCCGTCCTGCCTGCCGGGGTCCCCAAAGTGGCGGTAGAAGCCGCCTCACCGTTTGGCTGGGAACGCTGGGTGGGCAACGATCCGGCCACCTCGGCCATTGTCGCCATCGATCACTTCGGCGCCAGCGCACCGTATCAGAAACTCTACGAAGAGTACGGGCTGACAGGGGAAGCGGTCGCGGCCAAGGCGCGTGGGTTGTTGAAGTGAGGAAAGAGATTGGGCGATTAAGAGATTAGGCGATTCGGGGAGTTCAGAAGCTCGTAGTGACTCTGAAATCTCTCAATCCCTCATCGCCCAATCTCCAGATCGACGCGAAATCATCCGACATACCACGGATCATTCTCTCAAGGATCACTCAATGCAAGCCACCATCGCCCACCTTGTACGCAGGACACGGCAGCATCACGCCATTGAACACGCCACGATTCACCTGTTGGCGGCTCGTCATCAGCGGATTGCGATTGCGGGGTTGAGCGATCCGTGGGGCTTTACGCTCTACGGCAACGTCCCCGAAGACGCGGTGCGCAAGGCGACGAGCGAGGCGCTGCTGCGCCTGCAAGCTGGTGAATCGAACCTGGCGATCCATCCAAACTGCGGCACCAACATCGCCGCCAGCACCGTGTTGATCACCGCCGCCGCGCTGCTGGGCAGTCGCGGCAACCGTCACATCGTGGAGAAATTCGCCACCACCGGCCTCATGGTGCTTGCTGCCATGATCGCGGCGCAGCCGTTGGGCCTGCGCCTGCAACGCTACACCACCCTGGCCGATGTCGCCGACCGCTGGCTGGTGAGCATCGATCCGATCCTAGACGGCGAACGCAGCGCGTATCGGGTTA
>JAWKOL010000024.1:0-106550 GCA_041391225.1 Caldilineaceae bacterium
GACATCTTGGGCAGGCGCACGTTGACGCCGTCGGCGGTGCGGGTCGCGCCGGTGAAGGGCTTGGGCTGCACCCGGTTGGGCTGCTCAAAGGTGTTGTGGGCGCTCATGGTTTCGCCCTGGAGCACGCGCCCGTCGACGTTCTTGCCCTCGTACCCGCGCACGAAGACGGAGACGTCGATGTCCTTGTGCGGGTTGGCGTTGCTCAGGCTGATGTGCAGTTTGCCGTCGGCATCCACCGACGCCGTGGCGGAGACAGATGGGAAGCTGTAGTCGCCGTGGCTATACTGCTCACTTTGCACGTCGATGGGCACCATCGTGGCGTCCTGATGCACACTGTACATCTCGAAGACGTGGTAGGTGGGCGTGAGGATCATCTTCTCTTTGTCGGTGAGGATCATGGCCTGCAACACGTTCACCGTCTGCGCGATGTTGGTCATGGTGACACGGTGGGCGTACTTGTGGAAGATGTCGAAGTGGGTGGCGGCCACGATGGCGTCGCGGATCGTGTTCTGCTGGTAGAGGAAGCGCGGGTGTGTCCCCGGCTCCACCTCGTACCAGGTGCCCCACTCGTCGATGATCATGTCAACCTTGCCCTTGGGATCGTACTTGTCCATGATCGTGCCGTGCTTGCGCACAAGTTCGTCCATGAACAGACCCTTGGCGATGATCTCGGCCCATTCCGCTTCTACAAAGTTGGTGGCGGAACCGGTGCGCGATCCATCGTCCAGGCGGCGGATCGAGGTGTAGTAGTGCAGCGCCAGGCCGTCCATGTACGGGCCGCGGCGGAACCCTTCGGTACCGACAACGTCCATGAGGACTTCGGTCCAGTTGTAGTCGGCGCCACTGGCGCCACAGGCGATGCGGTAGAGTTTGTTGTCGCCGTAGTCGCGGGCGTAGAGACCGTAGCGACGGTAGAGATCGGCGTAGTATTCGGGGCGCATACGGCCACCGCAGCCCCAGTTCTCGTTACCCACACCGAAGTACTTCATCTTCCACGGATCCTGGCGGCCGTTGGCCTTGCGCAGGTCGGTCATGGGGGCTTTTGCCGTCGAAGTTGATGTATTCCACCCACTGCGACATTTCCTGCACGGTGCCGCTGCCCACGTTGCCGCAGACATACGGCTCGGTGTCCAGCAGTTCGCACAGATCGAAGAACTCGTGGGTGCCGAAGTGGTTGTTTTCCACGACGCCGCCCCAGTGGGTGTTGATCATGGTGGGCCGATCCTCGCGCGGACCGATGCCGTCCATCCAATGGTATTCGTCGGCGAAGCAGCCGCCTGGCCAGCGCATCACCGGCGGCTTGATCTTGCGCAGCGCCTCCACCACGTCCATGCGGATGCCCCGCTGGTTGGGGATCGACGAGTCCTCGCCGACCCAGTAGCCTTCATAAATGCAGCGTCCCAAATGCTCCGAAAAATGACCGTAGATGTTGCGGTCGATCTTCGTCTTGGCGATTTTGACGTCCAGCGTAATTTCGTTCATAGCGTCCTCGGGAGGGATTGGGATCGGGGACTGGGGATTAGGGACTGGGATTGGGAAGAGGTTGTGGTGCGCAATGGCGGTTGTCGTTTGGGAGAGTCGATGATGGGATGATGGGCGTTGGCACCACATCACCATCTCATCATCTCATCATCCAACTTAACAAGACGACAGACCAATCCAGCAACACGACACTCTTACCAATCCCCAGTCCCCAGTCCCCAGTCCCTAGTAAAGGTAACACTTCACCGCGGCCATCCACCTGCACATCTTCGGGGTTGGCTTCGCGGCACTTGTCCATAACATGGGGGCAGCGCCCGGCGAATTTGCAGCCGGTACGAGCGAATTCTTTGTGTTCCATGCTGCCCAGGTCGATATGGCTGGCCCACGATTCCTTGTTTTTGGGTGCAGGGCTGGGTACCGATTCTCGCAGCAGTTGCGTGTACGGGTGGTGCGGACGATCCAGCACCGCTTCCACAGGACCGGATTCGACGACGATGCCGCGCAACATGATGGCGATGCGGTCGCTGATGTAGTAGGCCGTGGCCAGGTCGTGGGTAATGTAGACCACGCTCACCTTCTGCTCGTCGCGCAGTTTGCGGAAGAGGTTGACAATGGCCATGCGCAAGGACGCGTCCACCATCGACACCGGTTCGTCGGCGAGGATGAGGCGCGGCTTGGGGATCAGCGCCCGCGCCACAGAGACACGCTGGATCTGTCCGCCGGAAAGCTCGTGCGGGTAGCGGTTGTGTACCTCGGCCAGAGACAGGCCCACCTGTTGCAGGGCTTCGTCTACCAGCGGCGCGGCCTCGCGGCGGTTCTTGGCTTTTTTGAACTGGATGGCCGTCTCGAAGAGATATTCTTCCACCTTGCGCAGGGGGCTGAAGGTCTCGAATGGGTTCTGGAAGACCGGCTGCACCTCGCTCATGAAGTGCATGAAGTCTTTGCGTCCCTTGATCGTGGACACGTCTTTGCCCTCGAAGACAACCTTGCCGCTGGTGGGATCCTGAGCACGCAACAGCACGTTGGCCAGGGTCGTTTTGCCGCTGCCACTTTCACCGGCGATGGCGTAGATTTCGGGCTTGTCGATGTCAATCGAGAACGACACATCGTTGACGGCGACCAGCTGCCCGCCGGCCAACATGCCGCCCACGCGAAACGCAACGGTGACGTGATCGACATCGAGGAGTTTTTCGCTGGGGCTCATGCGCCGGCCTCCTCAACCAGATGACAGGCGACCCGGTGCAGGTCGGTCAGGTGGATCATTTCGGGGTTCTCCGTGCGGCAACGGTCCATGGCCAGTGGGCAACGCGGGTGAAAACGGCAGCCGCTAGGCGGATCGGACAGGTTGGGCGGCGCGCCACTCAAGCCTTCTTTTTGCGTCTTGTCGCCGATCTCCGGCAGCGAGTGGATCAGGTGTTCGGTGTAAGGATGACGCGGGGCGTTGAAGATGATCTCCGTCGGCCCCTCCTCCACGATGCGTCCGGCGTACATGATGCCCACCCGGTCGGCCACGTTGGCATGGACGGCGAGATCATGCGTCACCAGGAGGACGGTGTTGCCGCTTTCCGATTGAATGTCCTTGAGCAGTTGGAGCACGCCGCGCTGCACCACAACGTCCAGCGCCGTGGTCGGCTCGTCGGCGATGATCAGGCTGGGCTGGAAGACGGTAGCCAGGGCAATTGCCACACGCTGGCGCATACCGCCCGATAGCTGGTGCGGGTAGAGATCGAGCACGTCGGGCGGCAGGCCCAGGCGCATGACGTGGTTACGCATCTCCATGCGGAAGACACGCTTGTCGGGGATGCCCTGGTGCGTGCTGACGATGTCCTCGAAGGTGCGGCTGATCTTGCGTACGGGGTTGAGCACGCTCATCGACCCCTGCATGACGTAGGAGATCTCTTTCCAGCGTACATTCTTACGCATGTCTTCGGCGTCGATCTTGATCATGTCCACGTCGGCGCCGCCGAAGTTGAAATGGATCTGCCCCGATTCGATGCGCAGCGGCGGTTTCACCGTGCCGGAGATCACCTTGATTAGCGTCGTCTTGCCGCAGCTTGATTCGCCGGCGACACCGTAGATTTCGTTTTCGCGCAATTCCATCGTCACCCCGTCAACGGCGCGCACAGAGCGGGAAATGCCGTAAACTTCGGTGCGGTAGTAGGCATGTACATCTTCAAGACGTAATAAGGCCACGGGTTACGCTCCAATCCTGCGCAGGCGCGTCCGCAGGTCGATGAATTCATTGATACTGGAGAAGAGTAGGTAAAGCCCCAAGAAGAGCATCACCGCTACCAGGATCGGCGCCGCCAACCACCACCAGATCCCCGCCACCAGCGCCTGATGTTGGTTCGCCCAGTAGATCGCGGTGCCGATGGTGGGAATCGACACGTCCGAAAGACCGAGCACGCTGAGGGTGACTTCCATACCGATGGCCCACAACATATTGTTGATGGTGGTGGCGAAGACGATGGGCAACACAAAGGGCAGGTGCTCGCGCAGAGTGATCATCACCGGGTTAGAGCCGGAATAGACCGCAGTGCGCGTGAACGAGCGTTCTTTGAGGCTGAGTACCTGGGCGCGGATCAGGCGGGCGTCCCAGGGCCAGCCGAAGAGGCCGAGGACAATGCCCAGCGACAACAGGCTCACCTTGCCGCGCAGCAAGAAGCTCAAAAAGGATCAACACTGGCAGTACCGGCATCACCACGAAGCCATCGTTGAAAGACATCAGCGCCCGGTCGATCATACCGCCGCGGTAGCCGGCTGTCAGCCCGATGGCGATGGCGATGATACGTGACACCAAAGCGCACACGATGCCCAGGATCAGCGAATTGCGCACCGCGTATGCCATCCACCAGAAAAGATCCTGTCCGCGCGAGGTGGTGCCGAAAGGATATTCCAGCGAAGGAGCCCTGTCGATGGGCACGACGAAGGTCTTCTTGGGATCGAAGGGCGACACCATGGCGATCACGGCCATTGCCACGATGAACAACAAGAAGACAAAGCGACACGGAACCTGCCATCGTATTTAAGCAGATCTCTAAAGACTGTGAGCATGGTTCAAGCCTCTATTGGTAACGGACCGGGGGTCGAACAGCGGGTAAATCAGGTCAGGATCAGCACCATCGTCGCCACACCCACGATGGAAAGCAGGGTGATGCCCATGATCAGCGAGTAGTCGTTGGCCATCACCGCTTGCAAGGTAAGCGTACCCATGCCCGGGTAACCGAAGACCACTTCCATGATCAGCGCGCCGCTGAAAATCAGGCCGATCTGCAACGCCAACCCCGTCACCTGCGGCAGCAGCCCGTTGCGGATGACATACTGGGTCAGGATCTTGTTCTGCGTCAGCCCGGCGTTTTCGGCGTAGACCACGTAGTCTTCAGAAATGATATTGGATGTAAGCGACTTCATGCCGATAAACCAACCGCCGATGCCGATGGTCACCAGACTCAACAGCGGCAGGATCGAGTGCCACATCACCGTCAAAGCGAAACTGATGCTCAGTTCAACCTTGGTGCCGGGTGGGTATGCGCCGGCGAAGGGAAATATCGGAATGTAATAGGCGAAGATCCACGAGCAACAGCAGCGCCATAATGTAATAGGGGATAGGACGCACCGCCTGGCTCAACACGTCGATGATCTTGATCGGTACATTCTTCTCGTAATAGCTGGCCATCGCGCCGAGGACATTGCCCACCACCCACGAAATCAGGATCGACGTCATCAGCAGGCCGAATGTCCACCCCATAGCGCCCCCAGCAACTGCGACACCGGCGTGGGGAAGAGCGCCAGCGACGGTCCCAGATCCCGCGCAGCAGACGCCCCCAGAACGCAAAATACTGTTGTAGATCGCTGCCTTCCAGGCCGTACATCTCGGTGAGCGCCTCGCGCATGGAGATAATGGCGTCGGGGTTGACCTCGGAACCGCTCATCATGATGCGGTTGATCTGCGCTTCCACCGGATCCACGGGCGAGAGGCGCGGAATAATGAAGGTCAAAGTCACGCCCAAAAAGATGACGAAGAAATACTGCACAATGCGAGGGATGAGATAGTTTAGGACGAACTTGCGCACTTCTGCTCCTCCAAGGGGAAGAGTAATGCGTAAGACGTAATGCGTAAGTCTTCTAGATGATCTTTAGATCCGCAACTGGGATCATTCTCTCGATAAGACCTTACGCATTACGCATTACGCATTACCTCTAGCTCATACAATCCTACGCGGCATCAACCTATGCGCCCTTCGGGCGAATTTTCACGAACATGTACTTGCTGTTGGCCCAGTTGGGGACGGGGTTGGTATATGGATCGGCCGCCGTGGGGAAGCCTTCGAAATACCGCTCGTCACAGCAGGTGAACACGTTGTACGACATGATCGGCGTGATCGGCATTTCGGTACACGCAAGCTTCACGAACTCGATGCCAAGATCGATGCCCTTGGGATCGTCGAAGTCCAGCTTCTGAATCTCCTCGATGATGCGATCCAGTTCGGGGTGTTTCCAGCGCATGCGGTTGCGGCCGTTGGCGTTGGTGCCGATGGGCGCATACAGATCCGAATGCCACGACTGGAGGAAGAAGAAGAGATCGGGGTGACCGCCCCAGGTCTCAATCGTCCAGCCGAAGGCGGCGTCGTAATCGCCGATCAACTCCATTGCGCCGCGAGAGGCGTTGTCGCGGGTGTCGTGGATGGCGTCGATGCCAAATTCCAGCCAGTTTTCTACGATCATGGCGGCGCCGCGGCCCATCACAGCGCGGGTGTCACCTTCGGCCAACAGCGAAATCGTGAAGATATCACCGTTGGGCAGCAGCCACTTGCCGTCGGCGTTGCGGGTGCAGCCGGCCTTGAGCATCAGCTTCTCGGCGGCTTCCAGATCGTAGTTCCACCAGCCGTAGCCGATGTACTTCTTGATTTCGTCGGGATCAGAGGGAACGAGATCACCCAACGATTCGCGCGCTGTATCGGCAATCTTCAAGGCGGCATCGGGATCGTACGGCTTGTACATCTCGCCGTCGCCTAGATCCAGCTCGAAGTCGTTGAGCCAGCCCTGTACAGGATCGAAGTAATACTGCGGGTACAGGCCGGTGGGCGGCACGTGGATCGCCGAGATCGTCGCAGCGCCGCGGTAGGAAGCCATCGCTACACGCACGATATCGATGGCCAGGGTCAACGCCCAGCGCACGTCGCGGTTGTCAAGGCCTGGCTTCTCGTTGTTGTAGAGTACGGCGGGCAGTGTGGGATCCGGGTGCGCCCACGGGAACGACGGGAACCAGCTCTTCGAGGTGGGGTTGGTGCGGGCCAGGGTGATCTGGCCTTCGGGCGCCATGTCGTGGATCACATCCAGATCGCCGTTGGTCTGCGCGATGACCTTCTTGTCGCTGGGGCCAGGGCTGATATACATGGCGTACTTGGGCGCCGGCATACCGAAGCGACCCAGGGTGGTGCGTTCCCAGTCTTCGCGGCGTTCCCAGATGTACCAATCGCCATTGGGATCGTAGTCCTTGAGGACGTACGGCCCAAGGCTGACGGGCGGGTTGAAGGTGTAGGCCAGCGGATCTTCCTGCGCTTCGAAGATATGCTTTGGCATCAAGAAGCAGGCGCTCCAGCGCACAGTGAAGGCGGCATGGAAGCGGGAGTTCGGCTCGGTCAGGTTGAAGACCACGGTGTAGTCGTCGGGCTTCTCCATGCTCTCCACGTAGCGGCCAAACTGACCGGTGTAACCCCAGCCCGGATTGTCCTTTTGCACCTGCACGGTGTAGATCAGGTCGTCGGCAGTGAACTCGACGCCATCACTCCAGTAGATGCCCTCACGCAGTTTCACCGTCATCTGCGAGAAGTCTTCATTGTAGATCGGCTTCTCGGCGGCCAGCGAGTTGTCCCAAACACCATCAATGCCGGCATCGGGATCGATGTACCACAACGCATCCAGGCCCAACTGCTGCCACCCGGTAGAAGCGGTCTGCACGCCGGGGCGCCAGCGGTTGAAGTCATCAGGGCCGACGACGCGGCCAGTGGGGTTCTCGAGGATCAACGTCTCGGCGCGGGGAACGCCCGGCGCCACCTCGGCCGCAGCAGCCGGCGCACCCGACGCCTCGCCGCCGCCACTCGGCGCCGCTGCACCCGGCCCGCCGGCCGGCGCACAGGACGCCACCAACACGCCTCCAGCAGTCATCAATCCCAACTGCTGTAGGAATGCACGTCTTGAGATTCGATGCTCGCTCATTCGTTCCTCCTAGGCTGACTGAATAGAGAAAAAACGTCATTACCGGCTATGCCGGTGAGAACGGAACATGAAGCTGCCTAACGCATAAAAAGTGGGCAGGGGGGAGCCGACCACAGGAAATCCCTGTCGTCAAACAGTTTAGTGAACCAACTTGGTTATCCGCAGATGATGATGGCGTACGTCGAAAACGCTTTCCAGGCCAAGACAGCTATCATGGGATCGCAAAAAGCGATTGTTCGTCGCGTTTAGTGGGATGGCGACGATCAACTTGCTACGACGAACACCGGTCCTTGCGACCGCTGTTCGATTTCCATTGTTAGAGTTCTTGTGAAAGCTTGTGGAATAGGAAGACTGACTACAAACTGCCCTGACTGTACACTAAAAGAAATCGAATGTCAATATCACTATTTACTAAAACACAAACCAATGTTTTAATAAACAACAGGACATTGATTAGTTGAGGTGGCGCGTACCGTGCAACGTACGGTGTGTGTCGCCCTCGTCCACAAACAACCCTCTGTCTATGCCAGGTACTGCATCAGTTCGCTTCAGTTACGCACACCAGCACAAAACGTTGACACCCAATTTGCAGATCAGGTAGAATCGGGCAATTCCGCGACCTGTACGCCATCACCGATCGATACCGCTCTGCACCACTCCGCAGTTGGGTATGCACGGAGGACCCTTGACCACACATCAATCACCCGACACACCGTCGGCGCCCAGCATGCGCGATGTCGCCAAAGCCGCCGGCGTTTCACTGTCGACAGTTTCGCTCGTTGTCAACAACAAACCGGGCATTGGCGAAGAGACACGCGCCCGCGTCCTCGATGTGATGGCCGAGATGGGCTACGTCCCTGAACGGAGACGCAGCAACGGTGTCACCACCAACAAAGTATTCGGGCTGTTGATGGAATCGCTTACGGTGCCATCTAGCGATGAAGGCTTCTACCAGCAGGTAGTGGCCGGCATCGAGGAGACTGCTTACCGGCTGGATCATCACTTGCTCCTCCACCTCTACCGCCCCAACGTCGACCCGCTGGACAGTATCCGCGCCCTGATGGGCCGCAACGTCGATGGGCTGATCATCGCCAACGATGGCGACATCACCGCCGATGTGATCCGCGAGATCGCCAACGCCGGGCGTCCTGTCGTGCTGGTAGAAAACTACCTCGAAGGCGACATCCACTCCGTCACCGCGGACAACTTCACCGCCGGCCGCGCCGTCACCGAACACCTGATCGAACTGGGGCATCGCCGCATCGGCGCGTTGGGCGGGCCGAACAAGTACAGTAGCCTGCGCCATCGCATGCGCGGCCACCTGGTGGCGATGGTGGAGCATGGCCTCTCCGTCGAAGATGAGCTACACCCGCCGTCGGTGTCCGGTCATCCGCGCAAGGGCTATTTGCAGATGCAGCAGTTGCTCAAGCTGCCTGAACCGCCCAGCGCCGTCTTCGCGGTCAGCGACAAGAGCGCGTTCGGCGCAATGGAAGCGATCAAAGACGCCGGCCTGCGCATCCCCGACGACATCTCTATCGTGGGCATCGACGACGTGCGCTCTGCCGCCTACAGCTTCCCACCGCTCACCACCTACAACGTGCCCAAATACCGCATGGGCGAGATGGCGGTGACCATCCTCAACAACCTCATCACCGCAGAACACCCCATTCCGCCCGCGCGCACCGTGTTGCTGGGGCATACCGTGGTGCGCGAGAGCACGGCGCCACCCAAGCGGAAGTAGCCGCCGCATGAGACGCCTTGCGCTGATGACGACGCTGCTGTTCTGCGCCCTTGTTTGGCTATGCGCACCATTCGCCATCGGACAAACCACCCCACAGGCCACAACCCCCATCTACGTCTGCGACTGCCAACCCGGCGCCGACGGCGATTGCGTGGCCGGCAGCGACGCCAACGACGGACTCGCGCCTGCGACAGCGTGGCAAACAGTGGAACAGGCCCGTTCCTACTTCAACAACAACATCTCCGCCGGCGACGAAATCCGTTTCTGCCGCGGCGGCCTCTTTGATCTGGGCAGCGGCGGCAGCCGCTGGCGCAGCAGCCAATGCTCAGCCGAGCAGCCTTGCGTGGTAGCCGACTACGCCCCGCCCTGGGCCAGCGGCGATGAGGCGCGCCCGATCCTCTTGCGGCCTATCGGTGACTTTGTGTTCGATCTAGCAAACCCGGGCAACGCCATCGCTGATCACGGTTACGTCTTCCGCAACCTCGATCTACGCTGCACTGGTTGCACAGACGGCGGCTGGGGCTTTTTCTTCTTCAACGATGTAAACGATGTCACCATCGAGAACGTAGACCTGGACGGCTTTGCCATCGGCATTCACCTGGCCGGGGCGAACCCCTGCCAGAGCGGCGATCCTCTGTGCAATGGTCAGAACGACCGCGTCACCATTCGCAATGTGCGCATTACAAACAGCCATCACCAGGGCATTTTGGGCGGGGCCAACCAACTCCGCATCGAGGACAGCCACTTCGAGAACAACGGCAACGGCACCGTTTTCGATCACAACATCTACATCAGCAGCGGCAGTGACATCGTCATCCGCGGCAACGAGTTGACCCGATCTTCGCTGGACGAAGACGGCAATTGCGGCGGCACATCGTTGGTGGGACATGGCCAACTGCGCGATCTCTTGATCGAGGGGAATTGGGTCCACGAGGATGTAGGCAAGGCCAACCAGGGCTGCTGGGGGATCTCCATCACCACGGGGTACAGCACGCCGGAATCGTTCACCAACGTCACGGTGCGCAACAACCGCGTGGAAAATGTGGGCAACGTGGCGATTGGGCTGTCGGCCTGCATCAGTTGCACCGTGGAAAACAACGTCATCGTCCACGCGCAGCCCTACGGCGCCACCGCCGTCGCCGTCCCCGACATTGCCGGCGGCCCCGGTGACGCCGTCTCGCAGGATATGCGCATCCGCAACAACAGCATCGCCGTCAACGGCGGCTCTACCGCCATCCGCCTCGCCGCCGGCAGTGGACACACCGTCGTCAGCAACGCCATCCGCGCCACGACCATGAACAGCGCCTTCAACTGTTTCGATCTACCGCTAGGCACATCCGCCTACACCGTCGTCGACTACAACCTCTGCCACTTCATCGCAGGCGAGTGGGCCCACAGCATCGGCGATCTGGCGTCCTGGCAGGCGCAGGGATGGGAGAGCCACGGGCGCGCAGTCGACCCCGGCTTCGTCACCGACACAGATCTCCAGATCGCCGCGCCCACATCCGCTGTGGTCGACGCCGGTCACCCCACACTGAGCAGTTCGACGGATCGACTGGGGCGTGTGCGCGACGCTCAGCCCGACGCCGGCGCCTACGAATGGATCGACAATGTCAAGTATCTTTGGCTGCCGATTGTTTTGGAATAAAACGCACTCTGCAACAAATCCTGTCTAAAACCTGCTATAATCGAATACGCAACGGCATCATTTCATTCGGAGCGAAATTCGGTGCGCCATGCCACGTTTGCAGGTCTTCCTGTTTGGGACGCCCAGAGTGTTCGTCGACGGCCAGGAAGTGAAGTTGGCCCGTTTGAAGTCGCATGCCCTCCTTGCCCACTTGCTCGTAGAAAATCGCATCGAAAGCCGCAATTCGCTGGCAACCATGCTCTGGCCGGAATCGTCACAATCGGTGGCGCGCACCTACCTGCGCCAGGCGTTCTACCTCCTGCAAAGAGAACTGGGCAAGGCGTTTTTCGTCACCGATGACGAGAACATGGGCATCATGCCCCATGCCCCAATTGACGTGGACGTGTGGCAATTCGAACACCTCGTGAACGCCGATCCACCGACGCGCCGCGACCTATGCGCTGCCGTCGAACTCGCCACAGCCGACTTCCTCGACGGTTTCACCCTGCCTGATGCACCGGCTTTCGATGATTGGCAGACCTTTCAACGTCAGCGCCTGCGCCAGATCCTGATCCACACCCTCGAATCTCTGATCCAACAGTCGATCCAAGCGGGCGACCTGTCCGCCGCCGTGGACTATGCCCGTCGCTGCGTCCAACTCGATCCGTTGGACGACGCCGCCCGATGCACATTGATCCAGATCCTGGCGCAGATGGGGCAGACAGGCGCTGCGCTGCGTGAGTACCGCGAGTTCACCGATTTGCTCAAGGAAGAACTGGATCTACCGCCGGCCCCCGAGACGACGGCATTGGTCGAGTCTATTCGACGAGAAGCATCTGTCGCGCGGACCAACACACGCTCACATGCCGATGATGCGCCGTACCCGACTACGGTGGTCACATCGAATCTACCTCAGGCGCTCACCCCATTCATCGGGCGCGAGCGTGAACTTGCCGAGTTAAGCGATCTGATCGCGGATCCGGCCAAGCGGCTGATTACCATCACCGCACCGGGCGGAATGGGCAAAACTCGACTGGCGCTGGCCGTCGCCCAGGCCATCGATCCCAGGCGGTTCCCGCACGGCATCTTCTTCGTTCACCTGGCCCCACTCAACCAGGACGAACCCATCGTCTCCGCCATTGCCCGCGTCCTCGGCGTGGCGCTGAATGCCACCCAGCCACAGGAAACACAGTTGATCGGCTATCTTCTCAACCGCAGCGTGCTGCTTGTGCTAGACAACTTTGAGCATCTCCTACAACAAGCCGACCAGATCACCAGAATCCTTCGCGAAACGGCCAATGTGCGCCTCTTGATCACATCACGCGAGCGGCTGCATCTGCACGCTGAACAGGTTTACCCCCTTCAGGGATTGGCATACGGTGCGCAGGCCAATACAGACTCGGCAGGATTTGCGGCAGTGCGGCTGTTCGAGCAGTGCGCCCATCGCAACGCGCCCGATTTCACTTTGAGCGACGACGTCCTCGCCGACGTGGCGCGCATCTGCCGCCTCGTGGAAGGGATGCCGCTGGCGATTGAACTGGCCGCGGCCTGGGTCGGTGTACTGTCACCGGCCCAGATCGCCGCCGAGATCAAACACAACCTGAGCTTCCTGGCAGCCGAGATGCACGATGCGCCCCAGCGCCACCAGAGCATCCATGCCGCCTTCGACGCCACCTGGCAGCGCCTCAATCAGGAACAGCGACGCTGCTTTGCCGCGTTGTCGGTCTTCCGCGGCGCCTTTTCGCAGGAAGCCGCCGTCGAAGTCACCGGCGCGTCGCTGTTGTTGCTGAGCCAGTTGGCCGGCAAATCGCTGATCCACTTCGACCGGCGAAGCAACCGCTACACGATCCACGAGTTGATGCGCCAATATGGCCATGAACAGTTATGCAAAGACGCAACCAGATTGGCGCAGGCCCAAACATCTCACAGCATACACTACAGCCGCTTCCTCGAAAGCCGGTTGTCCGCGATCAACACAACCGGGCAACGCCAGGCCGCCGACGAAGTGGGCTTGGCTTGGGACAACGTGCGAGCCGCCTGGCAGTGGGCAGCGGAACACGCCAAAATCGACGCACTCCACCGCAGCGCAGGGACGATTTTCCTCTTCTGCCAGATCCGCAGCCACTTCGCCGATGGCGTCGAGATGTTCGCCGATGCCGCCGCCGCGTTGCACGCCCACCCTAAAAGTAAGCGCCGCGATCTGGCGCTGGCACAGGTCCGCAACCACGAAGGATGGCTGGCGATTCGTGTGGGCGATTTCGAACGCGCGCAGACGGCGCTAGAAGAATCACAGCGGCTCTACCACGAACACCAAATCGCCCTCTACCCCATGATGGGATCCGATCCGCGACCGGCACTGGGCATTGTCCACCTAATTCGCGGCGAGCGTGAACAGGCGCGATCCTTGTGCGAGGGCGCGCTCTCCGCCGCCGAAGCGCGCCAGGACAGCTACAACCGTAGCTACGCCCACTACGTGCTCACCTCGATCTTCCACGCCATCGGCAACTATGCCGTCGCCAATCACCACGCCCAACAAGCGTGCGAACTGGCTGAAGTTGTGGGCAATCGCTGGTTCAAAGCCATCCCTCTGATCAGAATGGGGCAACGTCGCCCGCGCCTCTGGTGACTACGCGCAAGCTAGGGGCCATTTGAAGATGCCTACGAGATCAAACGCGAGTTTGAGGATCAGAAGGGATGGCGGTTGCTTTGAACCATCTGGGCGAGATCGCGCTGCTGCAAGGAGCGCTTGCCGAAGCCGAACAACGCTTTCAGCGCCCTGCTCATCTACCTGGAGATCAACGTCGCGGTGGGTTGGCCACAGCGCAGCGGGCTGGAAGCGGTCGCCTGCGCGCAGGCAGAGTTTGTCACGGCGCGGCGGTGGCTGGGGTCGGCGCTGGCGCGCCACAGAAACGCACTTCTGGCCGCTTGTCTACACCGTCCTCTTGGACGTGGCCGAAGTTTTCTTAGGCGAAGGTGACTGCACTTCTGGCATCGCCCTGCTGGCACAGATCAACCGTCATCCTCAACTCGATCACGAGACACACGAACGCACCTGGCGTTTGCTCCACGCCTGGCGAAGCCAGGTTGAACCACGATGCTACGCCGATGCCGTCCGCCGCGGTGAAGCGGCGGATTTTCACGTCACAATCGAACGCCTCCTTGACGCGTTTTTTGCATCTCCCCCGTCACCGATACCTCAAATCCATCTCAAAGCACCGAGCCGTAAGCGCTACGCAGGCGGGCTGCGGCTACCTCTCAAACCGCATACGTAGCGACGTTTTCTCTCCGTCTGCTACGCGAGAAATCCACGTTATGCTACGTTCACACGACGCCCATCGCGTAAACTGATCGCAGGTCAGTCCATTTCTTCATTCAACGGAGGATACTGCGATGCCAACAATAGATCATGCTGAGACACTAAGAAACGGTACACTGGTGCCGAATGATACAAGGTCGGCACACAACATTGTTGGAGACCTGCCTGAGGCAAACACCAGAATCAATCTGGATTCGATCAGACGCATTCGCCTGCGAAACCTATGCTCGGCACAGATTCTCGCCAGTGCGGCTTTGATGTTGCCAGACATCAACCTGCGCGACGACCTGGCGCCAGATCTATACAAAGCAAGGGAGATGGTACAAAGGGGGCTACAGCACATCACCGAGATCAACAGCGACAGCCTGGTTGGCGCCATTACACCGTATGTCGCAGCCGACGCTCCAGGCGTGATGCTTGCAGATGTCTATTGGCAGCTTCAAGCAACCCCGCGCCAAACCAACGTGCTCAAATCGAGGCAAAAGCCGACTATCCTTGATTCAATGCTGAGATTGCTTTTGCAAGATAAAGCACATCCATTAAAACTGGGTGATAGTGGCCTCAATCTTCTGGATCCCAACCGCATATCCACATTCGAAACAGATCTTTTCGACCGAGAACTTTTCCCAGAGAGCACCTACCTCACTCGGGCGCAAGAGAGCAGTGATGCCCCAGTCAATGAATTTCCGGCGATGGCGGCCAGCGCCCCAAACAGCCTCTCCATAGACACACTGGCGTTCAAGTGCATACAGCCCAACGAGAGAACGCAAGACGAGATCTTTTGGTTGACTTGGTTCTATGAGATAGGCAACCTGACAGATGTCTACGACGAGATTGAACGCGCCGTCAAAGATGATGCCCTAGTCGGCACCAATCTTGACATTAACTGGAAGACCAGGCACTGGTTATCGCCAATTTTCGGCAACATCGACGAAGGCAAAGAGCAGACTATGCCGCAAAACGTAGGCACGGTAGCGGCCTACAAAGGCTTCTGCCCTTGGCATCTTGAAGTCATGTGTATCGAAAACGACGACCAGGAGTACGAAGCCATATCCGAGGTGCTCGAAACGATTGAGAACACAGCCGCAACTATCCAAGGTGTTGCAGCAGGGATTGCCGCCGTAGGTGGGCCAACCGTGATTACGGCAGGCGCCGCTGCTGTGGCGGCCGCAGCCCGGATCGCACAAACAGCAGCAGCCGTGGCGGACGCTGTAGTCGATATTGTCAACTTCTTCGACAGCGATGACACCATCGGCATCAACGGGCTAAATGGCGAAGCCGACCTATGCTGTGTCAAACCCGGCCTACAGCTTACCGATGAGATTCGATTTGGAGAGATGACCAGGAATCGGGGTAGATACAATCTCTCGATTCGAGAAAGAACAAGCATGCAGGTAGATAAATTCCAGCGCAACTGGCGCGTGTGGCAACTCAAGCGAACCGCAGGTACGTTTCGCAAGCGCGGATATGGTGTTGGAGCCAGCGGTGACGAGAGAGTGATCATTAGGTTTCCTGAGCCGATGGAACGGATTGTCGCCAGCGGCGTCACGTGCAATTACAAAAAGGGCGTCCGACACGCAGAATGGAAGAACCAACCCAAACTTGCTGCCAATGGCCGTTCCGCCAGCGGCACCGTGCATTGGGGTGTCTCTCGATTCAATCAGATAGCGTTCACGCCTTGGGTTACTGCTTGGAAGATCGTATCGAGTAATTGCGACGAGAATGTCTAGGGTATTCGGGCAGCAGCAAGATTCTGAAAAGAGAATTCCTATGGGACCCTAAACCTTCTTTTTTACAGCTCGACCCCGATTTACTATCACACGAAACCTGGATGATTATTCAGCAAGCGAGTTCAACAGCAGCGGTTCAGGATAACCCCAACTAGCAAAGGCCGAAGTCAAGAATGAGTTGGACAGAGTAAAAACAGCCGCAACAGATCAAAGAACCTATCGCTGCAACATACTGTCTGGGCGTTGTTGTCATATTGACCCTCCTGGCTGCATTCTGGCTACGGAGGACAAAGCATTACCAGACATGTTGCTGACTTCGGTTCGACAGCCCTGGGGGCGCTGGCCGGACTGGTAGCATGATGCATCTGGAAACGCATAGAAATGGATCAGATCCGCTCATGACATCCATGCAACAACAATGCGCCGTTAAGCGTCGCCCCGAGCAGACGATACTCGCGGGCGTTGTCCGCGGATGATGTGCACCAAGCGATTTAGCGTCACAGCGATTCTGTGAAGGCGAATCAGCAGCTTTCGGCACGACCTTCTGAGACATCATCAAGATGGTCAGGCTATCTTCACTCCGGCTTGGGAGCTGGATCTGCAGGATGCGAATACCAATTCTTGGAGCTTCTGATGCTGAGCATCGTAGCGGGATGGCATTCCACCGATATCACGTCCTGGAGCTATACTCAAAAAACCCTGGTGAGGCAAGTTTTTACAGGGCCCGATCAGGATTTCCCGTCGTTGAATTCGATGGCGTAACGGGCACACACCTGGGTCCGTGATGACGCTATCTGGTCATTGGTGATGAAGGGCAACCACGGCGGCCTGTTGACGCTGCATGTGCCCGTGGAAGTATTTCACACGTGGCATGATACGGCAAACTGCCGTGAATCTGTTTTGTGCAGTACCAAATGACGACCGCCATAAATGCCAGCCCATTACGGCAGATAGGTGTGAATGCAAGATTCTAAATGTCCGTGAATCAAGGCTATCCCCGCCCGTTCTATTCCTCCTGCTGGAAATTCACCTCGACGCTCATGCCCCAGCGCAAGCCCACCGGCTGCTCCTCAAGGACCCGCGCACCTGGATACACCACGTCCCCGCCGATGATGTTGGCCTGGGCCGCAATGCGCGCCACACGCCCAGGGATCTCCACGTTCAGCGCTTCGATGTAGATCGTCGCCGATTGCTCGACTGCGATTTGCGCCACATCCCGTTCGCTCAGGTCGATGGTCTCCACCTGCAACTGGCTTAGGTCATGAAGGTCAACCTGGGCTGACCAGGGTTCACCATTTCGCCTGGGCTGAGATCCAAGCTGGTGACTGTCCCCGCAGAGCACCGGTCGGTGTTGGCCAGTGTGGCCAGGCGCATCTACGGCGGCCTGGGCTTCGGAGACAACCGCAGCCCTGGCGCCAGCAGGCGGCGTCGCGTTCCGCGGTGAGGATCGACCGACCTGCGCGCTGCGTACCTGCGCCTCTCTGCCTCGGCCAGTTGACCCGCTGTGGCCCGTCCCGGCTCAGACGATCCCAATCCGGCGGCTTGCGCCGCCTGCACCGTGCCCGCGCCGCCGCCACCGTCGGCGTCTGGGCCGGAGAGAGGGCGTCGTAGCGGGCCTGGGCCGCGATGTAGTCGTTGGTGGCCTGCTGAAGCGCTGCGCTTTCGGGTAGCATCGCCACGTCGCTGCGCCAGGACGCGATCATAGGCCGGCTGCGCTGCCTGCGCCGATTCTGCGTTGGCCAACGCCGACTCTGCCGCAATGCGATCCGCTTCGCGCGGTCCGCTGTAGAGCTGCTGCAAACTCGCCTGCGCCGCCGCCAGATTTGGCCTGCGCCATGTGACCGTCCTCGCTACTGGCGCCGCTTCGGTGGTGGGTGAAGCGGGCATTGGCGGCGTCGAGGCAGGCCTGAGCCGCCGCAATCTCCTGCGGGCGCGAACCGCGCCAGATCCTTGGCGTTGGCCTGCGCCCGCAGCAGACCGTACGCCATTGCCACCGACGCCTCTGCCGCCGCCTGATCGAGGACGATCAACACGTCCCCCGCGGCGACGCTGTCACCCACGGCCACGGAAACGCTGTCCACGCGGCCGGCGGTGGAGAAGCCAAGTTGCGCCTTCTGCGCCGGCAACACCTCTCCCGACGCCACCGCGCTGCCGTTGCGCGACGTCACCGGCTGTGCGATGGCGGCAGGCAACGTGGCAGTCGGCGACGCTGTCGGTTCCGTCGCCACCACAGATTGCAGTTGCGCGCAGCCGCCCAGTAACAAGAGCAGGACGAGGGCTACCGGTACAATTCCCCGCTTGAGGAACATGATCCACTCCTTTTGAGGAGATTTCCAGAATTTGATCCACGAAGGCACACGAAGCACCACGAAGGGGAGAAGAGAGGGACTGTACGATCCTGAAATCCGTGTCCAGTTTTGTTGGTCTTTTTCTTCTTCGTGTATTTTTGTGTGCCTTCGTGGATCATCATTTCTCTGCGTTTTCCTATGCCAGGCCGCCGCTGCCATTGGCGTTGCCGTCGACGTGACCGTCGCGCATGTGGACGACGCGGCGGGCGAACTTCATCACCCGCGGGTCGTGGGTGGCGAAGATGAAGGCTGTCTTGGTCTGTTGGTTGAGGCGCTGCATGATCTCCATCGCCTGTTCACCGTTGGCGGTGTCGAGGTTGGCCGTCGGTTCGTCGGCCAGCACCATGACGGGATTGGGGGCCAGGGCGCGGGCAATGGCGACACGCTGTTGCTGTCCACCGCTCAACTGATCGGGGCGGTGTTTGGCGCGGTCGGCCAGACCCACGGCGTCGAGCAGATCCATCACGCGCTGGCGGCGTTCCTTGCCGCCGGTGCCGTTGAGCAGCAGCGGCAATTCCACGTTTTCGTAGGCGCTGAGCACCGGCACCAACGCAAAGAACTGGAAGATAAAGCCGATCACATCGCGGCGCAGATCGGCGCGCTGGTTGGCATTGTAGCGGGTGACGTCCTGGCCGTTGATCTTGATTGCCCCCTGGTTGGGGCGATCCAGGCAGCCGATCAACTGCAACAGCGTCGTCTTCCCCGAACCGGATGGCCCCACGATGGCCGTAAACTCCCCCTCAGCGAAGTCGAGGCTGACATCGTCCACTGCCCGCGTCTCCACCTCGCCGATGCGGTAGATTTTGGTTGCGTTTTCTACTTGGATTATGGACATGGAGTTGATCCTTTTGTGTTGCAGGTTGCGGATTGCGAGTTGCGGATTGCAAGTTGCGAGTTACGAGTTGCGGGAGATCGTCGCGTCGTCCCGTCTTCGCATCATCCCATCATCGCATCATCCCGTCGACAAGATCACCTTATCACCGCGCCATCGTGCCACCTTGTCATCCCTACCGCGAGTGCAGCGCGTCCACCGGCTCCATCCGCGCTGCGAACCAGGCGGGGTAGAGCGAGGCGAGCAGGATGATGACGAGGGTGGCGACGGACAACCAGGCGAAGGTGTCGGGGACGAATTGGGTGCGCATGGACGTGCTGATGGCGATCCCCTGTGTCGCCGCGCCGACGTCGCCGATGTCGATGCCGTTGACGCCGAAGTAGGCCACAAGCGCGGACCCGATGCCGATGCCGATGGCGACGCCGACCAGCCCCAAGATGGCGGCCTCAAGGACGAACATCGACATGATCTGGCCGCGTTTCATGCCCAGCGCCGCCAAAATGCCCATCTCGCGTATCCGCTCGAAGACGGCCATGAGCAGCGTGTTGGCAATGATCACCGCCACGACCAAAATCACAATAGCGTCGATGATCACGTAGAAGGCCATCGCCGTCTGCATCGTGTCCAGCAGTGTTCGGTTGAGATCTTCCCAGGTGAGGCCGACGTTGCCCGGGCTTTGCAGCGCCGCGGCCACGGCGTCGGCGTCCTTTTGTTGATTGAGCAACACCACCAGCGCGCTGGCGTGGCCGTCGGTGCGGGTGAGGGCCTGCGCTTTGGAAAGCGGCATAAACAGCGAGTTCTCGTCGTAGGTGGGGACGCCGGTGAAGAAGACGCCGCGCACCGTGAACAGCGCCTCGTCGGGCTGACCATCGGCGTTGACTACCGAGATGTTCACCCGCTGCCCCGCCGTGATCCCCAGGCTGTCGGCCAGGCGACGGCCGATGAGGATGCCGTCGCGGTCATCGGCGGCGAGGTAGCTACCGGCGACGAGGCTCTCTTGGATCGGGGTGTAGAGCGCCGATTCGGTATCGATGCCGTACAGGCGCAGCCCAGCGGAGTCGTCCGCGGTGTTGAGGACGCCAGTGGCCCACAGCACAGGCGCCGCGGCCTTCACTTGGGGCAGCGCCAACGCTTGCGCCGCCAATTCATCGGCGTTGTCCAGCAGTTCATCCCATTGCAGGCTGACCTTCTGCTCTTCGTACGTGTCACGGCGCACCTGGACGTGGCCGGTTTGCAGGCGAATTGTGTTCTGCAACCCGTCGTTGATGATGCCGGCGATCATGCCGTTGACGAAGATCAGCAGCGCCAGTCCCAGCGCCACGGCAATCAGTGTGAAGAACGAACGCCGTCGGTTGCGCATCAAATCTCGGTATGCGATGACCCAGAGTTTTCCGAATGCCATCGTCAGGTCCTTTCTGCACTTCGTGGTTCTTCGTGTGGTTCTTCGTGTGGCTTCGTGGATCGCAGTTTTTCTGGCCTACACATGATGCAGCGCCTCTGCCGGTTCCTTGCGCGAGGCCTGCCAGGCCGGGTAGATCGAGGCCAGCGCTGCGATCACGGCCACGGCAATGCCACGGTTGATCACCCCGGCGGTGGTGACGTAGGGATAGAGCCGGCTGCCCATCAGCGCCGTGATCTCGCCCATGCCCTCGGAGAAGCCGATGTCGATGCCGACTTGGGCCACCGCCCAAAGCAGTGCATAGCCCAAAATACAATAATCACCGCGCCGACGACGCCGATCAGCATCACGCTTCGATGAGGAAGAGCGTGGTGATCTGGCCGCCGCTTTCATGCCCAAAGACGCCAACACGCCCATCTCCCGCGTCCGCTCGAAGACGGCCATGAGCATCAGGTTGAGGATGCCGATGCTGGCGATGAGCAGCACGATCAGCCCGAAGATGCTGGTGAAGGTGGATTTCATTTCGATGGTTTCGGTCATTTCGGGGCGCAGCGTCTTCCACGAATCGACTTCGTAGCCGAACTGGCGCGTCTTGCAGGGCGGGCATGATCATGTTCTCTTTGCCCGTCTCGTCGAGCACAATCGACACCTCTGTCACCTGATCGCGCAGGTTGTAGAGCGACTGCGCTTCGGGCAAGGTGATCAGCACGCTGCCCTTTTCTGCGTCAGCCATGCCCAGATCGTAGATGCCCACGACGGTCCATGGTGCGCTGGCGCATAGTCTCGTTCTTGCGCTTGCCGATCAGGGTGAGGCGGTCACCGGCGCTGACCTTGAGCATCTTGGCCAAACCTTATTGTCACCGGCGTCGTCATGCGGCCACGAGAATCGACCTTCGGCCATGTTCTCGGCCTGGATGCTGTAAGGCGCTTCTACCTCGGGTTCGATCCCAGTGATGGCGATGGGATAGGTCACGACCTGGTGATCAGTCCGCCGGTCTGAATGCGCTTGAACACCGCCACCACCTCGGGGCGATCCGGCGCTGTGCTCAGCCCAGCAGCAGCTGCGAGGCAGCGATTCCACCGTTTCCACGACGGCGTTGGGATCGTCCAACAGCAGCAACGGCAGACGGCTGGCCTTGTCGCGAAATTACCGAATGCCTGCAAATTGCCGCCGTAGAGGCGCTACAGCATTCCCAAAGATCGCCTGATCAGATCCTGGATCATGCCATCGAAAAAGAGCAGTAAAATGAGCCCCAGCACAATCGCAATCACGGCGATGAAGCGCGATCCCGCCGCCAATTGCGCCACATGTTGCGCCAGGCCATAGTGAAGAGAGGAGACATGGGGTGTTTGACCTCGCTTTCTGTTACTCCAGCCATTCACGAATCTGCGTCGGTTCAATCACATGCACCAGTCCTTCCGCCGCGCCGAGGGCGCGTTCGAGGCTGCGCTCGCAGAGCGTGGACTTTGCGGCGGGCGGTTTCGGTGCGTTCGGGCTCTTGCTCCTGGGTCAGGAGCAGACGGACGAAAGTTTCGCCCAGGGCGGTGCCGATCTGTAGGGACACTTCGGCGGCTTCGGCGGGATAGTCCACCGCGAAGACGCCTTCTTTGACGCCCTGCTCGATGATGGCGGCTAACACTGGCACGATCCGCTGCGCCGACATCGTCACCATTTTAGTGCCTGAAGGTTTCGTTGTCATCGTGGTACATGACGACCTGCATCAGATCGATGAAAACGCCTTGTTTGCCACCTTCCACGAGCCGAAGTGGTCGAAGAACCGCGAAATTTGGTGGCAGCGTCGGTGGTTGTGTCTTGCATCAACGGCGTCAGCGACTGCAACTGCTGCGTCAACATACGCTCAATCAGGGCGTCAAGCAGATCACCCTTCGAGTCGAAATAGTGGTAGAACGTGCCTTTGGCCACGCCGATAGCGTCGATGATCTCCTGCACCGGCGTCTGGGCGTAACCTTTGGTGTAAAAAAGACGCGCCACGTCCAAAAACTCGGCATATCGCTCGTCGTACTCTTTGACAACTGCGCGCCAATTCACTCACCTCCTTCTTACAAGCTGACCGTCGGTCGAGTATGAATCAAAATACGCCCGCGGACACCAAACCGCACCGGTCAGATGGGTAGGTCGATAGAACACGGATTTGGCGGATCGGGCGAGGATCTGAACAGATTTTTCTTCTGAATCCGTCTGAATTCGTGACTCCACTGCGTTGACTTCTGTGTGACTTGTGGTTGCTCCCCCTCTGAAAGTCGGACTTTTGCGCTTGAGCGACTTTTTGCAGTAGAGTCATCCGCCCAATCCGCTCGATCCGCGTTCTATTCCAGATCGTAAAGCCCGATCCTTTGCAAAGTCCCCGTCCTCTGGCATACTCACAGCAACGCCAAGACAGCCACGAGGACAGCCCCATGCCCATCTACGAATACACTTGTCACGCCTGCGGAGAGACGTTCGACCACCTGTGGACGTCGATTGCCGCCGCCGAAAAAGCCGCGGCCGCGGGGACGGCGCTCACCTGCCCGGCCTGCCAAAGCGACGACACGGCGCGCATCGTGTCGCAGGTCGCCGTGCTGGGCGAACTAGGCGGGCTGACGCCATCAGGCAATACGCAGCGTCTTGCGCAGGCCGAACGCATGGCCCGCCATCACGCCCAAAGAACAGATCCGAAAGCAGTTCCAATCCAATCGCGAACAAAAACGCAAAGCCAACTCGTCATGAGCGATCAGATCATCTGCCGCCGGCTGCGCATTCACGGGCGCGTGCAAGGCGTCGGTTATCGCATGAGCACCGTCTACAAGGCCAACTCGCTGAACCTGATCGGCTGGGTGCGCAACCTGCCAGACGGCGATGTCGAGGCGCTCGCCTGCGGTGCGCCCGCTGATGTAGACGCGCTGATCATCTGGTGCCGCCAGGGGCCGCCCGCCGCCCGCGTCCTCAGCGTAGACGTGGACGAAACCAGCGCCGATCCCGGTCTGCGTCGCTTCGAGGTGCGCTGATCATGCCTGTCCTCTACGGGTTGACGGACGAAATTGCGCCCTGGCGAGGACATTCCGCTGCCGCCATCGCCGCCGCCGTCAAGGATCTGGGGGCAGACGGCGTTTTCCTCAAACACCTCGATCCTACGTGGATCGACGCCCTGCACCGCGCCGGTGTGCGCGTCTTCCTCTCCCACGGCGTCTTCGTAGACCGGCCCAACGAAGATCTGTGGCAACGCTGGCCCGACAGCCGACCGATCATGGCGACCGGCGAATTCGCCCCACAGGAAGATTGGTACCGTCCCCTTCGGCCTTCCCACGCCGGTGTGCGTGAACTGCGCCTGGCACAGTTGACCCAACTCGTCGCCGATCTGCCCGTCGACGGCGTCTGGCTCGACTTCATCCGCTGGCCCGCCCGCTGGGAAAAACGCAACCCGTTGCTCTACGACAGTTCATTCGACGTCGACACCGTCTCCCAATTCGCCGCAGACATGAACGTCGATATGCCGCCCTGTTCCGCGGGAGCCTGCGCCCACTGGATCCTGGCGCGGGCGCTGCCACAGTGGATCGACTGGCGTTGCCGCGTCATCGAGCGCTTCGTCCTCGATGCAGCCGAAGCCGTCCACCATTACCGCCCCGACGCCGTGATCGGTCTCTTCACCATCCCGTGGACAGGCGTCGCCGCCGCCGACAACACCGTCATCGACGGCGCCAACCACCGCATCGTGGCCCAAAACTTGTCGCGGCTGGGGCCTCACGTTGACGTCATTTCGCCGATGGTCTACCATCGTCTGTGTGGACGCAGCGTCCAGTGGGTCGAGGACGTCTCCTGCTACGCAGCCAAGCAAACCGAGGCTGCGATCTGGCCGGTGATCGAGGCCATCGACCCACCCGAACGCTATTCCGCCGCCGAATTTGCCGCCGTCTTCCACACGGCGCGCCGCGCAGGCCGCGGCGACGTGATCATCTTCAAACTCGACGGCGTCCTGTCCGATCCACATAAGCAAGCCACCATTTTGACTACGCGCAATTACTGAGCTTCAGGTGCGATGCGCCGGCCAAGGAAACGACCTGTATGCGTCAACGATTTGGCCAGTGCATCGCACCTGAATGGTGACGAACACATTTTTGAATCAATGCGTAAAGAAAGACACAAAGATTGACCATGCAACACTCGATCCCCTACGGCGTGGCCGACTATTTCTGGTCCGAGTCGCTGCAACGTCGGCAGATGATGGATGTCCTGCTCGAAACGTTTCGGCGTTGGGGCTACGGCGACGTGATCCCGCCCACGTTCGAGTTCGCCGATTCGCTCAGCGCCCAGGCCAGCGCAGCACTGCGCGGCGAGATGTACCGCTTCCTCGACCGCGACGGCTCCACCCTGGCGCTGCGCCCCGAATTCACCACGCCGCTGGCCCGGCTCGTCGCCACCCGCCTCCACGACTGGCCCATGCCGCAGCGCTTTTGCTACGCCGGCAGCGTCTTCCGCTATGTCTCGCCCCAGGCCGGGCGGCAGCGTGAATTCCTGCAAGCCGGCGTCGAGTTGATCGGCGCGTCCACGCCTGAGGCCGACGCCGAAGTGCTGGCTGTCACCATCGCCGCCCTGCGCGCCGCCCAGTTGGCAGATTTCCGCGTCGTCGTCGGGCAGATCGGCTATTTCCGCGGGCTGCTGGCCGATCTCAAACTGACGGACGATCAAGAAGACGCGCTGCGTGAGGCCATCGACCGCAAGAGCGAACCGGCGCTTGCGTCCTTCCTGCGCGATGTGCCGCTGCGCACAACAGCGCCGCACCGTCGAGGAACTGCCCAACCTCAACGGCAACCGCCTGGATCAGATCATCGATCAGGCCGACCGCTACTGTCTCAACTACGAGATGCACGCCGCCCTGGAAAACTTGCGCGCCGTGTGCCACATGCTGGCCGCCTACGACGTCACCGACGTGGTGGATCTCGATCTCACCGAGATCCGCAACCTGGGCTACTACACCGGCGTCACCTTCGAGGCTTTGGCCCCAGGCATGGGCTTCGGCATCGCCAGCGGCGGCCGCTACGACGATCTGATCGGTCATTTCGGCAAGGCGCAGCCCGCCGTGGGCGTGGCAATGGGCGTGGATCGGCTGCTGTTGGCGCGTCAACGCCAGCGCGGCGACGACACTTCGCCCCACCCACCGCCGCCCGATTGTCTCGTGATCACCGGCGGGGACGCGGCCGCGCTGGCGCAGGTGCAACAGTGGCGCGAGGGCGGTCAACGCGTGCAGGTGGAGGTCAGCGGGCGCACGCTCGAGGACGTCCTCGCCTATGCCCGCAAAGTGGGGATCGCCAAAGTCCTGCGCTGGGCAGGCACATCGTTCGAAGAGATGGAGGCCTAGTCATGCAAAATCCGACCAAGCCCCTGCTCTTCGCCCTGCCCAAAGGACGCATGGCCGACGAAAGCCTGGCGCTGCTGGCAAAAGCCGGCCTCCCCCAGCCCGTGGACAACAACGACCGCAAACTTGTCCTCGAAAGTGCGGACGGGCAGTTCGGCTACGTCATGGCCAAACCGTGGGACGTGCCTACCTACGTGGAGTACGGCGCGGCCGATCTGGGCATCGCCGGCCTCGACGTGCTACGCGAAAGCGGGCGCAACGTCCACGAGCCGCTGTTGCTGCCTTTCGCCAAGTGCCGTCTCAGCATCGCCGGCCCCGCCGACCGCCCCGACACGCCGCTGCGCTACGAAAGCCAGCCACGTGTGGCCAGCAAGTATCCGCGCCTGGCCGCCAAGTTCTTCCGCGAGCGGGGCGTCAACGCCGAGATCATCGGCCTGTCGGGCAGTGTGGAGTTGGGGCCGATCCTGGGGCTGGCCGATCTCATCGTCGACCTGGTGGAAACAGGCAGCACACTACGCGCCAACGGGCTGATCGAATTCCGCACGATCATGGAAAGCCAGGCCGTGCTCATCGTCAACCGGGCATCGTCGCGTCTACGCGCGGCCGAGATCCAACATGTCATCGAGCGGCTGCGCGCCGTCATTTAAGAGCAGAGGTTTGATCCACGAAGGCACACGAAGATACACGGAGAAGAGAAGGAGAAGAGAAGGAGACGGAGAAGGACACGGACTTGCAGGATTTCCGGGACGAAGAAAAGGCATTTCGTCTATTTTCTCTGCCGTCCTGGTTGTCCTGAAATCCGTGTCCCTCTCTTTCTTCGTCTTCGTGCTCCTTCGTGTGCCTTCGTGGATCAACTCTCCCATCCACGTAAAGGATTGATCCATTGGCTGAGATCATAGAATCGTCGAAGATTGCCGGGGAGTGAAGTTTGCGAAGCTGGCCGCGTTTGCCGATGACCGCATGGCCGCTTCCTGGAGACGTTCCGCCGCGAGTGGTTCCCGGAACGGTCGTGGGACAAGGTGCAGACCAACCGCAGCGACTCCAAAGCGGGCGTGCTGCGTGGCCTGCACTATCATTTCTTGCAGGTGGACTACTGGTACTGCGCCCAAGGACAGATCCGCGTGGCCCTGGCCGACTTGCGCCCGTCGTCGCCCACGTTCAAAGCCACCGAAACCATCGTCATCGGCGAGGACAACCAGATGGGCGTCTTCATCCCCGTTGGCGTGGCCCACGGCTTCGTCGCCCTCACCGACGCCACCCTCACCTACCTGGTTGACAACTACTACACCGGCGGTGACGAACTCGGCGTCGCCTGGAATGATCCCACGCTAGCCATCGATTGGGGCGTTGAAAACCCGATCCTCTCGGGAAGGGATCAAGCCAATCCGCGGATCGAGGAGATCCCCGCGGAGAAGATGCCGAAGTGATGCGAATGGCGGATTGCGGATTGCGAATTAAGAGAGAGATACGCGCAGCGCAATTCGCAATCCGCAATTCGCAATCCGCCATTCCCCTACGCCTTCCCCAACACCGCCGCCAACAACGCCATACGAATGTACATGCCGTTGCGCATCTGCCGGAAGTAGGCAGCGCGCGGATCGTCGTCCACGGCATAGCTGATCTCGCCGACGCGGGGCAGCGGGTGCATAACGATCATCTCTTCTTTGGCCTGCCCCATCAACTCCTCGTCGACGACGTAGAAATCTTTCACACGGTCATATTCGGCCAGGTCGGTGAAGCGTTCCTTTTGCACACGCGTCACGTAGAGGACATCGGCATTGGCGACGACATCCTGGATGCCTTCGGTTTCGGCGTAGATGTGTTCACGACGCTTCACCTCGTCGAGGATCTCCTTGGGCATGCGCAGGTTGTCGGGGCTGACGAAGGTGAATTCGACGTTATAGTCGAGCAGGAGTTTGGTCAGGCTGTGGACGGTGCGCCCGTACTTGAGATCGCCCACCATCGCAATTTTCAGCCCGTCGACGGTGCCTAATTCCTCCAAGATCGTGAACATGTCGAGCAGCGCCTGCGTGGGGTGTTCGCCCACACCGTCGCCCGCGTTGATCACCGGTTTTTCGGCGTAGTAGGCCGCCGTCGCCGCGGACCCCACTTCGGGGTGACGGATCACGATCACGTCGGAGTAGCTTTCCAGCGTACGGATGGTGTCGGGCAGGCTTTCGCCCTTGCTCACCGAGCTGTACTGCACGTTGTTGATGGGGATCACCTGCCCGCCCAGGCGCAGCATCGCCGCCATGAAGCTGGAACTCGTGCGCGTGGACGGCTCATAGAACAGGTTCGCCAGAATCTTCCCCTGCAACAGGTCGGCGCTGCCGAACCGCTCCACGAGGACACGCATCTCGTGCGCCACGTCGAAGATGTAGTCCAGGCTCTCGCGATCAAACTGATCGACGCTGAGGATGTCCTGGCCCGAGAACGTGTGGACCGGCTGCGCCGCGCTGCAGCGTCCCTTCGATTTCGTAGATTTCGCCATTTTTACCTCCTGGTAAATTCTTGATATGAAAAAGACGGGGCGATTGCCACGTCTACATTCACAATTTTGAAACAGAACACGTCCGCTGCACGGCTCGACGGCACCTGCCCCTCTTCGTAGACCAACCTGCCCCGATGGGTGACCCGCTCCACGCCCACGCAAGGACATGCCCGCAAACGGCGTCCACCGAACGGGAATGCATGTTGGCGTCGCTCACTGTCCAGTCGGCGTCGACATCGACCTCTACAAACGTCCTCCTACTTTCGGGGACGGCGTAGATGCGCTGCGGTGCGTCGACACAGCGGGTCACAATGTCCGCCAAATGATCGCCCGTCGTGGACGGCAGTCAACAACAACGGCAGCATCGTCTCCACACCGGGGACGCCGGGTGGCGGCGTTTCGTAAACCTTCTCTTCAGCGTGTGCGGCGCATGATCCGTGGCGAAGATGTCTACCACGTCCCGAGGTTGGCCCCAGCGCCGCCCACATCGTCGGGCGTGGCGGTGCGGTCGCATGTCCCGCGTGCGCCCAGGCGGGGATGTCCTCGGTGCTGAGAAGAGATGGTGCGGCGTCACCTCGCAGGGTGAGCACGGCTGCCGTGCTCCTTGGCCTTGCGGATCAACTCGATCTCCGCTGCGCCTGCTCACGTGGACGATATGCGGCGGCACGCCGTACAGGTCACTGAGCAGGATGCACACCGGCACCATCATGTCCTCGGCGTGGACGGCGATGGGGCCGAGGAGAAGGATGATGGAATGCTGGGATGATAATCAATGCGCCATTGCCAGATTAAATCGCGTTCCGCCCAAGATCGAAACAGCTGGCATCGTGGAAAGATCGTCGATGCGTAAGCTGCCAAAGGTTTTCGTTGACGTAGATTTTGAGGCCACAGGCGTGCTGCGCAGCAGGGAGATAGGCGTCGAGATCGCTGCTCGTGGCTTCCACAGAAGAGACCCACATCGCACACAGCTGCCTGCTCGCCGCCAATGCCACCCCTTTTTCAGCCAAGTGAGTCGGCGTCGAAGTGGCTGGGAACGTGTTGGGCATGTCCAATGCAGTGGTCACGCCGCCCGCCAGCGCCGACGACGTGCCGGTGAACAGATCCTCTTTGTGCGTGTATCCCGGCTCGCGCAGGTGGACGTGCGTCCACGAGGCCGGGGGAGTCGAATGGTCGCCACTGCGCGTCTCCTGGTTGGCTTGTGGGCAAATCGACTCATTATAACGAGATTCTTCCAGCGTGACAAACTGATGAATCAGAGTTTGTGGACACGGATCAGGAATAAGCACGGATATGGAAGACAGAGAAATGATGATCCACGAAGGCACACGAAGAATGCACAGCCAGAGAAGAGAGTAGACCAGAAGGCTTTTTGACTCCACTATCCCCGAAATCCTGAAATCCGTGTCCAAAAAAATCTGAATCAAAGGAAGTCAAAATAAACGTATCTTAACGAACAGGTTAACCGCAATTGTGATCGGCCAAGTCTATGCTAGACAGCTCATGTTTATGATTTCCATGAATTTCAAAAAATTTTGGCATTACATTTAAGTAAGTGCAGCGCCAATTGCAATGAGTCGAGAAAAGGGTATTATTGTGCGTCCGTAATTGCGTCGTTTACTGCTGGTCAGATGACTAGTGAGAGCGCCAACCATCGTCTGTCGTGACATCGGATCGATTCCCCTATGCTTGTGCTGACTGTTCCCGCCCGATCCACGCAAAGCCACTGCCGACATCGTACCGATTTTCTGTTGGACTGAGCCATCACGCCTGCGCCGGATTGATCTCCGCGAGCGTGTGACCATCGTTGAAAACGAACTGCCGTCTGCACTGTGTCACATCCACGCGCTGCCGGGTATCGAAGAAGTCTCGTCCTTTCCACCTGCAACCGGTTGGAAATCTACGCCGTCACCAGCGATTTTGCCAAGGCGCAGCAGCAGGTGGAAGATTTTCTGTGTCGTCGCGCCGCCGACATTGACGAACCATTGGCCCCTCATCTCTACGCCCACGCAGGGGCGACACCATTTCACCTCATGCACGTCGCCTGCGGACTCGACTCGCTGATCCTGGGTGAGCCGCAGATTTTGGGGCAGGTAAGTTTTGCGCTCAACGCCGCGCAGCAAGCAGGCACTTTGAGCGTGGTGCTACAGCGGCTTGTCTCCGGGGCCATCCACGCCGGCAAACGCGCCCGCGCCGAGACGGCCATCAGCCGCTACACCACGTCGACCAGCCACGCCGCCGTGCTCTGGCCGCCCACCACGTCGAGGACCTGCACAGCGCCCGCGTCCTCGTGATTGGGGCGCAGGCGAAATGGCGAATCTGGCGATCAAGGCGCTGCGCAAGAAGGCGTCACCCAACTGGGTTGCATCAACCGCACCTTTTCGCGGGCCGAAGCGCTTGTCACCAGCTACGGTGGGCAGGCGTTCAACTGGTATCACCTGGCCCAGGCCCTGCTCTGGGCCGACGTGGTGATCGCGGCCTGGCTCGCCCACACCGTCATCCACAAGGAAGTGGCCGAAATCCACGCCCAGCGCGAAGGACGTCCCCTCGTCTTCGTGGACGTTGCCCCTGCCCGCGACATCGAATCCGACGTGGCCGACTTCGACGGCGTCTTCTGCTACGACATCGACGATCTGCGCGCCACGCTCGACGCCAATCTGGCCCAACGTGAGGCCGCCCGCCCGACGTGGAAATGGTCATCGCCGAAGAGAAATCCGCCTTCGTCAGTGGCACGGCGGTCGCCACGCCATCCCCTGCCGTGGTCGAGATGCGCCAGAAGGTGCAGGACATCGCCGAAACCGAACTGGCGAGGCGTTTGTCGCTGCTGCCCAATTGAACGGCCCGCGAAGAAGAAGTCGTGCGTCGCACGGTGCATCGCCTCGTCAACAAAGTGTTGCACGAGCCGACGGTGCAGCTCAAAGCCGCCGCCGCCGAGTCGCCCGAGGCGGGAAGTGCGTCGGGCGATGCGGATATCTTTACGATCTGATGCCTGCCGAGAACGTACAACAATTCGCCG
This sequence comes from Caldilineaceae bacterium, assembly GCA_041391225.1. Taxonomy (GTDB): domain Bacteria; phylum Chloroflexota; class Anaerolineae; order Caldilineales; family Caldilineaceae; genus RI-153. Next base: position 31,550 of record JAWKOL010000024.1, read on the forward strand.
CCAAAACCAACGGCGCGCCGTAGCCGTCGCTGGCGCAGCCACAACGCTGCCACGTCGCCGCTTGCCCCGCATTCAACCGTGACGAAGAACAGGCCCACAGGCTGGCAACCTTCTCTTCGCCCCTGGAACGGAGCGTAAGATGGCGTGGAAATGAAGACTGTGCGCATGGGCACCCGCGCCTCTGCCCTGGCGCTGGCAGACCGATCGTCGTCGCCCTGCTCCAGGCGGCCCCTACCCCAATCAACAGTTTGAGACCGTTCTGATGTCCGCGCGGTGACCGCGTCCTCGATACGCCCCTGCCCCTCGTCGGCGGCGGCAAGGGGCTTTTCGCGTTTGAACTGGAACATGCCCTGCGCAGCGGCGACGTCGACTACGCCGTCCACAGCTCAAGGACCTGCCCACCGACGACGCCACCGGCCTGGTGGTGGGTGCGATGCCCACCACGCCACCCCGGCGGCGCGCTGGTGAGCAAGCAAGGCTACACCATCGACACGCTGCCCAAGGCGCGGTGATCGGCACCAGCAGCCGCCGTCGCCGCCCAGCTAAAGCACTACCGCCCCGACCTGCGCATGGAAGACATCAACGGCAACGTGGAAACCCGCATCCGCAAGGCGCACGATCCCGACTCGGTCTGCACCGCCGCCTCTCCTCGCCTGCAGCCAAACCTCCGAACGCCTGGGGCTGGACGATCGATCCAACCAGGTGATGCCCTTCGAGATCTGCTCCCCGCCAGGACAGGAAGCGCGCTGGCCGTCCAGTGCGACGACGCCAGGTCGCTGCAACTCCTGCAACCAAATCCACAACGAGTCCACTGCTGCGCCGGTGGCGCCGGCGCGCCTTCCTGGCCGCGCTGGAAGGCGGATCTGGCCTGCCGTGGCCGCCCATGCCGAAATGCGAGGGCAGGCTCTATTTCCGCGGAAGCATTGACGTCAGTGGATGGAACGCAACAGATCGATGTTCGTGCAGACGGTAGCCTGGAAGATGCGTCTCGATTGGCGCGAAATAGGCGTCGAGGCGCTCAACCAGGAGCCGACCAAATTCTGCAAGGACTTGCCGATCATGGCTGACCGTCCCTATCCGGCCTGCGTGTGGTCAATACACGCGCCCAGCATCAGGCGCAGGCACTCACCGAACTGCTCGAAGCCCAGGGGCGCGAAATTGCTGCATTACCCCGCCATCTCCATCGAACCAATCCGTAACAATCCTGAACTGGATCAGGCGCTCCACGCATCGCCGTCGACAGCATACGAGTGGATCGTCCTCACCAACAGCAACACCGTCCATGCCCTGGTGGAACGGCTCAGCGAACTGGGTTTCGATCCAAGGCGTTGAGCGTCCGCACGCATCGCCGCTGTCGGCCCGTCCACGGCGGATGCGATCCGCGCCGAATTGGGGCTGGACGTGGCGCTGCTGCCGACAATTCGTGGCCGAATCGCTGGCCGAAACCATCTCCCTGTGCAGCCGAACTGACACGTCTATTTACCACCCCAGTCGGACATTGCGCTCCGCTGCATCCTGGCCGAAAAGCTGGAAGAAGTAGCGCCAGGTGGCGCATCGACGCCTACCGCACCGTGCTGGGCCGCGGCGGCGCCTCTGCCCGAATACTTCTGTAAGCGCGGCGACGTGGACGCCGTCCTCTTTACCAGCGCCTCGACGGTACACAACTTCATGCGCCGCCTCAAGCGCGAGAACGGATCGGGCGGGATGTTGGTGGACGTTGTGGTGGAAACATCGGCCCCGTCACCGGACGCCGCCATCGCCCACGACCTGCCCGTGAAAGTCGTCCCCGATGAGCACACCATCGAAGGGGTTGGTGACGGCGGGTAGCGCCTACTTTGCAGGCGCGCCCGATGACCGACAGCGTCAGCCGCTTTCCAGCGCGTGGACAACTACCGCAAGTATCGCCCGGCTACCCACCCGAGATTTTGGCACTTCCTGCACCCAGGACGATCAGCCTTTCGCCCTTTTGGACGGTAGCCGACATCGGCTCGGGTACAGGCATCTTCGCCGAGATTTTCTTGGAATACAGCAACACCGTCATCAGCGTAGGAACCCAACGGCCATGCGCGCAGCTGCCGAGTTGGAACTCATCGATCACCCCATTTCGTGACCGTGGACGGCACAGCCGAAGCCCGCCACAGCCTCGCCCCCGCCACAGTGGACCTGATCACCGTGGCGCAGGCGTTCCACTGGTTCGACGCCGAAAAACGGCGGGAGTTTGAGCGCATCTTGCGTCCTGGCGGTTGGGTGGTGCTGGCCTGGAACTCGCGCCGCCTGGATTCGACACCCTTTCTGCGCGGCTACGAAAGCCTCCTGCGCACCACCAGCTCTGACCCGCGCAAAAGAACAGGAAAAATGTGGGCGACGATGACATCGCCGCTTTCTTTGGCGGTGAAACCACTTCGGCACGACCCGCTTCGACAACGTGCAGCGCTTCGACTGGGACGGTCTGCGTGGGCGGGCGCTGTCGTCGTCCGCCGCACCCGCGGCTGGTCACCCTGGATCTGAACGTTCCTCACGCAGTTGCGCCAACTTTTCGGCGATCACCAGGTCAACGAGGGCGCATTGCGTATGAGTACGTGCGGCTGTATTATGGACAACTCAACAGAACGTAACCTTATGACCATACACACTCTCGGTGATCGAGGAAGTCTCCACCGCAGCCGGACCGTCCCTGCGCCCGCGCGGTTGCGCCTGTCGCGGGGTTACGGCGCATGATTGCGGGGAGACGATCCTCACATGCAGCCGACTTCATCTATCCGCTCTTTGTGCGGCCCGGCAGCAGCATCCGCAACCCGATCTGATCAGTCGCTGCGGCCAGTGCCAGCTTTCGGTGGATCAACTGGCGCGTGAGGCCGAGGAACTGGCCGAACTGGGCGTCCCACCGTGATCCTTTTCGGCATCCCCGATCACAAAGACGCCTGCGGCAGCATTTCAGCGCTACAATCCCGACGGCATCGTGCCCCAGGCAATCCGCGCCCTCAAGGACGCTGCGCCCGATCTGGTCGTCATCTCCGACATGTGTTTCTGCGAGTACACCAGCCACGGTCACTGTAGCATCATCAACCTGCCCGAAGACGAGCACTACGATCCGCACCTGCCCGAAGGCTACCTGCTCAACGATCCTGCACGCTGGCGCTGTTGGGCGCGCCTCCGCCCGGTCCACGCCGAAGCGGGCGCCGACATCATCGCGCCGTCGGGCATGATCGACGGCATGGTGGGCGCGATCCGCGCCGCCCTCGGCGCACCAGGACTCAACCACGTGTCGAGCAGGCTACGCCGCCAAATACGCCAGCGCCTTCTATGGTCGCTCCGCGACGCCGCCGAGTCGCCGCGTCGCTACAGCGAGCCGCAGCCAATGCCGAGATGGACCCGTCCAATCGCCGCGAGGCCATGAAAGAAGTCGCCATCGACGTGGCCGAGGAGCGCGGACATGCTCATGGTCAAAGTAGGCCATGCCCTACCTCGACATCCTCGCCGACGTGCGCCGCAGTTTCGACCTGCCCCACCGCCGCCTACCAGGTGAGCGGCGAATGCGTACCCATGATCCACGCCGCCGCGGCTAACAGCTGGCTCGATCTCCAACGCAGCGCCCTGGAAAGCCTGATCGGCATCAAGCAGCAAAGCAGACATGATCCTCACGTACTTTGCCAAGGGCGCGAAGCGCGCTGGATTACCCGGGGGTGACAAGGTAGAGAGGGTGACAAGGTGAGAGGGTGACAAGGTGAAACGACGAGTCGCCCCGCTTGCCGTGGCGCTGTGGTTACCAACCGCAAAACATCGAGGACGAGATCACATCGCCAACGCGTGGATGAACTCGTCAGAGTACCATCGTCACGCTGTTCTGGCATGACCTACGGCATGGCAAGTTGTCGCTACTACTCTAATCGACCAATCGAACTCAATTCGCTACACGGGTCTCGTTACACTCATTACGCATCCCGACCATCAACCGAAAGCACAGAGATATTCCCGCTGTCAAGATTTCAAGCAGCGCCGCCAGGTATTGGGCGCGACGCCGATCTGGCTGATGCGCCAGGCCGGACGCTATATGATCGAATACCGCACGCTGCGCGAGAAACACACAATCCTAGAGATCATCAAGACGCCTGAACTGGCCTGCGAAGTGACGATGCAGCCGATCAACGCCTTCGATCTCGACGCCGCCATCATCTTCGCCGACATCCTGCCCCCGCTGGAAGGGATGGGGCTGAATTTGGAGTTCGTGCGCGGCGAAGGGCCGGTGATCCACAATCCGTTGCGCAGCCGCGCCGACGTGGACGCGCTGCGCACGCCGTCCGCGGAAGAGGCGCTGCACTTTACGCTCAACGCCATCAAACTGGCGCGCAAGGAACTCGATCCACTGGGCATTCCGCTCATCGGCTTCAGCGGCGCGCCGTTCACCATGGCGTCCTATGCGATTGAGGGCGGCAGCAGCCGCAACTACGTGTTGGCCAAGGGCATGATGTACAACGATCCCGACGCCTGGCACCTGCTCATGGACAAGCTCGCCACGGTGGTGGGCGACTATCTGCGGGCGCAGGCGCAGGCCGGCGCGCAGGTGCTGCAACTCTTCGATTCGTGGGTGGGCGCGCTTTCGCCCGCCGATTACCGCGAATTTGTGATGCCCTACAGCCGCCGCGCCATCCAAACCGCGCAGGAGACAGGCGTCCCCGTCATTCACTTCGGCACCGACACCAACGGCATCCTGCATTTGATCAAGGAAGCCGGCGGCGATGTGATCGGCGTGGATTGGCGCATCGACCTGGACGCAGCCCGGCAAATCCTGGGCGACGATGTGGCGGTGCAGGGAAACCTGGATCCGGTTTCGCTCTTTGCGCCCTGGCCCGAACTGGAAAAACGGGCGAAGACAGTGCTGGATCAGGCCGCTGGCCGCCCTGGTCACATCTTCAATTTGGGGCACGGCATCCTGCCGCAGACGCCGGTGGACAACGTGAAGCGGCTGGTGGACTTTGTGCATGAATACAGCAGCCGATAAAAAACGCGTGGCCGTGGTGGGGGCCGGTGTGGCCGGCCTCACCACGGCGTGGACGCTGCAACGCATCGCCCCGCACGTCGAGGTGACTGTCCTCGAAGCGGGGACGCGGACCGGCGGCAAGGTTGTCACCCATTTTGTGGACAGTGGACACGAGCAGCCGTTCGTGTTGGAAGCCGGCGCGGACGCGTTCCTGGCGCGGCAGAAGCCGTGGGCCTACCAACTGGCGCTGGATCTGGGCCTCGCAGACGAAATCCTCCCCACCGATGACCGTCACAGCGGCGTTTCGGTGGTACACGACGGTCAACTCCTCCCCCTCCCCCGCGGACTCAACTTGATTTTGCCAACCGACTGGGACGCCTTTACGCAGTCGCCGTTGATTTCGGCGGCAGGACAGGCGCGCATGGCGCAGGAAAGCGAGATCCCGCCGCGCCAGGACGATGAGGACGAGTCGGTGGCCGAGTTCGTGACGCGGCGACTGGGGGCCGAGGCGATGGAGAAGCTGGCCGAGCCGCTGCTCTCCGGCATCTACAGCGCCCACCCCGAAGAACAGTCGATCCTCGCCACCTTCCCGCGCTTCCGTGAAATGGAACGGCAGCACGGCAGTCTACTGCGCGCCTTGGGCGCTACACCCCGCCAACGGTCTTCGCCGCCGCCGACAGGGTCAACCGCGCCGACAGTGTTCATTTCCTTCAAAAATGGCACAGAAACCCTCGTGCGCACGCTGGCAGCACAGGTGACGGCCCCGATCCATCTGAATACGGCGGTGCAGACGATTGAACAGCGTGGCGACGGCTATCGGCTTGTGTTGGCAGACCGCAACGCGGCTGGGTTTCCCTATCTCGACGCTGATGGCGTGGTGTTGGCTGTCCCCGCGCGGGTGGCAGCGCAGTTGACGTCGTCGGTGTCCGCGGCGGCGACGAAGACATTGGGTGAGTTGCGCACGGTAAGCAGTGGCGTGATCTACCTGGCGTTCCGCGCCGATGATGTGGCGCAGATGCCCACGGGCTACGGTGTGGTGATTCCTCGCGCGGAAAAGCGCAACTTCAACGCCATCACCTGGGTGTCGAACAAGTTTCAGCGACGCGCCCCGGATGGCTTTCTGCTGGTGCGTCTTTTCTACGGCGGCGCACGCACGCCCCACATGATGGTGGGAGACGACGCCGCAATCGAACAGTCGGCGCGTGCTGAGCTGAGCGCGCTGGCAGGCATTTCGTCGACACCGGTGTTATCTCGCTGCTTCCGCTGGTGGGATGCGCAGCCACAATACGATGTGCATCACCTGCGGCGAATGGAACAGATCGAGGCTACCTTGCCGTCCCAAATCAAACTGATCGGAACGCCATACCACGGCGTCGGCATCCCTGATTGCGTTCGGCAAGGTCAAACCGTGCAGAAACACTGGCAACGCAGCGAAATTGAAGGTCGCGGCGGCGTAATGGGGGAATCCCGTAAGCAACCTGACCTTGGATTTTAGCGGCGTGTACAGCATTTGACTGGTTTTTGTGGATTCCTTTGCAAGAATCTTCGCCAGGGGACTAGACAAAATTCAAAAATCAGTGCATACTTAAGCTGTAGGTTTTCCATTGCCCAGATGATAGAGCGGTGTGGGCGCCCATTCCAGTCGGGGAAGGTTTAAGTTGAGCAAAGGATCTATGTGGGGAATCTGCCGTTTTCGGCGACTGGAGGATTCGGTTCGAGAAACATTCGAATCGTATGGCGAGGTAGTTTCTGTCGCCATGATCAATGACCGGGAGACCGGTCGCTTTCGTGGATTCTGCTTTGTTGAAATGGCCGATGCTGAAGCGGATGCGGCTATCGAGGCACTGAACGGCAAGGACATGGGTGGTCGGACGCTGCGGTGAACGAAGCCCAACCCCGTGAGGAGCGCCGTGGCGGCTCCGGTGGTGGTCCCCGTCGTGATGATCGGGATCGGCGCCGGTACTAGACGCCACCTGCGGGGTTTCAAGCTAGCAGTCAAAAGGACGCTTTCGTGTGAAAGCGTCCTTTTTGTTGATGAGTGAGGAGTTTCAGTTCGCGTTCGAGTAGACGATCTGCTCCCCCGCGTCTTCCATGCCGCTGGCGATGAGGGTACGCAGCAGGCCGCGTACGTCGGTGGAGGATTCGAGGTTGAAGCGGGCCAGCGAAGGCCGAAAGCGCACGCGGATGGAGTAGGCCGATTCGGGTAGCACAGCAAAGGTGTCTTCGTCGGTCCAGTCGTCGCCGAGGGCCATGATGAAATCCCACTTCTTCATGCCGAGCCAACGACCGGCGGCGCGGCCTTTGCTGATGCCCACGTTCTTGACCTCGATCACCATGTCCCCTTCGAGCACGGCCAGGTGCAGGTTGGCGGTCAATTGCAGCAGGATCTCCTTGAGTTCCTGGGCGCGCACGGCTGCCAGTTCGTCGCTGACCTGCCGATAGTGCCAGGCCAGCAGCGAATGTTTTTCTTCGATGAGTGAGCCGGGTGTACGCTCCACGAAACGCTCTAAAATGGGCCGAATACTCTCTTTCCAGGCATCGTCCAGTGGTTCGATGGTTTGCCAATCGCCGCCGCGTGTGCGCATCCACACCGTGTTCAGCCACCAGCCCCATGTTCAGGTGACCAAGCCAACGTGTGAGATCGTCTTTGCCGCGGCCACTAATGAGGACGACCTCGTTGTGTGGTCGCGCGCCAGGGCGGTGAGCAGTTCGTAGAGCGCAGGATCGGGTGTGGCGTCCTGTGGGCGGTTGGCAAAGGAGACCAGCGTGCCGTCGTAGTCGAGGATGATAAGCCGCTGCTCGGACTTGGTGTAGTCGTCCACCAGATCGGCGGTGCGCTTGCGATCCAACGGGCGCACGGTAAGCGGCATTTCGGTTTGACGGACGGTGCGCAGGCTTTCGATGAAGTCCTGCGCCCAGCGGCGCACATCGTAGGCAGCCAGACGCGACTGCATGGCGCGGTTGCGGCGGATCTGTTCTTCTTCAGGCATGGTGAGGGCGCGGTGCAGGGCGTCGGCGATCTGTTGCTTGTCCTGCGGATTGACGACCAGCGCTTCGACTAACTCGGAGGCAGCGCCCGTCATTTCGCTGAGCACGAGGACACCGCGCCCGTCGTTCTTGCTGGCAATGAACTCTTTTGCCACCAGGTTCATGCCGTCGCGCAGTGGGGTGAGCAGCGCCACGTCTGCGATCTCGTAGAGCGCCCGCAGCGCGTGAAAGCCCTGTGTCTGGTAGAGATACCACACAGGCACCCAGCCCACCGCACCATGACGCCCGTTGATGTCGCCGACCAGTTCGTCGATCTGTTTCTTGAGTTGTTGGTACTGCTCCACACCGGTGCGCGACGGCGCCGTCACCTGGATCAATGAGACGCGATTTCTGTAGTCGGGGTACTCGGTAAGGAAGTAATCGAAAGCGATCAGGCGCTCGGGGATGCCTTTGGTGTAGTCGAGGCGATCCACCGAGAAGATGATGTGTCGATCTGCCACTTCATCGGTGAGCTGCGCCAGTTCGGCGCGCACTTCGGGCAGATCACCGGCATCGGCGAAACGCCGGTAGTCGATGCCCATTGGGAAGGCGTCGGCTTTGAGCAGACGGTCTTCTACCTGGAGCACGCCCAGCTTGTCTTCGTAGCCGAGGATGCGCCGCACGCTGTCGAGAAAGTGACGGGCATAGCCGAAGGTGTGGAAGCCCACCAGGTCGGCGCCGATCAGCCCATGCAGCAGTTCAGCGCGCCACGGCAGCAGGCGGAATAGCTCATACGACGGGAACGGGATGTGCAGGAAGAAGCCGATCTGGGCATCGGGGACACGTTGACGTACCATTTGTGGTAGGAGTAGGAAGTGATAGTCCTGGATCCAGATGGTATCGCCGGGTTCGGCTACACGCCCGATGGCTTCAGCAAAGAGCGTGTTCACCTCGCGGTATGCCTGCCATTGCGCTTCGTCGTACTGGGTGTACAGGTGAAAATAGTGAAAGTGTGGCCAGATGGTGTCGTTGCAGAAACCGAAGTAGAAGTCTTCTTCCTGTTGTTGCGAGAGAAAGATGGGCAAGTAGTCGCGCGCACGTAGATGCTCAGTAATCTCCTCGGTTTGGGCTTCGTCAATATCGTCGGACGTGATGCCAGGCCAGCCGATCCAGAGGCTTTCACCCTCCTCGAAAAACGAACTCAGGCCGGTGGTCAATCCGCCGATACTCTCTGCATATTCAAGCCCTTCGTCCCCTTTGCGGACGCTGATCGGCAGGCGATTGGAAACGATAATCAGTTTTGACATGATGAATTTGCTCCGTATGTCGCAAGATGGCACACTGTAGCTGCGCCTCTTTGTCGTCAGCCAACACTCAGGTCCTCTACGCAGTCGTTCTCGGCTAAAACGTGTGGAATTTGACCTGGCCGCGCATAGGTCGACCGGCAGAACCGTGTGGCAACGACGGTTAATGGTGTGCGGCAACGCGTGGATAGGTGGCAGCGTTGCCGGGAAAGCCTGTGGATTTGTTCACAATAGTATGGCAGTGTTAAGGCATTATCAGATGAAGTTTAACGGCTGGTTAGGATCAATGCCGTAACAGGGTATCCATTCGGAATGGGGAGGTCAACGGAGTCTTTCCCTACTGTTCAGGGAAGCACTCCCATTTCTGGGTCTCTCCTCACGCAGAAAGGCCAATCATGCAGACGACACGCTCAGAAGAACTATTTGCCGCGGCCAAGGATCTGATTCCAGGCGGCGTGAACAGCCCGGTGCGCGCGTTCAAGAGTGTGGGCGGTACGCCGCGCTTTATCGATCGTGGCGAAGGCGCCTACTTTTGGGACGCCGACGGCAATCGCTTCGTCGATTACGTGCTTTCCTGGGGACCGTTGGTGCTGGGGCATGCACATCCCGCGGTGGTGGACGCGTTGATCGACGCTACACGGCGCGGCACCAGCTACGGCGCGCCCACAGCGCTGGAGAGTGAGCTGGCCCAGCTTGTCATCGATACGGTGCCTTCGGTGGAGATGGTGCGCTTTGTGAACAGCGGCACCGAGGCGTGTATGAGCGCGCTGCGCCTGGCCCGCGCCTACACAGGACGGGACAAGATCATCAAGTTCTCAGGCTGCTATCACGGCCACGCCGACATGCTGCTGGTACAGGCGGGCAGCGGTGTGGCCACGCTGGGGCTGCCCGATTCGCCCGGCGTGCCTGCGTCCACTGCGGCCAACACGTTGACAGCGCCGTACAACGATCTCAACGCCGTCCGCGCGCTGTTCGAGGCCAATCCGGGCGCAGTTGCAGCGGCCATTGTGGAACCGATTGCGGCCAACATGGGCTTCGTGCTGCCCAAACCAGGCCATTTACAGGCACTCCAGGACCTCTGTCACGAGTACGGCGCGCTGTTTATTTTGGATGAAGTGATGACCGGTTTCCGCGTTGCTCCAGGCGGCGCACAGCAGAAATGGGGACTCGACCCCGATCTGACGACGCTGGGCAAGGTGATCGGCGGTGGGCTGCCCGTGGGCGCCTACGCGGGCAAGCGAGAGATCATGCAGAAGGTAGCGCCTGCCGGCCCCATGTACCAGGCAGGCACGCTTTCGGGCAACCCCCTGGCCATGACCGCGGGCCTGGTGACGATCCAAACGCTGCTGGCGCCCGGCGTCTTCGAGGCGATTGAAGCGCAGACGACAGCGCTGGTCGATGGCGTCACCGCGGCCGCGGCGGCGCACAATGTCCCCGTGCAGAGCGGACACGCCGGCTCGATGTTCGGCATGTACTTCCTCAAAGAGGCAGGCGCGGTGATCGACAGCTACGAGAGCGCCAAGGTTTACGCCGACACCGAGAAGTTCGGTCGCTACTTCCACGCCATGCTCGATCGCGGCATCTACCTGGCCCCCAGCCAGTTTGAGGCTGGCTTCGTCAGCAGCGCCCACGGCGACGAGGAGATCCGCGCCACAGTGGAAGCAGCGAAAGCGGTGATGGCCGGATTGGGTTGATTGGTGACTGGTGAGTGGTGAAGAAAAAGAGAGCGGGATGCGGCTGTTTGCCGCATCCCGCTCTCTTTTGGTTCTATTCGCTCAGGCTAGTTGCAGCCCAACTCAGTTGACTGGGATCGCGACGGCTTGCTTTTCGACTTTTTGTGACGCCAGAGCGTTCACCGGTTCCAGGTTGCGGCCATTTCCATTGGTCGCGACAGGTTTGGCGGCGGCGGCCGTGACCTGCACATCTGTACGGAAGTGGCTTACCTGTTCCAGCAGTTGTTGGGCCATGTAGGCCAACTGCGCTGCGGAGGCCACGGTCTCTTCCACCTGGGCGCTCACTTCTTCTGTGGCGGCGCTGACTTCTTCGGCAGCGGCGCTGTTTTCTTCGGATACGGCGGACACATCTTCCACAGACTGCATCACCTCGTCGGTGCTGCCGCAAGAGTTGTTCAGACGCAGCGCTGTTGCTGGCGACGACGACGGATACCTGCTCCATCAACCCCTGGAGTTCGCGGTTGCCCGCGTTCATGTCCACAACAGCCTGGCCCAACTGCTGGATCTGCGCCTGTACCTGTGTCACCGCGGCCTGGATGCGCATGAGCACCTGTTCCGTGTCACCTGCCATGCTCAGGCCCTGATCCACCTCCTGGCGGCTCTCGTCCATGGCGGTGACGGCCTGGGTGGCGGTGGATTGCACGGCCTTGACGATGCCGGTGATCTCGCCGGCGGCGCGTCCGGCCTGTTCGGCCAGCTTGCGCACTTCGTCGGCCACCACGGCGAACCCCTTGCCGTGTTCGCCGGCGCGGGCCGCTTCGATGGCGGCGTTGAGCGCCAGCAAGTTCGTGCGCTCGGCGATCTCGTCGATGGTCTGCACGATGGTGCCGATCTCCTGGCTACGGCTGCTCATCTCCACCACGCGGTCCGCTACATTCTTGGTCTTGGTGGCGATGGTGCGCATGCCGTTGATGGTCTTGGCCACGGTGGGACGCCCTCTTGTGTGGCGTGTCCAGTCTCATCGACCGCAGATCGGCTCTCTTCGGTGGCGGCCTGCACCTGCTGAATCGCCACCACCAGGCGTCCTTGCAGTGTCCGGTTCATGTCATCGACACTGCTGGACTGCTGACGTGCGCCCTCGGCAATGCTGAGGATCGACTGTGTCTGCTGTTCGATGATGCGCCGTGTGCCTTCCAGACTGTGGCTCTGCTGCGTGTTGGCCTCGGCCACCTGGCTGATGGTCAGTGCGATCTGCTGTGTAGCCTGGCCTGCCTGCCCGCTGGCTTCGTTCAACTGCTCGCTGGCGCTGGTGACACTCTCGGCGCTGTGACGGACATTGCGAATCAGGTTGCGCAGGTTGGCCGACATCGAAGCGAAGGCGTCGCCTGTCACCTGGAGACGGTCGATGATCGTGTTGAACGACTCGGCCATCTTGCCCACTTCGTCTCGGCTGCTCACGGCGAGCGGCTGGGCCGTCATCTCGACGCTGCGCTCCGATAGATCGCCTTGGGCCATCAGGTCCAGTTCGTTGGCCAGGTTCGTCAGATCCACTTGGGCGATGTGGACCGATGCTTCCATCACCGCCGTGAGCGGACGTGTGATGCTACGCGAGATGACCCAGCCGAGGCTCAGCCCGAACACCACGGCAAAGGCAATGGTGAAGATCAGAATCCAGCGGGTCTGCGTGACAATATCGGTGGATGCAGTCGCCTGCGCCTCAAAATCAACGGTGACGCTGTCGGACATGTCGGTAGCATCGTCGCGCACTTCGGGGCCGACAACGTCTAGTACTGTGCTTGTCAGCTCATTTTGCAGCGCATAGTCGGCTTGCAGGCTGTCAAAACCGGCTTTGTAGGTTTCGATGGCGGCAAGCGCCTCTTCCGCCAGGCGGCGATCCGCTGTACTGGTGAAATCGGTCAACATCATCTGATAGGCGTTCATGGCCTCGGTGTAGCGTTCCTCGAAGAGATCCACCCACATTACCTCGCCCACTTGCAGGTACTTGAAGGCATTGAAGCGCATGAGCAGCAGCGCTGCCTGAACGTCACCGCTGTGCTGCACACCAGGCAGGTTGCCCGCGTCGAAGGCCCGGTTGCGCAGTTGACGCAGCTTTTCTTCGGCAAGCGGTCCCTGAACATCGAGCACACCCACGACTACAGCGTTGCGCGTCGAGATCAGATCCGCGACTTCGCTGAAAGTCGTCTCATATCTACCCACGTCCGATCTGATCTCTTGGAGCATCTGTACCCGCTCAGGCTTGGTGATTGCCACATCGGCCTGCGATAGCACATTGTTAAGGTCGGACATCTCCTCTTCATATTGGGCAAAGTAGGCGTCCTGTGGATCACGGATGAACTTGTTGGCGTGAAAACGTACCAGCAAGATATGCTCCACCAAGGACTCCGAAATTCGTTGGTCTTCGGCCAGGTTCGTGGCCAGATCCGTCACTTTGCCGTTGATCTGCTCCAACTGCACCAATGCCACACCACCAACGATCCCCATCAGAATCAGTGCAATAACATAGCCGGCGATGATCTTGGCGCCCACTTGCAGATTTCCGAATACGGCTTTCATGGTTCCCCCCCCGCAACTGGTTTACGATGGACGTAAGGCGATATTTTGCTTTTCGGCTATGGAGGCGGCTCCCAACATACGCCATTTCCACAGTCCGGTGGGGAGCCTGAGATTCATGGCGCGTGGACAGAATGCGTGCATCGAGTAGACCGGCTGATCGCTACCGGTTTCAACAGTTGTTACACGAGGTTGTTACACGAAGTTGTTACACGAAGTTGTTCTACAAAGACATGCGAGGTGAGGGGCTATCCCCAGTTATCGATTATGATCTCGTGGCTGGTATCTTGGGAGTGTTGAAGGATGCGGAGTATTTCTTCATCGGAGGGGACGCTGTCGTGAGTCTGCCACCAGCGGTAGTACCAGCGCAGCGTGTGCTTGACGAACCCCACCATCATTTCGTCGCCGTCCAGCGGTGGGATGCGCTTCTGAATCTGCTCCAAAGTCTGTTCGCGGTCGGCGGCAGTGAGTTCTTCGATGCTGGCGAGGATCGCCTGTGTGCGCAGCAGAAAGAGTCCGTTGATGGCAGGGAAGTCCTGACCGATCTGGCGCACATTGCCCAGATACGCCACCGTGCGCTGCCGAGGTTCGCCCTGCTCGTCGCGGTAGCTCTCCACGAGGTAGGCATCGTGAAAGGTGACATTCACGATCTCGGCGTTTTTGTGTCCTCTCACCACCCAGCGTACAAACACAAGGCAACTCCTCTCACGGCGGAATCAGCAGCCGCTGCCCGGGCCGACGATATTGCTTCCAGTGTACAGATTGGCTGTTGGCTTCACCCTGCCCACGTGGACAGTATGAGTGGACGCTACAACTGAATACAGCGACTCATTTGCGCCACTTTGGTACTAGGCTACCGACGGACAAGGTTCTGCGGGATCGACCACATGCACCTTGATGCCCATTTCTACGAGACGGCTCGACATCCGCCGACGAAACCTGATTGTCGGTGACAACCTCGCGTACGGCGGCCAGCGGCACAACGGGCAACAGCGAACGCACGCCGAACTTGCTACCGTCCAGCAGCAGCACGATCCTGCGGCGCTGGCGGCCATCGCCCGCTTCACCTGGATCTCCAGAGGGTTTGATCGCGGATGCCTCGGGGAAACTGGAGGCCGGTCGTTGAGGAAAAAGTATGCGCGCTGAGATCGTCGAAGAAACGCTCCGCTTGAGGGCCCACGAACGTGTTCGCTTTACCAAGCAGAATGCCGCCATTGCTTCATCACCGTCATCGAGCCGGTATGCTGCATCGCCTCTTGTGGATCGTCTGCACACCGTTGGTGACCACAGTCAGATTGCGCTGTGTGAGGTACTTGGTGATGGCGGCAACGGTTGTCCCTGCATCAAGGATGAGGATCCCGCTGTCGTGGGCCAGATGACGTACCACATAGCAGGCGATGGCCTCTTTCTCACGGCTGCGTACCGTCTGTGTTTGCTAAAATACGCCGGTTCGGGGGCAGCCGTGCTTTCAGGCATAATCGCGCCGCCAAGCACGCTGCAAGCGTTGCCGCCTTCCTCCAACAACGTAATGCGTCGCTTCAAATCGTCACGTACGATACATCAAAACGCTCCGCCAATGCCTCCGTGTTCACCCTGGATCCTTCTTGCCGGATCATCTGACGAATCAACGCTCGCCGCTGTTCCGGCAGCACCTTCCCTTGCTCCCTATCCCATTTTCCTGCATAGATCCTCTGCTTCGTAGGCGGGTCAATCGATTAACTTAACCAGGGCAGTGTATCAGTCATGTTTGCACCTGTCAACGAACCTAACATATTTTAACATTTTTGCAGTTACTGCGTAACTTCCGGCTTGACACATGTAAAATAATGCAGTATCTTCTGTTCAGTTTCAAGCTTTTCACCATCCCCCAATCACAAAACCATCATGAATCTTGACGCAGCCAATCTACATACGATCTTCGATATTACCCGCGGCACAATTGACGGCGCCGCGGTGACAGAGCGCTACCTGCGCGACATGACCGGCTACCACGCCGACGCTGACGCCTTCGCTGCGCCGCTGGCCCAGGGCAACGCGCTGGCACTACAACGTCTCCGCGGTGGCGCCGGACGACGGTGAAGGCGCGCTGCACTACGCCATCGGGAACCTGCTGCCAGGACGTGCCGGCCAGGAATACTTCATGACAAAAGGACACTTCCACGCCTGGCGCGCCGCCGCCGAGTACTACATCGGCCTGAGCGGCGAAGGCGTGATGCTGCTGGAAAGCGAAGACGGCGAAGAAAGCCGCCTGCTGCCGCTCACCGCCAATGCCGCTGTCTACGTGCCTGGTCACATCGCTCACCGCACCATCAACACCGGGGATGAACCGCTCGTCTACCTGGGCATCTACCCTGCCCAAGCGGGCCACGACTACGGCGCCATCGCCGAGCGCAACTTCCGCCACGTGGTGGTGAGATCGACGGCAGGCCGGTGATGATGGAACGAGAGCGGTGTGGCTTCGTTGCGAGCGAAGTGACGGACGAATTTCCACCTGCAAACCTGCCACCTGCAACTTGCCCACCCAAAGGTTCTCCCATGACCAACTACGTCACCAAACCCATCCCCGCGCACAAGCCCGACGTGGAGCACGTGGTGCGCCCGTGGGGATCAGTTCAAGCAGTACGCCCACAACCAGAGGTGACGGTGAGCCTGATGACCGTCACCGCGGATCAACGATTGAGCCTGGTAATCTCACACCGGGCGCGCCGAACTGTGGATCGTCCTCGACGACGGGGCCGCGGTGCAGGTGGACGATGAGATCATTCATCCCGCCGCCGGTGACGAAATCTGATCCCGGCCAACAGCCGTCATCGCCTGAGCACAGGACCCACCGTGCGTGTGCTAGAAGTGGCTGGTAACTGGGCAACAGGCCGACATCACCCGCTACGACGACGATCACACGCCTGCCCGGCGGAGGGGGAATGATGTTGCCCACCACCTGGCGCAAGACGACTCAGGACCTCGGCCCCGTCCGTCCACACAGCCACGGACACCATGGCATACGATCTCTATCCCGGCTTCCCGTGGGCGAGGACACGATCCACGCTTACGCTGCACGTCACTGGCCGAGCGTCTGCGCGGCGAACAGATCCTCATCGTGGACGGCTTCATCGGCGTCTTTTGGGATCATTTCCGCACTGAATTGGACGCGGCGTTGACGGCGCAGGGCGTCTCAGCGCGCTGGGTCAACGTGGCCGACGCCATGAAAACGCCCGCCGAGATCGAGGCGATGATCGATCCCTTCCTCGGCGGCGATGACCCCATCTTCGGCACCCGCTACACCGGCATCCTGCGCGATTTCTTCGACGCCGAGAAACTGGCCGCGCTGCAACCCGAACAGGGGCAGATGACCGTCCTCTACGGCTGCGGCGCAGCGCTGGCCGCCTGGCAGGGGACACTGGTCTACGTGGACCTGCCCAAGAACGAGTTACAAGTCCGCTCGCGGGCGGGGACGGTCACCAACCTGGGCGCGCACGAGGCAGGATCGCCCAAGGCCATGTACAAACGCTACTACTTTGTGGACTGGCCGGCGCTGAACGCGCACAAGGCCGATCTCCTGCCCAACATCGATATCATCGTGGACGGTCAACGGCCCGACGAACTGCTGTGGATGAGCGGCGACGCTCTGCGCGGTGCGCTGACCCGCATGAGCCGCAGCTTTTTCCGCGTGCGCCCGTGGTTCGAGCCGGGCGCGTGGGGTGGCCAGTGGATCAAGGAAAAGATCCCCCAGCTGCCCCAGGACGCGGTCAACTACGCCTGGTCGTTCGAGTTGATCGTCCCCGAGAACGGGCTGATGTTCGAGGGCGACGGGCGGCTGCTCGAAGTCTCGTTCGACATGCTCATGTTCCACGATCACCGGGCCGTGCTGGGCGACTGTGCAGACGCCTTCAAATACGAGTTCCCCATCCGTTTCGACTTCCTCGACACCTTCGACGGCGGCAATTTGTCGGTGCAGTGCCACCCACGGCCAGATTTCATCCGCCGCGAGTTCGGCGAAACTTTCACCCAGGACGAGACCTACTACATCCTCGACGCCAAACCGGATGCACAGGTCTACCTTGGCTTCCAGGACGGCATCGATCCGGTCACCTTCCGCCGCGCGCTGGAGGAAAGCCAGGCCAAGGCGCAGGCCATGGACATCGAACAGTTCGTGCAGCACTTCCCCGCGCAGAAGCACGGGCTGTTCTTGATCCCGCATGGCACCGTCCACTGCTCGGGGAAAGACGTGATGGTGCTGGAGATCAGCGCCACACCCTACATTTTCACCTTCAAGATGTACGACTGGATGCGCCTGGATCTGGACGGCAAACCGCGGCCCATCAACATTGAGCGCGCCTTCGCCAATCTCAATTTCAGCCGCCAAGGAAGCCGCGTCGCGGACGAGTTGATCTCGAAGCCCACCGTCATCGCCCACGGCGACGACTGGCAACTCGTCCACCTACCCACCCACGCCGACCACTTCTACGACGTGCATCGCTTCGAGTTCGACAGCAGCGTCGAAGCCGAAACCGGCGGCTCGTGTCACGTCATGAGCCTGGTCGAGGGGACGTCGATCCTATTGGAGACGGCGGACGGCACGCGCCAACGTTTCAACTATGCCGAAACCTTCGTCGTCCCCGCGGCGGCGGGGCGCTATCGGCTTGTCAACGAGGGCAATGGACGGGCGATGGTGGTGAAGGCGTTTGTGAAAGCATCGTTTAAGCTGTAGTGCTCAATCTCCTAATCTATCAATCGCCTAATCTCACCCACACAGGCCCACCATGACACGCGTACTCGGCATCGACGGCGGCGGCACCAGCACCCGCGCCGTGATCCTCGACGGCAAAGGCAACCTGCTTGGCAGCGGACAGGGCGGCCCGTCCAACTACAACTCGGTGGGGTTAGCCCAGTCGCAGGTCAACGTGGGCGAAGCCGTGGACGCCGCCCGCCGTGAGGCCGGAATGGATCAACGCCCGTTCGACGCCGTCTTCTTTGGGATGGCCGGCGTCGTCTCGCCGCTGGATCATGCGCGTATCCGCAGCATCGGCGTGAACCTGGGGCTGGCCGCAGTGGAACGCATCGGCGTCGATCACGATTGCCGCATCGCGCTGGCCGGTGGGCTGAGTGGACGCCCCGGCATCGTCCAAATCGCGGGGACAGGCTCGTCGACGTTCGGCGTCAACGCACGGGGCGAAGGCTGGCGTAGCGGCGGCTGGGGTCACCTGATCGCGGACGAGGGCAGCGGCTACTGGTTCGGCATCCAGGCCATGCGAGCCGCGGTCCGCGCCTTCGACGGTCGCCTGCCTGCCACTGTGCTGGAGGCGCGTGTGCTCGATTTCCTCCAGATCAAGGAGATGAACGACATCTTCCAGCCGCTCTACGTGGACACGATGGAGAAGCACGAGATCGCGCGACTGGCCCCGCTCGTCCTCGACGCCGCGGCCGAAGGCGACGCCGTGGCGCAGCAACTGCTGGCCCAGGGCGTCGATCTGCTGGCCGACTGCGTGGCCGCCGTGGCCCGCCGCCTGCGCATGGACGGCGACACCGTCGAGATCGCCCTGGTCGGGGGTCTTTTCCAGGCCGGCGATCTCTTTGTCAAACCCTTTGCCGACGCCGTGGCCAGGCAACTGCCGTCGATTCGCCTGGTCTGGCCAGAACGGTCACCGACGCTGGGCGCGGGAATCCTGGCGCTGGAAATGATCAAGAAGCTAGACGATTGACGATTTCCGATTGACGATTTCCGATTGACGATTTTCAGATCAAGGTTTCGTTGACCTGCAAACCTGCCCCCCTTCCCGAGGATACCATGCCAACTGCTCGAACGATTGATTTTCGCTACGCGCCGCCGGATCGGTGGACCACCATCTGCTTTCCCGATGACCCACACAAGTCGTTGGTGCGCGAGGACGGGGCGCTGCTCTACGGCTTCCATGACCGCACTTTCGATAGCTGGCGCTTCCGCCGCGTGCTGGAATTTCGCCTGCGTTCGGCGCATGGCCCCATCTCGGTTGATCAACAGACCGAAAGCGCCAAGATCCCGGTGGTGGTGACGACGATCACCTACCCCAAGGCCACGTTGACGCTGCGTGCCTTTGGTCACCGCGACGCGGAGGGGCGGCGCACCGACGTGGTGCAGTGGACGGCGAAAGTCCACGACGACGTCGACGAGTTCCTCACGCTCTTCAAGATCGACGCCTACGAGATGGCGACGGTCTTCACCGGGCGCTCGCTGGCCCCGGCGCACGCCATTTTCGCCGCGCCCCACGATCAGGACATTCGCCTGCCCGACTTCTTCGAGTCGCAGAGCACCTATCTGGTGGAAGATCCTAACGTGTCGCCGCCGGGGCCAATTGCGTTTGTTTCCAGCCCGCAGCCGTTGATTTCGGCGCACCCCGAAGGCTTCCGTCCTTGCTCGGCGCTGAGCATCGAACCGGTGATCCTGCGCGGTGGCCAGGAAATCGGCGGCGCGATCATCGTCCTTGTGGATCACGAAGAATACGCCGCGCTGGACGACGCCTGGGCGCAGACCGCGTTGACCGAGACGCGCCGCTACTGGCAGGATCTGCCCGTCCCCGCGCGCACGATCCACGTCCCCGATCCGGCGGTGAACGACATGATCGTGGCCTGCGCCCGCAATATCCTCCAGGCGCGAGAGATCAAGAACGGCGTCCCCGAATTTCAGGTCGGGCCGACCATCTACCGCAATCTGTTCGTGGTCGATGGCCATTTTCTGCTCGAATGCGCCCAATACCTGGGCTATCCCGACGAAGCCTTCGCCGGGCAGGACGCGCTCCTGAAGCGGGTGCGTCCCAACGGCGCCATCGCCGAGATGGAGTTCCACCGCAAAGAGACGGGCATCGCCCTCGCCACATTGGTACGCCAGTGCGAGTTGATGGGCCGAGAGGATCGCCTGCTCGAACTGTGGCCGACGATCCAAAACGCCAGCGGCTACATCGAGTCCATGCGCGAGGAAGCCGCCGCCCTGCCCGAAGACGCGCCCAACTACCGGCTGCTGCCCGACACTTACGCCGACGGCGGCATCGGCGGCAAACGCGCCGAGTACACCACCGTCTTCTGGACGCTGGTGGGCCTCAGTTGGATCGCCGACGCCGCCGAACGCCTGGGCAAAGTGGCCGACGCCGAACGCGCCCGCGCCGCCTTCGCCGATCTCATGGCCGATTTCCGCCGCTGCTTCCAGCGCGACCGCCGCGTCCTCGTAGACGGCACGCCCTACACGGCCATGTGGATGACGGGCAGCGGCGCGCACCACTGGATCACCGATTACCCGCTCGACGTGCCTCGTCACCATCACCTGCGCCCGCAGTCGGGGACATGGGCGATCAACAATGCCATCTACCCCGGCGAAATCTTCGCCCCCGACGATCCGATTGTGCAGGAGCAGTTGGCGCTCTACGACAAGATCGACGACGCCGAAGGCACCCCCGTGGAGACCGGCTGGCAGCCCTACAACTGTCTTTGGGGTTACGACGCCTCTTTCTCAGCCCACGCCTGGCTCTACGCAGGCCGCCCCGACAAGGCGGTGGACTATCTCTACGCCTTCGCTAACCATGCCGCGCCCACGCGCGTCTGGCGCGAGGAACAGTCGATCACCAGCACCGACAACCGCCAGATCTGCGGCGACATGCCCCACAACTGGGCATCTGCCGAGTTCATACGGCTGGTGCGTCACCTGCTGGTGATGGAACGGGGCGACACGCTTTCGCTGCTGCCCGGCCTGCCCGCCGAGTGGATCTATCCCGGCGCGGTGCTGCATCTGGAACAGACGCCCACGCGCTTCGGCCCGGTGACACTGCGGATGCAGGTCCACGAGAACGGGCGCTTCGAGATCAACGTCGTCACCGATCCCAGCGTGGCAGCGCAAACCGGCGGCGCTGTCGCTTCACCTGCCCCCGGCGCAACAGTGGACGGCACAGGTGTCACCGCGAACGGGGCGGGCGTGGTCAATCTTCCCTGGCAGGCCGAAATCAGCGTGCAAGGACGATTTTCGATCTAGCTACCGGTCTCAATTCTCTACGGAATCGCGGAGAGAGCATCCTCAGATGCGGCTTGTTCAAATTCACACGGCATCTGAGGATGCCTACTCCGCTTCAAAATCGTGAATTACTGAATCTTGGTTATCCGGTCAGATCCCCCACCTGACGTTTGATAACGATTTCTTCGTTTACCCGTCGTCTTGATTTCATCAGAGGAAGGAAAGGATGAAGATGAAACAGTTGGCACGCTTGTCTTTCTTGATGGCGCTGGTGATGTTGATCAGCGCCTGTGTGATGCCTGCCGCGCCTGCGCCGGGCGGCGAGAGCAGCGGCGGCGGCGAGAGCGCCGAACCGCAGCAGATCGAACTGCTCTACATGACCCACAACCATGCGCCGTCGATCCCGCTCAACGAGTCGATCATCGCCGAGTTCCAGGAGATGCACCCCAACGTCAAGATCACCTTCGACAACTCGCCGCACGACAACTTCGAGCAGAAGATCCTCACTGCCTTCGCCGGCGGCCAAGGACCGGACGTCTTCTGGGCCGGTGACTGGATGGTGCCTCAGTTCGTGGAGGCCGGCATCATCGCGCCGGTTGATCCCGCAGCGTTCGGCGTCGATAGCCAGGCCGAGTACGTGGAACTCTACGAGCCGGGTTCGTTGGATGCCTTCACCGTAGACGGCCGCATCTACACTGGCGGCGTCTCCGAGTACAACACCTTCAGCCTGATCTACAACGTCGACGCTTTGACCGAAGCCGGCATCGAACTGCCTTCCAAGGATGAGCCGATGTCCTGGGCAGAGCTGGCCGACATCGCCGCCGCACTCGTGGTGGAAGAAGACGGCAAACTCGTACGCACCGGCATCACCTGGCCGCCAAACACCCCGATCTGGACAGTGCTCATCGCCGAACCGATGCTGCGCCAGCTTGGCGGTGAACTGATCAACGCCGAAACCGGCATGCCCGACTTCACCCAGGAGCCGATGGTACAGGTGATGAACTACATGGCCGATCTGCGCAGCACCAACGCCATCGACCCCGCCACCTACACCAATCTGCTCGAAGACTTCGCCGCCGGTCGCTCCGCCATGATCATCGGCGGGCCGTGGGCAGCCAAGCCGCTCAACGACATGAACCCCGACTTGAACTGGGACACAGCCCCGTTGCCGCAGTTCAACGCCGCCGAGAATCGCGTCACCACGCTCTACTCGTGGGCCTGGTTCGTGGGCGCGCAGTCCACACCCGAAGAGCAGAAAATGGCGTGGGAATTCGTCAACCTGCTCACCAGCAAGCAACAAGATTGGTGGGACACGGTCGGCTACGTGCAGGCGCGCAAGGGCGAAATCGACGGCATGTCTCTGCCCGAGTACTACGCCCAGTCCGACGAACGGCTGTCGGTGATCTTCAACGATTACCAGTACGGTAAATTCCAGTTCCAATCAACGCAGTACTTTGAACTTTCCGACATCTGGACACGCGCCCTCTCCCGCGTTTGGGAAGGCGAGGACATCATGACCGTCCTCGAAGAAGCGCAGGCCCAGGCCGAAGCAGCGATGCAGTAGTTGTGATTGGGGACTAGGGACTGGGGACTGGGGCATAGGTGCCAAGTTAGGCATTGTCACGATTGTAGCGCGGAGCAGGCATCCTCAGATGCCGGTTTGGCCTGAACAAGCCGCATCTGGGGATGCTCTCTCCGCAACTTCACCGACAATCGTAAACGACGGAGACAGCTTCACCGCCAGCCCCTGATCCCCAGTCCCTGATCCCCAGTCCCCTTCCTTTCGAGGTGCTTATGCTTGGAAAAGACAGCATGCCTACCCCGTCAGCGCTGCGCAAGCCTGTGCGGAAGACACGTATCTGGGATAGGACGTTGGAGGCGCAGAAGCGGCGCTCTGGGTTGATTTTTGCCCTGCCTGCCTTTCTGTTCTTTGGTTTTTTCTATATTTATCCGCTGTTCAGCACGTTTCAGGTGAGCCTCTACTCGTGGAGCCTGCTCTCGACGCCTGAATTTCTGGGCATGAACAACTACGACGTCTCTTTTCGGATCGGGAGTTCATCAATTCGGTGTGGGTGAGTTTCTACTACGCCATTGGTGTGGTGGTGCCTATCTGGATCCTGGCGCTGGTGTTGGCGCTGGCCTTTAACCAGCAATTTGGCTTTCGCCAGGGCTATCTCACCATCTACTACCTGCCCGCCGTGATCTCGTTGACCGTCTGGTCGTTGATCTGGCTGCTCATGTACAACCCCAGTTTCGGCCTTTTCACATCCTTTCTGGAACTTTTCGGCATCCGCGGCACGCGCATGCTCAACGACGTGCAGACCGCCATGCCGTCCATGCTGATCCTGAGCATCTGGAAGGGTACACCGGTCTACATGTTGATCCTGCTGGCGGGACTGCGTTCGATCCCGCCCGATTACTACGAAGCCGCCAAAGTAGACGGCGCCGAAGCATGGGCGCGGCTCTGGTACATCACCTTGCCGCTGTTGCGCCCGGTCTTTCTCTACGTCATGGTGATTTCCATCATCGAAGCGTTCAAGGTCTTTACGCCGATGTACATCCTCACCAATGGCGGCCCAGGATCGGCCACGCGTGTGCTCTCGATGTTCATCTTCCAGAACGGCTTCCAGTTCTTGAAGATGGGCTATGCCAGCGCAGCGTCGGTGATCTTCCTCTTTATTTTGTTGAGCATCAGCCTCTTCCAATTCCGCGTGCTGCGGCTGGGTTCGTCAGATTCGCAGTAGGCGTCTTTGAGGTGATTCATCCTACCACCGCGTAGCCGCGAAAGGTGCGACCCACTGGTCAAGAGATCGTCTTGACAGCATCGCTTCGTGACCAGTGCGTCGCACCTTTCGCTCTGTCAACTACGGTTGTGGTATTTATCGATCGGGGAAAACGAATGTCGGGAAAAACATTGCGCGTCGTCTGGGGTGTTGCGCGTCAGGTGATTCTGCTGGGCGGGGCGATCCTCTTTTCGATGCCCATCGTTTATATGGTGTCGGCGTCGCTCATGAGCGCGGACGAACTCTTTTCCACTTCGGCGCGGCTCTTTCCTTCTGCCCCGCAGTGGACCAACTTTGCCGAGGTCTTCGGGCGCTTCAACTTTGGCCGCTACCTGGGCAATAGCGTGATTGTTACCAGCGCTGTGGTGCTGCTCAACCTGCTCTTATCACCTATGGTCGGCTACAGCCTGGCCAAGTTCGACTTTCCGGGCAAAAATCTCCTCTTCATCTTTATTCTGGCCACGGTGATGGTCCCCTTCACGGCCATCCTGATCCCGCTCTTTTTGATCATCCGCAGCTTGGATTGGGTGAACACCTATCAGGCATTGATCCTGCCTTTTGCCATGTCGGCGTTCGGTATTTTCCTCATGCGTCAGTTCGCCCTGGCCGTACCCGACGACTACCTCGACGCCGCCCGCATCGACGGCGCCAGCGAATACCGCATCTACTTTCAGATCGTGCTGCCGTTGCTGCAACCGGCGCTGATCACCCTGGCCATCATCGTCTTCGTGGCGATTTGGGACGAGTTCCTGTGGATGCTGGTGGTGACCACCGGTGACAACCTGCGCACGCTGCCCATCGGCCTGGCCAAATTCGTGGAGCAGTACACCACCCGCTTCGAGCTGATGATGGCCGGCTCCGTCGTCTCGGCTGCGCCGGTGGTGATCGTCTTTTTGTCCATTCAACAGCGCTTCCTGGAAGGGATGGCCGGGCTTTCCGGTCTCAAATAAGCATGACCCACGCGCCGTCGACTTTCGCTACGCCCCTCCCCGTTCGTGGACCTGTATCGGCCGCCCCGACGATCCCTTCAAAACCCTGGTGGACGAACGCGGGCGGCTGCTCTACGATTTTCAGCGGCAAGGGGAGCGCTACGGCACCTTCCGCTTTGGACGGGTGGTGTCGTTTGCCCTGCACACCGCCGCCCAACGCTGAAGGTGACACAGGAGACCGAAAGCGCGCGCCCCATCGTCGTGACGCGCATCGCATACCCCACGCCACGTTGACGCTGCGCTCCGCCGGTCACCAACACGACGGCGATTTGCGCACCGACATTGTCCTCTGGCAGATCGACATCGCCGACGGTCACGAAGAGATTGTCAGCGGTCTGTGGCTTGATCTGCATGGAGAAACGAGCGTTTCGTCCCTGCCGGTCGCGCGCCCAGCCCGTTTGTCTACGCCCACGCCCCCGAGGACATGCCGCTGTGGCGCGGCCTCGACGATCTCTTCGCCGTCCACGCCGACGTGCCGCCGACGGCGGTGGGGCGCGCGCCGTTCCTGGTATCCACGGCGCCGTTGCAGGTGGCCTCGGCCTTCGATCATGGGCCGTCTTCGGGGCTGCGCACGGAATTTGCGTTCATCCACGGCGGGTCACCTGCGCGGTGCGCTCTGCTTCCCTCAGAATCACAGCCAGGTGGAAGGAATCGATCTGGCCTGGGCCGAAGACGCCCTCGCCGCCGAACGCCGCTTCTGGAACGGCTACAAACTTCTCCCCGATACGCTCTC
The DNA here is from genome assembly GCA_041391225.1 of Caldilineaceae bacterium. Taxonomy (GTDB): domain Bacteria; phylum Chloroflexota; class Anaerolineae; order Caldilineales; family Caldilineaceae; genus RI-153. Next base: position 57,520 of record JAWKOL010000024.1, read on the forward strand.
GATCCCCGACGACGGGATCATGGAGATGCTCACAGCATGCGCCCGCAACATCTTGCAGGCGCGTGAGATCAAAGACAGGCTGCCCGAATTTCCAGGTGGGGCCGACCATTTACCGCGGCCTTTGGATTATCGACGGCTACTTCTTCCTCGAAGCGGCGCAGTTTATGGACAGGCCACAGGAAGCCTGGCGCGGCATCGACGCCCTGCTGCGCCGTGTGCGCCCCAACGGCGCCATCGAAGAACGTTCCCTCGACACCAAAGACACCGGCCTTGCCCTCGCCACCATCGTGCGCCAGTGCGAACTCATGCACGACAGCGAACGCCTGCGTGAACTGTGGCCGACGCTGCGCCGCGCCGTCGACTATGTGCGCTCACTGCACGAGGACGCCTGCCAACTGCCCGAGGACGACCCCGCGCATGGCCTGTTGCCGGCCTCTTTCGCCAACGGCGGATTGGGCGGCATCCGCGCCGAGTATACCACCGTCCTGTGGATGATGGTGGGGGTGCAGGCGGTGGCGCGGGCGGCGATCCGTTTGGGGCTGACCGATGAGGCGGACGAGATCAACGCCTTCTTCACGAAACTCTACACTGCTTTCCGCGAACACGCTGAGCGCGATCAACAGGTCACCGCGGACGGTGTTCGCTATCTGCCCATGCTGAAGCCCGGCGGCGGCACACACCACTGGATCCAAGATTTCCCCGGCGATCCGCTGCCGGGAACAAGTGAATCCCGGCACGGGGACATGGGCCTTCGCCCATGCCGTCTATCCCGGCCAACTCTTTGCGCCCGACGATCCACTGCTGCAAGATTTCTGTCAATTGCTCGATCACCTGGACGACAGACAGGGGATCCCGCGGCCACGGGCTGGCTGCCCTTCGAGGCGCTGTGGAGCTACGCCGCCTCTTTTTACGCCCACGTCTGGCTCTACGCCGGGCGGCCCGACAAGGCGGCGGATTACCTCTACGCCTTTGCCAGCCACGCCTCGCCCACGTGTCTGGCGCGAGGAACAGAGCCTGGCCCACATCGGCCTCGATCAGCAGATCGGCGACATGCCCCACAACTGGGCGTCCGCCGAATTCATCCGATTGGTGCGCAATCTGCTTGTCTTCGAGCGGGGGGACGCTGGAATGCTGCCCGGCCTGCCCGCCGAGTGGATCGTCCCAGGGCGCACGCTGTCCATCACCACGCCCGCTACGCAGGGGACGGTGCATCTGTCTTTGGCCGTGGGCGAGGACAACACCGGCGCACTGCACGTGAAGATCGACGGGCCGCCCTGGCGCAGGCGATCCGCGTCCGCATTTACCGTCCGGGCGCGGCGGGTTTCCGTCTACGCCCCTCACCGTCCAGGACGAGGTCATCGATCCCAGGCGCCGTCTGTCCGCGTTGTAGATGTTGTGGATGTGCTGATTGGGGGAGAGTGGTGCGGAGATAGAACGCTGAAATAGAACGCGGATGAAGCGGATTTGGGCGGATTTTGATGATACAGGCGCAGCGCCGATTGCGCACGGCGACAAGACCCGGCGGGTTGCAGAAAACCCGCCGGGTCTGCGTCTGGAGCGAGTTGCCTATCCGCGCAGGCGCTCGAGGACGTAGCCTGTCACGGGGCCGACGATGGCACTGAGCAGCGGCTCGCCGAAGGCGCCGACCACGGCTGTCACCGCGTTGGGGACGAGGGCGACGAGTTTGTACCAGCAGGCGGGCCATCTGCCTGTCGTCAGCGCAGTCGCCCTTCTCGGCTTCGGCTTTGAGCTCGTGCACCACCTGTGTGGCTTCGTGGCGTTTGTCTTCGGGCGCTTGTTGCGCGGCCTGCAACAGCGGCGCGAAGATGCGCGCCAACTCTGCGCCGGACGCGCCGTAGTTGACGATTTGGTCGCGGCCGACGAAGTCGCCGCCGGCGTGGACGTTGCCGCCGATGAAGGCGCCGCCGCCGGTGTTGATGGTGCGGTCGCCGATCTGCCCGATGTTGCCGGGTAAACGTTGCCCTGCACGCCGCCGGTGATGTTTGTCTGCGGCCCATGGACGGTCTGCCCTGACTGCTGGATGTTGCCTGTCCCCGCGCCCGGCGCGTCGGCGATGGGATCGGGGGCAGGTTCGCCTTTGCTCAGCCCCTTGCCGCCCAGGATCAGGGACACGGGGAAGTTGCCGCTGATCTGGAAGTCGGGCGTCTGTGTGGCGGCGGCTTCGCGGCGGGCGCTCTCCGGCACGGTGCGGGTGACGTGGCTCATCACGTCGGAGACAAGCACCTCGGTGGCCCCGTCCTGTGGCTGGGCGTGGCCGGTGAGCGCCTCGATCAGGTGGTAGGTGAAGACGCTCATCTTGCGGTCGCGGCGGATGTACGACTTCTCCGTCCCCTGGCAGGAGCTGAGCACAGCGCGGCCTGCGCCCTGGGCCAACGCGGCGATGTCCTTGGCCGTGGCCGCGCTGACGTCAACAGCCTTTTCCCCGGCCATGAGGATGTGGGGCGGGATGGCGCTCTCCTGGTAGATGTCGGCGTCGGCGTCCAGGTCCTTGGCCTCGATGCCGGCGGCGTGACAGCAATCGAGGATCAGCAGCAGGCGGCGCGGACGCAGTTCGGCGATGGCTTCGGCAAAGTCATTCGCCCGCAGCGCACGCGACTTGTAGCGCCCGGCCTGCATATCGTAGGGGATCAGGTAGTAGGCTGCGGGCGAAGACGCCGTGTCCTGCCAGCCGTGGCCCGAGTAGTAGATGACGGCGGTGGTGTTGTCGCTGCCGTCGGCTTGCAACTTTTTGTAAAGCCAATCCAGCCCGTCCATGATGCCCTGGCGCGTCGCCTCGCTCCCGGTGATCACCTTGACATTGTCCGCGGGATAGGCGCAGCGTTCGGGATGAACGAGCACTTCTTGCAGCGCGGCAATGTCCTTGGCCACATCGGGCAGCGCCAGCTTCGGCACCGCATTCTCGCTGACCCCGATCAGCAGCGCATAGCCGACCTCAAATCGATCTGTCATCGCGCAAGCCTCCTTGTCATCTCCACATCATCACATCATCACATCATCTCCAACAATACACGCGCTCCGTACCCCAATCAACCATGCGCCCGCCATCCACATGGCGCCAACGTCATCTCCTCAAACCGCGCCGTAAAGGACGATTCCAACGGGCTGCACGCGTAGACGCCGAAGCGGATCGGCTGCGCCGCTGGGGCGGGCGGATCGAGCTTGCCCATCTCTGCCGTGGTCTCGCCTAGCCGGTGCAGGTGAAAAATGCGCATCTGACGGAAGGTGACGCCGTCCACCGAGTTCTCGATGAGGAAGTCGGGCCCGCGGCGGCTGAGACGGTACCACATCTGCCCTGTGGACGCGATGTCGGTGGTGGCCCAGTCGGAGTAGCCCAGGTTGGTGACGACGCTGCCCAGCCGCGAGAATGTGGCGTCCTCGTGCTCGATGGATGCTTTGAACCAGTTGTCGCTGTCCAGGTAGATGATCAGCCCGCACTGGTCGAAGCGGTTGCGGTAATCGAAGACGGCTTTGACGGTGAAGGTGAAGTTGGCGTCGTGGGTCAGCAGCAGCGCCGGTGCGTTGTCGTTGCGGAAGCCGTAGTAGCTGCGCTGCCAGAAGTCCGTCCCCGGCTCGGTGACGATGGCGACGCGGCGCGCGGCAACGTCGGACTGTTTGGGCGGGTAGATCCAGGTAGCGGTGGTGAAGTCGAGATGCATGGGTGGCTCCATGGTGGAAGGGATTGGGGACTGGGGATTGGGGACTGGGTTGACGAGGAGATGAGATCTACGATTCCGCGTACACGCCATCGAAAACGCTCTCCCCCTCCGGCAGCGGACTCGCCTCGGCGAACTCGATGGCGTCTTCCACTTCGACGGCGGCGCGGCCGCGGATTTCGTCCAGTTCGTCCTGATCAGTGACGCCGTTTGCCAGCAGTTTTGCCTCGAAGAGAGCGACGGGGTCGCGCTTCTCCCATTCGGCCAGCAGCTCGGCAGGGACGTACTCGGCGCCGTCGTGAATGGCGTGGCCGAGCATGCGCATGGTCTTGGCTTCGATGAGGGTGGGGCCGCCGCCGCTGCGGGCGCGCTCGACGGCCTCTTTGACCACGGCGTAGACGGTCTCCACGTCGTTGCCGTCCACGATAAGGCCGGGCATGCCATAGCCTGCGGCGCGGTCGGCGAAGTTTTCGATAGGGATTTGGTGAGAAACCGGCGTGGAATAGGCGTACTGGTTGTTCTCAAGGACGATGACCAGCGGCACTTGATAGACACCGGCCAGGTTGAGCGATTCGTGCCAGACACCGGCGCTGCTGGAGCCGTCACCGACGAAGGTGAGGGCGACACGCGGTTCTTTGCGCAGTTTGAAGCTCATAGCCACGCCCACCGACACCGGCAACGACAGCGGCAGGTGGCTGATGAAGCCGATGATGTTGTGATCGAGATCGCCCATGCCGTGCAGATTGGCGTCACGGCCGCGGCTGACGCCGGTCTCTTTGCCCAGGAGTTGGGCGAAAATGCGCCGCGGTGTGAGTCCGCGTTGCAGGTAGCAGCCCAGATCTCGGTGCATGGGGGCGACGACGTCGTCGGGGGCGAGTGCGAAGCCGGCGGCCACGCTGATCGCCTCGTGTCCGCGCTGGCTGTAGGTGCCGCCTACGCCCTTCCCCTGCTTCCAATAGGCCAACATGCGCTCGTCGAACGTGCGCGTCAGCACCATCCAGTAGTAGAGTTCCAGACGCTGGTCATCGGTGAGTGAGATAGATTCGGTGGTCATCTCGACGCTCCAAAACAAGGCAAAAGTCAAAAGGCAAAAGTGGGGGCAGTCCCTAGCCCCTAATCCCCAACCACCTCGCCGTGCATCAGAGCCAGGATCTGGTCAACGATCTCATCCGGGTTGAAGCCGTCGGTGTGGAGGACGCAGGCATCGGCGGCGGCGCGCAGCGGGGCGACGGCGCGGTTGGTGTCTGTCTCATCGCGGCGGCGCATGTCGGCGAGGACATCGGCGTAGTCGATCTCCTTGCCGCGGCGGATCAGTTCTTCGTAGCGACGGCGGGCGCGTTCTTCGGCCGATGCGTCGAGGAAAACCTTGAGCGGCGCGTCGGGGAGGACGACGGTGCCGATGTCGCGGCCCACCATGATGAGTCCGCCAGCTTCGGCGCTTCCATCGCGGAAACGGCGGCTGATGCGGCGTTGATGCTGGGTCAACGCGGTGCGGACACGCGGAATCGCCGACACCGTGGACACGTTGCGGTCCACATCGGGCGCGCGGATGGCCCAGGTCACGTCCACGCCGTCCACGAGGACGGTGGTCTGGCGTCCGTCGGACAGGCCGGGCGCGGGCGGTTGAATGTCGATGTCGAGGATCTCGGCCAGCGCGCCCACAGCGTCAGAGTCGGCCAGATCTGTGCCACGCTGCATGGCGGCCAATGTCACCGCCCGATACATCGCCCCGGTGTCGAAATAGACATAGCCCAGCCGTGCGGCCAGCGAAAAGCCCACCGTACTCTTGCCCGACGCCGCCGGCCCATCGATGGCCACCACGCGCGGCAAAGGCAACGTTCCAGCGTCTTGGTGTTCGGTCACAATTGCTCCTTGGCAGTGATTGGTCGCGCTCAAACGAAGGTAGTTTACCACAGACCGACGACGGACGACGGCGTCAAAGGGTTGGAAACCCCAGGCCGACACTGAAAAGTCGCCTCAGCGACTGGGAACATTCTGCAAGTGCCTGAGGGCGCTTTTCTGTGTCAGGGCAGGATTTCAATCCCGTTGCAGGTTCTCACCGCGCCAAGAACCCGCGCACCCCCGCTACCAGCGCGCCCACATACGCGTCCGTCCCCGCCAGGCCCATGTGGCCGATACGCGCGATCTGGCCGGTGAGGGGACCGCCGCCAGTGGCGATGAGGATGTTGTGCTCGGCCAGCAGGTAGTCGCGCAGATCTTCGATGGCGTCCATGCTGGGGTGCTTGTAGATGCAGCTTACGGTGGGCGAGGCGACGTCGTCCGCGGCGAGGGGGACGAAGCCCAGATCGGCCAGTTCGGCGCGGACACGCTGTTGCGCGGCGCAGTAGCGATCCCAGTGACCTTGCAGCGTCTCGACGTTCAGGATGCGGTTAAGGCTGGCGTGCAGGTCGGCGATGAGCAGCGTCGGCGGCGTTGACGGGAAGGGGAAGGCTTTGCGGGCGCGGCTGTTTTTCCACGTGGACAGGTTGTAGTACCAGCCGCAGTGCGACGTTTCCTGTTTGGCTTCGATCACCTGCCAGGCGCGCACTCACGGCGAGGATGCCGAGGCCGGGCGCCATCTCCAGCGCCTTGTTCGAGGACGTAGCCAGCACGTCCACATCCCAGGCGTCGACTGGCAGCGAGTAGCCGCCCATGCCCGACACTGCGTCGGCGAAAATGACGCCGCCGTGCGCGCTGCGATTTGGGTGAGCGCCTGCACCGGGTTGCGCACGCCGGTGCCTGTCTCATTGGAGACGACGGCCACACCCGCCGCGGGGATGGGCGCGCAGCGCTTCGTCCACGGCGGCGGGGTCAATAGCCTCACCCCAAGTCCCTTCCACGGAGACGATGTTGCAGCGGTACTGGGTGAGCACCTGCACCAGCCGCTCAGCGAACATACCGTTGCGCACCACGATCACTGTGTCACCGGCCTGGAAGAGGCTGGCGAGGCCCGTCTCAATCGCACCGGAGCCAGGCGACGTCATCACAATAATGTCCCCGGCGGTCTGCAATACCTGGCCGAGCATGGCCACGGTCTCGTGGTAGAGCGCCACCCAGTTGGGATCCGACATATGCGGCACAGGACCACCGAGGGCGGCCTGCGTTTCGGGGAAAATGTCCACGGGGCCGGGGTGAACAGCTTCGGCGGCGTTGGCATGCGAGGCTCCTTTGCAATGTGGTGATGGGTGATTGGTGATTGGTACGATTGGTGATTGGTGATTCGGTCTCAGAGCAGTACTCGGCCTGAGAAGCGTACGTGATTCGGCTGAACTGTGGAGTGCTCATTCGGTAACGAATGGCAAGCCTAATCACCAATCACAAATCACCAGTCACTTCAGTCTCCTACGGATTTCTCAAGGCGGGTGACGGCATGGGCGCCCGTACCAGAAGGCGACGGCGATGAGGACCAGCGAGAAAGCCAGCCCCACGGCGGCGACGGCAGCGATGCCGCCCCAGGCGAACGCGCCGCCTGTCCCCAGGCTGCTGAGGCCCGCAGCCAGGGCGATCATGGTTTCGCTCAGGCCCTGGATGCGTCCGCGCTCGTGGGGTTCGAGGGCGTCGGAAAGCAAAGACGACGCCGCGATGAAGGCGAAGTTCCAGCCCAGCCCAAGCAAGAACAGCGCCGTGGCCAAGACAACGAACGTGGGTGAGGTGGGCGTCATCAAGCTGGCGATGATGAGCACAACACCGCCCCAGAAGATCATGGGGATGCGGCCGACGCGGTCGATCAACCAACCGGTGAGGCCCGAAAGGCCGTACATACCCAGGTTGTGCGCGGCGATCACCCAGGCGATGGCATCGTTGGTGTGCTGGTTGTGGCGCATGTGCAGCGGTGTGATCACCATAAGCAAGCTCATCACCAGTTGGCCGATGACCATCGCCACCAGTGACAGCATCACCATGTCGCGGCGGATGATCGGCCACAGCACCCGCCAACCGCGTTCGCCGTCATCGGTGACGGGTTTTTTGTTCACGCGGGCGTCTTCGGCGTCGATCTGGGCGGCGATGTCCTTGGGATCGGGGCGCAGCAGGATCATGATCAGCCCCAACGCCAGCAGCAGGATCAACGTGCTCATGGCGTACGGGCCGGCGTCGGGGTTGTAGCCTGCGCCGCCCATGATCGCACTGGCCGGCCCCACCAGCAGCGGACCGCCAATCGCGCCGATGGTCCCCGCGAAAACGACGGTGCCAATCGCCCGCGCCCGCGCCGATGGTTCGTAGGCGTCGGCGGCGGCGTAGCGGGTCTGCTCGCTGGCAGCGCGGCCCATGCCGATGAGCACCGATCCCACACACAGGATCAAAAATGAGCTGTACTGCACTGCAATTGTACTCGCCAGCAACCCCAACACACCTACGAAAAAGCCCACCGACAGCCCGAAGCGCCGTCCTGTCTTGTCCATGAGCCAGCCCAGCGGATAGGACGCTGCTGCTCTCCCCAACATCAACACCGTAGACGGCACGCCCGCCAGCGCTTCACTGCCGGTGATGGCGGCGGCGACGATGGGTGTCATCGTGAAAGCGGCGATGGTAGCGGCGCTGAACAGGCTCTGCGCCGTGAAAAGCGTGGCAGTGATGCGTCGCTGCACGGCAGGCGAAATCGAAAGAACAGACATGGCAATCTCACAGGGTCGATGACAGGGAGGGCGAAGCGCTCCAGAGATTGTAGCGACATCAAGGCTGGAGGGCAACTTTGGAGACGGATGTCGGCTTTTCGGAGGGCGCGAGACGTGCTAAACTCTGGGAAGGCAAAAGGCCAATTGCGGGTTGCGAATTGCGAATTGCGACACCGTCTCTGCAATCTGTAATTCGCAACTCGCAACTCGCAATCTCTCCCCACAGAAAGAGGACCAACGTGTCGGCGCAGAGACCGAATATTCTGTTCATTTCGACGGATCAACAGCATTACTCCGCCCTGGGGGTGACGAATCCCAAGATCAAGACACCGGCGATGGATCGGTTGGCCCGCGAGGGGACACGCTTTGAACGTGCCTACTGCCCCAACCCCACCTGTTCGCCCACCCGCGCTAGCCTGATCACGGGGATGTATCCTTCGCAGCACGGGTGCTGGGCCATCGGCGTGAAGCTGGCCGAGGACGTCCCCACCGTGGGCGATATCTTCCAGCGCCACGGCTATGAGTCGATCCTCATCGGCAAGGCGCACTTTCAGCCGCTGGCTTCGGGGCCGGGCAGCGAATCCATCGAGCGGCAGCCGATCCTGCGTGATCTCGATTTCTGGCGCAATTTTAAGGGGCCGTGGTACGGCTTCAACCACGTCGAAACGGCGCGCATGCACGCCAACGAGTCGCACGCCGGTCAACACTACGCGCTGTGGATGGAGGAAAAGGGACTCAGCAACTGGCGAGAGTATTTTCAGGAATGGCCGCGCAACCCCAATGACAAGTACGCCGGCCCGTACTACCAGCGCGGCGCGCTGGCCTGGGATCTGCCCGAGGAATTCCACCACACGCGCTGGATCGGCGAGCGCACCATCGCCAACATCCGCAGTTGCCAGGAGCGGGACAAACCGTTCTTCCTGTGGGCCAGTTTCTTCGATCCGCACCCGCCCTACGTTGTGCCGGAGCCGTGGGCGAGCATGTACGATCCAGCGGACATGGAGCCGGGCCGCTTCGTAGACGGCGAATTCGACGATATGCCGCCCCAATTCGCCCGCACACGCCAGGACAACCCCGACTTCTCCGATTACAATGAACCCGGCGGGCACGGTCTGCACGGCTTCCACTCGCACCTGCACAGCGACGAGCAGATGCGCCGCAGCATGGCCGCCTATTACGGCATGACCAGCTTCATCGATCAGGAGATCGGGCGCATCCTCGATTATTTGGACGAAGCGGGGCTGGCCGAGAACACGCTGGTGGTCTTCACCACGGATCACGGTCACTTCTTGGGACAGCACGGGCTGATCGCCAAGGGCGCTTTCCACTACGAGGATCTGTTACGCGTCCCCATGATCGTGCGCCAACCGGGGACAGTCCCAGCGGGCAAGGTGTCGTCGGCGATTCAGAGCCTGGTCGACTATCCGCAAACGTGGCTGGCCGCCGCCGGCATCGACGCGCCAGGACAGATGCAGGGCGTCAACCAGTTGCCGGTGTGGCAGGGCCAGGCCAGCGCCGCCCGCGATCACGCGCTGGTGGAGAACCGCCACAACCCCACGTCGGTACACCTGCGTACGCTGGTCACCGGCGCTACAAAATCACCGTCTACCGCGGTGCGGCCTACGGCGAACTCTTCGATCTGGAAGCCGATCCCGATGAGCGCCAAAACCGCTGGAGCGATCCATCCTACGCCGACATCAAGTCGGATCTGCTCCTGAAGTTCGTGCAGTCCGAGATCGCCCGCGAGTCCACGCATGCCGAGCGTCGCCGGGGCGTAGGGACTGGGGACCTGGGGACGGGAATCAGTTTACCAACGTGTCACCCAATCATCTCATCATCTCATCATCTCATCATCTCATCATCGAGGTTCTTCATGCCCGAAACCACCATCCACCTCCACCCATCCTTTTTCGCGGACAAAGAACGCACGCTGATCGAGGCGGGCGCGCTGTCGGCGTCGGTTTTTCGGTTTGACAGTGGCGCGCTGCGTCTGCGCAATGACATGGGCGAGCTAGTGATGCTGCCGTTCCAGGGCCAGCAGATCTGGTCGGCCCATTTGGGCGGGCGCGAGTTGACCATGAAGTCGATGTTCGATCAGCCCTATCCCACCCAGAGCTACCTGCACACCTACGGCGGCTTCCTGATCCACTGCGGGGCGACACGCATGGGCGTCCCCGGCCCCGAGGACGATCACCCGCTGCACGGTGAACTGCCCAACGCCGCCTATCAGCAGGCGTGGATCGTTCTGGGCGAGGATGACGGCGGCGCCTACATCGGCCTGAGTGGACGCTTCCTCTACACCGTGGCCTTTGCCCACAACTACGTGGCCCAGCCCACGGTGAAGATCTACACCGGGTCGACCTTGTGTCACGTCGGCCTGGAAATACAGAACCTCAAGCAGACGCCGATGGAGCTGATGTACCTGGCCCACGCCAACTTCCGCCCCGTGGACAACGGACGGCTGCTCTACAGCGCGATCAAGGACGCCGAACATGTGCGCGTGCGCCGCAGTATCCCGTCGCACGTGAAGCCGGGGCCGGGCTACAAGGAATTCCTCGACGCGTTGGGCGAACATCCCGAGCAGCACCACGTCCTCGCGCCCGATCTGGTCTTCGATCCGGAGATCGTCTTCAACATCGACTACCTGGCCGATGTCGACGGCTGGGCGCACACGCTGCAAATCCACCCCGACGGCAGCGCCGACTACATCCGTCACCGGCCCGATCAGCTCGACGTGGGCGTGCGCTGGATCAGCCGCACCCCCGATCAGGACGCGTTGGGGCTGCTCCTGCCGGCCACGGCCGAGCCAGAAGGCTACAGCGCCGAAAAAGCCAAAGGCAACATCAAAACTATCCCCGCGCAGGGGACGTGGCGCTGCGACTACGTGCTGGGCGCGGTGGGGGAAGACGATGTGGCGGGTATTGCTGCTCAAATTGAGCGTTTGGTTGGGTAGGTGATGATGATGTCTAGCCCCTTCGATTTCGACGATCCGGGCCGGCGTGAGCGCGTGCGGCTGGCGCTGGAGGCTTTCCTGGCGGCTGTAGACGAAGATGAGATGGCGCAGGTGGTGGCCGACTATTCTTTTGTGGCCGAATCACGCTTTGCCGACGGCGTGGATCAGTTGATCGATCATGCCTCGCGCGTGGGTGACGCCGATGCACTCTTCCGCCTGCAAGGACAGTTGGAACTGCTACAAAGCGTGCTGGCGATGCAGGGCGAGAGTGCAGGGGAGCGGGCGCTGCACGCCTTCCTTTACGCCGCGGACGAAGACGAGGCAGCCGATGTCTTCGCGCGGGAAGCAACGTTGCTCAAATCCGCAGAGGTGAGGGCGGCATTGTTCGCGCTGGAGGCGGGCGATCCCGAGAGTGATCTCCACCTGGAAGTGCGCCGGGCGCTGTGGCAGCGGTTGGTTCGATCTACGTGAGCCAATGGTGGAATCCATGCGCCGATAGCCGGTATTCCGGCGGGCAGATCGCCGATATGCTATAATTGAGAGCAGGCTTGTGCCTGCTCTCTTTCTGTTGCTCAACCCTCGGGGAGCAGTGCAGACGTAGATCGATACGCTCAGCAGAAAACATGGCAAGGCTATGGCCAAGTTCTACAACCGCCTCAGCGGGAAGTTCATCCTGGCGCTCCTCTTTTTCTTGCTCATTTTGGGAACGGCGACCGCCGCCGTGATCACTGCCGGCTTCCGACAGACACAATCGACGGTCACCGAGCGCAGTGTGCAGGCGCTCCAGGCCCAAGGACGCGATACCCTGCTCCAGGCGACGCGGCGCGAAGCGCAGATCAGCGCCATGCAGTTGATGCAGGCGTCGAGCCTGGGGCGCGCCGCCGCTGATTTCTACGCGCTGGCCTACGCCGACCATCACCTGGATGCCATGCAGTTGGGGTCACTGACCCACGGCGACGATGGCGTGATCTACGACGCCGATCCCAATCGCATCACCGAAATCTGGATCGATGCCAGCGTGGAGGTGACCGCCGATGTCGAAGAAAACCTGCGCCGTTCCCTGGTGCTGGATGAGCTTTCCCTGCCCTCATGGACCAGGCGCCGGACGTCATCGCCATCTACTACATGGATCCCAGCGGCGCCACCCGTTACTACCCCAAAGTTGAGATCGTCGATGTCGTCGATCACAGGTTGATCGTCACCGAGCACGATTTCTTTCGCCTGGCCACGCCCGACGAAGATCCGCAACGGCAACCGGTATGGACAAGCCCCTACATCGACTACATCGGCCACGGTCCCGTTGTCACCGTGGCGACACCTGTCTACGTGGAAGACAGAATTTGTCGGCGTCATCAGCGTCGACGTTTCGTTGACCAGGCTGATCGACCGACTCAACCGCCTCACGCCGACGCCGGGCAGCTGCGCGTTTGCTCATCGACGGCGCCGGGCGGGTTGGTGGCGCCCCGCCTGTACTGCACTCGATGATCTGCTCAATGCCGAAACAGTGCGCTTGATGGCCAAACTGAACGCCGGTGTCAACGAGACACAGCATGTGATCGAAACAACCATGGGGTTGCCGCTAGAACAGGTCACCAACCAGTCATTTCAGCAGACGCTGGCCGATTATGCGCAGCAGCGCCAGCGGACTGGCGCGCTTCACGCTCAAAAACAACGAGATCTTTCTGGCCTGGCGCGCCGTTGCCCGACGTAGGCTGGAGCCCGCAGCTGTTGTGGCGCCGATAGCCGAGATCACAGCCGAATCGCAGACAGTGGCGATGGCCATCGGCGACGAAGCAGGCGTCACCGTGCGGTGGACGCTGTGGATCACGACGTTGCTATTCGGCCTGGCGCTGGCGGCCACCGTCGTCTTCACGCGCCGATTCTTGACCGTACCCATCGAACGACTGGTGACGGCGACGCAGAAAGTCGCTGCCGGTGATCGCAGCGTGTCTCTGCCCGTCCACGCCCAGGACGAGCTGGGGCAATTGGCCAACGCCTTCAACCAGATGACGGAGCAGATCGTCCAGGCGCAGCAGACTTTGGAGGCACGCGTCTCGGATCGAACACGCGATCTTTCGGCGCTCTACGCCGTCACCACGGTTGCCAGCCGCTCACTGGATCAGGATACAGTGCTCGTCAGTTCGCTCGACCAGGTGCTGACCGTGATGAACTGCCTGCACGGCATGATCCACCTGTGGGACGATCAGGAGCAGGTGCTCAAGCTCGCCGCCCATCGCCAGATTCCAGAACCATTGTTGCCCAATCTGATGCGTGTTCCCTGTGGCGAAGGCTTGATCGGTTGGGTGATCGAACAGAGGCAGCCGCTGGTCATCGATGACATTGCCGACGATGCGCGGCTGAGCGTCCACCTTTTGCAAGAGCAAGTCCAGGCGCGCGGCTTTGTCGGCGTGCCTATGCACGTGCAGAATCGCATCGTGGGCGTGCTCAGTGTCGTCGACGCAAGGACAGCGTTTCAACAGCGAAGAGGTGGCGCTGCTCAACTCCATCGGCGATCAGGTTGCCGTGGCCGTGGAGAACGCCCGTCTCTACGAACAGGCCGAGCAACTGGCGGTGGTGGAAGAACGACAGCGGCTTGCACGGGAGTTGCACGATTCCGTCACCCAATCACTGTACAGCGTAAACCTGCTGGCGGAAACCGCCCATCGCGCGGTGACGGCGAATGATCTTGAGCGTACCAACTACCTGGTTGATCGCGTCGGCGAAATGGCGCGCCAGGCGCTGAAAGAGATGCGTCTACTCGTCTATGAACTGCGACCGGCGGCGCTGGCGCAAGAGGGGCTGGTGGGCGCGCTGCAACAGCGGCTCGACACGGTAGAAGGTCGCGCCGGCGTCAAAACACAGCTTCGCATCGACGGCGACCCGGCGCGGATTCCACAGCAGATGGAGGCGCATCTCTACCGCATCGCCCAAGAGGCGCTCAACAACGCGCTCAAACACGCCGAAGCTGTGGCCGTCACCGTGTTGCTGTCTGTCGACACAGAATTTGTCACCCTCACCATCAAAGACAATGGCCGGGGCTTCCGATCTCAGCCATGTAGCGAACTTGGCGGCATCGGACTCAAGAGCATGCACGAACGCTTCCAACAGTTGCACGGCGCGCTGCGTGTCGAAACGCAGCCCGGCAGCGGCGTGACGGTGTGCGTCTGTCTGCCGTTGAATGCAGATGGACTGCCGAGCTTACGGCGTATACCCGCCACCATCACCCTCGATGAACTCTATTCGCCCGTACACAAGGAACCCCAATGACCGATACGATCCGCGTCCTCATCGCCGACGACCACGCCGTGGTGCGCGAAGGGTTGCGCTCACTCATCTCCTCTGAGCCGGGTATGCAGGTTGTGGACGAAGCATGCGACGGCATCGAAGCTGTGCTCAAGCGCGTTCGCTGCGCAGATGTTGTCCTGCTCGATCTGGTGATGCCACGCAAAGGCGGCATCGAAGCCATCGAAGAGATCAAGGGCGAGAACCCCAACACGCACATCCTCGTGCTCACCAGCTTTGCCGAAGACGACAAAGTCTTCCCTGCGATTCGCAAAGGTGCGCAGGGCTATCTGCTCAAAGATTCCGCGCCCGAAGAACTATTGCAGGCGATCCGGCATGTGTGCCGCGGCGAGACGTCGCTACATCCTACGATTGCGCGCAAGCTGATCCAGGAGATCAACCAACCTTCTGATCTGCCGCCATCCGACGATCCATTGACGGGCGCGAAGTGGAAGTGTTGGCGTCTGGTTTCAGGGGGCTTTCCAACCAGGAGATCGCCGATTCGCTGGTGGTGAGCGAACGGACGGTACGCACGCATCAGCAACATCTTGAGCAAGCTGCACCTGGCCAACCGCACGCAGGCGGCGCTCTATGCGTTGAAGAGAGGTCTTTCGCCTCGACGACCTGTAAATTCAGTCATTTGTCATAAAATCCCGTCCACATTTGCTAGAAAGGTGCTATACTTCTGCCCGATGCATTCATGTGACCGACGACGTAGAGTTGTATCACCTCGTTTGGCGTCTATCCCGACGCTTTAGGCCATCAAGTGCTAGGACAGCATATGCAGCCCGGATCAAAGCGACTTGTGGGCATCATTTCTGTGCTCGCGTTCTTCTTCGCCGTGCTGGCGGTTTGGGTGGCGCCTGTTGATCTCCAGATCGGCAGTAGCCGCACAAATATCAACCATACGATCAGCACAGCCACGGTAGACGATCCAGATGCACTACTGGTGCAACGCGGCGTCGAAATCTACCTCACCGCAAGTGATCAGCCTGTGGTGGGCGACACGATGGTGCGGGAACTGGTGGCGCAACTGAGCCGGCGCTTGCCGGTGCAACGCATCACGCTAATTGAAGATCCGGGTATGCCCCACAGCGACGCCCCCCTGATCTACTTTGAAATCGCCGATAGCGAACTCACATGGACGCCGCTTTGGGCCAATGCCTCGATGACGGTAGACGTTGTTTATGCCTCCGATGGCGACATTTCGTGGCGCAACGCGGCGAGCATGATCATGGGCCAGGATACACCCACCGTCCACGCGCGGGGTACAATCCAGTTGGAAGATGCGTCGCGAGGGGTTTTCTCGTTCTTCGGCTATCGGCGTCACCTGGGCAAAGCGTTGGGCGATGATCTGTTCAAGATGATGGAATCTCCACTGTTCGATCCGCCCGGTTCCTGATTGCGATGCAGCGTTGAATCTGCGATAATCGTGGAATCTACGCAGAAATTCTGTATCGTTCATAGCTTTTCCATGCTCAACTGTATGGAGGAGGGACCGGCATCGCGCTAGAGGATCGGAATAATGAACAACCTACTGCTAATTTTGCGCAGTGTTATCGTCCAGGAACCGCTCTGTTTGATCTGGTTGGCGGGTCTGCTGATGGCCTGGATACAACGTTACGAAAATGGGAAATTGTCGCTGGTGGTGGCGCTTTCGATGCTGCTTTTCCTCGTTAGCGCGATTGGCGGTGTCTACTTCCACAATTGGATGCCGGTGAGCGTCTACGATCGTATGAACAGCCTACCCGTTTGGCTGAACGGTATGCTTACCTTCAACCAGCCCACCCAGTTGATCATCGAAACCATTGCCTGGAGTCTCCTCTTGTTCGGCATGTTCAACTGGCGAACAACCCGCTGGCAATAGAGCGTGCTGATTTCAAGCGATCCAGTAGTTGCAATTCTGATTGAGTCCGCTATAATGGTGTCTGTCGGCGACGCCCCAACGCTGTCGACACAATAGCTTCCACACATTCACTGGTAAACTCATCCTGATGATTGTCGCAAATCTTCTGACCGTACTCGTAGGCCTTATTGCCATCCTCGTATCCGTAGTACTTACGGAAGCGAGGATAGTTGCGGTTGGAAGTGAGGAAGCAGGTATAGGCAAATACCCACAGCCACAGGTCATTTTCAGACCCTTCCCAACCGGGAAGGGTCTTTTTTTGCACATTGTGATTTTCTGATGTGATTTTCATGATTTTCTGATGGGATTTTCTTCGATGTGATTTTCGATGATCTTCCGATGATCTTCCGATTCCTGTACACAGTGATATTCCTGAAACACAAGGAGAATAATCTGATGTCCCAATCCGCTACAACTCCGTCTGAAAACAGGCGGCAGAAGAACCACGCATGATGACCGGCACGCAGATGGTGTGGGGAGGCCTTGGCATGCGAGCGTCGACACCATCTTCGGTCATCCGGCGGCGCCATCCTGCCCACCTACGGCTTTGTCGCCTTTCGAGGCTTCGGGCAAGATCCACCACGTGTTGGTGCGCCATGAGCAGTGCGCCGCCCACATGGCCGACGGCTACGCCCGCTCCACCGGTGCGTCGGCGTCTGTATCGCCACAAGTGGTCCTGGCGCCACCAACCTGTTGACGGGTCTGCCACGGCGCAGATGGACAGCGTGCCAGTGGTGGCCATCACCGGCCAGGTGCCCACCAACTTGCTGGGGACCGATGCGTTTCAGGAATCCGATGTGGTTGGGGTGACACAGCCCATCTGCAAACACAACTACCTGGTCACCGACGTCAGCGAACTCCCCCAGATCATGAAAGAGGCCTTCTACATCGCCCGCGAAGGCCGCCCCGGTGTCGTCCTCGTTGATATCTGCAAAGATGTGCAGAACGCCCAAGGTGAATTCCGCTACGATTTCGAGATCGACTTGCCCGGCTTTGAACCCTGGCCGCCCTACTCATCCGATGAACTGAACTACGCCGCCGAGCTGATCAACAAGGCCGAGCGCCCGCTGATCCTGGCCGGTCATGGCGTGAAGATCGCAGGCGTGAGCCAGGAACTGCTCGAACTGGTGGAGCGCGCCGAGATCCCGGTGGTCACCACGTTGCTGGGTACCGGTGATATCCCGAAACGCATCCGCTGAGCCTGAGCATGGGCGGGATGCACGGTGAAGCCTACGCCAATCGCGCCGTGCAGGCATGTGACGTGCTGATCGCGCTGGGCATGCGCTTCGACGACCGCATCACCGGCCGCCTCGACACCTTCGCCAAGCAGTCGAAGATCATCCACTTTGAGTTGGACAGCGCCGAAGTGGGCAAAAACGTGGTGCGGATGTGGCCATTGTCGGCGACCTGGGTGAACGCTGCCCGCGCTGCTGCCCCAGATCAAGAGCGCAAGCATCAGGTGTGGATCCAAGAGATCAAAGAGTGGCGCACCGACACCGATCAGACCGATATCCTGAACGTGGAAACCGACGAGCTGATCCCGCCGTTTGTGATCCGCCAACTGTGGCACGCCACAAACAGGCCGGAAGCAGCAACGATTATGGTACCGATGTGGGCCAGCACCAGATGTGGGAATGCCAGTACTTCATCCACGAATTGGCCGGGCAACTGCTCACCAGCGGCGGCCTGGGGACGATAGGCTATGCACTGGGCAGCCATCGGTGCCAGATGGCCAACCGCGACAAGTTGGTGTGGGCGGTTGCTGGCGACGGCGGCTTCCAGATGACGCTGCAAGAGTTGATCGTGCTGCAACAGGAGAAGCTGCCGGTGAAAATTGCCATCATCAACAACGGCTTCCTGGGCATGGTGCGCCAGTGGCAGCAGCTATTCTACGACCGGCGCTACACGGGGACGCCGATCCTGTCGCCCGATTTCGTGAAACTGGCCGACGCCTACTCGATCCCCGCGATCAAGGTCACCAAGCCCGATCAGGTAGGTCAGCGCTGACGCAAGCACACGAGACAGAAGGCCCTTCCTCATCGACTTCCGCGTCAAGGAAGAGGTCAACGTCTACCCGATGGTGGCCCTGGTGCGGCCGTCAACGAACTGATCCTGCCGCCCCAAGCCATCGGTGGTGCAGGGCTTCAGCGGCGTCCAGCCGAGTTGGTAAAGAAACTTGACAGTCTTAATGCTCACACATACCCTAAGAAGAGAATCCATGAAACATACTCTGGTGGCGTGGATGCGGGACAAGCCCGGCGTGCTCAACCGGGTGTCGGGGCTGCTGCGCAGGCGTAATTTCAACATCGACAGCCTACAGGTGAGCCACAGCGAAACGCCCGGCATCAGCCGCATGACCTTTGTGGTCGACGGCGACGAGCGCATGGTGGATCAGGTGGTGAAGCAGTTGCAGAAAGCTGTGGACATCACCAAGGTGGAAGATTTCACCGAGAAACCGACAGTGCTGCGTGAATTGGCGCTGGTTCGTGTCCACACCACGTCGGAGACTCGCCAGGAGATCATACGATTCGCCGAAGTCTACCGCGCCCAGATCGTCGACGCCGCAATGGACAGTGTCGTGATCCAGATCGTCGGCTCCGAAGACAAAGTCGATTCGATGATCGATCTGCTCTATCGCTTCGGCATCGAAGAGATGGTGCGTACCGGTAACGTGGCCATCCACCGTGGCAGCACCCAGAAGTCGAAAGACGCGCCAGCACCGTGTGGCGCGGCCAAGTCCAACCATCCGGTCGCTCCGAACGTGAGAAGACCGGCGGCGTGTAATTTTCGGGAACTGGGGATTGGGGATCGGGCGAAGTCACCGAACCCTCAATCCCCAGTCTAATCCTAACCATCCACACAGAAAGAGCACACCGAACTCATGGCAACCATCTACTACGAGAACCAGGCAGATCTGAATCGACTTCAGGGCAAGAAGATTGCCATCATTGGCTATGGCAGTCAGGGGCACGCCCACGCCTGAATCTGAAAGACAGCGGCTGCGATGTGCGCGTCGGGCTGCACGAAGGCAGCAAGAGTCGCGCCAAAGCCGAGGCCGACGGTCTGCGTGTCCTCAGCGTGGCCGATGCCACCGCCGAAGCAGATTTCATCATGGTTGTGATCCCGGATCCGATCCAGGCCCAGGTCTACCAGGAAGAGATCGCGCCCAACCTCAAGGCCGGTGACACGCTGATGTTTGCCCACGGGTTCAACATCCGCTTCGGCTTCATCGTGGCCCCCGAAAACGTAGACGTGTCCATGGTGGCGCCCAAGGCCCCCGGCCACCGTGTGCGTGAAGTCTTCACCGAGGGTTCGGGCGTGCCGGCGCTGGTGGCGATTCACCAGGACGCCAGCGGCAACGCCCTCGCCAATGCGCTTGCCTATGCGAAGGGCATCGGCTCCACCCGCGCCGGTGTATTGGAGACCACCTTCTCCGAAGAGACCGAAACCGACCTGTTCGGCGAACAGGCTGTCCTTTGCGGTGGGGCCAGCGAACTGGTCAAAGCTGGCTTCCAGACACTGGTCGAAGCGGGCTACCAGCCAGAGATCGCCTACTTCGA
Organism: Caldilineaceae bacterium; assembly: GCA_041391225.1. GTDB lineage: Bacteria > Chloroflexota > Anaerolineae > Caldilineales > Caldilineaceae > RI-153. Next base: position 77,508 of record JAWKOL010000024.1, read on the forward strand.
GTGTCTACACGAACTCAAGCTGATCGTCGACCTCATGTACCAGGGCGGCCTGAACTACATGCGTTACAGCGTCAGCGATACCGCCGAATGGGGCGACTACAAGAGCGGTCAGCGCGTCATCGGCCCCGAAGCCAAGGAGGCCATGAAGCAGATCCTCAGCGAGATCCAGAGTGGTTCCTTCGCCGAAGAGTGGATGGACGAATACCACAACGGCGGCAAGGTCTACTACGCCCGCCGCAACGACGAACAGAACCAGCAACTGGAAGTTGTTGGCAAACAACTGCGCCGCATGATGAGCTTCTTGAACGCCAAAGAGATTGGATGAGAAAGCCAAGGCAAAGGTCAGAAGGCACGATGAACCTTTTGGCTTTTGCACTTTGACTTTTGCCTTTTGAAGGGGGGTGATTGGCTTGGACGATGGCCTTAGTGATCTTCGATGCTTCACCGCTGTAGACACAATCTATTTCGACAACCTATTCCATTTAGAAGTCAATCATCTCCCGGAGGATACTCATGAACGACGGCATCACCAACGGACACGAGGCCGAAAACGGCGTCACTGAAGAACCTGCCGTAGCAACACCCACCGATGTATCCGCTTTCGCCATTCCCGATATTGCCGACTGGGCGCGACGTGGCCCACGGCAAGACGATCCTGATCTTCGACACCACGCTACCGCGACGGCGAACAAGCCCGGGCGCCACCCTCAACGAGCAGGGAAAAGGTGGAGATCATGCGTCAACTACGTCGCCGCTTGGCGTGGACATCATGGAAGCCGGCTTCCCTGCCGCCAGCCCTGGCGACCTAGCGCGGTCAAGCGCATCGCCGAGACTGTGGGGCGCACGCCCCGCGTCGACAAGAATGGCCAGACAGTGGCGCCGCCCATCATCGCCGGCCTGGCCCGCGCCAATCGCAACGACATCACCAAGGCATGGGAAGCCGTGGCGCCCGCCGTGCGCCCACGCATCCGCCTTCATCGCCACCTCCGACATCCACATGGAGCACAAGCTGCGCATGAGCCGCGACGAAGTGCTGGAGACGGTGGGCGAAATGGTGGAATACGCCCGCAGCCTATGTGACAACGTCGAATTCAGCCCCGAAGACGCAGGGCGCAGCGATCCCGCCTTCCTGGTGCGTGTGCTGGAAGTGGCGATCCGCGCCGGCGCCACCACACTGAACATCCCCGACACCGTCGGCTACACCACGCCCGAAGAATGCGGCAAGCTGATCGGATATCGCGAGGAAGTCCCCGGCGGCGAGGACGTGATCTTCAAGCACCCACTGTCACAACGATCTGGGGCTGGCCACGGCCAACACGCTGATCGGCGCGGCCAACGGCGCCCGCCAGATCGAGGTGACCATCAACAGCATCGGCGAGCGCCTTAAGCGGAACACCAGCCTTCGAAGAAGCCGTGATGGCGCTGTTCACGCGCGAATCGGTCTACCACCTGGACACGAACATCATCACCCAGGAGATCCACCGCACCAGCGACATGGTCAGCCGGCTACACCGGCATGGTGATCCAGCCCAACAAGGCCATCGTGGGCGCCAATGCCTTCGCCCACGAAGCCGGCATTCACCAGGACGGTATGCTGAAAAACAAGCGCACCTACGAGATCATGGACGTGGGCACCATCGGCCTGAACCAGAGCCGTCTGGTGTTGGGCAAGCACTCGGGCCGTCATGCGCTGCGGGCGCGGCTGGAAGAATTGGGCTATCGCCTGGAGCGCGAGGAACTCAACGAAGTGTTCCAGCGTTTCAAAGAACTAGCCGACAAAAAGAAAACGGTCACCGATGCCGACATCGAAGCCCTGGTGGCCGACGAGCTTTACCAGCCCACCGAAACGTGGGAACTGGTGGGGTTACAGGTGCAGTGCGGCAACGGCCTGATCCCCACCGCAGCGGTGACGCTGCGCAACAACAACACCGGCGAAGACACCACCCAGGCTGTCATCGGTGCTGGGCCGGTGGACGCCGCCTACAAAGGCATCAACCAGATTATTGGCATCGAGAACACGCTGGTGGAATTCCTGGTGCAGGCGGTGACGGAAGGCATCGACGCCAACGGCGATGTCACCGTGCGCATCGAAGTGCCACAAAGCCGCGGTTTCAGCCAGACAGCTCAAGGACGGGCGCGACGTCGCCTCTTTAGCGGGCGCGGCGTCGACACTGACATCATCGTGGCCAGCACCAAAGCGTATGTTCAGGCGCTGAATCGCATGATCGCCGCCGGCGACGGCGACAGCTCCGCCGTGGCCATCATGGACACGGGCGCAACGGAGCCGGTTGCCTGAACCTGAAACAAATTCAGATCTTTTGCGTAGAGCGTAGCGCGTCGGCGAATCTGTCAACGCGTTGCGCTCTTTTTTTGTGACTGTTCAGCGTTCGCCCTGGACTAACGCCGGTTGAGACTGTCGAAACCCGGCGGGGCGAACGCTGTTTGGACTCGCATCTTTTTCAAAAACGGGAATCCGCCTATGCATCGAACCACTACATTGCCGCGCTGGTCGCGGATCCTGCTTGGCTGGCTGATCGCGCTCCTGGCGCTGACCGCCATGCCCGCTGCACATGGCTACGCGCAAGAAACGCCGCCAAGCTACACCTTCCAAGAATGTGAAAACGTTGAAGAAACCGCCCTGCGCGATGAGTTGAACCAGCTTACCCAGGTGATCTTCGCTGCCGGCAGCGAAGAGATCGACGTTGCAGGGTTGGTGGACCGTACGTGGATCGCACAGGATGTGGACAGCACCATCGATCGCGCCGTCGAATCCGCTATCCAGTCGATGTATCGCGACGAAAGCTACTGGGATCGCTTCCTCTCAGGCTGGTCGGCGGACAAGGCCGAAGAGTTCGCTACCCAGGTTGCCAACAGGGCCTTCAGTTCAGACGACTTTCGTTCGCAGATCGAGGCGCTTTCGGGTTCCGTCGCCGATGCCGTGGCCGAAGAAATGACGGTGATTTCGGCGCGTTCCGCGTCTTCGGCGCTGCTGTGCGTCCAGTCTTTTGTGGGCGACAGCTATTCGGATACGATGGCGGCGCTTTTTGAGGCGCAAATCAGCCAGGAGGTTGGCGACATCAACCTGCTCAGCGTCGACGCCAACGTGCAGCCGCTGTTACAGAGTCACACCCGGTCGCTTGCCGGCATCGGTGTGATCATCGGCGCGCAGATTGCCAAACGGCTGGCCCAGAAAGTGGCGCAGCGTATTGCTGGCAAGGTGGTGGGGCGTGTGCTGGGCAAGGCGGCCACGTCGATCATCCCCATCGCAGGCTGGGTGATCGGCGGCGGGCTGATCGTGTGGGATCTGATCGAAGGTGGGAACGGTGCGCTGCCCCAGATCCAGGCGGCGCTGCAAGAAGAGAGTGTCAAGGCTGGGGTTCGCAGTGAGATCACTGTCACCGTTGAAGACGAGCTACGCAAAGAGATGCCCGAGATCGCCCGCACCGTCTCCAACGATGTCTACAGTTCGTGGCTCGACTTCAAGCGCAAGTACACACAGGTGTTGGGCCTGGCCAATGAGAACCAACAGTTCCGCAACCTGATCGAAGAGGTCACCGCCGACGATGTGGGCAAGCTGGCGACGCTGGTGGTGACGGTGGAAAACAGCATGGGCCACGACGGTCTGCTGCGCTCCATCGACGACGGTCAGTTGAAGGATCTCTTCTACCTGCCCCAGTCGGCGTACGACATCCTGCGCGATACGTCGAACGCCGCCCTTGTGCTGGCGTGGGCCGATCTCGCCGGCGCCGATCTGGATGCGGTGGTGGCCACAGAACTGTACAAAGTGGCCACGCCCGAATCGTTCCTCGACAACGACGACATGTCCAAGGTGCTGACGCTGGGCAACAAAGACGCGGTGCGATGTGATGCTGCTCAGCCGCATCGAACGGGACGTGCTCCTGGCCCTGCCCGCCTCCAGTGTAGCCGCGCTGACCGATGCGTTCACCGCCGAGGATCTGCGCTGGCTGGCCCGCTACATCGCCGACATGGAACCCCGCGACGCCAATCTGCTGGTGGATCGCCTGCTGCGTGACACCAGCCTGATGCCGAAACTGCAAAATGAACCGGTGCGTCAAGCCGTGGTCGCCAGCGAAGACGTAGACGAGACATTGGCGTTCCTCACAACCGATCCGGTGGAAGTGCAGCAGTCGCCGGTGGCCCAGGTGGGCCGCGTCATCGAGGACACGGGGAGGCTGGCCAATGGCGAGGTCTCCTGGCTACTTTCTGGCGCAAGTACGGCACGTTGCGTAACCTGGCCATGCTGCTGGGTGCGGTCTTCGTCCTGTTTATCATCGTCCGCTTGCTCTTCCGCCGCAGTCAACCCGTCCACGTGACGGTAAATCTGCCGAAGGATCGGGATTAGAGATTAGGGATCGGGACTGGGATTTGGCCAATATGCTGGAATAGAACGCGGATGAAGCGGATTGATATCCGCAAAGATCCGCCCAATCCGCTTCATCCGCGTTCTATTCTGATTTCATGTGGAATTTCTGTTTTCGCACAGAGGGAGAAGTAGATGCTGATTGCGCTGGATCAGGTGCATGGCGAAGTTGAAGTGGGGGAGCTGCTGGTGGCGGTGACGGTCTGACGCGAATGTGGTGAGGGATGTGCGGAGAATATCCGCAACCTGATCGGCGGGCGCATGACGCACTACGAGGCGTTGATCCAGACAGCCGTGGAGCAGGCGTTGGCCGATCTGGATCGCAAGGCCAAAGACAAAGGCTACGATGGCGTCATCGGCGTAAAAATCAGCCACCCCACCGTGGTCGACGGCGGGGTGGAAGTTGTTGTGTATGGTAATGGCTTTCGCAAGATGTAGAAGCAACGAAGGCAAAAGGCAAAGTGCAAAAGGCAAAAAATGTCAGCCGCCGGCTGTATTTTTGCCCCAATCGCCCAATCACCAATCACTTCCCCTACAGATTGCGGGCGTCTTGTCGGCGCATGGATTGGGGGAGGACGCGGTGCTCCAGGCCCGGCGCGATGGTGCGCTCGGTAGCGTCGTAGTGGAAGGGCAACTGCGGCGGCATGTCGCCAGGCTTGAAGAAGCGCCCAATCAGGATGATGGCGGTGGAGACGTAGGCCAGGCTGCCGATCAGCCAGATCATGCCGCCGCTCACCATCTGATCTTGCAGCGACGTAAAGCCTGCGAAAGCGCCCTGGGCGTAGGACAGGTAAGCCGGCGTCTCGCGAAACGCCAATGTGACCCCGGCCACCATGTTGGGCAACTCACCGCCAAGGACGATGTAGAGAAACGCCATCCAGCCCGGCAGCGCCGTGTGAATGCGTGGACCTGTCCCCACCAGGTGCCACCAGAAAAGCAGATAGAACCCCAAAAACAGCCCCAACGTCAGATCATAGGCCCAGTTGTGCGCCAGTGTCCACGCCACCAGTTGCGGATCGTGCCAAATCAGGAAGACGCTCACCGTCCCCAGCCAGGCGAAGACGGGCTTGGTCACCCACCGGCTGATCTGCCCAGTGGGTGTGCGCAGCAAGATGCGGCGTGTCACCACCTTGCGCAGCGAAACGGGCATTCCCCACACCGCCACGTGAAATGGACACGCAAGCCACAGCAAGGGCGGCGCGACGATCCCCAGTGAATCTGTTGGGCGGCGCGGCGGCCAGCAGTTCGCCGTGCAGCGCGTAAAGCGGCGACACCAGCGCCAGCCCCACGGCCAACCAGCCACCAGCAAACGAGATCAGGCGCGCCGCCGTTGCCAGTTTGGGATAGGCGCGCCGAGAGCGCCACCATCCCCACACATACAACACGGCCACAGCCAGCAGGATCAGCGTTGTCACCGGGCGCCACGGCCAATCGAAAAGCAGCGCATCAGTCAATGCGTACATGAATGTTTCCTATCGTCGAGGCGGCGCAACCGCCCAATTTCCACAACCTCCTGGGACGCAGGCATTGTACCCTGTCGAGTGTATGCGTATCAAATCACCGCCAGCAGCACCGTCAGTGTGAACAGGCTGACCACCGTGGAAAACAGCACCGTGGTGGTGACAAAATCGAGGATCAGTTTGTGTTCCAGGGCGATGATCGTAGCGAGGACGGCGGCGGGCATCCCAGCCTGCAAGATACCGGCAGCGCGTTCGATACCCGTCAGCCCAAAAGGGATCACGATCAATATGGCCAGCATCGGCCCGCCGATCAGGCGCACGGCACTGGCAATGAAAACGTCGGCGCTAAAACGGATCTGCTTCATGGCGGCAAGCTGCACCCCTAGCGTCACCAGCATGGTGGGGATCATAGCGCCCGCCAGCAGCGACGTGCTCCTGTCTACGAAGACGGGGAGTTGCACACCACTCCAGTTCACCAGCAGCGCGGGGACCAGCGCGATCAGCGCCGGCGTCTTGAAGACGGCCAACGCAGCGCCCACACCGCCACCACGATGCCAGTTGGCCGCGCCCACCGCGATCACAAACGCGATCATGGTGATGGACAGGAAGTAAAGCGTGGCCGGCACCAGCGTCGGAGCCGAGGCGAAACTCGATGATGGGCAGGCCGAAGTTGCCCACATTGCCGAAGACAGCGATGACCACATACGCGCCGATCATTTCGGGCGAGCGCCCCAACGCCTTGCCAACCACAAAGCCCAACAGCGCCACCGCCACATGCACCGTGATGATGAACGCGATCATGCGCACCGCAAGGTGCATTTCCACACGCGCATCGCTCATGATGTTGTACACAAAGGCCGGCACCAGCACAAAATAGGCCAGACGGGTCAATGTGCGGCCATCCAGCCCAAGTCGATCGCACACAAAATAGCCGATCATCACCAGCGCAAAGACAGGCATCACATTGTTAAAGAAGATTTCAAGCAGCAGCCAGAACACATCGCCTCGATTCAGATGAAACAGCGGATTCGATCCGAGGCAGTATAGATCTATGCAGGGGGATGTGCGAATATCAAAAGAGAGGTGATTGGTGAAGAAGTTGCTTTACCGCCCATTTCCGCCTACAATCCGATGATGGAAAGGCGCCGACAGGTAAACGGCGACAAGTCAAGTAAACAAAGCGGCAACTGAATCCGTGCAAACGATAGATGGGAAGTATCATGTCTGAACAAGTCTCTGAGGAAGCCAGGAACGAAGAAGGATCATCGCTAGATTTCGTGCGCGTCATGGTCACCGAAGACGTGCGCAACGGGCGCTTTGGTGGCCGTGTGCAGACGCGTTTCCCGCCCGAGCCGAACGGCTATCTGCACATCGGCCATTCCAAGGCCATCTGCCTGGATTTCGATGTGGCGACGGAGTTCGACGGCGTGTGCAATCTGCGCTTCGATGACACCAATCCAGTAAAAGAAGAGCAGGAATTCGTCGACGCTCAGCTCGAAGACATCCGCTGGCTGGGCTACGAACCGGCCGAAATCTTTTACGCGTCGGACTACTTCGAGCAGCTTTACGCGTGGGCCGTCGCGATGATCAAGCAGGGCAGGGCATACGTCGATGAGTTGAGTGCGGATCAAATCCGCGAATACCGTGGCACACTGACCGAACCGGGGCGCGAAAGCCCGTATCGCAACCGCCCAGTCGAAGAAAGCCTGGATCTCTTCGCGCGGATGCGCGCCGGCGAGTTCGCAGACGGCAGCAAAGTGCTGCGCGCCAAGATCGACATGGCCTCGGGCAACATCAACCTGCGCGATCCAGTGATGTATCGCATCCGCCATGCCCATCACCAGCGCACCGGCGATGCCTGGTGCATCTACCCCATGTACGATTGGGCGCATGGGCAGAGCGACTCCATCGAAGGCGTCACCCATTCGTTCTGCACGCTGGAATACGAAGATCATCGTCCGCTCTACGATTGGTATCTGGCGCAGATCGGCGTCGATCTGCACCCGCAACAGATCGAGTTTGCTCGCCTGGCACTCACCTACACGCTGCTGAGCAAGCGTTACCTGCGCCGCCTGGTCGAGGAAGGCTTCGTCGACGGCTGGGATGATCCGCGCATGCCCACGCTGGCCGCACTGCGTCGCCGCGGCGTCCCGCCCAAGGCCATTCGCGACCTGTGCAACCAGATCGGCGTCTCGAAGACCAACAGCACCGTGGACATTGCGTTGCTCGAATACTTCATCCGCCAGGAGCTGAACCTGCGCGCCAACCGCATCATGGGCGTGCTTGATCCGATCAAGGTGGTGATCACCAACTACCCCGAAGGGTACGTGGAAGAGCTGGAAGCGGTGAACAACCCCGAAGACGAAGACGCCGGCAGCCGCATCATCCCCTTCTCGGGTGAGCTGTACATCGAGCGAGATGACTTCATGGAAGATCCGCCACGCAAATACTTCCGTTTGTCGCCGGGGAAGGAAGTACGCCTGCGTTGGGGATACTTTATCAAGTGCGACGAAGTGATCAAAGACGCCGAAGGCGAGATCGTCGAACTGCGCTGCACCTACGATCCTGAAACCAAAGGCGGCTACGCTCCCGACGGGCGCAAAGTGAAGGGGACGATCCACTGGGTCTCTGCGCCCCATGCGGTGGACGCCGAAGTGCGTCTGTACGACCGTCTTTTCAACGTGGAAGATCCCAGCAGCGTCCCCGAGGGCGGCGACTTTACCGACAATCTCAACCCCAATTCGCTCGAAGTTGTCACGGCGAAGCTGGAGCCGAGTGCGGCGGAGCTTGAAGCCGGCGTGGCCGTGCAGTTTGAGCGCAAGGGCTACTTCTGCCTGGATAGCAAAGATTCCAGCCCAGAGCAGCTTGTCTTCAACCAGACGATTGGTCTGCGCGACACGTGGGCGAAGATGCAGGGCAAGTGAATTGGGGACTGGGGACTGGGGACTGGACCGCAGTGTCAGTCAAGGGTCCACTCAGTGCAATCCAAGCGGCGGCAGTTTCCGCCGTAGGCCGCAACGTAAAAGACCTGCCAGGTTGCAGAAAACCTGGCAGGTCTTTTCTGTTGCATCCGTCCTGTAACTGGAAGTTTTCCCCAGTCCCTAATCCCCAGCCCCTAGCCCCCTCAACATCTCGGCAAGCACCTCCAACTTAAACGGCTTGGGCAGATATTCGTCCATGCCGGCGTTGAGGCAGATTTCGCGGTCGCCTTCGACGGCGTTGGCGGTGAGCGCGATGATGGTGGGTTGACGGCGCAGAGACTGATCGGCGCGGATGGCGCGTGTGGCGGCCAGGCCGTCCATCTCGGGCATCTGCACATCCATCAAAATCACGTCGTACTCCTGCGTGGCCAGACGTTCCAGCACAAGCCTGCCGTTGGCGGCCACGTCGGCGCGCAGACCGATGCGCCCAAGCAGCAACTGCATCACGCGCTGGTTGGTGAGGTTGTCTTCGGCCAAGAGGACACGCAGGCTGGGGTCGAGTTGCGGCAGATCTGCCGTCTTTGGGGCCGGTGGCGCCTGCGGTCGCTCTTCGTGGGATCGCAGCCACACCGAAACGTGAAAATGCGAGCCGATCCCTTCCTCGCTGTCGACCGTAATGGTCCCACCCATCATCTCCGCCAAACGCCGGCTGATCACCAGCCCCAAACCAGTGCCGCCATAGCGGCGGGAATGCGAACCGTCGGCCTGCGCAAACGAGCGAAAAAGGAGCGCCAGTCGTTCGGTGGGAATGCCGATGCCGGTATCGCTCACCACAAAACGAAGCTCAACTTGCCCGTCGCTGTCGCGATGACCAGGCGACGCGGAAACCCCGATGGCGCCCTGCTCGGTGAACTTGACGGCATTGCCCACGAGATTGGTCAAAATCTGACGGAGCCGCAACTCGTCCCCAACCACATGACGCGGTAGGTTCGGCGCTAATCGCATGGTCAGCAACAATTGACGCTTTGCCGCCGCGTGGCGGAAGAGCGTGTTGATATCGTGCAAACATTGGTGTAGGTCAAAGGGCTGTTCGGTCAGTTCCAGCCGTCCTGAGTCGATTTTCGAAAAATCGAGCACATCACTCACCAGCGCGATCAATGCGTCGCTGCTGGACGCAATGGTCTCCACGTACTCGCGCTGCTCATCACTGAGTGCGCCGTCGCGCAGAACCTGAGCCATGCCCACAATGGCGTTGAGCGGCGTGCGGATCTCGTGGCTCACAGTGGCCAGGAATTCCGATTTCGCCTGATTGGCCGATTCGGCGGCAGTCAACGCAGAGCGGACCTGCGCCTCCAGCCGCTTGCGCCAGGTGATGTCCTGAAGGAAGCCGACGGAACCAATCGATCGGCCGGTTTCGTCGCGTTTCTCGATTGACGTATCGGAGATCCAGCGTTCGTCGCCGCTGGGGGTGACGATGCGTACGTCCACCGTCCAGGTGCTCACTTCGTTTTCGACGACGCGACGGCTGGCCTCGGCCATACTCAAACCGGCCAACTCGCCGCGGAACTGTGTCTCTTGGATGACGTCCTGCCATTTCCCAGGCGTCATGCCCTCACGCGGATGGCCTGTCACCTCCTCGAAGTTGTCGCCGATGTAGGTGAACAGCGGACCGTCGGCGCTGTTCTCGCGATGATAGGGAACACCGCCGGCAGCGGCAATCGCCTGTTGATAGATCTGCACTGGGAGGTGGTTGTCGTCTGGCGCCATTGGCCGTTGTGCAGCGTTGTTGTCAGCATTGATGATGGCCGGTAGGGCAGGCAAGAGTTTTGCTCCTAGATCGATGAACGAATTTTTACCTTACACACACCAAACGAGTATAGCAGACAGCAAGTGCGCCGTGTATAGATTATTTGCTGGACATTGGTCAATTTCGAGTAACCTGATTTCAAGAATTTTTTGATCCACGAAGCCACACGAAGAGGAGGAGAGGGACACGGATTTCAAGATTAGCAGGACAGCAGAGCGGAAAAGCTTTCTGCTTGTGCTTTTCTGCCTTCGTGTGGCTTCGTGTGCCTTCGTGGATCGTTTTTTCTCTGGTTTCTCCTAACCCGATTTCAGATTCGGGGCAAGCGGCGACAGTGCCAGGCACTGTCTGCCCCCAAAGTGCAGTACCCTTTCCCTTTAGGCGAACAGGACAAATCACAGAAAATGTAGTACCCTATGGTTCAAATCAAGTGAACTGGATCACAGCGATGGCGTAGGAAAAGCCTATACTATTCTAGGTCTTGTTTCCATATACGTTTTGTTGCCATATATTGCCATATATTGCCATATATACTGTGCGGCAGCATCGCAGTTCAACACTAGAACGCCGTGCCGCTGTGAATTTCAGGGTGGAGCCTTAGTTGCTATTCGGCTGTGCGTAACCGCGATGCTGATTCACACAAAGGGGGAATTACAATGTCAAGGCGCGCATTTCTCGTCGGCATTAACCAGTTCACGCGCCCAGAGTGGGCGTTGCGTGGATGTGTCAACGATTCAATCGCAATGCAACAGCTTTTGGGCGATCTCTACGGGTTCAGTTCAGATGAGATCCGCGTATTGCACGACGCTGATGCCACGACCAAGAACATACGCGAAGGGTTGTCGTGGTTGTTCAGCGATTACAGCGGCGACGGCAAAGACGTTCGACTCTTCCACTTTGCCAGCCACGGCACACAGGTGGCCGACACAACCAGCGACGAAGGGGACAAGCTAGACGAAGTGATCGTCCCCCACGATCATTCGTGGACCAACCCCATGAAAGACGACGTGCTGCGTGGCTTCTTCGATGCCGTCCCCGAAAATGTCAGTTTCACCTTCCTTGCCGACTGTTGCCATAGCGGCAGCATCAACAAGGTGGTCTATCCCCCCGAAGTAGTCGACGTGCGCGAGCGCTTCATCGATCCGCCCGAAGAGATGCAGATGCGCATTGCCCGGCTCAAACTCCAACATCAGGAAGACGAAGAGAACTGGCTGGCGCCACGCCTGGCCGAAGAACGGGGCGACCGCTCCTTCCGTGAGTGGCTGGACGTACGCGACAAGATCAAAACACAGTTGCTGTCTCGTTTCCGCCGCGAGAAACAGGCCAAGGTATCCGGCGCCAAGCCGCAGATCCTGCTGGCGGCCTGTCGCGATGAAGAGACCGCCGCCGATGCGTTCATCGACGGCGCCCACCGTGGCGCCTTCACCTGGTCGATCAACGCTGCAATCCGCGAACGCAACGGCGACATTACCTACGGCGATCTCATCGCTCGTTCTGCTGCACTTTTGCAGAACTACACGCAGAATCCACAACTGGACTGTCCAGAAGAACTGCGCGGGCGTCGCTTCCTCAGCCCGCTGACGTAGACAAGAAAGAGACGATACCCATGACGAAACGAGCTTGTGTCGGTTTGGCGCGCGGCGAAAACCGGCGCAACAACGTCTTCCGTGCTCTTGAACTGGTGCGCGCCGAGGTAGAAGCCAAGCTCGCGCCGCAGGTGATGCTCAAGCCCAACTTCCTCTCTAGCCAGAACCAACTGGCTTCAAGTCATGTCGACGCCATGCGCGGCGCCATCGACTTTCTGCTAACCACGCCCACACCCCCCGAAGAGATCGTTATCGCCGAAGGCGGCAACGAAGCGCATTCCGGCGAAGCATTTGAGAACTTCGGCTATCACGCCCTCCAAAATGAATATCCTATCAACATTCGTTTGGTCGATTTGAACCAGGAAACACGCTGGGAAGAGACGCCCATCCTGCTGGCGGATCGCAGCCGCGTCATGGTGCGCATGCCAAAGACGGTGCTGGAATGCCCATGCACAATCTCGATGGCCGTGGCCAAAACCCATGACGTGTGTGTGGTGACACTGGCGCTCAAAAACATGATCATGGGGACCCTCTACAAGCCGGATCGGGTGAAGATGCACGGCTTCAATTCCCACGCCGAACGCGTGTTGCCGGAAGAAGCGCAGGTGCTCAACCTCAACCTGATCCGGCTGGCGCGCTTCCTCAGCCCCGATATTTCGGTTGTGGACGGCACGCGCGGCCTGCAAGGCAACGGCCCCGGCGGCGAAGACGCGGTGCCGCTAGGCATTGTGGCCGCTGGCGTGGATGTCTTTGCGGCTGATGCGGTGATGACCCGCGCCATGGGCTTTGATCAATGGCGATGGGGTTGCTTCACTACGGGCATTCGCTCGGCCTCGGCGTGGCCGAGCTGGCCGAAATCGAGGTCCTGGAGACAGTGCTGGACGATGTGATCGTCCCCTTCAAACCACATGAGACAACCGACCGACAACTGCAATGGCAGATGGCGGACGCCCGCAGTGGTTGCGCCCATAAAATCCCTTAAACATCTTGAGGAGCAAGCCCGTGAAATATCGCTACGCAGAGATGACCTGGCCAGAATGCCGCGGCGGCCACTCTGGGCGGGTGGCGGTGCTGCCCGTTGGCACTTACGAAGATCACGGATATCATTTGCCCATCGATGTCGATGTTGTGCTGTGCAGCGAGATCTGCGAGCGGGCCGTGTCGCGCATCCCCGAAGAAGCGGTGCTCATTCCCCCGGTGACGCATGGATTCAGCCCCCACCATGTCGACTTCCCCGGCACCATATCGGTGAGTTGGGATACGTTCGTGGCCTACGTGCGCGACGTGTGCCTGAGCCTGGCCCATCACGGCTTCACCCACATCCTGATTGTCAACGGGCATGGCAGCAATACGGCGCCGCTGGAATTGTCGGCGCGGTTGACAGTGTTGGATAGCGAAGGCAAAGCGCTGTGCGCCACCGTCAACCACTGGGGAGTGCGCCGTGCGCGCGAAGTGGGCAACAGCGTGCGCGAATCGGGCTATGCCGGCGTCTCTCATGCCGGCGAATTCGAGACTTCGCTCTACCTGGCGTTGCGCCCCAGCCTGGCACAGATGGACAAAGCAGTAGACGAATCGAATCCTCTGCCGCCTTCTTTCCAAACCGATCTACTCAAAGGCAAGCGCCCCGACGCATCATCGGCGTTCCTCATGCCTTTCTGGAGCACGATGACGGAAAGCGGAGTGCGCGGCGCGGCCACACTCGCCAGCGAGGAGAAGGGTCAACAGTTCCTAGAGGCGGGGATCGAGGGGTTGATCGAGCTGATCCGCGAGTTTCGGTCGGTGTCGCTGCCGCCTCGCAAGGATTACAACGCGCAATGATCGAGATGCGAACCGCCGCGTTGGCCGATCTGCGCGCCATCGTGGCACTGGATCAAGAGATCTTCGGCGTCTACGGTGCAGACGAAGATCCGCGGATCATCGAGGGGCGGCTGAAGGCATTTCCGGCGGGCTGCGTGGTGCTGATGGAAGAGGGCAGGCTTGTCGCCTACCTCACCACCGAAAAGTGGAAGAGCCGACGCGAGCCGGCATTGAACGAAGATCCCGCCATCACCCACCAACCCGAAGGTACGGTCTTGAACATCACAACACTGGCCGTCGCCCCCAGCGCACAGGGACGCGGGCTGGGCGGCCGTCTCCTGGATGCAGCGATTGAGATTGCCTGCCGCGAAGCGTGTGTGGAAATTGTCCTTGAGACGGCCAGGGCCAAGGAATTCTACCTGGCACGAGGCTTCGAATGGATCGGAGACCGCTCTCAGCGAGGCATTTTACTGAACGTGATGGTACGCTTACTGCAGAATGACTGTAGCCAGGATTTGTAAGCGAAAATAAATATCTCAGCATTAGAATATCATATATACTTACTTAGAATCTGAGTACACCAACAACACGCATACACATAGCGCGCAATCACAAAGACCTTAATGTACAAACAGCAAAACCTTACAACCTGATAGATTCAGCGGCGTGCTGAGTGCCAAGGAAATGGTAATACAGGCATGTTCTACAGGAAGGCGTTGTGTACTAAGATAGTGTTGAGCTACATCTGGCATTGCGACAGAAAGAGAAGCGATTGTGAAGAAGAGAATTCTTGTGGTTGATGATGACCGCACCCTTCTTGAATTATTAAGAGCGCACCTTCAACGCCACGATTACGATGTTGTCGTTGCGGAGAATGGCGCTGCAGCGCTGCGCATGGCTTATCAGAGCCATCCAGATCTGATTATCTTGGATGTTATGATGCCGGAGATGTCGGGTATTGAGGTATGTAAGCGCCTGCGTGAGATGTCGAACACGCCGATCATCATGCTCACGGCGCTTTCGCAAGAGAATTATGTGATCAAGGCGCTGGATGCCGGCGCCGACGATTACGTGCGCAAGCCGTATACAATCGGCGAACTACTGGCGCGCATCAAGGTGCAATTTCGAGCAGAGAAACAGGGAGCGGAGAATGAGCCACCGGCGCAATTGGTGGCCGGCGAAGTGCAGATCGATCTGCCCAAGCGCAAAGTTTCTGTGCGCGGAACCCCTGTGGATTTGACGCCAACGGAGTACGATCTGCTTGTCTTCATGGCGCGCCACCACGACGAGGTGCTCACCCACGAACGCCTGTTGCGCGAAGGATGGGGGCCGGAATATGTCGATCAACTGGACTATTTGCGGCTTTACATTCGCTACCTACGCAACAAGATAGAATCCAACCCATCGCAGCCAGAGATAATCAAGACCGAGCGAGGGATTGGCTACTACATGAACACTTTCACAACCACCTTGAACTGATTGCGAACGAAGGCGCTTGGATAGAGAAACCAAATACAGATCGCAAAGGGGGATGGCTATGGGCCATCCCCCTTTGTTTTGTACTACACTACTTCACCCAAACAGGGTTCCAATCGTTGTAAGGAGAGTTGATCAAGAGGCTTGGGTTTGAACCGTCGGCGTCCATGATCCACAATTGTCGCCTGCCACTGTCTCGGTTCGACCAAAACACGATCTTGGATCCATCCGGCGACCAGGTTGGATGTTTGTCCCATTCCCAGGTGTTCTGCGTAAGCCGCCTAAGCTCGCTGCCGTCGGGCCGAGCGACGTAGATCTCGTCGTTGCCGGTTTCCACCGAGACGAAGGCGATGAGGTCACCGTTCGGCGACCAGACAGGATCATAGCTCTGCGCCTGCCAGGCCGTGATCTGCGCCCGATCCACGTTGTACTGGCTATCGAAGACGTAGATCTGCGGGATGCGTTGCAGATCGTTGCGCACTTGCAGGCTTACCCACGGCTCCAGCGGCGAAAAGTCGCCTTGGGCTTCGGCGAGGGCAAAGGGCCAGTTTTCCGTCACCAGGGCGATGCGCTGTGTGGCTGGGTCCAGTGCATAGAGCCGATCTGCGCCGTTGCGGTCACTCCAGAAGAGGATCTTGCCGTAAAGCTCCGCTGGGATCGTGTTGGGCGCCGGTGTTGGTGTGGGTTGCACAGTCGGCGTGATCTGATCCAGGTAGACGAGCAATGGCCCGCGGATGTCGGGATTGGGCGTCGATGTTGGCACCACAACCGTTGCATTGGGGGGCAGCGGCGTCGCCGTGCCGGTGGTCTGCGCTTCGGCTGTGGCCAGCACAACTTGATAGTAGGCGGTAGCCGCGGTCTGCGGTGTTTCGGTGGCGGCGATGAGCAGCGGCGTTGGGGTCAGGGTCGCCATCACCGCATTGTAGGGCAGCGCAGTGGGTGTACCCAGCGCGCTGACCGCGGTAGCCGTGGCGAATTGAGCCACAGCAGTAAGGGCGTTCTCAGGCTGTGGCGTAGGCTGAATGATGATCGGCGTTACCGCGTCCGGCGGCACAGGCGTGAAGGTGCCGGTGGTCATGGCGACAGCGGTGGCGTAGAGTTCCCGCGCGGTGACGGTGGCGGCGTTGCCCGGAACCGGTGTGGATTCCACCACAGCGGGCAGCCCCATGAGGTAGGCGGCAGCCTGTGCGGTTGCCACGTTGGCCGCCGGGGGCGTCGGCGTGATCCGCGCACAACCTCTTGCGGGTTAATCGCAGCCACAATCGCCTCTTTGGTGACGCTCTGGGCATTGGCGGCAACCGTCAGGATATTGGCCGGTGTCGGGGTGGCGGTGGCCACCACAAACCGAGGTGTGGGCAGCGGGGGCGGGGTGGCTGGAGCAGCCCCCATGCCCAGCCGCAATACCGGCGGCGTGCCACCGGAGACGGCGCCGTTGCCGCTATCCCACGAGTAGAGCGAAGCGTCGCCGCTGGTGGGTCCTGTCAAGCGCACGAGGATCGACGTCTTCCCCGCGATAAGCTGATCCGCGATCCAGGC
Organism: Caldilineaceae bacterium; assembly: GCA_041391225.1. Classification (GTDB taxonomy): domain Bacteria; phylum Chloroflexota; class Anaerolineae; order Caldilineales; family Caldilineaceae; genus RI-153. The sequence continues at coordinate 94,469 of JAWKOL010000024.1, forward strand.
GCGCTCGGTTGGGCCAAGCTGCCACTCGTTGCGGATGCCCGCGCCGAGATCCTGCTTTCGCAACGTGGGCAACAGCGAAATCGCAGCCGGGAAGTTGAAGACTGTCTGGAAATCCAGACGCACAAAGCTGTCGCCATTGTCGGCGAGCAACTGCGCCGACCAGATGCCGTCTTCTGTATCCGAAAGGCGGTCGGCGCGCAGGCCGGAAATTTGCAGGCTCACGTCAAACAGTTCGGCGCCACGCGGCACCGCGGACAGATCGAAGCGGATCAACGAAACAAATGCTTGATCCTCGAAGTAGCCGGCATGAAGAAAGGAATCGCCGACGGATCGGTTTTCGCTGCCACTGGCGAACCAGGCCACACTCTGTACGTCCGGTGAAACAGACACCTCTGTGCCGTCGCCGGAAGATGCGGGCGGCGCCGAGGTGGTGGGGGTGGCCTGAGCGGGCGGCATCGCGACGGGCGACTGGGTGTCGGCAGCTTCGGGCAGAAGCACAACATCGCCGCCATTGGCGCCTACTGGATTGGATGCGATTTGCGCCGACGGATCTTCGCCGGAAGCAGCGATCACCGCAGTTGGCACAGCGGCCCGATTGCTGACCCGAGACTGTAGTAACTGATTACCAAAGAAGATGATCACCCCCCAAAGGGCAACCAATCCGATGGCGGCCAGAATTCGCCCGGTGAACTTGCCTGTTAAGAATTTGCCTCGCATAACTTCCTTCCAATATAGATCACCACTATACCCCCACACACATCATAACCACTTCGATCAAACGATTCAATAGATCAACTATTGATTGATAGATAATTCTAATGGATACCTCGCGCGATTCTCGCATAAGCCAGTTTTATCCTGCCCATTTCTCTTTGATATGCAATTCTAATCTACCCCTTATGCGATTCTCCGCGGCGCTGATTATTCTGAGTCCAGATCACTTTCGTGGCACAAAAATCAGTCAAATCGCAGAAGACAGTAAGCAAAAGGCTCATGGTCAGCAATCAATCAGCTCCCCAATCTACAGCGCCGGTCTCATCCGAAGCGGCCTTCGTCGAGCGTAAGCTAGGCAGCGCGTCTTCGTCGGTGGGCAAGCCTGGTGGGGCGTTGCGGCTTTACATTGAACGTCAGGCCAGCAGCCCTTGGCGCTACGTGCTCGAACAGGCTTTCTTCGCCGCGGCTGGTTGGGTGCCCACAGTGATCGGCGTGGGCCTGCGTGGTGTGCTCTATCGGGCGCTGATGCAGATGGACGGCATCGCTGCCATCGAAAACGGCGTGCGCATCCGCTTCGCCGATCAGATCCACCTGGGCAAGAACGTCTATCTGGATCAGGGAACGTATTTGCATGCCTGCCCGGCCGGCATTCACATCGGCGACAACACATTTGTGATGCACGGCTCGATTTTGCACGTCTACAACTTCCGCGATCTGCCGCACGCATTCATTCGTATCGGTCGCGATTCGTTGATCGGCGAGATGAATGTGTTGCGCGGGCAGGGCGGCATCACCATCGGAGATCGGGTGTACACAGCGCCGCAGGTACAGATGTTGGCGGTGAACCACATCTTCGACGATCCGACACGCCCCATGATCGAGCAGGGCATCACGGCGCAGGGCATCACGGTAGAGGACGACTGTTGGATAGGCGCCGGCGCCATCATCACCGACGGCGTCACCGTAGGCCGAGGATCGGTTGTAGCAGCAGGTGCAGTCGTCACCAAAGACGTGGCGCCGCACAGTGTGGTCGGCGGTGTGCCGGCGAGGTTGATCAAGCAGATAGAACCAGGGCAATCCCGCCCGAACAATGTTGTCGTGCATTACTAGCCCACAGGTACCCAAACGGGCGGTACGCACTAGTCGAAGAAACGCAGGAGAATCCCAATGGCGACACTTTCCGTAGTAATCCCAGCCCTCAACGAAGAAGATGGGATCGAAGAAGTTGTGAACCGAGTCCTTTCAGCACGCGAAGGGCTGGCAGCAGAAGGCATCGACGGACTGGAACTCATCGTTGTTGACGACGGTTCCACCGACCGCACCCCGCAGATCCTCGGCGCCATCGAGGATGTCCGCCTGATCCGCCATCCGGTGAATCGTGGTTACGGCGCCGCCCTGAAGACGGGCTTCGCAGCGGCCACAGGTGAGTGGATCGGCTTCCTCGACGCCGACGGCACCTATCCGCCGGAGCATTTCCCCAAGCTCTGCCGCGCCGCGGTGGACCAGAACGCCGACATCATCATCGGCTCGCGCATGGCCGGCTCCGACAGCCAGATGCCCCTGGTGCGACGCATCGGCAACACCATCTTTGCCAACCTGGTCAGCTTAATCAGCGCCGCCCGCATCACCGATTCGGCCAGCGGCATGCGTGTCTTCAAGAAGTCGATCCTCGAGCGCATCTACCCGTTGCCCGACGGCCTGAACCTGACGCCGGTGATGAGCACCCGCGCCCTGCACGAAGACCTGCGCATGTTCGAGGTGCCCATTCCCTACAGCGAACGCCTCGGTCGCTCCAAGCTGAGTGTGGTCCGCGACGGCACCCGATTCGCCCAGTCGATTGTGTGGACGGCGCTGAGCTACAACCCCGGTCGCATTTTGGGCATGTTCGGGCTGGCGGCGCTGGTGTTGGCCGCCGTCATCGGCCTGGGGCTGGTGGGTATACGCCTTTCCGGCGTCACGCAGGTCTCTTCGGTGGGGCGTTTACGCTCTACTCGGCGCTGGTGCTCTCGGTGGCCGGGATCAGCATTCTGGCGCTGGGGATTAGTTTCAACTACTTCGTGGCGCTCTTCTACAAAGAGCCGATCCGCCAGGGCCTGTGGGGCCGCCCGCAGACGAGGAACCGGCTGGATCGCCACTTTGGCTGGGTAGGATTGCTGGCCTTGGCCGCCGGTATCGTCATCGGCGCCGTGAGCCTGGCCCTCGGTTTCGGCGGCATGACGCTGGCCCAGCTTTGGATCTACTTCCTGGGCAGCGCGTGCTGACGCTGGTCGGCATTCAGTTGTTGATCGCCTGGGTGCAGATGCAGGTTTTGGTTGCATTGAACGAACGTGAATCTCTGATCGCCGACGATATGAGTCGCAACGGCGTTGAAGCGCCCGCTACCCGCCGCAGCAGCGGGGCCATCGTGTCGGCAACGGAAGTTGTACCGGTAAAGGAAGGGTTTGTCCATGGCTGATGTTGAAGAAGTGACGCTGGAGTTGAAGGAAAATCTCGGAACACGGCGGGTGCCGAAGCTGCGCGACACCAAGTTCCCCGACGCAGGCGCTGCGGTGCGTCATCTCACCCACCGTCGCCCCGAAGGCGCAGTGGACGTGATGCTGGTCAACCCACCGTCGCCCGATGGCGGCATCTGGATCCGCACGCAGCATCGTGTTGGGCGGCGTAGCCGCGAAGAGATGGTGTGGCCTCAGGTTTCGTTGGCGCAGTTGGCCGCCATGTTGCAGCCGGATTACACCGTCCACATCGTCGACGCCATCGCCGAGATGATGACGTGGGACGAGTTCGAGAAGATCCTGCGCGAGAAAGCGCCCAAGTACTACATCACCCAGGTCACCGCGCCTACGTTGACCAACGACATGTACGGCGCCATGCTGGCTCGGGCGTTGGGCGCCAAGACAATGGCGTTCGGCACCCACGTGACGCCGATGCCTATGGAGACGATGCGCGACTTCCCGGCGCTGGACTATGTGTTGCGCGGCGAGCCGGAGTTGACCTTCCGCGAGTTGATCGACGTGCTCGAAGGCCGCCAGCAAATGCGGCCCGAGTGGGTGAACGAAATGCTCACCAAGACCGATCCGCTGTGGCAACCGTCGCCCGATCCGTCCACGGCCAACGGCACGGGCCTCGACATGTCCAATGTCAAGGGGCTGGTTTGGCGCCGCGACGGCGAGATTGTGATCAACACGGATCGTCCCTTCATCCCGGATCTGGACGATCTGCCCATGCCGCTGCACCACCTGCTGCCGTTGGACAAGTACCGAATGCCGCTGATGAAGGGGCCATTCAGTTTCATGCTCACCAGCCGCGGTTGCCCGGCGGGCTGCAAGTACTGCATCAAGCATGTGTCGTACCAATACTCGGTGCGCCTGCATTCGCCCGAGCGCATCCTCGAAGAGATGAAACTCTTCGCCAGCCTGGGCATCCACAACATCCACATGTACGCGGATCTCTTCACCGTGAACCGCGATCAGGTGATCGCCATGTGCGACGCCATCATCGAAGACGGCATCAAGGTCAAGTGGACGTGCAACAGCCGCGTTGACTTTGTGGACGAAGAGATGCTGCAGAAGATGGCGCAGGCCGGCTGCTGGATGATCAGTTGGGGCCTCGAAAGCGGCAATGAGCTGATCCTGAAACGCGCCGCCAAGGGCGCCGATCCCAAGAAGGCGCAGCGGGCGCTGGGCTGGGCGCGCAAGGCCGGCATCAAGAACTGGGGATACTTCATCATCGGCCTGCCCGGTGAAACCGAAGAGACCATCCGCCAGACCATCGAGTTCTCCAAGACGCTGCCGCTGGAGATTGCGCTCTTCCACATTGCGGCGCCGTACCCCGGCACCCCCTTCTTCTTCGAGGTGGTGAAGAACAAGTGGTTCCGCGAAGGCACCCGCTGGGAAGAAGTGGACATGGACAAGGGTACCGTCCTGCAATACGACAACCTATCTGCCGAAGATCTGATGTACTGGCAGAAACGGGCGTTCCGCGAGTGGGCCTTCCGCCCCGGCCCCGTAGTGACCTATCTCAAGATGCTGGCCACCGATCTGCACACATTCAAACGTGCTGTACGTGTTGGGCTTGAGCACTTCGGTTGGGCACTGGGTAAATCGTAGCAACACAATCGAATTCTGCCCTGAAACGCAGACCGACAACCGTCCCTTGTGATTTCAGGGCAGAAACAAAGGTCAACGCAGACATACATCATGCTTAAGTTTCTAAAGAAGAGACGCCCAAGGCTGCTGGTACTCGGATTGGATGGCTTCGCGCCGGAGTTGGTCTTTTCGCAATGGCGCAGCCACCTACCCACATTTGATCGATTGCTCAGCGAAGGTGCTTTCGGCACATTGCAGAGCAGCGTTCCCTGTGTGTCCATACCGGCGTGGAACGTGATCACATCCGGCAAAGATCCTGGCACCATCGGCATCTACGGTATCGAAAACCGGCGACAGGGATCGTACGACGACGTGAAAACGGCCTTTGGCAGCGCCACCCGCGAACCCGCTGTGTGGGAGATCCTGGGCGAAGCGGGCAAACGTGTGGTGACGATGGGTGTCCCCGGCACCTACCCGCCGCGGCAGGTCAACGGTGTGCAGATCAGTTGTCACCTGACACCGCAGACCACCGTCATCGGCAAAGACGGGCGGCGGCGGGCGGCAGAGTTCACCTATCCTGGCGCGCTGGGCGATCAGATCAACCAGTGGGCCGGTGGTGAATACATGGTCGACGTGGCAGCAGCACCCACCCACGATCTCGAAGATCAGATCCACGACATCTACCGCATGAGTGATCTGCATTTCAACGTGATGCGCAAGCTGTTGGCGCAGCAGATGTGGGATTTCTTCATCTCGGTGGAAGTGGGGGCGTCGCGCCTGCAACAGCGTTTCTGGCAGGCAGTGGACGGTAGTTGCGACGACGATTCGCTGCAATGTCGGGTTCGCGACTACTACCAGTATATCGATGGCAAGATCGCGCAGTTGATGGAGCAGATGGACGCCGACACAGCGTTGATGATCGTTTCGGATCATGGCATTCAACGCACCGCGGGCAGTATTTCCGTCAACGACTGGTTGATCGACGAAGAATGGCTCACAGTCGACACACCTTTGGAAGGCGTCCAGCCCTTCAACGCACAGACTGTGGATTGGGCGAATACGTTGGCGTGGGCCGAGGGCGGCGAGTTCACCCGTTTCTTCTTGAACGTCGAAGACCGGGAGGCGCAGGGCGTGATTCCCTGGTCGCGCTACCTCCAGATGCGCGACGAGCTTGTGGCCCGCATCGAAGATGTGCGCGGCCCCAACGGTGAACGGCTGAACACGCAGATCTTCAAGCCCGAAGAGACCTATCGTCATCTCCACGGCGTGGTCCCCGATCTCATCGTCTACTGGGACAACCTGCGCTGGCGTTCGGTGAATGACCTGGGTCACCCGTCCATCTGGATCAGCGAAGGCGCCGACACCGCAGCGCCTACGCCGAACGGCATGTATGTCTACTGGCACCCGAAGCAGAAGTACGACGGCCATGAACTCGTGGGGTGGGAGATCATGGACGTGGCGCCGACGATTCTCAATTACTTCCAGGTGCCGATCCCGATTGAAATGCAAGGACGCAGCATCCCGCTTTCGACGAGCGTCAACGGCGCAGGCAAAACGCCACCGCCGCCGGTTGTACCTGAGCGCCGCCCCAAGACGACGGCCAGGTTGCCCGTGCGCAAAACACGCCGCCGTCGAACGAAGCTGACCACACTGCAACCACAGCAGGCAATGAACAACTAAGAAGAAAATCTCGATGACGGAGCAACTGGCGATGACACAGACGAATGGCATTCAAACCGAACAGCCGAAGCGCGCCGCAACGGTTCATCCCAGCGCCGAAGTCGCCGACAGCGTGCAACTCGGCGCAGGCACCCGCATCTGGCACCAGGTACAGATCCGCGAGCGGGTGCAGATCGGCAGCGATTGCATCGTGGGCAAGAACGTCTACATCGACAGCGGCGTCGTCGTGGGCAACAACGTCAAAATTCAGAACAACGCCCTGCTCTACCACGGCGCCACCATCGAAGACGGCGTCTTCATCGGGCCGCAGGTCTGCCTCACCAACGACCGCATCCCGCGTGCGATTACACCCGATGGTCAGCTCAAAACAGACGACGACTGGGTGGTGGGCGAGACGAAGATTCGCTACGGCGCATCTCTGGGCGCGGGCAGTGTGATTTTACCTGGCATTTCGATTGGCCGCTTTGCAATGGTCGCCGCCGGCGCGGTGGTGACCCACGATGTCCCCGATTACGGGCTGGTGGTTGGTGTACCGGCGCGGCGGATCGGCTACGTGTGCGCCTGCGGCGAAAAGCTTCAGCCCGGCGAATCCGGCTGGTACTGTGCAACCTGTGATCAGGTCTACCAAATCGAGGAGTAATCATGATCCCCATTTCGTCACCGTACATTGGAGAAGAAGAAAAAGCCGCCGTCCTCGAGGTGCTTGCCTCGGGTCAGCTTGCGCAAGGGCCGAAGGTCCACGCGTTCGAGGAAGCATTCGCAGCCTGGAGTGGCGCCAAGTATGCCGTGGCCACCACATCGGGGACCAGCGCCCTGCACGTCGCACTGGCCGCTCACGGCATCGGCCCCGGCGACGAGGTGATCACCGTCGCGCATACGTTTATCGCCACCGCCGAAGCCATTTCTGCCGTGGGCGCCACCCCTGTCTTCGTGGACATTGATCCCGGCACCTATAACATGTCGGGCGGCGCGTTGGTGCAGGCGTTCACGCCGCGGACGCGCGCTGTCATGCCGGTACACATCTACGGCCAGCCCACAGATATGACCACCATCAACGCCATTGCCGCCGATCACGGCGTCCCCGTTATCGAAGACGCCGCCCAGGCGCACGGCGCCACCTGGTCGGGTATCAAGGCCGGTGGGTTGGGCGTGGCTGCCTGTTTTAGTTTCTACCCCGGCAAGAACCTGGGCGCCTACGGCGATGCCGGCGCTGTCACCACCAACGACGCCGCCCTCGCCGAAAAGGTGCGTCTCCTGCGCAACCATGGCCGCCATGACAAGTACCTACACGAGATCAAGGGCTACGGCGAACGCATCGATGCCTTGCAGGCCGCCGTCCTCGGCGCCAAACTGCCCCACCTCGCCCAGTGGACGCAAGCGCGCCGCCGACTGGCCGCCCGCTATTCCGAACTGCTGCAAGATATGGAGATCATGCTGCCCCACGTCGATCCACAGGCTGATCCGGCATGGCATCTCTACGTGATCCGCACCTCGCGTCGCGATGAGATGCTCGATTATCTCAAAAAACAGGGCATCGGCGCTGGCATCCACTACCCGGTTCCCCTGCACTTGCAGCCTGCCTACGCCGACCTTGGCTATCGGCACGGCAGTTTGCCCGTCACCGAAGCGGTGGCGCGCAGTTGCCTGAGCCTGCCCCTCTACCCCGAAATGACCGGCGAACAACAGGATCGCGTTGTGGCCGCGGTGCGCTCGTTTTTGGAGATGTGAGCATGGCAAGTGGCACAGCGGTAGCCGTGGGGCGTGTTTTGGCTGATCCAGTGACGAATCCATCTGCACAGGATGAGACTGTCTACATCTCCGTGGTGGTGCCGGCGCGCAACGAGGAATCCACCATCGACGCCGTGGTGCGCCGATCTTTCGCCGCATTCAACGAACTGGGGCGTCGCGGCGAAGTGCTGGTGGTCAACGACGGCTCCACCGACGGCACAGGACGCGTGCTGGCGGCGCTGCAACAGGAATTTGCAGGCGTCATCGTCTTCAGCAACCGGCGCAGTCAGGGGATGACGGCGGGGCTACAGCGCATGTTCGCCGCCGCCCGCGGTGACATCGTCATCCTCATCCCCGCCGACATGGAATCCGACCCGCTGCTCGACGTCCCCGCGCTGGTGCGCCACATGCAAGCCGCCGATCTCGACGTGGTGGCCGGCTGGCGGCAAGGACGGCGCGACGGCAAGGTACTGGCCAGCAGCATCTACAACTTTGTCATGCGTCGACTGGGCGGCGTAGACGTCCACGACGGCAATTGGATCAAGGCCATGCGCCGCGAGGTGATCGAAAGCCTGCCCCCGCTGCGCTCCGACTGGCACCGCTTCCTGCTCATGATCGCCGCTCATCAGGGTTTCCGCATCGGCGAAGTGAAGACACACTACAGCCCACGCCAGGCTGGATCGAGTAAATTCGGTTTCAGCCGCATACCCATCAGCTTTCTGGATGTGCTGGTGGTGCGTTTTCTACTCGCTTTCAGCCGCGCACCCATGCGCTTCTTTGGCGGATTAGGGCTGACCGGCATCGTGATCAGCCTCGTCACCTTTTTCTACCTCACCGGCCTCTACATCTTCGCCCAAACCCAGCAACGCCCCATCTTCATCGCCGCCGGCACCCTGGCTGTGATCAGCGTGCTGCTGTTGCTGGTCGGTTTCCTGGCCGAGCTGATCGTGAGCCAGACGGAGCGGATCGACGAGTTGGAGCGACGGTTTCCTCAGCGCCATCGAGCAAAGGGCGAAGCGGTGTGGTCTTAAATCGCGATGGCCGCAAGCGTTGCAACTGGCCGACCAGATCCGCAACCTGATCCACCAGCACATGATCGACGCCTCGCCCAAAGCCGATGCAAAGGCCGCACCCGCCGCTTGAGGCTATCTTTGCCGACTAAGGAGAAACCAGAAAAATGATCCACGAAGAAACACGAAGGCAGAAAAAAAGAACAGACCAGAAGCTTTTTCCACTCTGCTGTCCTGGTAGTCCTGAAATCCGTGTCCTCTCTTCTTCTCTTCGTGGTTCTTCGTGGTTCTTCGTGTGCCTTCGTGGATCAAAAAACTCTGAAATCTCTAAGGAGAACTGAACCGATGGATCTTTCGATTGTGATTCCCTGCTACAACGAAGTCGACAATGTCGACAAGATTGACTGGGAGCACTTCCCGATGCTGGCGCAGATGGCCCGCACCCGCTCGATTGAGGTCGTCTTCGTGGACGACGGCGGCAAAGACGGCACCTACGACGCCTTCTCCAAGGCATTCGGTGCCCAGCGACGGCGTCATCATCCGCTTCGAGCGTCACCAGGTGAACGGACTGGAAGCGGCCATCCGCACCGGCTTACTCAACGCCGCCCGGCGACATCATCGTCACCGCCGACAGCGACGGCACCTACAAGTTCGACACCATCCCATGCTGGCCGCCTCACCGACGGCGTGGACATCGTCACCGCTTCGCCCTACCACCCCGACGGCGAAGTGGTGGGCGTTCCCCGCCTATCGGCTGGTGCTCAGCCAGGGATCGTCTTTCATCTACCGCATTCTGCTCGATTGGCGCATTCACTGCTACACTGCGCTCTTCCGGGCTTACCGGCGGCAGGAGTGGTGGGCAGGTCACCTTCGAATCCAACGGCTTCCTGGGTGGCACCGAATTGATCAAGGCCATTATCCAGGGCTTCAAAGTGGCCGAATATCCAACCAAGTTGCATTCACGTGTGTTTGGCGCTTCCAAGGCCAAAATTGCCAGAACCATTGCGGCTCATCTCAAATTCCAGGGCTGGGTGCTGGCGCATCGTCTCAATATCCGCAAGATTGAAAGCATCGGCAACCCAGCAGGAGGCCAACGGTGGGCGTAATCGGTAATCGTATGCAATAACGGGAGCCTCCAGATGTCACTTGCCATTTCCTACATTCTCGTCTCGGTCATCTTGGGCGCTATGGGCCAGATCATGCTCAAGAAGGGCATGAACACAATGGGGGCGCCGACCCTCAGCTTCGACGGCCTGCCCATGATGCTTTTCCGCATCGCCACCAATCCGTGGGTCTTCTTCGGGCTTTCCATCTACCTGATGAGCACCGTCTTCTGGCTGACGGCGCTCTCCCGAGTAGATCTGAGCTACGCCTACCCGTTCGCCAGCCTGAGCTACGCCGTGATGCTGGTGGCGGCCTGGCGCCTGTTCGACGAGAACATCAACCCGTTGCGCATGATCGGCACGCTGGTGGTGTGCCTGGGTGTGTTGCTGATTTCAAGAAGTTAGTGATTGGGGACTGGGGACTGGGGACTGGGGACTGGGGACTGGGGACTGGGGACTGGGGACTGGGGACGCATTGTCAGCAACGCGGTCAGGCATTTCAAACCCCAATCGAGTTACGCAACCGATCCCAATGCACAGGAGACGTACTCTATCCTGTCCCCAGTCCCCGATCCCAAGTCCCCAATCCCCCCAAAACAAGAAAGGTTTCTCGATGAAGATCGTTTCCATCGTTGGGGCAAGACCCGAATTTGTACAGGCGACCCCCATTAGCCGGGCGTTGCGACCAGACCACCAGGAGATCCTGGTGCATACAGGCCAGCACTATGACTACGCGATGTCGCAGACCTTCTTCGAGGAGCTGAACATCCCGGCGCCGGATCACTACTTGGGCGTTGGTTCGGGATCGCACGCTACACAGACGGCCGAGATGATGGTGCGCATGGAAGAGGTGCTGCTGGCCGAACGCCCCGACGTGGTCGTGGTGCGCGGCGATACCAACTCCACCATCGCCGGCGCACTGGTGGCAGCCAAGTTGGGCGTCCCCATGGCGCATGTCGAAGCAGGCGAGCGTAGCTTCGACCGGTCCATGCCCGAAGAGATCAACCGCCTCGTCACCGACCGGCTGGCCGATATGCACTTCTGCGTGAGCCGCACGGCGATGCAACACCTGGCCGCCGAAGGCATTACCGACAGCGTCCACTGGGTGGGCGACGTGATGTACGACGTGATGCTCAGCCAGATCGAGGTGGCGCGGCGCAAGTCGACGATTTTGCAGACGCTGGGGATCGAACCCGGCAGCTATGCGCTGGTGACCGCCCACCGCGCCGCCAACACCGACAACCCCACCCGCCTGGCGCAGATCGTCGACGCGCTGAACCAGGTGGACGAGACGGTGATCTTCCCCGCCCACCCACGCACACGAAAGGCGCTGGCCCAGATCAACGCCGTCTTCGCGCCGCATGTGCGCGTCATCGATCCGGTGGGCTACTTCGACATCATCACCCTGGAAGACAGCGCCCGCCTCGTCGCCACAGATTCCGGCGGCGTGCAGCGTGAGGCGTACTTCCTGGGCGTTCCCTGTATCACCCTGCGCGATGAGACCGAGTGGAGCGAGACCGTCACCGCCGGTTGGAACCGTCTCGTCGGCGTCGATACTTCCGTTATTCTGGACGCGTGGCGCAATTTCCGCCCCACGGGCGAACGCCCCCCCATTTTCGGTGAAGGCGACGCCGGCAAGAAGATCGCCGCCATCCTCACCGCGTCCAATCAGTCAACTGCCGCCAAGACGGCGCAGGGAGAGGGAGTTTTGGCATGAAAACTGCAATCGTCGGCGGGGGCATCATGGGCATCAGCCTCGCCT
>JAWKOL010000025.1:0-104030 GCA_041391225.1 Caldilineaceae bacterium
CATTGCCCGCCCAGTTGATCTTTGTTGAAACTCCGTCCATCACCAGGTAGTAATTGCCTTTGGAGAAGTCCCTGGCAATGTAGCTGAGGCCGTCTAGATGCCAACCGAAGCCTGTCCAATCCGCCTGCACGTTGTAGTTGTGGATACCCACCAAGTTCTCCAGATCATCTGTGCCACCGCTCGAGTAGCTCAGCCCTAGATTCGGCCCCATGCCGCCCAGACCCTCAGGCGTCTCGACTGGGTAGCGCACAGTGGCATTGCCCGTGTGGTTGTCGCTGGCAAAGCCGTTGACAGTAGGCATCACCAGTCCGCTAATCGCCAACTTGTCGCCCAGTCCCCATTGGCTGAAATGGCTCACCTCCGCTACGATGAGTACTTCCTCAGGCATGTATTCAGACAGTACCAATTGCCATGCATCGGTATCGTTTTCACGCGTGTACAGCGCGAGTGACTCTACGTCTATGCCGGCTTCCATAAGCGGCTGCGCGTCGAAGACAAGTGTCGCTTTTTGCGGCAATTCTGATATCTTTCGCGAAGCTTGAACGGCGTCGATCTGCCAGATTGCCACGAATCCGTCTGTTTCCTCTTCCGATAAGGGAGTCGCAACTTCTGCGTTGATAGCCGGGAGGAAAAGCTGCTGCGTTGAAGGCTGCGCTTCATTGTCAATTGCGTCGGTATTGCCTGCGATTGAGCCGGCGCCTCCTTGCAGAAGCGGCAGAAACATCGAAACCAGACCCGTTGCAGCGTCCGACGGAATCGCCTCCGCCTGCGTATCTGTATTCGTCTCAACAGGCGCCGGATTACCCTCTTGCTCAGATGTCTCTCTCTCCGTATCGGCATCGCTATCGCTATCTTCCGACGCCGCTCCGGTGAAGAATTGCGTCCGGCTGTTGGTGGAGATTCCCTGCGCCTGGGCGTCTGGATCCAAAAGCACCTTCACACCTTTGCCCGGGCGCCCAACACCTATCAACAGATCGGTGGTGTAATCGCCGTAGCCGTCTGTCTGCATCGTAAGCTCAACCTTGAACACCTCGTCCGGTTTGCCTTTGGTCAGTTTGACGCGCACGCTGCGCTCGAAGGATTCACCAGCCTCCAGTGCAGGCAGTGTCCAACTGGTTTCTCCTGATAACAGTCGAAGCCCTTTGGGCAGTGTCAATACCAGTTGCTGTCCTTCGACTGACTCATGTGGCCCCAAGCCGGCGCGCACCGTCAAGTTGAATTCCTCACCGGGGTTGGGCAGATACCTCTCGGTGGTCAGCCTCACAATCCCAGGCGCCAACATCTCTGCCATCTCCGTCGGCGCTTCCATCTCAGGCAGATCGTCAACCACATCCGCCGGCGGCAGATCCTCCCAGAGATCTCCCTCCTCATCCGTGCTCTGTGCAACCGGCATGTTCACATCCTCGGCGTCAACCACACCGTACGGCGACGGCAGCGCCGCGGCGCCGCTCGCATACGCTTCGGCAGGCAACACCAACGGTGACAAGATCTGTACCAGTACCAACACCAAAATCGACACAGCAGAGTACTTGCGAGAGGCGAAGCGGTTCACGGTCGGGGTCCTTTCCTGGCGTGAAGGGTGTACCGAGGCAGCGGTGCATGGGGAAATGCGTAATGCGCCAATGTACTTGGAGATTGATGCAGGCCGACAGGCACAATGTGACGGAGAGGAATGGTGTCACACTGCGCGCTCACATTGTCTAATATTGTAGGGAAAACACATTAACCGTCAATTGGTAATTCGGATTAGCCTACATGTCTACGTCATACGTATTTGTACCGTACACACAACACACAGACGATGTAATTTCAGATGCATATCCGGGCCGCTTTCAATACAGAGAACATGTACGCAGGACACACATTTCACCGCCATTTTCCCCCACCCCCGCCCCAATTCGCCCCCACACCGAAACCAAGTATCATACCCACATCGTCACAATCCTGTCACAGCACCCAATCCATGCTGATCCTCCAATTCTTCGTCTCTGTAATCTTGCTGGGCATGAGCGGCATTCTGCTGCTCAATTGGTGGACGTTTCCCAAATTGAAGCGGCGAGTCGACGAGGCGACGAGGCGACGAGCAGATTTCGACACGACCCCTCGCATCTCCCTCCTCATTCCCGCCCGCAACGAGGCCGCCGTCATCGAGGACACGGTCCGCAGCCTCCTGGCACAGGACGCGCCCGATCTCGAGGTGCTGATCCTCGACGATCATTCCACCGACGGCACCGACGCACTCGCCCTCGCCGCAGCCGCCGCCATAGCGGACGGCGATCCCCGCCTGCGCGTGCTCAGCGGCGCGGATCTGCCCGCCGGCTGGCTGGGCAAGAACTGGGCCTGCCGTCAACTGGCCCAATCCGCCCAAGGACAGTTCCTGATCTTCACCGACGCCGATGTGCGCTGGGCCCCCGGTGCATTGGACGCGCTCCTGACCGAATTCGAGCGCACACAGGCCGATCTGCTCACCATCTGGCCTACGCAGACCACCGTCACATGGGGCGAGCGGCTGGTGGTGCCGCTGATGGCGATGGTCGTCCACGCCTACCTGCCCATTCTCGCCGTGCATCACAGCGCCACCACTCTCTTCGCCGCCGCCAATGGACAGTGCATCGCCTTCCGCCGCGCCGCCTACGACGCCGTGGGCGGTCACGAAGCCGTGCGCGACAACGTCCTCGAAGACGTGACGCTGGCGCGCCTCGCCAAAGCACGCGGACTACGCCTGCGCATGGCCGAAGGCAACCACCTCATCGGCTGCCGCATGTACCGCTCGTGGACAGAAGTGCGCGACGGCTACGCCAAGAACATCCTCAAAGGCTACGGCAGCGCCGCCGGCCTCATCGCGTCCACCCTCTTCCACTGGATCGTCTTCCTCGGCCCGTGGATCGGCCTTCTCCTCGGCGCGGTAGGCGTCATTGCGCAGGGCATCAATGTGCCAGGCTGGCCATGGTGGCCGCTGGGGCTGGCGCTGTGGGGCATCGCCCTGCGCGCCCTCACCGCCGTCCACAGCCGACAGCGCATCGTCGACGCCCTCTTCCTGCCCATCTCCGTCGTCCTCATGACCCGCATCGCCTTCCAGTCGCTCTGGTGGCAGTGGCGGTATGGGGGGCCGGTGTGGAAGGGGAGGATTGTGGGGAAGAGTACAGATTGAGGGATTAGGCGATTAAGGGATTTCAGATCCTGTGGACGATCTGAAATCCCCCAATCGCCTAATCCCTCAATCGCCAAATTCAGCAGAGAAAATCCGAAAGAACAAGGAGCACACTTTGCCCAACATCGTCATCATCGGCGCGGGCATCGGCGGACTGGCTACCGCCATCAACCTGGCCGCGGCGGGGAAACAGGTCACTGTCCTCGAACAGAATGAACGCACCGGCGGCAAAATGGGCATCTTTGAGGCCGACGGCTTCCGCTGGGACACGGGCCCCTCGGTGATCACCATGCGCTGGGTCTTCGAGGATCTTTTCCGCCGCGCCGGTCGCCGCCTCGAAGATTACCTAACGCTGCTGCCACTCGATCCGCTCACCCGCTACTTCTACCCCGACGGCTCGCTGCTCGACGTGGACGAAGATCCGCAGGTGACGGCGCGTCGTCTTGCCCAATTCGATCCCCGCGACGAGGACGGCTATCTGCGCTTCCTTCGCTATGCGAATACGATCCACGACGCCACCGGCGACGTCTTCATCTACGGCGCGCCGCCCACCTGGCGCACCGTTTTCCAGGTGAACCCCATACGCATGGTGCAGGCCGACGCCCTACGCCCCATGCAGCGGGCGATTGAACAGCACGTCCACTCGCCGCAGGCGCGCCAACTGCTCGGGCGCTTCGCCACCTACACTGGCGCGTCGCCCTACCTGGCCCCGCCACGCTCAACGTCATCGCTCACGTGGAGTTGAACGAGGGTGTCTTCTACCCGCAGGGTGGCATCGCCCAGATCGCCGCCGCCCTCACCCGCCTGGCCGAAGAAATGGGCGTGGAGATCCGCACCGGCTGCCCCGTAGACGGCATCGATCTCAATTCGATCAGGTCACCGGCGTGCGGCTCAAGGACGGCGACCGCCTCGACGCCCGCCACATCGTCGCCAACCTGGATGTGGTCAACGTCTACGAGCGCATGCTGCCGCCCATCCCACGGTGCGTCGCGAATTGAAGCGCTTGACGAAGCTGGAACCGTCGTCGTCGGGCTTCATTCTGCTCCTGGGCGTGGATCGGGTTCACCCACAACTGGCGCACCACAACATCTTCTTCAGCCACGACTACGAGGATGAGTTCAACGACATCTTCGCCCGCGGCCTGCCGCCACGCGAGCCCACAATCTACGTCGCCATCACCGCCAAGACCGACGCCGCTCACGCGCCCACGGGCTGCGAGAACTGGTTTGTCCTCGTCAACACGCCCGCCGAAAATGGACGCTTCAACTGGCAGACCCAGGCCGAAGGCTACCGCGATCTCGTCCTCGCCTGCCTCGCCCACGACTTCGATCTCGACGTCCGCGATCACCTTCGCTACACGAAGACTGTCACGCCGCCTCAACTGGAAATACTCAGCGGCGCGCGCAACGGCGCGCTCTACGGCCAGTCGTCCAACGACCGCATGGCCGCATTCCGTCGTCCTCACAACCGCGCATCCGCCGTCAAAGGGCTGTACTTCGCCGGCGGCACCACCCACCCCGGCGGCGGCGTCCCCATGGTCACCCTTTCGGGCAAAGTCGCCGCCGATCTCGTCCTCGAAGACATGAACTGATCTGTACCCCCAAATCGCGGCAATCTCACCGACGAAGTGAGTTTCCGCGATGACACTGTGGGCAGAAGTTGATCCACGAAGAAACACGAAGGTACACGAAGAAGAAAAGAAAAAGAGTAGGACACGGATTGCACGGATTTTCAGGATTTTCAGATGAAGCTGGAAGGTCTTTTCTCTCGTCCTCTTTTTCTTGTCCTGTCAATCCTGAAATCCGTGTCCCTCCCTTCTCCTCTTCGTGTGACTTGGTGGATCATTTTTCTCTGCATTCTCTAACTTGAGGACAGGACAGCGTATGACATGCCTCACCGTCTGGATTCTCGGCGATCAACTCATCATCCCGCATCCTGCCCTGACTTGGGCGGAGGAACAGGGCGCGACTGTGCGTGTGGTGATGGTGGAAAGCAGACGACGGCGCCGCAAAATGCCCTATCACCGGCGACGGTTGGTGCTGCTGCTTTCGGCCATGCGTCACTACGCGCAGGAATTGCGGGAGAAAGGGTACGAAGTTGACTACGTCGTCGCCGATTCGTTCGAGGACGGGCTGCGCCGTCACTGCGCCGAACACAAGCCCGACGCACTGGTGACGATGGCGGCCAGCCACTACGCCGGACGCCAATTTCAGCGTCACCGCCTGGCCGACGTCGTCGGTGTGCCGGTGGAAGTGGTGGACAATCGCCAATTCCTGGTCGAGTTGTTCAACCCCTACCCCGATCCCGAGCCGGGCAGGCGCTACGTGATGGAGCATTTCTACCGCGCCATGCGCCGTCACTTCGACGTCCTCATGCAAGGGGACGATCCCGTCGGCGGCCAGTGGAACTTCGACAAAGATAACCGCAAGCCCCTGCCCAAAGACGCCCAACCGCCCCAAGCGCCCTCCTTCACCGTGGACGAGATCACGCAACAGGTGATCGATGAGATCACCGCTGAAACCGACGCTGAAACCGACGCCCACTACGTCGGCTCGCTCGACGATTTCGACCTGGCGGTGACGCGGCAACAGGCGTCCTCGGCGCTGGGGAATTTCATCGCCCACCGCCTGGCCGACTTCGGCCCCTACGAAGACGCCATGAGCCAAAACGAAGAGACACTGTGGCATTCGGTGCTCTCGCCCTATCTCAATTTGGGGCTACTGGAACCAATGCAACTGATCGACGCCGCCCAGCGCGCCTACCATGAAGGGCGCACGCCGATCCAGTCAGTGGAAGGCTTCGTGCGCCAGATTTTGGGTTGGCGTGAGTTCATGTACTGGCAATACTGGCGGCAGATGCCCGGCTTCAAGCGCAAAAACGCCTGGGGCCATCACCGCCCCGTCCCCGAGTTCTTTTGGACGGGTGAGACGCCGATGAACTGTCTGCGCCAGGTGATCCAACGGGCGATCCGCCGCGGCTACGTCCACCACATCGAGCGGCTGATGGTGCTGAGCAACTTCGCCATGCTCGCCCCGCTCGATCCCATCGCAGTCAACGACTGGTTCATGGCCTTTTTCATCGACGCCTACGATTGGGTGATGCCGCCCAACGTCATCGGCATGGGGCTGAACGCCGACGGCGGGCTGACGGCGACGAAACCGTACATCGCCTCGGCCAACTACATCGACAAGATGAGCGATTATTGCAGCGGCTGCGTCTTCAACAAAAAAGCCCGCACCAGCGAGGACGCCTGCCCCTACAACTTCCTCTATTGGAACTTTTTGCTCCAGCACGAAGAAAAACTGCGCAGCGATCCGCGTTTGGGCCGCAACGTCCTCGGCCTGCGCTACCTGGACGATGACGAGCGTGACGCCGTCAAAGCCCAGGCCGCGGATTTTCTGGGGTGAGGAGAAGAGAGGGACACGGATTTCAGGATTAACAGGAGATTGAGACAAAACCAGATTCAGTTGAGATAGCGTTTTTTTCTCTCTCTCTCGTCCTGTTAGTCCTGAAATCCGTGTCCCTCCCTTCTGCCTTCGCGTGTCTCCGTGTACCTTCGTGGATCATCAGTTAGGAGAAATTGCTTGACGACATCAACGCCTAAATCACCGATCCGCAATGTCCTCGTGACGGGGGCTACCGGTTATGTGGGCGGACGCCTCATCCCTCGCCTGCTCGACGCCGGTTACCATGTGCGCGCCCTGGTGCGCGACCCTGCCCGCCTGCAAGGACGCCCCTGGTCCGATCTCATCGAAGTGGTGGCAGGCGACGTTCTTGATCCCGATACGCTGCCCGCTGCGATGGACGGCATCGACGCCGCCTACTATCTGATCCACAGCATGGGCAGCAGCGACGACTTCCACGAGCGCGATCAACGGGCCGCGCTCAATTTTGGAAATGCAGCAGCTTGCGCGGGCGTTCAACGTATCCTCTACCTGGGCGGCTTAGGCGATTCCAGCACCCAATTGTCCGACCATCTCCGCTCGCGGCAAGTGACCGGTGACACACTCCGCGAGTCGGGCGTGCCTGTCACCGAATTTCGCGCCGCCATCATCGTGGGGTCGGGCAGCGCCTCGTTCGAGATGATCCGCTACCTCACCGAACGCGTGCCGCTGATGATCGCGCCGCGCTGGGTCTTCACCAAAGTGCAGCCCATCGCCATCCGCAACGTCCTCGCCTATCTAATCGCCGCCCTGGAGACGCCGGAAAGCGCCGCCGAAGTCATCGAAATCGGCGGCGAAGACGTCCTCACCTACGGCGAAATGATGACGGCCTACGCCGAAGAACGTGGGCTGCGCCGCCTGCTTGTGCCTGTCCCTGTACTCACGCCGCGGCTGTCATCGTATTGGGTCCACTGGGTGACGCCCATCCCGGCGAAGATTGCGCGCCCTTTGATCGAGGGCCTGCGCAACGAAGTCATTGTGCGCGACGACAAGGCGCGCCGGCTCTTTCCCGAAATCCACCCGTTCAGCTATCGCACCGCCGTACAACTGGCGCTGCGCAAACTCGAAGCCCAGGAAGTAGAGACCGCCTGGACGGATGCGCTCCTCTCCAGCCAGGGCGACCGCAAACCCGTGGTCCTCACCGAGCGCGAGGGCATGATCATCGAGCGGCGACAACGTCATGTGGACGCGCCGCCTTCCGCTGTTTACAGCACGTTCAGCCGTCTGGGCGGCGGCACCGGCTGGCTGGCCTTCAACTGGGCCTGGCTGCTACGCGGCGTGCTGGATCGCATGGTGGGCGGCGTCGGATTTCGGCGAGGACGGCGCGATCCTGAATACGTCCGCGTGGGCGACGCCCTCGATTTCTGGCGCGTCGAGCGCGCGGACCCCGACGAATGCCTCACCTTGCGCGCCGAGATGAAAGTTCCCGGTCGCGCCTGGCTGCAATTCGAAGTCGACCCCGAAGGCGACGGCAGCACCTTTCGCCAGACAGCCTTCTTTGCGCCGAAGGGCCTGTTCGGATTACTCTATTGGTATCTACTCTATCCGATTCACGGGCCGATCTTTTCGCAACTGGCCGATGGCGTCAAGGCTCGCGCCGAAGCGCTCAATCACCCGGCATCCGCGGACACGTCACCGGCCAACTTGAATCAGGAGGACGTACACCGCATGAAATCCAAGCTCGAAAAACCGCAAGATCGCACGCAGGCCATTGCACTCGGCCTTGCCTTGCTCGCCCCTTTCATCACCGCCATCATCGGCGGGGCCGCAACAGGTTCCAGCCTCGACGACTGGTACAAGACATTGAAGAAGCCACGCTGGAATCCACCGAACTGGCTGTTCCCCACAGCGTGGACCTTCCTCTACACGGTCATGGGCATTGCGTCGTGGCTGGTGTGGCGCGAAGGGCGCAACAAGCACGACGAAGGACTGTCCACCAGCGAAGAAGCCGAAGGCGCGCTGAAGCTCTACGGCGTGCATCTCGTCTTCAACGCGGCATGGTCGATCATCTTCTTTGGGATGCGCAAACTGGGCTGGGCCATCGCCGAGATCGCCGTCCTGTGGAGCTTGATCGTTGCCACTACCGCCCGCTTCTACAAGATCAAGCCCATCGCCGGGCTGATGTTCATCCCGTACATCCTGTGGGCGTCGTTCGCGTCGATCCTCAACATCACCGTGTGGCGCATGAATCGCAAGGGCGACGACTGACGGCGGACGGACTGTACACGGATCCTCCTCAACCTCCGATGTGCGTAAAGTTAGACACCGTAGACACAAGTGCCGGGGACTTATCGCCGCAGCGAGACGGGACATTCACTCCTGGCGACACGTCCAACGTGAAGTCCCCGGCACTTTCGTTCGACCTTAACTTAACGCCTATGAGGTTGGGGAGGGGTTCGATTGGATATACTTTCAGATACATCTTCGTCGCTTCCCATCCTACTCCTCCTTCCACGTGCGCCAAACTCAATTGCGGCCTTAACTCAAATTTGTTAAGGTGGAATCAGACTCCCACCATCCCATACCTGGAAGGAATCAAACAATGACCCCCGATCCCAACCGGACAAGCCCGTTACGTTCCGCGCGTGTACTGATCATTGGCCTCACGGCCACCATTGTCGTATTGGCATTGGCCGTTGTCGGCATCGTGATTGCCAGTTGCTATCGATCAGCAACATCCCTCCCTGCCGACGTCGGCGCTCTCCTTCTTAGAAAGGATCTGCTATGCGGTTTCTTCGCCAGTTTGTGAGCTTTCTGCTGGGCTTTGTCAAGACATTGCGCCTTGCCCTGCCCAAGATCGGCGTCGGGTGGATGTTTGCCCTGTTGACCATCGATTTCAACCGTATTTCCATTGTTGAACTGGGCGTGACGGCGGTGTTGATCACAGCTATGTTGGGCCTGCATTATCTGCTCTCTCCCTTCCAGGTCATCGCCGGGAGATTTGCTGATCAGCACCCGATCTTCGGGTTACGGCGCACGCCCTACTTGCTGCTTGGGGCCACGATCACGAGCCTCGTTTTTCTAACGCTGCCCACCATCGCCCATGCATTGGGTGACGGCCTTCCGTGGGCCATTCCGGCCTGTATCGCCGCCTTTATCACATACGGCGTCGGCATCGCCATCTTCGGCGATTCGCACCACTCACTTATCGCCGAAGTGACCACGCCCAATCCGCGGCGGTGTGATCTCTGTGGTGCAGATGTTCACCATCCTCAGCGGTATCATGGCTGCCGTGGTCATGAACATCATCCGCCCTGAATACACCCCCGAAGCCATGCAACGCCTCTACAACCTCACGCCATTCATCGTCCTCGGCTCGGCATTGCTGGGTCTCGTAGGCATGGAAAAACGCCTCAGTGGTGACGCGCTCAAGGCGGCTGTGGCCAAGTCACGGGCCGCTGCTCCTGTGGGCAACCCGATTGGTGTAGCCGTAAAGACGTTACGCGACAACCGACAGGCACGCGGTTTCTTCTTTTTCGTCTTTATCAGCATCTTCGCCATCTTCCTGCAAGACAACATTTTGGAAGTCTTCGGTGCTGAGGTCTTCGGCATGAGCGTACAGGAGACCACCAAATTCCAGCCCACGTGGGGCGGCGGTGTCCTCGTCGGCATGATGATCATGGGGCTGCTCAGTGTGATGCTGCCTATCAGCAAACGCTGGATCGCCATTGTCGGCGCGCTGGGGACCTCGGCGGGGATGATGGTGCTGGCGGCGGCGGCGTTGACAGGTCATCGTGAGCTGGTCAATCCTGCCCTGATGGGCATGGGCCTCTTCACCGGCTTCTTCAACGTGGGCGCACTTTCCATGATGATGGACATGACCATCGAAGGCGCAACCGGCCTCTACATGGGTTTGTGGGGCATGGCGCAGGCATTCGGCAACGGGACGGCGTCTTTCGGCAGCGGTGCATTGCACACGGGGCTGATCGAAAGTGGTGTCCTTGCGCCGAATATGGCCTACTTCGGCATCTTCGGTGTTGAAGCCGTGGGCATGCTCATCGCCGCCGTGATTCTGCTCAGCCTCAGCGTAGAACGCTTCCACAACATCCACGATTCACGCTTCACTCGCAAGGATCTGGAACGGGCGATGGAAGCGGGGGTGATGGCGTAACTTGAAGCGTTAGCAGAGTCTGATCCATGACCCAGGCAGAACGACACAAGATCATCATCGTGGGCGGCGGTCCAGCCGGAATGGCCGCCGCCCTCCACATTACACGGCGCATGCCCTGGCTCGTGGACGATCTCTTGATCATCGAAGCGGCGACCTATCCGCACCGGAAAGTGTGCGGCGGCGGCGTCACCTTTCACGGCGAAGAGCAGCTACAAGATCTCGACATCCACATCGACGTTCCCGCTTTCCCCGTACATCGCCTCGTCTTTCGTCTTGGACCGCGTTCGTTTTCGGCCAACTCCGCCGACGCCATGCGCATTATTCAGCGGGAAGAATTCGATGCCGCCCTGGCCAGGGCAGTGATCGACCGTGGGCTGCATTGCCGCACCGGCGAACGCCTGATCGATTTAACCGTAACCGAGGACGGCGTCACGCTGGTCACTTCGCAGGCGACGTACACGGCCGACGTCGTCATCGGCGCGGACGGGGCCAACAGCGTGGTGCGACAGAAGTTGCAGCTCCCGGCCACAGCAGGCGTCGCCCGTCTCCTGCGCGCCATGACCCCCGTCGATCCGGCGCAATCCACGGGGTGGCAGGAGAATACTGCCGTCTTCGATTTTTCGTGCATCTTGCGCGGCATTCAGGGCTATGCCTGGGATTTCCCCTGCTACGTGGCCGGTCGGCCGTTTATGAACCGTGGCATTTTCGACAGCCGCATCGCGCCGGATCACCAACAGCCGGTGCAACACGGCGCACTCAAGAATGCCTTCACCGCCGGCCTCGACCAGCGCCATGTCGATCCCGCCAGCTTCCACCTCGAAGGACACCCTGTGCGCTGGTTCAACCCGAGCGCAGAGTTCGCCCGTCCGCGTGTCCTCCTGGCCGGTGACGCGGCGGGCGTCGATCCGCTCTTCGCCGAAGGCATCTCCTACGCCATGCAATACGGCGTCATCATCGCCGAGATGGTCGAAGAAGCTTTTTTGCAGCATGATTTCAGCTTCCACCACTATCGCGAACGGCTGCTCCACCACCGGTTGGGGCAATCGCTCAAGCGGCGCACAGCCGTCGCCCGCAGTCTGTATCGGCACCAGTGGCCGCAATTCTGGACAGCGATCTGGCAACTGGCATCCATCTCACCGGCGGTGATCAAACACGCTGTTGGCTCAAGCCTGGATGTGCTCCCGGCCTTTCGATGAGGTATTGCCCAGGAAAAGTCAGATTTTGGATCTAGACATTGCAATGGTTTCTGATGTATAATTTGTACGCTGGCTCACACTCGTATCCATCCCAAAGGGGGAGTCCCGATGATTGATGTGAAATACTACATCTGGCCGTTGGTAGCGACCATCGTAGTCTGGCTCTGGATCCTGGCAATGGTATTGCTTGTCTGATCGCTGTAGCCAACAGCAACAAAGAGGGGCATCGTTGACGACGATGCCCCTCTTTGTTTTTCCGCGATATTCGACAAAAGTGGGACAGGGGAGAAGGGAGATCTCCCTTCAGACTTCAACCTTCAATCGCGCCATGACGATGGTCCCTTGCCCCGGCGTGCTCTCGACATGTATCTCGCCGCCGTGGAGACGCGCCCTTTCGTTCATGCCCAGGAGGCCATAGTGACCGTCTTGGGCCAAATCGTGAAGACGGGTGTGCGCGTCGAAGCCGATGCCGTCATCTTCGATGCGCACGACAACGGCTTCGTCCTCGAAGATCAATTCGACGTGTCCCCAGGTGGCTTGGGCATGGCCAGCTACATTTTTCAGTGCCTCTTGCACGATGCGATAGCCGCTGATCTCCAATGCAGGCGGCAGCACGACGCCTGGATCACCGATCACCTCGAAATCGCCGACGATGTCGTGCCGAGCGGCCGCCTGCTGCACCAGCATCTCCAACGCGGAGACGAAGCCCAGATCCTCCAGATAGAGCGGACGTAGATCCTGGATCTGACGACGAATGCCGGAGATGGCGCCGCTGATGAGCGGGCGCAGCGTGCGCAGGCGTTCCACAGCCTGGGGTGGATCGTCTTCGAGGCGGTGCTCCACCATTTCCACTTGCTGGTTCAACGCGATCAGGGCTTGCACTGTTTCATCGTGCAACTCGCGGGCCAGGCGTTTGCGTTCTTCTTCCTGGGCCATGGTCATAGCGTCGATGTAGCTCTGCAACTCCTGCTGGTAACGCTGGAGTTGGGTGGCCATGTGCGAAAGCGCCTGTTGCAGTTCTTCGATTTCTTGCACGCCCGCCACCTGCTTTTGGACAGCCTCAAAGTTGCCCTCTCCCAGCACATTGACGGCGCGATTCAGTTGTTCCAACGGCTGTACGATTCGCTGCAATTCGGAAGTAGGCCGAGAGGATCGAGAGCGCAGCAGCAGCCAGCACCACCAGTAGCAGCATATTGCCAAAAAACCGAAACACCGGCGGGATCCATTCCGTCCATCCTTCGCTGAGGTGGACTTGCCAGCTGATCTCGATCACCGCAGCGGACGAGACGCTGCTCACCGCTCATCTGGTCGGCGTCGCTGCCCCTGTTGCAGTGAGAGGAGTGTTTGGCCGTCAGCGTTCAGCAGTGTGAGTTTGGAGGGCGTGTCCAGCCCCAGGGAGGAGATGAGATCGGCAACATAGCGCTTTTGAGTGGCAACCCGCCCAACAGACCCGTTGACCTTCAGCGTTCGACTGAGGCACAAAGCCGCCGCGTAGAGCAGATACCAGGTCGTCGCCATCAAGGAGCGTCGTCACCGCCGACTGCGAAGCCGAGGCGTGATCTCGAAAGCCGAACGCAGCGCCGACGAATCGCCCAAGCGTGACACGTCTCCCGCAGCGATCTGGCAACCGCCCGTCCCGGTACAGCGCCCAAGTCCACCGGGAAACTCGGCTAATTCGTCGCCCAATGTACCGATGACCATGCCAGATCGAGTACGTCCTCGTGCAGGGCGGGCAACGGAAGATAGACGCAGCAACTCGTTCTGGCTACGGTCGACGCGCATGGCCACCAACGCGGCAGCGGCCCGCGCCAGACCGTCGGCGCGGGTCTGCACCATCTCGTGCATGGCCTGCCCGTGTCCTTGCACGCCGGTGAGGGCGAATGTGAGCAACACCACCAGCAAAGGCAGGATGATCCAGAGCAGCAGTTGGCTGCGCAAACTGTTCAACGAGAAGCGCTTCGAGGTTAGACATGGGTGTCGTTGAGGGTGAGGAGTCCGTTTTGCAGGCCCACGGTAACAGCTTCGGTGCGCGAGGTGACGTGCAGTTTGCCAAAAATGTTGGCCAGATGTCCCCTGCACTGTGCGGTCGTTGATGGAGAGGGCCAGCGCGATTTCGCGGTTGGTGCGGCCTTTGGCGACGCCGCGCAGCACGTCCAATTCGCGATCGCTGAGCGCTTCGATCTGGGTCGCTTTGGAGAGACCGGCGATGACTTTGGGGGCAACTTCGGTGTCGATGAAGCTCTTGCCCGCGGCCAGATCCTTGACGCCGCAGCAAATCGCTGCTGGGCGTTATCTTGAGCAGAAAGCCGTCGGCCCCGCGCGCAGCGCAGCGAGGACATACGGATCATCATCGCAGGCGGTGAGCATCAGAACACGTACCTGTGGGTAAGTCGCCTTTGATGCGTTTGGTGAGATCGATGCCGCTGATCTTGCGGTACGCACGTCGAGCACAGCCACGTCGGGTAAACGCTGGGTGAGCAGATCCTGCAGGCTTCGGCGCCGTCCGCTGCCTCGGCGATGACGTGAATCTGCGGATCCTTCGAGGAATTCACGCACTGTGCGCGCACCAGCATGGTCATCGGCCAGCAGCACTGCAATCGGCTTGTGGTTGGGGGGCATAGGCTCCCGGGTTCCTTCATTCAGAGGATACTGAGTTAGTGCCAGGCACGGATCAGGTTGAGTCAGTGCCAGGCATGGGTCAGAAGATCTTGAGCGGACGATCTGATGTTGACCCGTGCCTGGCACTGACGGTTCCACCGATCAAGCGCTGTGTGCATCACCATCTTACTCCGATAGCGGCCAGGGACAAAAGAAGCTCATTACCTTGTGATTGGCGCTGTCTCTACGCCATGAGAACCGCGCTCTGCTTCGCCCAATAAGGGTATTGGATGGGGATCGTTGAACATGAAGGTGTACAGATAGCCTGTGACAGCCCAAAGCCTGTCCTCGCTTAGCAGCGTACCCCAGTTGGGCATGCCTGTCCCCATGCCGCCGCAAGGCGATCTTGGCGTAGAATTGCAGAGGCGAAGCCCCGCCGTCGTAGGCGCATGACGGAAACTGGGTCTACAGCGGCAGAATCGGCGGCAGCGAAGCCACTACCGCTGCCGTTCACCGTGACAGGACGCACACTCCGGCTGCGGACGGCTCACCCTGCGCCAACACGTCCGCGCCGATCTTGGATTGCCAGAGGAAGGCAAGCAACGCCCACCGCTTCACCTCGTCCAGTGCGGCCATTGACGGCAGCCCATGTGCACTGCCCAAGGCTTGATAGAGTTGCGCCGGTGAGATCTGCGGCCAGCCCTGGTCGTCGAGCAGTTGGGCCGGATGAGCGGAGGCGGCAAGACTCTGCCAGATTGCTGCGCCGTGGGTGGCGTCTGCTGGCTGCGTGGGCCAGACGGCGGCGGGGTGCGGCGCGTCGATATCGAAGCCCGACCACGGGATCGCGTAGCGCGGCGCGTCCTGCACGTACTGAAGCGGCGCATCGGGATCAGTGGGATCAACCACTTCCAACACGGTGCGCATGCGCCAGTGATCGCGACCACACCAGAGCGTGCAGGCGAGGACGTAGCGTCCTGGCGTGGGGGCGGTGAAGTCGAGTACCTGCACCGATTGCGGCGGTAGGATGTCGCTGGCGATATCGGTGCGGGCGATGCGCAGGGCGTGTGCGCCTTCCACTGTCTTGATGGTAAGGCGCACGGGCTGTCCACTTTCCACGCGCAGCGGTTCGCCCACCCAACCGCCGTTGACGGGCAAGTATACGTGCAGCGCCAGATCCACAGGGGACGGCGGCAGCATCTCTCGCCAATCACCGGCGAAGCGCAGCGCACCCCAAGTCACCAGCAGCGCCGCGGTCAAGCGGACAAGCAGACGGGTGAAGTGCGTCCTCTGCACGGGTGAAGCAGAAAGCTGTGAACGCAGGGTGGTCATGGAAGATTGTCGGTTTCTCTAGCGTTCGGCGATGGGCGGGGTGTTGGTGGGCGGGCCGAAGCGGCTGTAGTCGCTATCCACCTGCGCTCGGATCTCGGCGAGGCTTTGTCCTTGCTTCATGCCACGCATCACATCCTGGGCAATGTCTACACAGATGCCGCAGCCCAGCGCATGGGTATCGAGGACGCCTTCACGTTGCCAGAAACAGGCATAGTTGGAACCATGCCCCATAGGGCCACAGCCACAGTAGCAGGGGAACTGGCTGAGCACGTCGGCATTGGCACCGACGAAACGGTAGGCATCCTGCACCCGTTGCGGCGCACGGCGTACGCTTGCGGGCATGTGGCCGGCGTCCATCATCGAAATCTCAGCGGCGTCGGCGTCGTGGTCCACGGTACAGGCGCTGACGCCAAAGGACGACACAAGCAACAACAGCACTACAGTAATAAAGAAATTCGGCGGTGCATCGTGTAACTCCCTGAGTGTGATGAGCGAATTATTGTCTTTAGTCAACCACACAAACAGCGCTCGATCACAGACACGTGGGGCAGTTCGAGAACAGGCATTATGCCTAGGGATTGGGGATTGGGGATTGGGGATTGGGGATTGGGGATTGGGGATTGGAACGTATTGTCGGCCTTGCCTCTCGGCGTTTCAAACCGCACTTCGACTGTCCGACATCTTCGCCAATGTACCGCCGATCTGCTCTGCCCAATCCCTAGTACCCAGTCCCCAATCCCTCACGTTATTCCGTCACTTCTACGATGGTGAGCAGCCCACCGGGTTCGACGCCGTCGTTGGTGACGTGATGCAGGATATGACAGTGGAACATCCAGGTGCCGACGGTGTCGGCGGTGAATTCGATGTCCACGATTTCGCCGGGGTTGACGGTGACGGTGTTGCGTACGATCTGCTGCGCCGGCGGCAGTGACACGCCGTCGTAGCCGACGATGCGGAAGTTCATGCCATGCAGGTGCATGGGGTGGGCGAACTGACCGATGCCGGCGATGCGGATGCGCACGGTGTCGCCCTTCTTCACAGCGATCTTATCGGTGCTGGGGTACGCTTTGCCGTTGATGGTGAAATAGTTGGGATCGCCGCCGGTCATGGGCATGGCGGGGTAGGTCTGTCCATCGACGACGCGCCATTCAGAAAGCAGCCACATCACATCCACGGCGGGCGGGTTGTCCGTCGGTTCAGCCTGCTCGACGATGAAGGGTGCGTAGAGGCCCACCATCACCTGCTTGTCGGAACTGATGTGGGAGTGATACATGTAGCTGCCCGCCGCAGGAGCAGTGAATTCGTAGGTGAAGCTTTCGCCCGGCGCGACCGGCGTCATGCCGTCCATTTCGTAGGGGACAGGCATGCCGTGCCAATGGATGCTGGTGGCTTCGGGCAGGTTGTTGGTAAGGACGATACGCACCTGATCGCCCTCGGTCACGCGGAGCATAGGGCCTGGGACGGTGCCGTTGTAGCTCCACGCCGTCACCGTGACCGGTTCTTCGCCGTCCACAATCTGCCAGCGCACCGGCTGAGCGGTGAGTTCAAAGACTTTGACGCCGTCCTCTGCGGTGAAGGCAAGCGGTTGGCTGCCCATGCTTTCCACGGCATCGGGGACATTGTCAGACGGAATCGGGCCACCATGATCGGCATGGGCATCGTGCGCGGTTGCAGGCGTCGCTGCACTTGCACCGTGTCCGGCGTGGGGATCGGCGGCGGGGATGTCGTCCATCTCCAGGCCGCCATCCATCATCCCCATCATCTCTTCCATACGTCCCATCATGCCGCCCATGCCATCCATCGACATGGAACCGTGCATCTCGTCCATCATTCCCTTCATGCGGGCCATCATGCCCTGCATGTCACCCATCATCCCCATTCCCTGCATGTTCTGCATGGGCATCGTGCCTGACATGGGCATTGACGTATCCACGGCGCTCTTATGTTCTTTGTGGTCATTGTGAGACGCCATCATCGACATGAGTTTGGTCATTTCCTCGAACATTGCAAGGGCAGCGGCTATGTGGGGCGGGCGGTCCTCGGCGGGCATTGCTTCGATCTCGTCTATGATCTCGGCGAACATGGGCATCATCTCTTGCGTCATGCTCAGGGAGCGTTCGTGCATGGCGGCATGCTCGGCGGGGGACGCGTCTGCCATCACTTGCTGCATACGCGACAGCATTGAGGTCATGGCTTCGATGTGTTCATCAACAGCGGGGACCATGCCATGTCCGCGATGCTCCTGCATGGTATCCCACTCTTCCACCAATTCCTCGAAGGCGGAGGGCGTCTCTGTCTGCGTAGTAGACGGCTCTGACTGGGCTGTTCCATGGCCGGCATGAGGATCGGAGGTGGGCGTGGCGGCTTTGGCTGCACCATGACCTGCATGAGGATCAGCAGCAGGTGTGGCGGCTTGAGCAGCCAACGCTTCGTCGTGCGACAGTGCGCCGATTGCATAAGCGCCAATCATGGCAATCACAAGCAAGAACGCGGCAAAAATGACGCCGATTCGTAGCTGACGGTTTTTCAACATAGGTTTTGGCGTCTCCAATGGTCTCTACGGAAAAAATGGAACAGAGATTGGGTGGATGAGAAGTTGCAGAGAGCAGCATAGAGCAGCGTAAAGAACAACCACAGCGACGTATTGCCTATGGGCCAACAGGCATAATTGCCTATCCTCGCCCAAGAGGAAGAGATGTTACTTCCCCATTTACCGCTGAGGGAGAACATGGTAAGGATGCATCCAAAAATCCGACATCGAGTCAGTGCCTGGCACGGGTCAGCCTCAGATCGTCCGGCATAGGATCTCCTGACCCGTGCCAGGCACTGACGGGGTCGCCGGATACGTTTTCGTGCCGCATTGGTCCAATCGCTACCTACAGCAAAGATACAGGTTCGCTTCCGTGCAGACATACTCTCATTTCCTGATCACCACCGCTCTCAATGTGCCGTTTAAACAGCGCCAGCCGCAGGTGAATACGCCCTGGCTGTTGATGGGATCGGTGCTACCCGATGTAGCATTCACGTTGCTGACGTTGGTGTTTTGGCCTTACTACCTGTGGGTTGCCCCCATCGCTGCAAACCAGACGGTGATGTCAGTGATGGAGTACATGCACTTCGATCTCTTCTTTCGAGATCCGGTGTGGATCGTGGGGCACAATTTCTTCCACGCACCGCTGATCTTGCTTTCTTTGGGCCTGGTGGGGTTCCGATGGCGTCATCATCGCTGGGGACAGCGTCTGCTTTGGCTGGCAGTGGGCGCCGGGCTGCACACCGTCCTCGATATCTTCACCCACCACAGCGACGGCCCGCTGATCTTCTTTCCGATCAACTGGACGTATCGCTTCGCCAGCCCGATCAGCTACTGGGAGCCGGGTTACTACGCCGGCGTGGTGTCCGCATTTGAGCATACACTCGACTTGATTTTAGTGCTCTATTTGGTATGGCTGGGGTGGCGGCGACGGAAGGAGAGGCATCTATCGACGAGGAGTTTGTGAAGTCGCCAACCGATACGGAAGAAAAGAGGCAACCATGAACAGCAAACCACAGCGGCACCATGAACACACAATCGAAGCTCAGCCGACAGACGAAGAAACTCACGCGCAGAGCACCTCCAGCCACAGCGGACACGTCCCTGCACCGGTCGACCAGCCTCATCCACAGGAAGATGACCGCGAAGATCATGGCGGCCATGAGAAGCACAATGATCATGGCGGCCACGGTGGCCACGGCGTCGACCATTCAGGACACGATCAGATGTTCCGGCGCAAGTTCTGGGTGTCGCTGGTCCTATCGGTGCCGGTGCTGTTCCACAGCGAGATGATCCAGATGTGGCTGGGCTACACAGCGCCGGCCTTCTCCGGCAGCATGTGGATCGGCCCGTTCTTCGCCGTCATCGTCTTTGCCTACGGCGGCTGGCCCTTCCTCGACATGGCAGTCCCCGAAGTGCGCAGCCGCAAACCGGGCATGATGACGCTGATCTCTCTCGCCATCAGCGTCGCCTTTGTCTACAGCGTCGCCTCGCTCTTCTTGCCCGACACGTTGGGATTCTTTTGGGAATTGGTGACGCTGATCGACATCATGTTGCTGGGTCACTGGCTCGAAATGCGCAGCGTGCGCCAGGCATCCGGCGCGCTGGACGAACTGGCCAAGTTGATGCCCGACACCGCCGAACGCGTGAACGAAGATGGCGACACCGAAACCGTCCCGGTGACGGCATTGCGCAACGGTGACGTCGTCCTCGTGCGACCTGGCGCGAGCGCGCCCGCAGACGGCGAAGTAATCGAGGGCACATCCGCCGTCAACGAGGCCATGATCACCGGCGAATCCAAGCCCGTAGACAAAGAACCGGGCGACCGCGTCATCGCGGGGACGATCAACGGCGACGGCAGTCTGCGTCTGCGCATCAACGCCACCGGCGACGAGACGACGCTGGCCGGCATCATGCGCCTGGTAGAAGAGGCACAGAGCAGCAAGTCCAACGCCCAACTGCTGGCGGATCGCGCCGCCGGTTGGCTCTTTTACATTGCGCTGGCCGCCGCCGGCCTCACCGCGCTGGCCTGGATCCTGGCGACGGGCTTTGATGTTGCCGTCATCGAGCGGGTGGCTACGGTGCTGGTGATCGCCTGTCCTCATGCGTTGGGGTTGGCGGTGCCGCTGGTGGTGGCGATCAGCACGGCGCTGGCTGCCAACAACGGCATCCTCGTGCGCGACCGTGCGGCGATGGAAAGCGCTCGCGATCTCGACACCGTCATCTTCGACAAAACTGGCACCCTCACCGCCGGCGAATTCAAAGTGACGAACATGGCCACCGCACGGCTGGTCCGAGGACGACGCCCTGGGCCTCGCCGCTGCCGTCGAAGGTGACTCTGAACACACCATCGCCCGCGGCATCCGTCTCAGCGCCGAGGACAGCGAACTGACGCTACCCGCCGTCCGCGACTTTGAGGCGATCAAGGGGCGCGGCGTCAAAGCTACGCACGACGGCAAGACTGTCCATGTAGGCGGTCCGCGGTTGCTGGAGATGTTGGAGATCGAGCCGTCGTCGCAGATTGCTCGGTTTGAAGAAGCTGCCGCCGCCAAGGGACAAAGCGTGGTGCTGCTCATCGTCGAAGAGGAAGCCGTCGCCGCCTTTGCCCTGACCGACGTCATCCGCGAGGAAAGCCAGCGCGCAGTGGACCAACTCCACGAAATGGGGATCGAAGTTGCCATGCTCACCGGCGACAGCGAAGCCGTCGCCAAAGCAGTGGCGGACGAATTGGGAATCGACACCTACTTCGCCCAAGTTCTGCCCGAACACAAAGACAGCAAAGTGGCCGAATTGCAGAAACAGGGCAAGAAAGTGGCGATGGTGGGCGACGGCGTCAATGACGCTCCGGCCCTCACCCGCGCCGATGTAGGTATCGCCATCGGCAGCGGCACCGACGTGGCCGTCGAATCGGCAGGGATTGTCCTCGTGCAGAGCAACCCGCTGGACGTGGTCAAAGCGATTGAACTGAGTGGGGCAACGCGGCGCAAGATGGTACAGAATCTGTGGTGGGCGGCTGGGTACAACATCGTTGCCATCCCGCTGGCGGCGGGTGTCCTCGTGCCGCTGGGCATCCCGGCGATTTCACCGGCGATTGGCGCGGTGTTGATGTCCTTGAGCACGATCATCGTCGCCCTGAATGCCCAATTGCTGAGACGCGTTCAATTGGCCAGCTAGATAGAACGCGTTCTATCCCAGATCAAAGATTATCCACGGCCCCCGCGGCCAGGTTCGCGATCTGCTCACCGTCTGCGCCGGGGAGATAGGCGTACTCGCCGCCCAACCAGGACGCGAGTTGACGCGCTTCGCCGCGACTGAGGTAGCTGCGTTGGGTGTCCACCACGATCACACGCAGGCTCGATTCGGCGATGTGACGGCCGATCTGCTGCAATTCGGCGCGCACGTCGCTGCCCTCGTGCAAGGGGACGTTGGCGCGGCCATCTGTGAGGAGGACCAGCACTGTCTGCAAGATACCACGGGCGCGGGCCTGGGCCGCCACGCTTTCGCCCATGAGCAGCGCGGACGCCAGCGGTGTGCCGCCGCCGGTGGGCAGCAGATCGAGCGCACGCTGCGCCAGTTCCACGCTCTGGGTGGGCGGCATGAGGATTTCCGCCTCGCCGCCGCGAAAGGAGATCAGCGACACGCGGTCGCGGTTGACGTACGCCTTTTCGAGCAAACTGTGGACCGCGCCCTTGGCCTGGCGCATACGGTGCAGGGCCATGCTGCCGCTGGCGTCGACAACAAAACAGAAGAGCGCACCGGCCTTGCTGCGATACTGCTTCACCCGTAAATCGTCGGGGTGAAAGATGAGTTTGCGTTCCAGCACAGCAGGCGGGGCATTGCGGGAGCGCACTTGTTGCCACGGCGCGGCAGCGCGCAATGTCGCCAGTGTATCCAGCCGGTGCCGCCGTGGATCACCGGGGACGCTGCGAATGTGACGCCCGCGCGTGCCTTCGGTGGCGCCGCGCGAGCCGGTGCGTCCACGGCGCACGCTCTGGAAGGGGAGGTCTTCAAGATCCTGTGGCAACTCCGTCATCAGTGCGGCGAAGATCTGCTCTTCGGGCAGGCTGGGCGGCGTCTGTGACGGCGGATCGTCGTCGTCCGACTCATCCTCGTTTTCGGAGGACGGCGGCGGCGGTGGCGGCGGCGGTTGATCCGGCGGGGGGGCGGCGCTTCCTCCGGCGGCTCTGGAATCTGCGTCGCCCGCGGAAAGATAACCAGTCGCGCCGCGGTTTCCATGTCTTCGTCTTCGATGTGATCGCGCAAAGACAGCGCCGCCGACGCACAGGCTGCGTAGACGGCGAAAAGATCGACACGGTGTCCTTGCACGCCGTAGGCCAGCGCCAGATGGCTCAATTGCGCGATCTGCTCCGGTTCGATGACGACGTCGGGCAGTTGGGCGCGCGCCGCCTGGATCAAGCCTTGCATGACGCTGGTTTCGTCCAGCCAATCGCTTTGACCGATGGTGAGATTGCGGCGGATCACCTCGGCGCGCAGGTCTTCGTCACCGCCGCTGGGCAGGGTGACGAGCAGGCCGACGCGGTCGAGCAAGTGGACGCGCGGCCCGCCTTCAGACGGGTCGTAGGAACCGACGAGGCTGAAGCGGGCCGCTGAACGCAGGCTGAGTCCTTCGCGCTCGACGCGCACTTCGCCTTCGTCCATGGCGGCGATGAAGAGGTTGACGGCGGCGTCGGCCATCAGGTTGATGCCGTCGACGTAGACGACGCCAGTATGGGCGCGAGCCAGCGCACCGCGACGGGTGATCAACTGTCCACTGCGCAGGGTGGCGGGCAAATCGAGGCCGCAGAGCAGGCTTTCCATGTCGGCGCTGGGCGGCACTTCGATGAAGGGGACACCGTCGTCGCCCAGCAGCGTGCGCAATCCACGCGCCAGGCTCGATTTCCCCGCGCCCGCGGACGAAGCCAGCACGACACCGCGCAGCCGCGGTTCCACGGCCAGAAGCATGAGCGCCTGTTGCGCCGTCTCCAGGCCGACGAGGGCGGGAAAGGGGATGGCGCTCATACGTGGGCCAGCGTCTCTTCCACGGCGCGCAGGACGCGGGCATCGTCGCCGATGCTCTCCAGCGGGTCCTTGCGCAGACGGTGTTGGAGGGCCAGCGTGGCCACGGCGGCGATGTCTTCGGGGCCGGCGCTCTTGCGACCGTTGAGGGCGGCCAGGGCCACGGCGGCGCGGCAGAGTGTCAACTCACCGCGGTGACCGTCCACGTCGAGGGCGACGCAGAGGCGTGCGGCGGCGTAGATGGCGGCGTCGGTCAATTCCACCGCGGCCAAATTCTTCTGAGCGCGGGTGATGCGGCGGCGCAGTTTCGCCTGTTCCTTCTCCCATTCCTCGGCAAAAGCGACAGGATCAAGATCATAGGCGCGGCGACGGCGCACGATTTCTACGCGCTCGTCGAGGTTGTCGATGGTGATGATGCGGGCGTGCAGGCCGAAGCGATCCAAGAGTTGAGGACGCAGGTCGCCTTCCTCGGGGTTGCCGCTGCCCACGAGGACAAAGCGGGCCGGGTGACGGATGCTGATGCCTTCACGCTCCACCACGTTGACACCGCTGGCTGCTACGTCGAGGAGGAGATCCACCAGGTGATCTTCCAGCAGGTTGACTTCGTCGATGTAGAGGAAGCCACGGTTCGCCCGCGCCAGCAGGCCGGGGGCGAAAGTCTGCACGCCTTCGATGAGGGCGCGCTCCACGTCCAGCGAACCGACCACGCGGTCTTCGGTGGCACCCAGCGGCAGGTCCACCACAGGGACGCTGTCGGTGAGCGAGTCACCGCGGCGGATGGTGATGGTGGAGCAGTGCGGGCAGGTAGGCGACGGTTTTTTGGGGTCGCAGTTGTAAGGGCAACCCTTCACCCGTTTCATGGGCGGCAGCATGGCAGCCAGGGCGCGCACCGCCGTGCTTTTCCCCGTGCCACGGTGGCCCATCACCATCACGCCGCCGATGGTGGGGTCCACGACACAGAGGAGGAGTGAGAGCTTCAGTTCGTCCTGGCCGACGATGGCGGTAAACGGGTAGACCGGCGTCGAGGACGGTGTCGACTTGGGAGCCTGCGCGGCCGCGGCCGTCTTCGTCTTCGCGGCGCTGCTTTGGGTTCCATTCACGTTACTGGACATAAGCGTACCTTTACGCTCCTTCAAATGTGATGCGTACAAACGGAAAAGACCAAACAATTGTTCACCAATCGTAACACCAATACCCCCATTATGCCACGATAGGAACGCAGAGTACTACACCAGAAATTGATCCACGAAGCCACACGAAGAACCACGAAGGCAGAAGAGAGATGATCCACAGATTACAGGATTGCATGGATTTTCAGAAAGGAGAGGCAGCGCTTTCGACAAAACACGAAGAAACGGCAGGAAATCAAGATTTTTCTTCTGCCCTTTGCGTTTCTCTGCGTCTTTGCGGTGAACTTCTTTCCTCGGAACCCTCAAAATCCGTGCAATCTGTGGATCTTCTTCTGCCTTCGTGGTTCTTCGTGTGGCTTCGTGGATCAATTTCCGGTTTTTCTGAATCTAAGTCGCGACGTGTGAAGCATCATCTCCAAACAGATCGCGTTTCCGGAAGCGGGCAAGCAGGAAGCGGAGGAAGATCTTGGGGGTGGTCATCCAGTCGATGTGGACGCCGGAGCGCTGGTTGGCGAGCATACGCTTCACCAGCCAGGGGCGACGGTTTCGGCGCGATCGGCGAGGATGTTGTAGATGCGTTTGACCTGGGCCTCGCGCTCGGGCGGCACGTCGGCCAGGAGCATGTCGGTGAGGACCATGCCGGGGTTAATGGTTCCGATTTGAATCGGCAGATCGGCGGTTTCGGCGACGAGGGCTTTGGTGAGGAAGGTGATGGCGCGCTTGGTGGTGCTGTAGGCGGTGAGGCCGGGGGCCAGCCGATCATCGCTGCCCATGCCTTCCATGTTGTAGATCTGGCCGTGTCCTTGGGCGATCATGCCACGGATGGCGACGCGACAGGCGTAGATTGTGGCAGTGAGGTTTGTGACGACGATGCTGTGTATCTCCGCCGGTTCCAGTTCCCACAGCGGAACGCGACGATTGTCCAATCCAGCATTGTTGATCCAAATGTCAACGTGGCCGAAGCGCCCCACGGCGACATCCCACAGTGCCTGCACCTGACCGGCTTGAGACACGTCGGCAGGCGCGCCTAGGATTTGCAGTGACGGATAGCGAGCAGCGAGTTGTTTTACGGCCCGATCCACGCTTTCCTGTGAACGCCCGTTGATGACCACAACACAACCGGCGTCCAAAAAGGACTGCGCAAGCCCATAACCGATGCCACGCGTGCTGCCGGTGATCACAACAACTTTCATCCGGCTACCTCGCAGTGTTTGTTAGGTGAATTTTGATCCACGAAGACACACGAAACAACACGAAGGCTGGCTCAAAGCATCCTGTCACTTCGTGTGACTTCGAGGATCAATTTCCGGATCTGCTACTCGTCCTGATCGTCATTCGTGACAAACGTCGACCAGACACTGAGCAGCATGGGCAGGAAACCCGCCAGCACCAGGCCGAAGGTGATCAAGAACGCGGGGTTCAACATGAGATCCCAGAAATCGAAAGTCATTGCAACCTCCCTGTGTTGCATATTAGGTGATTGGGGATTGGTGATTTGTGATTGGGGTAGAGGTGATATCTGTGGAACTTACCCTCAACCGTTCACACAAAGTCGCCAATTGCGCGCCCAATTTGTCTACCGGTACACGCACCACGCACTACGTCCACGAAACCTACTGCAATTGGAAACTTGTGATCACGCCCGGCACCTGCGCAGCCAGCACCTGGTAGAGATCCTTCGACAGGCCCGAATAGTAGGCATCACGCGGCAGGTGATAGATGAAGTAGGTATCGCGGGTCCACTGGATGTCTTCGTAGATGCCAGGATAGCCGCCCACCTGTTCCCAGAATTGGGAGACGGAAAGCGCTTCGATGAAGAAGATCGGCGCGGCCCCGTACTCGGTCATGTAGTCGAAGTAGATGGTGTTGCCGTCGTTGCGGGTCTGGAGTTGACCGACCCACTCATCTGGAATGGCCAACGAGAAGGAGTAGACAGGACCCAACTGGTCGTCGTCGATGAACTGCAACGAGCGGACCAGGTTTGCCTCGGTCACTTCTTCCGTTGTGGTTGGATAGTCGCCGAACGATCCGGTGCAGCCTGTGAAAATCAGGGCCAGAGCCACCAGAACCACAAGCCGAAGTTGCTTTGTCATGCTGTCCCCCAATGTCATGGAGATGAAAAATTAGACTCTAAAATGACAGTTGATCCGCCGGAATTTCCTCCAACCCCGCCCACGGCATACGAATTTCACTGACGCGGAGTTGACGTCCTAACCGAAATGCCAACAAAAGGACGACCACCAACAGGAGCGCCGAGGCGCTGATGTAGACGGACGTGTACCCCACAACGGCGCTACCGGTCTGCTGCTGCGCTATGTCACGCGCCAGCCCACCACCGATGACGCCGAACGCCTGCGCCATCGCCTGCACAATGCCCCAAATGCCCAGGAAAAGCCCTGCGTGGCTGATATCGGTGAGGGACATGACCAGAATCACACTCCCCACCAGGAAAAGCCCACGCCCCAAGCTGATCAGGCTCACGCCGACACGGAAGATATCGACCAATGCACCGTCGCTGGCGTAGCTGATGATCACGAATCCCGCCAACCCAGTAACACAGCCGGCGCCGATTACGATCACCGGCGCTTGTCGTCGCCACAGCAGCAACGCTGCTGAAGCCACACCCACGATGGTCATCACGCCCCACAGCGCCGTCAAGCCCATTGTCTGCGAAACGCTCATGCCCAGCACCTGGCCACCGTACGGTTCCAGCAGCACGTCGTGCGTGGAAAAGGCCATCGTGGCGATGAAGATGATCAGGAAGAGTCCCTGCAACACCTTCTGAGAACCCAACATACGGATCGACTCCCACAGCGACAGGCGTACCCGCACCGTCTCCAGTTCGGATCGAATCGAGCCATCGGGGTTGAGGCGTTCCTGTTTCCACAGAGCAATGACCGTCAGCACCACGAAGACCACCGCCGACGATTGCATCACCTGAATCAACAGTTGGTGGTTGTAGTCGACCAACAGACCGCTAACCACTACGGCGCTGGCGATTGTCCCCAAGATCAGCATCGCCCAAAGTACAGACAACACCTTTCCCCGCTGCTCGGGCGGTGTGATGTCGCTGACCAGCGCCAGGTAAATCGTCTCCACAATGTTGACGCCGATGCCGTAGGCCAGGAAGATCGCCGTGCAGATCGCCATCGCCGGCCAGAACGAGATCGTGCCAAACCCGCCCAACAAAATCAGAGCGAACGGCGCACAAACCAAACCGGCAAAGGTGAGCATAACGCCCAGCACCACGTACGGTGTGCGCCACTTGCCCATCGATCGATCTTTGTCCGAGCGATAGCCGATAAGCGCACGTACAGGTGACACGAAGTAATGCACAGCAATCAGGAAACCCACCGCTACAGCGGGGATGCGCAGATCCGTGATCAGCACCCGGTTCAACGTGCCGCTGATCGGCGCCAAAGACAGCCCAACGCCAAATTGAATCAGGCCCAGGCGCAGGATCTTCAGCCACCACTGCACCTGCGGATGCCGGCGGAACCAGCGGTCGAAGGGTGCAATGATCAGGTTGGTGAGCCAGGTAAGAAAGGCCAGCAACCAATAGATGGGCTTGAACAGCAGCTTCAACATTGCTTACTCCCCAGCGGAAGACAACACTTCGGCGGCGATCTCGGGCGTGATCTCTTTGAGTCCGCGCTGTCGAGCGTGTGTCTCGACCTTCATCTGCAGCTCTCGGCTAGCCGAAATCTGCGAAAGGAAGGGTAGTTTTTCTAACGCCTTATCAAGCAGTTGTTTGGCGTCGGCCTGCCAGGGCAGGTTGCCCGGCGCTGTCCCCGCGCCGTTGAC
This sequence comes from Caldilineaceae bacterium, assembly GCA_041391225.1. Classification (GTDB taxonomy): domain Bacteria; phylum Chloroflexota; class Anaerolineae; order Caldilineales; family Caldilineaceae; genus RI-153. Next base: position 28,309 of record JAWKOL010000025.1, read on the forward strand.
CGGTGCGGCAGACGGTGAACCGCCGGCCCGCGCCTGTGCGTACGCGCCGTCGACAGGCAAAAAGTTGAACAGCGACTCATACAGCCGATTGACGATATCCTGCACCACGTAGACGGCCCCACGATAGCCCATGAAGGGCGTCCCCACGGCGCGGCGCACAATCGGGCCGGGGAAGGCGGCGGGGATAAAGTTGGTCTGGCGTGCGCCTGCTTCGCTCAGATAGATCTTCTCGTTGATCGACCCGAAGAGGAAGGCGGGCGGCGACTTGTGCAGCATTTTGCGCACGGCGCTGTTGTCCATGTCTCCCTGCGCCAGCGGACGAGAGACGGCCATCGTCACCGGCATGCCCAGTTCGTCGCCGAGGAAGCGCTTGAGGCCGCTGGTGTAGGTTGCGGTGGCCACGACGCCGATGGTGGTGGTGCCGAACCAGTCGCCCTGCGGTCCCTTCCACAGATCCCACACAGCGGACAGCGTGCTGCGCTTCTCCGCCTCGATGAAGGCTTCGGCCTGCGCTTCTGTCCCAAGCCACTGCCCCAGATGACGGATGAAGGCGGTGGTGTCGCGGATGCCCATCGGCGCGTGGATCCACGGTTGTCCTAGTGTGGTGGCCAGGGTGTGACCGAACTCTTTGTAGAGGACGACATTAACCTGCGCCTGCGCCAACTTGCCCATCTCCGCCAGCGTGCCTTCGTAGGGGAAGACAAGGTTGATGCGCCCCCCCGCGCCTTCGATGAGACGGCGCACTTCCAGCAGATCCGACGGCGAGTTAAAGCAGCCATAGGTGGGGCCGATGATGTTGACTGTCCCCGCTTCCACGTCTATGCCCTGGGCCTGGTCTGCGCCGTAGTTTTCCCAAAGCCATTGTAGCACCCGGTCGCGGCCCGTCCACTCATTTTCGGTGAGCGACTCGCTGTGGAAGAAGGTCGTCCCCGGCGCAAGTTGGGTGACCAGATCCGACAGATCGGAGCCGATCATCTCGCTTTCGGCGGTGGAGATGACGATCAGGTGCTTCCCTTCCAACAGACCAGCGTCACGCAGACCTTCGTAGGTGCGCTGTACGGCGGGGGCTGTGCCTGTGCCGCCCACCTCTTCCTCGGTGATCACCGAAGGCGTGATGTTCTCGATGTGCGGGATGGCGTCGGTGTAATCCGGCACCGCCGTCGCCACGAGGTTGAAGCAGCCGATGGGTGCGTCACAGATCACGTGGACATCGGGCAGGGCGCATAGGGTCCACGTGGCGGCCCAGTAACTGCTGGTTTCAGGCAGATCACGAATAATGTTAGGCACGAGACGGCTCCGCGAAGAATTCCTGCATCCACTGGTAACGTTCGCTGCGGCCGAGCGTCTGGTTGACGAAGGCCAGCGTCGCCGCCATGCCGCCGCTCAAGAAGAACGGTCGGGAAGCGAGTTGGTTGGTGAAGTACATGGCCGGAATGCCACGTTTCTTGGCCTCGCTGGCAAACGGCGTGGTGCCGAAGACCAAATCGGGGCTGTATTTGTCCAGCGCGGCCATGTCATCTTCCAGCGACTTGCGGTAGACGACTTCTTTGGTCCCTCGCGCCCGCAGCCACAGTTCGTCGGGCAGCACCAGCGGATCTGCGCCGATGGAGGTGGAGACGTACGGCACTTCCGCCCCCGCTTCCACGAGCAGACGCGCATAGGCCAGTTCGGTGCCTTCGTAGCCGGTGACGAGGATGCGCCCCGAGATCGGCTGGGCGTTGAGGATGGCCTGCGCCCGTTCTCGTTCTTCTTCCGCCACCTGGTTGACCAGCGCTGGGTCGAGGTTCAACGCTGCCCCCACAGACTTGATCCAGGCGTACGAACCCGTTGCCCCCACCGGCGCGCCACCCACCACCGGCACCTGCCAGGAGCGGAAGATCGCGGTGGTCTCCTTGTAGAAAGGATGCAACGGCGCCAACGCCCCGGCGTGGGCGGCTTGTCGCATGTCGTCAATGGAGCGTCCCGGCAGGGTGATAGTGGCTTCCACACCCATGCGGCGCAGGACGGCGTCGATGGCTAGCGGGTCCGCCGGGAAGACTTCGCCCAAGAGGACGACGGTCTTGGCGTCTTTGGGGGCTTTGCTGTCGCCCAGGCGGTTGAGCAGGGCGGCCAGGGCGACGTCCTTGGCCTCGGGGTGCGAGTGGATGGCGTAGGCCGGCACCCGCACCAGGACCACTTCGGCGTCACCGATGCGCTTGGGCAGCATCTCTTCGGGCAGACCGGCGGTCTCGGCGACACACAGCGACACGACTGGGATCAGTTGGCAACCCGGTTCCTGCGCGGCGACTTCGATGGCGGCGCGTGTGCTTTCCACCACCTCACCGGACATCAATTCAGATGTCCCCAGGTGGGCGGCCAGAATCGACTTGCGCGCGCCGTAGAAGTGCGTCACAAACGTCAGCCCATACAGACACCCGGTGTCGGTTGCCATCACAGGATGCGATCCTTCAAGCCGGGTCAAGATGCGCAGCGATCCAAACGCAGGACACATCGACTGCGGATGGAGTTGGCATGTTTTGCCCTCAGATTGGGCTGAATGCAGCGGAATCGTGGTTGACATGTGCTCCCAAACGGAAATTGAACGACTTGCAGAATGTGCGTAATGCGTAATCTGTGATGCGCAATTTGTAGAGAACAATTCGCCTATTTCGAGACAGGCTCGTCATGACGATCTGGGTTACGAATTACGCATTACGAATTACGTTCACCCCTTCGCATCAGGCATAATCTCCACCGTCGATCCCGCCGGGGTCTGTACGCGTTCCGGCTTTGTACGGGGGATCGGCTGCGACTCGGGTTGTTCGTCCTCGGTGAGCGGGCTCATCTGCCGCAGGTAGGTGCGCCGTGCATGTCGATCGGTGAGGGTGGCGAACACGATGAACCCGATGATGATCATGGCCAGGGGTCCATAACAGATTGCATACGCCGAAATGGGAACATTTTCTAACATGAGTTTCTCCGATCTTATTGTGCTTTCCGGTCAGGTGCGTGGGATGGCATGATGACTTCGCGCATTTTTTGCGGGTCGATGCGGAAGTTTTCCACCAACTCGACGATGTACCGAAAATGGTGACGCGGAATGGATATGAACATCTCGCCGACGGCAACGCTGTTGAAAGCGCGTCCGCCGCCGTCGCCCAACGCAAAGACACTGTTCTGGGTGTGCCACGGCGCCGCAAAAATCGATGAGCAGGCCGACGGTCCCAGTTCGCCGTGGGGGAAGGTCCCCTCACGCACCGACGCGGCCCCGGCGATCTGCATGGCTTGTTGTGCGTTGCAGATCGCCACCAACAGATCCACCTGCACGCCGTCGGGAACTTCGTCCAGCGGTGCAGCAGCCAGGGCGGTGATGGTGTTGGCGGGCAAGGACATGCTCTGCTGTTTGTTGCAGCGTGCGCCTTCTTCGGTGAAAAAACCCTGCGCCGCTGTCAGATACTCGCCCGAGGTGATGAACGAATCTGGGTTGGTGAGAAACCCCAGATGATACTGGCCTACCCAGCAATCGTGGTGGGCGGCGTCCACATAGACACGTTGCCCTTCCTCGGCCAACCGCACCACGGCGCAGGCGACGGTGTTGGTGGGCGTGTACCCTGGTGGCGGGCCGTCGTGGCAGTAGGTGATGGCGACGGGTCGTCGTTTGAGCCGCATGCGCTCGACCAGGATCTGGTTCAGGTATTTGAGATCGACGTCCTGTTCAGCCGTCGTGTTTTGATTCACGTTTTCAACAGTCATCTGCAATCAATCCAATCAACGATACGACGGTGCGTCGGCGTGACGCAGGTCGATCAACGAGAAGGCCTGTCCACTGCGGGTCAAGGCGGAAAGGAAGGCGACTTTGCTGTCCAGGTCGATGGACTCACCGATGCGAATCTCGGTGGAGCCGGACGTGACGGTGATGCCGTCGTCGTGATCCTGGATCAGGTCGGTGACGTGGACGCCGATGGCTTCCAGCATCTCCTGCACCCGGCGCTGCACCGGATCGGTCACGTGGACCTGGCGCACCGGCGTCAACGTGAGTTCGGGCATGAGCGGGGCCAGCTTGAAGTCGTCCTCGAAGAGATCGGCTTTGGTGGCGCCAGTGGGCCGCCCTGGCGGTTCCGCTGCGCCGAAGACGTTGAGGAACTCGTCGTAGTTGAGCGGCGTATAGTTGGTGCAGGGCGGAATCTCACGGCGGGCGATGCGGCCAGCCAGATCGGCGAAAATCGTGTCGAAATCGTTCACTTCCAGGGCTAGTTTACAGGCATCTGCCAGCACGCGCACCTGCTGGTTCAGCGGCACAGCGTGAGGATGGGCAACCCGGTGGCAGCAGAGAAGCGATCTGCGGTGTCGGTGCCGTCATCGCGGTTGACGATCAGGCCCAGGATCTGCGTTGTGCCGCCCATGGAACGGAAGTACTTGGCGGCCTGGGCAATGTTGTTGGCGGCGTAGAGCGACTGGCGATCATGACCGACGACGATGATCACTTCTTCGGCCAGCGAACGGGCCAGTGGCGTGGCGAATCCGCCGCACACCACATCGCCCAAGAAATCCATCACGATGTAGTCGAGTTTCCACTGGTTCATGCCCAGCTTTTCCAGCACTTTGAAACCGTGCGAAATGCCCTGTCCTCCGCAGCCGCGGCCCACATCTGGCCCGCCGATTTCGCAGCCAAAGATCGGCACATTGGGTGCAAGCTGGTTGCGGAAGATGATGTCGCCCACTTGCAGTTGATCGTCGCGTCCTTGGTCTTTGAACTCGCGCCAGACTTCGCCCAGGGTGGGCAGTGAATGGCCGTCGAAAATGGTGTTGCACGAGTCATGCTTGGGATCGCACCCCAGTTGCAGCACGCGGTAGCCGTCGAAGGCCAACCGCGCCGTGAGATTGGAGGTGGTGAAGCTCTTCCCAATCCCCCCCTTGCCGTAAATTGCCAACATGCGTGGCGCCATTCCCTCCGTCTCCTCTCCAAAATCTCGACTCACAGTCCGTCCGAGGACGCCCTCCGCTGTGAGTTACCCGCCGGTCGAACCGTTCGACCAATCGAAAACCAGTTTCAAACAATTGGGATCGCCCAACGCCACTTGGTAGGCGTCTGCGACCTCCGCAATTGGGTATTGGTGTGTGATGAGTGAGGAAACGTCCAGCTTCCCCTCGGCGATCAGGTCGCGGCAGCGGACAAGGTCGCCTGCGGCCCATTCTTTGGCCGTCAGCAACCGCGCTTCTTTGAGGAAGAGCGGCATGTAGGGCAGTTGCAGCGTCTGGTAGTAGCCCAACAAGAGGATCGCCCCGCCATTGGCCAGCAATGGCAACGCATCGGTGAGCGCCGTCATCGAGCCGGACGCCTCGATGATCACGTCCACGGGTTGGGTGATGGCGTTTGTCACCGCTTCGGCGCTGACGTCGACAATCTTGTTGCCCACGGATCGAGCCAGTCGGCTTTCCACACGATCAGCTACGGCGACCCACGCGCCACGGCTACGCGCAATGCGGGCGGCGATCTGTCCTACCGGCCCCTGCCCAAGGACCAATAACCGCTGCCCAGGCTGAGGATCGATGAGATCTACGCCGTGCAGCGCCGTGGCAGAAAGCGCCAACAGCACGCCGTCGGTGGGGGCGATGCCATCCAGGGGCACAACACGGTTAACATCGGCAAAGAGCCGCGCCGACTGTCCGCCCCAAGCGGGGTTGACACCGTCGTAACAGCGTGCACCGCCGACGTAGACCCAACGGCCAATCCAATCGGGTGAGACGTCGCTGCCGGTTTCGACGATGCGTCCCACAGTCTCGTAGCCCGGCACCACCGGCAGAGAGAGCATCGGGTGGGGCATCTGCCCAAGGCACAGCATGCGCTCCGTCCCGCGGAGACCGATGTGTAAACCGTCTCAACGACGACGTCGGTGACCCATGCGGCAGGAGTTGCACGTCCTGGAGTTCGATGCGATTCGGCTCAGGGATGACCACGGCGCGTGTGCTTGTCACGAGGCGTCTCCCTGCAATGCCCTGGCTGCCATGCGCGGCGGGCCTGAAGCCCGCGGAGGATGAACTGCGCGCAGTTGAAAAGGTAGGTGACGTAGGCGCAAAGCATCAGCGTCATCACCGCCCGATCCGACCGGTTCAGCCAGATGGCGACGAAGTAGAGGTTATGCACCAACATCGCCACGGCATTGCCCACATCTTCCCAGAAAAACTCAGGGCCAGGAACCACTTGCCGTAGATTTCCTTTTCCCAAATCATACCGGTAACGGTGATGGCCCAGAGCAACGTGATCTTGATGAGCACGCTGATGTTAGCAATTTCATACCCGTTGCCGGTGACCAGGTAATGGATCACCAGCCCGAAGCTGATCAGGAAGGCCAGAATTGGAGCGGCGCAAGGATCGCCTGTACCTTCGTCCAAACGCTGGCATCGCGCCGCGCCAACTGCTCGGCGGTGTATCCTGTGGGTTGTGTGCGTTCAACCGTTGTGCTTGCCAACACGTGCTCCGGGTTCTAGGGATTGGGGACTGGTGATTGGTGATTGGTGATTGGGTTTTCCGATGATGTAGCGAATGGACACTCCATACTCTATTTGACCACATCGATCGCGATTTCTCACGCTCATTCCGAGACCCAATCACCAATCACTAATCACCAGTCACCTTCTTCAGGAAAGTACAGGCTCTAAGAGCCGCTCTGCCGTTTCGTTAATGCCCAGGAATTCGCGCAGGATGGCGAGGTACTCGGCCGGTTTTTCGATCATGGGCAGGTGACCGCATTCTTCGATCCAGCGCACCTGGCAATTGGGGATGACGCCGGCTGTGTAGTCGACGTTGGAGACGGGCATCACCCAGTCTTGTCGGCAGGCGATGAGCAGCGTTGGCGCCTGCAAGCGCGCCCCGGCTTCGGGGATGGTGTCGTCGCGGGCGTCATCGCCGGAAAGGATGGCGGTTTCGCGATCCAGGTTCAGGTAGTCGACAAAGCCCTGGCGCAACAATTCGGGATCATCGGGCAGGCGATAGAAGTAGCGGCTGCCCATCATCTTGGCAAGCCCAGGCACGTCGACCAACCAGGACGGACGGAAGAGCATGGCAATGTGGCTGATGTTCATCACCGTCTTGTGGACCTGCTTCTGCGATTCGTCGGTGAAGAAGCACATCGACGTGAGCACCAGCCGGGCCACAGCATCGGGGCGGGTGTCGGCGAGCAGAATCGACATGGCGCTGCCCATCGAATGCCCGATTAGGTAGATATTGTCCAGCCCCAGTTCGTCCACCAGGAACGTCAACGTCGAGACCTGTTCGTAGAAGTTCTGCGGGCTGCGCACCGGCATGGATCGTCCTGTGCCGGGCAGATCTGGCACGATGACCCGATTGGTCGCCGAAAGTGCGCGGGCGGTGCTTTCCCAGTACGCGCCCGAATTCCCCCAGCCGTGGACGAGTAAAATCGGCGGATTGTTCGACGCCGAACGCGGCTCCCACACATCGACCACAAAAGGTCCATGCGCACGGTCAAAGGTCAATGTCTTTTTCTCAGCCTGAGTTTTCATCTATCGACTTTCACAAAACGGCGTTTTTGCCGTCTCCCTACATTTACGAGATCTCTGCTTCAACCGTCTGTGGCTCGGGCAATGTACGCACGCCCCATCCCCACAGGGCAACAGGCAACGGCAGTACGAGTAGCCAGTGCTCCAACACGCCCAAGGAAATCATCAAACCGACCAGAAAGAAACCGATGGCGTCCTCTGCGGCGGGGCCGGCGGCCAGCACCTGATAAAAGAAGTACAACGCCACCGACGATGCGCCCAGCACAGAAAACGGAAACAGCCAGTTGATGTTGCGGCGCACCAGCAACGCCCCCAGATAGCGCAAATCGGACGGCAGGAACTCCACGTGGAAGTTCCGCACGCCCAGGAAGACGTTCAACTTGCCGCTGCTGTGCATGATCCAGAGCGACAGCAGTGTCCACAGTCCCCAGCGATTGGGGTATGACCAGGTCAACACCGCCACCAACAGGATCACCGCCAACGACGCCACTTCGTGGTAGAGGCAGGTGCGCAGCGCAGTGAAGAACCGAGACCAGCCCCGCAGTTGTGACCAGCGTTGCACTTTGGGGTCATTCGCCGACAAACTCGGGATGGGACCGGTGATGAAGCCCAGGTAGTAACTGGCGATCAACCATCCCCACAGCACAGTGCCGCAGGCAAAAGCAAGGTAGACGCTGAATGGGTCCTGGCTGTGACGGGTTGCCACCAATCCGCCAATCGAAAGGATCGCCAGCACCGTCGCTGCGCCGAATCCCCAACGGATCGTGCGCTGCGAACGCCCGTACAGCATCATGATCAGGCCGGAGCTGAACCACCACAAAAAGAGCACGAAAAGCAGTGGCACAGCCCACTGGATCAGGTTGGTCATTATGTCCACGCGCGTTGGAGGGGCAAGTAATGGCGCACCTGAGCGGCGATGATGTCACCGGTCATCTGCATTTGCGACAGCCAGGGCACCGGCGTCATGCTCTTGTGCATGTACGATTCAAAAGTGAACTGTTGCACGTGGTGATTGCGGCACATGTCGGTGAAGACTTCCATCTGCCGCCGGTTGCCGTAGCCCCACCCTTGTAGCCACTGCAAGAAGCGATACATGGTTCCATATTCTTTCCACCAGCGCTTTTCGTAGCGACGTAGTGCGGCCAACGACGTGTCGGGCAATGTCTCGATGAGCGTTTCGGCGGCGCGAGCGCCACTCTTCATTGCCCAGTAAATGCCTTCGCCCGACGTACCGACCACCAGGCCGGCGGCGTCGCCGATGAGCATGGCTCGCTCAAAGGCCATCTGCTTGCGCGGGTGGATGGGTAGGGCATGGGCTTCTTCGACGAAGACTTCGCCGCCAACGATGTCGGGGGCAATGCGTTCCTTGAGGTTGGCCAGCAGTTGACGCATTTCCCGAGTCTTGCCCGGTCCAGCGCCGCAGCCAACCGCCACATGATCCGATTTGGGGAAGACCCAGGCGTAGAGATCAGGGCTGACTTCTTCACCCAGGTAAAGATGCGCAGCTTCTTCCCACTTGGCCATTTTGTCGGCGGGCAGGTGGATGCGTTCCTGAATGGCGATGCAGTAGGGTAGGCGGGGCAGCCCGAGCAGGCGAGCAGTGGTGGAGTACGCCCCGTCTGCGCCGATGACGGCTTCGGCTTTGAGCGTTTTCTGCGCCGTGCGGCCCTTTTCGGTGTAGGTAGCGGTGACGCCGTCGGCATCGACTGTGAGATCGACCAGCTTGCCTTCGATCATCTCTGCACCGCGGTTGACGGCGCGCTGACGCAGGTAGGGGTCCAGGTCTTCGCGACAGACCATCGCCACGTAGTCGTTGGGGCGTTCTTCTAGGCCTACGACGTCGATGTCGGCAGTCCGCTCGGACGGGGAGTGAATGACCGCTTTGGTCACTTTGCGAGAGATCAGCGACTGAGGAATGGCAAATTCGTCAAAGGCGACAGGCGGTAATGCGCCGCCGCACGGCTTCACCCAAGATAGATCCCGTTCGAGCATCACAACGGGAACACCGGCATCAGCCAGCGTATTGGCGGCGGTGGATCCGCCTACAGATGCGCCTACAACAAGAATTGGTTTCATGGATCTCCCTGTCCCTCGGCCGGATTGGTCTATAAAATGCTAGATTAAGCGCAGACCAACAGCGGCAACCATCATTCCCCACACGAAGAAGCTGACACCGATAGCGCTGAACTTCAGGTACATCTCAGTGGGCTTCTGGATAAATTGCTTCTGGATCGGCACCTGGAGCAACATAATCACGGCGATGATGCCCACAATCCACCATTTGCCCCAAACAACGAAAGCAGTCAGCACACCAAGTTGCGCCAGGTTCATGGTGAGAACAATCAACCACGCAGCCTTCTTAGGTCCGTAGAGCACAGGAATTGTGCGGATGCCTGCAATGCGGTCACCCACGATGCTCTTGTAGTCGTTGATGCTCATGATGCCGTGTGCGCCGAACGAGTAGAGCAGCGCCACCAGGATGCTGCCGCCGGTCAACTCGGCAAAGGCCAGATGGCCGGCCATCCATGCTAGCCCTTCATACGAAATGGCAACCAGCGTGTTGCCGGCCCAGCCATTACGCTTGGCTCGCAGTGGCGGCGCACTGTAGCCCATCGCCAGCAACAGGCCAATCCCCGTGAGCACAGAGACACCTCGCCCAAGGTAGAGTGCGATGGCAATGCCCACCGGCATCAGAATCAGGATCGTGATGATGACCTGTTTCAGTGAAACCATGCCGGCGGGGATCAGGCGATTCGGTTCGTTGAGTGCGTCCACTTCGCGGTCGAAGTAATCATTGATCACCTGCGAAACGCCGCACAAGATAGGCCCGGCTAGGAAGATGCCTAGCATAATGGTCAGGATGCTGGCAATGTTCCAACCGGTCGCACCACTGGCGACAGCGCCGCACAGAAATGCCCACATCGGACCAAACCAGGTAATCGGCTTCATCAAAGCGACGGAACGAGCCAGCAGAGCAGGTTTTTGCGCTTGAATCGGCGTGTTTGTCGTTGAGACTAGAGGTTGTTCCATGAGGTTCCGCGCTTCACTAGTGGATCGTGTCGATTTGATACAGAGGCCAGAAATGCAGTCGAGACCGGTCAAACACTTAGGATTGGAACCGGTCTCGGCTCGTCATTGATTACGCACGAGCAGCACAGGGAGTAAACCATTCCTTCTGCAGGAGTAATACGTCCCGGCGCTCGCAGGTATAGCAGTTGACAGCAGGTTGTAGAGGTGAGCTACTGCACAGCGCTATCGGCGGGGACAAGTGCAGCAGGCATCACGTCGGCCGAGACCGCCGCTCCTGGTGGCAAGATCTTGCCTTGGTGGCACATTACACACGACGGTTCTTTGCCGTTGAAGGTGTCGCCATACGTGTTCCAGATGTACTCGGACATCTGGAGCATCATCAAGGAGTAGTCCTTGGCAGGACGTTCCCAGCTTGGGAAGTAGCGTGAGTTGTGGCAATGCGTGCAGCCTACGCCTAGGCTGGTGTTCATGTGGTACATGGTGTGCTGGTTGTATTGCACTGTGTCGAGTGAGATGTCATCACGGGCGTTGACAAGAAGCACATCAATGTTATTGAGCGGTAGGCGATAGTCATCGGGCAAAGCGGCCTGTTCGGCGGGCCAGGGTTCAGGCTGCGGCTGTCCATTGTGACAGGTGGCGCAGGTGATCTGAGCGCCTGAAGGCTGCTTCTGATCTGAAAGGGCAGGCAATTGAGTCAACCAGTTTTGGTTGAGATTCGCGGCCATGATCAGATGCTCACGGGCTTTGGCCTTGTTCGCCATTGCCGTTTCATCGTCCCATTCATCAGAGGCAAAGTTGTTGAGATCGTGGCAGTGCGTGCAGTCCACGCCCAAACCACTGGCGACATGGTTCATCATGTAGCCGACGATGTCAATCGGCGCCAATCCGACGAGAACCTGCGCATTTTGGGTCTCTGCGTTTTGCTGAACGTAGGCGGCCATCGCCACATACGATTCGGGGCTGACGTAGCTGTCTGTGCGTACGATGTAGTTGATGTAGATCGGAGACAGTGCATCTTCCATCGCTACCACATCGCCCGTTGCGCCTACCTGCCGGTCCGTCGTTTCAGCCACAGTGCGCCCACGCACGAAATTGAGCACCCAGTAGCCTGAGCCAACCAGCGTAATCGTAACAAACAGGAATGTGATCAGGAAGGCTACTCGCCGACCACCAGTCAGATATTTTGAATCCCGGCCCATTATCTAATTCTCCGTCTTATTGGGGCGTGTTTGTGGAATACCCACGCGAGCGGGAGCTTGGCATGGAAGAATGGTCAGGGCAGCGGCGCAACGAAACCGGACTGAACCGCCCATTGATACCAGTCCATGATCACTGTCCCAGAGAGCAGCAGACCGATGCCACCTGTGATCGCCGTCAAGGCCGCAAACCACCAGCACCAATCGTGGATCGTCTTCGAGTTGACGTTGAAGCCCATGCACCAGCGCCAGAAGAGCTGCGCACGCTGGGTGCCGGTGCCTTCAGCCATCATTTCTTCCAGTTCTCGATACGATCCGTAAGAAGATGTCGCCACAATGGTGGCGCCGTGCATGGCAAGCAGTAGGGTCGATCCGAGTAGGAAGAAGATCGACAGCATGTGGAAAGGATTGTAGTAGAAGTTGCCGTACATAACGCTGACGTTGTTGGTCCAATCCAGGATAGCTTTGAAGCCTTGCCCCGGCGCCTGCGCCCAGTTACCCAGAATCACAGGGCGAATGAGGTAGATGATGTAGTAGAGGAAGAGCGCTGCCGCAAATCCCCAAGCCAGTTGCGTACCCAGGCCAGCAGATTTAGCCCGAGTGTATACTCGCATCCACCACGCCGCCACAGTAATGTTGAGCAGGAAGGTTGCCATCAACCAGGCGCCGCCTTCGTGCCAGGGCGCCCAATCCAACCCATAAGCCATGGCCGGCGGATTGGTGGACAGGACAAAGAACTCACGCACGAAGAGAATAGGATTGTAGCCGACCTGGAAGAGGTAATCCTCCAAAATGACAAATGCTGCGAAACTGCCGGTGATGACAGAAAGCACGCCCCACACGCCCAGGTAAACAGGGCCAACTTGCCCCATATCGAAAAGGCGCTTGAGCAAGCTGACGCGCATGGTCTTCTTCTTAAACGCGGTGCCTTCGATGCCATGACCACCGTACTCATACTCGTCCATGTCGACGACGCGTCCACGGTTGCCCTTCCAGACAACAGCAGCCGCAGCACCAACGGCGACCACAGTGGCCTGCCAGATGGGCAGCTTATCCCAGAAGGCCCAGAAGCCAGCCCAGTCATGCACCAGGGTACCCGAGAGGAAAATACAAAGGTTCGAGAAGAGCACCGACGCCGCACCCAGCCAGAACGCCATACGGTGAATGCCGATTTCGCCGATACTATAGCCCAAGATATTGCGCCAGAAACCGTCGACGTTCTGCTCACGCACAAAGGGGCGGCCCACGGCGCTCAAAATCGCCGAACCATGCATGGCCAGCACCAACGTCGACGCAAACAACAGCGAAATACCGATGGCGTGGAAAGGATTGTAGAAGAAGTTAAAGTATTGGTAGCCGATGTTCGACACCCAATCTAAATGGTGGGTGATGCCCAGCGCGAAGCCATTGCCCCACGCGCCCATCGCAATCGGGCGCAACCACTGTAGCGTGATCCACGAGGTGACGACCGCGCCGTAGGCAATCGGGATTTCGTAGCTCATGCCCAATTTGCGCGAAAGATCGACCTGGCGCAGCGCCCAACCGACAAAAGCCAGTGTGGCGAAAAAGACGATCAACTGCCAGAAGAAGCCCGGCTCACTGGGGCTCATCAGCCGCAGACCGGCGCTGACGGGCGGCGGATCGATGCGCGCTTGCAGAATGTTGTAAGCGCCTTCGACAATCCAGGCCTGGTAAAAGTAGAAGATCGTGCCAAGGACGATGCCGATTAGAGACAGAGCGCCGAATGTACCGACATAGAAGCGACCAATCCAGAAATCGAAGAAATCGGCTCCAAACAGCGCATGCATAAGCGTACCACCAGGGCGCCGGTAATACTCTTCGACATCAGAAAAGGGGATCTCCTCGCCTTCCATCACCCGCTCAATGACTGGCCGCTTGCCCTTGAGGCGAGCCTCTTCACCGATGACTGATACGGTTAATGCCTTAGATGCCACGGGTAGTCTCACTTTCTGTCAACTGTTCCCTTGCTCCGTGGAAAAGCAAGTCGTAAACGATGTGGTTCTGGGAGGAGAGTGGTCCTTCACCACCCGAATGTTGCCCGATACAGGAACAGATTCGATGCATCCAGGCCAACATTCGGGTGGTGAGTGCAGGTTTCTGTGGGATCAAGCGCCTGCGAAAGATGCCTTCACCCAAGAACTAGCCCACACACTGCGGGCAAAACACGAGAGAGCTGATTCTCTTAGCTGAACCAGTTGTAGGTAGGCGTGCTGAGCAGAATGAAGTGAATCGTCAGCGCCAGGCCGATCCCCAACAGGATGTAGAGAATCATGGTTGTGCGGAACTCAATCGGGCGATTGGGTTTTTCCGGTGGCATTGTAGCTACGCCTTTCCTTTAGATGTTGGGAAGCCAAGGCTTCCACAGATATACCAGTGTGTGGGCGATGATGGCGATGATCAAGAACCCGAAGGTCGACTTCACCACGATGTCGTGCATCAACCACTCTTCGTTGGTGAACAGGCCTTTCCAGGGATCGGGCACTCGATCGTTGTCAACGATCATTACGTCGCGATCTTCTGCCATTGCTAAGTACCTCCTTGAGAAAAGAGACAAACAAACGATTGAACTACACAATTTATAAGAAGCCGTGGACCGCCATTTGCTGCTATCAACGCCGGAGTGTTGACCGGCCCACAACCTCTGATAAACGAGCCAAAGAGAGAGAACAAATCGTAGCTAGACCACCTTTTCGGAATTTCGTGGGTGGAACCTCCTTTCGTCGCAAAAGAACGATGACACCCGAGTTTCGGCGCTGCACACCATCGGTTCACCCGGCGCAGCAATTACGACAGTGCTAAACCACTTGCCGAACACCCTGGATGATCTTATCTACAGCTTGGGTAAATACTCCCTCTCGCAGCCCGCTTAAAAACTTGAGTGTATCGACGGCGCTTTCACTGAATTGCAGTGATACGTCTACAAATTGACACTTATGAAAGGCTGGAACCTCACCCCCAGCGTAGGCGAGGGTGCAGTTATCGAATACGCAGGCGATAAACTGCTTGCCATCGACCGAGACAGCTTCATTGTGGAACGTTTGGTTCTCGATGCGCTCCATCGACCTACTCCTGTCCTTGCGTGCGTATGGGGAGACCCTGCTCGGCGACCAACTCCATCGCCTTCGACACCGGAATGCGGGCGACGCCTTCATCCTGGTTTACCCACCCGTAGCTGTCGAGTTGTTCTTTCTGCTGCGCGTACCACTCGTCGTAGTAGACGTCGAGATCCTCAGGGAGATCGGGCATTGAAGCGAACTGGGATGTTGTCACCAGCGGCGTGCCGGGGCGATCCAACACTCGTTCCGGCCCAATTAGGAAGCCGTACCAGAGCGCAGCCACCAAGATTACGGTGACAAAAACCAGCGTCCCCAGCAGAATGCCCAGTTGCAGGTAATTTGTACCCGTATTCAGACCGGGTGTGGGCGAGGGGCGGGAAGCAAGCGGCAGTGTCTTGTTTTGGATGCCGCCAACTACTTTGTCTGCTGCGCCGCCTAGCCCAATCTTGTATAGCGTGTTCAAGTACTTTGTGGTGTTGAGCGCCTCGCCGTCCAAGCGTACCTGCGTGCTGCGGAAGCGGCAGTGGACAAACTTGGGGCGTTCACCACCGGCGTAGACGATGTTGCTGTTGATGAAGGCGCACGTCTCGTAGCGATTGCCATCTACAAACACATCTTGATTTCGGAAGACTTCATTGCGAATTGTAGCCACCGGTCACTTCCTTTGTTGTTGGCGCTTCTCTACTGGACCGCGCTGATCTGCTCTTGCACATCTGCCGGCATGGCGTCGAAGGCCGCCTTCTGGCTGAGTTGCAGCGCTCGGACATAGGCTGCCACCGCCCAACGATCCGCAGGCTCGATGCGACCGGCGTAGCTGTACATCATGCCCTTGCCTTCGGTCATCACCTGGACGTAGTAGCCAATCGGTTGGGCTGCCAGATCTTCATTGTGGAACGAAGCAGGTGGTACATTGCCCTCACCGGCGATGCCCTCCAACGCCACAGCGCCGTCACCGTTGCCCACGAAGCCATGACATGGTGTGCAGAAGGCGTTGTATAGGCTCTGCCCACGCTCGAGCACATCCATCGTCACCTCGAACGGGACGGCGTCCACCGGTTCGCCATTCTCAGTGCCGCGGTAAAAATACTCGTCGCCGCGCACATCGCTCACAGCCACTGCTTCGGGCAGGATGTTACGGGCCGCCGTACCAAAGACAGGACTGTCTGCGTAAGGCTCGGCCAACTTCGGCTGTTCCTTCATGCTCAGGGTGCTGCAACCGGCCAGCAGAAACATGCCGAGAAGAAGGAAGAGCAAAGTTCCTTTATTGACTGTTTGGTGTTGAACCTTGAGTAACACGTACTCCCCCTTCACTGTCGGGCTAAGATGGAACTTCATTGACAACGGCCGGCCCCAGATCCTGCAGGAACGTCTTGGTTCGCTGAAGATTGAAGCGCGCATCGCTAACCTCAATACACAGGTAGAACTTCTCACCGGATGCCAACTCAAAACCCGGTGTATTGAAAATCGGGTGATATGGCAATGGCAGCCCGTTCCAGAGCAACATGCCAACCACTGCGGTTAGCGCTGCCACCAACACAGCAACCTCGAAGCTCACCGGGATGAAGGTCGGCCAACTGTTCAATGGGCGCCCACCCACATTTAGCTGATAGCCGTAGATAGCCGTGGCATATTGCAGCAGAAAACCGGCGGCGCCACCTACCAGAATCGCAGCGAAGATCAACCAACGCAACGGTTTGGCGCTATGCCCCAACACATCCGAAAGGCCATGCACGGGATAAGACGAGTATGCCCGCACCTTCTCGTACCCTGCTGCCTTCACCTCACGAGCAGCCTCCAACAACAGGTGTTCGTCGTGAAACTCCGCCACTAGACCATACATAGAGGAATCTCGATTCTCACTCATAGCTCTACCTCGGTCCCCTCAGCGATGACCTCTTGCGTCTCGAAGGTGGAATCATCGGCAGTAGCCGGATGAAGATAAACAGCAGGAAGAAGAAGAGTCCGAACGGCGCCAGGGTGGTTGCCCAATCAGCCTGTGGGAATCCACAGCCGTGGCATCGTCTGCAAATCGGCCACATAGAGGCTGGTCACCACGATGACGAAGCGCTCGAACCACATGCCGATCAAGATCAACACCGAAATCGTGATCAGCGCCGGCATGTTGCGCCGAATCGGGCGGAACCAAAGCAACTGCGAGACAGCGATGTTGCAGAAGAGCATGCCCCAGAAAATCGGTGCATAGAAGCCGACGAGACGTTCCTGCAACAGCCACATTTCGGCATCATGCCCACCGTACCAGGCGCCGAAGATCTCGATCAGGTAGCCGTAGGCCACACCCGAGCCGCTCACCAACATCAGCTTGGCCGCCATATCGATGTGACGATCTGTGATCAAATCGTGTAACTTGTATGCCGCCCGAATCGGTACCGCCAGGATGATCACCATGGCCAGGCCGGAGAAGATGGCGCCGGCCACGAAGTATGGCGGGAAGACCGTGTGTCGCCAACCAGGTAGAATCGAAGCGGCGAAGTCCATACCGATGATGCTATGCACAGAGATAACCAGAGGCGTCGCCAGTGCAGCCAGCATCACATAGATCATCTGATAGCGTGTCCAGTGGAGCGAGTCGCCGCGCCAGCCCATAGAGAGCATGGCGTAGGCCATTTTCACAGCTTTGCTCTTGGCCCGATCCTTCATGGCTGCAAGGTCGGGGATGAGGCCCACGAACCAGAACAGCGCCGACACCAAGGTGTATGTGCTGATGGCGAAAAAGTCCCATACCAGCGGGCTGCGCCACTGCGGCCACAGGTTCAGCACGTTCGGGTAAGGCGCTAGCCAGAAGGCCAACCATGGACGACCAAGGTGGAAGATGGGGAAGAGCCCTGCACAGGCCAGAGCGAATAGCGTCATAGCTTCGGCGAAGCGACTGAAGGCCGTACGCCAATTCTGCCGGAATAGCAGGAGGATGGCGGAAATCAGTGTACCGGCGTGACCAATGCCAATCCAGAAGACCAGATTGATGATCGCAACACCCAGGCCACCGGAATGTTGATGCCCCAGATCCCAACACCGACCGTCGCCAAGACGCTGAGGGTGTAGAGCAGGATCATCAACCCTGTGCCGGCAAGCACAAAGCCGACCCACCACCAGCGCGGCGTCCCCAATGTGAGTACAATGGAGGCGATCTTGTCTGTCACCATGCTGGGCGTATACCACGGCGCCACCGGTGAGTTGTAGATCTTTTCAGAACGATTTTGCGGCTGTTCTCTTAGCATTGCAATCCCTTACCCTTCCGCCTCAGACAGCTCCAGCGCGATGTTGCTGTTGTAAAACCGAGCTAGATAAGTTGTGCGTGGACGGGTGTTGAGTTCGGCGAGTAGACCATAATTTTGCGGCTGGGATTTCCACTGCGAAACCTCGGCGTTGACGTCGTTGATGTCGCCGAAGACAATCGCCTTGGTCGGGCAGGCGGAAGCACAGGCCGGCACAACTTCCCCATCGAAGATCGAACGATTCTCCTTCTTCGATTCCACGTGCGCACGGTTGATACGTTGCACACAGTAGGTGCATTTCTCCATCACACCCTTTGGCCGTACCGTCACATCGGGATTGCGCAACTCACCGAGAATCGGTGCTTCTTCGATGTAGTTCAGGAAGTTGAAACGGCGCACCTTATACGGGCAGTTATTGGAGCAGTAGCGGGTGCCGATGCAGCGATTGTAGACCATTTGATTCAAGCCCTCGTCGCTGTGGACAGTCGCCGCCACCGGGCAAACGAGTTCACAAGGGGCGTTCTCACAGTGCATACAAGGAACCGGCTGGAAGTATACCTGCGGGCTTCCATCCTCGCCGTCGAAGTAGCGGTCGATACGGAGCCAGTACATTTCACGCCCGATCTCCACCTGTTCCTTGCCTACACTGGGGATATTGTTTTCCGTCTGGCAAGAGAGGACACAGGCATTGCAGCCGATGCAGGTGGTGAGATCGATGGCCATACCCCAGGCGTAGCCGTCGTATTCCCAATCGGGCAACAGGCTCTTGAGTTTCTCTTCGTGGATGAAGTGAGGATCCTCTTTGAAATCAGCCAGTGTCGTCACCCGAACAGCGGGATGCTCGCCCGATTGCATCGGATAGTGTGTCTGCGTTGTGGCAATGGTGTACTGCTGCCCCAACGGACGGACATCCAAGCCCTGAGCGAACCAGGGATTGTCGGCGGTGCGTAGCAGATACGGATTGAATCCTACACCCTGCGCCACTTCGGCGCCGGCGCTACGCCCGTAGCCCAGGCTCACGCTAACCACACCATCTGGCTGCCCTGGCATCACCCACACCGGCGCATTGACACTGCGATTGGCAACGACCAGCTCCACCATGTCTTCGCTCTGCACACCCAGGTCGGCCGCTGTTGCTGCACTCATCACCGCCACATTGTCCCAAGAGATCTTGGTGATCGGGTCGGGGAGTTCCAGCAGCCAACTGTTGGCGGCAAAACGGCCATCCCACAGTGTATAATCGGGGCGGAACACCAGTTCCAGGCCATCACTGCCTTGCTGCGCAGCCGGAAGCACATCTGCCAGGCTGGCGACCAGTGTTGGTTGTACCGGCTCAAAGGCAGTTCCATTCACCACACCTGATTGCAGCGCCCGATTCCAGAAGGCTTCAAAGCCATCAGCGGCCTGTCCTTGCCAGTAGTCACGCAGGATCTCGTAGCCACTGCGGCTGTCGCCGGCCAGTAAAGCAACCACTTCATGTGCCGAGCGGACAGTGTCATACAGCGGCCCGATTGGCGGTTGAACCAGGCTTGCCGTGCCGTCGAAGGCCCGGGCATCACTCCATTCCTCGATGAAATGGGTTTGCGGCACATGCCACGTCGTCACCGAAGAAGTCTCATCAACGTAGGGTGAGAGATGTGTCGAGAAAGCTACCTGGGCTAGTGCATCGGCGAAACCCATATCCGCTGGAGCGTTGAAAACCGGGTTGCCGCCGAGAATGAAGAGTGCTTCCACCGCACCGCTGTTCATCTCTTGCACCAGTTCGGCCATCTGCTCCGCCTGCACCGCCTGATTGGCCACCACCGGCGCCGTGTAGGTGACGGTGCTGCCCGCCGCGTTGAGGGCGGCGTTGATGGCGTGGGCCAGCGCATGCACAGCCGGCGGCTGCTGAGGACCAGCCACCACCACACAGTTGCCTGAGTGGGATTGCAGATCCGCTACCACTGTGTTGAACCAGGCTGTGCTCCACTCGCCCGACATCGTCACCGGGCCGGCGTCAACACCTACCGCTGCCGCCAACGCCCGGGCAAACGACTCGATCTGGCCAGGGCGCAACCCTAACCGGTGATCGGCCACCGAGCCGGTTGTCGAAAGCGAACTCTCCACAACGTAAAGCCGGTTCATCTCGGCCTCTTCGCCGCGAACTCGACGACCATCTGCGAAATCACGGGCGTACTTCAGACTACCGGGAAGCCAGCCAGGAAATCGCCGTCTAGCGACAGAATAACCTTGGCGTTCCCAAACTGATAGACCGTGTTCACTACTTCGCCAAAGGCCAACTGAGCGCCGGCCACGACGTTGTCCTGTGAAACAGGCTCGTACTGTACCCACTTGGCCGAAGGATATGCAGCCAGCAGGTCTGTCAACTGAGCAGCCAGCGTCGGCGAGGTGACGGTTTCAGTCAGGATGCGTAACCCGGCGCCGCCGTTCCCCTGTGCTGCAGCCAGTACTGACGCCAGTGCAGACTGGAAGTCGTCCCAAGAGCCCAATTCGAGATTCTGGCGCACGTACACAGAACGATCAGGGTTGTACAGTTCCAACACCGACGCCAACAAGAATGGATCACTGCCGCCGACTGAGGCGGGGTGATTGGGGTTGCCTTCGACACGCGCCGGGCGGCCTTCGTGGGTCTCCAGCAACACACCAGTGGCGTAACCGCCAAGAGTCGTGGTGGTGGCAAAGTGGAGCGGTCGGCCGAGAACAAGCATCTCCGGCACTTCCACGTAAGGGATGATGGGCTCATTCGGCGGTTTGGCTGTGCAGCCGGCAACGCCTGTCAGCGCCAACGACGCTCCCATGATCTTGAGGAAGGTCCGCCGGTCCATCCCGCTTCGCGTGAGCACTGCCGCCGCGCGTGGGTTGTCCCTGTGCAGAATCGCCTCAAAATCATCCCGGGCAGCCAATTCCTCTAGTTTTTGCCACTGCGGATGCACCGGTTCCTGGCCCATTACAGTGGGATCTAGTCTTTCGTTCGCTTCGTTCGGCATGCTTTGACTCTCTTCTACCGGTGACAGACTCGACAGTTGGTAAGCCCATCCGTTGAAACCTGGTTTTCGACCATCATCAGTTGGCCGAACTCCTCTTGCTCAATGGGTGGTTCCCAACCCATGGTGTAGACCTCGTCGGTTGGGCGAAGATACTTGTACGGCGCCTGATGACAGTCCAAGCACCATGCCATCGTCATCGTCTCGTTCTGCCAGACGAGTGGCATCTGGTCTACACGGCCATGACAGGTTTCACACCCCACGCCCTTGGCCACGTGAATACTGTGGTTGAAGTAGGCGTAGCCGGCCAGGTCGTGTACCTTATTCCAGACCAGAGGTTCGCCGGTGGCATAGCTGTTGCGCACCGGTTCCAGCAGTTCGCTGTATGTCGCGATTTGAGAATGGCAAGACATACAGGTATGTGTATCTGGGATGCCGGCGTAGGCGGTCTTTTCAGCCGACGTATGGCAATACTGACAGCTAATGTCAATCCGATCGGCGTGAAGCTGATGGCTGAAACGTACTGGTTGGGCAACCGCTATGCCGACAGGATCGTAGGTATACGGCGAGCGTGCCCATACGAAGATGATGGCGATAACGATGACCGCAACCAACAGCCCTGCCAACAGGCTCGCGCGAGCAAGGTTGTTAATACCGGGGCGAAATAGTTGTGACATGTCTGCAACCCATCTGGACTCGTGGCAGGAGAATTCGATTGACGTTGGACGACGGTTTGTTCACCAAACCTGAGACTTTAGGCGGCTGCACCAGCTTCTGTATGCCCGTGTGCATCGCTCTCTTGCCATTGCGGATGATTGATGGGCAGCAGTTCGTTGCGTTTCAAGATCCACACAAACGAGGCAACCCAGAGACCGCCGATGGCGAGTGGAAGGACAATATCCATCCAACTCAAGGATACTTCGGGCGAGAAGACCGGCACTACGTTCCAGTAGAGCCAGAACAGACGCATTACCAAAATCAACGCGGCTGCCAGCGTCAAACGTTCAACGCTGGAACGGAAGCCAGGAGTGAGGAGTAACACAAAGGGGACACCAAAGTGGAAAAACAGAACAATCGACACGAACACCGGCCAGGCGCCTCCCAGTCGCTCAACATACCACACGGTGTACTCGGCCATGTTCCCCTGCCAGATGATGAGATACTGGAAGAACTCCATATACATCCACAACATCAACGTTGCCAGCAGGACACTACCGATGTCGTTCAGAGAGCGCTCACGTACCCGTGTAGGCAGTGGCAGATGCTTCCACAACAAACCAAGCACCAACACAGCCAATGCTGCACCGGCCAGTGCTTCACGCGCCGCATACAGCAGACCATAGATGCTAGAGAACCACTTTGGCGTTAACGACGAAGACCAATCCAACGCGGCAAAGGTTATTGAGACAACCAACAGAATCAGCCCACCAGCACTTAGCTGCTTGGCCCGATCCAACAAACGCGAATCGCCCGTCTTATCATTTCGATACGAAAACTGTGTCACGAAATAAGCCAGGGGAATCCATACGACGAAGTAAAGGGCGGAACGAAGCAGGAACAACTCCACTGTAAAGAAAGAAGCCTTCGATGCAGGAAGCGAACTCAACACCTCGGCATTTGTCCATGGATACAGCAACCCAAGACCAAAGACCAGCGGCACAAAGAGCACCAACATGACAATTACTGTCCGTGCCCCGGCAGCAAACAAACGCTGAATCGCAAAACTGAAAGCGCCATTGATCAGGTTCATCACCATAAACAGACCAAGACAGCCGAGTGTCACCCCCATCCAGTACAAAAATCCAATCAAGTAGCCCCGGAAAAAGTGTTCGATATTCAGGACAGCGCCGACAATGCCGAGGACAATACCTACAGCCGCGACGACAAGCGCACCCAACTGAATCCGGTTTAACTGCGCAGAAATCCATTCAACCTGATGCATGGCTCCACCTGTTAGAGTGGTGATTGTGCAAACCCCGCCGAAGTTGGGTTTCGGCCTGCGCCTATACTCACTCAGGCGGCAAAACAGAAACAACCTCTACGGCGATCTACACAGTGGGGTTAGGGTTTGGGAGGATGGTAAGGGTAGCGGATCGCGGCAAGACAGACAGAACCAACTTCAATTCTGCATCACTTTCAGCGTCGCCTGTACTGCATTACCGCCAACATACAACAAAACACTTAGGATTTGGTGTTGTAGCCTTGCATAACTTGCTCAAATTGTTTCGCAAAACCTGTGCCGCTGCCTAACTTTACATCCTCGCTGCACTTCTCGTCCTATAATCAGGGCCAGTCTTCCACCTGACCATATGGCTAGGCAACAGACTGGCCCCTGGGTGAAATACTGCTTGCTCACTCTGGTGGAAAACAACATACAAAACAAATCCAATCATTTGTAGTTGGCAGAACATGTACAGGTTGTACACAACCTCTAATCTCACTTTTTGCACAGCTTCCACCTATCTTCTCGACAAACCGCCACGGAACCACTCATCAAGTGGCCAGGTTTTGAGGCGCCACGTAGGCGGCATATATCGACAATCGGGGCATTTTTGGAGCGTTTGACATGGTGAATTGCGCTTTGTTATACTGGCGCACACTTGATTTCCGACAATCGAAGCGCGTGAAATCATCCGCTAAGTCACACAGTGTGCAGCAACAGCACCTCAACTGCATTGGGCTATTCATCAGGCCACTGTGAACTCCAGGATGGAATCTCAGGCAACTCGTCTGGATCTCTGGAGCAGCAGCCCATTTCTCGACAATTGATGTACTACACCAGTCGGCTCATGGAAAAGCGAGCCATTGTACTTCTGATGCCTTGTCTGTCCACCTTCACAACCACCAGGAGAAAGACTATGCCACGTCGAGAGGAAGAGTATCTGGTTCAGCAAGCCCTGCTCAGCCAGTGAAGCAAGGACGCCTGAACCACGCCATTCATGACCCGCATGATGGCGGCAGGCTTGGGTCTGAGTGGGATCAGTGCAGCCGTGGTAGGCTGTATGCCTGCACCGGCTGCGCCGTCGGCGCCTGCAGCATCATCGGGCGGCGGCGCTGCGGCCACAGAGGCGGAGCGCGCCCTGACGCCAACCTTCTACCCGTGGATCGTCGACCTGCACCCCAGCATCCCGCAGGTGAACTCGCAATTCTCCGATCTCAACTTCCAGATCGCGCCAGTAGAAGGTTTCGGCATCGAACGCTTTGTGGCCGAGGCCAAGAACCAGGAGAGCACCTGGGATGTCTACGTGGGCATGACCCCCTTCGTCGAGATGACAGCCCTGATCGAGGCCGACGTCATCGAACCGTGGGACAACTACATTCCCAAAGACGTGCTAGACGATCTGATCCCCTCCATCCGCGAAGAATGCACCGTCGACGGCAAGCTGTATAGCTGGCCTTTCCTGCTCGATGTTGTCGGTATGGGGTGGAACTCTGAGATCACCGACAACGCGGGCATTGCCACTATCCCCACCACCTGGGACGAATACCTGACCATGTCCCAACAGATCGTCGACTCCGGCGCGGCGCTCTACGGCTGTACCTTCGATGCCCACGGCTGGCGCTCGCTGGCGCCCTTCACGCACAGCCTTAGCACCGACGTCTACACCGCCGAGGGGCTGTTCGACTTCACCAGCGAAGCCGCTATTGAGGCGCTGAAGCTGATGAAAGAGATGATGGCGTTCTCTCACCCAGACATCCTGCTCGAAGGCGCCAGCGACGGCGGCGTCAACGGCACGCCCGACGAAGTGGCCTTTGCTGCCCAGCGTGTGGGTTTTTACACCAAATACTTCAACGCGCCGCTGCGCATGGCCGCCAACTGGCCTGATCCCACCAAGTTGAAGATGGGCGGCCTGCCCAAGTTCACCGGCGGCGAAGGCGCCACCGTCTTCTGGACCACGGGCGCTTGCCTCTTCAAGCATGGCAAGAACAAGGAAGCCGCCGCCGAATATGTGAAGACACTCACCTACGATCAGCAGATCTGGCAGGATTCGATTGCAGGCAGCGCAACCGCCCATCCAGGCCAGTTGCCGCCCTACACGTCGCTCTACGCCGATTGGGATGCCAATGCCCCCGAGTGGATGCCCGACTTCGTGGGCCTCATTCGCGATCAACTGCCGATTGCGCGGGCGATCAACAACCACCTCTTCGGCCTGAGCCAGTTCCAGATCGGCAAAGCCCACTGGGACAAGTTCCTCACCGGCGAAGAGGCCGATCCGATGGTCGCCATGCAGGCCGCCAAGGACGCTGTGTTGGCCGAGCTCGCCAGAGCCCAGAGCTAGTCGCATCAAAATCCCGCAGGCAAACAGGGGCGAGACGGCAACGTCTCCCCCTGTTTCTTTGCCATTCGCCCCTGGTGACCACACATGGCAACGCTAACCTCAAAACCGGCTACACAGGTGACCCACCGGCGCCGCCCACACATTCTGCGTTATTTCACAAACTGGGTTTTCCTGGTGCCGGCGCTCTTCTTCTTCCTCGGCTACATGGTCTACCCGATTCTGCGTGTCCTCTTCATCAGCTTCACCAATTTCAAGTATCTGAGCCGGGATCCGGCACAGTTCGTTGGCCTGCAAAACTATGTGGATGCGCTCCAGGATCCGGTGATGTACGATGGCCTGTGGCGGGCAGTGCAGTTTACGGTGATGTTCTTACCGGGGACGATCATCATTCCGCTGCTGCTGGCCGTGCTCGTAGACAGGGTGCAGCACAGCGGACTGTCCACCTTCTATCGCATTATCATCCTCATCCCCGCTGTGATCCCAGGGCCGATGATCTTCGTGCTGTGGAAATGGCTGTACAACTTCCAGATTGGGCCGATCAACTACATCCTCATCGAGTGGCTGGGCTGGTTCACGCCGCAGACGGCGCCGCAGTGGCTGGGCGGCACCGCGTTGACGCTGCCCGCGGTGGCGATCTTTGAGGTGTGGTGGGGACTGGGCTATCACACCATGTTCTTCCTGGCCGGGCTGGCCGCCATTCCCAAGGAACTGTACGAGGCGGCGCGCATCGACGGCGCCAACGAGTGGCGTCTGCTCCTGCACGTCACCATCCCGCGACTACGTCCTATCCTGGCGGTGCTGGTGGTGTTGCGTTTCGGTTCGGCCATGGCCGTGATCGACGAATTCCTCATCTTCGGCGGCTTCAACCGCGCTTCTCCCACCTACACATGGACTGTCTACATGTACGATCTGGCCTTCAAAATCGGCGAGTGGCTGCAAGGCTACGCCGCCGCCATCGGCTGGATCGGCGCCATGTCGATGATGGTGGTGGTGGCGGGATTGTTGTATGTGTTCAGGCCACAAGATTAAGAATTTTCGATTGACGATTTTCGATTGACGATTTCGATTTTCGATTGTCTTGAAAAAGGAAATGCACGCATCATTGTAGGTTGGCTCATACAACCGGCCTTCCAATACCTGTTCACAATATCAACCAGACAATCGTCAATCGTCAATCGAAAATCGTCAATAAGAATGAATGGACGAACAATGGCTCAACAATCGCTCGCAACCAACTACCGACGACGCAACCAGATCGGGAATGTCCTCAAACACGTGGTGATCAACTTCTTCGTGTTGATCATCCTGATCCCGTTGGCCTGGGTCCTGTTGCTCTCGGTCAAGTCGATCCCCGATGCCTACACCGGCGCGCTCTGGCCCGAACAGTTCGACTTCACCCACTACGCCTACGTGTTGGACAAGATCGAGACACTGCCGCGCAACCTTTTCAACAGCATCTATGTCACACTGGCGACCGTCTTGATCACGGCTGTCTGCGCTGTGCTGGGTGGTTATGCGTTGGTGCATCTAGAAGTGCCGGGGCGGAAATTCGTGGTCTTTGGTTTGATCGCGTCACTGTACTTTCCGGTGCGTGTCGTCTCGTTGATCTCGATCTTTGAGATTCAGCGCAACCTGGGCCTGATCAATACGACGAGTGGACTCATCTTGCCTTACGTGACGTTGAACCTGGCCATCAGTATTTTGATCATGCGCAGCATCTTCGAGCAGATCCCCACCGAACTCATGGACGCGGCCCGTATCGACGGTTGCGGCGCCTGGCGTACGCTTCTACAGGTGGCGCTGCCGTTGATCACCAACGGGCTGGTGGTGGTGCTGATCGTCAACTTTGTGACGGCTTGGGGCGAATACCTGCTCGCCGCCACGTTGACCAACGATCAGGCCGTGCGCACGCTGCCGGTAGTGCTCGCCTCTGCCCACGGCGGCATGGGACAGTGGGCCTGGCCGCGCATCGCCGCTGTCTACGTCATCGTGATCACGCCCGGCATCGTGGTCTTCGCGTTTGCGCAGCGGTTCTTCTTCCAGGGCTTGCTCGAAGGCGCGCTCAAGGCGTAGCCGATCCTAGCCACCCAATTCTGCCGTGCTGAAGACAACGCTGAACTGCTTGCAGTAGATCACCACCGACCGAAACGCCGAAAGATCAAGATCAGCGGGCAGTTCGTAGTTCTGGCTGCCCACATTTCCCTTGAGCAGCGCCACTTCGAAGTCGCCGTCGCTGTGAAGCTGATCACCGCTACGAGGCGCGGGGTGGCCCGACAAATAGACATAGAGATCAGGCCCGTTCGTCACCTCGAAATTCTCAAAGCGTAGGACGCGTTGACCATCGGCCAGTTCGTAGATCGCGGCTTCGCCCATGCCGCGGTGGACGGCGTCTGCGTCGACAAACATGCCACCCAACAGATGCACCGGCTCGCTTTCGGTGACGGCGACGGTGACGCGCGTCGCTTCAGCTGTCGGCGTAGGCGCGGTGACGTCCTCTGCCGCGGCGCTCGCGGTGACAACCTCAGTCGCGGCAGCCTCGACCGTCGCATCGGGCATCGTCGCCACCGTCACCACTGGGAATGCCTCTTCCACCTGCTGGTCGATGAAAAGCGGCGACAAGAGATACCACCCAACCGCTATCACAACAACCAACACCGGCACAGACAATACCAACCCGAGTCGGGAAAAACGACGCATGTTCTCCATCGTGTGTCTCCTTTGAAGATTTGGTAAAATTGAACGCAACGTAGCCAGGATACCCCACACTTGAAACAGGCTTGTTGCCAAATTCTTACCGTTCTATGAACAAGTAGGTCAATGTCGTTACACAATGCTTTCTGCTTGAGATTGGGCGATTAAGGGATTGGGCGATTGGAGCAGACGCACAAATCTCCTAATCGCCCAATCTCAAAGCCTGATGACGTTGGCAGCCATGTTCACACGGACTCCCTCCCCAGAAAGGCACACCATGCAATCAGCGCGCAAGTTGCGGCAGCGGATCGAAAGCCGGACACTCACCACGGGTGTCCTCGCCATCGATCACATCTGGATCGAACTCGTGGAGATCTGCGCCCTCTCCGGCCTCGACTACCTCATCGTGGACATGGAACACGGCGCCCACGATCCGTCTGTCATCGTCGACGTCTGCACCGTGGGGCGGCTCATCGACTTCCCAGTGCTGATCCGCCCCATCAACCACGAGATCAACACCATCCGCAAGGTGATCGACATGGGCGCCTGCGGGATGCTGCTGCCCACCGTGAACAGCACCGCCCAACTCGACGAAGTGCGCGATGCCATCTACCTGCCCCCACGCGGACAGCGCCGCCCTGGTGGCCTGGGCAATCGCTGGGTGAGCGGCCTTGCCTACAACAATTGGAAAACCGAAGTCGAAGACGATCTGATCATCCTGCCCCAGATCGAAACGAAGATCGGCCTGGCCAACGCCGACGCCATCGCCGCCCATGAGATCGTCACCGCCATGGCGCATGGACCCTACGATCTTTCCGCCGATCTGGGCGTGTGCGGACAGATTACCGGCCCCGAGGTGACCGCGGCCACGGTGCAGGTGCGCGACGCCGCAGCCCGCGCCGGCAAAAACATGTGGGTCATCGGCGACGGCCCCAGCCTGGCCGCGCAAGGATACACCTTTATCTGCATCGGCGAACCCAGCGCCATGCTGCAGAACGTGATGCGGCAGACGGTGGAGAGAACAGAAGAAGGGATTGGTGATTAGTGAATGGTGATTGGGGCAGACGTGATCTCTGCCCCAATCACCATTCACTAATCACCAATCACCCAGCCCCAAAAAACATCATGGACAAAACCAACATCTCTCTCGAAGTATGTGTCGATTCGGTGGCGGGCGCCGTTGCTGCACAGGACGGTGGGGCCGTGCGCGTGGAACTGTGCGACAACCTCATCGAAGGCGGCACCACCCCCAGCGCAGGGACCATCGCACTGGCGCGCAGACACATCGACATCGGCCTCAATGTGATCATCCGCCCGCAGGGCGGCGACTTCTGCTACAGCGATGTCGAGTTTGAGGTGATGCGCTACGATGTCGAGGAAGCCAAACGCCTGGGCACGGACGGGGTCGTCATCGGCGTCCTCACGCCCGACGGCGACATCGACGTGGACCGCGTGCGCGCGCTGATCGACGTGGCACGGCCGCTCAGCGTCACTTTTCACCGCGCCTTCGACGTTTGCCGCGATCCCTTTGCCGCGCTGGAAACGCTCATCGATCTGGGCGTGGATCGCGTCCTCACTTCGGGCCAGGAACCGACGACACTGGAAGGCGCGGACCTGATTGCCGAGCTGGTCCGCCGCGCCGGGGATCGCATCATCATCATGGCCGGTGGGGGCATCAACGAGCGCAACGTGGACAAGATCATCGCCCAGACCGGCGTCAAAGAGATCCACGTCAGCGCCCGCTCCAGTGTGGACAGCGCCATGACCTACCGCAACACGCGCGTCTTCATGGGCGGCGAACTGCGCCCGCCCGAATACTCGCGCAAGACAACGGACGCAGCGCGGGTGCGTTTCTTCGCGGGGATACGGTGATCATCCCTGTCTAACTCTCACAAGGATCAACCATGCACCTCATCGAAAACCCTAGCGGCAACTACCGCTTCCTCACCGGCATTGCGCCCTATTCGGCCGGGGTGACGGCCATGCCCGGCTTTGAGATCGTGCGCGCCACGCTGCAAAGACCGATCCCCTACCGGGCGGGATTCGACGCTGTCATCGCGCATCTGGCTACGCGGGATCGTCCTCGTGCGGCGCTGTGTGCGGTCGAATTGCGTCTGCCCGCGCCGCTGAGCTTCGCCGGCTTTGCCGACTTCAACGCCGGTTACCAGGCATTGCTCGCCGACTGGGATCTGCTCGTGGACGGGCGCAACCCCGTCGCGCGGACCAACATCGCGCCGGCCTACGCCGCACCACCCGAGCCGTCGCTCTACGCCTTCTCGTACACCGTCCCCAGCAGCCGGCCCGGCCCGTCGTTCATCGTCGCCGGGGCCGGTGACCTGCGCGATCAGGCCGACCTGTCCGCCGCCGCGGTGGTCCGTCCTGGCGAAACCACGCCCGACGCGCTGCGCCAGAAAGCCGAAACCGTCATGTCCGTCATGCAGGAACGCCTCTCCGGTCTCTGCGCAGGCTGGGACAACGTCACCGCCGTGGACATCTACACCGCCGAACCCGTAGACAGCTACCTTGCCGACGTCGTCCTCCAGCCCATCGGCGCGGCCGCAATCCACGGCGTCACCTGGCACTACAGCCGCCCACCCATCGCAAACTTGGTCTACGAAATGGATCTGCGCGGGGTGCAGAATGAAATCAGAATTGAGTAATTTTCGATTGACGATTGACGATTTACGATTTCTCGTCGAGAGAGCGAATGTGCTATAGGGCGGCGAATGGGTCAACAACATGCCAATGTAAAGCCCAGATCCTCAACCAGACAATCGAAAATCGTCAATCGAAAATCGAAAATCTTAAAGGAGTCCTCATGTCCACGAACCCGATTCCACCTGAAGCCAAACTCGAACGCGTCGCCAGCGGCATCACTTTCGCCGAAGGGCCGGCTGCCGACGCCGAGGGCAACGTCTATTTTTCCGACTGCCCCGAAAACCGTATCCTTGTCTATCGTCCGGCGACAGGCGTCACCGAAGTGTGGAAGGAACCGAGCGACCGCGCCAACGGCATGAACTTCGACGCGCAAGGACGTCTCGTCGTCTGCTGCGACGGCAAGGACGGCGGCGCCCGCGCCGTGCGCCGCTACGAGCCGGACGGCACGATCACCACCCTCGCCTCTCACTACAACGGCAAGAAGCTCAACGCGCCCAACGATCTCTGCTTCGACAACCAGGGACGCATCTACTTCACCGATCCGCGCTACGGCTACAAACACGATCTGGAACAGGAGTGCATGGCCGTCTACCGCATCGAGCTTGACGGCTCGCTCACCCGCGTCATCAACGATATGCAGACGCCCAACGGCATCCTGATCACGCCGGACAACCGCACGCTCTATCTCGTGGACCACAACCCCGATCCCGGTGGGGCGCGCGCGCTTGTCTCCTACGTCCTCGACGATAATGACAAAGGCGATGACGGCGCCTGGCGCAAGCACGCCACCCTCGCCGACTTCGGCGACGGCTACGGCGGCGACGGCATGGTCCTCGACGTGGAGGGCAACATCTACCTCACGGCGGGCAGCGGCGACAAAGCCGGCGTCTACATCATCGCCCCCGACGGCGCGCAGCTTGGCTTCATCCCAACCGGCGAAATCCCCGGCAACTGCACCTTCGGCGGGCCGGATCTGTGCGATCTCTACATCGCCGCGTCCAGTTCGCTCTATCGCATTCGGTTGGGTATACCGGGACAATTAGTCTTTCCAAAACTAGGGACTGGGGACTAGGGATCGGGGACTGGGGATCCGGTATAGCGAGTGATGCCAACACAGCAAACACCGCCAATGCCGATTCGGCATCTCGGCGCGATCCCCAGTCCCTAGTCCCCGATCCCTGGTCCCCAGCCCCCCACTGGAGGCCCCATGACCATACGACACCAAAGAATCCTCGTTCCCGCTCGATGGCTCCACCCTGGCGTCGGAGGCGCTGCCACGCGCAGGCGATGGCGCTGAGCAACGACGCCGAGTTGCATCTGCTGCGGTGGCGCCCGATGCGGCGGCGCTGGGCGAGTGCTCGACCAAAGTCGCAACTTCGTCCACATCGAAGAACGCAACAGTCCTTCGTCGACGAAGCCACACGCTGGCTCGGAAGGATTGGCATGACGATCTGCGCCTGCAACACTTCCGCCCATCAAGACAGCCGTCACCATTGGCCCGCCCGCATCCCGCATCATTGACTACGCGCAAGAAAACGGCGTCGATCTCATCGTCATGAGCACGCATGGACGCACCGGCATCGCCCGATGGGTCTACGGCAGCGTGGCGGACAAGGTGCTGCGGCCGCATGTCCGGTGTATCTTGTGCAGTCGTCGATCAAGCAGGGCAGATGAGATTGGGCGATTAGGTGAATCCCCAATCTCTCCTCTCCCAAAGACATCTTCCCCACACGCAAAGGTTACCCAATGACGACACCCATCTCCCCCAACATGCTCGGCGCGTACGGCCCCTGGGCCGCAGACCTGCTGGGCGACGCGCCAGGCTCGCTCTCTTTCCGCAACGACCGCTGGCATGACGTAGAGGAATGGCGACCGGTCGCCCGCAACGGCGTGGCCGCTCGCCTATCCGCACCCAAACTGCCTGCGCCCACGCCCACCGTCCACAAACAGTACACATTGGACGGGCTTCACGTCGAAGAACTCTCCTGGCAGCACCCCGCCGGCGCACCCACCCAGGCTGTCTTCCTCAAACCGGCGGGCGCCACCGGCAAGTTGCCCGCCGTCCTCGGTCTGCACTGTCACGGTGGGCAGAAGTTCTTCGGCAAAGAGAAGATCACGCACCGCCGACCCCATCCACCCGATCATGGCCGGTCACCAGGCCCACTACTACGGGGATCGCGCCTGGGCCAACGAACTGGCGCAGCAAGGATACGCCGTCCTCGTACACGATGCGTTCGCCTTTGCCAGTCGCCGCGTCCTCCTGGCCGACGTGCCCAACGTGATCAAAAATGGCGTGGTCGACCCCGATCCCACGGACGTACCTGGCATCGAAGCCTACAATCGCTGGGCGGGCAACCACGAAGCGATCCTGGCCAAGTCGCTCTTCAGCGGGGACAACCTGGCCTGGCGTCTTTTGGCTGAAGATCAAGCCGCGCTCGACGTTCTCTGCGCTCGCGACGACGTGGACGCAACTCGCGTTGGTTGCGGTGGGCTTTCGGGCGGCGGGCTGCGCACCGTTTACCTGGCCGGCATGGACGAGCGCATCCGCTGCGCCGTGGCCGTGGGCATGATGACCACCTGGCGCGACTACGTCCTCCACAAATCGCACACCCACACGTGGATGGTCTACCCGCCGCTGCTGCCCAACGAACTCGACTACCCCGAAATCCTGGGCCTGCGCGTCCCCCTGCCCACCCTCGTCCTCAACGACAGCGAGGATCAGCTCTTCACCCTGCCCGAAATGCAGCGCGCCGACCGCATCCTGGCCGATGTCTTCGCCAAGGCCGGCGCATCCGACCGCTACCATTGCAGTTTCTACCCCGGCCCGCACAAGTTCGACGTCCCCATGCAGGAGGAGGCGTTCGCCTGGTTCGCGCGGTGGTTGGGATAAGAAAGGATCCCACATGAAACTCCAAGATCGCGTCGCCGTCATCACCGGCGGCGGCTCCGGCATCGGACAGGCCATCGCGCTACGTTTTGCTCGGGAAGGGGCGAAGGTGGCGGTGGTAGATTTGCGTAGATCTCGCGCCGAGGACACGACCGCGCAGATCCATGATTTTGGGGGAGAGGCCCTAGCGGTGGACGCTGATGTCTCCGCGGCGAGGACGGTGGAGGCGATGGCCCAAACAGTGACCGCGCATTGGGGGCGCGTCGACATTCTGGTGAACAACGCCGCCATCTCTCAGGGCGACGACGTGCGCGCCATCGACGAGGAATTGTGGGATCGCAACCTGGCCGTGGTGCTCAAGGGAGCGTTTCTCTGCACCAAATCGGTGATCGACGGCATGATCGAACGGCGGACCGGCGCGATTGTCAACATCGCGTCGGTCAACGGCCTCACAGGGCTGGGCGAGGAACCCTACAGCGCGGCCAAGGCCGGTCTCATCAACCTGACGCAGAATCTGGCCATCAAGTACGGTCAGTACGGCGTGCGCGCCAACGTCATCTGCCCCGGTACGGTGCGCACCCCAATTTGGGCTGCACGCGTGGCGCAAGATCCACAGATCTTCGACAAACTGGCCGGCTGGTATCCTCTGGGCCGTGTCGGCGAACCCGAAGACATCGCCAACGCCGCCCTCTTCCTGGCGTCGGACGAAGCGTCCTGGATCACGGGGGCGGTGCTCAACGTCGACGGCGGCCTCATGGCGGGCAACTACGGCATGTCGCGGGGATTGCAGGCGGAGTGAAGCGGGGATGATGAGATAGAACGCGGATTGGGCGGATTTCAACGGATGATTTCTGAAAAATCCGCTTTGATCCGCCCAATCCGCGTTCTATCTCATCATCCTCATCATCCCATCATCCCTTTTTCATGCATCGTCAGCACCTCTGCACCGTCTTCTGTCACCAGCAGCGCATCTTCGAGGCGCACACCCCATTCGCCGGGGACGTAGGTGCCGGGTTCAAGCAGGATCACCATGCCCGGCGCCAGTGCGACCTCGTTGTAGGGGACGATGCGCGGTTCCTCGTGGCCGGTGACGCCGACGCCGTGGCCGGTGTGGTGCGGGTAGACGGGATAGCCCCGTTCTTCGATGAAGCTACGCACTTTGCGGTCGATGTCGTTGGCCATCGCGCCAGGACGCACCAACGAAATGGCATAGGCGAGGGCGTCTTCGATCATGCGGTGGGCGGCGGCTTGCGCGTCGCCGGGCTGCGTGGCGTAGTAGGTGGCGCAACTGTCGGACCAGTAGCCGTGACGCACGGTGCTCAGATCGACGATCACCGAATCGTCCTCGCGCACGAGCAGGTCACCGGGCCAGCCGCCGATGTTGTTCTGCCGGTAGCCCACCACGCAGTCGTTGCCCAACGGCACCCGTTCCCCCACTTCCCGCTGAATCGCGCCGTGGATCTCTGCCCAGATGTCGATCTCGCGCAGCCCAGGCTTGATCACCTGCCGCGCCACGCGGTGACCGAGGTCGCTCAACGCAAAATTGTCGCGCAGTTTGGCGATCTCCTCCGCCGTCTTCACCATGCGCAAGGGGACGAGCCAATCGTCAATGGGCTGCGTCTCCACACCGCCGAGGACGTCGCCCAGCCCCCCCTCTACGAGGGCAGTGAGGCTGAGCGTCTCCACGCCCACCGGTCCACTGCCCGCGGAAGATCCCAGCACGTCGCGCAGCGCCGCCGACAGATTCGGCCCGCCGGTGATCGGCTTCTGAATCGTGTACCCCTCGTAGGTGACCAGCGCGCAGTCGGCCTGCTTGCCGAAATCGGCCACACTGCCCGCATGACCATCGAGGACGATCAAAGTAAAGCGTCCATCATCGTACCAAAGCAGCGGCGGGCCGCCAACGAAAAAGTTGGGGCCAAGTTGGATGGGTGGGTTGAAGCCCGTCAGCCATTTGATGGAATGAATGTCGGAAAATAGGGCGCGTGTCAAACCGGCCTGCGCCAGCCGATCCTGTGTGCGTTGTCGTTGTTCGGCGTGCATGGGTGGCTCCTTTGCGCTGGTGATGGGGTTTGCTACAATATCCCAACAAGAAATGGAGGCGGCACAATGTCCAGCTATGACAATCAGTACAATCTAGAAGAGAGCCTATTCGGCGAACCGTACCCCGAATTCGTGGCGCTCATCGATTCGATAGATCACAAGGGCGACGCACTCGATCTCGGCTGCGGCCAAGGACGCGACGCGCTGATGCTGGCGCAACAGGGCTATAGCGTCACCGGCGTCGATGCGTCCGAAGTGGGCATTCGGCAGATGGTGGAACGGGCCAGCGCGCTTGGTTTGTCTGTCACCGGCGTGGTGGGTGACTTCCACGCGTTCGACTTTCCGCAGCAGTATGATCTGGCCGTGCTCGATTCGATCCTACACTTCGCCGAGGACAAAGAGAAAGAGATCGACCTGTTGGATCGTGTGCTGGCGCACACACGCAAAGACGGCTACGTCTGCATCTTCATTCACAAGGACGCGGCCAAAGAACGCGCCCTGCATGGTTACATCGAGACCAGGCGCGCCGGTTGGCGGTTGGCGCACACGCAAGACATCGACTACGTCTACGAAGAGAAGCGCATCAACTTCCGCGCTGCGTTTCAGATGCACATGGCCGTCATGCAGAAAGCGTGAGGATGCCAAACCGCGCCGGGCGGTGAAAATCCGCCGGTTCGGTAAGCGTAGGTGACCAGCAACTAAATTCGGTGGGATGCACGCTGCGCCCTTCTCGCGGACGTTCGATGCGGTAGAAATTGGCCCGCCACACGGCGGGCTTTTCGCGGGCAGGCGCAATCGCCATCCACGGCAGATCTGCTGAAGGCAGGACCAGCGTCGCGCGCTGCACTCGCCGCGCCAGCGCAGGTTGGGTGCGTCCCAGTCCACGTCTGCGCGCGAGGATCGATTGCGATCTCCGTGCGGCTGTGCCTTTGGCGTCGAGGATGCCGTTAGGGCCGATCTCAAACTCGTGGCCAGGTATAGCGGCGTCTGCTGCCCGCCGATGAACGATTTCCACCTCTTCATTGGCGATCAGGATATTCCGTCCGGCGCCGGTGGCGCCCAGGGATCAATGTCGTCGCAGTCGAAGCGCCGGCGCGATAAGCGCGTCGTGGCGAAGGCGCACCATCTTGCTGGATGGCAGGCGCTGCAATGTTGCGAGGACGGGCGACGGCGACATCAGCGCATCAATCCCAGGCGGCAAAGTTGGTGGCATCCATCGCGACATTGACGGAGCGAACGAGCGGGCAAACTGGTTCCGTTCGCTGATGCCTCATTGGGAACAGGACCGGGGACTGATTGGGGACTGGGGTTGGCCCAGGTTCGTTGCGGTTGCTGAGGGTTTGTTGTATCGTCGAGCCTGATGATGGGGCAGTGGTGATGAGTTGTCATGGCGTATCATCTCTCCATCATCATGACCACAAGCAGCCAAGCGAGCTGTGCTGCTCCAGCTTCGTCACAATCCTGATCCCTATTCCCAGTCACGATATCCGCTCTGAGAGAAAATCATAAACCGACCGTGCAACTGAAGCTGGGAGTGGCGCGACAGATCGCCGAATGGCGCCGAAGGCGTGGTGATGTTGCCACGGCCTCATCGGCAGCATGGACCGCCGCGCCTGATCTTCGATGCTGTGTACGGCACGGTGGCGAGAACCAGGCACGGAATCGCCGCCAACGGCATCCCAGCTGCTGGTGGCGCCGGTGCTGCGGACGGGCAATTCTGCACATCGTTTCCGTGGGCGAGCGTGCTGTCGCTGCCCAGCCCCAATCCCATCACCACCGTCATCGACGTGTGCGAAGGAACAGTCGAGCGGTTTCCACAAGATCATCCTGCTCAATGGCCACGGCGGCAACACCGATTCCAACCGCGTCGTGGCCCTGGACATGGCTAACCGGCTGGGTCACCCTGTGCGCATCGCCGCCGCCGCCTACTGGGACGTGGCCCGCGCCGCCTGGTGGAAGAGACCGGCTGACGGCAAACTCGTCTAGCCACCGGCTTCCTTCGAGACGGCGATGATGATGGCGATCCGTCCGATCTGGTCAACCAGGACGGGCTGGCGCCACCGACTGATCCGTCCCCGCGGACCGGGGCTGTTCAGCGACGCCGGCGCCGTCGTGCAGACCCACGGCGCCTGGCAGCAGAGCGTCGGCTGCACCGACACCCCCGCCGCGGCCACAGCGAAGAAGGGCAACGGCTCTTGCAGGTGATTGAGCGGCGAGTGGCGGAGTTCTTCGTCGTTCTACAGGAGCTAATTTTAATTTTCGATTGACGATTTACGATTTGTCTGCTTGAGCATGTGAATGGAGTTGCCGGAGCCTCTGCTTAACCAATAATGCACTCGCCGGCATCACTTCGCCAACGGCAATCGTAAATCGTCAATCGAAAATCCCAAATCACCCCCTTCAGCGCCCCCACCGTAATCCCCTTCTGAATCTGATTCTGGAAGATCACGTAGACAATCAATGTCAACCATGATCATGTGACAGCGGCGAAAAAGCGCCGCTCCAGTCATTCTGGTAATACTGCTGATG
This sequence comes from Caldilineaceae bacterium, assembly GCA_041391225.1. GTDB lineage: Bacteria > Chloroflexota > Anaerolineae > Caldilineales > Caldilineaceae > RI-153. The sequence continues at coordinate 66,414 of JAWKOL010000025.1, forward strand.
CAGCATGTGGAAGCCCGAGAGCCCTGGGTCAGCACGTATTTCTTGGCGTCGGTCATGAGCACCACGGGCAGCAGGTATTGGTTCCACATGCCCAAGAAGTTGAAGATGCCGATGCTGATCAGGCCGGCTGCGCCGCTGTGTAATGCGGAAAGACCTGGTACTGGTTGGCGCCGTCGATGATAGCCGCTTCGTGCAGCTCCGACGGCAATGTACGGAAGAAGCCGGTCATAAAAAAGACGCTGAACGGCAGCGAATAGGCCACGTAGACCAGGATCAGCCCCTGGAACGTGCTCAACATCCCCAGATCTTTGACAGGAAGAAGAGAGCGGAATCAGCGCCAGGAAGACGGGGAAAGGCATACCGGCCAGGAAAGAGTAGAAGATAACGGTTGCCGGGAAAGGGAAACGGGCCAGCACATAGGCCGTCATCGCTGAGAGGATCGGATCAGCGCCAGCGACGGCAGCACCACGATGAAGCTATTCATGAAGTATTCGCCGATATTGGCGTCCACCCACTGCGGCGGAAGTTGTCCCAGATCGGCGTGGCAGGCAAGGACCAAGGGCTGAAGAAGATCTCTGATCCGTCTTGAACGAGGTGTAGAGCAGCCGCCACCCATCGGGAAGATCACGAGGACAGCCCAAAGGCCAGGAAGGCGTTGAGCAGGATACTGCCGATGCTGAAGCGCCCTGCCGGTGCCCGACCGGCGTCGTCTCAATCGGCGCAGGTGCAATCGATTCTATAACCATGTTAGTACTCCAGACTTTACTTGGCTCAACAGCCGACTGAGAACCACCGAGATCAGCAGGGTGAGGAAGAGAGCGCCACCGCCACCGCGGTGCCGTACCCAAACTTACTGGTGATGAACGCCTCAATGTAGAGATAGGTTGCCAGCACTTCAGACGAGCGACTGGGTCCGCCTTCAGTCATGGTCTGGGTAATGGCGAACATGTTGGTGGCGTTGATCATGATGAAGATCATCGCGGTTTGAAGCGTCTCCCAGATCATAGGCAGCGTAATGTTCCAGAAGAGATGCCAGCGGCTGGCGCCGTCGATCATGGCCGCTTCGTAGTACGTAAACGGGATCGACTCCATCGCCGCAATAAACAGCACCATGTAGAAGCCCACCGCCTGCCAAATCGTGACACCGGCAATGGCCGGCAGCACCGTATCGGGGTTTCCCAGCCAGACAGGCGGCCTTTCGATGCCGATGATCTCCAATAGCGAGGTGAGAATGCCGATGGTAGGGTGATAGACGAAGCTCCACAGCACACCGATGGCCACAACAGACATCACTTGCGGAAAGAAGTAGGTGACGCGGTAGAACTTGGAGAGCGGCACCCCTTGCGTCAACACAAAACCGAAGAGAAGCGCCAGCCCCAGCGTCAGAACCGGCAACGTGATGATGTAGAACGCATTGTTGCCTAGCGCATTCCAGAAATTGTCATCGTTCAGTAGATCGGCGAAATTCTCCAGCCCGATGAAGACCGGTTCCCGCGCAAGACCGCGCCACTGGGTCAGGCTGATGTACATGGAGCGAACATAAGGATAGAGAACAAAGGTGACGTAGAGAATCAGCGAGGGCGCCAGGAACGGGATGATCAGACGGTACTTGTTGCGATACATAGACCCTCCGAAGAACAGATCTGGCCTGTGCTACGAACACACAGGCCAGACACTGGTTAATGTTATCGGTGTTTGCGTGCGGTGTCACACACAAACCCCTACGCGAATTCCATGACAGATTGCAAAATCAGGAAGTGCGCTCGTACTTCGGAATTGCGTCGTCGGCCTTGGTTTCGTCGGCCTTGGCCTGCATGGCTTCCACCCACTGCTCAGGCGTCATGCGGCCGGTGAGCAGATCACCGGTGCGGTCGCGCATCTCGTTGTTCAGATCGGTGTACCAGGCGTCGATCTGGTAGTCGAAGATGTTGTCGCCGGCGGCTTCGGCAATCCCTGTCGCCGAGCGCACGGCAGAACTCAGTTCCACGCCTTCGGTGCCGCCGATGACGGGCATAATCGCGCCCACATTCTGAGCGAACCACTTGGCGTTTTCCTTGGACATGAGGCAGCGCAGGTATTCCATGCCGCCCACGGGGTTGTTGCCCTGCGAAGGCACGATGAAGTTCTCACCGGCCCAGGCGCCGATACTGGCATACACATCTTCGGTTTCGCCAGGCACTGGCTTGACCACCATATTGAAATTCTCGGGGGTCAATTCGCGCATCTCGTTTTCGAGCCAAGTGCCACAGGGCAGGAAGACGGCCTTGCCCTGGAGCCATTCGGCCTGCGATTCGGTGTGGGTGAGGCCCTCGGTGCCGGCCATGATGAAGTCCTGGTTGTAGAGTTCCTGGATCATCTGCGCCGATTTGAGCACAGCCGGGTTCTCCCAAGCGCCGTCGACGAGGTTATCGATGTCGATCACGGCCTGGATGCCGCCGTTCTTGTAGATCAACGGCCACAATACACCGAAGTTCATGTACTGCGGGTAGCGCCCCTGATACGTCCACGGGGCCATGTCGGTGGTGCTCTTCACCATGTCGCAGAAGCCCAGCATCTCGTCCCAGGTCTTGGGGTATTCCCAGCCGTTCTCTTCGAAGAGGGTTTCGCTGTGCCAGATACCAGCAATGGTGTAGGCCATGAGCAACACGCGCTGCACGCCGCCGTACTGACCGGCGCCCTGCGAACCAGGGAAGAGTGTGTCACCGAAGGCGACGCCAGGGGTGTCGAGCGACGGCGCAGCGAAGAGCGGGGCCAGGTCAGCCAGTTGATCCTCGGCGACGAGGGCGGCTTGATCAGATTGCCTGCGCCGCTGTTGTCGATGACGTCGGGCGGGTTGCCGCCGATGAAGCGCGGGCGAAGCTGGTCACCCACACGCTGGATGCCTTCGACGCTCATCTCGTTGTCAGGATGCAACGTGCGGAAGATCTCGGCGGCGTTGTCCAGGTAGCCGCGGCCGAAACCACCCTCGAAGAAGATACCTTCCACGGGCTGCCCGGCTTCCAGGCCAAGGGGATTCATGGCGCCTTCGGCTACCTCAAAGGGCAGTTCAGGGGCGGGAACGGCTGTGGCGGCGGCTTCACCACCGGCGGCCGGTGCGGTTGGGGCGGCGGCCGGCGCACATGCGGCCAGGGCTGCGCCTGCGCCAACCAACGCCGAATGCTTCAGAAAATCGCGGCGGGTAAAGGCTCGACGAAGCAGTGTCTTGTCTTTCACAAAGAACCTCCTGAATGGATATTGCGGAAAAACTTGTATCCGATTTTGGGAATCCGCTGGGGGATAACACGCCAAGTACTACTGCCACATTATAGGTCTGCGAAACAGACAAAGTCAATTCTTGTCCGTAAGGCGGATCTGGGTTTGGGCGTCGAGACAGTGCCTGGCACTGGTCAGTAAAATCATCCGAATACGGTGACACCTTTGACCAGTGCCAGGCATTGTCTCGACACGCGCAACGTCCACGGTTACCAGCTAAAACCCGGCGGGGCCAGGTTGCGCGAGTCCTGTAATTGGACGCTCAAACCGCCGTCCGCCACCAGGTTATGCCCGGTGACAAAACTCGCTTCGTCCGACACCAGGAAGTTGATGATGGCAGCGATTTCTTCCGGCTGACCGCCTCGCCCCAGTGGATAGATCTGCTTTGTCCACTTTTCGCGCTCGGGTGAACTGTAGTGCGGATGGGTGTGGATCATGCCCGGGCTGACGGCGTTGACGCGGATCCCCAGTGGACCACCGTCTACGGCCATCTGCCGCGTCAGGTTGATGACGCCGGCCTTGGCGGTTTCATAGACGGTGAAGGCGGGCCACGCCGCCGATCCGTGGACAGACGCCATGTTGACAATCGCGCCGCCGCCGCCCTTCTCCATCACCGGGAAGGCGTACTTGGCCGCCAGGTAGATGGCCTTGAGCATGATCGCCATCGCCCGATCCCAGTCGGCTTCGTCCAGGTCCACTACCGTACCGGGTTTGGTCCAGTAGGCGTTGTTCACGAGGATATCGAGCCGGCCGGTCAGTTCCACGGCGTATTCGACCATGCGGCGTACGTCGGCGTGGACGCCCACGTCGGTGTGGAGGAAGTGGGCCACGCCGCCGGCGGCTTCGATGCCGTTGACGACTTCAGCGCCCAAATCGTCCTGGATGTCGGCGACGACGACGGTAGCGCCTTCCCTGGCCAACCGGAACGCGGTGGCGCGGCCGATGCCGTGGGCCGCGCCGGTGATGATTGCCGTTTTGCCGTTGTGTGCCATCTTACCCCTTCACTTCGAAGATGATCTCGATCTCGCACGCCCAGTTGTCGGGGACGGTGAGACCGATGGCGCTGCGGGCGTGGCGTCCGTCCTCGCCGAAGAGTTCAATGAGCAGATCGCTGCAGCCGTGGATCACGGCGGGCGTGTTGTCGAAGTCGGGTGCGACGTTGACCATACCAAAAACCTTGACCACCTGCACCACATTGTCGAGGCCGCCGGCCAACGTGTGGACAGCCTGCAAGCAGTTGAGCGTACACAGTTTGGCCGCTTCGTAGCCGTCTTCGACGGAGACGTCGCGCCCGACCTTGCCCTTGATCTGCTTGTCTCCCCAGCGCGAAACCTGGCCGGAGGTGTAGATCAAGTTGCCGCTGCGCTTGGCGTGCATCAGCCGCCCGGCATTCAGTTCAATGTTGCTCAGTTCGTAGCCCATTTCTTTGAGCTTGGCTGCGTAGGACATGGTAGAGATCCTTTCGTGGGATTGGATAGTTGGTTGGGGAAAGTAATGCGTGATGCGTAACCCAGAAGGGATCGCGTGGACGATCAACATTCTCAACGAGTTACGAATTACGTGTTACGGATTACCTTTACGCATTCTTCTTCTTCCGCCTGCTTGCCCTTCTCCTTCTTCTTCAGCGCGGCAGTGTTGACGAGGACAGGCGCTTGCAGAAGCAGGCGCGTAGGTCGGCGAATTCCTTGCTGCCGTCGTCGTCCACGAGTTCGGTGGTGACGCCGCACTCGTAGAGGGCTGGTTGGCGGTGCGGAAGTAGTTCCACATGGCCGAGCCGCCGCTGAACGAATTGTCGGGAAGTAGATGGTGACACCATTGGCGCGGCTGTACTTGATCAGACGCTTGGGCAGCGAGAGATCGGCTTTTTCCACGGTAGGTCTCAGCGCAGCTTCGTCGATTTCACACCCAGCCCCGGCGCTTCGGGGACCTGGGCAAAGCCGCCCACTACGTCGATGCGCTTGGTGAGCAGGTTGTGCTCGTAAAGCTCGTGACAGTTGATCCCCGGCCACTGCGCATGGCTGAGCACAGCGCCCAGGTGCAGCGACATGGCCAGCGTGAGACCGGTGCCTACCATCTGCAAGAAGAAGGGCATGTTGGCCGTGGCCGACGAGATGCCGCTGCTCATCACCCGCGACACGCCACCTGCCACCACGAAGCCATCACAGTAGCCGTTCATGATGGCTGTGCTGCCGGCAATGGAGCCGTAATGGTGGGCGACGGGCGTGCGCACCTTCTCGGCAGCAGTCGGTTGCCGGCCACGTCGTGGGCGAGGATGGGGCCTTCCCACAGCGCGATCTTGGGGAAGTCGGTCTCCAACTCGCGCAGCACCGGCACAGCCGTGGACACGTCGAGCAGGAAGTCGTTCCAGTCGCAGTCGATGTGGAACCACTCGGGTGTGGCCTCGCTGATGCGCTTCACCGTCTCGTAGACGTCGAACCAGGGGCGCGTCTTGATTTTGATGGACGTGTAGCCCAGTTCCACGGCGACCTTGGCCTCGCGTTCGTAGGCTTCGGGCGACATGTCGTGATCCCAGAATGAGAGCGGACACCAATCGCGTACCTTGTTCCCCAGCAGCCGGTAGGCGGGGACACCGGCCAGCTTGCCAGCGGCGTCGATCAGCGCCATCTGCAAGCCGGCGCCGAGGGTATCATCGAACATCAACTCGAAGGGCGAACGCCCGATGGCTGCAGTCGGTGTCCTTGCTCGGCCCCAGGTGTAGTTCTGGATCGTCTCGCCGTAGCCCACCACCCCGGCATCGGTGGTGACACGGATCACTTCGGTTTCGGCCCAGGTGTGAATGTTGGAACGCGCATCTCACGGCGCACACGATCAACCATAGGCGAACACAGAATACGTTCCACCTTCGTAATTTTGGCGGCAGCGCTTGGCATGGGGATTGTCCTCTTTGCAGTGCGGTGGCTGGTTTGGATGTTGGACTGGAGAAATGGGCTGGCTTGTGCTGCCCGCGATGCTATCATAGATGGGGGATGGTGGCAAAGGCGGGGTTGGGGGTGGGGCTGGTGGGAGGATCTCTTTACTTGCAATGCGTAACCTCTAGCGTTACACTGAAGCTGTGATTAGAGATTTCAGGCACAAAGGGGTTGGAAAGATTCTTCGCCACTGGTTCCAAAGCTGGAATCAATCCGCCCATGCAAATAGACTGCGCTGATTTTGGGTAGACTTAACGCGTCAACAAACCCACAAGATATGAACCTGCCTGGTCTGTACCTGCACGAACTAAAGAGGGATAGGCAAGGCATTTGGTCGGTACAGGTGAGTGGCAACTGGCGAGTCACATTTCGCTTCGACGGCCAGATGCCACAGTTGTGAATTACGAAGACTACCATTGAAGTGAGAGATGGAGCGCAAATATGCAAATGTACAACCCTCCACATCCTGGAGAAATTCTAAAAGAATTGTGTTTAGAGCCGCTAGGGTTGACGGTCACAAAGAGCAGCGGAAGCTGGGCGTTAGCCGAAAGACTTTGTCGGCCATCCTAAACGGGCGGGCGGGCATCACACCGGAAATGGCAATCCGGCTTTCGATAGCTTTCGACACATCTGCGGAAAGCTGGCTGAATCGAGCAGGCTCAGTACGATCTATGGCCCAGGCAGTCTCATCCGAGTGTGAAGGTCGAGAGACTGGTTGTATCATGATGATGAATATGGTGGACATCAACGGACACAAAGCCATCATCCAATATGACCCCGAAATCGAGATGTTTGCGGGAGTTCGTCGACCTGAACGGTGGGGCGGATTTCTACGCCAAAGACATCGACGGGTTGCGCAAAAGAGGGTGAGATTTCGCTCAACGTCTTCCTGGCAATGTGCCGCGAAGACAAAGGAGACAGGACATGAAGATCCTCGTGCTTGGCGCAACCGGTGCGACCGGACGGCTGCTTGTGGCGCAACTCCTCAACCGCGGACACGACGCCATCGCCATTGTGCGCTCACCCGACAGGTTGCCTGCGTCGGTGAAAGATCAGACCAGGATCTCGGTGATCAGCGCCAACCTGCTCGATCTCAGCGACGCCGAGATGACAAAGATCGTGGCGGGCTGTGATGCAGTGGCGTCCTGCTTGGGCCACAATCTGACGATCAAAGGCATCTTTGGCCCACCCCACAGGCTGGTGACAGACGCCACTCGCCGATTCTGCCAGGCCATCCAAGCCAACAACCCCACCCACCCCGTCAAGTTTGTCCTCATGAATACCACCGGCAACCGCAATCGCGACCTGAACGAGCCGGCCTCGCCCGCGGAGAAGATCGTCCTTGGGCTGCTGCGTCGGCTGCTGCCGCCGCAAGCCGACAACGAAGCGGCCGCAGACTATCTGCGTACCCAGATCGGCCAGGACGATCCAGTGATCGAATGGGTTGCGGTGCGCCCCGATTCCCTGATCGACGAGGACGAGGTCACCGAGTACACCGTCCACGCTTCGCCGACCACAAGCCCCATCTTCAAGCCGGGCAAGACCAGCCGCATCAATGTGGGTCACTTCATGGCCGACTTGATTACAGAAGACGCCGTCTGGTCTCAGTGGAAAGGACAGATGCCGGTGCTCTACGACCAGGAACCGCAGAGGAGCGCTTGATGAAAGCGATTGTCCATGACAGATACGGCCCGCCCGAAGTGCTGCGGCTGGCTGAGGTGGAAAAGCCCACTGTCGCCGCCGATGAGGTGTTGGTGCGTGTGCGCGCTACGTCTGTCCATGCCGACGTCTGGCACGTGGTCACCGGGCTGCCTTACGTGCTGCGCCTGATGGGATCGGGGCTGCGCCGTCCTCAAAATCCGATTCCTGGTACAGATTTGGCCGGGGTTGTCGAGACGGTAGGATCGGAAGTGAAAGCGTTTCAGCCAGGCGACGAAGTCTTCGGCGAGAGTCGGCATGGCATGCAATGGGTTAACGGCGGCACGTACGCCGAATTTGTCTCTGTGCCGGCAGACATTTTGGTGTTGAAGCCGGCTGAAGTCACCTTCGAGCAGGCGGCCTGTGTGCCAACCCCCGGTGTGATTGCCCTGTCGAATCTGCACGGCGTGGGTCTGCCGCAGCCGGGCGATGAAGTATTGGTCAACGGGGCAGGCGGTGGCGTGGGGACCATCGCCCTCCAGTTGGCGAAGGCGTATGGGGCGACCGTCACCGCTGTGGACGCGCCGCAGAAGTTGGAGATGCTGCGCAATCTGGGCGCAGATTTCGTCATCGACTACACGCAACAAGATTTTACTCAACAAGACAAACGCTACGATCTGATCTTCGACGTCGCCTCTAACTTGCGCCTTGCCGACTGCAAACGCGTCCTCACCGCAAAGGGCAAGTACCTCGTGATCGGACACGACCACTACGGCGCAAAGGGACGACGCGTCCTGGGCAGTCTGCCGCAGATGATCGGGATGATGGCAATGGCGCGTTTTGATCCGCACCTGCCCAGCGACAACCTTCCTGCGCCCAGCAAAAAGGAGATGATGACCACGTTGAGCAGGTTTTTGGCATCTGGTCAGATTACGCCGTTGATCGACAGCACCTATCCACTGAGTGATGCACCTAAGGCACTACGTCACCTAATCGAGAAACCGGTGATGGGCAGGCTGATCATTACACTTTGAGATTCAATATCCCCCACCCGCGGAGAACTCCATGAAAACCACCGTCTACATCGCAACCAGCCTCGACGGCTTCATTGCCCGCCCCAACGGTGACCTCGACTGGCTGCCCGGCATCGGTGACGCCGACACCGGCGAGGACTACGGCTACCAGGCGTTCATGGACAGCGTCGACGTCCTCGTGATGGGGCGTGGCACGTATGAGATCGTTTGCAAGTTCGATCCCTGGCCGTACGGCGACAAACGCGTCGTTGTCCTCAGCAACACGTTGACCCATCTCGCCGACGATCTACCCGATACGGTGGAATTGCGCACAGGGACGCCGGTTGAATTGGTCAAAGCGCTCGATCAAGAAGGCTTTCGCCATGCCTACATTGACGGCGGCAAGACGATCCAGGGCTTCCTCCGCGCCAGGCTGATCGACGAACTGATCATCACCCGCATCCCCGTGCTGATTGGCGCGGGCATTCCGTTGTTCGGTCCACTCGAAGAGGACGTGAAGTTGGAACATGTGCAAACGCGGTCCTATGCGAACGGGCTGGTGCAGAGTACGTACAGCGTACCTGGCGCTCATTCGTAAATTCAGCGTCGAGTCCTATCTACGACACACATCTGGAGCCAACAGTGACCAAAATCGACTTCAAGAAGACCCACAAGCATCTCTACGCGCCCTCGCCCAAGGACTTCGTCATTGTGGACGTGCCAGCCATGCACTTCCTCATGATCGACGGTCACGGTGACCCGAACACGGCGCAGGAATATGCTGACGCCGTCGAAGCGCTCTACGCGGTGGCGTACAAGCTCAAGTTCGCGGTGAAGAAGGCGGCGCAGGTCGACTACGTGGTGCCGCCGCTGGAAGGGCTGTGGTGGGCCGAGGACATGGACACTTTCACCCACGCCCGCGACAAAAGCGCCTGGGATTGGACAATGATGATCATGACACCGGATTGGGCCACGCCCGATCTCTACGAACAGGCCATCGCCGAGGTGACGGCCAAGAAGGATCTACCGCGCTGCCCAAACTACGCCTGGAAAGCTACCACGAAGGGCTGTCGGCGCAGATCATGCACATCGGCTCGTACGACGACGAAGGGCCTGTCCTGGCGCGCTGCACAACGAGTGGCTGCCGGCCAACGGCTACGAGGAAACCGGCAAGCACCACGAGATCTACCTCAGCGATCCGCGGCGTGGCCCCAGAGAAGATGAAAACGATCCTGCGCCAACCGATCCGAGCCAAGGAGACGGCATCATGAATCGCCCCAACATCATCTACATCCACTCCCACGATACCGGGCGCTACGTGCAGCCCTACGGCTACCAGATCTCTACGCCGCGCATCCAGCAGTTGGCCGAGCAAGGCGTGCTCTTTCGGCAGGCGTTCTGCGCCGCGCCCACCTGTTCGCCCAGCCGGGCGGCGTTGCTCACAGGGCAGTCGCCCCACAACGCCGGGATGACGGGTCTGGTCAACCGCGGATGGGGGCTGAACGACAACAGCCAACACCTGCTGCACACCCTGCGCGCTGCCGGTTACCTGACGGTGCTGGGCGGCTTGCAGCACGTCGCCTTCGATCCCAACAGCCTTGGGTTCGACGTGAACCTGTCTCCGCAGGATACAAAGGTGGAAAACGTAGCGCCGGGGGTCGTCGACTTCCTGAAGAACGCGCCGGATCAGCCCTTCTTCCTGGATGTGGGCTTCTTCGAGACGCACCGCGAGTTCCCCGAAGCGGACGCCGACATCGATCCCGCCTACGTGCGCGCGCCCGCGCCGCTGCCCGACACCCCCGCCACCCGCCAGGACATGACCGCGTACATGACCATGGCCCGCCAACTCGACGACGGCTACGGGCTGATCCTCGACGCGCTGGACGAAACCGGCCTGGCCGCAGACACGCTGATCGTCGCCACAACCGATCACGGCGTCGCCTTCCCCGGCTGTAAAGGCACGCTCACCGACCACGGCATGGGCGTCATGTTGATCCTGCGTGGGCCGGGCGTGTTCCAGGGCGGCAGGGTCCTCGACGCGCTGGTGTCGCATATCGACGTCTTCCCCACGCTATGTGATCTGCTGGAAATTGACGCGCCGGCCTGGCTGCAAGGCAAGTCGATGCTGCCGTTGCTCACCGGCGCACAGGACGAGATCAACGACGCCGTCTTCAGCGAGGTCAGCTATCACGCAGCGTATGAACCCAAGCGGGCCGTGCGCACGCAGCGCTACAAGTACATCCGCCGCTACGTGGCCGAGCAGACGGGTCACCACACGATGGTCCTCGCCAACTGCGATGACAGCCTGAGCAAAGACGCCTGGCTCGAAGCCGGTTGGGATCAACGCCCGATCGCGGATGAGCAACTGTATGATCTGATCTTCGATCCCAACGAAGCCAACAACCAGGTCGACAACCCCGCCTACGCCCCAATTCTGGCCGAGATGCGGGCGAGGCTGCTGGCCTGGATGCAGCAGACAGACGATCCACTCTTGCAGGGGCCGGTGTCCATGCCGCCCGGCGCCGTCGTCAACAAGATCGACGCACGGTCGCCGAAGGATACAGCCGGTCTATTTCAGGTGACAAAATAAACGAACGAAGAAAGGTCCGAACGTGAAATCCCCCTTCTCCTCGGCATCGGTCTGGCTGTGGCTGTCGATTGCGGCGGCGCTTGTGGCCGTTGCAGGCAGCGTCGTGTCGCTCACGGTGAAAGATTTCTATGCCAATTTGACGCCTGCCTTCTTGCCGCAGGCGCTGGCCCAGGACATCGCCAATCTCGCGGTCGTGTCGCCGCTGTGGCTCGTGTTGGCGGTGCTGGCGTTGCGTGGATCGCTGCGTGCCTATCTGCTCTGGCTGGGTGTGCTCACTTTCACCGTCTACAACTATGTGATCTACACCTTTTCGATCCCGTTTGGGCCGCTGTTCCTGGTGTGGGTTGCCGTATTGGGCATGAGCATCTACGCCCTGATCGGCGGCGGCGCCGCGGTGGACTACGCCACGGTTGCGGCGGCCTTCGTCAATCGACGCGCAATCCAGGTGACAGCCTGGTTCTTGATCGTCACTGCGGTGCTCTTTGGCTTCTTGTGGCTGTCTGAAGACGTCCCCGCACTGCTGTCGAACACGAGACCGCAGAGTACGGTAGACATGGCGCTGCCCACAAATCCGGTTCATATCCTCGATCTGGCCTTCTTCCTGCCGGCAGCGATCCTCACCGGGGTGATGTTGCTCAGGAAAAAGGCGTCGGCCTACACGTTCGCGCCGCCACTCATCGTCTTCCTGATCCTCACTGGCATCCCCATTCTGATTACACCGGTGGTGCAGTCCGCGCTCGGTGACGTCGCCGCCTGGGGCATTTTTGTCCCCATCGGCACGCTCACGGTGCTGTTGACGGCGTTGCTCGTCGGGTTGATGGCGACGATGCAGCCGCAGACAGTGACGAATCACTCCAATCGCCCCAAACGCAGAAAGTAGAGACGTCATGATCAAACTCGCCGTGGTCACCGGCGCGAAAGCCCACGATGTGATCGGCTTTTACGAGCTGTTCCGCAGTTTCGACGGGATCGACAGCTACATCCAGCACATCGACGACTTCGCCGCCTCGCCCAACGCCGTGCGCGACGCCTACGACGCCGTGCTCTTCTACTTCATGATGCCCGGCGTCGCCACAGACGAGGGGCTGCCCGGCTACTGTGGAAGGCCCCGATCCGCGTTGGAACGACTGACACAAACCGGCCAGGGCATTGTCGTCCTTCACCATGCGCTGCTGGCCTACCCCCAGTGGGCGGCATGGAGCGACATCGTGGGCATCGCCGACCGCACCCTTGCCGCCTACAGCCACGACGAACGGATACCGCTCACCATCGTGGACACTGAACACCCAATCACCGCCGGCCTCGCCGATTGGACCATCACCGACGAAACCTACGACATGGCCGCCGCCGACGCCACCGATGACGATGAAGACGACGATGACGAAGACGATGAAGACGACGACAACAGCCACATCCTGCTGACCACCGATCACCCCGACAACGCCAGGACCGTGGCCTGGGTGCGGCAGGTGCAAGAAAGCGACGTCTTCTGCCTGCAACTGGGCCACGACCGGCAAGCGTGGGAAGATGAGAACTTCCGGCGCATCCTCAAGCGTGGTATTGAGTGGACTTGTTTCGGGTAGACTTTTCGGAAAGAAGATAGGGGATTAGGCGATTGGAGCAGAACACCAATCGCCTAATCTCCTACCCCCCCCAATCTCTATCTGCACTTCCTCACCGCTTCGCCAGCCACGCCTCCACAACTTCCTCGAACAGTTCAGGACACTCTTCCTGCGGCACATGCCCACAGGACGGCAGCACAGCGTATTCCGCGTTGAGCAGCGTGTTCGCTAGACGCTCGCTGTCTGCCGGCGGAATCACGGCGTCGCTGTCGCCGGTGATGACGAGCGACGGCTGCGAAATGGCGGATAGCTTGCCCGTCACATTCAGCGGCGTCGTACCCCACTCCTGCAGATAAGCCCACATCGCTTCGTCCCAGTCGATTACTTCGGTGTGGATCATCGTCAGACGCATTCGCTCGTCTGTGATTGCGGTTGGATCGAGGTACGTCTGATGCACAAACGATTCGCTGCCGCCGATCATGCGCGCAAAGGGCAGGCCGAGCCGCTGCATCTGCGGCAAGTTCATGAACCAGGCGGGCAAACTCTCCTGCACGTAGACAGCGGCGTCGGCAAGGATCAACCCGTCGACGCGTTCAGGCGACGCCGCAGCAGCTTCTACGGCCAACACCGCGCCGTAAGAGTTGGCAACAAGGATGGCGCTGTCCACACCCAGGGTGTCGAGCAGGGAGAACAGTTGCGTCACCGCCGCCTCCCCCGAATACGGGTTCGCACCCGACCAATCACCCGCTACCAGCTTCTCGCTCAGGCCATAGGGAATCTGATCATAGGCAATGACGCGGCCCTGTGCGTCGAAGAAGTCGAAAACTTCGGTCCACGTAAAGGCATTGAAGTTTGAACCGTGGAGCAGCACGAAGGTTGATTCATCGCCGCCCTGGGCCTCGTCGGTGAGGTAGTGGATATCGAGGCCGTCAGTCCCTGCGAAGGGGATAGTGACGAACTTGCTCTGCGGTGAAGCCGCTGCCTGCACCACCTGCAAATTCGTCAGCGGCGATACGGGGATCAGGAAAGGCACAACCGCCGCCAACAGGAGCAGCACAAGCACAACAATCGCCGTCCACTTGGCGATGGTTTTGATTCGATTCATGTGAGTTTCTCCTAGAATCCATCTAGAGGTTCTGCTTCAGCCTGTCGATGAGCTGAGACAGAAGGGATTGTTCCAGTTCCAGCATGTGAATCTGGAAATCCAGCCCCGGATGAGATGCGCGGATGTCGTCAGAGAAACCACTGAGGGCTGCACAACGAGCGGCGAGGCGCGTGGCGCGCTGTTCCAACAACGGAACAACAACGCCGGGGGGGAGGACGTCGATAAAGTTCAACGAGATGCCGTCGGGGTAATCAATCGATTGAAATTCGGCCAGCCTTTCTTGGAGCAGACGCGCAAATTCGGCGCGACCTGCGTCGGTAATCGAGTAGACGGTACGCGGCGGTCGCTTGTCGACACGCTCTTCCGCACCTATGGCAAACCCATCGCTTTCCAGCTTTGCCAACAGTTGATAGGCGTTGGCCTTACCGATTTGGACGGGAATCGTCGGCGATTTGAGCAGTTCGTTCAGTTCGTAGCCGTGCAAGCTGTGTGCGCTGAGGATGCCCAGCAGAAGCAACCGTTTGTCATGGAGTGTCGTCATGGTCAACATTATACTAGTCACTTATGACTAAGTCAATTTGCAGGGACCAAGTCAATTTGCAGGTGTGCAGGGGTGTAATTCACGTTTGGGGCGAAAGTGCCGGGGACTTCACGATGTACGTGGTGACAAGCGCGAAAACCCCGTCTCGCTGCGGCGAAAAGTCCCCGGCACTGTCTGTCTTCGCTATCTTGTGACGCGGCTTGACATGCGTGAGGCCACTGTGTACGCTCATTGCATGAAAATCACCGAGATCTTTGTTTCCATTTTCGAGGTTCCTGCCAACACCGGCCGTTTTGATCTGGTGGAGCAGGTGACGGCGGGCAAGCAGCGTTGGACGGCGACGCGCTCGCTCATGCAGCGCGCCGAACGCCAAACAGAAGAGATCCATGTGCTTCATGTACTCACCGACGAAGGCATCGAGGGCGTCTGCACCGTGGGTGATGCCCGCTACACCACGCTGCGTGCGCAGGATCTGATCCAGTTGCGCATCCTGGCCGCGGACGCGGATCCGTTTGACCGTGAGCGACTCTTCGCCAAGTTGCACGCGGCGACGCGCGGCATGTTCGCCCAGCCCGGCTGGTTCGGCGCCTTCGACAACTGCCTGTGGGACATTGCGGGCAAGGCGGCAGGGTTACCCGTCTACGCGCTGATGGGGCGGGCGCGCACCGCCTGCCCGGCCTACTACAACAGCGGTGGCAGGACGAAGGAAGCAGTCGTCGAGGATTCGCTCAAAGCAGTGGAGATGGGCTTTACCGCGGTGAAGGATCACCTGACCAACAGCGCGGACGAGAACATCGAGTGGTTCGCCGCCATCCGCGATGCCGTGGGGCCGCAGGTGACGCTGCTCCACGACGCCGTGCTCAGCCACTACAACTACGACGAGGCGCTGCGTGTGGGGCGGGCGCTGGAAGATCTGCGCTTCTTGTGGCTGGAAGAACCGTTGCCGGATCGCGATCAGCAGGGCTTGCAGCGTCTTTGCGCGGCGCTGGACATCCCCGTCCTCGCGCCGGAGACGCTGATGAACGACGTCGATCTGAGCGCGCAATGGCTGATCAGCGGCGCCACGGACTGGCTGCGCGGCAACGCCCGCGTGGGGGTCACCGGTCTGCTCAAACTGGCACACCTGGCCGAGATGCACAACGCCCGCATCGAACTGAACGGTCCCGGCGGGCTGTTTGGGCTGGTCCACGCGCACATGGTCTGCGCGCTGCAAAACACCAGCTACTACGAATACTTCCCCGGCGGCACGCGTGACGAACTGGGCCGCGAAATTGGGCTACTCAACCCGCCCGTGCCGCAGAACGGCATGATCCAGCCGCCCACCGGTCCTGGCTGGGGAGCAGAGTGGGATTGGGCGTGTTTCGAGAAAAAACGAACAGCGACAGTGTAGCATGCAAGCACGTCCATACCTGCGCAAAGTCATGATCAACTGGGACACCGTCGAAGACAGAGACGCCTATCCCTTTTCTATCCCCGCGCTGCGTGGAATCAACGAAATCGAATTCCATCCCGATGTCACCTTCTTAATCGGCGAAAACGGCGCGGGGAAATCCACGCTTATCGAGGCAGTTGCCATGGTGATGGGATTCGGCGCGGAAGGCGGCACCAAGAACGTCAGGATCCAAAGTGCGGACGACGTTTCTAGTCTGGCCCAGTACTTGAAGGTCGAAAAAAGCTTCAAACGACCCAAAGACGGCTATTTTTTGCGGGCCGAAAGCTTCTACAACGTTGCCACCTACATGGACACTACCGGCTACCTGGCAGGATACGGCGGCATATCGTTGCATGCACGTTCGCACGGCGAAGCCTTCTTTTCTACGCTCACCGACAAACTGCGCGGCAACGGTCTCTATATCTTTGACGAACCCGAAGCAGCGCTCTCGCCTAGCAGACAGATGGCCGCACTGACCGCGATCCACAGGCTGGTGCAGGCGGAATCGCAGTTCATCATCGCCACGCATTCGCCGATCCTGATGGCCTATCCCCATGCTCGAATCTTGCTGCTCAACGACGATGGCCTCACCGAAGTGGCGTACGACGAAACTGAGCACTACAATGTGACAAAGGACTTCCTCAACAACTATCCGGCCATGCTCCGTTATCTGCTGGATGAAGACGCGTAAATGGATAGAGTCAAGGATCCACCCGCGCCGACACCGGTGTGACCAACAGCAATCAACCATAAAGAACGCAGAGAACGCAAAGACTTCCTCATGAGCGAAGACCCCGAACTGACCTACGTCGAAACACCGCCAACGCCCGAGGAATACAACCACCTGCGCAAAACCATCGGCTGGGGCGGCTACGCCGATCTGGCCGATGTCGCACGCGGGCTGCAAGCCACTTGCTTCTGTGTCTCCGTCTACCAGGCAGGCGAAATTGTGGCGATGGGTCGGGTCATCGGGGACGGCGTGCTGGTCTTCTACATCCAAGACGTGATCGTGTTGCCCGAATACCAGAAACGCGGCATCGGCGCGCAGATCATGAGCCGGATCATGGACTACATCGACGCCCACGCCGTGCAAAACAGCTACGTCGGCCTCATGAGCGCCATCGGTAAAGAAGGATTCTACGACAAGTTCGGATTCACTCGTCGCCCCACAGACAAACTGGGCTGCGGCATGACCTTGGTTGTCAGCCGCTAGGGAGAATCCAGAGGAATTTTGATCCACGAAGCCACACGAAGATACACGAAGATATACGAAGGCAGAAAAAGATGACGAACAGAAAAATGGTGGGCGCGGTGCTGCCGGGCAACAGCACCGTTGAGTTTCAGGAGTTCGCCGTCCCCCAACCCGGCCACGGGCAGGTGCTGATCCAGTGCAAAGCGTCCACGATCTGCGGCAGTGACATTCGCGCCATCTACCACGAACACCTGGGCAAAGGGCCGGAAGGCTACCAGGGCGTCATCGCCGGGCACGAACCCAGCGGGCAGATCGTCGCCGTCGGCCCCGGTCTCAAACGCTTCAAGACCGGCGACCGGGTGATCATCTACCACATTTCCGGTTGCGGCGTCTGCTACGACTGTCGCCGCGGCTACATGATCAGCTGCACCAGCGAGCACCGCGCCGCTTACGGCTGGCAACGCCACGGCGGCATGGCACCGTACATCCTCGCCGACGAAAAAGATTTGGTGCTGCTGCCCGATCAACTGTCTTACCTGGACGGGGCGCAGGTGGCGTGCGGTTTCGGCACCGTCTACGAAGGATTGGAGCGCATCGGCATCAACGGCAACGATGCGGTACTGGTGATGGGGCTGGGGCCGGTGGGATTGGCGGCGCTGATGTTGGCCAAGGCAATGGGCGCGCAGAAGCTCATCGGCGTCGATCTCGTGGACGAACGCCTGCAATTGGCGCAAGATCTGGGATTGGTCGATCACGTCCCCAAGGCAGGCCCCGACAACGTCGACCAGATCCGCGCGCTCACGGGCGGTCATGGCGTGGAGCGGGCCGTGGACGCCAGCGGCAACGACAAGGCCCGCCACACCGCCATCCAGGCCACACGCAAGTGGGGCAAAATCGTCTTCATCGGCGAGGTGGCACGGTCAACTTCCAGCCCAGCCCCGACATCATCCACGATCAGAAGACGATCTACGGGTCCTGGGTCACCAGCATCTGGAAGATGGAGGAATTGGTGGAACGTCTTGTGCGCTGGGGCATCCACCCCGAAGACCTGGTGACGCACCGATTCTCGCTGGAGCACGCCGACGAAGCCTATCGTCTCATGGCCGATGGGCGCTGCGGCAAAGTGGCGGTTGTGTTTGAGTAAGTGGTGCCTGGATTGGTGATTGGGGTGGATCGTATCTCTCCCTGATCACCAATCACCCCCACCGGCCCGAACCTACGCCTTCTCCAGCGTATACACCACAGCACACAACTTCCCAACATCTGGTAAACGCCGTAGTGACAGTTCGCCAGTTCGCAGGCGACGTCCTTCTCGCCGAATCTGGCGACCAGATGCGCGCAGTTGCGCCGGATGTGTGCGATGCGCAGGAGTTGCGTAGACGTCCCCCTATCATCGCGCTCTTCTCGATATTCGCGCCACTCACTGCTGAGGACGTCCGCCTCGATCACCGAGAGCAGCTGCGGATACGCGGCGTCCTCGTAAAAGGAGCGCTTCATCGTTCGCGCACAATCGCCAGCGGCGGCATCAGTTCAGCCGCTTCCTCGGGCGAACATCTCCGTGGCGAAGACGTGGAAGTTCAACATTCTGCCGCCCGGTTTCAGCACGCGCGCACAGGTGGCGAACGTGAGATGTAGATCGGACATGTGACCCAACACATCGCGACACCAGATGAAGTCGAACATGGCGTCGGCCAGCGGGAGTTGCAGGATGTCTCCTTGGATCACCTGGACGCGGTCTTCGAGCCGGCCATCGGCGATGCGCCGGTGAGCGCGGGCAATGTTGGCGTCTATCAGATCGACGCCCACCACGCGACACCCAAAGCGCCGTGACAGTTCGCAGGCATGTGCTGCGTCGCGGCAGCCGAGATCGAGCACCACGCTGTTGGGCGTTGGGTGGAAGCCGGCGAACTTGTCGTAGAGCATGTCCGGCCCACGCGGGTGCAGGCTTTCGTCCACGGCGTCGAGGAGCGCCTGGTATTCTTCCTCGCTCTCGTTGTAGATTTCCTCCACGGTCACTTGAACAGGGTCATGGATGTTTTGTCCTGTGGTTGATTGAAAGAGTACTCGTTGCCAATAGTAATATATAATGACAAACACGATCTGACGAGTTGCCAGACTGATAACCATAAGGCTCCCAATGCAGCGTCACCAAGTTCCACCGGGACACGCACTACGCACCACGAACCCAACACCATGACACCCACCCCATCCTCTCTCGATCTCTTCAGCCCCGAATTCAAAGCGGACCCGTTCCCCACCTACGCAGACCTGCGCCGTGACGAGCCGGTCTACTGTCACCACGTTTCCTACGGCGCTCGCATCTGGTACATCACCCGCTACGAAGACGTACTGGCCGTCCTCAAAGACAACGGCGAGATCTTCGCCAAAGATCCTGCCAACGTCCGCGATCAGCAAGGCCAGGACAGTAACGCCTCGTCCAACGTCTCGCGTAGCATCAACCGCAACATGCTCTTCGCCGATCCGCCCGATCACAATGCGGCTGCGCACGCTGGTCAACCTGGCCTTCACCCCCGTCGCGTGGACAGCCTGACGCCGCGCATCAGCGAAATCGCCACGTCTTTGCTCAACCAGATGGCCGCGTCCTCGCCGCCGTGGGAGTTGATGACGGCCTACGCCTTCCCTTGCCCATCACCGTGATCATGGAAATGTTGGGCATCCCCGCCGCCGATCAAGGACAGGTTCACGAGTGGACCAAAGCCATCATCGCGCCAGGACGACACGGGGTTTCGCTCAAAGATCGCAAACGCCGCATCCGCGCCTTCGTCGACTACCTGCACGCCATGTTCGCCCATCGCCGCTCCCACCCCGGCGACGATCTGATCAGCGGCTGGTGGCCGCCGAAGCCCAGGGCGAACGGCTCAGCGAAGAAGAACTTTCCAGCATGGTGGCGCTGCTCTTTGTCACCGGCCACGAGACAGTGGTCAACCTGCTGGGCAACGGCGCGCTTGTCCTCATGCAGCACCCCGAGCAATTGGCGTGCCTGCTGGCCGACAACAGCGACGCCGCCTGGGACGCCGCCGTCGAAGAACTCCTGCGCTTTGACGGCCCGGTGGAGACGTCCACCACGCGTGGGCGCGCCAGGACGTCACCTTGCACGGCTGCCGAAATCAAGCGCGGCGACGTCGTGCGCGTCGTGATCACCTCGGCCAACCGCGACGAACGCCAATTCGCCTGTCCACACCAATTGGATCTGCAACGTGACGACGTCAACGCCCATCTCGCCTTCGGGCGCGGCGCGCACTACTGCCTGGGCGCGCCTCTGGCTCGCCTCGAAGGACGCATCGCCCTGCGCTCCTGTTCACGGTTGGCCGTCCTTGCAGCCGACGTCACCGCGCAGAACTCGCCTGGCGCATCGGCGTCATCTTCCGCGGCTGGATGCGCTGCCCATCGCGCCGTGAAGAGAATCGGTTCTGGGGTATAATAATGCCATGAAACGTACAAACATTACCGAACGCAGAGGAAAGCTCGAAGATCTGGATCGTTCATTCGATCTTGACTATAGTGTGCAAGGAAGAGCGCGATGACAGTCCAAAGCACGGCACAGATCGGCCGTATCATCCGCGACGGCGTCGTGTTCGACTTCAAGAACTGGACACAGGACATGTCGAACTCAAATCAGTTGATCGACGCAGTTCAGAATCTCTTTGCGTTGTTGAAACAGCGTCGGATTGACTATGTTCTTGTTGGCGGTATTGCCATCTTGTACTATGTCGAAGGCCGCAACACACAGGATCTTGACCTGATCATGGCGCTTTCCTCAGTTGATGCGCTGCCCGAGTTCAGAGTAACCAGCAAAGATGCCTACTTCGTACGCGCAGATTACAACGGGTTGCAGATCGACGTCCTGTTGACACAAAACCCTTTGTTCAAGAAAGTACGCGATCAATACACCAAAGTGCAGAGTTTCCTCGACCAAGACATCCCTTTGGCTACTGTGGATGGGCTGCTCTTGTTGAAACTATACGCATTGCCGTCTCTGTACCGACAGGGCAATTTCGCAAGGGTAGGTATCTACGAAAACGACGTCGCCACCCTCCTGCATTACTACCAACCCAATGTGTCGGCGCTGCTAGCGGAACTCTCCACCCATCTCAGCGAGAGCGACATGGCCGAAGTTCGATCCATCGTCGCCGACATTCAAACCCGAATCAGCCGCTTCCGCAACGAAAAACGCTAATTTTTTTTGGTTTTGTTGGTAAACGATCCGGCTTCACGCCTACAGAATGAATCTCGCCTCTCCGCCTCTTCCCATCCTCGCCTCTCCTCCACTTCATGGTATAATCCCCCACACACACCGCCTTCAACCACACATCGATCTGAGATCCCATGACCCGCATCGCGTTTGAACCGGCTTCTCGCCGCGCACTCAACCGAGGATTCAACCGCCTCGCCCAGTTGATGCAGGTGACCCTCGGCCCGCGCGGACGCATCGTCGCCGTGGCCCAAGACAGCCCTCGCCGCGCCCCCAACCTGCTCGACGACGGTGCAACCATCGCCCGCCAGGTTCCTCGGCCTGCCCGACCGCTTCGAGACGATGGGCGCTTACCTGGCCCGTCACATCGCCTGGCAGGTAGAAGAAGCAGTGGGCGACGGCAGCACCACCGCCGTGGTCATCGCCCGCCACATCCTCAACACCGCCGAACGCTACGTGGCCGCCGGCCACAACGTCATGTCCTTGCGCCGTGGGCTTGAGAAAGGACTCGCCGCGGTGCTGGCCGACTTGCAGGCACAGGCCCGCCCGCTCGAAGACCCGAAACAGATCGAAGCGATGGCCACCACCATCACCGGCAACGAGACGCTAGGCAAGCTGATCGAGGAGATCTTCGACACCGTGGGCGCGCACGGCGCCGTGGAGATCCGCAACAACTACGCCCGCGTCCACGACCGTCGCTACATCCGCGGCGTCATGTGGAACAACGGCTGGATCTCGTCCTATTTTTGCACCGAGGGCAGCAAGGCGGTGCTCGAAAACCCCTTCCTCCTCTTCACCGACCAGCATCTTTCCAGCGGCGAAGAACTGGTGCCGATCCTCGAAAAAGTGCGTCAGGCAGGCAACGGCAAGCGCGGACTCGTGGTCATCGCGCCCGTGGTGGAAGGCGAAGCGCTCAATGTGCTCGTCACCAACAAAAACCGTGGCGCGCTGCCCACCCTCGCCATCAAAGCCCCCGGTCTGGGCATCGAAAAGACCGACGTCCTCGAAGACCTGGCCGCGCTCTGCGGGGGACGGGTGGTGCTCGGCGTCAGCGGCGAGCGCATCAGCAAGATGAAGTTGGAAGATCTGGGTCAGGCCGACGAGGTGCAGGCCATCCGCTCCAGCTTCACCGTCATCGGCGGCAAAGGACGCCCCGCGGCCGTGCGTCAGCGCGCCGACTGGCTGCGCAAGCAGATCCCCAAAGCGAGCTACGGGCGCGACCGCGACCGTCTCATTGAACGCTCGGGCAAGCTCACCGGCGGCGTGGCGCTGCTCCATATCGGCGGCGCATCGGACACCGAACGCGACTACCTCAAAGAGCGCAGCCAGGAGGCCGTGGACGTGGTACGCATGGGCCTCGTCGACGGCGTGGTCACCGGCGGCGGCGTGGCCTACCTGGCCGCAGCGCGGGCGCTGGATCACCTCTGCCTGCCCGACGAGGAACAGCCCGGCCTCGACATTTTGCGCGGCGCATTGGCCGCGCCCGCCACAGCGATGATCACCAACGCAGGGCTGGAAGCGTCACCCGTGGTGGCCCGGCTCACCGAATCGTCGGCCTGCGCCTTCGACGTGTTGCGAGAGTGCTACGTCGACGCATCCACAGCGCCGTTTGTCGACCCGGTGCGCGTCCTCTACACAGCGTTGCAGACAGGCGTCAGTGGCGCATTGATGGCGCTTACCACCGAAGTATTGGTTCATCGCCCGCGACAAAACCGCGAGGATGATGTAGATTTTAGGCCGTAGATAATCGCGTAGTGCGTGGTGCGTACCACGCCGCCACAAGGAAACACCAATCAATGATCAACACACAATGGCAACAAGTCGGCATCTGGCGCGGTGGCACGGTGACAAACGTCCTGTACGCAGGCGGACGACTGTTTGCAGGCTCCCGCGCCGGGCTGTATGGCAGCGACGACGGCGGCGGCAAGTGGCGACGCAGCGGCGCGGAACTGCGCGATCCGTCGATAACGGCGTTGGCCGGCACCGACGACGGCGCCCACCTCTTCCTCGCCACCGAAAGCGGACGGCTCTACCACTCCACCGATCGCGGTGACAATTGGATCGATGTCGACGGCTGGGCCGGACTGGGCATGATCACCGCCATCGCCCTCTCGCCTGACTACGCACAAGACAGTACTATCTTCGTCGCCACCGAAGACGGCCCACACCGCTCGCAAGATGGCGGCGCTTCCTGGGAAATTGCCGTCTTCGGCCTCGTCGATATCGACGTGCTTTGCATTGCCGTTGACCCTAACTTCGCCCAGACCGAAACGCTGTGGATCGGCACCGCCAACGGCGGCCTCTACAAATCGCGCAACGGCGGGCGATCCTGGCGCGACGCCGGTGACGGTCTGCCCGATACCGCGGTGCTGTCTTTGCAGGCCGCAGCGCGCAATGGCAATGTTGTCCTCTTCGCTGGGACCGAGATGGAGGGCGTCTTCTGTTCGACCGACGGCGGCGCACCGTGGCGGCAGGCCGTCGACAGTTTCGACGTCAACGCCCTGGCCGTCCGCGCCGACGGGTTGGTGCTGGCAGGCACCGACGCCGGCATCATCCGCTCCGAAGATTGGGGGGCCAACTGGCAGGCTTCGGCGAATGGCACATTCGTGGCGCTGGACATCGCCTTGGCCCAAGAGGACATGGTCTTCGCTGCCACCTGGCAGATGGCGGTGTCCGTTTCTGCCGACAGCGGCAATAGCTGGCAACCCACCGAGACGATCCCGCCTTTCCACGCGCCGCCGATGGCTGTACGCAGGGCCGACAACCGCCTTTCGCTGGCCGACATCGACGGTGACTGGGTTGCATCTGATGATCTTGGCGCCTCCTGGATACGGGCCGAAGTCGAATCGCCCATTGTCGCGCTGGTGGCCGATGATCGCACCGGTGTGGTGATAGCAGGCGGGGAATTGCTGTTCCGCATTGAAGAAGACGAAGTGGACGCGGCCGAGCTACCCTGCGCCATTACCCACGTTGCCCTTTCGCCCAACTACGCCGAAGACAGCGTCATCCTCGTGGCCGGCCTCGACGAAGAGGACGGCGAATCCCCCCTCCTCTTCCGCTCCGACGATGACGGCGAACACTGGCGCGAGCTTTCGCCGCCGTGGGCAGATCGTCTCGTCTTGGGGCTGCGCTTCTCACCCCACTACACCGAAGACCAGTCGATCTACGCCATCACCGCCCTGCCTCAGGAGACGGACTACAGCGTAGAGATCTGGCAGTCGGCGGATCAGGGTGTCACCTGGGTTGATTTGGGTGCGTTCGCGACGCCCATGCCCGTGGCGCCCTTCATCGTGCTGGGCGACGCAGAGAATTCGCTCTTTATCGCCAACGGGGAGCGCGTCTATCGCATCTACACCAGCCAGGCCGACGGCACGCTGGCCGTCTCACAGGAGACGCTGCCCGGCGAGGAACGGATCACCAACTTCGCCGTTGCTGCGGGCGGTGCGCTCTATGCCGCCACCAGTCACGGCGTCTGGCGGCGCGACGATGGATGGCGTCCTGTGGGCAACGGCATCGAAGACGAGATCATTGTCGCTGTCCTCCCCGGCAAGAACGATCTCATCGCGGTGGCGATGGGCGGTGCGATCTGGCTTTTGCGCTAGATGGAACGCGGATCGAGCGGATAAAACGGATGTCCGAACGCCTTTTTCTGGAAATCCGCTCGATCCGCTCAATCCACGTTCTATTCTCAGCAGTTTTTTGGGCGTTGCAATCCTGTTTTGTTGATGCTAAGATAGTCCTCGGTACAAGGAGATAGAAGCAGAAGGCCGGTGGAGCGAGCCACTCCACCGGCCTTCTTGCGTCTTTCAGCAGGGGTGTAGATGCGACGCACTGGCTGATCAACCTTCGGGCCTTCGACAAAAGCCCGGCCAGCGCGTCGCACCTTGATTTCTGTAGAAACGCAAAGACCCTAGCCTCGCGGCTAGGGTCTTTGCTGTTTGGGGTCCGGTGGCAGACTTAGAGAGTTACCTCTCGAGGCGACGCCACCGGACCCATACTACGACTATTATCCATGTTGGCATCACCTCCTTCTATATAGGATAGCGTTTTCAGGCTGGGTCGGGCGTTGTGGCTGGAGGTGTTTGGTGCCTTCAACGTCCTCTGTGACCTAGCTGCGGGCAGTATCTCACACTTCATTGGGCTTGTCAAGTCAAAATCGCATAAAAAACCCGGCAGATTTTGAAAATCTGCCGGGTTTCGATTTCGCAGACCATACCCGAGAAATCAGGCGGGATTGCCGCGCTGTCGGCTGATGTAATCTACGAATTCTTCCATGCTGTCTTCCTGCTTAGGCGTCTGCAAGAATTCTTCCAGTGAGAAGGCGCCGGCGCCCTGGAAGAAGAGCATGACGAGACCGGCCAACAGCGCCAGTTCGATCTCATAGCCCATCATCGGGTTGGCTTCGGCGGGCAGTTTCACGGCCAAGATGGCCACCAGCATGATGACGCCGAGAATAGCAGCAGCCACACGTGCGCCGTAGCCAAGGATCAACGCCAGACCACCCACCGCCTCCAACACAGCCACAAGCACCGCTGTAAACGCGGGTACCGGCATGTTCATAGCGCCGAACATGGACACAGTCTCATCCATGCTGCCGCCACCAATGACACCGAACTTGCTCAGCCCATGCAACAGGAAGAGAGCACCCACGGCAATCCGGGCGAAGGTGGTCCCATAGGCGCCATACTTTTTGACACTGTTTAACATGCGACGATTTCCTTTCCTTAATGATGTGCGGTCTATTTTGAATGTCTCAGATGCGGGGCAGGGTGTGGAACAAATGCAAAAGTCTTGTAGACGCTATTGTACTACGCCTTTTGGATTTACGCTAGCCCTTGCACAAGATTTGGGGAATCAAATTTACAATTCATGCGCAAAAACTAGGACAAAGGTCGCTTCTCGTCCAACTTTTTGAGGGGATTGACCGGCTCGTCCGGCTTTTCGTTCGCCTTGACCGGTGACACATCGCGCTGGTCGACTGCGTCGGCGTCTGCATCATCGCGGCCGGGGCGAAGCGCGTCAACCAGATCGTTCCAGGGGACGCCGCTGCGCAGGTGCAAATCGCGTTGCGGATAAGGGATCTCGATCTGCCGTTTCTCGAACTCGCGCCAGATCATAAAGAAGAGATCGCTGCGGGTCTGGTACATGGTAGAAATGTCTTCCACCCACACCATGATCTCAAAATCGATGCTCGAAGCGCCGTAGCCCACAAAGAAGACCAGTGGCGCCGGCTCTTTGAGGACGAGACCGTGACGCGAACAGGCCGTCATCAGGGCGTCGCGCACCTCCTGGGGATCGGCGTCGTAGCTGGCGCCGATGGACATGCGGATGCGGATGCGCCGGTTCGTGTGCGTATACGTCGTCACCGAAGACGTGAGGAGCTGCTGATTGGGGATGATCACCTCGACATTGTCGAAGGTGCGCACGGTGGTAGAGCGGATACGCAGCTTTTCCACCGTCCCCATGCGCCCTTCCACCTCTACAATGTCGCCAGGACGGATCGACTGCTCGAAGAGGAGCAGGATGCCGCTGATGAAGTTGGCCACCAGTTCCTGCAAGCCGAAACCGATGCCCACCGAAAGGCCGGCGCCGATGATGGCCAGGGTGGAGAAGTCGATGCCCAACGTCGCCAGCGCAGCCAGGATACCGGCGGTGATCACGATATAGCGCGTCACCGTCTGAATGGTGTTGCTCAGCCCCACATCGGCCCCGGAACGGGGCAGGATCACCTTTTCCAGCAAGCTCTCGAACGTCCACGAAACGAGCAGGAAGGCGTACAGGATCACGATGGCGAAGTAGAGCGATCCCAGGCTGATGGCGTTGTCGGAGATGGAGAAAAGTCGGATACCCGCCAGGTCGACGATACCCGAAAGCACCCGCGCCGTGGTGAACACCAGCACAAAAAGGAAGAGCGGCAGCACCACACGGTGATTGGTGCGTTGGGCGTCGCGCTCCCCCTGCCAGGCGTAGAGGACCGTCACCACCAGCCGGTAGACGAGCAGCAGCCAGAAGAAGATCAGCCCCTCGCTGAGCAGACCCGACTGCCAGCCTGCGCTGTCGAATGCGTATTCCGCTAGTTCCCCCAGCAGAATGGCAACGATGGGAGAATAGGTGTGTTCCAGGGCGCGCAGCCAGCGTCGCAGGGCTCGATTCTGCGCCACATCTGCCAGCCATGCGGGAAGAGAAACGCGACGCGGCCGGCTTTCGGCATCTTGCACCGAAAAGAAACGGGTGCGCATTTCGGTGAGTCGCCACGCCACCAATTCGGCGGCCAGAACGAGCAGCGCAAAGACCAGGATTTGGCGCTGCACCACCGGCCTGTCCATTACCAGCATGATCACGTCGATCTGCTGAAAAAACTGTTCGAGGAAGGAAAGATCGTTCATGGGCTAACGCTCCTCTGCCTGAGCAGCCAGTTCCAGTAGACGGGCGGCAGCGGCGTCGGGGTTGAGTTCGCCGTCGATCAACTGAGTTGTCACCGCGCGCAATGCGGCAAGGAAAGCTTGTCCGCGCGGCGTGGGGTAGGGGACGGCGGATGCCGCTTGCGCCGCGAAACGGGCGATGCGCGGGCGGCTGCCCATGTCCACCAACCGGTTCACCGGCACCAGATCGGCTTCGGTCATCAAGTAGTGTTGAGCGTCGACGCCGAGAAGGTAGGCGGCGAAGGCGATGGCCGCCTGTTGCGGCGCGCCGTCGGCCACGGCAAACGCGGCGGCGGGGAAGTAGATAACTTGGCTGTGCAACAGCGGCGTCGGCGCGCCCACAGGCCCAGCCGGGATCGCCATCACGTCGAGGACGTCGTCGCCTAGAGATTGACGCAGCGTGGGCAACAGCCGCGCCTCGCCGCTGAAATAGGCCAGCCGCCCAGCGGTGAAGAGCGAGAGCGCCCGATCTTCGTCTTCGCCCAGCAGGACGCCCGGTGTGCGTTGCGCCTGCACCAGCCAGGTGAACCACGCAACCAACCCATCCTGCGAAGGCCACACCGCAGGCGCAGTCGGTGTCCCCAGAGGATCGGGCAACGGGTTGGGCGATCCGGCGAACGCGCCTACGCCCCATAGCGCCTGTGTATTCTGGGTGAGCAGCGCCACACGACGGCCGATCTGCGCTTCGCTGAGCAGATCGGCCAGCGTAGCAGGCGTCGACTGGATGCGGCTGCGGTTGACGTAGATGGCGGTGGTGTCCACCGAAAGTGGCAGCGCGAAGATCCGACCGTCGGCGCGCACGCTGTCCAACGCGCTAGGCAGGATGGAGCGCAGGAAAGCGGCGTCGACGAAGCCGTCCACCGGCGCGAAGATGGACGACAGTGAGGCCGCCGCCAGTTGATCCGCCGAAGCGGCCGCGTCCACACCTGCCGCCATATCAGGCGTCCAATCTCCGCTGCCCAGGATCAGCCCGATCTCGTCTTCGGGCAGGGCGCGCGCCGCGGCCAGTGCCTGTTCGCGGCTGGCTGCCACTTCGTAGGCGATGGACACGTCGGAACAGGCGGCGTTGAAGCGGATCGCCAGTTCGGCCAGTGCGGCGGAGAAGCGTTCGTCGATGGGCGGCGTCCACAACGTCACCTGACCGGCGCCGGCACACGTGACGGCGTCGGCGGTGGACGAGGCGACGCCCGTCGCCTGCTCGATCAGGGCGATCACCTCCTGAGCGGCTTCCGCCGGGGTGAGCACGCCGTTGCGCACCCACACGTAGCCGTCGCCGCCAAAGGCGATGAGGTTGCTCATGGTTGGCCGCGTCGACGCGAGGACGGCGTCGGCCAGTTGTTGGGCGTAGGCAGCGAGAATGGGGTGCGCGGTAACATCGACGGTGGCGTTGGCGGGCAGCGCGGTGGACACATCGGCCAGTAGACGCTGGGCCGGAGCGTCGGTGGCGTAGCGCATGAACTCCACCAGCGCGGGCAGGATCGTCTCGTCTAGACTGGTGACGGCGAACCCGTCGGCGGTGGCGAGTGGGCCGGCTTCGCCCTGCGGTCCACTGGGCAGTGTGGCCACGTCCACGGCGTCGGGGCCGAGCGCGTTGGAGAGGGTGGCGGCGATATCGGAAGGCGCAATGCGATAGGCGATGTCGCCGTCGACGAAGCGTTGGTCGAGTGTGGCGGCGTCGGGAGCGAGGACAAGCGCGCTGTTCTGTTCGGCGCGTTGCAGCCAGTCGAGCCAGCCAGTCAGCGCGGCTTCGTCCAGCACAATCGCGTCGCCCGGCGTCACCGGCGGCGCGCCGAAGGCAGAGAGGCCCCAGTAGAGATCGGCAAAATCCAGGGTGACGCCCAGCCGCGCCCCTCCTTCGGCCTGCAAAAGAAGATCCGACATGGAACGGGCGGCGACGTCGACCAAGTTGGTGTTGTAGATGAGCGCCTGTGTGCGCACCGAGATTGGCAGGCCGTAGAGTCGTTCATTGGATCGAAACGCGTTGAGCGCCAGGGGGCGGAAACGCTGGAGCACGTCCGGTTCCGCCGTCCCCTGGGCCGCGGTGAGCAGCGGGCCGACAGGACGCACGAAAGCGTCGCTGATCAACGCGGGCAGCGCGGTGTGAGGCAGCAAAACGAGATCAGGTCGGTCGCGGCCGGCTGCGTTGCGCAGACGCGCCGCGATTTCGTTTTCGGTCACGGCCTGGGCGCGCACGTAGATATTGGGGCAGTCCGCCGAGAAGGACGCCACGATCTGGTCCAAGGCTGCGGCGCGGTCGCCTGTCCACGTGTGCCAGAGGGTGAAGTCACCTACGCTAAGACAGCGGTAACCGTCATCGGCAACGGTGGTTAAGCCGAGGGCCTCGTTGATGGCGATGGTTGCATCGGCGGCGGCGTCGGCAGGCGTCACCAGCCCTTCGAGGACGCGGGTATAGGCGTCGTTGCCCAGGCGGACGATGTCGCGCACCTGATCACTGAGTGGCAGCGCCACCGACGCCCGCGCCTGCTCGGAAAACGCTGCCACCACCGGCGACAGCCTGGCGTTGATGCGCACTCGGATGTTGGCGGGGATGCGCTCTGTCTGGCGCATGAAAGTTGTCTGCTGTTCGACATTGGTGAGAAAAGCGGCCAGATTCTGGGCCAGCGCCCGCTGCGGTGTGGATGATGCAGCGCTGAAGAGCAGGGCGTCGACGCCGAGCAGCGGCGCCGGGCTGCCCGTCGGCCCCGAAGGCAAGGACGCCACGCCTACTCGGTCGGCGCCGAGATTCACCGCCAACTCGTTCCAGGCGGTAGAACGGTCGACGAGATAGCCAAGTTGACCGTCCTCGAACAGGGCGCGCAGGGCGCTTTGATCGTTGCTGAAGACGAAGGCGGGGATGGTCTGCGCCTGCGACAGCCAGTTGAGCCAGTTGGCGAAGCCGCCCTGGTTGAGAATGGCGCGCCCCTGCTCATCGAAGAGGCGACCGCCGAAGGCGCGCAGCCCCCAGTAGGCGCTCTCGAAGGTGGGGCTGAGGCCGATCTCCACGCCGGACTGTGCCTCTGTGAGCAGTTCGTCCAAGGTGGCGGCAGGATCGTCGACCAGAGACCGGTTGTAGTAGAGGCCGGAAGTCTGGAGCGTCATGGGCAGGCCGTAGAATTCACCGTCATAGCGCACAGCATCGAGCGAGGCGGGGAGAAAGCGCTCGCGCAGCGTGTCGTCTACGGTAATAGGCGCGATGAGCTTGGCCTGGGCCAGAGGGAGGATGTCCTCGCGCGGGGCCAGGAGCAAGTCGGGGCCGAAGCCGATACCAGCAGCCTCCTCGAAACGGGTGAGCAGATCGGCGGGCGGCACACGGGTCAGCGCGATTTTGGCATCGGGGTGGAGATCGGTGTAGCGCGCCACCACGTCGACGAGGACAGGCGTCTCCTCTTCGGGCCAGCTATGCCAGACGAGGATCGAGCCGCTTGGGTCTGCGGGCGGTGGGATCAGCTCAAGGTACGTCGTGCGCCCGGTGAGGACGACGGCAATGATGACGATGGATGAGAGAAATAGGATCTTGAGACGTTGTAGCATGGTAGAGAGGCGAATGACGACGGACAGACAGAATCTATCGTTTCAGAGACACGGATTTTTGGACACGGACTTTCAGGATTTTTGGGAGGCAGAATTGCGGATTGCGGATTGCGGATTGCGGATTGCGGATTGCGGATTGCGGATTGCGAACACGATTGTCACCTGTATACCTGCAACTTGCAACCTCTGCCTTTTGCCTTGAGCATACCCCACGTACACGCTTGCGCCCAAATTCACGAGAGATGGACAATTCGCGTTTCTGTGCAATTGTGCGACAAAATACCGCACG
This sequence comes from Caldilineaceae bacterium, assembly GCA_041391225.1. Taxonomy (GTDB): domain Bacteria; phylum Chloroflexota; class Anaerolineae; order Caldilineales; family Caldilineaceae; genus RI-153. The sequence goes on from JAWKOL010000025.1 coordinate 98,124, forward strand.
TCGTTAGCGAAGACAGTATGATGGCTGCATTCGTCGAATTGCGGTGCCTGGTGATTGGTGGCTTGGCAGATCTCGCTTCTGCCCCAATCACCAGTCACTAATCACCAATCACCGGAAAGCGGGAGAAACCATGCAGTTGACTATCAACGGCAATCAAGTGGACGTGGCCGACGGCGCCGGGCGCATGTTGCTCTGGGTGCTACGCGATGAACTGGGGATGACGGGGACGCGCTTCGGCTGTGGTGCGGGCATCTGTGGCGCCTGCACCGTCCACGTAGACGGGGTGGCGACGCGCGCCTGTGTCACACCGCTGGCGCTGGCCGAAGGCAAGGAGATCCGCACCATCGAAGGGCTGGCCGAAGGCGATGTGCTCCATCCCGTGCAGCAGGCGTTCATCGATCAGCAGGTTCCGCAGTGCGGCTGGTGCATGAGCGGCCAGATCATGACGGCGGCGGCTTTCCTCGACGCCAACCCCAGCCCAAGCGACGATGACATTGTAGAAGCGATGGGGAACAACTACTGCCGCTGCGGCTGCTACGTGCGGATCAAAGAGGCCGTGAGGCAGGCGGCGGGGCAAGAAGTAGGATGAATGATGAAGAAAGATTGGGTAGAGGATGGATCGGGGTGATTGGAATCCTGATGGGTTGAGTGGGGCTTCTCTCCCGCAAAGATCCCGATCAAAAAGTGACTCGCTGTACACAATCATCAATCATCATTCATTGTTTTCAGGAGGATCAGACATGAGTACAGATCAGAAAACTTCCAAGCCCAAACGCCGCTGGCGACCGACGCGGCGTGGCTTTTTGATTGGCGCGGGTGTGGCCGGGGTGGGCGTGGCGCTGGGCATCGGCTTCGGTGTCCCCTACGGACGGCTGCAACTGGCGCGATGTTGGACAATGCTTCGGGGCCGGGCGGCTTCGACGCGGAACCGTGGATGTGGTTCGAGATCACACCCGATAACCAGATTCGGCTCTACGTGAGCAAAGTAGAGATGGGACAGGGCATCCACACGGCGCTGGCGCAGATCGGCGCTGAGGAACTGGGCCTCGAACTTTCTCAGTTGGAATTGCGCCAGGCCACCACCCACGTCGGCCCCGCCGACGGGATGGGCACGGCGGGCAGCAGCTCGGTGACGTCGGTCTACGATCCGCTGCGGCAGGCGGCGGCGACGTTGCGCGAAATGTTACGCGCCGAAGCGGCGACGGCGTTGGGCGTGCCCGCTGATCAACTCGTGCTGGATGGGGCGAGCTTTGCCGTAGCCGGTGACGCAAGCAAGCGCATGACTTTTGGCGAGATCGTGGCCCATCACCAGCAGCGCGCCGGTGACGAGTGGGACACGGTGGAGGGCGCGCCGCTCAAGTCCGCCGACGAATTCACCGTCATCGGGCAGTCGGCGCCGCGCATCGACATCCCCGCCAAGGTGACCGGCGCGGCCGGCTACGGCTACGACATGCGCATGGACGGCATGGCCTACGGCGCGGTGTGGCGATCCGCCACGCTGGAAGGCAAGTTGACCAGCGCCGCAGCAGGTGACGCGACAGCGGTTGACGGTGTGGAACAGGTGGTGATTCAGGACGGCTTCGCCGGCGTGGTGGCGTCTTCGCGGGCGGCGGCGCACGACGCGGTGGGCCGCCTCGAAGTGGCGTGGGACGAGGGCAAACGCTGGCAGCAAGCCGAACTCGACGAGTTGATCACCGTGGGCAACGGCAACGGCGTGGTGATCCAGAAAGAAGGCAACGCGCCGCGCCTGCTGGGCGAGGAGACCACGATCAAGGCAGAGTACCGATCACCGCTGGCCGCGCACTCATCTATGGAGACACAGGCAGCGTTGGCCCACGTCACCGCGGACTAGGCCACGATCTGGGTATCCACCCAGGCGCAGGGTAGCATCCAGGGGCAGATCGCCGACGCGCTGGGCATGGACCAGGCGCAGGTGGAGATCATCCCCACCTATCTGGGCGGCGGCTTTGGGCGCAAAGTCGGCGCAGATGCGGCGCTGGAAGCGGCGATCCTCTCCAAAGCAGCAGGCAAGCCGGTGCATGTGGGCTGGGATCGCACCGAAGAGATGCGCAACGGCTACTTCCGCCCGCCCACCCACAGCGTCCTCTACGCTCGGTTGGACGACGGCGGGCGACTGACGGCGATTGAGCATCGCCAGGCCAGCAGCGATGTGGCCTTTTCCATGTTGCCCGGCTTCGTGGCCAACATCATGGGCGCTGACTTTGGGGCGTGGCGCGGCGGCACGATCCACTACGGCGGCATCGCCAACCGGCAAGCCACAGCCTGGCACGTCCCCTTGCCGGTGCGTACGGGCTGGTGGCGTGGATTGGGCCTGCTGGCCAACACCTTCGCCATCGAGAGTTTCATGGACGAAGTTGCGCACGTCGCAGGGCAAGATCCGCTGGCCTTCCGCCTGGCCCACCTGGCCGATGACGATCACGGACGACGTATGGCGGCTGTCCTTGAGCGGGCGGCTGCAATGGCCGACTGGGGGCGCTCCATGCCCGCCGGCCACGGTTTGGGCATCGCCTGCTGCACCGACGTGGACACGGTGGTGGCGCAGGTGGCCGAGGTTTCACTGGGCGAAAGCGGCAACGTCCGCGTCCACAACGTGTGGGCGGCCATGGACCCCGGCCTGGTGATCAACCCTAACGGCGCGGCGGCGCAGGTGGAAGGATCGGTGATGATGGCGCTCAGTTCCACCCTGCTGGAAGAAGTGACCATCGTCGACGGCGAAGTATCGGTGCGTAACTTCGACCGCTACCCGTTGCTGACGATGAAGGAAGCGCCTCACGTAGAAGTGGCCCTGCTCGAAGCGCCGGATCGGCGTCCGCGTGGCGTGGGCGAGCCGCCGATGGGTCCCGTAGCGGCGGCGGTGGCCAACGGTCTGTTCGCGGCGACGGAAAAACGCGTGCGCCAGATGCCGTTCACGGCGGAGCGGATCGCGGCGGCGTAAAAACGACGAGGGACGACAGGGGCAGAAGCGCAATCTGCCCCTGTCACCAATCACCAATCCCCACCCAGGATGTACGCATGACCAACATCCACGACAGCGGTTACAAGATCCTCTTCTCGAATCGCACCATCTTTCGCCAGTTGATGGAGACCTTTGTCGCCCAACCGTGGGTGCGTCAAGTCGACTTCGAACGCGCCGAACGCGTGGACAAATCGTTCGTCTCAGAAGACTATCAGACGAGCGAAAGTGATCTCATCTACCGGCTGCCCTGGGGAGACGATGAGCTTTACGTCTATGTGCTTTTGGAGTTTCAATCCTCGGTAGACAACTGGATGGCGTTGAGGATGCTCAACTACATCACCAATTTCTACATGGCGTGGCGCAAGGAGCACAAAGACGCAAAAAAGCTGCCGCCGATCTTCCCGCTGCTATTGTATAATGGAGACGATCACTGGTCTGCGGTACAGACGATGGATGAGTTGGTGGAAGCCGAGCCTGCGTTGGAGGATTACGCAATTGGTTTCCGCTACTTCAAACTGGCGACCAACGAATTCAGCCAAGAGCAGTTGCTGGGCATCCAGAACATCGTTTCCACGCTCTTCCTGGCCGAATCCAGACCAGATATCGATCTCTTGACAGCTCAATTTCTGTCCCTTTTCGAGCGTGAAGAAGACAGGCAAGCCATCTCGCTCTTCTTCAACTGGTTCAGACAATTGGCCGTGCATAAGCGATTGAGAGCCGAAGACTTCACTTCGCTTTCAGAAGCTTACCGATCTGCCGAGGAGGTCAAAAGTATGTTACAGAAAACGTTCGAGCAATGGTATCAAGAGGGTCGCGAAGAAGGTCGCGAAGAAGGTCGTGAAGAAGGCATCGAAGAAGGCATCGAAGCAGAACGCGCCAACATTGCACGCACGATGCACAACCACGGATTTGCGCTCAATGTCATCGCCGACATCACCGGCCTTACCGAGGACGAACTCATGGCGATCTTCGCATCACCGCCGCCTGAGGACGCGACGCACTAAGGTCCGAACAACCCACTCACCCATCATCTCGCAGCACGGAGGATCTCATGGATCAGCCCACCGTTCTCTGCCTTGCCAGCTACTTCAAGGGCAACGCCTTCATGCGTATGTGTAAGCGATTGGGCGCGCGGGTGATCCTGGTGGCGAAGGACAACCTACAAGACGAACGCTGGGCACGCGAGAGCATCGACGAGATCTTCTTTATGCCTGATCTGACGAAGCGGCCAGACATCGTCTACGCTGTCAGCTACCTGGCGCGGGATCGGGCGGTGGATCGCATCGTGCCGCTGGACGACTACGATGTGGAGACAGCGGCGGCGCTGCGCGAACATCTGCGCACACCGGGCATGGGCGACACCACGGCCCGCTACTTCCGCGACAAGCTGGCGATGCGCGTGCAAGCGCGCGACAGTGGAATTGCTGTGCCGGAATTTGTCCACGTGCTCAACTACGACAGGCTGCGCGCCTTTATGGCGTCGGTGACCCCACCGTGGGTGCTCAAGCCGCGATCCGAGGCAGGATCGGTAGGGATCAAGAAGGTCCACAACAGCGAGGAAGTATGGCGGGCGCTGGATATGCTGGGCGACCGGCAATCGTTCTATGTGCTGGAGCAGTTCGTACCCGGCGACGTCTACCACGTGGACAGCATCATCTCGGAGCGACAGGTGCTCTTCAACATTGCGCACCGCTACGGCAAGCCGCCCATGCAGGTATTCCAAGGCGGTGGCATCTTCACCACGCGCACCCAGCCCTACGATGATCTTGAAACGCAGGCGATCTTTGCCCTCAACCGGCAGGTGATCGAATCTTTGGGCATGGTGCGCGGGGTGACGCACGCCGAATTCATCCGCGCCGAAGCCGATGGGCGATTCTACTTCTTGGAAGCAGCGGCGCGTGTAGGTGGGGCCAACATCGACGAACTGGTAGCCGCGGCGACGGGGATCAACCTGTGGGAAGAGTGGGCGCAGATCGAACTGGCCCACCTGCGCCGTGAACCCTACGAACTCAAACCCTATCGCCAGGAGTACGCCGGCCTGATCCTCTGCCTGGCGCACCAGGAATGGCCCGATCTCAGTGCATACAACGATCCCGAAATCGTATGGCGCTTGGCGCACAAAGAACACCACGCCGGCCTGATCGTAGCGTCGGCGTCGCACGAGCAGGTGGCAGCGTTGCTACAGAGTTACGAACAGCGCTTCGCCGAAGATTTCCTGGCCGTGTTGCCCCCTTCTGACAAACCCAGTTAGGTTCCCTCTCAGTTTCTTCACCCCTCATTTGCCTTAGTAACTGTCCGTTTTTAAGTTAGCGGTTTCGCATTAGACACTGGTTCAGATGAGATCCAAACCGCTAAGTTGTTTACGGACAGTTACTAAGCCTCTCCATTTCACATATTGAGGCGACGCCTGAATTTCGTAGGGCCGTTTCGGGTACGTAAAATTTATAGTATATGACCACCACAACCACCTTCCCATCGATTCGAACATAGGGATACCTGCAATGCAACGCCACACATCTACTCTCGCTGCCGGAGCTTGCCGTTCCGGTAGATCGTTATCCACGGCGATGGGCCGCGTTTTGCCGGCTGTTAGCGCTGTGATCTTTCTGGTTTTGACCATTTCGATACTTTTTAATATCACAGAGAATACAGCACAGGCGCAGACAAGCGAGACAATACAGTATGGTCTGCAACAAGACAGCGCCGATCTACGGTTGATCACAGCCGTTGCCTGGCCCAATTTCGACTCTGAAGACGTCGATATTCCCAGCGCCGTGTTCACCTTTCTGTTGCCCGCCGACACAGAGATCGACCCCTCGATCTCTCCGCTGCCTGCAATCGGCAGCTTGACCAATGTCACCGGTGAATGGTCGGTGGCGCGCCTGACTGCCAGCGCCTACGTCGGTGCCGGCGGCGCTCCTGCCGATCTG
>JAWKOL010000026.1:0-99837 GCA_041391225.1 Caldilineaceae bacterium
CAAAGAAGAGATTCGAGCCGGAGACCACCATCTCGTCGAAGCGGTCATTGGCCGAAGCCGCGGTGAAGATCATCTGATCAAAGGTGCGATCCACGGCTTTGTAACGGTCGATGCGGTTGGCCACGCCCATGTAGACGCGCGAGTCGGGGCTGCACGGTTGGATGAAGCAGAGATCCGATGAGAACGTGTAGTTGGTGACGCCGGTGGGCGCGAAATCGGCGATGGCGTTGTTGCTCAGGCGCATCTGGCGCAGTCGCCCGCCGGTGATCCAGAAGAGGAACTCGCCGTCGGTCTGGAATTGGTGTGGATTTGCCCCCACCTGGGCGGCGCTGCGTAGCTGTGTGGCGGTGAAGGCGGATTTGTCCACGCGCCACAGGCCTTTGGTTTCGGTGAGCACGTAGATGAACGAGCCATATTGCACCATTTCGGCGTAATCGTTCATGTCGCCGGCGGTGCTTTCGGCGGCGTCACCCGGGTTGGCGGTGACGGGCAGACGCTGAAATGTCCCCTTGACGAAGTAGACATAGTTGCCGTCGGACAGCACGTTGGAGCTGACGCCCGGCCCGCACTGGCTGCCCTGGCTTTCTTCGCTGTAGAGCGTGCGGATGGGGCTACCCTGCACGGCGATGCGGCGGATCACATCGTCCCAGGTCTTCACGTTTTCGTCTGGATCGCAGTTCGCCTGCACGAGGCTCTGCCAGAAGATCTTGGGCGACACGATGGTGTAGCTGCCCATCGGATCGGTGACCAGCGTTTCGGGGGTGTCGGTGACAGCGGCAGGCGAAAGATCCGCCGCGGGGACGTCCTCTTGCTGGGGCGCGGCGGGTTGTTCCTGCGCCAGCCCCACGTTGGGCGGCAGCAGCAGCGAAAGGATCACCAGCAGCAACACAGCCTTGAACCATCTGGACATACGGTTACTCCTTCTCAAAGTCGAGGGTTGGTTGATCGACAGCGCAACGACGCGCCGCGTATGCACGCCAGCATAGGGGCCGCCGTCGTGCATGTCACGGATCGAAAGGAGTATCTGGTGGTTTATTTTGGGGAGGGTGCTTTACTCGATCAATCGAAGTACCCGCGCCCGCGCCAGCGCGGACGTGCGGTTGCCGACACCGAGCTTGCCGTAGATGTTGTTGAGGTGCTTTTTCACCGTCCCCACGGCGAGGACGAGCTTTTCGGCCACTTGCCGGTCGGAGAGGCCGGCGGCGACGAGGCGCAACACTTCCAACTCGCGTTCGCTCAGCGATTCCACCAGCGGACTGGGCGCCGGACCAGACGGCGACGGCGGTGCGGGGATCAAGGCAGGCGCAGTGGACGCAAGTTGGTCGAGCAACCGGCGCAGCAAGGTCGCCACGGCAGGCGACTGGCGCGTTCTGCTGAGGATGGTGAGCAGCGGCGTCAGCGGCGCGCCAACTTCGACGAACGAGCGGATGTAGCCCTCTTCGGCGGCGTCGGGCAGCACGCTTTTCAGCGTCTTCAGCGCCCGATCGCGGTCGCCTGTGGCGTCGACGAGGACGGCGTGCAGCGGCGCGAGGACGATGACGCTGTTGCCGCGGCCTTCCTGCATCATCTGCGCGCGGTAGCGACCGATCAACTGGGCGGCGTCGGCGCTGCGTCCTTGCGCGTGGAGGACGTGGGCCAGCGCCACGTACATCTCTTCGTGGACGAGCGCGAATGTGGCGTCGTCGGGCGAGAGGCCACACCTGGCAGCCCAACCGGCGGCGGCGGGCAAATTCCCGGTGACCAGCCATAGCCGCGCTTGCAAAGCCCACACCGGACCGGCGTAGCGCAGCGGCAGCGTGTGCTGATCTACCACTTCAAACGCTGCTGCCAGCGCCCGCTGCGCCGCGTCCAACTGTCCTTGTGCCCAAGCCAGCCGCGCCTGGTAGACGTGGGCGACGGTGAGCATACGCATCAACCCACCTTGCGCCAGACGGTCGGCGGCCTCGGTGACAAGTTGGGTGGCCTTCTCCACATCGTTCCACTCCGTCCACAGATCGCCCAACATCAACTGGGCGTAGGCCGTCTGCGGCATCTTGGCAACGCCGACGCTGCGGGCGTAGCGGATCACCTCTTCGTACTGCGCCGCGGCTTTGCGCAGCGCGCCGCGGCTGTGCAGCAGCGCGCCCTGGTTGAAGAGTGCGACCACGGCGGTGCGCTGATCGCCAAGACGTCTGCCCGCGGTCACAGCGTCGGCGTAGCTGCGTTCGGCGGCGTCGGGCGCGCCGCTGTTGGATTGGGCCAGACCAAGATGCAGCAACGTTTCGGGGCGCAGCGGGCTGTCGGCGGGCAGTTGCGCCAGCGCGGCCAGCGCCAGTTCGACGGTGCGGGCGTAGTGGCCGCGGTTCAGGGCGATGCCCGCGGCCACGGCAGCCACCGGTCCGTGGGATGGGTCGCCCGCGGCCTGGCCACCCGCCGCGGCGAGAAAGTCTTCGGCGGCGTCGAGTTGGTTGATCACCAGCAGGGTGCGCGCTTGCGCCAGCGCCAGCCCCGGCGTGGATCGCACCAGATCGTCGGGCAGTTGATCGAGCCAACTTTGCAGTGTGGTGTGCTGTCCCTGCCGCAGCAGCGTTTCGGATTCGCCCTCGATAAGTTGACCGGCTGTTTCCGTGTCCCCAGCGGCGAGGAGATGCGGGATCGCTTCGTTGACAAGTCCTTGCGCAGCGAACCAGCGGCCGGCGCGGGCATGGAGTGCGGGGACCTGCGCAGCGTGCGTCTGCTGGAGGCGCGCCCGCAGTGCGTCGGCAAAAAGTTGGTGGAAGCGTCGCCAACGCTGCGCTTCGTCCAGGGCGTAGATGAACAAATTGTGACGCGCCAGGTGATCGAGGAGCGCGGCGGCTGAGGTGGGTGCGTCTTCAGCGCCGTCAGCGGCCAGGAGCGCGTCACAGAGCGGCGCGCAGAAGCGGTCGAGGATCGACGTGTAGAGCAAGAAGCGTTGCACATGCGCCGACTGCTGCTCCAACACTTCTTCGATCAAGTAGTCCATCACGTGGGCATGGTCACCCGAAAACGAAGAGAGCGTCGTGGTAAGGTCGCCGCCATCGGCCAGCGAGAGGGCGGCCAGTTGAAGACCGGCGGCCCAGCCTTCCATGCGCTGCGCAATCACGGCCAAGGCGTCGGTGGAAACGTCGCCCGACCAGGCATGGCCCAGGAAGTGTGCGGTCTCATCCTGCGAGAAGCGCAGGTCCGCGGCGCGGATCTCGGCCAGATGGCGGCGTACGCGCCAGCGAGCGAGGGGCAGCGGTGGATCGCTGCGCGCCGTCATCACCACGTGGTGCTGGGGCGGCAGATTCTCGATCAAGAGCGTCAGCACGGCGTGGATGGCCTCGTGCTCGATGACATGATAGTCGTCGAGCACGAGGACGGTGGAGAGGCGGCACTCGGCCAGATCGTTGAGCAACTGCGTCACCAGCATGTCCCAGGCGGGTGGCTGCGGCGTCTGCAATTGGGCGATCACCGCGCCGCCGATGTGGTCATCGAGCTGCTGATACGCCGTCACCAGGTAGCGCAGAAAGCGGGCCGGATCGTTGTCGTAGTCGTCGAGAGAGAGCCAGGCCGCGGCAAGGGCGCGCTGGTGCAGCCAATCAGCCAGCAGCGTCGTCTTGCCGTAGCCGGCCATGGCCGACACCAGGATCAGGCGGCGGGCCAGGCCGGCGTCCAGCTTCGCCAGCAAGCGCGGACGCGGCACAAGGGGGTCACCTGCGGTGGGGATGAAGAGTTTGGTGGTGAGGAGCATGGTTGTGTTGAGTGGGGAGGCGAAGAGGCGACGATGCGAAGAGGCGGAGAGTACTATCGCCGCCTCCTCGCTGCTTCGCCTCAGTGTTCTTCGACGATTCGCGACCGGAACAGATCTTCGTTCCATGCTGCGCCCCAACCAGGGCCGTTGGGCGGGACGATATGACCGTCTTCGATGAGGGGGGCGTTGGTCAGGCCCCAGAGTTGTCCTTGGGTGCGGTTAAAGTCGGGATAGAGGCTGAAGTATTCGTAGTAGTCGGTGTTGTCCACGCAGCAGCCGAGGTGGGCGTGGAGCAGACCGAAGAGGCCGCCCTGGCCGTTCATCTCGACGTTGGCGCCGTGCAGTTCGGCAAAGTGGGCCAGCTTGAGCACCTGGGTTGTGCCGAAGGTGGCGCGCACACGCAGGCGATCCGTTGCGCCCTGGATCAGCCACTGCGCGGTGAGGTCCATGTCGTGCATCAATCGTTCTGTGGCGAGGACAGGGATGGTCAACTCGCGGCAGAGTTCCTGGTAAAGGTTCATCTTTTGCTCGTGGATCGGCTCTTCCAGCCACAGGAAGCCGAGTTCCTCCAGCAGATGACCGACTTCGATGGCCTCTCGCAGCGAATACGAGCAGACCGGATCGGTGATCAGCGTGTAGTCGGGACCGACGGTGCGACGCACTTCTCGGTAGATGGGCATGTCGGCTTTGCCGCCCTTGTACGAGTGGAACTTGTAGGCGTTGATGCCCATCGCCTTGCCGCGCTCGATGTGTTCCAGGTAGCGCTCCACGGGCATGTCCCCGCCGGTGAGGTAGACGGGGAATCGTTCACGCACCTGCCCAATCAGCGCGTAGACAGGCAGATTGGCGGCCTTCCCCGCGATTTCCCACAGACAGTTGTCGAACTCGCCGAACCAGCCCGGCTCCTGGTAGACCCAGCGCGTGCCTTTGTGGAGCATCTGAAAGAGGCGTTCGCGCGCATAAGGACTTTCACCAATCACATGCTCGCGCAGGATCTCGACGTGGCGCGGGTTCATGCTTGTGTTGCAGCGCCCCGTGATGCCCTCGTCGGTCTCCACCTCGATGAAATTTTGGCGCAGCGGGCGTTCGGTCTCGTTGGCGGTGTGGGTGTACTGGATGCGGTGCAGGTCCGGCACCTGGATCAGCCGGTGTCCGCGCTGCTTGCGCTCGGGATGTTCCAACACGTAGAGTTTGACGTTGGTGATCTTCATGGGGTCTCCTTGGGTGGATGCGCAGAGGCGAAGAGATGTCAACATGCCCACGCAGTGGCACTACTTGTTCAACAACGCCAGCAGCGCCAAGGACGTCGTTTCCACGTTGGGATCGGCCAGGCGTATTCGTCGGCGATAGTGGGTATGGAAGCCGCCGGGGTGGGGTCCTGCTGTTCGAGCAGGACAGACAACACGCCTTCGTGAACGGTACTTGCAAGAGCGCACCGGCGTAGACACACCAGGCCGCCCAGCGTCTCGTAGACACCGCCGATCGTGGAATGCTTTGTCGGCGAAGCCACGCCCATCGAAAGTGGACATCTGGATCGTAGAGGCGGCGGGCGCTTTCGACGCCTGGTTGTACTCGTTCACCGCGCCATGCAGGCCAGGTTGGCATAGGCCGACCAATCAAGTAGCGGTCCTCGTGGCGGATGTCGAATCTGGTCTTCGCCGATGGTTGCGACAGGCTGCCGGGATCTTCAAAATGCTTCGGCGGCCAGGGGATCACCTCACCCCAGGCGGCCTCGATGAAACCATTGCTGGCCGGACCAAGTCCGCCATCGCTGTGCGGATCTTGACGGCGAGATCGGCCTGTCCTGTCTGCTCGAAGACGTAGGCAGCCAGTGCGTTGTCATTGGTGACGAAGAGCGGTGTGCGCCGATGTTCGGCGTTCTTCAACAGGCCAAGCTCGTCATCGTGCTGGGCGATCAGAAAAGCCACCCCAGCATCGATGACCGGTTGCAAGCTCGAAAGCGGCTTGGGTGTCGGTGTGGACGTTGGTGTCGACAACAATGCCGCCGGTTGCGCCGACGTACACGAAGTCAGGATCAAACAGATCAAATAGAAAATTCTTCGCATCATCGATACTCTGCTGTGCTCAGTCCAATCACGGCGTCACATTCGCCTCGTCGCCTCAACGATACAGATCTTCAATTTGCACGGCGTTTCCACAATTCGCCGCGGACCGGTACGCCGCGTCCAGCACTTCCACCACGCGCAGCCCGATCTCGCCCGGCGATCCGTTGACGGCGCGACCGAGAACAATATCCACCAGGTTGTTGGTGGTGGCGTGGCGCCGGTAGCCGTGGACGCCGTCCTCGGGGGCGAAGTCCTCGCGCTGGATGGCGCTGCCGCCGATGGCGGCGATGCCTTTCGATTCGTCGATGTCGACCCAACCGTCGGCGCAGTAGATCTGCAAGTCGATCTTGTGGCCGTTGGGGATGTTGCCGGTGCCGCCCAGCGCCGCCAGTGCGCCGTTGTCGAATTCGATGAGCAGCGCGTTGACCACGTCCACGGCCAAGCCCAGGTTGTGCATCTTGGCCTGCACAGTACGGGCGCGCAGCCCCGTGGCGAAGAAGATCATGCCCAGCAGGTGCGTCATTTGCAGGTGACCATGCCCCCCGCCCGAGCGCAGCGGATCGCTGTAGACGTCGCCAGGGCTGTTGACCTTGCCCACGCCCGTCGTCTTGCCCTGGTACATGGACCAGATGTGCTGGTTGAAGACGCCGGTGATGTACTGCACCGCGCCCAGGTCACCGGCGAGGATGCGCTCACGGGCGCAGCGCGTCCACGCGGTGTAGTTGTGGTTGTAGCCGATGCTGATCTGGCGTCCTCGACGGGCGGCGATGGCAAGGAGATCGCGCGCTTCGGCGGCGTAGAGCGTCATCGGTTTTTCGATGAGCACGTGCAGCCCCGCATCGAGACACGGTTTGGCCACGGCGTAGTGGCTGGCGTGGTTGGTGGCCACGATCACGGCGTCCAGTTGCTCGGTGCGCAACATCTCGTCCACGTTGGTGTAGCAGCGTTCGACGCCGAAAGCGGTCGCCGCTGTGTCCAGCTTGGCTTCGTCGGCGTCACAGATGGCGACCAACACAGCAGCGGGGTTGGCAAGCAGGCCGGGGATGTGGTTGTCGGTGGCCCACCAGCCCGTACCGACGACAGCAATACGCGCCGGCTCAGCCATAGACACCCCCCAGCGGCAGCAGCCGCGCCAACGTCTTGCCGAAGATCCAATCCCAGTCCGCGGGATCGATGAAGTCGCTGTAGCCGCGCAGGCAGTGGATCGACTGTGGATAGGTCATGGCGCGGCGCACGACAGGGTAGTCCGATCCCCAGCACATGCGCTGTGCGCCGAACGATTCGTAGATCGCCCGCACAAAGGGATGCACATCGCGGAAGGGGAATTCCCAGCGCGGGCCGGCGGTGCTGTAGTAGAAACCAGACACCTTGGCGTAGATGTTGGGCTGTTCCGCCGACGCCAGGATCTCGTTGATCGTCTCCGGCGCGTCGGCTTTGGGGTGGCCCAGGTGATGAAGCAGGATGGGCAGATCGGGGAAGCGCTGCGCCACTTTGCGAATGGCCGGTTGCTGGTGCGGGTGACAGGAGAGACTGGCGATCATGCCACGTTCGGCAGCCGCCTGAAAGAAAGCAGATCCTTCGTAGGATGTGAGCCAGTTGCCGTCGTCCTCGTATTTGAGGTAGTGGGTGAAGCCGACGATAGGCCAGCGTTCCGTCAGCGCCAGCAGCCTGTCCGCGGCGCCGGGGGTGTGGTAGGTGGCCGACCACAGGCTGTCCACATCGGCCACCTGAAAAAGCCTGTCCGAGAAGCGTTGGCAGGACTCTGCCACATAGCTATTGTTCTCGGCGTTGTGGTCGATCTGCGCGGAGACAACCAGCGCCCGGTCCACCTGATTCATGTTCATCTCGTGGATCAACTGCTCCGCCCGTCCACGGATCTCTGGATCGGGTACCGCCGGTTGATACGGCCAATACGCCCAGGCGTGGCAGTGGCTGTCGATGATCACGGGGACTCCTTTGGAGTAGGTGATTGGTGAGTGGTGAGTGGTGACTAGTGATTGGTGATCGGGGAGATCGGCAATGTGGAGCGATTTCTTCTGCCCATCACCAATCACCAATGCCAAATCACCATCAAAACGGCTCAATCCACGCTTCTGGAATCTCCAACCCGAACCCCGGCGCGTCGCTGGGGACGAGGTAGCCGTCTACAGGAATAGGTTGGCCGGGCAGGCGTGGCGCGTCTTCCAACGGGACGCCGGGACGCGAGCCGACGAAGCATTCGAGCCAGGGCACGCCGGCGAAGGCGTAGCTGAAGTGCTGGCCGTAGGGGTTGCGTCCACCCGCGTGCAACATGACACGCAATCCCGCCGATTCGGCGATGGAGACGATCTTCTGGCAGGTGGTGAGGCCGCCCACCCAGTTGATATCGGGTTGCAGGATGTCGACGACCTTGTGGGAGGCCGCCCATTGGAACGGGAAATGGGTGAACCAATGCTCGCCGGTGGTCAACGTCTGCCAGGGCAGGCGTTGACGCAGTTCAACGTGGGCGTTGAGATCCTCGGAGAGCAGGCATTCCTCCATCCACTTCAGCCGGTAAGGACGCAATGCCTCGGCCAGCCGCACTGTATAGTCTACATCGAAAGCCATCCAACAGTCGAGCATGAGTTCGGCATCGTCGCCGATGACCTCGCGGGCGTTGGCCACCAGTTCTTCGTTGCGGCGAATGCCGTCCCAACCGTCGGCGGGGCCGTAGGGACAGGCCAGCTTGAAGGCTTTGAAGCCGAGTTCCTTGTACCAGTCCACATCGTTGCCGGTGGCGTAGCAGAACATCTTGTCGTGGGCCGGGCCGCCGAGCAGTTGATAAACCGGTTTACCGAGCAGCTTGCCTTTGAGATCCCACAGGGCCAGGTCGATGGCGCTGATGGCATAGGACGCCAACCCTTGCGTGCCGTACGGTTTGGTCAGGCGCAGCATCATGTCGGCGATCTTCTCGGTGGCGAAGCAATCCTGCCCCACCAACAGCGGCCCCAGGTGCGTATCGATCACCGCGGCAGAGATCGGCCCCATGTCGGTGAGGCCGAGGCCCCATGTGCCGTCCTCGGCGGTGACTTTGCACCACACCTGCTCCCAGTTGGGCCGCCACAAAGACCGGTGCCGCTTGAGGTGCGTATAGCGCGACACAGGATTGGCGACCTCTGCTTCTTCCGCCCAGCCAGGGCGGTTCCCCGGCTGCTCTTCGTACGGTGGCAAGTTGACGCGAACTGCCTCGATGCGGGTGATCTTCATGGGGGTATGGTCTCCTTGGAGAAAGGATTGACGATTGAATTGACGATTTTCGATTGTCGGGTTGAGGGTGCTGGTAGTGCTATTGGAAGCTGGTGCAAGACGTGCGCACCTTTCCTGGAATTGTCCCAATTGAGCATCAATACCGCTACGGACAATCGTAAATCGTCAATCGAAAATCGAAAATCGTCAGAGTTTTAGCAGCACCTTCGATACATTCCCCGGCGCGTCGATCAGGCGATCAAACCAGGGGCCGCCGTCGGCGAGGGGGGCTTCGACGATCCAGGGATCGAGGCGGATCTTGCCCTGGTTGAGCAGATCCACGGCTTGGGCGAAGTTGGCGGGCGAATAGGAGAACGAACCACGCACGACAATCTCACGGCGGATGATGTCGGCGGCGGGCATTTCGCTCACTTCCTCGTGCAGCCCGCTGAGGATCATGGTGCCTGTGGGCATGGTGGCCGAGATGCACTGGCGGCGGGTGACGGCGGTGCCGACGGCGTCGAGGGCCACGGCAACGCCCAGGCCGGTGGCTTCTTGCACGGTCTTCACTACGTCCACGCTGCGCGGATCGAGGGTGATCGCGCCCAGTTCGCCGCCCATCGCCAACCGTTCGAGGTCGAGATCGGCGATGAAGACACGCTGTGCGCCGGCAAGTTGGAACGTCTGCAAGGCAAGCAGGCCGATGGGGCCGGCGCCGATGATGAGGCAGTCTTTGCCGTTGACGTTGCCCGCCAGTTCGGCGATGCGCACGCCGCAGGCGGTGGGCTCGGTCAACGCGCCGGTGCGCAAGGACATCTCTTTGGGCAGCACCGTCACCGTTTTGGCGGGGACGGCCACAAATTCCGCATACGCGCCAGGGCGGTGCGCGCCGATCAGCCGCCGTGTGGGGCAGAGTTGATCCAATCCGCGGCGCTGAAGCTCGGATTCGCCGGTGCAGTAGAGCGGGTTCACGGTGACGCCCACGCCGATCCCCAATGCAGCGTTGACCGACGCAGCCTGGTCGCCCATTTCCACGATTTCGCCGGAGAACTCGTGTCCCATCACCAGGGGCGGCACGCGCAGGGCGTTGTGGCCCAGGTAGCCGCTGAGTTCGGAGCCGCAGATGCCGGCGTAGGCCACGCGGATCACCACTTCGTCGGGCGCAGCGCTGGGTTTGTCATGTTCGCGGATGTTCATCACACGCGGGGCTTCCCAGACAAGCGATTTCATTGCGGTCTCCTCCACAGGGGTTGTTTGGGGATGAAGTATGTCCTCATTGTACGCTGAACACCGATTTCAGGTCCAGCCGGAAGATTTTGCGTGCAGGTTGGATAGAATGAACTTGCACCACTCGAAGAGCGCCTGATCGTCCCGCGCAAAGGACCAGAACGCCGCCAGCCAGCGCTGCGCGGGGACGAAGAGATGGGCCAGGCCGTGTTCGGCGATCCACTCGGCGGCGACGGCGCGGTCCGCGTCGGTGGCGGTGGGGGTGATCCACGGGGTGAGATAGGCCGCCGCTGCCAGTGGATCCAGGCGGCGATCCCCCGAAATGGCGACAACGCCGAAGTCGAGTACCGCGGTGACGGTGTCGTCCTCGGCTAGCATGTTGCCGGTGAAGGCGTCCAGGTGGACGAGGGTGTAGTGCGCCGGTTCGGGCCATGCCGCCGCCAACGCCTGTGTGTCCACGTGCGCAAAGACATCCCGCGCCGTGGCCAGGCTCTTTTCGGCGCGGCGGGCCAAATAGTCGGCGAAGGTGACGGTGTGAATGGCGTGCGTCCCCATCAACTCGCCCGCCCAAGGCCGGTCCACCGTCAGGTCGCCGATGCGCGCCGCCGCGTCAAGGTGGCCGCGGATCAGGCGTTCACGCGTTGCCCCGCTCACTTCGCCCAGCAATTCGTTGATCGGACGACCCGGCAGCCGCTGTTCGACGGTGGCGATGCGATCCCCACGCGCCACCGTTTCGAGGACGGTGGGGATGGCGAACGGCACACGGTGGGCGACGGCGGCGAGTTCCTCAAGCAACGTCACCCGCGCCCCCACGTTGGCTGGATCGGTGCCGTCGTGGTAGACGCGGGCGACGCGGTCGGCGTCCATTGCGTAGACGACGGCCTCGCCGCCCTGTCCTAGCTTGTGGTCGGGCGAGACGCCCAGAAAGTCGAAAATGGTGCTGTGTTCGGGCATGGTCATCTCGTGGGGATGTGATGTTCGGCCAGGGATGTGCTGAGCGTCTGATCGCCCACGGTGACGAGGAGTTCGCCCGCGGTGCGCATGACGGTGAGAGCGGTGCGCCGGTCGATCCGCGCGGCCAGTTGCTCTACGAAGCGCCGATCCAGCGCGTAGATGACCACGTCTTCGGCGCGGTGGATCTTCTTCCCCGCCAGTTGCGCCAGGAATTGTTCCACGTCGCGGTGGGTGTAGACCACGGCGCGTTCGGCCATGCGGCTGCCACGGTGAATGCGTTCGGCGTCGGGCAGACCGACTTCGATCCACGCCAGCGGCTGCCCCGTGAGATCACGCACCCAGATGGCGGGTTCGTCCCCCGCGGCGACGCCCTGGCTGAGCGAAATGCCTTCGGTGTACTCCAGACAGTAGGCCAGCACACGCACTGTCATAAACTCGGCGGACTCGGACGGCTGGCGCGCCGCGCAGATCCAGCGATTCATAGACGCCGCGATCCACGTCGGAAAGTTCGATGGTGAGGTTGTAGATGGTTGCGGAAAGGGCCATGGGCAGAAAGAGATTGGGAGATTAAGAGATTGGCGAATGCGCTACCAGTCTAATCCCCCAATCGCCTAATCTCCCAATCTCCTCTCCTCCTATTTAGGGAACGAAATCATCCCCGTCTTGTGCGCATTGACCCAGTCCCAGTCGATGTCCACGCCCAGGCCGGGGCCGGTGGGGACGGGGACGCAGCCGTTTTCGTCGATGGCGTCCAGGGCGTCGCTGTAGTTGGTGTAGACGCCGTGTTCCGAGGCGGGCGCTTTGGGGTGGACGAGTCCCAGTTCGTAGTAGTTGGCATTGCGCACCGACGCCATCACGTGCCGCTGCGCCGGCCCTGGCGCGTGGATCTCGACGTCGAGGCCGAAGCCTTCGGCGGCGTGGGCTACCTTGATGGCGCCGGTGATGCCCATGTCGTAGGTGGGGTTGACGCGCATGTAGTCGGTGGCTTCGGCGAGGACCATGTCCACTTTCGGCTCCAGGGTGCGCACATGCTCACCCATGAGGATCGGCGTCTTGATCAACTGGCGCAGCTTGCGGTGGGCGTTGAACGAGAGACCGCCGTCTTTGAACGGATCTTCGTACCAGAAGAAGTTGGCCTCGTCGCAGGCGCGGCCCACGGCCAGGGCGTCGGCGAAGGTTTCGTACTCGCAGGCGGGATCGAGCATGAGGTGCATCTCGGGGCCGATCATCTCGCGCACTTTGAGGACGTTGTCGATCTCACGCTGGATGGGTGCGTGTCTCCAGCCGTGGATCTTGAAGGCTTTGTAGCCCATTTGCTGGCACTGGATGGCGAATTCGCCGAACGCTTCGGGGCTGTCGAGGCCGCCGTTCTCGTCGCCGTGATAGGTGGAGGCGTAGGCAGGCAGCGCCATGCGGTAGCCGCCGAGCAATTCCCAGATCGGCGCGTTGTAGAGCTTGCCGGCGATGTCCCACAGGGCGATGTCCACAGGCCCCATGCTCATGCGGTCGTACTTGCGCAGCCCGCGCTTGACGTCGTTGTAGATCAGCTCACGTTGCAGCGGGTTGCGCCCCAACAAATAGTGGACGTACATCTCCATTTGCACATAGTCACCGCGCGTGCCGCCCACAAATTCACCGGTGATGCCGGCGTCGGTGTGGATCTGCAAGATGCGGCCGGTGCGTTTGAGCGTTGCGCCTTCTTTGTAGACGGTGTTGAAGCTGTTGTAGTAATCGTCGGGCGAGAGGTTGGGCGACTCAAACGCGAACTCGGTGACGTCGATCTGGGTGATAACGGGTGAGTGGGGCATGGTGGTCTCCTTGGGAATGGTGACGCAAACAAGATGAAAGATGAATGAAGAATAGGTAGACACCGTTGACGGGGCGGCATGGGAATTGTCGCCGGTTTGTCAACGCATTCATTATTCTTCATTCATTCTGCAAAACCGGAACAGGCGCAGGTCGTCTCAAGATACTCCACATCACCCCACTCCCCATCAACGTGAGCACCATGCCCACGAGGAAGAGGTTCGGGTAGCCCCAGCGGGCTGCGAAGTACCCGCCCAGGATGCTGACGGCGCCGAAGCTAAGGCCCATCGCCATTGAGGACAGGCCATAGGCCAGCGAGCGCCAGTGCTGTTCCATCGATTCCATCTGGTAGATCTGCATGGCGGGCATCCACAGCGCGGTGACCGCCAAGATCCCGGCGCGGCCGAAGCCTGCGCCGCTCCAATGCGGCGATAGTCCTAACGGCAGGAGGAGCAGAAGACTGGCGAAGCCGGTGGTCATCATGATCCAGCCGTTGCCCCAGCGTCCCGCCAACTTCGGCACCAGCAACGGCGCGAAGACGGCCCCGGCCTGCCCGATCCCTGTGATGAGGCCGATCACCGCCGGCGACAGGTGTAAGTCTGTGTCGAGGTAGGGATTGCAGAACGATTGACAGGTGGCCCAGCCCGCGTTGATCAAAAAGATGTGGAGCGCCAACAAACCCACCGGCCAGGCAGGGAATGGCCCGTACACATCTTCCGCCGCCGACGATTCTGTCTGCTCCACCGGTCTCATGCGCAGCAGGAAGACGAAAGCGCCCAGGCAGAGCAACACGCTGATCCACAGGCCGAGCCGGTAGGGTCCTGGATCCTCGACCGACTGCCCCAACACGGCGGCGAAGATGTCAGGCAGCACGCCGCCGAAGACGGTGCCGAAGAGCGTCCCCACCCCGCGCAACACGGCGTTGAGCGCGTAGTCGTCGTTTCGGTTGGCGTCGGTGGAGGCCGACATCAGCGACGGCACCAGGTTGATGCCGAAGAAGGCCCAGCCGCTGGTCGCCACTACCTGCGAAAGGATCGGCCATGCCGTCTGCCAGCCCAGCGGCACGCTCTCGGTGAAAGGCAGGATCACCATCCCCAGCACCGTGAGCAGGCCGCCCAGGCGCATCGCCCGCAGCAGGCCGATGCGATCACCCACGGCGCCGGCGGGCAGGCTCATGATCATCCACGTCAACGCGCCGGAGGCGTTGAAGAGGCCCACGTACTCGGGTCCGTGACCCAGGCGCAACACATACAGCACCTTCAACAGCGCCTGAATCCCGAAGAAGCTGATTGCCATCAGCCCCGACACAATCAACAGCCGCTTCACATCGGGGCGGAAGCGGGAGAAAGAAGAGAGTGGAAGGTTCACGAGCGAAATCTCGATGGTTGAGTTCAGATTGGATTCAGAGATTTGGACACAGATTTCACGGATTAACACAGATTCAGAGACTCGATGTACGGCCCTCTGATGATTCTGAGAATCTCAGGAATTCACGATTCCTGAGCGGAGTAGGCATCCTCAGATGCCGGATAGGCCGGAACAAGCCGCATCTGAGGATGCTCTCTCCGCAATTTCAAAGAGAATGGCGAAGTGTTGATTATGTGTAACCTGTGACCAGATCTCTTCTTGGTCTACATCACGCGCACACACGGCTGATTCTTCATGAAATCATCGTTCAACTCGACGCCAAGCCCCGGCTCCGCGGGGATGGGCAGGTAGCCGTCGACGACCTGCTTTTCCAGCGGATTGGTGACCACTTCGTAGTGCTCGGCGGGCCGATACGGGAATGTTTCCTGGATGATGAAGTTGGGGATGCAGGCGTCGACCTGCACCGAGGCCGCGGTCATCACCGGGGTGGCGCAGTTGTGCGGCTGGATGTGGATGTTGTAGGTTTCGGCGTAGGTGGCGATCTTCTTGACTTCGGTGATGCCGCCGGCCAGCCCCAGATCCGGCTGAAGGATGGCAAGGGCTTGCTGTTCGATGTACTGACGGAAGCCGTAGCGCGTGTAGAGGCGTTCCCCTGCGGCCAGGGGAATGTTGACGTTCTCGGCCACCTTGGCCATGACGTCGACGTTGTGCGCGTCTACGGGTTCTTCGTAGAAGAAGGGATCGTATTCCTCCAGTCGCTGCCCGGCGCGGATCGCCGACGTCGTCCCCAAATTGCCGTGGACTTCGACGCAGATGATGAAGTCGGGGCCGCCCGCCTCGCGCACCGCGGCGACGCGCTCGACGGCCAGGTCCTCGCGATCTTTGGTGAGGGCGCTCTTCGAGTACTCGTTGACGCCGTCTGGCCGCTTGCGGAAGGGATCGAACTTCACCGCCTGCCAGCCGTCGGCCATGATCTTCTGAATCGGTTCAACCCACTCGGGGCCGGCGTTGTAGTCGTGGTACCAGCCGTTGGCGTAGGCGAGGAGCCGATCATGGCAGCGTCCGCCCAGCAGCTCATAGACAGGCACGCCTAGCGCCTTCCCCTTGATATCCCACAGGGCGTGGTCGATGGCGCTCATGCCGCCGAAGACGACGGGTCCGCCTCCCTGCCCCCAAAACGTTTTGCGGTACATCGTGTCCCACAATTCCTCGATGCGAAACGGGTCCGCGCCGATGAGGAACGATTCGGCCAGATTCTTCACCATCCCCGCGCCCGCGGAGCCGCCTGTGCCGTAGGCCAGCCCCACCTCGCCCACGCCGCTGATCCCCTCGTCGGTGCGAATGCGGATCAACACCGGGTGCCAGTTGGGCGTGTCCTCGTAGTGGACTTCGTAGATTTCAACTTCGGTGATCTTCATAAATGCTCCTTCGACGATTTACGATTTTCGATTGACGATTGACGATTGTCGTGTTGAGTGCATTGGTCGTTCTGCTTGGGCGCTGTCTAGGCCAAAGCGATTCCCAATGCTCAATCTTTATCTCAACGAGACAATCGTAAATCGTCAATCGAAAATTACCCCACCAACGCGGCCAACAACGCCTTCACATACCCCACCGAATAGCCCCAACCCACGTCCTTGGTCTTGTTGTCGCCGGGGAGGGTGGGGATGTGGTCGGGGTTGATGTAGCCGTTGAAGCCGACTTTTTGCAGTTCTTTGAGGATCTTGAACATGTTGAGATCGCCGTCGTCGAGCAGGGTTTCTTCGTAGGCGCCGGCGGTGGCGAGGCTGCCGCGCACATTGCGCATGTGGACCATGAAGATCTTGCCCTTGCGCCCGTAGTTGTTGATCTCGTCGATCACCAGGGCGCTGCCGCCGGCCTCGGCGCGGGTGCCGATACAGTAGACGTACCCAACGTTGGGGCTGGGGAAGGCGTCGATGACGCGGTGAAAGCCGATGCCACCGAAGGGCGTGTCCACGTTGGGTGTGTCCGACGGGTGGACGGCGAGCTTGATGTCGTATTCCTCGGCAATGGGGACGAGCCGCTCGAAGGCCACACAGAAGCGGCTCCACCAGCGATCCAGTTCGGCGCGGGTGGGTATGTCGGCGGGGGATCGCACCAGCGTCTCGGCGCGGGCCATGTAGCCGCCGCGGTGGGGCGTCTGGTAGCGTTCCATCATCTGCTTGAAGACGTCACCCTCGAAGCGTTGGCGGGCGATGGGCAGCCGCGCCTTGCCGAAGACCTCCAGCGCCTTGGCCGCGTTGTTGAGTTCGTCCTCAGCGCCGGCTTTGTCCTGCATAAAAACTTCGGTGAGATCGGGAATCGTGACGCGGTTGATCTCCATGCCCAGCGCACGCAGCCGTCGACGCAGCGCCAGCACGCCCTCCAGATCGGGGTAGCCCTGTTCGGCGACGCCGGGCATTTCCTGATAGCCGCCAAAATCAATCGCATCCGCGCCCACCGCCACGCGTTGACGGATCAACGTGTCGGTGAGTTCGGCGTTGTGGCTGAAAACTGAGACTTTGATCATGGTTACCATGTCCTTTCTTTCAACAACTCCTGAATCGCCTCCGCAGCACCGACAGTTCGTCGATGTGGTCTTCGAGCCAGCGGGAGAAGTCGGCTTCGATGTGATCTTCCCAGCGGCGGTCGATTTCGCCGGAGGGTGTAGATGCCTTCGCGCGAACGTTGCTTGCCGAAGTCGTCGCGCGGGCGGATCAACTCGGAAGTCTTCACACCTTCTCGGCCAAATGCTTGGGGACAGATGATGCCGTCCTTTTGCGGCCGAGGACGACGTCGCCGGGCATCACCGTCACCGAGCCGATGCGGGTGGGGCAGTTGACGCCGAGCAGCATGATCGTGGGTGAGGCGTAGGTGGGGTGAAAGCCGCGGAAGAAGGAGACGAAGTTGGGCAGTTCTTCACGCCGTCGAGGTCGCGCAGCGCGGCGTCGCGGACCACGCCGTTGCCCGACTTGGCGAGGATCGACGTGGCCAGGTTGTCGCCCATCCTGCGCCCTGGTCGATCTTGCCGTAGACGTCGGCCACGTAGACGTCGCCGGGGACGAGCATGTCGATGGGCAGGAGATCTGGTCACCGATGCAGCCGAGGCGAGCGCCCTTTTCTTCCATCACGGCGCATTTCGGGCGTCGCGGCATGTAGAAGCGCGGTGAGCGCCCGCCCCACCAGCACCCGCCCGGGTGGGTGCAGGTGAAACCGTCGGCGTATTGGTGGTGGTAGCCATCCCCACGCAGCACGCCCCACGCCTGGGCGTGGTGACGTGCCGCATGCGCTCGATGATGTTGTCGGGCACTCGAGGGCGACCATCAGCGAAGCGTTCGCCTGTGAAATCCGGCGTGTAGTCGATCAACTCTTCGGGCGTCATGCCGAAGGAGCAATTTTCCATGTGGGGTGTCCTTTGTGTGAAGGTGGGGAAGCGGTCTGACCGCCTGTCCAAAGTCGCGAGGACATTGTAGCAGCCAGAGCGGGACAATTGAGCAAAACCGGTTTGGGGAAACGCCAACCCGCCGGGTTTTCTGTAACCCGATGGGTTTCTCACCGCAGACCAGCGAGAGGACGTTGCCGCCGACAGAGCAAGTCCCCGGCACTTTCTCGCACACAACGAGCGGACGCATGGATCATCTCGTCACGTCCTACGTGGCAAAGTGCCGGGGACTTGCGGGTTGACCGCACTACCTGCCCAAGGACCCGTCCCCGCACCAGCCAGAGCAAGTCCCCGGCACTTTTTCGCTCCGCGAGCAGACGTGGATCATTCCGTCACGTTCTACGTGGCAAATTGCCGAAGAGGACTTGCGGATCGACCACACTTACGCCAAAAGGACCCGTCCCCGCACCGGCGAGCAAGTCCCCGACACTTCCCTCGCACCCAGCGCGGACAGCATGGATCGCCCCGCCACGTTCTTCGGGGCAAGTGCCGGGGACTTGCGGGTCGACGAATCCCTGTTTCCCCACGACGAAGAGACATCCCCTCCCGTAGCTGCGGTTACCAGCACAGGACATCGTCTACCCAATCAATTCCTCTCGCGGACACATGGCGCATCGCGCCACGGTCCACGCGCAAGTGCCAAGCAAGAAAGTAGCATCAGTGAACAATGTCACCAAACATTCCGATCTGTCCCGCATTCTCCGCTCGTTGACGCTGAACAATCCGAGCAGTAGCACTACGGCAGATCGAGTAATCTAACCCAGCGAATGAGCACGATCCCATCCGCGCCATGGGCAACTTTGCCGCAGTGATGACAAACACCGGCACATTCTTTACCGAACTTCTTGTCTCTTCTTCTGTTTCAGGCAGATGCGCAGCCTCATATGAACGACAAAGCCAAAGACAAATACCTTGCTCAATCAGATCCTCTACGTTGCGTTCGTAGACGCCAACGGGATATGAGGTGTGGTGTATTACGCCCTGATAAACTGGAGTTACCATTTTACATTGCATACACTGCTGCCCGGCATAGTCGCAGGCACAGTTGCGCATCTCCTCATGCCAGGCTCTTTTGTCCGCGTCGGTGACAGCCATACGAATCACCTGCATTCTATCGTCTACATAAGTCGTGCTTTTTTACTCGATCTCAAAACCATAGCTACTAAACTTCAACGTCCTGCTGTTCTCGGTGACCGTGCGCCGTCCCTTCGAAGGGAATCAGCTGGATTCGTGGCGGAGATCTCCAGCAGCGTGATTTCGACATCGCTTCCGGTTAGCTGGAGTAAGGTGCTCGATGACCTCCTGCTGATGACATCGATATCGCGGTTGGCGCGCTGCGGGTTGAGGGTGACGGTACCGTGGTAGCGGCGTTTGAGTGCGGGAGCAGCAGGCTGCGTTATACCAGGTTCGGGACGCGTGGTCGTGGATGGCGCTGTCGGCTGCGTAGAGTCGGTGGCGACCGGCATGTTAGCGGCTGCGGGCGCGGCAGATTGATCCAGTTGCGCCTGGGCGGCGACGTACAGACAGCAAGATTCATTGTTCAAATAAACCTGGCCGGCGCTGCGGTAAACTAGATGTTGGTAGAGACCACTGCCATCGATGGCGTCGGCGTAGGCGAAGGAGCGTCACTCGCGCTGACACCGGCGCACAGCTGCGAGCAGCACGTTCTGATCGTAGAGTCGTGGCAGGTAGCAGTAGCGAGAAAGATCGTCCCACACCTGTTGGAGCTTGACATGGGGCTGTCCACGCCAGAGGAAGCTTTTGACAATTCCATGTGCAGCATAGTGGGTGACCACTCGGTGATGAGCAGTACAACTCTGACGCAATTTGCGCCCGAAGCGCGGGCGTAGATACTGTCCGCGCCGGAGATGCGATAGGCCACAAACTGCACAGGACCGGTGGCGTCAGGCTGTTCGGGGACGATGAGCCAGCTATAGGTTTCCATCAGGCGGGCTTTGATTGTTTCGTCGCTGCGGGTAAGGCTGGTCTGCACCTGTTTGCGCTGCTGTGCGTCGAGGTTGAGTTCTTCGCGTTGATCATCAATGGAAGACCAGGCCAGATAGTCGCGCAGCGCTTGCTCCAGAGCGTCGGCGTTGCCAGCATCAGGAGCAACGAAGACAAGCATATTGCGGTAAGTCGCGGACCGATCGCGCTGTTCGAAGATGCTCCTGGCAAATTGCACCGCGGAGAGTTGTCGCCGTTGCGCTTGTGTACCGCATCCGGCCCGAGCAGCACGAGACGCACACGGGCGTCGTCCACCACGTCGCCGCAGGACCACTCAGCGATGTGAATGGCAGCGAAGTCGCGGCGGTCGTTGGGCAACCCACGCAGGCGCGTCACGATTTCGGCGTGAATTTCGTCCACCGCTGGATGCGTTGCGCCCGATCCAGAGCAATACGGTTGACGGTGGGGCGGGTGTCGTACCAGTAGCGGGTGCTGTCGGGTAAGGAGTAAGGTGAGCTGGTTGCTCAGGACGGCGCAGGGCATCGCCGAAGATAGCCGGTGGTTCGCCCGGTTGCACCGTCCCCAGGTTGATGCGCACTTCTTCAAGACCGCGCACCGCCTGCCCAGTGACCGACGGCGCGCTGCCCACGAAGATGGTGCGCCACCCGCCGCGCCGCGGCGCTGCTAACGTGGGTACGCTCTTGTCTGTGTTGAAGGGCAACAGTCGACGCCGTCGATGTCGGTATCGACGATAGCCGGCCAGTTTTCGGGCAGATAGCGCAGCATTTCATCGCCGTGGTGACACTCAAGGGAACCGAACCAGGCATGATCAGCAATGACTGATCGTTGTGGTACCAGAGCGCATGGATCACCGCTGCCATCAGGCGCAGCACGCCGCGTGCGCTGGAACTTCTCCAGCGTCGACCAATCCTGATAGAGACGGTCGAAGAGTTCGGGGTGGATGGGGTAGGCGGCATACGGTTGAAGTAGTCGCCTTCGGCCACGCCGCTGGGATAGCTGCTGCTGTCCTGTGCGTAGAGCTTCTGGAACTCAGAAAGCACAGCGTCGCGGGCGGCATAGTCGATGTCGGACGAAAAGAGACGGCGGCGCACGATCTCGAAACTCTCGTTGGCGGTGACCGGCTTCCACACCGATTCCAGGCGGCCGATGGTGTTGGCCAGGATGTCCAGTGCTGCCTTACCGCCTTCGCCGCCGATTTCGATCTTCGATTGGGGGATCGATACCAACAGGATCGAGTCGCTGGCGCGGCGCACTGCCTCGGTGAGCGACTGCACAAAGGTCATCACCGCCTCGAAAGTACCGGCGGGCAGGCGGTCGGTTGCGCCGTAAAGGTTGCGGGCAAAGGCCACCAATTCGTCGATGATGATCAGCGATGGACCATGCGCTTCGAGCAACTTCACGAGCGTGTCCGACCCAGGACTGACGCCGGTGAGATCGGCCTGACGCACCAGTGCGTAGCCTGCGCGCCGCCCAGTTGATAGGCAATGTCGCCCCAAATCGTGTGCGTGGTAACGTCGCTGTAGGCACGCGGCTCGGTGGCGTCGAACGCAGTGCCCACGATGACAACGATTGGCGATGAGGCGGTCGTCGATCTCCTGCCCCACACGCGGCATGATCTGCTCACCGCCGGGGATCTCGCTGATGCCGATACGCCCACTGAAGAGGTGGTAGAGCGCCAACATGTAGCGTCTTGCCGCCGCCAAACGATGTCTGCAACTGCTGCACTGGATCGCCGCCGATGCCATTGAGCCGCTTGAGGCCAGTGACGAGAACAACGAGATCAGGCCGTCGGTGAGGTAGGTGCGGCGGAAGAATTCGTAGGGATCGCCGTATTGGGATCGGCTTCGCCGTTATGAACCTGGGCCAGGTCCGCGGCAAATTCAGCCTGAATGTAGCGCCCGTTGGCTACGTCAGGGGTGGGGCTTGACCACGTGCCGCCACGGTTTGAGGCCCGGCATGGTGAAAGTGGGGACGCCGTCGGGGGTTTCGGGTTCTTTTCGGAAGCGTTTCTGTTCGGCTTCGTAACGCAGACGCAGCAGCTCGCGGCCAATCGGCTCAGTGATCGCGCTGCCTGTTTGGAAGCGTTAATGGCCTTGAGCAGCCGCGTGGCGGTGTCGGCGACACGATAGGCGTCTTCGTTGGTGAAAGGCTGCTGGTGCGCCCAAATCGTTGCGCCGTCATCAGTTCGCTGACATAGTTGCGCTCAGCGTAGCCCAATTTCTGATTGAAGACTTCGTTCCAGCGTCGCCACATCAGGTTGAGCCAACCATGTGTGTCGACGTCTTCAACGCCGTCTCTTCATCAGCAAGATGAACGGGCTGGTAGGCGTTGGTGCTCAACGCATCTTCGATCTCAGCCAGATAGCCACCTGCCTTGTAACGCATCTTGTATTCGCGCAACACGTACGAGACCTGCGCCGTCGCGCACAGCGTCCATGATGTCGGCGATGCGATCGCGGTTACTCTTTGCCATACGGGAACTCCTCTAGCATGAACAAGAAACAGATCGAACAGCGTCATATTGTGGTCACGCTTGATTTGATTGAAGTGGAGTAGGCATCCTCCAGATGCCGTTCCAGTCGCATTTGAGAATGCTAGCTCCGCGTCTATTCATCCTCCGAGGCTTGAACACAGCACTACGCCAACTTCTCAAATCCTCGCCGGATCTGGGCCGCAATCCGCTGGCAGCGATCTGCCAGAAATGAATCGTAGTCCATCTGATGCCACTCAGGCACCAAGCGCGTGCCACGCCAGCATCTGACTTAGCTCATCAATGTCGAAGCGGTCGGCATATTCGGGATAATAATCAGATGGCGCGGTAATGCGCGGATCTTGATGTTGTCGTTCCACTCGACGAGGGCGTAGTTGACGTCGGTTGATGTGCGTGTGCCGTCGTAGCCAAGCTTTTGCAGGTAGCCGCGGGAACAGGTGATGACAGCGATGGCAGCTTTTCGCCCACGCAGCGCAGGATCCATCAGTTCAGATGTCTTCAGCTTGAAGAGGACCGCGTCGAGCAGGTTGGAAAGCGGCATAGTAGGCAAAGAGCGAGGGGCTGCGCCGAAGACGTTGCCAACGATTCGAGAGGAGATCTGCCAATGGTCTTCAGTAAAAGTTGCCTCAACGATACGATCCCCAGATGCCACGAACTCGTCGGCGGTGTGTACGCCGCGCAAAGCGCGCCAGATCCTGGTCCATTGCGGTTTCAGGCGAACTGGTGTAGCGCCCAGTCAGCGATGTCATGAAATACCAGCGGGCGATGGCGTTGCGCAGGATGTAGGGGTCTACGTGGTAATCTTGTTTGCCGATCAGGTAGAAGACGTAGGCATACAGAAACGCCGTCTGTGATGTGATCATCTTCTCGCCGCGGTAGCCGGCGCGCATGATACACTTGAGGAATTCTGCCAGTTCTGCAGATTGAGGACGTGCATCTGCGCCGCCTGCAACAGCGCAAACTGCTCCACACGCTTTTCCTCAGAAAACAGCTCGGTTTCAGATCTTTGCCGCGCAGGATGGAGTAGACATTGCGCAGCCGCGCCCGCCGAAAGGCCAACCCGATGCTGACGCGCAGAAGTTGATCGGGATCGGGTTCGATGAAGTGGTTAGCGGCGATGCGCCGCTGCCGTAGGATGGCGCGAGCGCGACTGAACTCTTCCAGCGCCTTGCGCCCTTCTTCCCAAAGACCGACATCAGTGTGAGGATGAAATCGGCCTGGTTGAGGGTGACACCCTGGCTGTTGATGCGTACAAAGACATCGGCTACCTGCTCTTCATCTACCGATGGCGACAGTTCGAAAGCGGTAAAGGGTAGTTTTGCAGATCGTAGAGACGGTCAGTGGATTGGTCAGTTCGTCTTCTTCGTCGTCATCGACAGGACGAGCATCGCGCAGGTGACGGATGAACTCTTTGACGAAGCGATTGCGTGTCAATTCGCCCGACCACAGTGCGCTGATGTCGGAGATATACTCGAAGTCGCGCTGGATGGCGACGTCGACGTCGAACTTCTGGTCTTTGGGGCGAAAAGCAATGAAGATGCGGCTCTGGCTGTAGTCGCTGCGCACCACAGGTAGCCCTTTCAACACGGCAAAGAGCGACGTGAGCCGCTGCTGACCGTCGACAATGAGCAGCAAACGCGCCACCTTCTGTTTGGCCTCGGGCCGAATCTGGCGGTGACCGTTGCCCACGCCGTTGGCCCAGAAGAGCAGATAGCCGACAGGAAAGCCTTTGTACATGGAATCAAAGGAGTCGCGCACTTTGGTGTTCGACCACGAAAGGACGTTGGATGTCGGGCAGGCCGATCTCGCCCATGTCGATGTCTTCCAGCAGTTTTTGGAGCAGCGAATAGTTCACTTCTTTGAACAAGGTTGGCATCTATTTTCCCATCTACTTACTATTGCGTGGGATTAAATCCCAATGACACAGAAGTCAGCATTTTCAGCGACTGGGGAATATTCTGGAAGCGCCTGAGGGCGCTTTTCATAGTCAGGAGGCGGGATTTTAATCCCTGCTTACTCAAACAAACTGGCCTGCACCGTGGGATCGCCGGCGGCGCTCGTTGCGCAGGCGGGTGGCTTCTTCTTGGATGGCCGGCCACGAGATGACCAGGCTGTTGTAGCTGAGGGCGTGATCGGCCCGGCTTTTGCGTTCGCAGATGCTGTAAAGACGGTAGGCCAGTTGACGCGCTTCGGCGGCCAGATCGGGGTTGAGATCCACGAGCAGACGCCCGGCACCACGTTCGCCCTGGTTTTGCAGCCGCTCGATCAGGTGGTGGGCGGCCTCCCACACCGTGGACGTTGATCCTTGGGTAGTTCCGGCCGGTTCGTCGTCGTCTAGCCAGTGACGCAGGCACGCGACCGCGCCCGGCGCTGACCAGCCCAGCCCTGCACCACGCCGTCGACAGCTGGTGTTTTTGAAAGCGGGCCAGCACGTCAGCCACACCGAACTCGCCTTCGTTGAAACCGGCGTATTGCTCGAACCAGGCCGGCGAGGCGGGTATTCCCATCCACATCGCCACTCCTGCTCGGCCAGGAAGGCGTCGAGTTCTGGTTAATGAGTTGGGCGCGGTGCGCACGGTGAGCGGCGAGCCATCGGCTTCAGTGCCTGGGCATGAGCGGCTGTAGACGGCCATGCCGACCGATGGACGCCTGCGCCAGATCCACCGGCGCAATGTTGCCCGACTGCATCTCTTTGATGGCGCAGGGCGGACAGTTCGGCCCGCAGCGCGGTGACAAATTCGCGGCACGAAGGTAATGAAGCGCGTCCTCAGCGCGGGGACGGCGACCAGGACGATGGAGGAGGCAAGCGCATTGGTCCCGGATGCGACAGTTCGATTGCTCAACTCCAGTACGCATCGGAAAGCCAAGTGCCATTGATCATGAAACCAGCGGCATTAAGGCCACCTAACATCGTCTCCCAGCCAGTACTGGCAATGCCCTCATCGTTGCGTTCTGCATGTGCAGAGGCATGAGTACATACCGTGAAAGGGTATGCTGGATCGTTGATTCGATTCAGTTGATGAAATACTGAATTTAGGCCGCTTTCAAAATGCTCATTAGCTGCCTCTTTTGCTGCCACCAAGCCTATATGGAGTTGCGATAAGTTCGGGTTCTTTAGGCACCAACATGGTCGAAAAGATTTGAGGACTACACAGTTCGCAAGTAACGTCGCATCCAGACATAAAAAAATCTGACAAATCAGCATAGCCAATATTGTCGTAATATGGCGGATCGGTTGAGACAACTAGGTTCTCGGATACACTGATCGAAGTTGCATCACACTGCAACACTGTACCAGTTTGTGAGCAGGAAGAAGTTCGATCGTTTTGGCTGTCCAATCAACATTGTTTAACCAGTTGCCACTGGATGAACTGAACGGATTCCCTTCAGCAAAATCCCAGACCATAGGAATTGCCTGTCTGGCAAACGTGTTGCGCAGAGCTTCCATTTTGGGGCTGCTGTCCCAGGAGCAAATAGTGGAACTTCTATCAGCACTTCGATCCACAGCAAACGCCAAATACACACTCACCGCCTCGGCGGCGTACGCCAGCGCCGTGACCACCCTCGCGCAGCGGTGTGTCGTCATCGAAACCGACGGCGATGGCGTCCTGGCGGATCTGGTCACAGGCTTCGGCCACGAGATCCGAGTGGTCAACGCCACGAGTTGGCGGGCGGTGAAGAGGTCGGAATGCTTTGTCATTCCCATAAAGCTGAACACGAAATCAAGCGCCTGTTCAGGCAAATCCGGGATTTGGTGCATCAGCAGGCACTTCAACCTGTGCAGTCGCGGCGTGTTCAGTGTTTGGCGCATAGTAACTGCGTCCGCCACTACCTTCGGTCACAATCGCCATCAGGTGCGCTCCCATGCGACCTGTTTTCCCTCCTCTCGAATGTATTCAAATGGAATGGGCACACCACTGATCAAACACCGAGCGCCGCTTCGTTCAACCCGGTTCCTTCGGGTGCTTTGCCTTTCCCCGATTTCACAGCAAACGTGATCATCTCGTGTTGGGATCGACCTTCGGCTCAATCCAGGTGCGTTTGCCCATATTCTTGCTCAGTTCAAACGAGCGCACTAGCGGCACATTAACGTTGACGGCGGGATTGGGGCTTTTGACCGTGCGCGCCCGGATCCAGGCGATGACGGTTTCGCCGTTGCAGGTGGGGTAAAGGTGGCCGATGCGATCCCAGGCGCCTTTCGCGCATCCACTGGCCGTAGTGGCGCGTCCGCGCGACAGGCCGGCACACGCGCCCGCCACGTGGCCGAGAAGTCGGACTTTTCGGAAAAGTCCGACTTCGTCTGCTGCTGAGGTTCACCGGCGGGCGGCCGGCAAAGCGGGAGCGGAATCTCGATCATGGCTTTGTTGATCATCACGGCCACGGGGTTGGTCCGAGGCGTGGGCTTCCAGCCCAAAGCGCTGCGCTTCCAGCGGGATGGAGCCACCGCCGGCAAGATCGAGCAGCGGCGGCGAGGTTGCCGTCCGTAGCCAGGTGGATCCAGGCGGCGCGCCTGCTGCAGCAACCGCTCGTCGGTGGTGCTTTCCCCACTTTACCAGCGTTCGATGAAGTCGAAGAGGCGCAATGCGCGGCGTGTCGTGGTCGGCAGCGTTGGCTCCTCTGGGCAGAGCACGGCAGGCGTCCACAAAGGCGGCGGAAAGCGGCCGGGTCGTCAGGGTCTAGTCCACCAGCGAAGCGAAGATCACAGCAGACGCGGCCAGCGGTCACCGCGCCCACCACAGGTGCAGCGTGCTGGGGTGTCCGTGCCGGATCGACTTTTCACGCGCTGGCCTGGTTGATGGCTTCCAAAGGCAGGGCGACTTCGATTGGTTTTTTGCGATAGATCATTGGGGGTGGCTTTCTGTTAGAAGTCGGACTTGTAGAAGTCGGACTTTTCGGAAAAGTCCGACTTCTACAAGTCCGACTTCTATTTTCTCGATGGGATCTTGCGCCATTCGTAGTCGCCGCTGGAACGGTAGCTTTCCGGCTCTTTGAAATCGGGATGCCAGATGTAATGGGGAATGGACGCCATTGCATTGTCCACTCGACGACGACGAGTGCAAATTGATCCCCACTGTTCAACGCACAAATGATTTCGTTGTGGGTGATGGTGACGTCTTCCGCACCGGCGCGGCAGCCCTTCACCTCTGAAAACGCAGTCGCCCGCTGTGTACGTCGAGGCTTTCGATGTCGTAGCCACGCTTTTCGGCGCTGACGTCGGTGGGGTGGTGTCCTTGGGCGATTTCGGCCTGCATCACGGCGTGCATGGCGATCTGTTCGGTGATGCGGCGGTCGAGCAGGGCAGCGGAGCGTCATCGAGCAAGAGGCCGATGGGCACCACCAGGGGCGCCCCACGATCACAGGCGGCGACGCCGACGGTTGGCGCGTTCCTGGGCCAGTTCCTTTTCGCGGCGTTGAAGCCGTTCGTCGAGACGGTCAGCGCGCTGTTCGGCGTTCTGGCGATTGAGGCGGGCGTTGCGCTTGCCTTCGGCTTCTTTGCTGACGGTAACGCCTGTTGATCCCAGTAGTTGATCGCCGGGTCAGGCGTTTGCGTGGCTGGTGCGTCTTGTCGATCAGTTCCTACTTGGCGGTGACGCACTTCTTCCAGATGTTGCGAGACTGGCGCCACAGCATAGGCGCGCACTTGAGCATCGATGTCGATATTCTCAAAAGTCGGGCCTTCAGAAACGGGACGATCGCAATCGCGGAGGAAGCATCCTCAAATGCAGGCGAACCGGCATCTGAGGATGCCTCTCAGGTCAACGGTCTGCCTGAACCGTCAATGATCCGGGTCATTCGGAAGCGCGTTCGTCCTGGGTGGGTGGTCAGTAATCCCGAGATAAGGTGCGTCACCGGCATCGACGATGGCGATCTTCCCCGCCTGCTCCGTCACCTCCACAAAACGCACGATGCGTGAGATGGCGTGGGGTTCGCCGTTGCAGCCAGGAGCGCTGGTCGTGGATGGTATGTTCGATGAAGTAGAGCGCCCGCGCTTTACCATTCCTGCCCTGGGTCACGTGGATCGACGAGGATCGCCGTCCTGTAGGATGCTGCCATGCTGCTTCTTGTACAGGTCGGAATACCGTGTCGAGTAGGACGTGTCCTGGCGAGGAAATCGGCTTGCGGCGCCTTGACGACGATCAACGCTTTCTCAAGCAGATGCGCTCATACTGGCGCTGTATCTGCCGCCGTCCGCGCCAGATCACGGGCGTGATTCGCGCACGGAAGCAGGGCGTGGTTCACCTGGTAGCGGCCCGGCTGTAGCCTCAACCTGCCGCAGTTCGGCAAACGCCTGCAGAAAAAGGATTTGATGTAGTGCGGTTGCAGGCGGCGGGCGTTAGCGTTCCATGTCGGCACGGATGCGCTCCACCTGCGAAGTTATAACCTGTTCGACCAGCAAGTTCTTATTGAGCAACTCACGGATACGGAAACATCTTCCAGATTGTCCACGGTCTCTTCCAGGTAGGCAAAAAAAGCGCACTTCCGGGGCGTTCACCTTCGCGGATCGCCTGCATTAGCAGCGTACGCAGCGGCGTCTCTTTGAACAGATCGCCCAGCACGTCGAACACCTGCCCATTGAGCGCGTTGCTCTCGGTTTTGATCTTTTCCAGAAGGCGGCTGTAGACGTGTCCTTCGCGGGTTTCGGCGGCGACCAGGTTCCACAGGTGGCAGGTCTCTTCCTGGCCGATGCGGTGGATGCGACCAAAACGCTGTTCGATGCGGTTAGGATTCCAGGGCAGGTCGTAGTTGACCATCAGATTGGCTTGCTGAGTTGATGCCTTCCCCGGCAGCATCGGTGGCAATGAGGACGTGAACCGCGGGATCGTTGCGGAAGCGATCTTGAATGTCGAGGCGTTGAGATCGCCCGATGCCGCCGTGAATGGTCACCACAGCCTCAGGCAACCCGAGCAGGGTGGTGATCCTGGCGTGCAGATAATCGAGCGTGTCGCGGTGTTCGCTGAAGATCACGAGCTTGCGGCGACGGCCTTCGGCGGTGTACATCAGCGGATCTTGCATCAAACCGGCCAGTTCCTCCCATTTGCGGTCGTCACCGGCGCGGTAGCAAACGGCGGCCTGCTGCTCCAATTGGCGCAGTGTGGCCAACTCGGCGTCGAGTTCGGCGATGGTCTGCGCCGCGGTGGCGCTGTCCACCAGTTCGATCTCCATTGTCTCAAAATCGGCGTCGGGGAAGTCGCTCAGTTCGTCCAGATCGATTTCATCAAAATTCAGCAACGGATCATCACCATTACGGTGGCTATCCAGATATTCGGCGTAGCGTTCAGAGAGAGGATGCGGCTCTGATCCAGATCCTTGCGCTTCTTTTCAGGCGCAGCCGACGACGTCACAGCGAGTAATAGATGGCTGCGGGCGACGAGCCAGACATGCTGCAGCTTTACAATGAGCGCAAAACCGACGGTACCCTTGCGTCCTTCCGTCTTGCAGGCGATCTGCCTTGTTGAATTCTCGCCGCGTGCTCGGTGACGGCGTCGTACCAGTTCGCTCGGCGCTGGATAGTCATAGTCGGCGGTGTAGGTAATGCGCGGCAAGGGAAGAGGCGACGACCATCGAAGCGCAGCAGTCGTTCTTTGACCATGCGCCGCATCAGATCAGAGACGTCGGCGTTGTGGTCCTCTTCGCGATAACGCCCTTCAAAGCGGTCGGGGTCGATGAGCGAGAGGAAAGTTGAAGTCCTCTTCCTTGCCGTTGTGAGGTGTTGCCCGTCATCAGCAAGTAACGCATCTGCTGGCTCAGCAGCTTGCCCAATCGGTGGCGCTTGGTCTCACCGTTGACGTCGCGGCCAAAAAAGTGGCCGACATCTTGTGCGCTTCATCGCAGATGATCAGATCCCAGTCGGTGGCTTTGAGCATCTGCTGAAGCGGCTCACTGCGCCACCTGATCGAGGCGGATGATCTTCAAATCCTCTTCGGCGGGGTTGCCGGAGTACGACGCTTCGATCTTGTCGCGGGTGAGAATATCGAAACGCAGGGAACTTCTGCCACAACTCATCCTGCCGCTGGTCGGTCAGGCTGCCGGGCGCACAGATTAGGCAGCGCTGCACGTCATAACGGATCATCAGTTCCTTGATCAGCAGACCGTATATGCCGTCTTGCCTGCGCAGGATCGTCGACCGGCGAAGCCCGGCGGCTGACGCGACAGCATCTCATCGTAGACGGCAGTGAGCTGATGCAGCAGCAGCTCGATCATCGGCGTGTGCACAGCCAGCAACGGATCGAAGGTAGGCCAAATTAATGCGATAAGCCTCTGCCAGGATCAACTTGCCTGCTTCCGCGCTCCAACGACCAGTACTGACGCTTCTGTATAAAACAGATCGACACTCATGCTCGCGAAAGAGCAGCAGTGATCCCGTGCGTCCGTCATCGCGTTGGTAGAACAGTTGCACGGTCTCCCGACTGCGAAGCGTGGATCACCGTCACCGCCTTGCGGCGTGCCCATGCACACGCTGTCCGTGAGCTGAATCTTCAAGTCGAATCTTGTAGAAATCCCGTCCGTGGGTCACGATAAAAAATTCAACTTCTAACGGGAAGAAAGTAACCATAAACCATACAGAAGTGAATTTTGTCATGCGGGAAGAAAACGGCGACATACGGCGGGCGTTGAGGCTGGGTTCGGTGTGTGGTGCGGGGAGCCGTATTGCCAATCATACTTGCAATTGACCCGTAGTATACCGCCCGCCCCAGCTTAAAACAAGTGCCCCGCGTCAGTCGTCCGTCAGGGCGAATTGGGCTGCCAGCCCGCCGGGTCTGCCTTTCTCCCGGCGGGTTTCCCACACACACAGACCCGCCGGGTCCACGGTCACCGCGCGTGGGGATAGTGACCCGCCGGGTGCTTCAACAATTCTTCTTCGATCAGATCCGACCCCAATCCAGGACGCGTTGGGATCTTCAAATACCCGTCTTCGATTTCAAACGGGTGCGTCATCAGGTCGTCGCGCCAGGGGGCGTCGTCGACGTCGAGTTCGTGGATGAAGAAGTTGGGCGCCGTGGCGCAGACGTTGGCGGAGACCAGTGTGTTGATGGGGCTGTGGCAGTTGTGCGGCGCGATGAGGGTGTCGTGGGCGTGGGCCAGGTCGCAGATCTTTTTGCCCATCGTGATGCCGTTCCAGGCGAAGTCGGGCATGATGATGTCCTGGGCGTGGCGCTCCAGGAAAGGACGATACCCCTGCTGCCCAAAGATGCTTTCGCCAGTGCAGATCGTGGTGCGCGTGGACCGGCGGATCAGCGCCAGGGCGTCGGGATCGAAGGTCTCGGTCTCCAGCCACATCAGGTTGTACGGTTCCAGCGCTTGCGCCAGCTTGATGGCGCCCCCCAGTTTGAAGGTGAAAGCCACGTCCAGGGCGATGCCCACATCCGGCCCAAAGACCTCGCGGAAGGTACCCACGATCAGTTCGGCGTTGCGGATCACCGAGGGGTGGGCGTCGCCGGCGTGGTGGGTGAAGCGGTTGAGCAGCGGCGTGGCATCGGGGCGATCTTTGAGCGCGAAGAGGTTGGTCTTGATGGCGGTGTAGCCGCGATCCATCACTTCTTCGGCCAGGCGGCGCAGATCGTCGGTGGTTTCCACGGGCGGCAGTCCTAGCGTGGCGGCGTGGCGCGCCCGCACCGATCCACAGTGCGACCAATACAGCCGCAGTTTGTCGCGCATCTTGCCGCCCAGCAGTTGCCACACCGGTGCGCCAAGGACCTTGCCGCGAATGTCCCACAGCGCGGAGTCGATGCCCGACATGGCTTTGTAGGCGATGCCGCCCATGTGTCGCACCGACGCGGTGTGCAGATCCCACCAGATCGCCTCGGCCTGCATGGGATCGCGGCCGATCACCCACTCGGCGTAGCGTTCCACCGTCGCCGCCACCGGCCCCGGCGATCCCCAGTCGGTGCAATCGCCCCAGCCGATGAGGCCCGGCTCGTTGGTTTCCACCTTCACGAACGTCCACGGGCGAAAGCCGCCGTCCACGAGGAATGTCTTGATGGCTGTGATCTTCATGGCGCTGTCCTGTTTGTGGAGAATGAGGGTTGACGTGAAATCCGGCGTGTCTTCCTATGCCACTTATTGGGATTTGCTGTTACTATAGAGGAAGCGTTACGACCACCTCTGGAGCAATATGATCATGGCCCTGAAAGAATCTGAAGCGATCTACCGGCTGACGCTCAGCAATATCTCGGACGCGGTATTCGTCACAGACGATGCGGGGCAGTTCACTTTCATCTGCCCCAATGTTGACATCATCTTTGGATATGCCGTTGCGCAGGTGGAAGCGCTAGGGAACATCCGCGCCCTGCTCGGTGACAATCTGTTTGACCCGCATATTCTGCAAGAACTGGGCGAAATCGCCAACATCGAATGTGACATTCAGCGCCCGTCCGGTGAAATTCGTCACCTGCTTGTGACCGTGAAGGCGATTCAGATCGAAGACGGCACACACCTGTACACGTGTCGAGACGTCACCGAGCGCATGTTGGCGAATGCAGCAAAACATGCCAGCGAGGAGAAGTATCGCCTGCTGGCCGAGAACGCCACCGAGGTGATCACGGTTACCGATGTCAACACAGGGCGCTACTCCTACGTAAGCCCTTCGGTGGAGCAGATGTTTGGCTTCACGGCGGAAGAAGCGCTGCAACAGGCGTCCACAGAAGTGGTCCAGTCGGGTGTACTGTCGTCGTTTTTTCAGGAGTTGCCGGCCCGCATCCAGGCTTTCCTGGCCGGCGACCCAGACGCGGTGACGAGACGACATGAAGCACAGCTATACCACAGGGATGGCTCTGCCTTCTGGGCGGAAGTAATCACCAAATTGCTCCAAGACGACGCGGGAAACTTACAGATTCTGAGCGTCTCGCGGGACATTACCGAACGCAGGCAGGCCGAAGAAGCGTTGCGCGTCGGCGAGGAGAAGTACCGCAGCCTGATCGAGAGTTCCGATGCCGTAATCGTGCAGACGGACCAAACGGGCAGGATGCTGTTTGTCAATGAAGTTGGGGCGCGTATGCAGGGCCAATCGCCCGATGCCCTGATCGGCAAATTAGTGACAGACATCTTCCCACCAGACACAGCACAACAGCAGATCGAGTTGCATCACAGCGTCTTCGAAACAGGCCGTGGCCAGGTGGCGGTTTGTCCCGTCCGCTTGCCACACGAGACGCGCTGGTATCGAACCAGTGTACAGCCGGTGCGCGACGCCGTCGGCGACATCACCTCCGTAATGGTCAACGCCAGCGATATCACGTCGGTGAAACAGTCGGAAGCCGCGTTGCAGAGCCTCAACGAGCAGTTGGAACAGCGCGTAACCGAGCGCACTGCCGAACTGGAACGCGCAAAAGATCGGATCGAGGCCATTTTCAACCACAGCGGCGACGGCATTCTGTTGCTGGACGTTCATCAGCGTATCGAGCAGGCCAACCACGCCTTTGAAACCATGTGCTGCGGCGCTGTGGACTGCTACCGTGAAACGCCGTTCTCGTCATTCTTTCACGTCGACAACGCCCACGACATCAGCACAGCGATTGGCGAGGCGGCGGCATCTCACGAGTTGCGCCGGGTTGAAGCACGTGCAAAACACCATAACGGTGACTACCTCGACGTTGAACTCAGCATCGCGCCTGTCAACCGTACATCCAAAGCGGTCACCAACCTGGTGTGCATTGTGCGCGACATCACCGCGCGCAAACAGGCCGAAAAGGCTCTGCGCGAGAGCGAAGCCCGCTACCAGAGTGTGGTGCAGACGCAGTCCGAGTTGATCTGTCGCTACTTGCCCGACCTGACCCTCATATTCGTCAACAACGCCTACTGTCGCTACTTCGACAAACAGCCGGGCGATCTGATCGGGCGCAGCTTCCTGGATCTCGTCCCCGCGGCCGATCAGCAGGCCGTCAAAACATTCTACGAAAACCTGGTCCGCACGCGGGGGACGGCGACCTACGAGCATCAGGCAGTGCGCGCCGACGGCGTCCTACGTTGGCAGCTTTGGACAGACAATGTGGTTCTCGATGACGACGGCAACGTTGTCGCCATTCAGGCGGTGGGTGTCGACATCACCGAGCGCAAGCAGGCCGAAGCCACGCTGGAAATGGCGTTGGCCCAGGAGAAAGAGCTGGGCGAACTGAAGTCTCGCTTCGTCTCGATGGCGTCGCACGAATTCCGCACGCCCCTGGCCGCCATCCTCGCCACCACCGAAACGCTCACCCACTATCGGCAACGCATGGACAGCGCACAGATCGACACACGGCTGGACAGGATCCGCCAGCAGGTCAACCACATGCAGGACATCATGGAGGATGTGCTGATGCTGGCGCGTATCCAGGCCGGTCGGCTCGACTTTGCCCCCACCACAAGTGATGTGGATGCGCTCTTCCGCGAGATCGTCGAAGAGTTCCGTAGCAGGCCGGAATACCGCGAGCGCATCGTCTACGTGTGTGAAGATGCGCCGATTGTCACATCGTTTGATCTACGTTTGATGCGGCAGATCGTCAGCAACCTGGTTTCCAACGCGCTGAAGTACTCCGCCGCCGACACGTCGATCCGTATCGAGGTCACCTGCGCCGATGGGACCCTCCGCTACCAGGTGACAGACGAAGGCATCGGCATCCCCCCCGAAGACATGAAGCGCCTGTTCCAGCCGTTCCACCGCGCCGGCAATGTGGGCGCGATCTCCGGTACCGGGCTTGGCCTGAGCATCACCAAAGAGGCCGTGGAGGCGCACCAGGGATCGATTACAGTTGCCAGCGAGGTGGACAACGGCACAACCTTCACCGTTGTCCTGCCCCTCGCCCGCGAAGACGGCGCCAGCGCCTCCTGAAACGGTTCTCTA
The DNA here is from genome assembly GCA_041391225.1 of Caldilineaceae bacterium. Classification (GTDB taxonomy): domain Bacteria; phylum Chloroflexota; class Anaerolineae; order Caldilineales; family Caldilineaceae; genus RI-153. The sequence goes on from JAWKOL010000026.1 coordinate 35,070, forward strand.
CGCATTCAACTTCCGCCCCATCGGCTGGCGCGCCGGCGCTGATCCAGACCCACCCACCAGGAAATCCATATCACAGCCGGTGTTGGCCTGCATCACGTGTTCGGTGTACAGGCGCACGTAGCCGCGATCCTGGTGCGGCGTCGGCGGCGTCCACGCGGCGCGGCGACGGGCCAGCTCTTCTTCGGGGACGTCGAGGTGCAGGCGACGGTTGGCCACGTCGAGTTCGATCCAGTCGCCGTCTTGCACCAGTGCCAGTGGACCACCCACCGCCGACTCCGGCGCAACGTGGAGGACGACCGCGCCGTACGCCGTGCCGCTCATGCGCCCGTCGGAGATGCGCACCATGTCGCGCACGCCCTGTTCCAGCAGCTTTTTGGGCAGGCCCATCTTGCCTTCTTCGGGCATGCCCGGGAACCCGCGTGGACCAACCCCCTTGAGCACCATGACACTGTCGGCGGTGACGTCGAGATCGGGGTCGTCGATGCGTTGGGCGTAGTCTTCGATGCTCTCGAAGACGACGGCACGCCCGCGGTGTTGCAGCAGTTCGGGCGTCGCCGCCGACGGCTTGATCACCGCGCCGTCAGGACACAAATTGCCGTAGAGGATCGTCGTCCCCGACGCCTCGGCCCACGGTTTTTCCACGGTGGCGATGACGTCGTCGTTGTAGCAGACCGCGCCTTCGGTGTTTTCGGCCACGGTCTTGCCGCTAACGGTGATGGCGTCCATGTGCAGGCGGTCCTTGAGTTGCTGGATCACCACGGGCAGGCCGCCGGCGTAGAAGAAGTCTTCCATCAGATACTTGCCCGACGGCATCAGGTTGACGAGCAGGGGCTGTTCGCTGCCGAAGCGGTTAAAGTCTTCCAGTTCCAGCGGCACGCCGATGCGCCCGGCAATCGCCAGCAGGTGGATGATGAAGTTGGTGGATCCACCGATAGCGGCGTTGATGACGATGGCGTTCTCGAAGGCTTGACGCGTGAGGATCTTGGAGAGGCGCAGGTCCTCGCGCACCATTTCCACGATGCGGTTGCCCACGAGGTGCGCGGTGCGCTTGCGCCGCGCGTCCACAGCGGGGATGGCGGCAGCGCCCGAAAGGGTAAGGCCCAGCGATTCCACCATACACGCCATCGTCGACGCCGTGCCCATCGTCATACAATGTCCTTCGCTGCGCGAGATCGAGCCTTCGGCCTCCAGATAGTCGGCGGCGGACATGGTCCCCGCGCGCAGTTCTTCGGTGAACTTGTACGAATCGGTGCCGGAGCCGATGTTCGTCCCCCGGAACTTGCCGTTGAGCATCGGCCCGCCCGAGACGACGATGGTGGGCAGGTCCACACTGGCCGCGCCCATGATCGTAGACGGTGTGGTCTTGTCACAGCCGGTGAGGAGCACGACGCCGTCGATGGGGTTGGCGCGGATCGTCTCTTCCACGTCCATGCTGGCCAGGTTGCGGTAGAGCATGGTGGTGGGCTGCATCAGCGTCTCGCCCAAAGACATCACCGGAAATTCCACGGGGAAGCCGCCCGCCTCGTAGACGCCGCGCTTCACCATTTCGGCGATGATGCGAAAGTGACCGTTGCAGGGCGTGAGGTCCGACCAGGTGTTGCAGATGCCGATGACGGGCCGCCCGTCGAAGAGGTGATCGGGGTAGCCCTGGTTCTTGGTCCAGCCGCGAGCGCCGAAGCCGACCAGATCGTTGCGGCCAAACCAGTCGGCGCTACGCAGGACATGTCCATTGCCGTTGTCGTGTCCGTTCGAAGACGTGCTCATACTTTCCTCCTTGGGAACAAGTCGATTGAAGGTGGCTGATTGGGTTCAATTGTGTGGGGGATTGGGGTTGGGAAAAGGCAACAGGAAAAATCGTAATCGAGGTGCGGGGATTCGTCAATCGAGCTTCGCGGGACGAACGACGAAAGACGGACGACGAACGTCAACCACGTTGTTGTTCAATTTGAAAGTGGGATCGAGATGCTTTGAGCTTGGCGCGGCGACGTTTATAATGGGGCTGTCTGCGTGCGTTGATGAAAAAGTGAAAGCTGAGGACAGATATGGTCCAAGTGGTGCAGGAATTTTCAGTTCCAGATCGAACAAAACCGTTCAAAATCGAGGGGACAATCAGCGAAGAAATTGCCATTCCTCAGGAGACAGCACGCAGAAAAGCCAATGCATTTCTGGCTGGGAATGTCGCCATGATGGTTGCCGCTGGGGAACCGCGGCTCGTCCTGGGTGAAACGATACGATGGCAGATTCCGGCTGTTTTACGTTTACCGGACAAGGGAGAAGTCGGCAACGTCGGCATTATCTACGTTGACGCACAGACCGGCGAAGTTGCAGGGCTGAGCGACACAGAGATTCATCAAATGCAGGAGCTCGCCCATGCCATTGCTGCCCATTACACATCAACCGCAACGTCGGCAAGCTGATTGTCTTGCCGCCTGCGCAAAAATGCTCCTTGATTACCACGGCATCGACACCAGCTACGAACAACTCACCAAGGTTCTGAAGATTGGCGATGCAGGCGCTCCATTTCGCAATCTCTTGGCGTTGAGGTCAGACTCGCTACACGTCACGATTCAGCAGGGAAGTACAGAGCACCTTGCGCAGACATATCAATGATCTGTCTCCAGCAATTGTGTTTCTATTGACAGAAGCACCATACTGGCCGTTTTCCACAAATCACGCAACAGTTGTCAGCGGATTTGAACGCACTCGCATCATGCTCAACGATCCAATGTTCGCTCAAGCACCGCTCGTTGTACCAATTGACGAATTCGAGCTTGCCTGGCTGAATATGGACGAATACTACGCGCTGATCCATCCCGTCAAATAACCCACCCCACCACCTAGAAAGACAACCCCATGCAGCCCATCAAATTCGCCCTGATCGGGGCGGGCAACATTGCCAAGATCTACCTCGACGCATTTTCCAAGATCGCCGATGCCCAGGTGACGGTGATCTGCAACCGCACCGAGTCCACAGGACGGCCACTGGCCGCCCAAGCCAATGCGGTGTGGACAGCCGACTTTGCCGACGCCGTCACCCGCGAGGACGTGGACGCCGTGGTCATCGCCACGCCCAGCGGCACACACGCCGAGATCGCCATTGCCGCGGCGCAGGCGGGCAAGCACCTGCTCGTGGAAAAGCCCATCGACATCACCCTGCCCCGCGTCGACTCGATCATCGCCGCCGCCGAGGACGCAGGCGTGATCCTGGCCTGTGTCTTTCCGCTGCGCTTTGCCGCCGGGGTTGCCAAGGTAAAGGAAGCGGTGGACACCGGACGCCTCGGACGCATCACCCTGGCCGATTGCTACGTGAAGTGGTTCCGCCCCCAAAGTTACTACGATGGCAACTGGCGCGGCACCTGGGAACTAGACGGCGGCGGCGCGTTGATGAACCAGTCGATCCACAATATCGACCTGCTCCAATACCTGGCCGGGCCGGTGAAGAACGTCTTCGGGCGCACGGCCACGCTGGCCCACGAAATGGAGACGGAAGACACCGCAAGCGCGGTCCTCACCTTCGAGAACGGCGCGCTGGGCGTGATCCAGGGGCCACGAGCTGCTGGCCCGGCGATCCGGCCCGCGCCGAACTTCACGGCGACCGGCGTCATCGTCATCGAAGAAGGCCAGATCGCCAAGTGGGATCTACAAGACACGTCCGACGAAGAGAAACAGGCCATGCTCACCCTCGAAAAACAGGACGGCAGTGGCGCCGCCGATCCAATGGCCATCGGCTCAGAGAAACACCGCCGCCAGATCGTGGACCTCATCGACGCCATCCGCAACGGACGCCCACCTGCCATCCAGGGCGCAGAAGCGCGGCGATCCGTCGAGATCATCCGCGCATTACTTACACGTCCGCGCGAGAAGGCAGGATGGTTGAGATTGAATGACGGATACCTACCGCCGAATCGACGGTAGCCACAACGAATAGTCTCGTTGCACCGGCGCCCGGATCAACGATGACGCCGTTGGCGAGACCGTCTGCGTCACCGCGCCCGCCGTCCACGAAGACCAGCGTGATCGCGTGCGCCCCGATGACCGCTCGTGCTGCCGTCGTAGGCGAAGTCGTACCAACCGGCGGCCTCGCTGAATTTCCAGTAGCCGTTGATCTGCGTGTCACCGTGCAGATAGAGCGTCGCGCTGACAGTGCCGCCCGATGGCACGTTCTGCACCTGGAAGCTGATCTGTCCCGCGGCAAGGTGACGTCCACAGGAAGCGAGACAGGTTCACTACTGGCGACCTGCGCCAATGTCAGGTTGTCTGCCACGGCCAGCGTGAAGTAGCCGTCGCCGACGGCGCTGGTGAAGGAGGCTACATTCGCCTGCATAGCGTCCGGGATGCCGTCGCCGTTGCCGTCACCGAAGCCGCTGCCGCCCAGGCTGGGTACGGCGGATTCCACCGCGCCCGGCACGCCATCGCCGTCGGATTCCGGCGTCGCGGTCACCGTTGCGGTGGGCGTAGCCGTCGGTGGGATCGGCGTGCTCGTCGCCGTGGGCGTGCTTGTCGGTGGGATTGGCGTGCTCGTCGCCGTGGATGTGTTCGTCGGTGGGACCGGCGTGCTCGTTGCCGTGGACGTGCTCGTGGGTGGGAGCGGCGTGCTCGTCGCCGTGGATGTGTTCGTCGGCGGATTGGCGTGCTCGTCGCCGTGGGTGTACTCGTCGGTGGGATTGGCGTGCTCGTCGCCGTGGGTGTCTCGTCGGCGTGGATTGGCGTGCTCGTCGCCGTGGATGTGTTCGTCGGCGGATTGGCGTGCTCGTCGCCGTGGGCGTACTCGTCGATGTCGGTGTTGCCGTTGGGTTCAGAGTGAACGTGGCCGTGACATTCTTCGCCGCCGTCACGGTGACCACGCAGTCGCCCGTGCCCGTGCAGTCCCTGCTCCAACCACCAAAGGTCGAGCCGGCGTCGGCCGTCGCCGTCATCGTGACCACGGAGCCATAGTTGAAGTCGGTATCACAAATACTGCCGCAGTCGATGCCCGCGGCGTGCTGCTCACTGCGCCCGAACCATTGCTATCCTTGGCCACGGTCAGGGTGTACTGATTCAGGTCGAAGGTGGCGGTTATGGATTTGGCGCCGTCCATGGTCACGGTCAGTGGATTGGTGGCGCCGGCCGCATCCCCCACCCAGCCGACGAAGCTCGAACCGGTACTCGCAGTCGCAGGTGATCGTCACCACCGTGCTGCTGGTGTAGACAGCCCCTGCCGTGACGGTGCCGCTGCCAACGCCGCCGGTGGCTGTGGTCAGGGCGTAGAAGGTGTAGTTTTGCAGCGCGAAGGTGATGGGAGCGGTCGGATACTCAGCGACGGCGGTGACTTCATAATCGCCCCAGTCACCGTTGGCCGTAGTCGTCACTTCGGCTATCCCGTCTACATCCGTGGTGGCGGTGACGATGGCAGGGGTGATGCCCGCGCCACTGCTCGGCCCGGTGAAGGTGATGACCGCGCCGATGATGGGGCGGGGCTGTTCAACCGTGGACAGGGTGATCGACAGGGGTGACGTAAACGCCTGGTCAACTTGCGTGATCTGATTGTCGCCGCCGCCCAGGGTCAACACCGGTGTGTAGGTGGGACAACCCACCGGGGCAGTGGTCAAGAAGCCGCTCACGTCAATACTGCTCAACGTGTTGACCGAATCGCCGTGTCCGGAGGCCGCGCCGCTCGGCCCATCTTTCGCTCCCCACCAATTACCGGTGACGGTCATCGCCGGTCCACCGTTTTCATAGAAGACAGCTGTATCGCTGTTGAAGACAATGCAGCTATTGGTAACAGTGATGGCATCCGTGAAGTCGTTCTGATAGAAGGCGCCACCTGTGTTGGCCTGATTGGACAGAATTCTGGCTCCATCCAGGGTCAGCCGACCATCACCCACATAGACCCCACCGCCTTGATTGCCGGCTTGATTGTAGGCCAGGGTGATGACCCCAGTCTGGGTGACAACGGCGCTGCTATTGCCCAGTGCAAGGCCACCGCCGTCGCCAATTGTGACGCTGTTGCTGACAATCTGGGTGTCGTGCAGGGTCAAGATCTTGTCGGTGTGGATGCCGCCGCCGCTGGTACCGGCCTGGTTTCGCTGCACGATGGTGTCGGTAACGAACATGGTGCTGCGGACATCGTTATAGATACCGCCGCCGCGACCATCCGCCTGATTGCTGGTGAAGGTGCTGTTGACAATCTGGGTCAAACCGTCGTCGTTGTTGATGATCCAGACTGCGCCGCCATTGCCGCCGGCGTAGTTGTGACTGAATACGCTATCGGTGATGAGCGTTTGCACGGAGTCGTTGCTGACATACGCCCCCCCATTTGCCCCGCGATTGTAGCCGAATTCGCTCCCCTCAATGGTCATGGTGCCGCTATTTTGATGCCAGATACCACCGCCATGGCTCACGGCTGTGTTGCTCATGATTGTTGAATTGCGCACGGTCGTGTCGGCATCTCGATTGAAGATGCCCCCACCTGTGCCAGTAGTTGCGCTGTTGCTATAAACCGTGGTCTCGTCCAGTAACACCTGGGCATTCCCGCCGATAACGTACATCCCCCCGCCCAGTGTAGCGCGGTTGCCGCTGAAGGTGCTGAGGGTGCTGGTGAAGATAGCGCCATCGGCGACATAAAGGCCGCCACCTTCCTGCGGTCGCAGTGTTGCTCAAGGTCTGGCCGCCATAGATGGTGGCGTGGCATCGCCCGCCAGATAGCCCGCCCCACCCCGCCGCCGCTGGCATTTTCGCTGAGGGTGGTGTTGGTCATCACTGCGGTTTGATTGAGGCAGAAGCCACCGCCTTTGCCCAGGGCGGTGTTGCTATAGAGGGTCGTGTTGCTGATCACCGTACCCTGGCTATTTATTGAACCAGCATAGAAGCCGCCGCCATTCGACGCCGCCTGATTGTGTTGCAGGGTGCTGTTTAGCAGGGTCAACGCTCCGGCCTGGTTGCTGATGGCCCCGCCCGTGGTAGTGACGGCCTGATTGTATTGCAGGGTCGTGTTGACAATCATCACCTCGGCTGTGAGAACTCCACACCGCCGCCGGATCGAGCCGAGTTTCCGCTGATAAGGCTGTCGCTGATATTGAGGGTGTTGAAATCTTGATAGATCCCGCCGCCGCCATCGGTGGCACTATTGCTGAGAATTTGGCTACTGTTGATGGCCAGCGCAGTGTCGCTGCTGTATATCCCGCCGCCAAAGCTGGTCGAAGCCCCATTCTGAATGGTCAATCCCGCCAGCGTAACCGCAGACCCGCCGGCAATATTGACGACGCCCACCATTTTGGGCATCCAGCACGGTGGGGTTGGCCACAGGATCAGGCGTGGCCAGCCAGTTGGTGGTGGTGTAGCCCCCTTGCAGGGTCAGGTTTTGGCTGATGTAGGCGGTCTGGCTGATGCCCGCTGTCTGCACCACGCCTGTGCATGTTCCGGCGATCTTGAGTGTGTCGCCGGGGCTGGCTCCGTTGATCGCCACCTGCACCGCGGAAGCGTCCGCGCTGGCGTAGTCGGTTGTACCGCTGTTGTTAACGCTGACAAAACAGCTTGCCGCTGCCAACGTGTCAAAGGTAGCTGTGACCAGTTTCGTCTCGGTCATCGTCAAAGTGATGCTCGTGTCGGTCGTCGGCTGCTCACCCGTCCAACCGGTGAAGGTGAAGCCGGTGTTCTGGCGTGGCCGTCAGGGCAATGACCGTGCCGTATTCGAGGGTTTCGCTGCAATCCACGCCGCAATCAATCCCCGCCGAGCTGCTGACTGCCCCCTGACCGTTCCCAGGCGGTAAGGGCATACTGGTTCAGTGAAGGTGGCCGTGACCGCTTTCGCCTCGGTCATGGTGACGGTACAAGCGCCAGTCCCCGCGGCTCCTCAACCCGCAAGGTGGGCGTGTCTGGCGTGGCCGTCAGGGTAATGACCGTGCCGTAGTCGAGGTTTCGCTGCAATCCACGCCGCAATCAATCCCCGCCGGGCTGCTGCTGACTGCCCCTGACCGTTCCCACCTTTGGCAACGGAAAGGGTACTGGTTCAGGGTGAAGGTGGCCGTGACCGCTTTCGCCTCGGTCATGGTGACGGTACAGCCGGTCCCCGCGCGGGCTCCACTCCAACCCGCAAAGGTGGAGCCGGTGTCTGGCGTGGCCGTCAGGGTAATGACCGTGCCGTATTCGAGGGTTTCGCTGCAATCCACGCCGCAATCAATCCCCGCAGGCTGCTGACTGCCCCTGACCGTTCCCAGCTTTGGCAACGGTAAGGGCATACTGATTCAGGGTGAAGGTGGCCGTGACTTTCGCCTCGGTCATGGTGACGGTACAAGTGTTGGTCTCCGCAGGCTCCACTCCAACCCGCAAAGGTGGAGCCGGTGTCTGGCGTGGCCGTCAGGGTAATGACCGTGCTTTCAGGGAAGCCGGCCGAGCAGGCTGTGCCGCAATCAATCCCGGCGGGATCGCTGTTCACCGCGCCACTGCTTGTGCCGGATAGGGTCACGGACAGGGTCTGCTGCACTGCTTCAAAGGCACCCATATCGCAACCGGTGACCTGGGGACGGGCCGTCCCCCGCTGGTCGGAGCTGACAGTGCAGCTCCCGGCGGGGATGGCATCCAACGCCGGACTGCCTTGAGCAGCGATGTGGCGTCCGTCCGCCGTTATCGGCCAGCGGGCCGAGCAGGGCAGGGGTGTCGGTGATATCGGTGGTGGCAGTCAGGTGCAGGTGTCCGCCGTCTTCCAGGTTGTAGCCCCCGAAGTCAGCGTTCCGCCGTTCGTAAAGGCACAGTTTGACCCGCTGTTGGCAACGATTGTATCGCTGAGCACCAGGGTGCCGCCGCTGATGAGCAGAGGACCATTGTTACTACCGTTATTGGCAACCGTCGCGCGACCAGGGTAGTGGTCAACCCATAACTCTGGAAAATTGCGCTGCCGCCGCTGTTGGCCGTATTGCTGCTGAGGGTACTGTTGATGACATCAGCCACACCGCCAGACCCATTATATATTGCGCCGCCCAAATTCGTGGCTGAATTACGATAGATGGCGCTGTGGTCAATCGTCACCGTATCGGCCAGGTTATGAATGCCCCCGCCACTTCCCGTCGAGTTGTTATAAGCAACGACACTATCCATCAAGGTGGTATTCGTGTTATGCCCGGCAGCTATCCCGCCGCCGCCGGCTGCCGTATTGCTCAGCACCTGAGAGGCAATCAGGGTAAAGACGGTGTTGCCCTGCCCGTTCAGCGTCGCCCCGGTAGCCGGCTGTATTGCTGATCAGGGTGCTGTGGGTCACGGTCACCCAGCTGCTGTCGTGTAGAGTCCGCCGCCATTATAGGCATGGTTGTTGTAAACAACAGCATGGTCGAAATCCAGACGCCCGCCGTTGCGAAGGTAAATGGCGCCGCCATCGGTAGTTCCCGCCCCGCCCACCAGGCCATTGCCACCGGTCAGGTTGAGGCCAGCCAGAGTGACCGGGCTGGTGGTATTGGCGTAAACCACCCGTCCGCTATCCTGGGCATCCAATGTCGTGGGATACGCCACCGGATCGGGGGTTGCCAGCCAGTTGGTTGTGGTATAGCCGCCCTGCAGGGTCAGGCCCCTGTCGATGTAGACGGTCTGCGTATAGGTGGCAATGGTCTGCACCCCGGACAGGTACCGGCGATCTTGAGCGTGTCGCCGGGATTTGGCCGCGTTAGCGGCCGTTTGCACCGCCAGTGCATCCGCGCTGGCATAGTTGGTTACACCGCTGTCGTTGACGCTCACCCAGCTTCAGTTCATCCCCACGGCAAGTGTCAAAAGTGGCGGTGATGCTTTTGTGGTTGTCCATCGTCACGGTGATTGGGCTGGTCGAGCCGTTGGCGTCACCCGTCCAGCCCACGAAGGTTGAACCGAGCCACGGCGTGGCCGTTCAGGGTGATGACCGTGCCATAAGCGTAGCTGCTTTGGTTGGGGTCGAGGGACACTGCCACTGCCTGTGCCACTTTACGTCACATTGAGGGTGCAGAGATGGTCATTGCGATAGATTTGGGCGACGCGACCAGACCCATTACTACCCGTCAGCAGAATGTCCAGATCGCCATCATTGTCATAGTCACCCCAGGCCACATCGCCAAAATCAGCCCCGATCAAGCCAGCATTGATATCGGTAACAGTGCCATCATTGCGGTAAACCTGCGTGACTGGCCCCGAACTGTCATTGCCACTGAGCAGAATGTCCAAGTCGCCATCGCCATCGTAATCGCCCCAAGCGGCGGCGCTCACGCGGATATCGGTCAGACCGGCCGTCACATCGCTGAAAGTGCCGCCAATATTGCGATAGACGCACAACCCGGACGACAAGGTCCAGCCAGTTAGCAGAATGTCCAGATCGCCATCATTGTCGTAGTCACCCCAGGCGGCGGTTCCCCGGCGGCTCAGCCGCCGGCATTGATATTGGTGAAAACGCCATCATCATTGCGATAGATTTGGGTCACAAATCCGACGCCGCCCGGACAGCAGAATATCCAGGTCGCCATCCTTGTCGTAATCGCCCCAGGCAACCACGCTGTAAGACTGTACCCGTTAAACCGGCATTGATATCGGTGAAACTCCCGTTACCATTGCGGTAAACTTGCGTGGCTGGCCCCGAATTGCCATCTCCACTGAGCAGAATATCCAGGTCGCCATCATTGTCGTAGTCGCCCCAGGCCGCGCCGCTAACGGAAACGCTGTCCAGGTTGGCAGTCACACTGGTGAAGCTCCCATTATTGTTACGGTAAATCAGGGCATCATTCCCCGCACCGAGCGCCACTGAGCAGAATATCCAGGTCGCCATCATTGTCGTAATCGCCCCAGTCGGCGCTTCCGCCTTCAAAACCGGGCAAACTGATCCCCGTATTGACAAAACTGCCAGATTCGTTGCGATAGATTTGGGTGGTGCGTGTCGCTTCCCGTTGAACCGGACAGCAGAATATCCAGGTCGCCGTCCTTGTCGTAATCGCCCCAGGCGACCGCGCTGGCATCCACAGCCGGAAGATTCGATCGATTGCGGTAAATGCTGCGGTACAAGCCTGGGGAGCGGTGGCGGCCGCGGTGAACTGAATTTGCTCTGGCACAGCCGGGCCGCCAGGCTGGCTTTGCACACCGGCGCTGACCGCCAGGCGCACCACTTCGCCGGGGAAGAATGGGGTTGTTGGCGTATTATTACGGTATTGCCGCTCGCGCCATAGTCCCAACTGTAGCCGCCCATGGTGCCGTAGAGGCCGATGGTCTGGCTGGAAACGGTGGCGGGGTTAACCGTCGCGCCAAAGCTCAGGCTGATGACCTGGCTGGCAGAGACATTGAGGGCTTGGTGGCTGGGGTCGGTCGTGGTCAGATTTAGGTCCGGCACAATCGTCAGGCTGACCTGGGCCGTATCGGTCAGCACCCCGTCGGAGAGGATGTAGGTAAAGCTATCACTGCCGTTGAAGCCCAGGGTAGGGGTGTAGACAAAGGCTCCGTTTGCGGCCAACGAAAGCGTGCCGTGACTGACATCCGTATGCAGAGATGCGGTGAGGGTATCGTTTTCGATATCGCTGTCCGCACCGTTGCCGGTATCATCGCTGATGACGTTGCCGGATTGGGTGGTATTTTCGTTGAGGGTGTAGCTGTCGTTAACCGCCATGGGCGCATCATTGACGCAACTGACATTGAGCGTGACAGTAGCCACATTGGAGGCGAGGAGGCCATCATCCGCATGATAGGTAAAGCTGTCTGTGCCACAGAAGTTCGGGGCGGAGGTATAGCAAGTGCCATCGTTGTTTGCAGTGGCAACTTTCAGATCGCCAAGGCCGTTATCCAAATAGCTGATAACGGGTTGCCCATCTATCGCTGCGATCGAGGTGTACAACCTGCCATCTTCCAACCGCATCGACGGTCTCAATCTGCCAACTGATGCCATCATAGCGGGCATATTTCAAATCGCCGCCGATCGTGTTGTCATAGAAATCATAGTAACTGATCGCGGGTTGACCATTGATCTCCGCCACAGAGTTGTGCTCGCCCACATCCCCGGCTGAATCGACCACCTCAATCTGCCAACTGGTGCCATTATACCGGGCATATTTCAAATCGCCGTTACTGCCATCCCGGTAACTGATCGCGGGTTGACCCCCAATCTCAACCAGTGAGTGTCATAGCCGGTAAGTCCGGTCGTATCGAGCGTCTCAATCTGCTGGTGGCGCCATCATACCGGGCATATTTCAAATCCGCGTTGGTAGTATCCTGATAGCTGATAGCCGGTTGGCCTGCTATCTCGGCCAGTGAAGTCTCAGTGCCCACATTCCCCTAACCGTATCGACCGCCTCAATCTGCCAACTGGCACCATCATACCGGGCATATTTCAAATTGCCGTTGGTGGCATCATAGTAGCTGATGGCGGGCTGCCCCCTGATCTCGGCCAGTGAGGTATGCAGACCCACATTCCCAGCCGCATCGACCACCTCAATTTGCCAATTGGCGCCATCATACCGGGCATATTTCAAATGAAGTCTACCGCCATCCCGGTAGCTGATGGCGGGTTGCCCCCCGATCTCTGCCAGTGAGTTGTAGCGGTCCACATTCCCAGTCGTATCAACCACCTCACTTTGCCAACTGGTGCCATCATACCAGGTATATTTTAAGTTGCTGTGATATCATAGTGACTGACAGCTGGTCGGCCGCCAATTGCCGCCAGTGAGGTGTACCAACCAACAGTCCCCACCGTATCGACTGCCTCAATTCGCCAGCCGGACGCCATCATCGTTAATGTACCATTGAGGGGTTGCTGTCGGTCACGGCGGTAAGCACGTCAAGCTCCGGGTCACTGTCATTGGCCAATACCGGTGATCGGCAGGTGACGGCGAGGGTACTATCTTCGGTGAGGTATAGGCGTCGTTAACGGCCACGGGGGGATCATTGACGCAACTGACATTGAGGGTGACGGTGGCGACATTGGAGTCGAAGAGACCATCGTGCGCATGATAGGTGAAACTATCTGTGCCACAAAAGTTCGGGTCGAGGGTATAGGTGAAGGTGCCATTATTGCCCAGGATGGCATATTTCAAATCGCCGTTGCTGGCATCATAGTAGCTGATAGCGGTTGGCCAGCTGATCTCTGCCAGTGAGATGTCATAGCCGACATCCCCCACCGTATCGACCGCCTCAATCTGCCAAATGGCGCCATCATAGCGGGCAACTTTCAAATTGCCGTTGCTGGCATCCCGGTAGCTGATCGCGTTGCCCCTGATCTTGCCAGTGAGGAATTCAGCCCTGCACATTCCCCGCCGCATCGACCGCCTCAATCTGCCAGGTAGTTCCATCATACCGGGCAACTTTCAAATTGCCGTTGCTGGCATCATAGTAGCTGATGGCGGGTTGCACCCCGATCTCTGCCAGTGAGGAATACACCCCCACATTTGCCGAATCGACCGCCTCAATCTGCCAACTGGTACCATCATAGCGGGCAACTTTCAAATTGCCGTTAGTGGCATCCCGGTAACTGATCGCGGGTTGGCCGTTGATCTCTGCCAGTGAAGTGTACTCACCCACATTCCCGGTCGTATCGACCGCCTCAATCTGCCAACTGGCACCATCATACCGGGCATATTTCAAATTGCCGTTGGTGGCATCATAGTAGCTGATGGCGGGCTGCCCCCCGATCTCGGCCAGTGAGGTATGCAGACCCACATTCCCAGCCGCATCGACTACCTCAATTTGCCAATTGGCGCCATCATACCGGGCATATTTCAAATCGAAGTTACCGCCATCCCGGTAGCTGATGGCGGGTTGCCCCCCGATCTCTGCCAGTGAGGAATACAGCCCCACATTCCCTGCCGAATCGACCGCCTCAATCTGCCAACTGGTGCCATCATAGCGGGCATATTTCAAATCGGCGTTGGTGGCATCCCTGTAACTGATCGCGGGTTGGCCGCCGATCTTGGCAATTGAGGTGTCCCAGCCCACATTCCCGGCCGTATCAACCGCCTCAATTTGCCAGTTGGACACCATCGTCGTTAAGGTGCCACTCAGAGGGAGGCTGTCGAGCAAGACGGTAAGCGCGTCTAACTCCGGGTCACTGTCATTGGCCAACAAACCACTGATCGGCAGGGAAACGGTGAGGATACTATCTTCTGTGAGGGTGTAGGTGTCGTTAACGGCCACGGGGGGGGAGTTGTTGTCCGATTCATAGGCACCAATGTCGCAATGGGTGCGGTATGGCCGTGTGCTTCCCCGTTGGTCATGGTCGGTGCTGGTGCCACAGCCTTGCGTGTCAAAAGGAATCTGATCCAGGGCGGGGCTGGTTGGATTCAAGGCGTGGGTCGGCGTGGCGCCGCCATTATCGGCCAGATTGCCCAGCGCCGGGTCGCCGCTTTGGCTGGTGGACGCGCTGAGGCAACTCCCATCTTCGATGAGGTTATAGCCGCCATCAATGGGTTGTTGTGACACGGGAAAAGCACAATCCCCACCGCTGGTGCTGTTGGCGATGATAGAAGCCGAAAGCGTCACATTGTCATCGCCCCGCAACCGCCGCCACTGCTGGCGGCGCCGTTGCCGCTAAAGTGCTGTAGCGAATGGTTGTGGGGGTGTTATTGCCCACAGAATAGATCGCCCCGCCCCCATCACCAGTACCACCGCCGGTTACCTGGTTGTTGCTGAAGGTGCTGTTTTCGATGGTAGTCACCGTGTTGTCGTTGTAAATACCACCACCGGAAGAACCGGCCGTATTGCTGATCAGACTGCTTTGGGTGATCGTCAGGGCACTGCCACTGCTATAAATCCCCCCGCCGACGGGCGCCGTGCTGTTTTGAATCTGACTTTGGTGCAGTGTCAGCGGTCCCAGATGAAAAATCGCGCCGCCAAAAGCACTGCTGCCGTTTTGCAGGATGAGGTTCTCCACGGTGGCGTCGCCGTTGGTGGTGATGTAGAAGACGCGTCCGCTGCTGTTGGCATCCAGCACGGTGGGGTTGGCGACGGGGTCGGGCGTGGCCGTCCAGTTGCCGTTGGTGTAGCCGCCGATGAGGGTGATCTGCTTGTTGATGTAGACGGTCTGAGTTTGTCCGCTGACGGTTTGCACGCCGGTGCAGGTGCCGGCCACTTTGAGGGTATCCCCCGATGTGGCGGCATTGACAGCCGTTTGTATGGCCGAGGCATTGGCGCTGCTGTAGTCGGTGGTGTTGTCACCGGTAGCTTCCACAAAGCATGTGTTTCCCTGGGCATACGCCACAGATCGAAGCGATGGGATCGACTGGGTGATCAATCCATACAGCCCAAGGGTCAGGGCAGCGGCGATCAGAACGGGCAGGGAAAGACGGCGAGTTTTGTGAAGTACACTGGTCAAGATTCGCTCCTGGGCGGTGTAATGTGGCGATGAAACAGAGCAGACACCGAGCTCATCAATTCAGGCTGAACGAATAGCCTGTTGATGGCAGGCCCATCTCGAAAGGCGTAGGTTGGGATTTTGGATGCCTTTGCAGGCGGCAGCGGGCTTCCCGTTGCTTTGGGGTTAGATCGTAGTCGGCCAGGGCGGTCTGGGCGTCCCGGCGCTGGGCCTCTCGGAAGGCCCGGTCCCGGTAGAGACGCACGAGCAGGACACCAAATTCACGATTGGACATTGGAGTTGGCTCCTTGGTTTGAGATGCGTGGCCGAGTCTCTAGCCGTCGAGTCTCAGCTACTCGGTTCCAAGGTAGGCGGGAGATGCCGATGCGCAGGTAGCATTTGTCCGTCACCGCTGTAGATCAGGCCCGCGCAGACAATGGCGGGAATGATGAAAACGTAGGGGGACGCAGAGAGCAGATAGCTCAGCAGAAAGATCCACAGCAACAGCCCCAACGTCAGCCGGAACTGGCGATCTATACCCCAACCTGCGCCGCTCTGGGTGATCACCACGGGTGTGGAAGTTCTGGGGGCCATCGCCGGCTTATCAGTCAGGGTCTCTGCGCCGGTCCGGTGGGTTGAGTTGGAGAGATCCCACAGGCCCTCCCCCCGATATTCAATCGCCCCAAAGAATCTCTATAGAGAGAACCAGCGAGCATAGCGACTGTTGGCAAAGTCTGCCTTATCCCGCTTTCGGCCCACGGTGGGCATATCGAAGGAGCCAGTCGGTCGCGGCGCGGAGAGGAAGTTGACCTCCACCCGTCCGACGCGCTGGGCGCCGAACTCGATGTAGCAGGCGCCGATGCCGTCGAAGGCAGGCGGCGGTTCCGTGCCGCGAACTTCTGCAATCAGCGACTGAGCCACCACCCGGGCTGCACCCTCAGCGAAAACGCCCGCCTTGGGCGTGCCCACGCTGGTCACATCGCCGATGGCGTAGACATCGGGGAAGCGGGTCTTCAATGTGGCGGGTTCGACGGGCACCCAGCCGTTTTCGGTGAGGCCGCTCTCGGCGACCACGTCGGGGACTTTGTGCTTCGGGATACACATGAAGAAGTCGCAGGGCAGCCCGCTGCCGTCACTCAGGGTAAGTTGTTTACTGGCCGGATCGTAGGCAGACACCAGCCGGTCACCAATGTAGCGGATGTCCCGTTCGGCGAAGGCGGTCAGCAGCGCGTCCGACGTTTCGGGGGAAGGCGGGATGGGCTTGCCAAACGGCATCACCAGGCTGATCGTACATTTGTCTCGGATCCCACGTTGCGTCAGGTAGTCGTGCGTGAGCAGCACCGACTCGCTGGGGGCAGGCGGGCACTTGAACGGCGCGCCGGCTACGCCCACCACCACATGGCCGCCTTCAAAGGCCGGCAGCCTGTCTCGCAGACATTGCGCGCCTGCAAAGGAATAGAACTCGTGGCCGCCGTCCGCCAGCCCCGGCGTTGCCGCCAGGTCGTAGTCGGCGCCCAGAGCGATTACCAGGACATCCGCTTCGTAGACGCCGACGTCGGTGGTCACCCGCTTTTTCAGCGGGTCGATGCTGGTGATCGTCTCCTGGCGGAAGCAAACACCGGGCCGCACGATGCTGCGGTAGGGCTTGCGCACGGCGTCGGCGGTCTCGCGGCCAAACATCACGTCGAACTTGGAGAAGCCGATAAAGAAGGAATCACTCTTGTCGATCAGGGTGAGATCGAGCTGCTCACCCAGGGCATCGGACAGCATAGTGGTCAATTCCAAACCGCCGAAACCGGCGCCCAGGACCAGAACTCGTAGCTTCATGATTGTCTCCTCGTGTGTAGGTTCGATGGCTCGCCCGTTGGCGAAGTGGCTCAGTTACCGTTCGGCACGTCGACCTGATGCAGTTGACCGCGGATGTCGCCGAAGAACATCTGCCCGTTGGTGTGCAGGTTGAAGTAGAGTTCGCCTTCGCGGGCGATGATCTCCATTCCGGAGATCGTCTTCACCTTGTCCATTGGAATCGAAGGCGTGATGGGGCAGCCCGCCGTGAACGCACCCACCAAACCAGACGCTTCGTTGGTCACCGCTTCGATGTCTTCGTTGGTGATCTCCAGCGTGAGGACGTTGTCTGCCCAGTAGTGTTGAAGATTGCCGGCCAGGGCAAAATCGACGAGGATCGGCCCGAGTTGGCCCGGCCGCCCGCAGTGAATGTGGAACATGGCGATCTCCGCCGGATCGACGTTCTCGATGGCAATGTGGACGTAGGCTTTGCTCAGATCTTTGGTGAAGGAGAGCACCCCGTGTCCACGCGACATGCGCTCGTTACGGTCTACGCTGGGCGCGGTGGACTTGAAGACAGCGGGGACCGCCGACGGCGTGTCTTCTTCCTCGCCGCCCTCCTGGTGTGGACTCAAAAACGCCTCAAAGACGGTGCCGATCTCCTGTCCGCGGCTGGGATCGAGCAGAATGGGGCTGGGCATGGTCAATTCGGGGCGGGAATCGGCGGCAGAGATGGATTCGCCGTGATGGGCCTGGCCGTCCGCTGTCTGTGTGGGTGCGGACGGGGCATCAGCAGTCGCCGGGCGGCGGCCATGCGCGCCGACAGGTTCCCTGG
This sequence comes from Caldilineaceae bacterium, assembly GCA_041391225.1. Taxonomy (GTDB): domain Bacteria; phylum Chloroflexota; class Anaerolineae; order Caldilineales; family Caldilineaceae; genus RI-153. The sequence goes on from JAWKOL010000026.1 coordinate 52,943, forward strand.
CAGCCGCCAAGATAGAGGACGCTTGAAATCAGAACGACGAATACAGGTAGATGGAACAAGCGGTGCATAGATTTCTCCTAGGGCTTGGGCAACAGAAGCGTCAACCATTGAATTGTGCAAAATCAGGGCGCCTGTATGCCGGTCAATCTAGACGAAATTGCCGGTCAACGAGGACAAACGGTGTGAGATGCGGGGAGGCGGGAGTGCTTAGGAGATTTCAGAATTTTGCTGATCCACGAAGGCACACGAAGCACCACGAAGAGGGGAAGAGAGGGACACGGATTTCAGGATTACCAGGACGGCAGAGCGAAAAAGCTTTCTGGTTGTCCTTTTCTGCCTTCGTGTATTTTCGTGTGGCTTCGTGGAGCATTATTTCTCTGATTTCTCCCTAGCGCCGGTCGATCTGGCGATCGACGATGTAGCGCAGCAGGGCAGGCGCGTCGGGGACGCCCAACTTGTCCATGATGCGGCTGCGATAGCTGCTGACTGTAGACCGGGAGACGGTGAGAATTTCGGCGATATGGGCGTTGCTTTTGCCCTGCCCAATAAGCTGGAGAACTTCGTATTCGCGTGTGGTGAGCTTGAAGAGCGGATCCTCGCGCAGATCCGCCGCAGCGCGGACGCCGTCCTCGCCGGGCGACGGATCACCGGTCAACGCCCATCTAGTGGAATCGAGCAGATCGAAGGCGCGCCGCACCTGTCCGCGCAGATCAGTCACCGAAAGCGAGGACGGATCAGTTTCAGCAGCCTGTAGCCGGCTGTCGATCTGACCGAGCACAAGGCGGATCGCGTCGATCTGGGCGATCAGGTTGTGCGGCAGGTCGGCTTCATGTTCGAGCGCCTGGCGGGTGACGGCGCGCAACTGCTCTCCCTGTTGGCGCAGCAGATCCAGGAGCATTGCCTGTTCGGCCTGGCTTTGTTTGCGACGCGCCACTTCGTCAGTCAGCGCCGTGGTGCGTTCGGCCACCCGCTGTTCCAATTGCAGGCGCAGATCGTTCAATTCGAGGTGGGTGCGCACACGCGCCAGGAGTTCCGCCGAATCGAAGGGTTTGGTCACGTAGTCCACTGCGCCCAGATCGAAGCCACGGATCTTGTTATCGGTATCGCTGAGCGCGGTCATGAAGAGCACGGGGATCTGCGCTGTCTGGGGATGGGTTTTGAGGCGGCGGCACGTCTCGAAACCGTCGAAACCGGGCATGCGGATGTCCAACAGGATCAGATCCGGCTGCGCCAGGACGGCGCGCTCGAAACCGGCCTGTCCGCTCGAAGCGGTGAGCACACGGAAACCGTAGGCATGCAGCAGATCCACGGCCACGCGCAGATTATCGACGGTGTCGTCGATGATCAGCAGGGTACGTTGTTGTTGAGAGGATTCGGTCACAGTGATATTCGCAGTGTTGATGTCCGTTTAAGACAGTGCAGAATTTTGATGATCCACGAAGGCACACGAAGAACCACGAAGAGTAGAAGAGAGGGACACGGATTTCAGGTTTATCAGGGCGGCAGAGCGAAAAAGCCTTCTGTCTGTTTTTTCTGCCTTCGTGAATCTTCGTGTGCCTTCGTGGATCATTTTTTCTCTACTTTGTCCTAAGACGGCGGCGTGTGGCGCAGTGCAGTGATGAGTGCGCAGATGGCACGGTCATCGAAGTTGCGCGCCAGGGCGGTCACCTGTTCGGCAAAGGGCTGGTATTGCGGCTGTGTCGCCGCCAGATCATGCACGAACGCTTCGATGCCGACCATGTCACCCAGCCGCGCAAGCGTCTCCAGGTGCGCAAGCGTTTCCGCCGCCGGCGCCAGGACGTGCGCAGCGTCGGCGTCGTCAGTTCTTTCCGCCGCGACTGGGTGGGACAACACCACGTCTTCGCCCGAGGAATCGATGTCTTTGTCGCACACGCAGGGCAGATCCAGCCAAAAACGGCTGCCGACCCCTGGACTGCTCTCCACCTGGATACCACCGCCGAGCAACCGCGCCAGGCGACGGCTGATGGAAAGCCCCAAGCCCAGCCCCTGATTTTCGTTATCGTGCGCCACGGCCTGTTCAAATGGTTCAAAGATGCGCTCAATCTCGTCTTGGGTCAGGCCGACGCCGGTGTCGCTTACCGCGAAACGAATCTGGGCATCGGTGTTGTCTTCATTGTGCTGGCACGCGACGGTGAGCGCAACTTCGCCCGCGTCGGTGTAGCGTACGGCGTTGCTGAGGAGATTGAGCAGAATCTGACGTAAGCGCTTCTCATCGGTGTGGATGTGCGTGGGCGACTGCGGCTGCACGCGCCAGGACAGCCCCAGCCCTTTCCGCTGCCTTCACCTGCACGGCGTTGACGACTTCGGCCAGGAGTGGATGCAGCGCCACGTCCGCGTAGACGATGGTCAGCCGGTCTGCTTCGATGCGCGACAGATCGAGCACGTCTTGGATCAGGTTGAGCAGATGCCGTCCATTGGCAAGGATCGTCTGCACGCTGCGGCGCTGAAAGGTGGTCAGCCGCGTTTGATCTTGCAGGATCTGGGCGTAGCCGAGGATGCTGTTGAGCGGCGTGCGCAGTTCGTGGCTCATGGTGGCCAGAAAATCGCTCTTGGCGTTGCTGGCCGCCTCCGCCTTCACCTTCTCCTTTTCCAGCAGCAGCGAACGCTCGCGTTCCGCTTCGGCCTGACGATAGGCCGTCATGTCGTGGACAATCGCCTGGAAACCCTGTCAGCGTCCACTTTCATCGCCACGGCGACCGGCGGTAATGCTGCACGGAACCGCATGGCCGTTTCGATGGCGCAGGTCGGCGGCGAACTCGATGATCGAGCCGGATTCGGCCACGCGCGCAGCAGCGCATCACCGTCCTCGCGGCGGACGAAATGGGCGATCAACGGACGCCCAATCAGTTCCAACGGCGCGTATCCCAGCAGATCCAGCACTGCACCGTTGACGGTGTCGATGACGGCGTTGCGGTTCGTGGTCAGGATCACGTCTCTGGATTCTTCGAAGATGGCGCGATACTTCTCCTCGCTGTGACGCAGTTCTTCGGTGAGCACTTCTGTCCTTGTGAGCGCGTTGGAAAAACGCACAGACAGCAAATAAGCCTGGGCGAAGACAAAGCACAGGATGCCGACACCGGCCATTTGCTCCGTTTGAAGCCGCCCCGTGAAGAAAAGACCGTCGTTGGCGATGGTAGCGATCAGCAGGATGTGGGCAAGCAGCAGGATGCGCGCCCCCGAACGTCCGCGCGTTGCGCGCACCACAACCGCCAGGGTGTACCCAAACGCCGTCACCAAGAAGGCGGCCACCGCCCAAATCATCGCGGTGACTGTCTGTATCGGCAGGAAGAGCAAGCTGAGCACGAAGAGTACTGTTCCTGCGCCTGTCGTCTTCAACGCAAACAAACTCGATTCCTGTGGGAAGAGGTTGTGCGTAAAGACCATCAACGGCAATGCTGTCATCGCCGCCAGAGATAGTCCGGTCCGCAAGAAGATAGACCACAGATCGCCTGCATAGCGTGTGTAAAGGTCCGGGTATTGGAAACCGAAGATTGCGGTTGCCGACATCAAGCAGAAAAGACCAAAGTAGAGCGCGGCCTTCTCCCGACGGCGCAGGCTGAAGAGGCCCAGGTGGTACAGCCCCATGATGAAAAGACTGCCGATCAGAAACGCGTTGCGGCCGGACTGACCTTCCTGGCGCGCCTCGATCTGAGCGCGGCTGCCCAGCAGTAACGGCTCCACCGGGCCACCGTAGGCGTGATCGAAGTTGGCCATCTGCAAGAGGATCGTGGCATCGTGACGTCGGGGGGCAAAGATGGCGGTGTAGGGCGCGTACCGCGGGGTGACATCGCCGCGATCTGCGCCCACAGTTCCGGCTCCGCCCACCCATTCGCCGTCGACGTAGAGCGCGTGGGCAGTGTTCATGGGCGTTGGCGCGCGGATCGCCAGATAGGCAGGCAGATCGGCGTCGGCGTCGAAGTGCAGATGTAATACGTAGGTGGCAACGCCTTCCGCACCCAGCGGCCCATCCGTGAAGGATTGGGTGTTCCACGCGCCTGGCACTCGAATCAGCCACTGCTGCGCCCTGATCTCGGGATCATCGAGGTCTGCTGCGGTCAAGAGCCGGCCCCAGTAGAAGTCCCACTCGCCATCCAGCCGCACAGGACCGTCAACAGCGAAATCCCAGCCGCGCAGATCGAAGACGCCGTCCACCGCCCGCGGCGGCGCAAGCTGTGACACGCATCCACCCAGAGCGAGCGTCGCCAGTAGACAGAGCAATGCAAAAAACAGGAAACGGTTCGGAAGACGATTTGGCACGTTGTGGAGTCTACCTGTCCGCGAAAGAGTGGCAACCATCGGGTCTGTAAAATATCAGATGCACGCAGGTCATGCAACCTGAGCAAAGCCATGTGAAGTGGTTGCGATGCGTACAGATCCCGGCTATCCTAGGGTAAACATTCCTACTACGCCGGATGTGTACATGCACCAAGCATCCCAATCCCCACAGGCGGATCGCCATGTCAACGAACAAACGCCCCAACATCCTTTGGTTCTGCACCGATCAACAGCGCTATGACACCATCCACGCGCTGAACAACCCGCACATCCACACGCCCAACCTGGATCGGCTGATAGCCGAAGGCGTCGCCTTCACCCGCGCCTACTGCCAAAGCCCCATCTGCACACCCAGCCGCGCCAGTTTCCTCACCGGCTGCTACCCCAGCACCGTCCACGGCTGCATGAACGGCAACGAGCACTGGGACGAAGCAGCGCCCCTGGTGAGCAAACTCCTCAAAGACGTGGGCTACGACTGCGGCCTCGCCGGTAAGTTCCACCTCACCGGCACCGCCAACCGCCGCGAACCCCGCCCCGAGGACGACGGCTACCGCGTCTTTCACTGGAGCCACGACCCCGAAGACCGCTTCCCCGACCATGACTACGCGCAATGGATCGCGTCCCAGGGCTACAACCTGGCCGAATTGCGCAAGGACACGGCCTCCATTCCACCCGAACTGCACCAGACCACCTGGTGTACCGACCGCGCCATCGATTTCCTCTCCGAACAGCGCGACGGCCCTTGGCTCATGAGTGTCAATGTCTTCGATCCCCACGGGCCTTTCGACCCGCCCCAGCCTTATCTTGACCGCTACGATCCCGCCGCCCTGCCACCGCCCCTCTTCCGTCACAGCGATCTCGCCGCACAGGATCAGATCCCCGGCGACTTTCAGACACCGGCGCGGCCGCCCGAATCGTTCAACGCCCAGCAGATCAAGGCCGCCTACTACGCCATGATCGAACTCATCGATCACAACGTCGGTCGTCTGCTCACCGCCCTGGAAGAGACCGGCCAGCGCCAGGACACGCTGATCATCTTCACCAGCGATCACGGCGAAACGCTCGGCGATCATGGTCTCCTGCTCAAAGGTTGCCGCTTTTACGAGGGGCTGGTGCGTGTGCCGCTGATCATCTCGTGGCCCGGTCATTTTGAAGCGGGAAGAATTAGCAACGCACTTGTAGAACTGACTGATCTCGCGCCTACGCTCCTCGACGCGGCGAGCCAACCCATTCCTGCCCACATGCAAGGACGTTCTCTGCTGCCGATCCTCCGCGGCGATGTCTCGCTCGATCACCATCGCGACTACGTGCGTTGCGAATACTACAACGCCCTCAACGCCCACATCGCCGGCCGCAGCGATTTCGAGGGCAGCTACGCCACCATGATCCGCGACGACCGCCACAAACTCGTCGTCTACCACGGTCACAGCACCGGCGAACTCTACGATCTGCACCGAGATCCCAACGAATTCGACAACTGCTGGTCTGATCCCACCTATGCCGACGTCCGCTTTCGGCTGCTCCTGCAAAGCTTCGACGCCCTGGCGTTTGCCGTGGATACAGGGCCGACGCAGACGCGGGCGTTCTAATGCGTAATGCGTAATTCGTAATTGGTCGACGAGATTGGTTCCCAATTGGGGATCAAATCTGTCAACGAATTACGAATTACGCATCGCATACGCTACGCCTCACTACACCCAACTCATTCGGAGACATCCCATGCCCACAACCACCCGCCCCAACATCCTCCTCCTCGTCACCGATCAGCAGCGCTGGGACACGGTAAGCGCGTACGGCGTCAACGATGTCTGCCGCACACCGCACGTGGACGCTGGCGGCGCGCGGGGTGCGCTTCGACAATGCCTTTACGCCCACCGCCATCTGCTCACCGGCGGCGTCGCTCTTCACCGGGTTGTATCCGCACAATCACGGCGTTACGGGGAACGGTCTTTCGATTCGCGACGGCGTCGCGGGGTCACCGATTACCTGAACCCCGCCGGTTATCGCTGCGGATACGCCGGCAAGTGGCACGCCGACGAAGCGCGGACCCAGCCAACTCGGTTTCACCGGCAAAGACTTCATGGGCTACGCCTTCCCCGGTTCAGGGGCTGCTGCCCGGCTGCAATTCGGCGCAAAACCCAAAGGACGCAACCCTACGCCGAATACTTGCAGGAACGCGGCTTCGATCTGCCCACCGTCTCCCACCGCTACGTAGGGACAAACCCCGGCTGCCAAACCCAGGAGATGTTTGCACTCCACGAAGGACCGGTGGAATCCTGCATCGAATACTTCGTGGCCGAAGAGACCATCCGCCTCATCGACGAACTGGGCGGCGGCGACGAACCTTTCTTCATCTGGGGCAACTTCTGGGGACCGCACACGCCCTGTCTCGTCCCCGAACCCTACTTCAGCATGTATCATCCCGACGACATCGCCGAACACCCCAGCTACCGCGAAACATTCGAGAACAAACCCTACCGCCAGCAGTTGATCGAACGCATGTGGGGCCTGGGCGATCTGGGCTGGCGTGGTTTCCAGGAGATCACGGCGCGCTACTATGGACACGTCACTTGCTCGACGACATGGTGGGCCGCATTGTTGAACACCTGTCCGCGCGGGGACAGCTGGAAAACACGATCATCGTCTTCACCACCGATCACGGCGACTGCATGGGCGCACACAAGCTCATCGAAAAGGGCGAGTTCATGTACGACGAGATCTACCGCATCCCCATGATCGTTGCCCACCCCGACTGCGCCACACCGGGCAGCGCCAACGAGGATTTCGTTTATCTACACGAACTGATGCCGTCGTTCCTAGAAGCGGCGGGCGTGGACATCCCCAACGGGCTGGACGCGCAATCGTTCCTGCCCGCGATGGCGGGTGATGCCACGCCGAATGGACGCGACGAGATCTACGCCGTCTTCCACCGGCATTTCACCCACGCCGAACAGCGCATGGTGCGCACCCGCACCCACCAGTTCACCTTCAACTCCGCCGATCAGGGGGAACTCTACGATCTCGTCGCCGACCCGTATCAGCTTGAAAATGTCTACGATCGCGCCGAATACGAAGACGTCCGCCACGATCTCATGGCGCGCATGGAACGCTACATGGTCGATCGCGGCGATCCACTGCTGGGCTGGTTCCGGCGTATGGGGCCAGTGTATTGATCCATTGCACTGGAATCCAACCAGCGAAACTGATGAATAACCAATGTGTGTGGTGGTCGGAACCCATCCTACAAGCCCAAATAAAGGAAGACTATGCAATTTGGCATCGAAGTTGTACCGTTTGGTGAGTACAGCGATCCCCGCCCGGTGGTGGAATTGGCCCAGGCCGCCGAGGACGCCGGCTGGGACGCTCTCTGGATCTGGGATCATGTCGTCTTCCCCTACGGTGCGGGAGACCCATGGATCACGTTGGCTGCGGTGGCCGCGTCCACGCAGCGCATCAAGCTGGTGACTGGCGTGGCGCCGTTGCCCCGCTATCAACCTTACCTGCTGGCGCGCACGTTGACGGCGCTGGATCGGCTGAGCGGCGGGCGTGTCGTCTTTGGCACAGGTGCAGGCGCCGATTTTGATTTTGTCCCCTTCGCCGTGGCCACAGACGCCAAAGTACGCGCCGCCATGCTCGACGAAGGGCTGAATCTGCTCGCGCAACTCCTCTCCGGCGCGGAGACGACACATCACGGCGCACACTACACCGCCGACGCCGTGCGCATAGCGCCGTCGCCGCTGCAACAGCCGCGTATACCCGTGTGGATCGGCGGCGCCAGTCCTGCCGCCCTGCGCCGCGCCGCCCACTGGGACGGCTGGATCATAGGCGTGTTCGACGAAAAGCAGAATGTGACCACGCCGCCCGAACAGATCGCACAACAGGTCGACTACATCCGTCGCCACCGCCACGTCGACGCCCCTTCGACGTGGCCGTCGACGGCACCTCGGCGGACGCCAACGACAACGTCCTCGCCCGCGAGTTCGCCGGAGGCCGGCGCAACCTGGTGGTTCGAAGGCATCTTCGGCTCGCGCGGTGACCATGCGGCGATGCTGCGGCGCATCCACGCCGGGCCACCAAAGTAGCCGATCCCCGATTTTCATGAAACCAGTTCGGCAAAATCTGCGTTATATATTGCAAGGGGAATTGCACGGCGATTCCCTTCACTTTGTGCAGCACACGTCCGCACCAGAAGGCGGGAGAATCGTGTTGGGATTCGGGCAACCAGGACAATGAACAAAAAAGTAATCTTGTTTGGCGCGGCTTGGCTGATTGTGATTTTGCTCGTTACGCTGTTGGCACAATCGATTATGAGTCGCAACGTACGGGCGCAAAGCCCCGACACCGAAGCGGTGATACAGGCGCAGGCGACGCCGCCATCCACGCCCCCATCGCCCGTACTCCAAGCGCTGGCAACCCGGTTGCGCGAAACTGCAGTGTCGGCGTCACAGATACCCAACGCTACGGCAACGCAACCACCACTTCTGCCGAAACCGACGCCGAGCTACGTCACCGCAGGCGAGCAGGCGACACTCTCCGGATTCAGCTACATCCGCCAAACATGGAACAACTGTGGGCCCGCCACGCTAGCCATGAATTTGAGCTACTGGGGCAGCACACTTGATCAGGCCACGATTGGATCCGTTCTTCGCCCCTTTCAAGATGACAAGAACGTCGGCCCGGTGGAACTGGCCGAGTATGCCCAGTTGCAGGGCTATCGGGCACTGGTGCGCGTCAACGGCAGCGGTGACCGACTGCGCACGCTCCTCGCCAACGACATCCCGGTGATCATCGAAACCTGGCTCGAACCGCATCCTGGCGACGGGCTGGGCCACTACCGTCTGCTCGTCGGCTATGATGACGTAGCCGCGCACTGGATCGGCTACGATTCGTACTACCGCGAGAACCTCGTCAACCCCACCGGCCCGTACCAGGGCATCCGCATGGACTACGCCGAGACCGACGCTCTGTGGAAAGTCTTCAACCGCACCTACGTGGTCATCTACACTGCGGACAAGGCAGATCTCGTCGCCGATATCCTGGGCGAGGACATCGACGCCGGAGCCATGTGGAAACGGTCCTTGCAGGCAGCGGATGATGACATCGCTGCCAACGGCGACGACGCCTTCGCCTGGTTCAACCGCGGCTCCACCCTCACCGCGAGGACGCTACGCAGAAGCTGCCGATGCCTACGATCAGGCCAGATCGCTGGGGTTGCCGCCGCGCATGCTCTGGTATCAGTTCGGTCCATTTCAGGCGTACTACGAGAGCGGCCGCTACGAGGATGTGCTCGCCTGGCCGACAGCGTGCTCAACCCGGCGGTGCAGATCGAGGAACTCTATTACTGGAAGGCCGAAGCCGCGTTGCGTTGGGCAATTCCTCTGCTGCCGAGCAGGCCCGGGCGCGACTTCAACAACTCAAACCGAACTACAGCGTGGCCTACGGGCGCATGGAAAAAGCTGAGTCCGCGGCGACAGTCGCAATGACAGCGTCGGATCGGTCACTTCGAGCACAGCCGTCGCCGCCCCAACAGCGAAGCCATCCGCGCCGCCGGCTTCGTGGCCGACGTCACCATCCCCGACGGCACAAGCGTGCGCGCTGGCGAAGACTTCACCAAGATCTGGCGTGTGCGCAACGAGAGCGACTTCGCCTGGCAGGGCTACCGCCTGCGCAAACATCGCAGGCGGCGCCTGGATCAACGACAACTTCGCCCCACCCGTGGATCAACCATCCCCGACACCGCCGCCGGCGCCACCGCGGACATCGAACTGGTGATCACCGCGCCCACACAGCCGGGCAGCTACACCGGCTACTGGCAGATCGTCGACGCCGACGGCACCCCCGTCACCGGTGGGCAGTTGTGGACGATCATCAGTGTCCTTGCTCAGTAGCCTCCCTCGGAACGTATAAGGACATCTCAGAATTTCAGTTATCCACGAAGAGGAGAAGAGAGGGACACGGATTCCAGGATTGCCAGGACGGCAGAGCGAACGGAGACTGTGTCTCCATTCGACTATCCTGAAAATCCGTAATCCGCGTCCTGCTGTTTTCATCTTTCTCTTTGTGACTTCAGTGTGTGGCTTCGTGGATCACCGTTTCTCCGCTTGCGCTTAGCGCCAGTCCAACGTGATCTCGGGGCGAAGTACCATGTTTCGTCTGAGTCGAAGCGCAGAAACCGCTGGACGAGCCGATGGCTTCCATGCGCAGTGACTTGGGCCAGGGAATGTTGCGCCAGCCGCCCGGCCCCCACACCATCGGCGTGAAGGTCTTGTTGGTGAGGTGCTGCACCGGCAACGGCGCGCCGTACGACGTCCCTGCCAGATCTTCGGGATAGACCAGACGCGGCGGTGAGACCTCGACGGCTTCGACGTCGCCCAGGTAGCAGGCCAGCACATAGGCTGGCTCGACATTGTGTATCGAAGCAAAGAAGCCGATGTAGTGTGAAGGCAGATCCTCAACCGCAAAGGAAGTGAGCGGGCCGAAAAAGGCGCGCGGCGGTTGATCCTCCCATTCTTCGAAGCGCCTGCTCCAATCCAGGTAGATCCCCAGCGCCACGCTCGTCACCTTGCGCTGGGGCAGGTTGCGCGCAATGCGATAAGTGGCGCGGTATCCGGTGAGGCCGTCGCGCACGCCCTGCTCGATCACGATGACGCCGCCACGGCGCGCCACGCTGCGCACGTCCTCGATGATCTTGGCCGGGTTGCCGGTGTAGAAGTGACTGGCATCAAACCAGCCGAAGCGTTCACTGTAGAGATAGTGCGTGTCGGGCTGTTCGGTAAGCACGTACTCGCGCTCATCGCATTCGACCAGCGCTGGATCGGGTTCAATGGGGAAGGGAACGGTAAGGCGCTCGCGCACGAAATAGATAGCGGCAAAGAGGCTGGTTGCCAGCGTGGCAAACAAGAAGCCCAGATAGCCCAACATCAGGCCATCCGGCCATAGATCGAAGCGCGGTTTGGATAGCATGTAACGCATACTGGCAATCTCTCCACGACTGGGGGTGGGGTTACGGATCGATTTGCTCTGGTTGCCGCCAAATACAATACCCATTATTGTACCCTTGCACAGATGAAACTCAAGCACATTTCGGATACATCAATTTGGCGAATGACCTACGACACCTGCCCCAAAAAGGAAGAACGCCTATGCGCATCTCATCAATCACAATCTACGTGCTCGAATCGTCGCTGCCGCGCCCGTTCGGCTGGTCGCAAGGATGGATCGACAAACGGAGCACCACGCTGGTACGCGTCGACACCAACGCAGGCGTCAGCGGGTGGGGCGAAGGCGCCGGCCCGGCGATCATCGCGTCGTTGGCGCCGCTGCTCATCGGCGAGGACCCCACCAATCGCCTTGGGCTGTGGCAACGAATGTTCAATACGCTCTACAACGGCGCCGTCACCAGTGGCATGGGCGGCAGCGCCATCAGCGCCCTCGACATCGCCCTGTGGGACATCGCCGGCCAGGCCGCGGACAGGCCGATCTGGGATCTGCTGGGCGGGCGCATTCGCGACAGGGTCGCCGTCTACGCCACCGGTCTCTACTACACCGAGGGTGAGTTCCCCAATCGGCTGCTCGACGAAGCCCGCGGCTATGTCGACGCCGGCTTCCTGGGCATGAAGACCAAAGTGGGCGGCCTCTCCATTGCCGAAGACGTGAAACGTGTGGCTGCGCTGCGCGACGCCATCGGCCCCGACATTCACCTCGCCGTGGACGCCAATCAGGCGTACAATGCCGCATCGGCGATCCGCATCGGCGAGCGTCTGGCCGACTACGACATCCTCTGGTTCGAGGAACCCGTCAACGCCCGCGACATCGACGGCTACTTGCAGGTGAAGGCGGCGCTGCCCATGTCCATTGCCGGCGGTGAAGTGCTGCGCATGCGCTACGAGTTCAAAGATTTCTGCGCCCGCCGCGCCTTCGACATCGCCCAGCCCGACATTGCCCACGTGGGCGGCATCACCGAAATGCGCCGCGTCGCCGACCTGGCCAACAGCTTCGGCATCCTCGTCAACCCACACGTGTGGGCGTCGCCGGTGATGATCGCGGCCACGTTGCATGTAGCGTCCACGATCCCGCCCTGCCCGCCGGCGCGTGATCCGCAGCCCTTCGTGCAGGAGCCGGTGATGGAGTTTGATCGCACGCCCAGCGCCATCCGCGAGGAACTGTGCGCCCGTCCCTTCGACCAAAGCGGCGGCTACATCGCTGTCCCCGATGCACCAGGGTTAGGGATCGAGGTAGATCAGCGCGCGGTGGATCGGCTGGCTGTAATGAGCGAAACGTATACGTAAGGACATTCGATTTCGGGGTGCCAGGCACTGTCTGCCCCAACGTGAAATACACCCGAAGACTTGTGGGCGGATGCGGATGCAGTTGTGGCGCGCGCGTGGTAAACTGAATGCGCCGACACGACACCCAAACGCAAGATGGCGAAGGTGCATTTTGACCATCACCGAGGACGTAACCCACTACACGCCCGAAGCGTATCTGGTCCGAGAACGCACGGCCGAAGCCAGAAGTGAATACCGCGACGGCGACATCCATGCGATGGCGGGCGCAAGCCGGGCGCACAATCTGATTGCCGGCAACACTTTTGCGCAATTGCATAGTGCATTGCGCAGTCGCCCGTGCGAGACATACATGAACGACATGCGTGTCAAAGTGGCGAAATCTCGCCTGTACACCTACCCGGATGTCGTCGTGGTCTGTGGTGAGCCTCGTTTCGAGAACAGTTCAGGCGACGTCCTGCTCAACCCAACTGTGATCGTGGAAGTATTGTCACCGTCCACCGAAGGCTATGATCGCGGCGACAAGTTCTTCCACTATCGCCGCCTGTCGTCGCTGCAAGAGTACGTGCTCATCGCCCAGGAAAGTCAACGCGTCGAACACTACGCCCGTCACGGTGACCAGTGGTTGCTCACCGAATTCAGCCAAAGCGACCACATCGTCGATTTTCCGATCCTGAACTGTGGGATTCCGCTGTCCGAAATCTATGCCAGAGTCGAGTTCCCTGACGAAGAAGCAACACAGTCTGGGTAGGCGCTCTGCACCAGGAAAGTGAACATATGCGTCGCCCCAACATCCTCATCCTCTACACCGACCAACTGCGTTGGGACGCTTTGGGCGTCAACGGCAACCCCGATGTGCAGACGCCCAATCTGGATCGACTGGCCGCCGATGGCGCAAACTTCGACCACTGTTTCGTACAAAATCCGGTGTGTATGCCCAGTCGCGCCAGCTTTCTCACCGGCCAGTACCCGTCCACGCTGGGCATTACGCACATGGGCGTCCCCCTGCCCGAAGACACGCTCACGCTGCCGCGTCTGCTGTCGTCGTACGGCTACACGTCGGCCAACCTGGGCAAGTTGCACTTCCTGCCCCACGCCAACCGTGATCACCGCGTCCCGCACCCACACTACGGCTTTGATCAGATCGAAATCTCCGACGAACCTGGCGTTTACGAAGACGCCTACCGCGCCTGGGTACGCCGACAACAGCCCGATCAACTGGAGCACCTCAGCGTCGGCCTGCCGCCGGCCACCGCGGTGTGGTACGAAACAATGGGCATCGAAGACAGGGTCAAACACCCCACCGAGGGTGGGCGCTTCGATTTCAAAGGGCCGATCCCCTTCCCCGGCGACGAGCACGTGACGCACAGCGCGTTCGTGGCCGACCGTACAGTGGAATTCCTGCGCAAACGCGGGCACGAGCCGTTCCTCTGCATCGCCGGCTTCTACTCGCCCCACGCGCCCTGGGTGACGCCCCAACGCTTCCTCGATCAGTACACGCCGCAGCAGTTGACCGTCCCCGGTTTTCCGCCGGAACTGGTGAATCAGGGCGCAGCGGAACACTTTCCCGAAGAGCAGTTGCAGGCCGCCCGTCACGGCTACTACGGCATGATCAGCGAGGTGGATCACTACGTGGGTCACATCCTCGACGTGCTGGAAGCGCGCGGGCTGGCCGACGACACGATTGTGATCTTCACTTCGGATCACGGCGAATGGCTGGGCGAGCATCTGCGCTACGGCAAAGGCTACCCCGCCCACGATCAGTGCAGCCGCGTGCCGCTCATGGTGCGCTGGCCGGATCGCGTCCCCGCGGGGCAGACGGTGTCGCACATCGTCGAGGCCGTGGACGTCGTCCCCACGCTGCTCGATTGTGCCGGCATCCAAATCGCGCCGCACCTGCAAGGGCAATCGCTGTGGCCGCTGCTCCAGGGATCGGATCGACCGCTCAAGTCTGCGGCCCTCACCGAGCACCACGGCTGGAAGAGCCTGCGCTCAGAACGCTTCCGCTACGTCGTCCACACCAACGGCCACGAGCACCTCTACGATCTCGACGCCGAATGGGGCGACTACCGAGATGTCGCCGGTCGTCCCGACTACAGCGCAGAGCAGGCAGAGATGCGCCACGCGCTGATCCAGCGCATGTTGGAGATGGAGCGACCGTTGCCTCGGGTGTGGACGTACTAAGGCCATTTTGTGCCGAATCTACTGAACCTCTTCTTGCTGCCAGGAAGGGCGAAACCTTCCTGGCAGCCCCCTTTTCTCACCGCTGCATCATCGGCAAGTAGACGCGCATTTCGTCGGCCGGCGGCGCAGCCTTCCGCCCCACCAGCACAAACTCACCAAACCGCGCAGCGGACGCGGTGATCGTATGGTCGACCGTGTCCACAACGCCGCCCAGTGACCGCCACGCGCCGCCGTCCCAGTAGACAAGCGCCAGCGTGGACGGATCGGCGATGCCCAATGCCGTCAGTTGGGCATCGGTGTAGGGCAGACGCACGCTGTACGCCTGTGTGGGGACGTCCACTGGCTGTCCTTGCGCGGCGGCGACAAGGACGAAGCTGCGCAGCGCAGGCATGTCCGCGGGCAGCGGCGCGGACGGGGCGAAGCGCGGCCCGTAGGCCATTGTGCCGTCCGCCGGCAGCGCGCCCGCGGGGAAGTCGAACACAGCGCCGTCGTCCGCGTTCACCACGCCGCCCGCCGCAGGCACGGGATCGACCTGCATCGGCGGCGACCAATGGGCAAAGCCCACCGAGGCCGCGCCGCCCGCCTGGCTGAACTGCCCACCGGCGAAGACACCATCTGCCTGCGCGCTCACGGCGTAGACCGAGGTGTTGCGGTCGATGCCGTAGAGCACGCCGCTCCCCACAGCAGACCACACATCGTCCACAGCATCGAAGAGGGCCACGAAGCGGGCGGCGCTGTTGCCCGCCACAGTGAAGAAGCCGCCCACCACCAGCGTGTTGCCCACCACGTCCATCGCCGATACCGGCGCGACGTCCAGCCCTGTCACGTCCAGGCCGCCCACACCACCGCCCAGCGCGCGCCAGACGTCCGTAGCCGCGGTCCAACGGGCGATGTTGCCGGCGGAGACTGTCCCCGCCTGGTTGAACATGCCGCCCACGAAGACGTCGCCGCCCACGATGGCAAGGCTACGCACCGACGTGCCGAAGCCGCTGTAGCCGTTGGTGGTCACCCCCGGCTCGGTCGTCGCTGTCCACGGGCCGAGCAGCGTCCACGTGTCCGCGGCGCGGTTCCAGAGCACGACATTGTTGGCCAGTTCGTAGTTGGCCAGGTTCTGGGTATCGGTCCCCAACTTGTGGATCGTCTGGAACTGGCCGCCGATCACCACGTCGTCCCCGGACGCAGCCAGCGCGTAGACGGTGGTCCCCACTTCGCCGCCCTCCTGCGACCGTTCGTAGATACGGTATTGATCGCCGAAGGCGTGCCACTGCGCGCCGTCCCACCAGGCCAGATCGTAGGCGGTGACATTGCCCGCCGCTGTGAAACCGCCCCCAGCGTAGAGGACGCCGTCGGTGTAGGCCAGTGCGTAGACGTTGTCGTTAATGCCCGCGCCCAGCGCGCGCCACTCCCCGGTGACGCGGTTCCAGCGCGCCACGCGGTTGGCTGTCACGCCGCCCGCCGCGGTGAAGCTGCCCGCCACGTACACGTCATCTCCCACGGTCACCAGGGCGCGTACCACGCCGTCCACGCCGGAGCCGAGCGCGTGCCAGGTTGCGCCGTCCCACATGGCGATGTTGTTGACGGGGATGCCGCCGGCTGTTCTGAAGCTGCCGGCGATGTAGACGCGTCCGGCGTCGTCGCTGTGCATGGCGTAGATCTTGCCTGGCGTCTCGCCTGTGTCGAACTGGGTGACGCCGAGCCCCAGCACGTGCCAGCCGACGGCATCGTGCCGAGCCAGGTTATTCGTGAGCAGATCGTCGACGGTGGTGAATTCACCGCCCACGTAAAGGCCACCGTCCGCGGTGACAGCCAGGGCGTGGACTTCGCCTTTGCCGAAGCGTTCGATGTCCGCGGCGAGGGGCGACCAGGCGTTGCCGTTCCACTGGGCCAGCACCGGACTGTCCGCGCCGCCGGCGTAGTCGAATTGACCACCCACGTAGAGATCCGCGCCGATGGCGAGCATCGCCTCCACCATCTGGAAGGGGGCGAACTCGGCGGTGAGGCCGTCGCCCAGCGCCTGCCAGCCGCCGTTGACCCAACCGGCCACGTTGGCGGCCGGTTGATCATCGGCCTGGACGAAGTTGCCGCCCACGTAGAGCGAGCGGTTGCCGACGTCGCCCCCAACCGTCATGGCATAGACGATGCCGTTGTCCAACGTCGTTTCGCCGGTGACACCGTTGCCCAGCGCGTGCCACAGCGCGCCGTCCCAACGGGCGACGTTGTGGACGATTACCAGTGCACCGCCGTTGTCGGCCCCGTCGAAATCGCCCCCAGCGTAGAGGATGTTGCCATCGGCGACCAGGGCGCGCACCGCGCCGAAGTCGCCCAGAGCGTCTTCCTCGTAGGTGAGGTCGGCCAGCCCCTCGCCCAAGGGATGCCAGGCCGCGCCGTCCCAGCGGGCGATGTTGCGTGCGGCCACGTTGTCGATGCTCACAAATTCGCCACCCACGTAGACGTCGCCGCTGATCACGGCGATGGCGTAGAGTGCGCCGTCGTCGCCATACTGGTTCTTGGGGCCGACGCCGTTGCCAATGCGCGACCAGGCTGCGCCGTCCCATTTGGCCAGGCCCTTGGTGGTCACCGTGCCGGCTTTGGTGAAGCTCCCCACCGCGTAGAGTGCGTCCGCAGCAAAGACGAGTTGGGCCGGGTAGTTGTTGAGTCCTTGGCCCAGGCTATGCCAGCGTGCGCCGTCCCAGCGCAGCACACCCTGCTCGAAACGCCCCCCGGCGAAGAGATCGCCGTCCGCGGCCACGGCCAGCGCCGTCACCTCGCCTGCGGGCAGACCGGGCAGGCCGAAGCGCACGTCCCAGCCTTCGTCACCGGCGACGATCTCGTTGGCGGGTTGTGTTTCCTGCGCCCATGCGCACGGCGTCGGCGCCAGCAGCATTCCCAAAATCACCAACAGCATGAGTATACGTTTCATATTCCTGTTCCCTTGACCAGTGATCGTCTCATTTTGGACGATTGTAGATGGTTCACCACGGAGATAGCACAGCGTGCTGAGATGAATGTAGCAGGCGGGGAGTTTGGCAGGCGTTTTGTGGGCGTTTGAAAATGACGTAGCGACGCGATCATGAGAAAAGAGTAGGCGAATTCACGTAGTTCGATTGCCACGTGCGTTTTGTTGCGCTATAATGCAGACGTTTGAATCGTGACAGTGTTCTGACTTCACTACCCGTCGTTGCTTCAGCCATCCACCGGCGGTTTGCGGATCAGATCCCCCGCACTGATTTGCGAGCAACGGATGTCTTTATTCTTTTCCACAAAGATCGCATACTCACTGTATCCCTGGATTCAGCTCTTCAACCCATAGATGCCCGGCGAAACACATCCAATTCGATCCCCTTGGTCGTTGCCGCCCCCAGAAGAAACGGACGTGAGTACAGTCAGAACATTCCCGTTCAAATTCTTGCCCTTGATAGCGAGTGTCGTCGTTGTTCTGGTAGGCGCCACTATCGTCGGCGACTGGATCTTCGATGCACGGGCGCTGCAATCTTGGCTGCTCGGAACGCCGAAGATGACGGCGAATACCGCCGTCGGGTTCGTGTTGTCCGGTGTTGCGCTTGCGCTTTACACAACCGCTATCGGGTCGGGCGCCGGCCGTCGTCGGCGACGGTTTGCGCAGATATTGGCTGGTTTCGTCTTTCTGCTCGGCTTGCTGACGTTGAGCGAGTACATTTTTGGATGGGATCTTGGCATCGATCAAATAATCGCCAAAGACACGCTGGGGGCTGCGCAGGTTGCGTTCCCGGGGCGTCCTTCGCCGCAAACGGCATTCGCCTTTGTGCTTGTGGGTGCGGCGTTGTTCCTATCGAGCTATGGAAATTCGCCACATCATCACGTTGCCCTTTTTCTCACTGTCACCGCTGCTTTCGTGGCGCTTCTGGCCCTGGTCGGCTACATTTTCGGCATTGCATTCTTTTTTCGCATCTCTGCCTACACAGGCATGGCACTACAGACGGCCATTGCCTTCTTGGTTCTGTGCGTCGGGATTCTCTTCTTACATCCAGATCGCGGCCTGACCTCCCTGATCGCCGGCGGCAATCTTGGTGGCTTGTTGGCGCGCCGTCTTATGCTACTGGCGCTTGTTGTCCCACTGTTGACTGCCTGGATCGTCCATTTGGGCCAGTTGAACGGCCTCTACGACACAGCCTTCATCCCTATCTTGTTGACAGTCCTAAACGCCTACGTCTATTCCGGCGCGGTCTACTGGTTTGCGCGGTCACTCGACCAGATAGACGTTGCCCGCCGTGAAGCGGAAGACCGTTTCCGCTCCGTCGTGGAGGCATCGCCCAATGCCCTGATTCTGTTCAATCGCCACGGGCGGATCAGCCTGGTCAATCGACAAGCTGAATCGTTATTTGGCTATACGCGCGAGGAGATGCTGAGCCAGCCGACAGAGCAGTTCCTTCCCGAGCATTTGCGCTCTGGTCACGCGGCAGACAGGGAGGCGTTCTTCGATGCGCCGTCAGCGCGCCCGATGGGTTTGGGGCGCGCGCTGTATGGATTGCACAAAGACGGGCGTGAGATACCCGTGGAGATCGGCCTAAACCCAATCACCATTAACGAAGAGAGCTTTGTTCTTGCCGCCATCATCGACATTACGGAACGTCAAAAGGCCAGCGACGAAATCGAACATTCACGCCGCTGGCTGGAGCGCGTCGCGAGCACAACGCCGGACATCATCTTCATCTTCGATATCGCCGACAACCGCAACGTCTATGCAAACCGCAGCAGCCTCGACATCCTTGGCTATACAGCGGAAGAGTTGACAGAGTCTCCCAACTTCCTAACGCAGATCGTCGACGCTGCTGATCTGGCAACGACACAAGCTTTCTACGCCGAGATGGCGCACGCCGGACCAGGTGAGGTTCGTCTGCTGACGCACCGCCTCGTCCACAAAGACGGTACGATCCATTGGATCGAAAGCCGCGTGGCGCCGTTCCTGTGGGATGAGCAAGGCAAAATCACGCAGGTGATCGGCATTGCCCGCGATATCACAGATCGCAAACGCGCCGAAGAGCAGGTGGCGTCGTACGCTGCACAGCTCGAACGCAGCAACCGCGATCTACAGGACTTCGCCCATGTGGCCTCACACGATCTACAAGAACCGCTGCGCAAGATCATTGCCTTTGGGGATCTTCTGACGAGCCGGCACGGCGATGCCCTGGACGAGACGGGGGCAGACTATCTGGAGCGTATGCAGAACGCCGGCCGACGCATGCAGACACTGATCAACGATCTGCTCTCATTTTCACGCGTCAACTCAAGCGGCGGCGAATGGCAACGCGTCGATCTGAATGTTGTCACGAGCGAGGTGATCGCCGATCTAGAACAGCGCATCAAACAGACTGGGGGAGAGATCCGCGTCGGCGCGTTGCCGGTATTGATGGCGGACCGCACACAGATGCGCCAGGTTTTGCAGAATCTGATCGGCAACGCGCTGAAATTCCATCACCCGGAGCGTTCGCCGCTTGTCCAGGTCTACCAGGCCTTCGAAGGAGTGGCGCCCGACGAGGTGGCTTTTGCCGTGGCCGACAATGGCATCGGTATCGAAATGCAGTACGCTGAACGTATCTTCAAACCATTTCAGCGCCTGCATGGGCGCACTACCTATGAAGGCGCAGGCATCGGGCTGTCAATCTGTCGCCGCATCGTCGACCGCCACCAGGGCCACATCGCCCTGACCAGTGTCCCCGGCGAGGGGACAACTTTTACCGTCAGGCTTCCGCTTACGCAAGAAACAGCGCAGGATTCGGTACAGCACCGCCCGAAATCCACCTGACTTCTTATCAGGAAAGCTGAAAACCCCGAGGAGCAACATCTGTGCGTACTAGACAATCCACCATTACGATCCTGTTAGCGGAAGATGATCCAGACGACAGGCTACTGACCCGAGACGCGCTTGCCGCTGCCAGATTGGTGAACAGACTCTATGTAGTGGAAGATGGCGTGGAATTGCTCGATTACTTGTACAGGCGTGGCCGATACGCGTCGCCCGAACTTGCGCCCAAACCCGGCCTGATCCTGCTTGATCTCAACATGCCCCGCAAAGATGGCCGCGAATGTCTGATTGAGATCAAGTCCGATCCACAGTTGCGTCGCATTCCTGTCGTCGTGCTCACAACATCGAACAGCGATGAGGACATCGTACGCTCCTACGATCTGGGGGTGAACTCGTTCATCGTCAAACCGGTGACATTCACCGGTCTTGTCGATGCCATGCAGGCCCTGGATCGATATTGGTTTGAGATTGTTGAACTACCGCCCGCGGCCGATCAAGGATGAAGATGGATTTGGACATTATCACCGCTCTACTTGTGGACGACGACGAGGAAGACTATTTGATCACGCGCGATCTGCTGGATGATGCAACGCATCCCCAGATTCGCTTACAGTGGATCTCCAACTACGATCAAGCCCTGCGGTACATGGTCAACAACCACTATGATGTTTATCTTGTCGATTATTGGCTGGAGACTCGGGATGGCCTGGACCTGATGCGTGAAGCCATTGCGCAAGGCTGCAAAGGGCCGATCATTATGCTGACGGGCCGCGGCAATCGTGAAGTGGATCAGGCCGCACTGGATGCCGGCGGCGCAGGTTTCCTCGCCAAAGACGAAATGACCCTACGCATGCTCGAACGCGCCATCCGCTACGCCGTGAGCAAACAGCGCCATCACATTGAACAGCTTCTGGCGCAGCTCTCGAACGAGCAGACGCGAGAAATGAACTCGCTGGCCTCACTCTCAGGCGAAGCCCAAGCGGCGGCGACCTCGCGTTCGTTTGGCTTTGTGCCGATGAAAGAGAGTGTGCCGGATCTCTTCGCTGAGTTTGTTCAGTTGTATACCAACATATTGGAAATGGCTGTTGAGCAGCGGGGCTACCGAGTAAAACACGACACCGCCGCCCAACTCGACTTTATGGCGCAGCATCTAGGTTTTCTGAACATCGGCCCGCGCGACGTTGTCGAAATCCATCTGTCAGCAGTCAGAAAGATGCAGAACATTCGCAACCCGCGTCAGACGCAGATTTACATGGAAGAAGGTCGTCTCCTCGTGCTGCAACTGATGGGATCTCTGGTCAACTACTATCGGCGTACACCCCGGCAACCAACAGCGGAGTAGGAGTTGCCTGTAACAGGCGACATATTCTCAGGAGATAGCGCATGGACAATAAATATCTGTTGAAACTCTACATCACAGGGCAGACGGCCACATCAGCGCGGGCCATTGCCAACCTACAGCGAATCTGTGGGCAGGAATTGGGCGGGCTTTACCAAATCCAGGTCATCGACATTCTCGAACATCCACAGTTGGCCGAAGACGAGCGTATCCTGGCCACGCCCACATTGATCAAGCAGCTCCCCCTGCCGCTCCGGCGCGTTATCGGCGATCTGTCCGATGTCGACAAGGTGCTGCTGGGGCTGGATATTCGACCATTCGAGAATGCGAGGGAACAATAGTGAGTTCGGACACCACGAAAGACGCCGTTGAAAAACTGCCTACCCACATTCCAGGTTTTGATCTGATCTCAATGGGTGGCCTGCCCACCGGCCGCACCAGCCTGATCTCAGGCACGGCAGGCAGCGCCAAGACGACCTTCGCCATCCAATTTCTAGCGTCGGGCATCCTCTACGACGACGAGGGCGGTGTCTTCATCACATTCGAAGAGAGACCCGACGACATACGCAGAAATGTCGCCAGCTTTGGGTGGGACATTGCCCGTTGGGAAGCGGAGAGCAAATGGGCCTTTGTCGATGCGTCCCCGCGCTCCGGTGATGAGGAAATCATCACCGGCGACTATGACCTGGGCGCGCTGCTGGTGCGCATCGAGCTGGCCGTGCGCAAGGTGAACGCCCGCCGTGTGGCGCTGGATTCACTCGGCGCCATCTTCGCCCAATTCACCGACAGCGGCATCGTGCGCAAAGAACTCTTTCGCATCACCTCCGCGCTAAAAATGATGGGCGTCACCGCCATCATGACCGCGGAGCGGACAGAAGAGTACGGCGAGATTGCGCGCTACGGCGTAGAGGAATTCGTCACCGACAATGTGATCATCCTGCGCAACGCCCTCGAAGCCGAAAAGCGCCGCCGCACCATGGAGATCCTGAAGTTCCGCGGCACCAATCACCAAAAAGGCGAATACCCTTTCACCATCACCCCAACCGACGGCATCGTGGCCGTGCCGCTTTCGGCCATCGAACTCAGGCAGCGGTCGTCGGATAGCCGGATCAGCTCGGGCAGCGCCGAATTGGACGCCATGTGCGGCGGCGGGTTCTTCCGCGACTCGATTAGCCTGGTTTCCGGCGCTACCGGCACCGGCAAAACGCTGCTGGTGAGCCATTTCATGGCAGGCGGCGCTGCCAATCAGGAAAGATGCCTGCTCTTTGCCTTTGAAGAAAGCCGAGAGCAACTCTTCCGCAATGCCATTGGGTGGGGCTTTGATTTTGAACAGATGGAAGCAGAAAACAAACTCAAAGTCGTATGCGAATACCCCGAGGTCATGGGCCTGGAAGATCATCTAATTCGCATGAAGAGCATCATCGACGAGTTCAAACCCAATCGCCTGGCCGTTGACAGCCTGAGCGCCCTGGAACGTGTGGCCACCATCAAAGGTTACCGAGAGTTTGTGATCGCGCTGACCTCCTTCATCAAACACCAGGAAGTCGCTGGTCTCTTCACGTCCACCACGCCGAACCTGATGGGCGGCGTCTCCATCACCGAGGCGCACATTTCCACCATCACCGACGCCATCGTGCTCCTACGCTACGTTGAGTTGTACGGCGTCATGCGCCGCGGCCTGACGGTGCTCAAAATGCGCGGATCCCGACACGACAAGGATATCCGCGAGTTTTCCATCGACGACAACGGCATGCACATAGGCAAGCCGTTCCGTGAGATTTCCGGCATTCTCACCGGCCACATCGTGCGCATGATGCCCGATGAAATCGATCGCATCGAAGGACTTTTCAGCGAATAACACGTCGAGTGTGCTATGGCCCAACTGTATCGTGTATTGATGATAGAAGACGATCCCGACGATATCGAGATCGTGAGCAGCACGCTGGAACTGGCGACGAATATGTCTTTCGATCTCACAGCTGTTAGCCGACTGGACGAAGGCATCGAGTTTCTGTCGCGCAACGATCCAGATTTCGTTTTATTGGATCTGAACCTGCCAGACAGCAACGGACTGGACACACTGCGCCGGTTGAGGGCGCACAGCCCCGAATCCCTGTTGGTCGTGATCAGTGGATTGATGGCCGACGACGATCTCGTCATGGACATGCTGCGGCTTGGGGCGCAGGAATACCTCTACAAAGGCGATATCACCGACCGAAATCTGGCGTTGGTGATGCGCCATGCACTGGAACGCAGCCGCCAGCGCGCCGCGCTGCAAGAAAGCGAAGCGCGTCTACGCCAGGTGGTCGAAGCCAGCGCCGACGGCATGATGGTGGTAGATGGCGAAGGCGTTGTGCGCTTCGCCAACCCGGCCGCGCAAGCGTTGTTTGAACGCGAAGACAGCGAACTGGTAGGGCAACCATTCGGTCTGCCACTTGTGGCCGGTGATAGTGGCGCCGATATCGAAGTACGGCGTAGATCCGGCGAAATGCGTTTCGTGGATATGCGCCTGGTGGAACTGGTTTGGGAGAACGAACCGGCATTCCTGGCTACGCTACGCGATGTCAGTGACCGGAAACGACGCGAGACGGAGTTGGCCATCATCGCCGGCGTCAGCGCAGCCTTGCGCGAAGGATGGTCGAGCGCCGAGATCATGGAAATCGTGCTGGATCAGATCATGGTGCTTCTGCACACCGACGGCGCCCTGTTCGCCACACTGGACGACGCCGACAACCTGGTTGAAGGTCCTGGTCGGCAGGTAGGCGCTGTGAGACATGAAGCACTGGAACGGCTCACCCGCCGCGTCCTCATTACAGGCCAACCCTATAACGGCAGGGAACCACAGGTTGATCCACTGTTTGCGCTGCACAGCCAGAGTGGTCAACTGCACAATGAAATCTGCACGCCACTGGTCTCCAGTGAGGCAACACTGGGCGCGCTGTGGATCACGCGGCAGCGTCCTTTTACGGCAGCCGATGTTCGATTGCTCAACACGATCGCGGACATTGCGGCAGGCGCCATTCATCGCGCCACCATGCTTGCCGAAGCCAAAGAAAACCTGCATCGGCTGAATATCCTGCACCAACTAGATCTCCAGATCACCGCCAAACAGAGTCTGCGACATATCCTCGCCGTGGCTATGCAGAACGTGTCTACGATGTGGGCGATTGACGCTGCCGCCGTCACCTTGCGCGTACCAAGATCGTCGCGCCTACATACGATTGCCCACTGGGGAATGCACACCAACCCGGCGCAAGAGAACCCCGAAGGCGTCATCTGCGCCTGGATCGACAAATGCATCGAAGACAAGCGATTGATCTTCCTGCCCGATATCACCCAATGCGATCCACCCCTCCGCCGCCAATATCTCATCGACAAAGAACATGCCAGGGCCTACTACGTTGCGCCCTTGACGGTGGACGGCGAAGTCATCGGCGTCTTTGAACTGCTGTGGCGCAATGCAATCAGGCTTACCCCCAATGCCACCGATTTCCTACGTACGCTTAGTTCACAGATCGCCATCGCCGTTGAGCAAGATCGATTGCACCTCAAGACGGATCAACTGCTCCTGCAAACTCGCATTCAGGCGCAGCAGTTGCAGGAGATCATCGACAATGTAGCGGCTGGTATCATCTTGCTGGATGGCGATTGCCGCACGCTGTTGGCCAACCCAATGGGCCAGACGTATCTCGAACAACTAACGGGCAAGCCCTATGCAAAGAACACACCAATCAAAACCCTGGCGCAACACTCCTTCCGATCCATCCTGCGCGCAGTAGGCGCAGGCGGGATGGCGGTTGAGTTGCCCCTCATGGATGAGTCAAATACGCTCTTTGAGATCGACATCAAACGCATCGAAGCCTTTACAGGCATCGGGCAGTACGTCTTGTTTGTCCGCGACGTCTCGCAACAGCGCGATTTGCAGGCGAAGATGCACCAACAAGAGCGCTTGGCCAGCGTGGGTCAGATGGCGGCGGGCATTGCGCACGACTTCAACAATGTGCTCGGCGCCATCATTTTGCAGAGCCATCTGCTTCTGTCTACAGATCAGGTACAGCCTCAGTCCAGGCAGCGCGTGACAACAATTGTCGAGCAGGCAGATCACGCCACAAGGCTGATCCGCCAGATCCTGGACTTCAGCCGCCGATCTATGCTTGAGCGCAAGACGTCTGACATGAGAGTGTTGCTACATCGAGCGGTGGCGCTCCTGGAAACGACACTACCGGCGACGATCCAGCTCAACCTGCAAATTGTGCCGGGCGCCTACACCGTGGATGTCGATGAAACCTCGTTTCAGCAAGCGCTCATGAACCTGGTGTTCAACGCCCGCGACGCCATCGACGGCGAAGGCTCGATCAGTCTCCATCTATCGTCGCTCGTGCTAGATGGGCACACAAAACGACCTGTCTACGGAATGGTGGACGGCTCTTGGTTGCGCCTGACCGTAGCCGACACAGGCATGGGCATGTCGCCAGAGATACAAGCACAGGTCTTCGATCCATTTTTCACCACCAAACCGGCAGGCAAAGGCACAGGTCTGGGGCTTTCACAGGTCTACGGCATCATCAAACAGCACAACGGCGAGATCGCGCTTGAGAGCAAACCCGGCAAGGGAACTACATTTATCATTTACCTGCCTCTCTCATCCACAGCAGAAGCAGCGACCATCGACGACGATACGCCTATTGCAGGACACGGCGAGAGCGTTCTGGTGGTGGAAGACAACGAGGCAATGCGCGGTGCGTTGGAGAACATGCTCGATGCGTTAGGCTACCGTGTACGCGCCGCCGCCAGTGGCATTGAAGCGCTGGCCATTCCCCATGCGCAGCTAGGACGTCTTGATCTACTGCTTACCGATCTGGTGATGCCGGAGATGGGCGGCATCGATCTGCTGACCGAGCTGCGCAACCGCCAGTTGACCACACCCATGTTGATCATCAGTGGCCATCCACTCGAATCCGAATTGCCCAGCCTCACCGAACGCGGGCTGGCCGGGTGGTTGCTAAAGCCGGTTGACGCCGATCAACTGGCACAGACGCTTGCTTATATTCTCGCGTCTCACGCCTAACGAAATTTCAGAATTTTGATGATCATGTAAAAGCAGTCAAATGCCTCATTGTTTCACAACCGACAAGGTGTATTGTAAGGAGGGGGTAAGCTTTAGCGAGGATCTACGGGCATACACCAGAGAAGGGACGCCGGCATGTTGGGATCTGACGTTGAAGCCGACAAATCGACCAACGGCACCTACCGGCTATTGGTTGAGAACGCCAACGAAGCGATTTTTGTCATACAGGAAGACAAGGTTCAATTCGCCAATCGCATGACCTGCCTGCTGTTTGAGCGCGTCGAGGCCGAGATCGTGGGGTGTGGGGTGCGTGGCCGACTTCTGCCCGAAGATTGGGAGCAGATCGAGGTTCCTCATCCGCTCAGCGCCCCCCGCACACATCCAGGAAACCGGCGCGAACTACGTGTGTCACTGCCCAATGGGCGCAGCAAGTGGATCGCGCTGAACACGGTACCCATCTCCTGGCAGGATGAACCGGCCACCCTCAGTTTTGCATCTGACATTACGCAGCAGAAGCAGGCCGCTTCGGTTACGCAGATGCACCTGGATCTCATCGAATACGCCTCGGATCACACGGTGCCTCAGATCTTGCAGCGAACGCTCGATCAAGTCACCGAGTTGACCGATAGCAGCATCGGCTTCTACCATTTTGTGGAACCTGACCAGCAGAACCTCTCGCTCCAAGCCTGGTCCACACGCACAATCCAGGAATTCTGTCGGGCCGAAGGCCAGGGCATGCACTATCCTGTGGCGCAGGCAGGGGTCTGGGCGGACTGTGTACACACGCTCAAACCGGTGATCCACAACGACTATGCCTCGTTGCCCAACCGCAAAGGCATGCCCGCAGGCCACGCCGTGGTGGTGCGCGAGTTGATCGTGCCGATCCTGCGCAATGGCAAGGTCACGGCCATCCTCGGTGTAGGCAACAAACCGGCGGACTACGATGAAGATGACATCGAACTTGTCACCCGCTTTGCCGACATGGCCTGGGAGATCGTCAACCGTCGGCGCGCCGAGGAGGCACTGCGCAAGAGCGAAGAAGCCCACCGCGCCCTGGTACAGAATCTCCACGCCGGCATCGTGGTCCACGGCCCGGATACGCAGATCGTGTTGATCAACGAGCGAGCGCAGCAGATTCTAGGCATCCACGCCGATCATCTGCTCTGCAAGACGCCCCATGAGCCCGATTGGTTCTTTACACACAGGGATGGAAGACGCCTGGATCGGGACGAGTACCCGGCTATACGCGTCCTCAAAAGTGGGCATCCCTTGGAAAACATGACCTACGGCATTCGCCGGCCCGGCAGCGACGACGTGGTGTGGGTGCTGGTCAACGCCGTCCCAGATTTCGACACAGATGGCTCCCTGCGCCAGATCGTGGTCACCTCTATCGATGTGAGTAAGCAGATCGAAGCAGAGACACTGGCACAGGAACTGAACGAACAACTCAACCACCAGGAACGGCTGGCGGCGATTGGTCAACTCGCCGCGGGCATCGCCCACGACTTCAACAACATTCTGGCGGTCATCGCGCTCCAGGTGCCTATGCTGGCGCGTGTACGCATGCTCACCGAACGCGATCACAATCGGCTCGACGTGATCCAGGCGCAGGTGAGCCACGCCGCACGCCTGATCCAGCAGATTCTAGACTTCAGCCGTCGCGCTGTCCTCGAACGACACCCATTGGACCTGGCGCCATTCTTGCGCGACCAGATCGCCCTGCTTGCGCGTACACTGCCCGAAACCATTGACGTCGGCCTGGATTGTGAACCCGGCCAACATCTGGCCCTGGTGGATCTGCCCCGTATGCAGCAATTGGTGATGAACCTGGCTGTCAATGCGCGGGATGCCATGCCCAGCGGTGGCCACCTACGCTTCAGCCTTTCGTCAATGCCAAGGCCGCCACGCCCCGGTCTGACAGGCGGGCGATGGCTCCGCCTGATTGTTGCGGACACCGGCGGCGGCATTCCAGCGCACAATCTTCCTCACATCTTCGAGCCGTTCTTCACCACAAAAGCCCCGGGCCAGGGATCGGGGCTGGGGCTGGCCCAGGTACACGGGATCGTCATGCAACACGGCGGCGAAATCGAAGTGGAATCCGAGGAGGGGACAGGAACACGATTCGTCCTTTTTTTGCCTGCGTTGGCGGAAAAGGGCGACGACCATCCCTCGACTGAGGGTGATCTGACGGTGGGTGACGGGCGTACCATCCTCGTCGTCGAGGACAACCCGGATCTGCTTGTGGCCTTACGCGAGATCGTGGAACTGCTGGGCTATCGCGCCGTCACCGCGGGCAACGGCAAAGAAGCGCTGGTGGTTCTCGATGACGACCCCACCGCCGTCGACCTGGTCTTGAGCGATTTTGTGATGCCGGAGATGGGCGGCGCCGCGCTGCTCGATGCCATGCGCCAGCGCGCCCTGGAAACACCTGTGCTGATCCTCAGCGGCCATCCTCTGGACGCTGAACTGCCCGACCTCACCGAACGCGGGCTGGCCGGCTGGCTTCTAAAACCCGTGGACATCGAACTCCTCTCGAAGACACTGGCACAGATCTTGACGAAGTAGGTTTGAAATCCCCCCTTCCGCCTCCCTGGTGGAACTCCCCAATCTCATGTATCATCTGATCTCACGCAATCACCAATCACCAGTCACCACCCCCAAACACACATGGATCCCACACGCGACCCCGCCACCCTGCAAGTGATCTGGAGCCGGTTGATCAGCATCAGCGAAGAGATGTTCACCACGGTCTGGCGCACGGCCTTTTCGCCGGTGGTGGCTGTGATCCAGGATCATGGCTGCGAACTGCTCGACGCCGAAGGCAACTGCCTGGCCCATGCGCCCTCTTCGATGCCGGCGTTCAACTTGACCATGCCCATCGTCACCCGCGCCGTGCTGGCCCAGCATCCTGCCCACACCATGCGCCCCGGCGATGTCTACATCACCAACGATCCCTGGCTTTCGGCGGGTCATCTGCCCGACATTTGCGTGGTGACGCCCGTCTTCGACGGCGTCGGCGAAGAAGCGCACGTGGTGGCCTTTTGCGCCACGATTGCCCATGCCAACGACATCGGCGGCACCAACGATGACCGCCGTCCGCGCACCGTCTACGAAGAAGGCTTGCAGATCCCAATTCTGAAGCTCTACGATGCTGGCGCACGCAACGACACGCTCTACGCCATCCTACGCGCCAACGTGCGCGGACCCTGAAGAAGTGATCGGCGATCTGGATGCGCTGGTGGCCGCCAACGCCGTGGGCGCTCGCCGAATGCTGCACCTCATGCACGAATACGGTCTGAGCGATCTGCGCGACCTCTCCGCCGCCATCCAGGAGCGGACGGAAACCGCTGTAAGCCGCAATCGCCGCCATCCCCGACGGCGTCTACAGCGCGCAAATCAGTTCGACGCCCTGCACACACCGCTCACCATCGCCGTCTCCATCCGCGTGGCAGGTTCGGATCTGCACGTGGATTACACCGGCAGCGCCCACGAAGTCAGCCCTGGCGGCATCAACGCCACGCTTTCGTACACCAGCGCGCAGACCTTCTACACGCTCATGTGCGTGTTGGCGCCGCATCTACCCCACAACGAAGGATCGTTGCGCCCCTTCGAGATCAGCGCGCCGCTGGGATCGATCCTCAACTGCCGTTTCCGCGCCGGTGAACCTGCGCCTGCGCAGCGGCTGGCACCTGAACACGGTGATCTTCGCCGCCCTGGCCGACGTGCTGCCGGATCGGGTGATGGCCGGTCGGGCTTCCTGGCCGCCTTCCAGGCGCGCGGACGTCGCCCCGACGGTTCAAATTTCAATGTTCCCTTCTTTGCGGGTGGTGGGCAGGGCGCCGGCTACGGCAGACCGGGCCGCGCCGGGTACATCTATCCGTCTACAGCGGCGGGGATGTCGGTGGAGGTCTTCGAGGGGCGTACGCCGCTGTTGATCCGCTCGAAGGCGATCCTGCCTGAATCGGGCGGGCTGGGGCGCTGGCGCGGTGGACCTGGTCAACGCGCTGGCAGGTACGCGACCGGGCTGGCGGAGCCGGTGGAATTCCTCATCACCCAGGATCGCATGACCTGCCCGGCGCCGGGCCTCAACGGTGGCGGCGATGACGCTTTCCGTGCGTCTGCTGGTCAACGGCGAAGCGCCCGCCCGATTCCACCTTCTACACCGCGGCTACCTCACGCTCTCTTCGGATCAAGACGTGCTGCTGTGGGACTTCACGTTGCGGCGGTGGTGGGGAGAAGAGATGCTGATTGGTGAGTTGGGGCGAGATCGAGTGGATCTCCCGCCTTCCTCGTAGCTGAAGATATCGCTGATCACGTCGCCGGCGATGTTGGCGACTTTGTCGCCCTCGGCTACTTCGATCCCGATTTGGTCTCTCCCCACGAAATCGCCGCCTTCGACAACAACATCACCGCTGATGAATGCACCGCCGCCGGTGGAGATAGAGATCTTCGACTCGATTTCGCCAAATTTGGACAGCAGCCTGTCGATGGATCGGCTGAGGATGCTGGCGCGAGTGTCGCGCATGTAGATTGACCACCCCGTTTCAAAATCAACGTCCTCCGTCTGCGTTGCCTCGCGCAGCAGCAGCCCCGGCGGCTGTTCCAACGTCTGCGAGATGGCCAGATCCCAAAGATGCATCACCCGGGCAAGCTGCGCCCGTTGTTCCGGCGTTGGATCGCCCAACAAGAGCAGATTCAGGCAGCGGCGCAACACGTCGTTGTTTTCGCCTGCGAACTCATTGAGCACATTGCGGACAAGCTGTGGATGCGTCAACAATTCGCTGTCGGAAACCTCGAAGAACTGGTGCAGAATGCCGGCGCGCAACGCCTCAATGCGTTCCTCTTTTTCGGCGTTGCCACGGGCGATGGCCAGCGCGAAGACATCGAGTTCCAGCGCGATCACGCGATTCGGTGTCGGCTGTTCAGCGAGCAGGTCCCGCGCCTGCGCCACCGCGATGTCTGCGGACTGAAAATTGCCAAGCTCAATGTCGATGGCGATGACCTGTCGCAACAGATCGAGCAGGCGGATGTCGTCGCCGGCCTGCTTGAGCGAGTAGACGCCCTCGTAGGCGCAACGTCGCGCCTCCTGTAGGCGTTTCTGCTGGCGTAGGATCGTCGTTTCCAAGAAGTAGAGACGGCTGCCCACGCTGCGCTCCTGCCGTTCGGCCAGCAGAGCCAGCGCGCCCTGCCAATCATGCGTCTTGATCAGGTCGCGCACGCGGCCTTCGGTGTACGCTTCCCATTCAGGCAGGCCGCTCTCGTCCCAGTCCACTTCGCCCACGCCGGTGAGCATGAGCTTGGCCGCCAGCCACGCCCGCGCCCGCGGTGAAAGTTCATACAGCGCCGGGCGCAAAGACTGCTCCAGTGTGTTCTGCCAGCGCGGATTCCAGCGCGCGTCGATCTGCGACAGATCGACCGCCACGAACAGGCTGTGGTAGATCTCCTCCGCCCGCGCCTCTGCGCCATCGCGCTGCGCGTAGTAAGCAACGGCGGCCCGGTGAATGTCGTGGACAACCAGCGGCTTGTCGTTGTGTAGCGCCATGATCATCACCGCGCGCACATCCGGGCGATGGCGTACTTCGTTGGGGCCGCTGGGCGTCACCAGGCTCACTTCGCGGCGCAGCAGATCGAAGAGCCGCTGCGCGTCGTCTTCGTTGTGTACGTCCACGCCACAGGGGGCGGCCAGCACCTGCTGGATCAACTCCGGCGTGATGCGGCGCAGCGTCAGGCCGGGGTGGGCTAGCGGGCGCACCGCGGGATCGATGTGTTCGAGGATGCGACGATAGAGTTGGCCTTGGATGTTGCCTTCGCTCACCTTGCGCAGCATCTCGCGCAGCGCTGCCGGATCGCCTGTGCTGTCGGCCAGATCTTCCTGGACCACGACGCGGGCAGCCAGTTTGAGGCTGAGCGGGTTGCCGCCGACGGCGTGGAAGATCGCACGCGCCACCGCTTCGTCTTCGATCTCTTGCGCCGCCAGGTAGTCGATAGCCGACGGCTCGTCGAAGCCCGCCAGCAGCATGGGCGTCACCGCCATGTCGAAGACTTCGCCGCGCCCGCCGATGAAGAAGCGCACCTGTGGTAGCTGCTGCCGCAACGAGAGCAAGAAGCGCCCGATCTGCGCCACGGCATCTCGGCTGCGCGTCTGCACTTCTTCGAATGTGTCGAGCACGAAGGGCCAGGGCTGATCGCTGCGTGGGTGTTTGTTGAGCAACTCGGCAAATTCGTAGACGTAGGTCTCGACGCCCTGGTACGAACGGAACGAAACAGCGTTTTCCACGCTTCAACTGTCGGCGTCGGTTACATCGCTGCCGTAGTAGTCGCTGCAGGCGAACTTCACGCTCTGCTCAACCAGGATGTTCTGCGCCCCGCGCACCGATCCCGCCGAAAGACGATAGGTCCATTCTTCCAGCAGATAGCGCCCCTCGTCGGCCAGCGGCGGCTCTTGCACGATCAACTGGCGCACCGCCGTCATCAGCAGCGTCAGTGGTTCCAATGGATTCACCTGCGGCTCATCGAAGTCGACGTAGACGAACGGGGTTCGCTCGTCTTCGGGGCGGCGAATCGCCTGTCGCATGATGAATTCGGCCATCAGCGTCGATTTGCCCACGCCGCCAGGCCCGTAGACAAGCAGCGGCGGCAGATTCGGATCGCTGAGGAATTCGGCCATCTGTTGCAGTTCGGCGTCGCGCCCGCTGAAACCGCGCGCAAGCAGATAGCGGAATGGCTGGATCATCTCTTCCCAAGCAATGCGCCTCTGTATTTCGCCCGCATCCGGCAGTTCGGCGGACAGTTCGGTGCCGGTCAGCCATTCCACAGCCTGGAGGGTGTGACGCAGATCGGCGAGCGGCTGCGCGTCCAGGCTGGGCAGGTCACCGCTTAGGCAGGCTTCGAAGATCTCCTGCAGGCGTTCGGTAGGGCGCGGATCGGAGAGCGAAAGCGCCTCCAATAGCCTGTCTCTTGTTTTTAGGACGGCAAGCGCCTCCTTGCGCGCTCTGTGACGCAACATCCAGCGCGGCCGGTTGTCATCGTCGTAGCGCAGCGTGCAACTGTCAAGCATGGATTCCACCACGCGGCTTTCGGTGTTTGGCTGCCGAAACGGCCTGAGTTGCCAGGGATCGAAGGTGGTGAGCACCGCCGCGCTCAGGTAGTAGGCCTGTTCGGTCTCGTCGCCGCCGATGTTGTCCGGCGCACGAATGGCCTCGGTGGGTACTTCCATTTGGGCCAGACGCGCTTTGAGCCGGCCCAGGTCAACCCGTTTGCGGTTCATTTTCCGCCTCCTCACCCTCGCCAAGATCCTCCACCAACGACGCCTCCAATTCGCGCAGCGCCTCGCGTATCGTCATTGAGATGGCGTAGGGGCGTCGGTCCTGGGGCAGGGCGCTGAGTTTTTCTTTGACTGCATCGCACAGCGCAAGCGCGGTCTCTGTCACGGTTTCGTCGTCGGCGTCACCGTCCAGCAGTTGACGGATCTGTTCGGCGAAGAAATCACGCATCTGCTCCGGCGCCAAGCTCGTTGACAATGTAATCCTGCACCACGCGTAGGCCGATATCGGGCGGCAACTGGTCTTCGCCTCGATAGCTCAGCAGCACCAGTCTGCACGCCGGATCAAATTCCTCTTCGAGTTGACGGGCGAAGCGCGAAATGAAGTCGTGGACATCGTTGGGCAGGCCGCTGACCTGGTTGATGCTGTCGAATACGATCCACCAGAAGCTCTGGCTGCGGTTGACCTGATCGAGCAGCCAGAGCACCAGATTCTTCACCCAGCGCGCCGTCAGCGATTCCTTTTCGGGGATGGTGCGGATGTCCGCGCCCAGCTTGCGCCCCAGTTGCTCCACCAGTTCTTGCAGGCCGTTGCCCAGCGAGATCTCTTCGCGCAGGTCGATGTAGGCGTATTTCTCTTGCCGTTGATGGGCGACATAGCGGATCAACTCGGCGGTGTACGTCTTGCCGCATCGAGTTAGATCACTGTGGACAGCGAGGATGCGCGGCCCACTTCCTCGTTTCACCAGTTCCTGCAACCCGCGCCGCAGATCCCGGCGGTTGATAAAGACGAGGCTGCGGTCCTCGCGCAGGAAGTAGGCGGACGTAGGGTCGACGTTGGTGACAGTCGCCCCCACCATGTCCACGGCATCGGGAAAGGTTGCGGCCACGAAGGCGCGCAACGACGCGTGCAGTGGATTGTCTTTGTGCGCACCCACGGCAAGATCTTGCATCCAGTGCTCCGATTGCGCATTGACGATGACATCGTAGACCCGCTGCTGAAAAGTGGCGCCCACCGAGGCAATGTTGTCTGTGCGCCGCCCGGTCCTAAAGAAAAGCATCCGGTCGAAGTCCGCCGGATTGGGGTAGGCGTCGAGCAGTGCATCCCAAAGTTTGCGCAATTGGATGTGATCAAGCTGGATTTCGCCGGACATGGTTCCCTTCCTGCACCCTGGGCGTGACCCTTGGCGCAACCTTTGCGTTGCTCTATCGTGGACTAACCCTGCAACATGCTGTCTGCTTCATCATCGGGTGAAAACGTGGCGGCGTCGCCTGGATCTGGCGGCGGCGGCGCCGCGCCGTTGCCCTGCATGGCAGCGAGGACACCGTGACGCTGCCAGCGTGTGCGCAGCGCGGCAAGGGGGATGGCTGCGTTCCATTCGGCCCGCCAACGAGGATCACCGGCGTGGTGCAGCCCCACCAGATCCCATGAACTGTTGAAGCAAGGCGATCCCGAAGATCCCGGCTCTGTGTTCGTCTTGTGGCGCAGGCGCGTGTTGTTGGCATTCAGCCCGATGATCGAATTGGTGGCAAGGGCCATCTTCAACGGTTTGCCGTCTGGGTGCTGGATGATGAAGAGCGGCGACCCAGGCGTGTATGGATCCGCGGCGGCGGGCAGCTCGATCCAACCGCGCGTGCCTGCCTGTGTCCCCATCACCGGTTCGTTGCCCGGCGTCACCAGTACGTTGTTCAGCGGGCGTGCGGCCACGCGCAGCACGGCGTAGTCGAGTTCATCGGCGCTGGGGAGGGTGTCGAAATCACCCTGATCTTCGGCCTGGCTGAAGGGGCTGGCGTCCACCAGCCAGTTGACGTTGTCCAGTTCGTAGCGCACGCCGTCGTTGAGCAGGTTGCCGTCTTCGGAGATCTTGAAGTCGAAACGCACACGCACCTGCTCGGGCTTGCGCAGCCGGCGTCTCACCCAAGAGGCTCGCCACCACGTGGTAGTTGGTTACCACCAGGTTATGGGCGATGAGGAAGCCTGTCCCCATGTGCTTGCCGCCGATTTCGATGCTGCACACCTGTCTTTCTAGCCTTTCCAGCCGCTTTCGCCACGCCGCCACATCGAGGAAGCTGTTGGTCTTCTCGATGAGCCGTTCCAGCGATGGCTTGGCGCCCTGGAAACGC
This sequence comes from Caldilineaceae bacterium, assembly GCA_041391225.1. Classification (GTDB taxonomy): domain Bacteria; phylum Chloroflexota; class Anaerolineae; order Caldilineales; family Caldilineaceae; genus RI-153. Next base: position 89,282 of record JAWKOL010000026.1, read on the forward strand.
ACATACTGCTCGGTGAAGCGTTTGAGCAGCGGGTTGCCTGGATTGGCGTCGTGCGCGGCGTGGACCAGATCGTCGGTCCATCCTTCCATTTCGGCGGTGGTGATCACCGAGAAGACCACCGCCTGGAAGGTGCCGGGCGCGGCGATCATGTGCAGGTGTTTGCCCAGCTCGAAGAAGAGCATACGCTGCAACGAATCGTATTGGTAGGCGCTGAGTAGCGCAGCGTTGAGCCGTTTGGCTTCTTCGGTGGAAAGGGTCATGACGCGCCTCCAATATCAGAACACCAGGACGGCACACCTGGGTACCATCCTGGTTGTTCGTATGATTCTCTGTTGCTGCGAATTGTCTGGGGCTGAATCTGCTTAGATACTCAACTCTATCAGTACCGATTGGCCTGCGCCACTGAAATGCTGTCGCAGATCGGCCACAATCTTGTCGATACGGATGCCCTGGTTGTTCAACCATTTGCCGTTGCCGTCCTGTTCACCACCTGCGTGGTACAGCGCCACCAGCTTCCACACGTTGTCGCAGACAGGCGAACCCGATGAGCCGGATTCGGTGTCACCAAAATAGCGGACTACGTTGCTGAACAGTTGGGCAATCTCGTTGTCCTGCAAGGCGACTTCACCAATTGGGTAGGCGAAGTCACCGGTCTTAAGCATAGGGGGTGTTTCTGTTGGTGGCAGAAGTACTTCTGCGTCGCCTAGATCTACGTGAGGCGGAAGCGCGCTTGTCATGTGTGTTCTTCTGTTTATGGATGGAAGACGTGGTGCCAAGCTACCGTCATTAACCTATCACAGCCACACTCTACAGCGCCTTCATACACTCTATCGAAAGCCTAATCTCCTCGGCATCCGACGACCTCTATCTGATTTCGCTATTAGGCACTCTTTCGCCTGGGCCTTTTGCGTAGGTGTCCATTTTGTGGAAGAGAGTGAATCTATTATAGAGTAGCCGATAAGGCATTTCAAGCAGCTTTCTACCCTAGGTGTGATTCAGGTCAATCACCGCCATCCGCCAGATCGCAATCCTGATGCCAAACGCCACAACCGTCCGTGTGTTCACATTCCTGTTGCGTAGAATCGCCGTCTTGGCCGTTACGGTGGTGGTCGGCGTCTACCTGGCGATCCTGGCCATCAACTTCGGCGGCTTCGTCGATGACATCTTCCGCGATCGCATTCAGGGCGCGATCATGGGGATGGCCATGAGCATGGTCAACACCCCTGTCGAGGAGAAATTCAGGCTGCTGGAAGAGGCGGAAACTGCGCTCACCGAAGCCTACGGCCTCAATGATCCGTTTGCGCTGCGCACGCTGCGCTTCTTGCGTCACGGCCTGGCCCTGGATTTCGGTGACAGCACGCTCTTCCTGGACAGCGACGGCGACAAGCGCGCCCGCGCTGTGATCCTGGAACGGCTGCCCAATACGCTGCTGCTGGCCGGCTCGGCCAACCTGCTGCTCTTCTTCGTCACCATCGCCGTGGCGCTGGCGCTGTCGCGCCGTTACGGGCAATTGGTGGATCGACTGCTGGTGCTGCTGGCGCCGCTCTCGTCCGCGCCCAGTTGGATCTATGGCGCGCTGTTGATCGCGGTCTTCGCTGTACAGTGGAATCTCTTTCCCCTGGGCGGCATGTTCGATCTCTACCCACCGGAGACACGGCTGGGCTACGTCCCCATTGTGCTGCGTCACATGGTGCTGCCCGTGCTGGGGATCGTCCTCAGCACCTTTTTTCAGGGCGTCTACGCCTGGCGCACCTTCTTCCTCATCCAATCGCAAGAAGACTACGTAGAGATGGCACACGCCAAGGGGCTGCCCGCGCGGACGCTGGAACGACGTTACATCCTGCGCCCGGCCCTGCCTGCCGTGCTCACCAGCTTTGGCCTCATGTTCGTCGGCTTCTGGCAGAATGCCATCGCCCTGGAAGTGCTCTTCCGTTGGCCTGGCATCGGCGCGCTCTTCCTCGAATCGCTCACCCGCGTCGACCGTAGCGTCACCATCGGCCTTGTGGTCACCTTCGCCTACTTGCTGGCGCTCACGCTGCTCCTGCTCGATGTGATCACCGTCTTCGTGGACCCGCGCTTGCAGGTGAACGCCGCGCCTCAACTCCGCGGACAGCGCATCTTCGCCAACCAACGACGTCGGCTGGATCTGCGGCTGCGCATGCCGTCTTGGACGTGGCGCCCACCCAGCCGCGCCCAGTGGACAGCCGCCATGCGCGCCACCGCGGCGACACTGAGCCAACTGCGCGCATCGCCCGCCGCCGTCTTCGGCCTCGTGTTGATCGCGGGGCTGGTGGTCATGTCGCTCTACGCAGTGGTGACAATTCCCTACGGCGAAGCCATCGCTCGCTGGCGCGCCGGCGCTGGGGATTGGGTGCGCTACCCCCAATACGCCCAGCCCGCGTGGACCAACCTCTTCCGCGCCCGCGATCTGCCCGAATCGCTGCAACTGAGCAGCCGCGAAGACCCCACGCTCAAACACATTGCCGCGCCCACGTCCGGCATGACCGACTACACCTTCACCTTCGCCTTCGACTTCCCGTATGCCGTTCCACCACAGGAGATCGGCGTCTTCCTACGCGCCGAGTACGCCGAAAAGCAGCCCCTCATCACCATCACCTGGCAACCGCCCGGCGAGGAGGAACGCGAGTTGGCCGCTTTCGTCATGCGTTCGGCGCAGACGTGGTACGCCTCGCAAGATCAACGCCTGGCGCGTCGCCTACGCAGTGATCGCCCCGTCGATGCCCTCTTCGCCGCCGCCGATGACAGCCAAAAGGTGAGCAGCGGCCAGTACATCCTGCGCGTGCGCGGCCTCACCTTCGAGCCGGACGCCGACATCGACGCCGATTTCGTGCTCTACGGGCAAGTCTACGGCTGGGCGGGGACGGATCACCAGCGCCGCGATCTGGGCGTTGCCCTGCTGTGGGGCGCGCCCATTGCCCTTCTCTTTGGCCTCGTCGGCGCGGTGACCACCGCCTTTCTGGGCATGCTCATCGCCGCGGCCGCGGCCTGGTTCGGCGGCTGGGTCGACACGCTGGTGCAGTGGCTCACCGGCGTCAACCTGATCCTGCCCACCCTGCCCCTGGCCATGACCATCTACTTCGTCTACGGCAAGCAGATCTGGCTGATCCTGGGGGTGATCATCGTTCTGAGCATCTTCGGCGGCAGCGTCAAACAGTACCGCGCCTTCTTCCTGCAAGCGCGTAGTGCTGGCTACCTCGAAGCTGCCCAGGTCTACGGCGCGGGAACGGGCGCATCCTCTTTCACTACCTCATCCCGCGCCTGCTGCCCACCCTGGTACCGCAACTCGTTTTGCTCGTGCCTGGCTACGTCTTCCTCGAAGCCACCCTCGCCTTCCTCGGCGTCAGCGACATCTACCTGCCCACCTGGGGCAAAGTGCTCAAAGAAGCGCTCACCATTGGCGCCTACCGTGGCAGCTACTACTGGATGCTCGAACCCATGCTCCTGCTCATGCTCACCGGCTTCGCCTTTGCCTTGCTCGGCCTGGCGCTGGAGCGGATCTTCAACCCGCGTTTGAGGGATAGGTGATTGGGGATCGGGGACTGGTGATTGGGGACTGGGGATCGGGAACTTGGAACTTGGCTTACCGAAGGCGGCGATGATTCTATGCCGAGTTTAGCCAGTTCAAAACGGACACTACGTTCGCAATATGTCGGAATACGACTCCGGTCGGATGGCGCACCAAATCCGAAATAATATTGGTGTCAAGGAGACAAATATGAATCCCCAATCACTGCAAAGTTCTATTACGGTTACGGGCGCATCTCACTGTGGGTAGCGCGCCCCCAGATTGAGGCTCACCCGACGGTTACAAGAACAGCGACCAACTGCGCCCAAGCTAAAACTGTTCGTGCAATCCTATTGTTCGATGTCACCCCACAAACCGAACCCGCCGCCCAATCCCCAGTCCCCAATCCCCAACAAACTAGCCAATCCCCGCCTGCCTGTGCGATACTACCCCACGCACACCCCGTCCTTTGCACAGCCGATCCGCGCATGAAATCCGGTGCCGCATGTTTCATCGCACACCCAATCCGCTTCGGCGCCTGGCGCGCCGCTGCCTGATCATCGTCCTGCTCGTCGTCCTCTCCCCGCGCGTGGACGCCGCACAGCACGCCGACCCGCCATCGCCGCTCTTTCTGCCCATCATCGCCCATGTGATCCCGCCACCCGCGCCCACCGACGGGCGACCGTCCTGGAGCGCGCCGCTGGCCCTCAGCGCCGACGAACACACGCTGTGGGCAGTCAATGCCGACGCCGGCAGCATCACCGCGGTGGATACCGAGACCGAAACCGTCGTCGCCGAGATCGCGGTGGGCGAGGAACCCGTTGCCCTGGCCGTCGCCCCCGATGACCGCGCGATCTACGTCGTCGACGCCGCCGCGGGCGCGCTGACCATTGTCGACGCGCGCACTTACACCGTTACTGCTATGCTGGATGTCGGCCCCGAACCCGCCGGCATCGCCCTCAGCCCCAGCGGACGCACCGCCTACGTGGCCCTCACCGCAGCCGACGAAATCGTCGTCGTCGATCTGGCTGCGCGTCGCATCGTTCACCGCGTCGCTGTGGCCGCCAAGCCCTACGCCATCGCCGTCACCGACGACGCCGACGCCGCGGACAACGACGAAACTGTCCTTGTCACCCATTTCTGGGCGCGTCCGCGCGCGGACGGCGAACCCGCCCGCGATGACGGGCGCGAGGGCGTCGTTTCTCGTATCCGCGCCGCCGATCACGGCGTTGGCGAAATCGTGCTGCCACCCAACGAGAACGGCTTCGCCAACCTGATCGCGGGCGTCGCCCTGCACCAGGACCGCGCCTGGTTGCCCCACCTGCGCGCCGCGCCCGACGCACCCGTGGGCCTCACCACCACCGTCTTCGCCGCGGTCTCGTCGCTGGCTCTGAGCGAAGACGAGGTCACCGAAGATGCCAACGCCTACCTGCCGCTCAACGATCAGGAGATCTTCGGCTCACCCGTCAACAACCCCGTCGCCGCCGTCCCCTCGCCGGATGGGGAACGGCTCTACGTCGTCCTCGCCGGCAGCGACCTGCTCGAAGTGATCGACGTGGCCGATCCCACCGCCCCACGGCTGGTGCGCTTCCTCGCCACCGGGCGCAACCCGCAGGGCATCGCCGTGCGCCAGGACGGCGCTCGCGGCTACGTGCTCAACGCGCTCTCCCGCTCCGTCACCGTCTTCGATCTGGCCGCGTTGACCCTGCGCAACGAAATCATCGTCACCGGTGAGACGCTGGACGCGGCAACGCTGCGGGGCAAGATCCTGTTCAACCACGCCGCAGATCCGCGTCTTTCCCAAGGCTCATGGATCTCCTGCGCCAGTTGTCACCCCAATGGCGGGGCCGACGGCGTCACCTGGCTCTTTCCCGACGGCATCCGCCAGACGCCGCCGCTGTGGAACGCCGCCGCCACCCTGCCCTGGCACTGGTCCGCCGCACTCGACGAAGCGCAAGACGTAGAGACCACCATCGAAGAGATCCAGCACGGCGTGGGCCTCGCCCCTGGCACAACCAACCTGCTGGGGCGCTCCCTGGCCGGCCGTTCCGAAGATCTCGACGCCCTGGCCGCCTACATGACCCACGGCATCCGCCCGCCCAACCTGCCCGACACCGCCAACGGCGATGCCATCGACGACGCAGCCGCGCGCGGACGTCAACTCTTCGCCGAACAGGGCTGCCAACCTGCCACGGCGGGCCGCAGTGGACGATCAGCGCTGCCCGGCCCCGCGGGGACGCTCGACGCCGACGCCAACGGCATGATCGACGCCGTGCTGCGCGACGTCGGCACCCTCAACCCCCGCGACCGCCGCGGCGCAACCGGTTTCGACGTCCCCTCGCTGCTGGGGGTGGGCCTCACCGCCCCCTACTTTCACGACGGCTCGATGCCCACACTCACCGAATTACTCGCACACGGCCACCCCAACGCCGCGCCCAACTCGATTGCGCTCACCCCAACCGACATCGCCGACCTCGTCGTATTCCTGCGCACCATCGACGCTGCCGCCGCCATCGACGCCGTCGGCAGCGCGCACCGCAGCAATTGACGTTCGGATAGACCATCATCCAGACACCACGCAAGGAGCAACCCATGTACCATCGCCGCCGCGATCGCCTGATCGCCCTCATTCTCGCCATTGCGCTATGCTGCCAACCGTTCGTGGCCCATGCCCAGGAAGGCGTCACCTACCTGCCCCTGCTGCGTGCGCCTGAGCCGCCGCCGGCCATTGCCGTCACCGCGCCCTACGCCGGGTCCACCGTGGGCGGCGTCTTCGTGTTCGCGGTGTCGCCCACCTCGGCGGCCACCATCCAGCGCGTCGAATTCCGCGCCGGAGACACCGTGCTGGGCGAAGATCTCAGCGCGCACGACGGTTTTTCCATTTTGGTAGAAAGTCGGAACCTGCCTGCCGGGCAAACTGTCCTTTCCGCCCATGCCACGGGGCCGGGTGGCCAGGGTTCGGACGATGTGATCGTGCAATTGGTAGCCAATCCGGCGACGAATACGGTCAGCACCGCCAACGGTGACGGCGTCTTCGCCAGCGAAACCGGCAGCGTCATCACCCTGCGCCCCGGCGCAACGATGCCCGATCAGCCTATCTTCGTGGACGAGCTGACCCAGGCCGAAGTCACCCAGCAGCACAACATCGACTGGGAAGCGATGGGCGTCACCTTCCTCGGCGCACAGGAGATCAGCGCCGAAATGCCCATCACCCTGCCGCTGGCCGGTGTTACCTCTGCCGGGTTCGCCGAACGCGTACAGCCCGGGCAGGCCATCGTAAACTACCGCCTCCAGCCCGACGCCGACGGCGACGGCGTCAGCGAAATTGTGGTGGTGAACACCGCTAGCATCGCCGCCAACGGCGACGTGGTGGCCGACGCCGTCACCCGTCCCACCGTCTTCACGGAGCGCAGCGTGGGCGCGGCGGCTGCGTTGAGCGGCCCGCCCGGCTTCCTGCTCGACATCCCGGTGGGCGGCTTCAACGTCCACGCCGGGCGCAGCAATCGCGCCGTCTTCACTACCCTCACCGAGCAAGTGGAAGTGGCCGGCTCCGTCTACGTCGATCCGGAGCGGCCCACGCAGCAGATCTTCCGCGTGGCCATCCCGTACATGCAGCCGGGCGCGGCCACCGTCGTCCTGCGCAACGAGACCGTGGTCGACGCCGCCGATCCGCTGCCGCTCACCATCGAAGCCCTGCCCCCACTCACCCGCCCCGCCGACGAAGTCTTCGACGAACTTTTCGACACCTACGCCGAAGCCATCGCCCGCAAAGTGGCCTCACTGCCCGCGGACGCCGAACCGGCCCGCCTCGCCGTGGCGATCAAAGCCGGCCGCGATCTCGAAGACAAAATCGCCGAACTCAAAGCGGCCTACGGCGGCCTCTACGATCAACTCAGCGCCGCCGCCATCCCCGAACCCGAAGTCCGCGCCGAAGTGGACAAGGTGATCGGTCACATGAACAGCGCCGCGGCAATGGTGGAAGCCAACGGCGTCGCCCGCCTCACCGCGGCCTGGCTCGACACGTCGTTGACAGCGTCTGCGGTGGTGGCCTGTCGCCAACCCTTTACCCCCGACGATCCCACCGACAACGTGGCCGACTTCATCCAGAACTTGATCACACCGCCCTACATCGGCAACAGCTGGGCCAACTACGCCACGCTGGGGCTGACCGCGGCCGCTGGTGTGGCGGTGGCCGTGGGCGCGTCCGCCGCCACCATCACCACGTTGACCGTGCTGGCCGGGGCAGCGGGCGCTGTGGTGGTGGCCGAAGCCGCAGCCACCCTGGTCAACGATCTCTTCCGAAACGTCAACGACGGCCTCGACTACGCCAACCAACAGGACAACCCCGACTGCCCGCAAGAGCCGCCGCCCTGCCCGCCAGGCCAGAGCAACAACGGCCCCACCGGCATGGGATCGGCGCCGCCCCCCGGCGGCAACGGTTGCGGCGGCGCGGGCGGCGCGTCGGGTGGATTGGGGCGCGCTGCGACCGCGTCTTTGGCCGGGCGCATCGCTGTCAAGATCTACGTCAACGGCAACCCCACGCCGTTCAGTGGCCTCACCGACGCCGGCGGCTACTTCTTCGTCCCCTTCATCCCACAGGGCGAGACCTTTACCGCCATCGCCTTCGACCGTGAAACCGGCCAGACACGGCGCTACACCGGCGTCGGGCCGCGCACCGGCGATTCGACGCTCTTCTTCTTCGACTTCAACGCGCCCGACGCGGCCAGCATCACCTGGGACGGCGGCGGCGACGGCGCATCCTGGGCCGATGCGCAGAACTGGGCGCTGGATCGCGTCCCCTCAGCCGATGACAACGTCGCCATCGCCGCCGCGCCTGATCTCACCGTCGTCATCACCGATAGCGTCGAGGTGATCAGCGTGCAGAGCGACGCCGCCCTCACCATCCAGCGCAGGCGTTGCACGTGAGCGCCGCCTCCACGGTGGACGGTGAATTCGTCATCGCGCCCGAAGCCGAACTGCGCGGGAAGGCATGGGCGCCCGCTTCACCGCCAACGGCGCCACCACGATCAGCGGCACGGTGTGGGCGTTCGGCGGCGGTCAGGCCATCCTGCCCCACGCCACCCTCCTCGACGGTGACACCGACCGCTACGCTGAGCTGTTGGCTTCGGGCGAGGGCAGCTTCGTCGATCTATCCGGCGTCACCAGCATCTTGGGCAACACGCGCACCGGGTTCTTCGGCTCGGCCTTCTACTACCCCGTGTCGGCCATCGATGGCGGTCGCGTGGACCTATCGTCGCTCACCGCCATCCGTCGGGGCGCATCCTGGCCACGGCGTCGGGCGCGGGTAGCCACATCAACTTCGCCTCGCTCACCAATCTGGGCGACCGCACCAAGCTGGCCGCGGCCGAGCAAGGACGCATCGCCATGCCCCTGGCCGCGGACCTAACAGGCATCGCCATCGATCTGGCGTCGGGTGGGCAGATCTCAACGACACAGGTGATCACCCTCACCGGCGGCTTCGTGGTTGTGCGCGGCGGCGCTCCGCCCTTCCCCAACGTGGTGAACCTGGACGCAGCCGCGCTGGAGATCTACGAAGGCGGCGCGCTCAGCTTCCCCGCCGTCACCGGCTACGTGGGGACCGACAACGCCGTCAACACCGAGTGGTATGTGCGCGGCGAAGGCAGCCGTCTCGCCTTCCCCGCGCTGACCACGCTGCGCGGCAACAGCTTCGTCAACAGCGAGTTGGCGGTCACCGCGCGTGACGGCGCCCGAGTGGATCTGCCGCAGGTGAGCGTCATCGAGCAGGGGAAAGTGCAGTTCTCGGCGCTTGGCAGCGACAGCGTCGTCGATCTACCCGCCCTCACCCGCTTTGCCCGAGAGGGACGCGGCAGCTCGCTCCTCAGCGCCACCCAGGGGGGACGCATCTTCTCACCCAAGTTGATCGACCTCGACGGCGTCTGGCTGACTGTGGACGCGGGCGCGGGGCTGGACACATCGCAGATCGTCACGCTCACCAGCGGCGGCGTCGACGTGACGGGTGTCGCTGCTGACTTCACCAACCTGGTCCGCGTTGACGGGGCATCGCTGACCGCGCGCGACGGCGGCGTGCTGGCGCTGCCCAACGTCGCATCCTACGCCGGCGACGGGCTGGACTTCTACACCACGCTGCGCGCCGAAGGCGCTGGGAGTGTGCTCGATCTCTCGGGTGTCACCGCGTTGGCGGGCAACACATTCGTCAACGACGCGCTGATCATCCAGGCCGTGGACGGCGGCGCGTTGCGCCTGCCCAACGTGGCGGCCATCGACGTGGGCATGGTGCAGTTCGAGGCCACAGGCGACGGTAGCCGCATCGATCTTTCGTCACTGCGCGATTTCCGCCGTGGCGGCAGAGGTGGTTCGTCGTTGCGCGCCGCCGCCGGCGCCGCCATCGACTTCGGCGGCAGCCTGCATCTGGCCGACGTGGATCTGTTCGTCGAAACGCGTGGTGTCTACACGCTGACGTCGCTCGCCCTCGATGCCGGGGCGCGGCTGCTGGGTGGCGATCTCTTCCCTGCATCGGTGACCAACGCCGGCGAAGTCGCGCCCGATCTCACGTCGATCCTGGCCCAGGATGCCCAATCCCCCCTGGACGCGGGAACGCTGCACATCAGCGGCGGCTACAGCCAGACTGTCACCGGTACATTGTCCATCGAGATCGCAGGTCCGCTGCCGGTGGACTACGACCGCATCGTGGTGGACGGCGCCGTGCAACTTGGGGGAACGCTGTCGCTCACCCTCCTCGCCGGCTACGACCCTGCCGTGGGGACGTCGTTCACTGTGCTCAGCGGATCATCGATCAATGGCGCGTTCGACGAGGTCACCGGCGCGGAGATCGATGAGGCGCGCCGTTTCGAGGTCAACTACGTGGGGGGCGATGTGGTTGTCACCGTGGTTGCGCAGTAGCGCCCCAGTATCATTGATGAGCAAGTAGAGAAATGTTGAGTTCTCTACTTGCTCCTTGGTGACATTGGTGCGGATCTGGCAGATGTTAAGTATCGAGAACGGTGCGGATTTTCTTCGCCAGGTCGAC
>JAWKOL010000027.1:0-93796 GCA_041391225.1 Caldilineaceae bacterium
TCTCTTGCGATTTCCGTCTCGTTGATGCTGTTGGTCATGGCAATCCAATTCTCCGCAGCCATCGCCACGAGAAAGAGGGCGATGATACCGAAGGCCACTAGCATCTTGTTGAAAATGGTCCACTTCATGTGAGATTTCCTTCATTTGGATACGATCGGGCAAAATAGGTTCAGGAGACAACAGATAGGGCCATCGCCGGTAGGCTCTCTAGCCTGAAGATTACCTAAAGACACCAGCTGTATCTATCATCATGGAATAGAATCGGCTGGATCGGCATTTACATCCATACGCAAAAACACTGGAACGCTTATTATTTTGTAAGTCTTTTTATATTTGCTACATATAAACACATACAAACCACTGTCATCTGCGTGGAGGATGTCATTCGGCCAAGCCTCAACGGTCGGCAACAGATTCCCACAACAGATACCGACAAGAGATGAAGTGGAGAATCGAGAAAGTTGCCCATGCGCCTGGAAGTCTTCTGCCTCTGTGACGCCGCCACTACCCATGCAGGCAAACTCAACTTGCTGGGTACGTTCGACACCATCATGGCGCGCGAGATGCCGGTGGTACATCCCAGTTGCGCCATCGCGCTGCGTATCCGCTGGGATCGCATCGAATCCAACACCAATCACCGGCTGGCCATCCAGTTCGTCGATGAAGACGGCCACGAGGTCATCCCGCGCTGGGAAGGCAACATCGTCGTCAACGCCCCACCAGAGCGCGCCTCCAGCGCCACTGATCTCACGCTGAACTTGCACCGGCTCAAGTTCGAGGGATACGGCCAATACGCCATCGATCTGGCCGTGGACGGGCGAATGGAGGCATCACTGCCGCTCTACGTGCTCCCCATGCCCCAGGACAGCCCACCTCCCCAGCCGCCATCACACGAGCCGCCATCACACGAAAACGGCCATTGAGGACGCAGCACCATGACCAGGAATCGCCATTCGCCGTCGGATCACATTGCACAGCAGGCGTCACTGCGCGCCCTGCCCTCTGTGGATGCGTTGCTCAAGCTGGATGAACTGCAACCCCTGCGCCACAGCGAAGGATACCAGGCCGTAGCCGACGCCGTACGCCAGGCACTGGACGAAACACGGCTCCGCATTCGCAGCGGACACGCCGACGCTGTACCCCCACGATTGGGGTCGCCGGGTCCAGGAGATCCTGCAAGCCGTCGACGCTGCATCGCTGCGCGTAGTGATCAATGCCACTGGCGTCATCATCCACACGAACTTAGGACGTGCGCCGCTGAGCGACGCCGCCCGCCAGGCCGTTGCGGAACTGGGCCGCGGTTACACCAATCTCGAATACGATCTGGCAGAGGGTCACCGCGGTAGCCGCTACGATCACGCCCGCACGCTGCTGTGCGAACTCACCGGCGCCGAAGATGCGCTGGTGGTCAACAACAACGCTGCTGCGGTCTATCTTGTGCTGGCGGCGCTGTGCCAGAGCCGAGAGGTGGTGATCAGCCGCGGCCAGCTGGTGGAGATCGGCGGCGGCTTCCGCATCCCCGACGTGTTGCGCCAGAGCGGGGCGCGACTGGTGGAAGTGGGGACGACGAACCGCACCCATGCGCGCGATTTCGCCGCCGCCATCGGCGAAGAGACGGCGGCGCTGATGCGCGTGCATGCCAGCAATTTCAAACAGATGGGCTTCGTCACCCAGCCGGCATTGGCTGATCTGGTGGCAATCGCCGCCGACAGTCCTGTCCGCCCACTGGTGATCGACGATCTGGGCAGCGGCACGCTCCTCGACACGGCGGCCTACGGCCTTTCCCCAGAACCTACAGTGCAGGATAGTGTGGCCGCCGGCGCCGATCTGGTCACCTTTAGCGGGGACAAGCTGCTGGGCGGGCCGCAGGCCGGGCTGATCATCGGCAAGCGCCAGCCACTGGCGATCCTACGCAAGCACCCCATGGCCCGCGCCCTGCGCGTGGACAAGATGACGTTGGCCGCCCTGGACGCCACCCTGAGATCATACCGGCGCGGCCACGCCGAAGAGGAGATCCCCGTGTGGCGCATGATCTCGGCCCCTTCGGCAGCGCTACAACAGCGCGCCCAAGCCTGGCGACAGAAATTGCACGCCGTCGGCCTGCCCGCAGTTGTGATCGCGGGAGAAAGCACGGTCGGCGGTGGTAGCCTGCCCGGCGAGACGTTGCCAACCTGGCTGCTGGCGCTGGATCTTGCGCGGCCCGACGACGCTGCCGCTTTCCTGCGGCGCGCCGATACGCCGGTCATTGTGCGCATCCAGCAGGATCAGCTGCTCCTCGATCCGCGCACCGTCGATCCCGCCGACGACGACACATTGTTGAACATCCTACTGACGCTGAAAGACGGTACATGATAAACACATCCCGAGCGCATGGCTCGTCTACGTGAAGTTAGGCGGATCATTGATCACCGACAAACGTCAGGCGGAGACAGGCGCCACGACGTAATCGCACGGCTGGCCCAAGAGATCGCCGAAGCGCGCCGCCGCTCCCCAGATACACAATTGATCGTGGGGCATGGATCGGGCAGTTTCGGCCATGGTGGCAGTCGCTACGGAACCCGCGCCGGCGTGTACACGTCTGATGGATGGTACGGTTTCGCCGCCACCGCCGACGCCGCCGCCCGTCTCAACCGCATCATCACGGCGGCGTTGTTGGCCGCGGATGTCCCGGCGTGGACGATTCAGCCCAGTGTGGCGTTGCGCTGCCACGATGGGCAGATCGAAGACGGTCCGCTTGCCGCGGTGCAGACAGCGCTGGCGCACGGCCTGGTGCCGGTTGTCCACGGCGATGTGGCGCTGGACGATGTCCGCGGCGGCACCATTGCCAGCACCGAGGAGATCTTCGAGTGGCTGGCGCTGCATCTGACACCAGGGCGCATCGTCCTTGCAGGCGAAGTGGACGGCGTCTACACCGGCGATCCGCAGCGCGATCCGTCGGCGCAGCGCATCACCGAAATCACACCGCAGACACTTGCCGCCAGCCGGTCTGGTTTGGGCGGCAGTTTCGGCACCGACGTCACCGGCGGGATGGCGGCCAAAGTGGAACAGGCCATGCGCATGGCCCAGCGGCACGCCGGGCTGGAAGTGCTGATCTGTAGCGGCTTGCAGCCCTCGACGTTGCTCCATGCGCTGCTCCCCGCGCTGGCCGACGAGGACGCGATGCCGGGGACTGTCGTTCGCGCGACGTAGGATGCTTGCCGGTGGGTTGAGATTGGGCGATTAGGTGATTGAGAGATTGGGCGATTATAATACCGGCGTTTGAGTCGGCGTTTCACTTGGCAGAGGGTTCAACTGCCTGAGGATATTATGCTACTAACCATTGTGTCGTTTTTGCTGCTATTGGGCATTTTGATGTTCTTCCACGAACTGGGCCACTACTGGATCGCCCGGCGCAACAACATCGAAGTGGAAGAGTTCGGCGTCTTCGGTTTTCCGCCGCGCATCGTTAAGCTTTTCACCTACAAGGGGACGGACTTCACGCTGAACGCCATCCCGCTGGGCGCTTTCGTGCGCATGAAAGGCGAGGACATGGGCGACAGGGCGCCAGGCTCGTTCAACGCCGCCAGTGCAGGCGCGCGCGCCGCCGTGTTGGTGGCAGGGCCGGTGATGAATTTCCTACTGGCCTTCCTCTTTTCGATCTTCAGCGTGATGTCGGGCTTTCCGGCGGCTGTGGCCAACCCGCAAGTCACTTCGGTGACCGGCGCCGGTGTTGCCGCGCAGGCGGGCTTGCAGGCCGGAGACGTAATCCTTTCGGCGGACGGCGAACCTGTCTACGTGGGCCACGACGGCGCGTTGGTGGATACCAATCGGGCCGATTTTGAAGTGAGCACAGCGGACGGGCTGACCATCGTGCGCGACGGCGCAATCACCACGCTGCCGTTGCCCAGCGGCGTATCTCGCCAAGACGTGCTCGATTCGAGTGTGGTGGAACCTGTGTTGCTGACCCGCGTCACAGTTGTGGCCGACAACTCGCCCGCCCAAGAAGCCGGTATGCAAGCCGGTGATATCGTCTACGCCGTCAACGGGGACGTGGTGACGCCATCCAATTCGCTGGGCTCGATGGTTTCGCAATACCCCGACAGCGAGGTGACACTGACGATCCTGCGGCGGCACACAATGGCTCGAACGTCGATGTCTTTGCCCGCGCCAACCCGCCCGCCGGCGAAGGATCGATGGGCGTGGGGATCGATGCTCGCCCAGTGCTGGCGTCGGTCTCTGTGGGCGAGGCAATTGTGCGCGGCGTCACTGGGATCGTCGATTACGTGGGCATGGTGGTGGCGCTACCGGCCATGCTCATCTCCGGCCAGATGTCGGCCAGCGACGCCGGAATCTCTGGCCCGGTAGGCATTGCGCAGATGGTGGGGGGCGCAGTCAGCGCCACCGCCGACACCGGCGTCTGGTTCCCGATCTGGCAATTGGCCGCGATCATCAGCGCCGGCCTGGCCGTAGCCAACCTGTTACCCATCCCGGCACTGGATGGTGGCCGTCTACTCTTCATCGCGGTTGAGAAACTGCGCGGACGCCGCCTCGATCCCGAAAAGGAAGGCGTGATTCATCTGTTGGGCTTTGCCCTCCTGCTGGGCCTGATGGTGGTGGTGACCATCAGCGACATTCGATCTGGGCCTGAGGCCATCGACTGGGGTCGCATCATCGGCCAGTAATCGGCAGATTCAGCATTTGTCCTCTAGACAAGGATGCCTTGATGTCTACACCTTCACCGGAACAGCCGGAAGGTAGGCCGCAGCCGGTCTATTCACCGGCGGGCCGTCGGCCGGCAACGTCTGAACAGCCGACGTTGCCAGGCCAACACGCCTCAGTGCGAGAGGACCGAGCCGACGTTGCCCATCGTGTGACGAACCCGTCGGCGCCAATCAGGCGGTCTGCCCGCAGTGTGGATCACGTTTGCACAAGCGCCCAACACAGATCCGCTGTCGTCACTGCGGGCAGCGGGCTTCGTCTCAGTTGGTCCTTTGCCCGAGTTGCGGGAAACGGGATTACAGGCAGCGCCGTCTCGCCTGATCACATTGGGGCTGCCTGCGCTGGTGGTTGCCCTGTTTGCGCTGGTGCTGTCGGGCCAATTCGGCGATCCCTTTGGGTGGGCGCAGCAGCAGATGAGCGGCGGCCTACAGGTGATCAACAACATCGCCATCACGCCTGTCTCCGCGGAGGAGACGCAGAACGCCGGCGACGCCACACAAAACAACGGCGCACTGGTGGCGCTACGAGCTATCGGCGCCGAAGACGAGCCGACAGCAAGCACCTTAGAAGAGATCGCAGCCAACGCGGCCGAAGACGATACCATCCAGCCCAACGTGGCTGTCGGGAACGAACCTCCGGCGCAGACGCCCAGCACCACGCCCGAAGTTGCGGGTGAAGTGGCCGCAGAACCCGCACCTGCGACAGAGACACCGACCGAGACGCCCACCGAAGCGCCCACTGAAGCCCCAACGGCAACACCACAGCCCACCGACACACCTGAGCCAACCAACACAGCCGCCCCAACCGAAACGGCAACCGCTACGGCAAGTGCCACAGCCACGGCTACCTCCACGTCCGCGGTGACACCGTCGCGCACGCCCACAGCCACGCGCACTGCTCGCACGGGCACGTCAACTGTGACGGCGACCGCCAGGGCGACATCTGCCGCTACATCTAATTCTGTAGCGGTGGCGGCGCAACAGACGACCACGACAGCCACAGCCACACCGACGACCACCGGGGATACTGCCGACGTGCGGGCCACGCTCGACGCTGTCCGCGCCGGGCTGACGGCGACGGCGGCGGCGCGCGCCTCTGCCACAGCCACGCCGACACCCACATCAACACCCTCGCCCACTTCACAGCCATCCACCAGCTACACCGTGCGCAGCGGAGACACACTCGTGGGCATCGCCGCCCGTTTCGACATCACCACCGAAGCGCTGATGCAGGCCAACGGCATGTCCGCTGCAACCGCGGGCAACCTTCAAGTGGGCCGCGTACTGGTGATCCCTGGTGTCGCCGGGCCGGAGGATCAAGAAACGCAGACGTACGAAGTGCGCACCGGTGACACACTGGTGGGCATCGCCCTGCGTTTCAACGTGACCACCGAGGCGCTGATCCGGATCAACGGCTTCTCAGATGAACAGGCGCGCACGATTCGCCCCGGCCAGGTGATCGTGATCCCCACCGGATCGGGCAGCGGCTCCAGCCAGGTGCAACCGGTCGCTACACCGGCACAAGCAACCCCCACACGCACGCCTACGCCATCTGCAAGTTCGTCGACTTCCTCTGTGACGGCGTCCGGCGGCCCCCTTAGCCAAGATGTGCTCAGCGCGATAAGCGTCACACCTTTCGAGCCGGGCGACAACAGCAGCGTCGCCGGCAGGGTCGCGTTTCGCTGGCGGTCGACCACCACACTGCCCGAAGGGGTGCTATACGAACTCGTCTTCTGGAAGGCCGGCCAGGATCCCGTCAACGATGGGTTTGGGCTGGCAGCACCTACTGCCGAAATGTCTGTGGTGCTCGATTTGGATCTGCTCCATGTTGCGCCTGGTTTTCCACTTGACTTCGGTCAGTACGAATGGGGATTGTTGCTCGTACGCACCGAACCCGCTTACGAGCGACTCGAATACGCAGGCGGTGGATTCCTGGTCACATATGAACCTGTGGAGTGATCACCGGCTCTAGGTTGCAGATTCGATCATGTGATACAATGTGCGGGCGGATTCTTCCGCCCGTTTTTTGTGCTTCACTCTGCAAGACAGAGGAACCAAGGACCTGTTTGTGACAACGAAGACTTCTCTGTCGGTGGAAAAACTGTTAGAAAAACTAATCACCGACGAAACGCCACCCACATTGCAAGATCTTAGCGCCTTCTCCGATCTCTCCCGATCCAACTGGGGGCGAGTCCGCGAGATGTGGTCGGCCATCCCTGAGCAACGGCGTTTTGAAGCGGTGCAGTTGTTGGTCGAAGCCGCCTACGAAGACATTCAACTCCAGCTTGGTCGCCTGCTGCGCGTGGCGCTGGAAGATGACAGCGAACGCGTGCGCGCCGTCGCCATCGCCGGCCTGTGGGAAGACACCAGCGAGGATCTCATCGGTCCGCTGGTACAGACGCTCCACAACGATCCCAGCCAGATCGTGCGCGGACTCGCTGCCGGCGCGCTGGGACCGTTCATCCTTGGCGGCGAGTTGGAAGAGATCGACGCCGCCCAGGCCATGCGCGCCGAAGAAGCGCTGCTCGCCGTCCTGCGCAATGACGAAGAACCGCTGTCGGTGCAGTGCCAGGCCCTGGAAAGTCTCTCGTTCTCCGGTGAAGCCGGCGTGCGCCAGTTGATCGAAGACGCCTACTACTCGCCGTACGACGAGATGCAAGTGAGCGCGCTGGTGGCGATGGGGCGTAGCGCCGACACACGCTGGCGCAGCGCGGCCCAACAGGAATTGGACAACTCATCGCCCGAGATCCGCGCCGCCGCTGCTCGCACCTGCGGTGAACTCGAAGCCGTCAATGCCCTCGACGACATCTTGAACTTGCTGGCCGACGAAGACAAAAACGTGCGCCTGGCCGCTATCTTCGCGCTCAGCCACATCGGCGGCGACGAGGCCGAAGACGCGCTCAACGCCATGCTCGAAAGCGAAGATCCAGACGAGGTCATCGCGGCCGAAGACGCGCTGGAAGAGATCGTCTTCTTCGGCGATACCGATGCCATCCCCCTCTTCGACGAGAGCCAGGACGAGTGGGAAACCGACGACGATATCGACGAATGGTAACCCGACTGAATCCTACGGGAACCCATCCATCACGCTCACCGTTGAGGATGTAACTTGAACCTGAAGTTGAAGCGACTGGTGCGCACACAGAGTTCGGAACAGTACGCGCTCTTCGATCTTGACCAGATCGACGCCAACCGCCAACCGCTGACCATCGGCAAGCTCGATCTACACTACACCGGCGAAGGCACCTACGGCACCATCCTGCTGTGGGACGACGCATCCCGTCGGCTCAAGCCGGAGCAGCGGCGGTCTTTCATTCGGGCGCTGCTCTCGGATCTGGTGTTGCCAATGGGCGTCCCCAACGAATACGTGGTGGAGTTTTTCGCGCCCGATCTCAACGGCTACGAGGTCTTCCATAACCTCGAAGAAGAAGACGAAGAAATCGACGAATAGCACCGGCGACCGCGCCGCAGCCACACCGGCGCGGACACGGGCTTCTTGTACCAGACACCATGACAGACAAACACCCCACCCCGCACGATGACCAGTTTTTTCGAGATGCGCTAAACGCAGCCGCGCGCCTGTTGAGCGCCAATCGTCCCGGCGAAGCGATGCCCATCCTTGAACGGTTGCTCGAACGCTACCCCAACGATGCCGATGTGATCATGAACATGGGTGGCGCGCTGATCCTGCAACGTCGCTGGAAACAGGCCGTGCGTGTGCTGGAAAACGGCGTCAAACGTCACCCAGACAACGCTTCAATGTGGAGCAATCTGGCCGCCGCCCACCTAGGGACATTGGAAATCGCCGGCCCTAAGCAACAGCAACGGGCGATCAAAGCCTACGAACGCGCGCTACAGATCAACCCCCAAACGCCGAATGTCCACTACCACCTGGGCCTGATCTACAAAGAACGCGGTGACCTGCTCCACGCGCTGGCTCATTTTGAACAGGCCCGCGACGTCAACCCAGCCGACAAAGACGCGGTCCACTGGATCGGGCGCATCGAGCACATTCTGGCCAACGTGCAGAAGCAGCAGCCCGACGCCGACACCCGCAGCGAGGATGACGCATGAGCGCCGGCCCCACGCTGCCTACCAGCCCCCCCATCGACGCCGTCGCCACGGCTGCCGAAGAAAAACCCAACCTGTGGCGGAGCAACCCCGAGCGCATGGCGTGGGTGATCCTGCTGCTCGCCTTCGCCGTCTTCGCGCTGCTGGCGGTGAGCATCCCACTGGCGCTCCAGTACACAATTCGCTACGCCACCGTCGCCCAGGAGATCCAGCTAAACCCCACCGTGGGTACGATTCTGCTCTACCCGCCACGCGCCAACGAACCCATCGCCATCACAGCGCCGCGCGACGACGTGAGCGAGGGCAGCCGTTTCGAGGCCGGGCTGACTACCCAGGGCGAGCTTAGCCTCACCCTCAACCCCAACAGCAGCCTGGCAATGGGGACCATCCACATCTACCAGGGGACTCAGCTTGATCTGTTGCGGGTGCGCCGTCCGCGATTTGGGCAGAGCGATCAGCCCTACCGCGTGCTGCTGCGCCTCAACGAAGGCACGATCCGCCTCTTCACCAACAGCGGGCAGGAACGGCCACTGCTGGTGGAAGTGGAGACGCCACAGGGCCGCGCCGAACTGGGCGAAGGCGTATACAACTTCACCGTCAACGAAGACGCCACAGACCTGATGGTCTCCTCGGGCCGGGCTACCCTGCACCACGAAGACGGCGCGCCGGTCAGCGTGACCCAGGGACTGAGATCGGTGATGGGTCTCACTACGCCCCCGTCGCAGCCGGTCGCGGCGCAGCGCAACCTGATCGAGAACGGCGATCTCAGTCGTCCACTCATCGATACGTGGGAAAGCTACACCGTGGCCGAGCAGAACGTGCAGCCGGGCCGCGTCGAGATCGAAGAACAGGACGGGCGACGCGTGGCCCACTTCGTCCGCCGCGGCGGCGACAGCGTCCACACCGAAGTAGGCATTCGCCAGCAGATCAACGAAGATGTCAACGTCTTCGAATCGCTACGCCTGGAGCTGTACACGAAGATCGACTACCAGAGCCTGGCCGGGGCCGGTTATGTCAGCACAGAATTCCCTGTGCGCGTGGAGATCAGCTATACCGACATCTACGGCAAAGATCTGGAATGGGGCTACGGCTTCTACTACCGAGACCCCGACACCGGCTGGCCACTCAACAGCGGCGAGAAGATCCCACAGTCGGCGTGGTACTACTACAGTTCGCCCAACCTCATCGACGAACTGAAAGACACGCGACCGGCGCGCATCAACAGCATCCGCGTCTATGCCAGCGGTCACAACTACGAATCGATGGTCAGCGGCATCAGCCTCATCGTCGAGTAACCCACACGCATGAAACTTCTTCGCGCCTGGCGCATCGCATGGCTGACGCTCAGCGTCGGCCTCTTTCTTTTGGCGGCGAGCTACCAACTGGGATTGCCCGGCCTGCACTACGACGAAGCCAAAGAGGCCGGCGTCAACGCGATGGAACTGCTCACCGGCGCACCGGTGACGGCTTTCCGCGACGCCACGATCCACCTGGGATCACGTGCGCTGCCGCTGATGGTGCAAGACTACATCGGTGCGCTCAACGTCTACCTTTCGCTGCCGTTCCTCGCCATCACGGGGATCGGCGTCCCCAACCTGCGCCTGCTGCCCATCGTCCTCGCCGTGGTGGCGCTACTCTGCCTCGAACGCGCCATCTCGGAATGGGTGGCCCTGCGCCGCGGCGATCTCACCACGAAAACATCGGAAACGACCGAGAATAGAACGCGGATTGGGCGGATTGGACGGATTGAGCAGATCAAAGCGGATTATTCAGATCTTTATCCGCCGAAATCTGCCCGATCCGCTCAATCCGCGTTCTATTTCCCTGCCACAGCGCCGATATCGCTTGCAGCGCTCTTTACGCTGACGATGCTGGTTGCGTCGCCCAGTTTTGTCTTCTGGAACCGGCAGGGGATCTTCGTCACCAACGCCACGCTGGCGGCGGCGTACCTGGCGCTGTGGCAGGGGATTCGCTGGGTACGCACACGCCAGGATCGGGCGCTGATCGTGGCGTCCTTGGCGGCGGGGACGGCGCTCTACGCCAAGCTGCTGTCGATCTGGCTGGTGGGTCCGCTGGGCTTAATGCTGCTGATTGCCGGTCTGCGCATCCGTGGCGAAGACGGCAAGAAGCTGCTCTCTATCTCTACGGCGCTAAAGGCCGGGATCGCAATGCTCGTCCCCCTGATCCCGCTGCTGCTCTTCAACGTGCAGACGGGCGGCACCTTGCAGAGCGTAGGCGGCAACCTGGGGCAAAGCTACTACGGGGTGAACAACCTGGCCGTCGGCGCCAACCTGCCGGTGCGGCTTGGACAGCTTGTCGAGTCGCTGCGTGGGGGGCAGTTCTGGTACCTGGGCGGGCTTCATGCGAATGTCCTGGCGCCGTGGATTTGGGGTGGGCTGCTCGTTGGCGCCTTGCTCACACGGCGGGGGCGGCGGCTGGTGATCCTGCCTGCGCTGTTGATGGCGTCCACAGTGGCGCTCAGCCTGTTCACCGTGAGCGATCTCTTCATCACCCACTACGCGCTGCTCCAGCCGGTGACCGTGGCCGTGGGTGGCCTGAGCCTGGCCGCGCTGTTTGAGGCGTTGCGCACGTCTACGTGGCGGCGCGTGGCCACGCCCGCGGCGGTGGGCGTGCTGGCGCTGTGGCTCGTCCTCGATGTGACGGCGACGGTGGGCTATCACCGCGAACTGACACGCAGCGGCGGTCTGGCCGATCACGCCGACGCCGGCTACCACCTGGCCTATCATCTCCAGTACAACGGCATGGGCGCGCCGATTGTCCTGGATTGGGGCATGGACGCGCCGGTGCGCTTCCTCAGCCGCGGGACGGTCCGCCCCATCGAGATCTTCGGCTACGATTCGCCCGCCGCCCCCGACGATGCCTTTGCGGCGCGGTTGCGCCCCTTCCTCGAAGACAGTCGCAACGTCTACCTCCTGCGCGCCCCTGAACAGACCGTGTTTCAAGGGCGGCGTGAGATCTTCCTCGCCGAGTGCGCCCGCCTGGGCAAGACGGCGGAGATGGTGGCGTCCTTGCACAGCGGGACGGCGCTTCCCTGTTCGAGATCTGGCGCGTAGAATAACCAAATTATCCCAAGAAAAATCCCAAATATCCCAAATCTGTTTGCGGTATTGCAGCGCAATGCTACAATAGGCCAACTTTTACTGTTCAGAGCAGAGACCATGATCACCGACATCACACACAGCAACCCATCCAGAAAAGACACCACCGGCGATCCATCGGCGGAACCACAAAAACGTCCACTGAATAGCTGGATGATCTTTGTGCGCCTCGTGCGGTTGCCGCTGCTACCGGCGCTGCTCACGCCGATCCTCTACGGCATCGGCATGGCCTGGTGGCAGACGTCGACGCTGCCTTTGGGAAAAGGTGGCCTTCTTGTGCTCTCGTCGGGCATGATGGGGCTGGCGCTGAACCTGCTCAGCCAGTATTTCGACTACCGCCGCTCGCTCCATGCCGAAAGCCTTACGCCAGATCGATCTGAAGGTGAACTACGGCGCTATGGCCAAACCGACGAACTGGTGATGGACGGTTACCGTTGCCTGGTGGATGGTCAAGTGCGGCCTGGTACGGTGCGCAGCTTTGCCTACATCGCCTTGATGATCGCCGTCCTTGCTGTGGCGTGGTTGGGGGTTGTGGGTGGTTGGCCGCTCTGGTTTTTCGGCGCAGCGCAACTGGGCCTGATCGGCCTGTATTTTCTGCCGCCGCTACGCTATGGCAGCCGCTGGTGGGTGATAGACGATTTGGGATTGCTGCTGGCGATTGGCTATTTGCCCGGCATCAGCGCCTACTATGCGTACACAGGCAACATCACGCAGACAGTCCTATTCGGCGCGGTGACACCGGCTGTGCTGGCGTGGCTGGCCTTCGAATCGTACTCGCTCTACAGTTGGCACCGCGATTGGCGACTGCGCAAGAGGACGCCGGTGGTTGTGCTCGGCCCACGGCGAGCGCTCGACTTCGGCACGATATTGGGGCTGGTGGCATTCGTCGCCACGATTGGGTTGGTGGCTTTTGGCCTGCTGCCTGTGTGGGCGCTGTTTGTGCTCGGGGCGCTGGCCACTTTCCTCAGCGCCTACGCGCGCGGACATCGACAGACGATCCAACGCAGCGAGACGTTGCAGACGATCCGGCTGTCGGCCACCGCCACGTTTCTCGCCGGCCTGTTGACCATCGGGGCGCTGATTATCGCCGGCTGACACCACACCGGCGTCCCCACCGCCGCATGTGGTCGAGTGACGATGGATCTGTCTTCATGGCCCCCCTCACCCGTAAAGAATTCTACGATCTGGCCAAACGCTGTCGCGAGGAAGCGCTGGAATTGGCGCGCCATGATCAAAACCAGGTGAACCTCGCCCAATGTCGCCGCTACAACGAATGGTTGATCGAACTCAAGGGATACGACCAGCTTTCCCCACAGTTGAAGACACTACGCGCGGCGCGCCCCATCAACCGCTGGATGGTGATGGGCGGCGCGTTTGGGATTAGCCTGCTCACAGCGGTGTTGTTGGGTGGTCAACTGGGCGCCAATGGCATGCGCTTGCTCAGCCTGGGCATCACCGCCACCTTGATCCTGCTCTACTTCTTGCCCGAAAGCCTGTACGGCACCACGGTGGAGATGCTGGAAGGGCGGGTTTTGCGTGTGGTGGAGACGCTGGAGAAACTGCTTTTCTCACGCCAGATGGCGCTGACCGAGGCCGCCTTTTTTCAGGTGAAAGACAATTTGGAAACGGCGCGGCGCGAACTGCGGCAGCAGATCCACCTGGCGCACAAGTAATCTGGACGGTGGATGACCGACGACGGACAATAGACTACGGACTACGATGGGCCACGAAATGGCGTAGAGAAGGACACGGATTTCAGGATTATCGGGACAGAAGAGAGACCAGATCCGCTGTTGTGATCTTCAAGTCCTGATAATCCGCGCAATCCGTGTCCCTCTCAACGTGGATAACTACAGTCCATGCCGACGCTTGACCGTGTCCAGCACAGCCGAAAAATCGCCTTCTTTGCCCTGTGGATTGCCCACCGGATCGCTGACGCCCCGCGCATCGCCTGCCAGGACACGCAACGTGGACAGGATGGCATGGGGCAACGTGTCCAGGTTGTACCCCCCTTCCAGCGTACAGATCAACCGCCCCCCACACAACTCCCCAGCCAACCCCAACAGCGTTTTCATCATCTCTGCGTAGCCTGTGATGCTCACGCGGTGTTGCGCCAATGGATCCATCCAGTGCGCGTCGTAGCCCGCGGAAACGAGGATAAACTGAGGCTGGAATCGCCGCGCCGCGGGGACGAGGATCTGTGTCAGCGCGGCCAGGTAGGCGGCGTCCCCTGCGCCCTCGGCCAAGGGGACGTTGATTGTGGCGCCTTCGCCTGCCCACACGCCGGTTTCGTCTACGTCACCGCTGCCGGGGTAGTACGGGTATTGGTGGATGCTGAAGAAGAGCACGCTGCCGTCGTCGTAGAAAATTTCCTGTGTGCCGTTGCCGTGGTGAACGTCGAAATCGACGATCAGCACCCGTTTCAGGCCGTGTGCCGCCTGTGCATGTCGGGCCGCTATCGCCACGTTGTCGAAAAGACAGAAACCCATGCCGCGGGGCGGGCAGGCGTGATGGCCGGGCGGGCGGATCAGCGCGAAACCGTTGTCGGTGCGGCCTTCACACACGGCGTCCACCAGATTCAGCAACCCGCCCACCGAGGACAACGCCACATCGTAACTGTCGTTGGTGACGTAGGTGTCGGCGTCGAGCATACCGCCGCCCGCCGCGCTCACCTGGGACAGCAGATCAACGTAACCGGCCGTGTGGACCGAGGTCACCGCCGCAAGCGGGGCGGGCGTGCAGTCGATGCGCGTCAGCCGGTCGAGGATGCCGTCCCGTTGCAGCAGATCCCATGTCCGCGCCAGGCGCCGGTGATTCTCAGGATGGCCGGGGAGCGTGTGTTTCTCGTGATCGGGGTTGTACACGTATGCAGTCATTTTGCCTCCTGGTCGGACGAGAGATGTGGATCGGATCAAAATGAACACAGATCAATCCGAAGAAATCCGCGTTTTCTCGATCCGTGTCCACAAAAAACGCAGCCGTTGCGCAGTAAGTGGCAAGAATATCTATTCCGTGATGCCGACCACACCGATGTCGACTTCGATGCCTGCGCCGTTGCCCGCAGCGTCGAGGACTTCCAACGGTTCCAGCGTGTCGGCGTCGTAAACAAGGACCTTCAACGCGTAGTCGCCAGGGGGCAGGGCGGTGGGCAGGGCGAGCGAGTAGACGTTGAGCGGGCGATCTTCGCCGGTCCACTGGGCAGGGGCCAGGTGACGGTCGTTGAGGACGCGCCGGTCGTCCTGGGCCAGTCGCCCGCCGTCGGCATTGTAGAGCGCCACCCGCGCCTTGAGCGGTCGGTCGATCACGTCGATCCCAGCCTGCCAACGGATAACGACAGGCAGCCGATCACCCGGCGTGGCCGCGGGCGGCGCAGAGATCGCCGAAATCTGCGGTCCGTTGCGCCAGCGATGTGTCTGCTCGCGCCACTCTTCGGCCAGGGCGAAATGCGTCGGCGGTGTCAGATCCCACCACTGCACCCAGTAGCCCTGGAAGTTCTGCTCCCCCGCGCGTTGACCGTACTTGTCGAGCAAAAAGGTGACCGATCCGCGCGGGTCGGTGTCGCTCTCGAACCACTGCACCCAGAAGACGCGTTGCGCGTCCTCGGCCCACTCGCCCAACCGCTGATCGATTGTATTGATGTCCACGAAGAGGTAGCGGGCGGGCGCGTCCTCTGATCCTTGCGGCATCTCAGCGGGATCGATGGCGAAACGGTCGTAGTAAAAACCGAACGGGTACTTCTGATCCACCAAGATCACATCATCGGGGCCGGTCTCGGCGCGCAGCCAGTCGGCCAGCCCGGCGGTGTCCTCGCGGAAGAAGCGCGGATCGGTCAGATCCGCCCGCACCGCGAGGACCAGCCCCACCAGTAGCAGCGCCAGCCCGGCCAGGGGCAGCCAACGCCACAGACGTCCTAAGCGCGCGAGGGCGATGCCCAACAAGGCGAACAGCGCCGGTGTCACAAAACTGCTGTACCGAATGTTGAACGCCACGGTCCATCACCGCGACGTAGTAGAGGACGAGGCCGCCGATGAGCCAGGCAAGGAGGAAGGCGAGGGGCAAGGGGTGAGGGCGGATTGCGGATTTCGAGTTGCGGATTCGGAATCCGTTCCCAATTGCGAAATCGGAGGCATGGCCGCATCCACTTTTGCTTTTTGCGCTTTGCCTTTTGCCTTTTGCCTTGTCCCAGCCATCCCCAGCCCTGCCACAAACACCACCAGCACCGCCCACAGCCACCAATCACCCACGGTCACCGCGTCCCAGGCGTAGCCGCCGAGGAAACCCACCCAGTTCTGGCGCAGGTATTCACCCACGGTGGGGACGGTGAGATTCGGGTTGGCGTACGTGGGGATCTGGCGCAGCGCGATGGGCGCCAGCGGCAGCACAAGGACCGTCATCGCCAGCCCCGAAAGGATCACCGTGCGCAGACGGCGCAGGCGACCTGGCCCCAGCAGCGCCAGCACGCCCCAGAACACATACCACGCCACGAGGATGAAGACGGCATTGTAGTGTGTGGCCAGGGCGAGGGCAGAGAAAAGCGTGAATAGGGATTGGGGATTGGGAACTGGGGACTGGGGATTGGACCGCGAGAAAGAGCGCGGGTGGCTGGACGCGCCAGATCGGCAACGACGGACTTATCCCCAAGCGCCAACCGCCGATTCCAGATCGCTAGAATCAGTCCCCAAATCCCCGTCCCCAGTCCCCAATCCCCACCCACGCCATCGCAGCGGCGGTGAGCAGGGTGAAACTCAACGTGTACATGCGCGCTTCCTGGCTTTCGGCCAGCCACAACGGCGAGGACGGCGACGATCAGCGCCAACGTCCCCGCGCGGGGGCCGGCGATGCGGCGCGTCAGCGCGAAGACGAGAACGACGCCAACGATCCCCGCGGCCACGCTCAAGAAACGCCCCAAAGGCGACAAGCGCCAGGTCCATACCCATTTCGATGCCCAGAATGCGCTCAAGCGTGCAGCAGCCAGAAGTAGAGGGCGGTTGAATGTCCAACTCAGGCGCGCCGGCAATCTGGCCGAAGGGACGCAGCGCCACTTCGATGTTGCGCGCCTCGTCCCACCAGATGTTCTGGCGCGTGAGTGCGGTGAGGCGCAGGGCAAAGCCGCCCACCACGATCAGCAATAACAGCAGACGCATCCAGGCGGCGGAGCGCAATCGGCGCGGAGAAGGTTGCATCAGACGATCCTGGATTGGACGAAGTTGTCGTCGTTTTCGTTTTCGGCCAGGTCGTGGTGCATATGACTCTGGAACTGATCCAGCACCGGATCTTCGCCCAGCAACAGGAGCACGTCGCCTTTGGTCAGGGGGCGGTTGACCGAGGGATTGAGGGCCAGATGGTGATGGACGTGGTCGTCGAAGGTGTGTTCTTCCATCAAGCCAATGACGTTGAGGCCGTAGCGGGCGCGGATCTGAAGATCGGCCACGGTTTTACCCGTCCACGCAGAGGGGACTTCCACGCGGCGTACGCTGTAGCCGGGCAGAATCTCGCGCTTCTCGTTGTGTTCACGCTGTGTGCGGTAGATGCTGGTGTTGTGGGTGACAATCAGCGTCAGCACCAGCACCACCAGAGACGGCACCAGGTAGGTGGATCCGAAAAGCTCCACCACCAGCAGCGTGGCCGCAATCGGCACATTGACGATGGAAACCAGGCTGGCCGTCACCGCGGGGATCATCAACTGCACCGGCTGCAAGCTGAACAACGGCGCAACTGCGGCCGCGATCATCGTCCCCAGGAAGATCGACGGCACGAGCAGGCCCGCCGATCCGCCGGCGCCGATGGTCGCCAGTGTGGCCAGCATCTTCCCGGCAAAGGCGATCAACGCCAATTGCACCGTCAACTCACCGGCCAAGGCAGCGTCGATGGTGGTTTCGCCCATGCCCAACACAAAATCCACGCCATGCCCACTGGCCTGCGCCGCCAACACGCCGATGACGCCAGCCAGCAAGAAGCCGGTCAGGTTGCGCTGCACATCGTTGAAGCGGCCCGAGCGGAAAAAGCGCGAGGTTTGCGCACGCATCCAACTGAAGTAGACGCCGATCTGCGAGACGAGGATGCCCATGACCCCCAGCGCCACGTAGTATTCCACCGTCACCGGGGGGCGCGCCACAAGGTGCAGATCGAACATGGTGACATGGCCCAAGAAGAGGCTGCTGAGGAGGAAGGCCACCAGCGAGGAAAGCAGTGCGTAGAGCAGTTTTTCGATCACCGGGCGCCGACGGTACATCACTTCCACGGCGAAGAAGGCGGCGGCGAAGGGTGCGCCCAGCAGCGTAGCCACGGCGGCGGCGATGCCGCTGAGTTGCGCTGTCTGTAGATCGTCGGGGCTGTTGGAGCGCCACCAACGCCAGAAGCGGCGCAGCGGTCGCCAGCGGCGCATCATCAGAGCGCCGCGGCGCCGTGGCTTGAAAAGGCCTGCGGCGAGGCTTTCACCGATCAGGCCGACGCTGGCTTCCAGCCCGCCGCTGGCGCCACTGCCCAACGTGGCCAGCGTAGCCAGAAATTTGCGGAACGCCAGCGAGAATGTGGGCAATTGCCAGCGGACGGCCACGCCTTCTTCGCCCAGCAGCGCCTGTTCCAACGCCGGCTCCGACGAGTAATAAAGCGCGATGGCGCGCTCCAGGCCGTCACCTTCGACGTCGCGCAGGGGATGCAGATGACCATTGCTCTCGCGAAAGTGGACAGTGCTGGTGCGAAAGCCGCTGAAGAAGGTCATGATCAACACGCCGATGGCGAGCGGAACCCCGATCAACCACGGCGACGGGCCGGCGTCGACCCAGGCGGCCACCGTCTCGAACGTCCACGTGACGCTGATCTTCAAGGCGATGACCACCAGCCAGACCAGGGCGCCAATCACAATAGATCGCGCAACCAGACGACGTTCACTGGCGTCGAAGTAGGCCGAAAAGATCTGATGAAACGAAAGGCGGTGTAGCGAATCAAGCAGGTTTGACACGGCGAATTTCCCAAATTCAGGCAGACACGAGGCAAGCGAGACAACCATCTATTTTGCCACGTGGCAATGGGTTGTCCAAGTTGTGCAGACGCCCACGACACCCCTTACGTTTTGCGCGAAAAACGCTTCGCATCTACAGTTAGGCATATCTTCGCAACTCGTATACACGCGATACACGAACACGCGTACTATCCATCATCCGTACCCGCCCGCCGCAGATTCGACCAAAACAGCACATGGAACGCGACTTCCGAGCCATCGAGCGAACGCTCATTATCTCCTTCTTTTTCAACCTGATCGCCACAGCGGCCAAGCTGAGTGTGGGTATCTGGACAGGCGCGCTCTCGTTGATCGCCGATGGCCTGGACACGCTCTTCGATGGCCTGGCCAACGTGATCGGTGTGATCGCCGTGCGCATGGGTAGCCGCCCGCCCGACGCCGATCACCCCTACGGGCATCGCAAATTCGAGACCATCGCCGCCCTCTTTATCGCTACCATGCTCTTCATCACCGCCTGGGAGCTGGCCACAGGCGCAATCGACCGTTTCTTCGCAGGCGAAGCGCCGGTGGTCAACGCCTGGAGCATCGCCGCACTGGCCTTCGGCGGCGCCGTGCAAGGGCTGACCGGGCTGTGGGAAATACGCCGTGGGCGCGACTTGCAAAGTGAGATCCTGGTGGCGGATGCACGGCACACCATCACCAGCCTGTACGTGAGCGCGGCGGTGTTGGCGGGGCTGGTGCTGGTCTACCTGGGCTTTCCGTGGGCAGATCCGCTGGTGGCGCTGTTTGTCGCAGTCGTCATCGCCAAGATCGGCGTGGAAACAGTATCGGAAAATGTGCCTGCGCTGGTGGATCGAGCGCCCATCACCGAAGACACAATTGGCCAGGTGGTGGCCGACGTGGAAGGGGTAGAGAGCTTCCATCGTGTGCGCAGCCGCGGCACCGCAGACAGCATCGCCGTGGATCTGCACGTACGCGTGGACCCGCGTTTGTCTGTCAACGCGGCCAACGCCATCGCCGACGAGGTACGCCGCCGCCTGCTCAACCTCAACGGCGTCGACGATGTCACCGTCCACCTCGAAGCGCAACGTGGGCCAGAAAGTACGGCCGCGCTGCACGAGGCAGTCAAGCTGATCGCCGACGAAGAAGGGGTGACGATCCATGAGTTTTGGATCCAGCAGCTCGACGCACACATCGGCATGCACCTGCACGTAGGCGTGGACCCCAACCTGACGCTTGCCGAGGCACACGACCAGGTGGACAGGCTGGAACGCACGATCCAGGAGCGATTGCCCGAAGTAGCGTCGATCTACAGCCACATCGAAACCGCTGTGCCTGAGATCCTGCCCACGGCGCGCGTCAGCCAAGGACTACACGAGCGCATCGAGCGCGCCATCGAAGCTGCCGCCGAAGAGATCCCGGCGCTGAGCTATCCACACGAAATCCAGATCCACCAGGTGGAAGGCCGCCTTTTCATCGCCGCCGAAGCATTGATCGACGGCAGCCTGTCGGTAAGCGAGGCGCACGATCTTAGCACGCAAATGCAAGACATCATCCGCGCCCGTGTCCCCAATGCGGGGAGTATTGGTGCATTTAGAGCCGAAGGGCGAATTGATGTAGTTTTGTTCGCATTCCCCCATAAAGAATGTTATAATCTGCGCCATGACACAAGAAGGCGTCTCTTCCCCCATCACATCGGTGCGTCGTTGCCCCAATTGTGGTACACGTGTCGCCCAGAATGCCGATACGTGCTATTTCTGTGGTCATGATCTGACCAAGGTACCGCGCACGCGCCGCCGCATCACATGGATGGATCTGGCGCTGGTCGTGGCGCTGCTGGTTGTGGTGGTTGTTTGGTGGCGTATGGCCGGCAACACGAACCGACCGGTAGCGGCTGTCGACGCAGAGCCGCCCACGGCGATCTCGTCACCTGCCATACAGGACGCCCCCGCCGCTGTCGGCGCCACAGACACCGATCCCCCAGGTACCAACGCTGCTGTACCGACTTCTACTTCGGAGCCGCAATTCGCACCGATGGAGGAGTTCACAGTGGCCAACCCACTGAACGTCACCCACAGGGTGCAGTCGGGTGAGACGCTGTTGGGCATCGCCAGCGTCTACGGCGTCAGCGTAGACGAGGTCAAAGCCGCCAACAATCTGCAGAATGAGTTGATCCGCGCCGGCGACGAGTTGATCATCCCCATCCCTGAATCGGTGGTGGAAGCGGACGCCGCACAGGTGGTCTCGTCGGTGTTCAAGTACAAGGTGCAGTCGGGCGACACGGTGGTCTCCATCGCCATCCGCTTCGGCACACAGGTGGAGAGCATCCTCGAAGCAAACCGATTGAGCGCCAACGAGTTCATCCAGCCGGGCCAAATGCTGCTGGTGCCGGTTGAACAGGTGCCGTCTGCCGTGCTGGCGTCGAGTGAAGCGGCGCGCACGCTGGATCAGTCATCACAGGCGGCGTACGAAGCGCCTCGCCTTATCGGTCCCCAGGGCGAAGAAGCGTTGCCCACCAACGAGCAGATCCTCTTCCGCTGGATCAGCGTGGATCTGCTGGCGCCCAACGAGTGGTACGTGCTGCGTATCTGGCCGTTGGATGGTACACTCGATCTCCCCCCCACAATCTGGACAAAGACCAACAGCTATCGCCTCGGCACCGAGTGGGCGCCCCCTAGCGGACGTTCCGCACGCTACGGCTGGCAGGTGACGGTGGTACGTGTCCTCGCCGACGTGGGCGACGGGCAGGATCAGGCCGCCAGCGCGCCAGCGAAGTACGTACCTTCATGGCGGTGATCTGCGCAAACTGGTTCAGAGATAGAGCGCCGGATTGGGCGGATTAAGCGGATCAAAGCGGATTCTTCTGGAAATCCGCCTGAATCCGCTCGATCCGCCAATCGCGTTCTATCCCAGTGACTCCACTGCGAAAGTCCGACTTCTGCATGTGATTTGCGGTTGCTCTCCTCGAAGAAGTCGGACTTTTGCGCTTGATCGACCTTTTTACAGTAGAGTCATCCCAGTGTATTGGCGAAGTTCTTGGCTTTTTTTGCTGAAAATTGTATAGTTCGTATGCGTAGTCACGCGCTGCCGAAGTCTACTGCGAGTGGCCACGGCGCCTTGGGCTACGCTTCACGAAAAATACAACCCACACTAAATCCACTGTCTGTACACCATATTCATTCCAACATACGCTGCAAGGAGGCACGCATGGGACGACCAGTTACCCTTTTCACCGGTCAGTGGGCGGATCTGCCGCTGGAAACGCTGGCCCAGAAGGTGAGCGAATGGGGCTTCGACGGGCTGGAATTGGCCTGCTGGGGCGATCATTTGAAGTGTCGAAGGCGTTGGAAAGCGACTCGTATGTGCGCCAGAAACGAGATCTGCTGGAGAAGTACGGCCTCGGTGTTGGGCCATCAGCAATCACCTGGTGGGCCAGGCGGTGAGCGATCCCATCGACGAGCGCCACAAGGGCATTGTGCCGCCGCACGTGTGGGGCGACGGCAAACCCGAGGGCGTGCAGGAACACGCCGCCGAGGAGATGAAGAACACCGCCCGCGCCGCCAGACTGTTCGGCGTGGACATTGTCAACGGCTTCACGGGCAGCCCGGTGTGGCACAAGCTCTACTTCTTCCCACCCACCGGCCAGGACGACATCGACGCCGGCTACGCCTCCTTCGCGGCGCAGTGGAAGCCGATCATGGACGTCTTCGACGAACAGGGCGTTGACTTCGGGCTGGAAGTCCACCCCACCGAGATCGCCTACGACATCTACACGTCGCAGCGCACGCTGGCAGCGTTGGACAACCACCCGCGCTTCGGTTTCAACTTCGATCCCAGTCACCTGATCCACCAATTCGTCGATCCGGTGGAATTCCTCAACGCCTTCCCAGATCGCATCGTCCACGCCCACGTCAAGGACTCGAAGGTGCAGCTCAACGGGCGCAACAGCATCCTCTCGTCGCACCTCTCCTTCGGCGATCACCGCCGCAGCTGGGACTTCGTCTCCCCCGGTCATGGCGACGTGAAGTGGGATCCCATCGTACGTGTCCTCAACCGCATCGGCTACAACGGTCCGCTCTCCATCGAGTGGGAAGACAGCGGCATGGATCGCGAATTCGGTGCGCAGGAGTCGCTGGCCTACATCCGCCAACAGGACTTTGCACCGTCGATGTGGCGTTTGATGCCGCGTTTGAGAAGAAAGAGTATGCGTGATGCGTGATGCGTAATTGGTTGACGGAATTGATTTACAGTGGAAATTACTTCGTTGACCAATTCGCATTATCACTCCGCCAGTCCACACAGATTGCAGACAATTCCAACACCCTAAGGAGAGACTCTATGGCCGGTTCCGGTGGTTTTACGTCGATGGCCGATGCAAAGGCGGCAGGGGATGCGCCGAGATCAGCGTCGGCATGTTGGGCTACGTTCGTGAGGAAGGCACACAGCAGCGCGTTCAAGAAGATCCCGTCACATGATGTACCCGCCGCAACGATCCCCACATTGGCGGCGATTGCCGGGCGTAACGAAGAGGCGGTGGCGGAGGCGGCGGCGCTACGGCTACGTCGGCTACTACACCGATTGGCTGCGACATGCTGGCCGATGACCGTGTTCAGCTTTTCGACAATGGTGGCCCCAACGACGCCCACGCCGAACCCTGCATCGCCGCCGCGGAAGCGGGCAAGCACGTCTTCTGCGAGAAGCCGCTGGCCCGCACCGCTGAGGAAGCAAAAACCATGCTCGATGCGGTGCAAAAGGCGGGCGTGAAGCACATGGTGGCCTACAACTACCGCTTCGTCCCTGCCATCCGCCAGATCCGCAAGTTGATCGATTCGGGCGCGCTGGGGCAGATCTACCATTTCCGCGCCGTCTACCTGCAAGAGTGGATCATGCCGCATTACAACACACCCATGATCTGGCGCTTGCAGAAGGAACACGCCGGCAGCGGCGCACTCGGTGACCTGGGATCCCACGTAATTGACCTGGGGCGCTATCTGGTGGGTGAGATCACCAGTGTCAGCGCGCAGACACGCACCTTCATCAAGCAACGTCCTTGGGACGACGGCACGATGGGCACTGTGGACGTAGACGACGCCTTCGCCGCCGTGGTGGAGTTCGACAACGGCGCGCTGGGTACGGTGGAAGCCACTCGCTTCGCCGCCGGTCGCAAGAACGGCCAGCGCATCGAGATCAACGCCGAGAAGGGCAGCATCGTCTTCAACCTGGAGCGCATGAACGAGTTGGACGTATTCTGGGTCGACGAAGAGCCGAAAGAGACGCAGGGCTTCCACAATGTCCTCGTTTCGGAGGGCTACCACCCGTGGTGGGAAAACTGGTGGCCGCAAGGACACATGATCGGCTGGGAACACAGCTTTGTCCACGAGATCCACCACCTGCTCGATTGCATCGTCAACGACAAAGAGGTCTCCCCCATCGGCGCGGACTTCGTGGACGGCTACAAGAACGCCGTGATCTGCGACGCGATCTTGCAGTCCGCGGCGGAGCGACGGCAGGTGGATGTGAAGTACTAACACTCTCTCCAACAGGACACACTGATGAAAATCGAACGAATTGAGCTGCGCCGCATCGCACTCCCCTACGTCTCTCGCTTTGAGACGAGCGGCTGGTACCACGACGGCAGTGACGCCATCATCGTGCGCGTGGACGCCGACGGCGTCACCGGATGGGGTGAGTCGCCGGTGAGCGACGGTCCCTGGTACAACGAGGAAACCTATGAGACGGCTTGGCTGATGCAAAAGAAGTTCCTGGGCCCGATGCTGCTGGCCGCCGACATCAGCGCCCCCGAAGACGTGCGCAATGTCTTCGCGCGTATGCGCGCCAACCGCATGGCCAAGGCCGGTATCGAGTTCGCTGTGTGGGATCTCTTTGCCCGTATGCAGAACATGAGCCTGTCCAAACTACTCGGCGGCACACGCGACCGGGTACAGGTGGGCGTCAGCGTCGGCATCAAAAAGGACATCCCCACGCTGCTGGAAAGCATCGACGGCTACCTGGCCGAAGGCTACAAGCGTATCAAAATCAAGATCAAACCCGGCTGGGACATCGAACCCACCGCCGCCATCCGTGATCGCTGGCCCGACCTGCTGTTGCAGGTCGACGGCAACAGCATCTATCACCTCTCCGACGCCGATCACCTGGCCGAATTGGACGATTTCAACCTGCTCCTCAACGAACAACCCCTGGGCCACGACGACATCTTCGATCACGCCAAGCTCAAGAAGCTGATCCAGACGCCACTCTGCCTCGACGAGTGTATTGTCTCGCCCGATCACGCACGTTGGGCCATCGAACTGGACGCATGCGACATCATCAACATCAAGCCGTCGCGCATCGGCGGCCTGGCCGACTCAAAAGACATCCACGACATGGCGCAGGCGGCGGGCATCCCCGTGTGGCACGGCGGCATGTTGGAGACGGGCATCGGTCGCGCCATCAACGTGGCCCTGGCCAGCCTGCCAAACTTCAGCCTGCCCAGCGACATCAGCGCCAACAACCGCTACTTCCACCGCGACATTGTGACCAATCCCTTCACCCTCAACGAAGACGGCACCCTCAGCGTCCCCACCGGCATCGGCAGCGGCGCAGAGGTCGACGAAGCGTTTTTGGATGAGGTGACGGTGGAGAAGTTTGAGATGAGAGCGTGATTCGTAGTACGTAGTGCGTGTACCGGCCCAGGTAATGATTTCTGTATTGGTATCAATGTTGCGCTTTATCGACGGAGGGTTTCAATGTACAATCACACCCTCCACCGGTACACGCACCACGCACTACGCACCACGTTCTCTCTAAATTCCATTCAACAACCTCCACCCCAGAACCTTCGTGAGCAAACCCATGTCCGCCACCGACTCCATCTTCATCGGCATCGATCTGGCCTGGGGACCGCGTAACCCCAGCGGCGGCGCGGTGATCCGCGATGGTCGGTTGATCGCCATCCGCGGGGACCTGACCAGTCTGGCCTCGATTGTGGATTTTGTGGGCGAGCATCTCGACGCCGAAACCGGCGCGGTGGTGGCGGTGGACGCGCCGTTGCGTGTCCCCAACGCCACGGGTATCCGCCCTTGTGAACGGGCGTTGAACAGCGATTGGGCGCGCTACCAGGCGGGGGCGCACCCGGCCAACCGTAATCTGCTGGCGCGCAGCGGTTCAGTGCGCGGCGAACGATTGGTGGCGTTGTTGGAGCAGAACCTGCGCTTCAGCGAGGCCACCAGCATCCCCAAACGTTCGCCGGATCGCCTGATCTGTGAGATCTACCCGCACCCTGCGCATGTGAGCCTGTTCGGGTTGGATAAGACGCTCAAATACAAGCGTGGACCGGTTCAGACGGCGCGAGGCGCTGCTCCAATACCAGCAGCACCTGCAGTCCTTGCGCGAGGCCAAGCCATCGATCAAGAAGACCAAGGATCTCCTAGTGCGCACCGATGTCCTGTCATTGCGCGGACGGGCGCTCAAGGCGTACGAGGATCAGTTGGATGCGCTGTCCTGTGCGTACATTGGCTACTACCTGTGGTGGCATGGTCCACGACGGCGCGCACCTACGGCACGCTGGCCGATGGTCACATCATTGTGCCGCTGACGCCGGAGATGGCAAAGCGGATGCGTGGCTAACGAACAAGCAGAAGAGAAGTGATCCACGAAGGCACGAAGAACCACGAAGAAGAGAAAAGCGGAATTGATCCACGGATTGCACGGATTTCTGGGATTCAGAAGCAAAACTAAAAATCCTTCTGGAATCTGCTAAATCCGTAAAATCTGTGGATCTTTCCCCCTCTTTTTCTGCCTTTGTGCATCTTCGTGTGCCTTCGTGGATCATTATTTCTCTGGTTTCTCCGTAGACGGCGCTCGCATCTTGGCAACCGTGAACCCAGGATCGCGGTAACGTGCGAAGATTCCCGCCTCCTGATCGCGGATCTGAGACGCGATTTCGGCGATCTCCGCCGCGTCCTCGTTGGGGATGCGCACACAGCCGTCCCCGTCGGCGAGGACGAGGTCGCCGGAGCGGATGCGTAGTTGACCCACCGTCACCGGCGTGCCGAAGCGGACGAGGTTGAACACGCCGTGACCCGGCACCGTCCCCCACGCCCACATGGGCAGCCCCACACGTTCAATCCCAGCCAGATCGCGCACCGTACCGTCCACAATCGCGCCCACCGCGCCCAGCCGCTGGTGCAGCGTCGCCATACCGTCGCCGAAACTGGCCCCCGCCCAGGACGAGAATCGACGTCTTTCATCACAGCGATGAGCGGTCCTTGGGCTTGCTCCAGGTACTCGTAATAGTCCGCCCACACCAGCGCCGGCGAATCCGCATCGTTCGTCGTCACCTCCGACGTCACGGCATAGCCAACCGCCGTCCCCAGCCCGGGCAGCAGGCAGCGGATCGTGTGATCGGTGTACTCCTCATTCGGCAGCCCATACTTGCGCGCCAGTGCATTGAAAACCGTGGGCGAGTCGAACGTCTTCAATTGCTGAATAATCCCAGGATCAACAAGATTCATGAGAATGCCTTTCGGTATTAACGGCAACACCCAGTCGCACGCACAACAAACTCAACGAGTTACGCATCACGCATTACTTGTTACATCACGCTCCACTCTCCGCAAATACAACGCCACCGCCACCAACGGCACAATCATCACAAAATTCACCGCCAGCGCCGTCTGGAAGCCCCACCGGTCGGCCAGGATGCCCGTCCACCACGGCGGGAGGGTAGCGCGGCGGTCATGGCCAGGTTCAACGTGGCAGTGACGGTGCCGGTCTGCTCGGGGTAGAGGCGCGAGCCAAAGGCCAGCCCCGTGGGAAAAGACCCGACAAGCTCAGCCCGGTGAGGAAGACGCCCACCACGATCACGTACGAGTTTAGCCCGAAGACCACAATCGGATAGGTGAGCGTGATGCCCCAGGACAGCACCAGCAGCATGAAGGCGTAGCCGCGGCGTTCGGCGTAGGCGGCGCACAGGAAGCGCCCTACCGTCAGCGCCACGTAGAAGACCGAGATCATCGACACTGAGAAGAACATCGAAAATCCACCTGCCTGCTGTATGATCACGGCGATCCAGCCCAGCAAACTCACAGCCACGCCGTTGTAGACGAAGGCGATGAAGAAGAGCGCCGGGAACGGACGATCGCGCAGCATCGACAGATCGAGTTTGCCCGATTTGGCGCGTTCGCCGCTGCTTTCGCGATAGAGCAGGTACGCCTACGCCGTAGAGCAGCCAGAGCAGACCGGTGGCGCCCAACGCCCAACGCCACGCCACCCCCTGATCGAGGAAGTAGCCGATCACCAGCGGCGACACCGCCGCGCCGCCGTAGACGCCGTGCAGCGTGTTCAAGCGCGGGCGCGGGCCTTGCGGTTGGCGTCGGCGATCATGGTGTTGATACCGGTGGAAAGCGCGCCCTGTGTGGCGCTCACAAAGACAAAGCCGGTGACGAACAAAAGCCACATCTGCGATATGGCCGTGAGGAAGAGCGCCAGCGCCAGTCCCAACGCCGACAGCCACACCAGCCGCTGCGCGCCCACCAGATCCGATCCCACGCCGGCAAAGACGTTCCCCACAATCGCCCCCACCGACCGCGCCGGAAAGATCAACGCAATCGCGGCCAGCGTGATCCCGGCGTTGGTGTATTCCTCGGTGATGAAGGGCATCACCGAAGGGACGAGTACCGCCGCCGTGCCGATGAAGACGTAACCGAGCAGGCCCAGGTAGGTCTCACTGGGCAATGAAGTCAGGCGTTGCAACAGGTTGCCACCGGCAGAAGTCTGGCTAGACATCGGCGACACTCCCGTCTGCGTTGAAGGCATTGCGGTGCGGGTTGCCAGGGCGGTAAGGACTGCTGAGCAGCGCGTCCTCGTCGAGTTCGACGCCCAGGCCAGGGCGATCCGGCACGGTGAGGTGACCAGCTTCGACTGTCCACGCTTCGCGCATGGTCTGGTCGCGGTAGGGTTCCTGGCGCACGTATTCGAGGATGAGGAAGTTGGGGATTGCCATGGCCAGGTGCGCCGCCGCCGCCGTGGAAAGCGGTCCTTGCGGGTTGTGGGGGGCCAGTTTGACGTAGTATGCCTCGGCCAGGGCAGCGATCTTCTTGCACTCGGTGATGCCGCCGGCATGACACAAATCGGGCTGGATCACGTCTACGACGCGGCGTTCAAGCAGGGGCAGAAAATCCCACTTGGAATACAGGCGCTCACCCGCGGCAAGATCCGTATTTGTCCCCGCGGCGCGCACGTGGACGAGCGATTCAATGTCGTCGGGCTGGGTGGGTTCCTCGAAGAAGAGCAGGCGGTGAGGCGCCAAAGCGCGGATCAGGCGGATCGCCGAAGCGGGGCGTCCGCGGCCATGATCGTCGACCATGATGTCCACATCGGGGCCGACGGCGGCGCGCAGTTGACCGATGCGCTCGGCAAAGGCGGCGATGCGTTCGTGTTCGGGCATGAGCGTGTCGCCCTGCCATGCGCCCGTCTTCATGGCGGTGAAGCCGTCTTCGACGTCGCGTTGGGCGTCTTCGAAGATGCGTTCGGGCTGGTAGATGCCCACGTGGGTGTAGAGGCGGATACGATCTCGCGTCGGCCCGCCCAGCAGTTTGTAGACAGGCACGCCCCACGCCTTGCCGCGCAGATCCCACAGCGCCTGATCCAACCCCGCCAGCGCCGAGTTGAGGACAACCCCGCCGCGCCAGAAGCCATGCCGGAATAGGATCTGCCAATGCCGCTCCGTCGAAAGCGGATCTTCGCCGATCAGCGACGCGCCCAACTGTTTCACGGCGGCGCAGACCGTCTCTTCTTTGTGTTCCAGCGTCGCTTCGCCCCAGCCGTACAGGCCACTGTCGGTCATCACCTTGACGATGACCCAATTGCGCAGCCCAGCCCACATGACGGTGGTGCGGATTTCTGTGATTTTCATCTTGGCGATTGCCTTTGTGGTGGAATGAGGTGAGTGGTTCCAATATGATACCGGTGGAACGGGGAGGATGCAAAGGGGGGATTGGGGACTGGGGATTCACTGTAAACACAGAATTAACCTCAGTTAATTCGTACGGTTACCCCTGTTAAGCGCAGTGCCCTACCTTGTTTGCAGGTGTGGCGGTCAACACCTAGCCACTTGACCAGGTAGTCCGTTAACCACCTGATCATTATAATCACGAACTTGGGCGGTTACCATCAGGCAAGTCGAAAACAGGCCACCCATTGAGGAGAAATTGTATGTCCGTCACGTTGGATCAGATTGCGCCAGGCGAGCGAGCCACGGTCTCCCGCCTCACAGGGACGGGTGCGCTGCGTCGCCGCCTCATGGACATGGGCATCCTCCCCGGCGTCGAAATCGAAGTGCCGGGCTGCGCCCATGGGCGACCCACTGGAATACAAATTACGCGGTTATCATTTGTCTTTGCGCAGGTCCGAAGCCCAACAGATCGAGGTGTCCTCATGACCACTTTATCCGCTTCTCTGCCGAAATTCTGGCGAAACAAGACCCAAGAACAGAACCACGCCGTGGCGAGCCTCCCCCTGGGCATGGCACGACCGGGTGAAATCGTCGAAATCGTGGCGATCAACGGCGGACACGAAGTGCATCGCCGCCTCACCGACCTCGGCCTCACCACCGGCACCCGCGTGCGCATCGTCCAAGGTGACGGCGCAGGCCCTATGCTCCTCGCCTTCAAAGACGACGCCCGCCTGGCTGTGGGCCGCGGCGTCGCTCTAAAGATCATGGTGACGCAGGCAGGGAATTGGTCGACTCGCTAACCGGGTGATTGTGAGATGATGGGGATGATGACGCATTGTTGAGATTCATTACCTCATCGTCTCATCATCTAGACTGTATTTGTTGATTACAGGAGCATCACAGATGGTAACCATTGGTCTGGCGGGCAATCCAAACGCGGGGAAGAGTACGATCTTCAACGCGCTGACCGGCTCACGGCAGCACGTGGGCAATTGGCCGGGGAAGACGGTGGAGAAGAAGGAAGGCCGACTGCGCGTCCAGGATCAGGACGTGGTGGTGGTGGATCTGCCTGGCACCTACAGCCTCAGCGCCTTCTCGATGGAAGAGATCATCGCCCGCGATTTCATTGTCAACGGCCACCCCGACGCCGTCGTCTGTGTGGTGGACTCGGCCAACCTGGAACGCAATCTCTACCTGGTGATGCAGATTTTGGAGATGGGCGTACCCGTGGTGGTGGCGCTCAACATGACCGACGTGGCCGCCGGTCGTGGCATCCAGATCGACAAAGCCAAACTGTCGGCCAACCTGGGCGGCGTCCCTGTGATCGAGACGGTGGGCAACCGCGAGGTGGGCATCGACGGATTGAAGTCGGTGATCCTCGAAGCCGCGGTGCAACAACGACGCACGCAGCACAGTCTCTCGTTCGGCAAAGCACTGGACGCCGAAATTACTTCGCTCACCGACCTGATCGCACAGGACGCACTGTTGGCGCGCTACCCAGCGCACTGGCTGGCGGTGAAGCTGTTGGAAAACGACAGCGAGATGTTCGAGCAGATCGGCCACAACGCGGCGCTGGTGACAGCCGCCACAGACGCGATCGAACGCGTCACCGCGCAGACAGGCGACGATCCCGACACGCTCATCGCCGAAGCGCGCTACATGGCCATCGCCGACCTGGTGCGCGATGCTGTGCGTCGTCCGCGCGAGGACGTCGTTACCACGTCCGACAAGCTCGACGCCGTGATGACGCACCGCCTGTGGGGTGTGCCCATCTTCCTGGCGCTGATGTGGATCGTCTTCCAGTTCACCGCCAACGTCAGCGCGCCGTGGGTCGACTTCATCGACGGGCTGATCAACGGTCCGCTGGCGCATTGGGCCACGCTGCTGTTGGCGGCGCTGCGGCTGGACGGCACCGTGATCGAAGCGCTGCTCGTCGACGGCATCATCGCCGGCGTGGGCGGGGTGCTCGTCTTCGTGCCAGTGCTGATGACGCTCTACCTGGCCATCGCCATCCTCGAAGACACGGGGTACATGTCGCGCCGCCTTTGTGATGGACCGGCTGATGAGTCGGCTAGGTCTGCACGGCAAGAGCTTTTTGCCCATGCTGGTTGGTTTGGCTGCACCGTCCCCGCGGTGTACGCCACACGTACACTGGAAAATGAGCGAGATCGCAAGATCACCGGCTTCCTGGCCACGTTTATGAGTTGCGGGCGCGGCTGCCCGTCTACGTGATTTTTGGCAGCGCGCTTTGGTGCAGCGGCGGGCAACCTGATCTTCGCCATGTACATGACCGGCATCGGCGTGGCTGTGCTCACAAGTCTACTTTTTACAAAAGTCATCTTCCGCAACAAACCGGTGCCGCCCTTCGTGATGGAACTGCCCCCTACCGCGCTCCCCAACCTGAAGACGGTCTTCAACAGCACAATCGACCGCACCATGGGCTTCGTGCAGAAAGCGGGGACGACGATCCTGCTGGCGTCGATGGCGGTGTGGCTGCTCTTGTCCGTCCCCGCGCGGATGGGCGTGGGCGGCTTCGCCGAGGTTGCGCCTGAGCACAGCGTCTTCGGCACCGTGAGCAAGGTGGCAGCGCCGGTCTTTGCGCCCGCGGGTTTCGGCACGTGGCAGGCCAGCGGCGCGCTGGTCACCGGCTTCCTGGCCAAGGAAGTTATTGTGTCCACGATGAGCCAGGTCTACGTCGGCGAGGCGGGCGTGGCGGCGACCACAGAGACGGCGCCCACCTTCGTCGAAGACCTGCAAAGCATCGCCGTGTCGCTGGGCCAGACGTTGATCCTCACCGTGCAGGAAGTGATCAACATTGCGCCGCGCACCGCCAACCTGGTGCTAGGCTTCATCCCCGGCGCAGCGTTGCCCGAAGCGAATTTCCTGGGTGCCGGGGACGAAGAAGAACTCACGGCATTGCAAAGCGTGCTGGCGTCGGCCTTCACCCCGCTGAGCGCCGTGGCCTTCTGTCTCTTCATCCTGCTCTACGTCCCCTGTATGGCGGCGACGGCGGCCATGCGCCACGAATTTGGCATCAAGTGGACGCTGGCACAGGTGGGTTACACGCTAGGCGTGGCCTGGCTGGCGGCGGTGATTGTCTTCCAGATTGGGCGCTTGATTGGGATTGGGATCT
Organism: Caldilineaceae bacterium; assembly: GCA_041391225.1. Taxonomy (GTDB): domain Bacteria; phylum Chloroflexota; class Anaerolineae; order Caldilineales; family Caldilineaceae; genus RI-153. Next base: position 32,936 of record JAWKOL010000027.1, read on the forward strand.
GAATAGAACGCGGGATCTGAATAGAACGCGGATTTGGCGGATCGAGCGGATTCCAGCAGATCAGAATGCAGAAAAATCCGCCCTGATCCGCTCAATCCGCCAAATCCGCGTTCTATTTCTGACTCTACTGCGAAAAGTCCGACTTCTGTGTGATTTGCGGTTGCTCCCCTCCTGAGAGAAGTCGGACTTTTGCGCTTGAGCCACCTTTTTGCAGTAGAGTCATTTCTGGCAAGGAGTGAAAAGATGCAACTACGCGAAGTATTAAAAGCGTTTGAAGAAGGCGGCTCGATGTCGCTTGCCGAAATGTCCCGCCGCTATGACGTGGACCTGCCGCTGTTGGAAGAGATGATCCAATTCTGGGTGCGCAAAGGACGCCTGCGCGACGCCTGCAACGTGGGCGGCTGCGGTTCGTGTCATGCCAATGGAAGCTGCGCCGCCGCGTCCACCACGAACACCAACCAGCCCCACCGCTACGAGTTGGTAACGGAGCGCAGGACGCCAATTTCATTGAGTTGAAGCTTCACACCAGGGAAGGCACGCACTTTATGTCCATTGCTGTCGATGGTTTTGTCTTTGATCTGGATGGAACGATCTATCTGGGTGAAAAGGCGCTGCCCGGCAGCGTGGAAGGCATTCACCACCTGCGCGAGCGTGGCAAGCGTGTCCTCTTTGTCAGCAACAAACCGTTGGAACCGAGAGACGCCTACGCCGCAAAGCTCACCCGCTTGGGCATCCCCACCAGCGCAGACGAAGTGATCACTTCCGCCTATGTGTTGGGCCGCCACCTGGCGCGGACACAGCCGGATCTGCGCTACTACGTCATCGGCGAGGACGCATTGCGCCATGAACTGCGCGGACACGGCCTGACTGTCCTCAACGAGTTCGAGGATCAAGATCCCAAATCGGTCATCGACCCTGCCGGTATCGACGCCGTCGTTGTGGCCTTCGACCGCACGCTAGACTACCGCAAATTCAACACCGCCTACCAGGCGCTCATGACCGGCGCCCATTTTTACGCCACCAACGCCGACAAGACTTGCCCCATGCCCGGCGGCGCCATCCCCGACGCCGGGGCCACCATCACTGCGTTGGAACACATCACCGGGCGACGCCTCGAACTGTTGGCCGGCAAGCCCTCTACCCTGACCATGCAAGTGGCCCTGGATCAGCTCGGTTGCCCCGCCGACCGCTGCATGATGGTGGGCGACCGCCTCGAAACCGACATCCGCATGGGCCAGTCGGCGGGGATGCTCACCACCGCCGTCCTCACCGGCGTTGCCACCCGCGAACAGGCCGAGCAACTGGCCCAGCCGCCCACCTTCATCGTCGACAATATCGGAGCGATCCCCGCGCTCATCCATTGATTCCCTGACATTTTCCCGCTGGTGCTGGGCGCGTCCCATGATCCGGCGGAGCGGTGGACGATCCTGCAGACGGCAGTGCGCGGTTGCGTGGCCGCGGCGGGCGTCCCTGTGACGGTAAACAGTCATAACCCGCCATTTATCCGGTTAATCTTTGCGTCGTAACGGCATAGAATGACATGAGGTTCTTTTATTCTCTTCTAAGGAGGATTTTATGTCATCTATGCCGTTTCGGCGTTTTTCTGTGCTTATTGTAACGACGAGTCTCTTGCTTTTGGGGTTGTTTTTGGTTGTGCAGCCGTCGGGCGTTACGGCGGCAGTGGATCAACCCAACGCGGCAGCGTCTACGGTGGTCAGCGGCACGATCTCGGCCAACACCACATGGACGGTGGCGGCGTCGCCCTACGTGATCACCGATGATCTGACAGTGGCGGCAGGCGTCAAGCTGACGATCCAGCCCGGCGTCCAGGTGTTGATCGCCGAAAATCGCGCCATCACTGTCGCCGGCGCGTTGGACGCAATCGCGACGGCGACCACGCCCATCACCTTCAATGCCGTCAACAACAACATGTGGTACAGCCTGATCTTCCCAGTGGGCAGTTCGGGTACCCTGGCGCACGTATGGATGGCGCATGGCGGCCCGCTTACCGCGGACGGGATGGTGAGCATCGCCAGCAACGATGTGACGGTGCGAGACAGCGTATTCACCTATGGCGGGCAAGACTACAACGACGCGCTGCTCTACGTCCAAGGCGCGTCGCCGGTGATCGAGGGCAACGAGTTTTCCAACAGTTCGGCCATCGGCATTCGCGTGGAAGGCTACGACAGCGCCCGCCCGCTGGTGCTGCGCAACAACTTCTTCAGCAACACCCCCGATGTGGCTGTCCACGTGACGATGCGCGAGGAGACGCAGGGTATTCTGTTCGAAGGCAACACGAGCAGTGGACGCGGGCGCAACGGTGTGCGCATCGGCGATGGCGGCTTCGACCGCTCGCCGTACCTGGGCATCATCACCGGCACTGTGACGATCACAGGGCAGAGCGATTTCCCGATCCTGGTAGAATCGCCCTACCTGGTCACCGTGCCGGAGGGGAGCAAGCTGATCCTCACGGCTGGGACCACGGTGAAGTTGATGGACGAGCGCATCGATGTGCGGGGGGCGCTGCTTGCCAACGGCACCGCCGAGGCGCCAGTGGTCTTCACCTCGCAGCGCGACGACAGCTTCGGTGGCGACACCAACAGCGATGGCACCAAGACGTCACCTGCGCCGGGCGACTGGCGCAACATCATCTTTGCGCCGACGTCGACAGGCAGCAAGCTGCTGCACACCTGGATCGGCTACGGCGGCTATTCCACCGCCGAGGGCATGGTGATCGTGGGCAGCAGCGACGTCCTCCTCGATCATGTGACATTGGCCTACGGCGTCGCCGTGGAACCCGAGGATCAGGATGCGGCGCTGCGCATCGAACAGGCGTCGCCCACCATCCGCAACAGCACGTTCTTGAGCAACACCTACTGGGCCGTCCATTGGAACGGATTCGACCAGAACAAGCCGGTGGTGTTTGAGGACAATCAATTCACCGACAACGGCACTGGCGCGGTGTGGGCGATGCTCGACAGCGAGCACGTCGACGTGACGGTGAGCGGCAACAGCAGCAGCGGCTCAAAGTTCAACGGCTTCATGATCACCGACATGAACAACGGCACCCCGGGCATCGCGGGGACGGTGGCGATTTCGGGGCAGACCGACTTCCCGTTCATCGTGGGCAAGGCTGCCATCGCCGCAGCGTTGACCACGCGCAACCTCACCGTCGGTGCGCAGGGTCACCTGATCCTGCCGTCGGGGACGCTGATCAAGCAGAGCACGTGCATCGAGGTCTTTGGGCAGTTGACGGCGGAGGGAACCGCGGCGAACCCCATCGTGCTGACGTCGATCCTCGACGACAGCATCGGCGGCGACACCAATGGCGACGGCGCCACGGCTGTGTCACCGGCGGAGATATCCGGCGGTGTCCGCTTCCGCCCAGGCAGCCAGGGATCGATCAGCCAGGCGCAGATCCGCTACGGCGGCGATTGCGCCGAAGAACCGGTCATCGAGACCCGAGAGCGAACCGCGGCGTCGTCGATGGCGGCGAATGTGGTGATCGAGAGCGACGATGTTGTGGTGCAGCAGAGCGAAATCAGCCACGCCGGGCCAGAGGAATTGGGCGCGGGGATCGTGATCAGCGCGTCTTCGCCCAGCGTGCTGAACAACCAGATCCACAGCAACAGCGGCAGCGGCGTCCAAATGCGCGGCGACGACGTCAATCCCACTGTCATCAGCAATCGGATCTACGAGAACAGTGTCGGCGTCCACTTTGTGGATGCACATTCCACTGTGGCGCTACGCTACAACGAGATCTTCGACAATGTGAGCGACGGCGTCCACGGGGACGGGAACAGCGTGGCGATGCTGCGCAGAAACCTGATCCAAAACAACGGCATGGGCGCCGTTCAACAAAGCTCGACGCACGTGGAAATCGACGCTCGCCTCAACTACTGGGGCAACGCGTCGGGTCCGTACCATGCCACCAAGAATCCCAACGGCATGGGTAATGGCGTGAGCGACGACGTCCTCTTCGGGATCTGGATGGGCGGCTTCCCCAACAGCGATGTTTATCTTCCGTTTGTGTCGCGGTAAAAGAAAACCCGCCAGGCGACAGAATACCTGGCGGGTTGACGTACTCGACCTGCCGGGTTTTCTGCAACCCGGCAGGTTTTTTAGTTCTTTCCGAACATCTTGCCCAGCTTCGATCCCATGTTGAGCACATCGTCGACGATGCTGCCGTCGTCGTCGGCGTCGATGATGTCGAAGAGGCCGCCAAGCAGACCCTTGGCTTCTCTGCGTTCGCCACCGAGCAGATCGGCGATGTCGTCGGCATTGAGACCACCGGCGCGTTTTTGCTGACCGAGTTGTCCCATCACCAAGGGTGCCAGCAGGTTGAGCAGTTGGGCGGCAGAGGCGGCATCAATGCCGCTGGCGGCGCTGAGGCCTTTTTCCACCGACTGTCGCTTGTCACCGAGGACGTGGCGTAGGATGGCGGCGCCGTCCGCGGCAACGGCGGGGTTGGCCAGCGCGTCGTTGACGTTGCGCAGAACGCTGCCGTCGTGGTTCTTTTCCAGTGCGTGACTGAGTGCTTGCGCGCCTTCAGAGGTCGACGCATTCTTGCCCAGTGCGCTGATGATCAGCGGAATGGCGGCGCTGACGGCGCGCTGGGTGGCGCCTTCGTCGGCGTTGAGGCGGGTGCTTACTTCGTGCATGGCGGTGGGGCCAAGGGTATTGAGCAGAACTTGTACGAGCGTGGGCATGGGTGGCTCCTTGTGGCTTTGTTCCCTAGCATCAGGTTTATGGGCTTGTCCGGTGTCTGCCAGTATGATTGGGGATTGTTACCAAAGTGATTAACGCGGGTGCGTAACAAAACCCAATTGGAAGCGTCCTTGTGCGCAGCGGCGGATGGCCTGTGATAGCATGACTTTGTGAAACAAAGAACAGCCCACTACGCGAGGACAGTTGAACCATGAGCGAAGCGACAATCCACGGCGAAACCGAAGTCGCCGTCGTCGGCGGTGGCCCCATCGGCATCGAGACGGCCATCAGCTTCAAGCAGCAGGGCGTGAAGACGATCCTCTTCGAGGCGGCGCAGATCGGCGACGCAATCTCGCGCTGGCCGCCCAACACGCACTTCTTCAGCACGCCCGAACATGTGGCGCTGGCCGGCGTCCCCGTACAGACGCTGGATCAGCGCCCCATCAGCGGCGAGGAATACCTGGCCTACATGCGCATGTTGGTGGAACACTTCGATCTCGACCTGCACAACTACGAGCCGGTCCTCGCAGTCGAGCGGCAGCCAGATGGCAGATTTTTGCTGACTACGCACAAACGCGGACAGGAACGCCGCTACCGCGCCCGGTATGTGGTCTTTTGCACAGGTGGCATGGCTGGTCCGCGCAAGTTGGGCATCCCCGGCGAGGATCTGCCCCACGTCACCCACTATTTTCCCGGCCCACACACCTACTTCCGCACGCGGCTGCTGGTGGTGGGCGGCAAGAATTCGGCGCTGGAGGCCGCGCTGCGCTGCTGGCGTGGCGGCAGTCAGGTGGCCCTCAGCTACCGCCGCAACGATTTCCAGTGGGATGTGGTCAAGCCACACCTGTCGGGGGACATGCAGGCACGGCTGGAGAAGGGCGAAATCCAGTTTTATCCGTCCACGATCCCGGTGGAGATCACCGACGAGGCAGTCTTTCTGGCGTCGACCGAGGACGGTGTCACCCCCAACGGGCGCGTCACCCGCCACGAAGCGGATTTCGTGCTGCTCGCCACGGGCTTCCAGGCGGATCAGTCCTTGTTGCGGGCGGCGGGTATCACCTTACAGGGCGACACCGAAGCGCCCGTCTACAACCCGAGCAGCATGGAAACCAACGTACCGGGGATCTTTGTGGCAGGCACGGCCGCGGGCGGCACACAGAGCAAGTTCAAGTACTTCATCTCTACCACGCACGTCCACGTGGGCAAGATCGTGCGCGCGGTGACGGATCAAGCGCCGGAGAAGCTGGGGAGTGTCCCCGCGCGGAACAACGCCGTCTCGTGGGAAGAGGTGAAGGCAAATTGAGAAGCATTGACAATCGATTCGACACGCGTACAATGAAGGCATGATGCGTTATGAGATTATCCTGACGCCACAGGCAATCCAAGATATCAAGCGTCTTAGCGCCCGCGAACGGACGCTGGTTAGGAATGCCATTGAAACGCATCTGCGGTATGAACCAAACAAAGTCAGCCGAAGCCGCATCAAACGATTGCGCAATCTGAAGCAGCCCCAGTATCGACTGAGCGTCGATGACTTCCGGGTATTTTACGACATTGAAGAAATGACTGTGGAAGTCCTGGCAGTAGTCTCCAAAGCAGCGGCCGAAGCTTGGTTGATGGCAAAGGGAGAAGGTCAATGAAACAAATTACGCTGGCCGAAGCAGAACACAATTTGGCAGAATTCTTGAGACTAGCCAAAGATGAAGATATTGTCCTTATGCAGCAAGGGAGACCTATCGGCGTCCTCGTTGGATTTACGGATGAGGACGACTGGTTTGAGTACCAGTTGGAGAACAACGAACAATTCTTACAACGAATCGCCGAAGCCCGCGCTGACTTGCGACTAGGGCGTGGCGCCCGTCTTGAGGATGTGAACTGGGAAGAAAATGGATAATTGCGAAGGCGCACAAAAGTAGACACCCCCGTCCACATTACTCCTGAGCAGGCACTCATTGTATAATCCTTCTCCATGACCACATGGATCTGGCTGGGCATCGGCTTACTCTGGTTGGGGACGATGACGCTTGCTGCGCGACGCGGCGACGAACGATGGCAAGATTTGGGCGCAGGCGGTCTGCTTGCGCTTTTTGTTGTCGCCTTTTTCTGGCGCACAATCCGCGGAGACGTCTTCCAACCCGCGGACGGCGGCGATCTGGTCAGCTTCCTCTACCCCACCTATCGCTTCGCGGCGAGTGTGCTGCAAACGGGTCACCTGCCGCTGTGGAACCCCACACTTTATGGCGGCGCGCCCTTCATCGGTGATATTCAGGCGGGCTTCCTCTACCCGCCCAATCTCGTCCTCTTTTTGCTCAAACCCGACTTCCCGTACACGTGGATGCAGTGGATGGCCATCGGTCACCTGTGGTGGGCCGGGTTGGGCGTCTACGTGCTGGGGCGGGCGCTGGGCTTTTCGCGACCGGCGTCTTTGCTGGCAGCGACGGCGTTCTCGCTCTCGGATCCGCTCTTCATCCACCTGGGCAACCTGAATCTGATCGCGGTCCTCGCGTGGATCGGCTGGATCCTGGCCGCGTTTCACCTATCTATGATGCAGCGCAGCCTCTCCTGGGCCGCGGTGACGGCTGTCCTCTTTGCTGTGGCGAACTATGCCGAGCCGCGCAGAGTTCGTACTTTGTGGCGATGGCGGTGGGGATCTCGCGGTGGGTTGGGGACTGGGGACTGGGGACCAGGGACTGGGGTGGATCGTGTCGGGATTCTGAAATCGCTTAATCGCCCAATCGCTCAATCGCTGATCTCTTTGTTCACCGTTGCGCTGTTGACCTTCTTCCTCTCGGCGCCGATTCTGTTGCCGTCGCTGGAGATTATTCCGTGGACGGCGCGGGCCGAGTTCAATTATCAGGACACGGTGGGCTTTTCGCTGGCCCCGGTGCCGGGGATCGTGGGGTTGCTGACGCCGGGTTTCTTCGGGCGAGGACCGGCGCTGCATTGGTCTTTGTGGGATCGGGTGGAGTTGCCCTACGCCGGGGTGCCGGTGCTGCTGCTGGCTATCGGCGCGCTGCTGCTGCCCGCAGACGACCGCAAGTGGCGGCGTCTGCTGCCGTGGATCATGTTGGGCATCTTCGGCTTCGTGGTGGCGCTGGGGATCTACACGCCCGTCCACGGCTGGCTAACACAGATCGTCCCCGGCTTCGGCCAGTTCCGCGCCCCGGCGGGCCATCGTCCTCTTCACGCTGGCGCTGTCGATCCTGGCCGCGGCGGGCTTCGATACGCTGATAGCAGGTGGCAGGTCGCAGGTGGCAGAGTCGCAATCCGCAATCCGCAATCCGCAATTCGTATCCTTCCTCCGCTGGGGCGGCCTTTCACTCCTCGTGATCGTCCTCCCCGCCGTCTACGCCTCGCTGCTCTTCTTCCAAGAAGATTCGACGGCGTTTTTGCGCACGTCGTTGGCCGGGTTGGCGGTGACGATTGCCGTGGCGTCCTGGCTGGGGACGTGGCTGCTGGTTGCCTTGTGGCGCGGCAAGTTGTCCGCGACCGCGCTCGCCGTCCTCGTGATTGGCCTGCTGCTGGTGGAAGTTGCGTCCGCCGGATCATACACCGATGTGGCGGAAACCAATCCCGCCGCCAGCATTCAACACCCCGAGATCATCGACTTCCTCCAAAAAAACGGCGTGGCGTCGATATTCTCCAGTCCCCAATCCCCGGCCCCCGGTCCCCAATTCGCATCGACACGCAGACCGGCATCGAGGCGCACTGGCAGCCCGATACGGCGGCGCTGGTGGGGCTGGAAGACGTGGGCGGCGTGGTGAACCCGCTGATGTTGCGTCACTGGCAGGCGATGTGGAATTCGCTGGGCGGGCGCGACACCCGCCGCTATGACCTGCTCAACGTGCGCTACGTGATCGTGGCCGACGGCACGCCGCTGCCCGAGCAGTTCGTCCTCGCCTTCGATGCGCCAGGACCACTGGCGGTGTACGAGAATCCGGATCCGTTGCCGCGTGCCTGGTTTGTGGATGGGGAGATTGGGGAACGGGGACTGGGGACTGGGGACTGGGGATCAGACGACGAATCGCCGATTCGCCTAATCGCTAATCTTTCAATCTCAGTCGCCATCGGTCAATGAAATCGTGGTGATCGGGCGATGCGGCGTCCGCGGGCTATTTTGTTTTCAGCGAAGTGTGGTATCCGGGCTGGCGGGCAACGGTCAACGGCGAGGGCGCGCTGGTGCCGCGTGGGGACGAGGCACTGCGGGCAGGGTTGCCCTCGCGAAGACGGGTGACGGTGCGCATGTGGTTTGCGCCGTCCTCGTGGCGGTGGGGTTGGCGCCGCTGGCGCTGGGCGTCGGATTGGGTTGGTGGTTGGGATCGTGGTGGGCGATCTTGTGCGCCAGCGTCGTCCCTGTCGCCGCCACCATTGCTGATGACCACCACGCGCTTTAGGCTTGCTAGTCCATTCGGGCGAGCCAGGCGCGCATGTCCGCTTCGTGTTCTTCGTGGAAGTGACCGAAGAATTCGGCGGCGTCGAAGGGATGTCCGTGCATCCAAGGCAGGCGATGGGCGTTTTCCACGGTTTCTTCGGACATCGCTTCGATGGCGGCAAGCATCGTTTGAAAGACCTGGTGCGATTCCGCCAGTGCCTCGTCGACGGTGTACGTTCGCCGCGATTGATAGATCCACTCGTTGATCTCATCGTCATCTTGCAGGTGGCTGGGCCAGGGCGGCGCTGGTTCGGGCTGATCATCGACCAGGGCTTGGAGACGGGCCACCGTCCTGCGCCGCCAGCCGGTGATGTGGGTCACGATGTCTTTGATCGACCAGTCACCGGCCACGCCGGGGATGTCCATGCGCTCTGGGCCGATTTCGTCAAGTAGGGCCAGCCATTGTTGGTATTCTGCTTGTAGGCCATGCAGTAGTTCCGCTTTGCTCATTTTTCTCCTCGCTTTTGCTGTGCTTGCCAGGTTCTTCTATCGTCTTGCGTCAGGTTGGTTCGTACGGAGATGCCTCGTCGAGTTAGTGCCTGGCACGGGTCACGAGATCTCACGTTCATGGATCTGATGCTGCCCCGTGCCAGACACTGACGGGTCCTCACGCAAACTTACGCCAACGGCTGAATCGTCACCTTCGGCAGCCGCACAGGACAGTCCCCCATCGCCTCGATTTCACCCAGCCACACCTTGACGGCGGCGCGCTGTGACACGGCGCTGTTGCCGTAGGCGGCGAGCAGGTTGGGCAGGTGCGGCATTTCGTGCAGCACGTAGGGGTTGCCGAAGCTCGTCACGTAGACGTGCGGATGGTCGGCCCACAGCCAGCGCCATGCCCAATGCCCCAGGTGACCCACCAGGTTGCGCACCGTCCCCATGAGCATGTAGGGCAGCGCAAACAGGTTGAGGAAGACGGCGTCATACTCGGCGGCCTTGGCCAGCAGCTCGTCGTCCTCGGGGTTGAGCAGATGATCGACCACGAAGCCATGCTGACGCAATTCCTCGTCGAAGGCGGCGAGATCGACGATGGGCATGAACTTGTTGAACGGACTCATCTGCCCAATCGTCACGGTGAGGACGCGACTGCCCGGCGCAAGTTGCACCGGCGGGCGGCCGTCACCGCGCAGGACGGTGATGCTCTTATCGGCCATTTCCTGGGCTGCGGACCGGTACGATTGAACGTCCGCTTCGGATGGTTTGGGGCCGAAGGGATCGACGTGCAGGTTGAGGCGGGCTTTCATCGTGAGCACACGGCGGGCAGCGGCGCGCACACGCTCTTCGGAGAGGACGCCGTCCTTCACGGCCTGCAACATGCGCTCGTAGTCTTGGAGCGTTTCGGGGAAGAGGTAGATGTCGATGCCCGACTTGATGCTCTGCACGGCGCGTTCGGCGCTGTGTACGCGCGACGTCAGCCCGATCATGCCCGACGCGTCAGAGATGATCAGCCCGTCGAAGCCCAACTCGACGCGCAGCAGATCGTTGAGCAGTTTGGGGCTGAGTGTGGCAGGCGGCGCGTCTTCGGGGTTCTCGGTGTAGCCCTGGTAGTCGGGCAAGGAGATGTGGCCGGGCATCACGCACAGCACCCCGGCGTCGATGGCGGCGCGCCAGACGCGGCCGTAGGTCTCTTGCCATTGGGCGAAGGGCAGACTGTTGACCGTGGTGGACAGGTGCTGATCGCGATCGTCAACGCCGTCGCCGGGGAAGTGCTTGGCGGTGGCGGCGAAGCGCCCATCGGCCTGCAAACCCTCGATGAATGCCGTGGACAGGCGGATCACCCGATCCGGCTCGTCGCTGATGGCGCGGACGTTGGTGATGGGGTTGTTGAAGTTGTAGTTCAGATCGATGACAGGCGAGAAGGTCCAATGCATACCGGCGTAGCGGGCTTCGGCGGCGGTGGCCTGGCCCATGATCGTCATCAGGTCCACGTCATCGGCGGCGCCGGCGGCCATCATCCACGGGAATTCGGTGCCGTCGGTGAGGGCGACGGCGCCGTGTTCCAGGTCGCCGGCGGCGAGGATCGGCACGTTGGCGGCGTCTTGCAGAATGTGCATCCGCTCGCGCAGGTCCGCGGTGGAGGTGCCGCGCACGGTCAACGCGCCCAGGGGGATCTTCTTGAGCAGATCCAGCCAGTCTTCGGTGCTGGCGCGCGGACTGGTGGGACACAGCAATTGTCCTAGACATTCGGGCAGCGTCATCGCGTCCAGGGTCTTGTCGACCCATTTTTGTTGTTCGGCGGTGAGAGGGGTCTGCATTGGGCTAGATCCATTTCTGTGGGATTTGGGTGTTTTGGGGTCTGCGTAGTGCGTGTACCGGTTGAGCGTGTAATTTCTGTATTGGCAAAGACCGTTGGCCGCCTGCGTTTTGTTGTGGACACGGATTGGGAGAAACACGGATAGAAAAATCTGTGTTTTTCTTCCATCCGTGTCCACAGGAGAACGCACCAATACAAGTTCAACGTCTCCACCGGTACACGCTCCACGACACTACGCACCCCAAATTCCTACCCATTCGTCAATTTCGGATGTCTGCGCTGAATCTCGGCCAACAGCAACCGCATGCCCAGCGACAAATAGGTGTCCAGATAATCTTCGTCGATATCGTCCAGAGAACGCAAGACGAGCAGCCTGTTTTTGTGCAGCGGCAGCGCGCCGCAGGCGTCTTCGAAGCGGTCGATGTCCTCTCTGGGGTGGGCGTCCTCGTGTTCGAGGAACTTGCTGAATTCCAGCAGCAGGCTGACACCCTTGGGGAACGGAATCAGGCCGATGATGCGGATCCCATGCCATTGCAGCCGAAAATCAGGCCGCCCATAGTTGACGGTCAACCCCACCACCGGTTCCAGATCCGGCAGGGCCAGGAACAGGATCTTCTCGCGCAGCCACACGTAGATGTCGTAGAAGCGATAGGATGGGCCGACTTCTTGCATGGTGTACTGCCCCAATCTCTCAATCGCCTAATCGCTCAATCACCCAAGGCGCAGTCGCCGTGCCCTGATGAAAGCGGATCTGCCAGCAGCCGGAAACATTGACCCAGAGCGACGAGCGTAGCGTATGACGGGTGCAGTTGCCGTCCGCGCCTTCGTGGGCGGATCTGTAGCGCAGCAACGCCACGTTCGGCCCCAACTCTGTGACGACGAAATCCTGCACCCAGATCGTGGGTGGGTCTTCCACAGGCAGTTGCGCCAGAATGTCCTGTTTGGTATAGAGCGCGCCGGAGCGGCCGATTTCCTCGAAGTCCTCGTGCAGCAGGGCGTCTAGCTTTTGACGGTCCGCGCGCGTGGCGGGTTGGTGCAGTTCGATTTCCAGGCCGCGCAATGTTTCGAGCAGATCCACGTCATTTACCGTCTTTCCAGGCGCGCCCCAAGAAGCGTCCTTCGTTGCCGACAAGGACATGCAATGCCAGGTCCACATTGCGCTGCCGCGCCTCGTCCGATTTAAGACGGTCGAGGTAGCGCAGGATCTCCTTCTGACGGCTGGGGAGCAACGCTTCCCAGGATCGCAGTGCGTCGGGGTTTTGGGTGAGCGGCGTGTAAAACCAATCCGGCATCGGGTGCATGGGACCCGGCGTGTAGGTCTCGTCGAAGCAGACCGTCACATCCACCACATCGCCCACTTTCGTGCTAGATGCGGCGCGCACCGTCCCATCCAGGTAGAGGTAGAAGCTGCCATCACCTACGGGCATCATGTTGATACGCCATGCGGGATCGGGCAGCCCGTTGACCTGGGCGAAGACCGGCATCGGCTTGCGCCAGTCGGGAATCAGCCGTTGCGCCTGCTCCGCCGTCACCAGAACATACGGATTGACGCCGAGAATTTCGATGGTTGCCGTGAAGCATAGTGTTTCCAAGTTTCACTCCGAACGCGACAGTTCGCAAATGGGTGTAATTCAAGTTGGGAGCAGGCTAAGTGCCGGGGACTTTTCGTTGCAGCGAGGCGGGGCGTTCTCTCTTGTCGCCACGTCCAAAGTGAAGTCCCCGGCACTTTCGCCCCAAGATTAAATTGCACCCTTCGCAAATGTAGGCATTGACAAAAGTCAGCGCAAATGATATACATATGTACGCCAACATACATATGTATATCGCGAGAATACAGAGGAACACTATGACACGCCCAGCCACTTTTGAACTGGCCACCACCGATTCCCTGACCGGTCTGCTCTCGGCAGATTACTTCCGCTATCTGCTGCGCGAGCAAGTCTTCCCTGAAATGCGCCAACGTGATGAATCCCTGAGCGTCTTCCTGCTCGATCTCGACAACTTTCAGGAACTCAACGAACAACACGGTCGTGAATGCGGCGATCAGGCGTTGCAAGCTGTCAGTAGCATTCTACAAGAAATCGCACCCGACAACGCCCTGCTCGTCCGCTACAGCGGGGATGAGTTCGGCGGCGCTTTCCCCGAGATGCGCATCGACGACGCCTTTTCGCTGCTCGAAGAGGTCCGTCGCCGCGTCGTCGCTCTGGCTGTCCCCTGCGTTGAGGACGTACACCTCACCTGTTCCATCGGGTTGGCCGGTTTCCCCAACCATGCCCGCGACGAAGTTGAACTGGTGCGTCACGCCGACGAAGCGGTCTATGCAGCCAAGATTGGCGGGCGCAACAAGGTGGCCCTTCCCATGGCCGACAGTCGAATGGTCACCAAAACCAGTTACTACACGCAGACCCAGCTCGGGCGTCTCTCTGAACTGGCCAAAAGTGTCAAACGCAACGAAGCTACGATTCTGCGCGAAGCGCTTGATGATGTACTCAAGAAGTACAATGATCGGTTGAAGGCATGAAACGGCATGAATGAAGATTGAAGATTTGGTAGCGCAGTTATCTCGACGAAAGCATGTCCACTGTTGAGAAAGACACGCTACCCAATCTTCATTCTTCACTCATTCTCCTTCGCCTCCGCCAAAACAAAACTATCGTCCTGCGGATCATAGCCCAGGATGGCGCACGTGTCGCGCAGATCCATGCGCTTGTAGCGATTGTTGGAGATGCCGTTGAAGATGCCGAATTTGACGTCGTCGGGTGCGTCGACGGCGGCGGCGATGAGGCGGGCGCAGTCCTCGTAGGTGAGGACGATGTCGAGCCACTCGTTGCCCACGGTGATAATCTGCGAATCGCGCGGTTGTACTGCGCCAAAACGCAGACACAGCCCCGAAAGCCCATGCGCGTTGGCGTAGACACGCGCCACCGCCTCTCCCCAACATTTGGTCGCGCCGTAAAGATTGGCCGGGTTCACCGGTTCATCGGTGCGCAGTTGCAACTCCGGCGGATAGCCCCACACGGCGTTGATGCTGCTGGCAAAGACCACACGCCGGCAGCCTGCCTGCCGCGCCGCCTCGAAGACGTTGTACAGCCCCACCACGTTGTTGGGCAACAGCGATTCCCAAGGCGCGTCCATGCGCGGGTCCGCGCCAAGATGAATGACAGTGTCCACGCCCTCGAAGAGCGGACGGATGGCGGCGAAGTCGCTCTGATCGACCTGGGTGAAGGGCTGCCCGTGGCTGTCCTTGGGCGGGCGCACGTCGGTGAGGACGAAGTCGTAGCGGTCGGCGTAGGTGGTGCGGAAGACAGTGCCAATGCTGCTTAAGCCGCGCCGGTAAGAAGCACTTTGCGGGTCATGGATTTCTCTTTCTGGTGGGATTGGCTCAGATTCGGCTATTCGCTCTTCTCCTGTCAACTTGTCCAATGGTATGCGACATGTTATAAAACACAAAATGTGATCTTCATTCCATTAGCCTACACCCCCAGAAAGAGGTGACCCCATGCCGTTTACACTCAGCTCCACCGTCCGTGAACTGCTCAACGACGAAGCTGCCCGCGCCGTCGTCGAAAAGCACCTGCCCGGCACGTCCAAGCACCCCGACCTGCCCATGGCCATGCACATGTCCTTGCGCGAGGTTTCCTACTACCCTGAATCGGGCCTCACCCAGGCGAAGTTGAAGGCGAGTGAGGAGGAGTTGAAGGGGTTGGGGTAGGCTTTTCTCAATTGGTAAACAATTTTGTTAATTTAGGGACTGGGGACTAGGGACTGGGGATTGGGTATTGTAGGCTGGTTGCGCATCAAGCCTCTCCACCCAGTCCCTAATCCCCAGTCCCCAATCCCCAATCCCCGGAGTCCCCATGAAAATCCAACAACTCAAACTCTTCCCCGTGGCCTCGCCGCGGCAGACGGGGATTGCGAATCAGCACGTGATCGTGCGGCTGGAGACGAACGACGGCGCCGTGGGCTGGGGCGAGATGAGTGATCTCTCGCACGTGCCCATGTACCAGTTCGACATCGCCGAACTGGAAAAGATGCTCAACCAGTTGCTCACCGGACGTGATCCGCGCAACCTCGCCAAGATCGAAGACGACCTGATCCGCTTCTTCCCCGACGAAGGACACATGTACAGCCGCTCCGGCCTCGTCCGCCAGGGCGTGGACCTGGCGTTGCACGATCTCATCGGTCGCGTGGACGGGCAGCCGGTCTACGAGATCCTGGGCGGCAAGATGCGCGACCGTATCCGTGTCTGCTACCCCATCTTCCGCATGAGGTCGGTGGAAGAAGTCGATCCCAACCTGGATCGCGTGGAAGAAAAGCTGGCCGAAGGCTTCGACCTGGTGCGTGTCTACGTGGGCGCCAACGAACAGGCCGATATCGACTTCCTGGGCAAGTTCACCGACCGCTTCAAAGGACGCGTCGAGATCAAGTCGCTCGATTTCTCGAACCTGCTGGAATGGCGCAAGTCGCACCGGCTGATCGAGATCTACGGCGAACTGGCCGAGTTCATGCTCGTGGAAAGCGCCGCGCCGCGCAATGATCTAGACGGCAGCGCCGAGTTCCGCCGCCGCAGCCGCTGGCCGATCTCCGAGCACGTGCTGCACATCCACCACGGCTGGCAACTGCTCAGCCGCGGCTGCGTGGACATCCTCAACGTGTCGCCCTACCTGCTGGGCGGCCTGCGCGCCAGTCTGCGCCTCATCGCCCTGGCCGAATCGGCACGCGCCGGCGTCCTCATCGGCACTACACAGGAACTCAACCTGGGCACCGCCGCCGTCGCCCACCTGGGCGCGGCTGCCCGCGTCCTCGATTACCCCAGCGACAACACCGGCCCCCACCTCTACCTCAAAGACGTGGTCAAGTCACCGCTGCGCTACGAGAACAGTCACATCGTCGTCCCCGAAGGCCCCGGCCTGGGCCTCGAAGTCGACGAAGATCTGCTGCAAGAGTTGACCGCCGGCGCCGCCTGGACTTTCGGCACCGATCTCGCCGGCGTGCTCGACCGCACCCCGGCCAATAGACCATCCGCGAAGACTGGGGACTAGGGATTGAGGACTGGGGATTGGGTGGTGAGAATTGGCCCGCCGATTGGGGAGTCGCTTGGTTGGGCTGATGATGGGATGATAGAGATGATGGAGATGATGGAGATGATGGAGATGATGATGATGAGTCGGCATGCGTAACGAGCCTCCATCATCCCCATCATCTGCCGTCTCAATTTAGTGTCCCAATACACAATCAAGCCTCACCACCCAATCCCCAGTCCCCAATCACCAGTCCCCAATCCCCAGCCCCCAACCGAGGCACTCTCATGGACATCATGCAATACACCCTGGCCATTGCGGCTGGGATTTTGCAGGCATTATCAACACTTTGGCAGGTAGTGGATCGGCGGTGACGTTGCCGATGTTGGTTTTTTGGGATTGGACCCGAGGTAGCCAATGCCACGAACCGTGTGGGGGTGATGGTGCAGAACATCGTCGGCATCACCACATTCCAGCGCAGCGGCAAGATGAACCTGAGCGGCGGGCTGTGGTTGACCGTGCCCGCCATGTTGGGGTCGGTACTCGGCGCATGGGTGGCAACGATTCTCGACAAAGAAGCAATGAACATTGCCATCGGCGCTATGTTGCTCATCGTGTTGGTGACAATCCTCTTCGATCCAAAGAAGTGGCTGCGTGTACAATCTGAGTGAAGCCGGCCGCCCCAGCACTCTCACCCTGCTCATCTTCTTTGCGATTGGTGTCTACGGTGGATTCATTCAGGCGGGGGTGGGGGTCTTCATCCTCACAGCGATGGTGCTGGGGACCGGCTACACGCTGGTCCACGCCAACGCCATCAAGCTCATGGTCGTCCTGGCGCTGACGGTGGTGGCGCTGGTAGTTTTCATGCTATCGCCGCTGCAAATTGACTGGGGCATCGGCGCTGTCATGGCTGTCGGCCAGAGCATCGGCGCCTGGTTGGCCGCAAAATTCGCTGTGAGCAACCCCAACGCCAACATCTGGGTACGTCGCCTGCTGATCGTGGTCGTTGTCTACTCGATCCTGCGCTTCTTCGGCATCTGGGATTCGGGCGATGGCGCTGATTTAGAATGCAGAAGCAATGAATGAAGAAAAAAGAATGGGTGGAGCAAGCAGCTTGCTCCACCCATTCTTTTTTCTTCATTCATTATTTTCTTCACGCCTCCGGCGGACGCGCCGACGAGTAGCCCGACTCCTGGCGCATCTGTTCCTGTTCCCATCGATCGCGGACGTGTGGCGCAGTGGCCGCGCCGTGTTGGCCGTTTGTGGTCAACGCCGGCGTCTCGGGCAGCGACTGTCCGCGACCTGCCGGTTGCGTGGCCATCTCCACACCGTGGAAAAGCACCGCCAGCGGCGCGCAGACCAGCGTCCCGGCAATGAACCCCCACAGCAGCAACGAGACCGCGCCCACCACCTGCGCCTGCAACTGCGCCACGGTAGAGGCAAAACCCTCGGCCACAAAAACGCCGGAAACGCCCTGTCCCACCACGCCAAGGTAGCTCTCGGCGCCGATGCCCTGCCAACCCACGCCCACCACGCCGTCGGCCCACATCCCCACGCCCACAAGACCAATCAACGCAGGCACACCGGCCATCACCACCACGCCCGCGGCGTCGTTGAGACGCATGAGCCGGTTCAGCCCAAAGGTGACAAACGGCACCGTCGCCCCGGCCAGCAGACCGATCACAAACGCGGCCAGCGTCGGCACAAACGGCCCGCCCGCGAAACCGGCGATCACACCTGCGGCCACGCCTCGCGCCGTCATACTCGGGTCGCTTTCGCCGCTCACGAACCAGGTGTAAACCAGAGGCACAATGCCGCCGCCCATCGCAAACAACAGCGCGTTGACCCCGCCGCGCAGCTGCGCCATCTCGCCCAGCATCGCCGCCTGGATCGGGTTGGCCCAGTTCCAACCGAGCACCCCCACCAGCAACAGCAACGCGCCCACCACCGCCAACAGCGGCAAGTGGACCGGCGGCAGCGACGGATCAAAGAGCGACCGAGGCGCGCTGCGCGGCAGCCAGATCAACAGCGCAGCAAAGGTGATCCCCGCCGCCACTGCGAAGACAGTCCCCGCGCCGCCGAAATCGACGAGACCGTGGCCCAGGCCCAGATTGCCGCCCAACGCCGCCAGCCAGCCGCCGCCGCGTACCCAGTTCCCTGCCAGCGGGTAGAAGACGCCGCCGGTGAACAGCGCCACCAGCAACGTGGCCACCGCGGGCGCCCGTCCGCGCAGAGCCAGCACCGGCAGCAACGCCGCCGTCACCGCCCAGGGCAGATGCGCAAGGAAGATCGCATACACCGCGGGCGTCGTCGTAATGCCGGCGAGGAACCAACCGCGCAGCCCGGCCATACCCCAGCCCGATCCCCAGTCCACCGGCAGCGCGCTCCACTCCCACACCAGATCGCTCAACTGTGGATCCGGGTAAAAGAGGCCCACACCGCCAAACTGGAGCGCGAAACCGACAGCCCAATAGCCGAAACCGGCCAGGCAGATCGCCGCCAGCCCGCCCAACGCCGCGTCCCAAGCGCGCTGCGGCGACATCCCAGCAGCGCCCAACAAGACCAATCCAGCCGGGATCAGAAACGAAAGGCCGGCGGCGACAAGATACCATGGGTGGGAAAGATCCAGAGTTTGGCTTCTTCACTTTAGCCTGGTGATGGGTAAAAAGCAGAGGCTTCTCACCCTTCCAAAGGGGCGTAAGGTTTTGGGTATCATACCAGAAAGCCAGGAGGAGACAAAACTGATCGGCGAACTGCCACTACCCGATTGGCGGATCTGCGGGGCGTCAACCTATAATCGCAACAACATTTACGCGCGCAGAGGGGTGGGAATTGGATCCACGAAGGCACACGAAGAAACACGAAGAAGAACAGAAAGAAGAACAGCGAAGAGACGGCCCACGCATGGCGTGGATACACCAATCGCGCCTGCTGAACGCAAAACACGGCTGGTTCTGGCCCCTGCTGGCAGGGATAGCGGCGTTTGCCCTCTACGCAGCGACAGCAGCGCCCAGCATCGCCGTCCTCTACGACGACAGCCTGGAATTTCAACTCGTGGCGCCTACCTTCGCCATCGCCCACCCCACCGGTTACCCGCTCTACACCGTCCTCGGCGGCCTATGGACGCACCTGCTCCCTGCGGGCAACTGGGCCTGGCGCATGAACCTGTTTAGCGCCGCCGCAGGCGCGGCCACAGTCGGCATCCTCTGCGCGGTGACCCGTCGCATCACCGGCAGCCTGTGGGCGGGCATCCTGGCCGCACTGGCATTCGCGCTCAGCCCGCTCTGGTGGCAGCAGACCACACTGGCCGAAGTCTACGCGCTGCACGGTCTCTTCGTCGCCGCGATCCTCTATGCCGCCGTCCACTTCGCCGACACACCGCCGCTTGCCCGCCACATGCCGCTCCTCCTGGCGCTCATCGGCCTCTCGCTCACCCATCACCGCACCAGCGCCCTGCTACTGCCCGGCCTGGCCATCTTCCTGTTCTGGCGTGAGCCGTCGTTGTTGCGCCCTCGCCGCGCGTGGATCGGCTGGATCGTGGCGCTCCTGGCGCCCTTGCTGCTCTACGCCTACCTGCCCCTGCGCGCCGCCGCCGGCGTCCTCGATCTCGAAGGCGACTACGTCAACACCTGGCAGGGCTTCTGGGATCACGTCCTGGCGCGCACCTACACCAGCTTCTTTGCCGACAACCCCCTCGCCGTCACCCGCAGCCCCGCCGACTGGCTCAACTTCTTCGTCGCCCAGATCGGCTGGATCGGGCTGCTGCTGGCCGTGCTCGGTCTCTTCGTCGCCATCGGCCAAAAACAGCGTCGTCCTGCATGGACGCTGATCGCCGTCACCGGCATCGTCAACCTGGCCTTCGCCGTCACCTATCGCGTGGGCGACGCCGAAGTCTTCGCGCTGCCTGCCGTATTGAGTTTGTCCGTTTTTTTGGGAAACGTCGTAGCTTTTGCGTATTCAATGCCGGTTGCACGGTGGGGACGTCTTCTCGTTGTGGGTGCAGCGACAGCCATGCTCCTCCTCCTCCCCATCAATCGCGGACCGACGGTAGACCGCGCCCGCGATTGGGGCGTCCACGACTATGCTGTAGCGATGGCGAAAGTCGACTTCCCACCCAACAGCCACGTCGTCGGCCTGCGCGGACAGGTCACCGCGCTGACCTACATGCAGGCTGCCGAGAAGTTGGCACGCAACGCCACCCCCGTCGCCATCGACGACGAAACCGAACGCCGCGCCTACGTCGAAGCGGCCGTCGCCGCGGGTCTGCCGCTTTTCCTTACCCAGGAACTCGACGGAATCGAGTCTCGTTATTCGTTTGGCGGCTACGGCCCGTTGATCCGCGTCTGGCCGCGCGGACAAGCCGACGCCGGATCACCGTCCATCCCAGCGCCACAAGATCTCGCCGACGGCAAACTTCACCTGCTCGGCTACGACCGTCACTTCGCCCAGTTGGCGGGTGGGCCGGCCTTGCAGGTGACCTTCTACTGGCAGCCGCAAACCCAACTGGACCGTCGCCTCAAGCTCTCGTTCCGCCTGTTCGACGCCGACGGCGCGCACCTGGCCCAGGAAGATCGCTTCCCGCTGCGCCAGGTGGCGTTCACCTCGGACTGGCTGCCTACGGAAATTGTGCGCGATGTCCACGATCTGCCGCTACCGGCGGAGGCCACGCAACTGCTGGTCATCCTTTACGACGAAGAAACCCTGACAGAGGCCGCGTAGAGATTCCATTACGCTAGATCATTTGTCAAGAGGATTGGGGGCGTGCCATAATAGCGGGTGCGCCCTGCCCTGATCTACCGGCAGACGCATCATCGACAACCACCCACCGCTGCCGCGTTGGGTTCAGTTTTTCGCATTCCGCATCGAATTCACACATTGAATTCACACATTTTTCAGGAGGAACTATGAATCGTTCCCGGTTGAGTCTTTTCGTGGGTATATTGATGACCGCCTTCGTGTTCAGCGGCTGTTACGTCAACGAACAGGGCGCCGTCGTTATCGGCACGCCGCCCGCCGCCGGCCAAGAAGAAGTGCTGACAGCCGAGGGCGAAGCCACGCCCGAAGCTGTGGAAGAACCCGGTCCCTTCACCATGCCCGGCACAGTCAACACCCGTTCACTGCGCGTGCGCCAGGGACCGAGCACCGACACGCCCATCGTGGCCGGGCTGCGCGCAGGCACCGAGATCACCATCACCGGGCGCAGCGCCGACGGCGCATGGCTCCAGATCGAAGTCCCCGACGTCGGCGGCAACGGCTGGGTGTCCACCGAATTCGTGCTGCCCGGCGGCGACATCGCCCTGCTCGATCTGGCCGACGGCGCCACCGAAGATGTCATGACGCCCGCCCCCGAGGTGACGCCCGAACCCACAGCCCCGCCCACCGCCACCCCGATCCCGGCCCAGGCCCAGATCGATCTGGTGCAGACGGCGTCGGCCATCAGCGACTTCTCGACACTGGTCACCGCCCTGGAAGCCGCCGGGCTGGACGAAGTGCTGAGCGGCGAAGGCCCGTTCACCGTCTTCGCACCCACCAACGCCGCTTTCGCCGCCCTGCCTGCCGGCGCTCTGGACGCGCTGCTCGCCGATCCGCAGGGCGCGCTGAATGACGTGCTGCTCTTCCATGTCATTCCAGGCCGCATCACCGCCGCCGACATCGGAGACGGCCTCATCGTGGAGACGGCGCAGGTGGAGCCGCTGGTCTTTGCCGTAGACGGCGACAACATCACCGTCAATGGCGCGTCCATCACCCTGGCCGACGTGGAAGCCAGCAACGGTGTGATCCACGTGATCGACGCCGTGCTCGTGCCGTCTTCGGTGGACGTGAGCGCACTAATCGAAGCGCAGGCCGCGGCCACGCCCGAACCCGAGGCCGAAGCCACCGCTGCCCCCGTCGAAGAAGCAACGCCGGCGCCAACCGAAGAAGCAGTAGAAGAAGCCACCGCCACGCCGGAACCAGAAGCAGAGACCACGACCGCGCCTGTCGCATCCGGCGCGCCGATCACGTTGAACGTCACCGATCTGCTGGCCGTCGTCAACACGGGATCGCCGCAGTCCTTGCGCGTGCGTGAGGCGCCCTCCACCGACGCCGAAATCGTGTGGGGCGCTCGCAACGGCGAGTATTACGCCGTCACCGCGCAGAGCGAAGACGGCGCATGGGTTGGCCTGGCCATCCCCGAACTGGCCGGCGCCGGTTGGGTCTCGTCTGAGTTCGTCGCCGTTACCGAGGTGACCACGCTGATCCCCACCCTGGGCAGCGCCACCGTGATCACCAGCGACGGCGCCCGCCTGCGTGTGCGCAACGCCCCCACCACCGACGCCGAGTTGACAGAGTACCTCGAAGAAGGCGAAACCTACGAAGTGGTCGCCGTCACGGCGGACGGGGCGTGGGCGCTGATCAACATCCCCGACGTGGCGGGGCCGAGCTGGATCGCCACCGAATTTGTGACCATCGGCGCGCCGGTGGAGTAGGGGAAAAGGCAAAACGCAAAGCTGGCAACGGGATTTGAAATCCCGCCCTGACACCGAAAAGCGCCCTCAGGCGCTTGCAGGATTTTCTCCAGGCGCTAAGGCGACTTTTCGGTGTCAGCAGCGGTTTCAACCCCACCCACCGGCTTGTCACCTTGTCACCCAGCCACCTTGTCAACACAAACCTCGCCCAATCATCAATCACCCATCAGCAACCACCTGCCGCCGCTGGCGGCAGCATTGATCTTGGCCGCGCTCCACGTCTACGTGACGTTTCTGCCGCGCACACCTGCGCCCATCCCCGGCCCCGAAGACGCCGAAAGCGCCTGGTGGGGCCTGTGGCCGGTGACGTACATGCCGCGTTGGCTGGTCTGGCTCGGCGCGGCGTTGGTGGCGGCGCTGGTGGTGTGGGGATTTCGGCATGTGCGCGCGGGCAAGGCAGACGAGTTTGTTGTCCCCGCGCGGTGGTTGTGGACGGCGGCGGCGCTGCTCTTTGCCGCGTTCTGGGCCTTCCCGATTGTCCACACACGTTGGGGCGACGCCTACATCCTCGCCAACGCCGTCGGCTGGCCTGATCCAGCGCTGCGGCTCACCCACTCCTGGCAAGCGCCGCTGGACGTCTTTCTGCACAGCCGGATCTGGCACTGGCTGAGCGACCCACTGGGCTGGCAGGACGCAGTGCCAGTCTACCGCCTGTTGAGTCCGCTGGCAGGTGGGCTGTACCTGTGGATTGTCGTGCGCCTGAGCCTGGACAAACGCATCGCGCCTGGATGGGTCACCTTTGGCTTGCTGGCGTCGTTGGGTCTGCTCCAGCTATTTTTCGGCTACATCGAGAACTACAGCT
Source organism: Caldilineaceae bacterium (assembly GCA_041391225.1). Taxonomy (GTDB): domain Bacteria; phylum Chloroflexota; class Anaerolineae; order Caldilineales; family Caldilineaceae; genus RI-153. The sequence goes on from JAWKOL010000027.1 coordinate 56,658, forward strand.
TCGCCGCCGTGGGCATCCTGGCATATCTGTGGATGGATTGGGCGTCGTGCGCGGGGACCGTCCACTGTGGCTGACGGCGACGGTGTTAGCCGTCACCAACGCCACACACCCCAGCACCGTGATCTACGCGCTTCCAGCCTGCTCTGGCTGGCCTACGTCGACTGGCGGCGGCGCGGACACATCGTCGCTGCGCTGCTGGCGGTGGCTGTCCCCATGATTTTGGTGGCGGGCGGCACGATTGGGCTGATGGAAGCGGGCAGCCACGGCATCGCCGCTGCTGGAGACGGATCGCCCCGGCGGCGGGGATGGGCGCTGGCTGGTGCCGTTGGTGGCCACGTCCACGCGCTGGGAGCACTACACGATGTTTAGTTGGCTGCACCTGCGCGACCTGATCAACCAGCAACTGCTGGTAGCGCCGGTGATCCTGCGCCGCCCTGATCCTGGGCTGGATCGGAACCATTTGGCGGCGCAGTCATCTGGATCTTGATAGTGGAAACGGGATAGAACGCGGATTGGGCGGATCGAGCGGATTTGAGCAGATTTCCAGTGATTTTGTCCGCTTGATCCGCCCAATCCGCTCAATCCGCGTTCTCTATCCCAGCCGATATACTCTTTTTAAGCCTGGCGGCGGGGTTTCATCTGTTGCTTACCTGGGTGTGGAACCCCGACTACGGCGGTCAACGCGACTGGGATCTGTTCAGCCTGGCCGCCATCCCGCTGACGTTGCTGTTGATCCGCCTGTCCGCGCGGCTGTGGCCTGATCCACGCTTCCGCCGCGCCGCACTCATGCCCTTGATCGTGCTGCAAATCCTACACACCGCCGCCTGGATCGTTGCAGAACCGCATCCCGTGGCAGTGGCCGTAGGAGGAGGGGACTGGGGATCAGGGCATCGGCGTTAAGTTAAGGTCGAACGAAAGTGCCGGGGACTTCACGTTGGACGAGTCGCCAGGAGTGATCACCCTGTCTCGCTGCGACGAAAAGTCCCCGGCACTTGCTCGTATGGCGCTTATCTTAACGCCAATGCCCAGTCCCCAATCCCCAATCCCTTTTTCCCGGAGACACACATTTGAACGACCAATACACGCTTCAAGACATCACACCCCCACCCCCGCCGCGTCCGCGCAGTGGGATTGGGCGCGGGGTGCTCATGGGCGCGTTGACCTTTGTGATTGGGGCGCTGTTGGTGGTCAGCGGCGGCATCATCGCCTATGCACGTATCGCCGCCGATCTGCCGCTGCCCAGTGAATTGCGCAGCCAGTTGAGCACGTTCCAGAGCACACGCATCTACGACCGTGAAGGCAACCTGCTCAACGAAGCATTCGATCCGAACGCGGGGCGGCGCGCATCGGTGCCGCTGGATCGCATTTCGCCCTATCTGGTCAACGCCACCATCGCCACCGAAGACGCCAACTTCCGCCGTCATCCCGGCGTGGATCCAGTGGCGCTGGCGCGTGTGGTCTACTACGCCTTCCTGGAACGGGACATTGTCTCCGGCGGGTCGACGATCACGCAGCAGTTGGTCAAGCTCGTCTTCCTCACGCGGCCCGGGCAGTTGGCCGATCAGACCGCCGAACGCAAGATCAAAGAGGCGATCCTGGCCGAAGTCAGCCGCACCTACAGCAAAGACGAGATCCTGACCTTCTACCTCAACGAACTCAACTACGGCAACCTGGCCTACGGCATCGACGCCGCCGCGGAGACCTATTTCGCCAAGAGTCCCGCCGAGCTGACCCTGGCTGAAGCGTCGCTGCTGGCCGCATCGCCCCAGTTGCCCGCCTACTACGATCCCTACACCTACCCCGACCGCGCCAAGAACCGTCAGGCCGTGGTGTTGGGGCTGATGGTGGAGCAGGGCTACGTCAGCGCACAGGAAGCCGACGCCGCCTGGCTGGAGCCGTTGAACTACGTCCCCCTGCGCTTCGAATTCCGCTCGCCCCACTTCACGCTCTACGTGCGCCAGCAGTTGGAATCGCTCTTCCAGCAAGACGGCGCGCAAGGACTCTACAAAGCGGGCCTCGTGGTGACCACCAGCCTCGATCCCGATCTCCAGGACGCGGCCGAACGCATCGTGGCCGAACAGGTGGCCGCGCTGGCCCTGCGGACGTCTCCAACGGTGCGCCTGGTGGCGATGGACCCCACCACCGGCGAGATCCTGGCGATGGTGGGCAGCGCCGACTTCGACAGCGAGGAGATTTCGGGCCAGATCAACATGACGCTGGCCCCGCGCCAGCCCGGCAGTTCGATCAAGCCCTTCGTCTACCTCAGCGCCATCGAGAAACAGGCGTTCACCCCTGGCACGCTGCTGGCCGACATCGAAGAAGAATTCCCCGACGGCGCCAACCCGCCCTATGTGCCTACCAACTACGATTTGCAGGAACACGGCATGGTCACCGTGCGCACGGCGCTGGCCAACAGCTACAACATCCCGGCGGTGCGCACGCTGCAAACGGTGACGATCCCCGAATTCCTCGAAACCGCGCAACGACTGGGCATCACCACGTTGATCCGCCCTGACTACGGGCTGAGCCTGAGCCTGGGCGCGGGCGAAGTGCCGCTGCTCGAATTGACCGGCGCATTCGGTGTGCTGGCGGCGCAGGGTGTCTACCAGCCGCCGGTGACGATCCTCAAGATCGAAGACGCGCAGGGCAACGTCCTGTGTGGCGAGGGGGCGACGTCGGCGTGTCGCTTCGGCGGCAACGGCGGCGCGCAGCAGGTTGTGGACCCGGTCAACGCCTACTTGCTGACGTCGATTTTGAGTGACAATACGGCGCGTGCGCCCGTCTTCGGGCTGAATTCGGCGCTGAACATTGGCCGTCCTGCCGCAGCGAAGACAGGCACCACCAACGACTATCGCGATTCGCTCACGGTGGGGTACACGCCGCGGTTGGTCACCGGCGTGTGGGTGGGCAACACCGACAACTCGGCGATGGACCGTGTGGCGGGGGCCAGCGGCGCGGCGCAGATCTGGAATCGCTTCATGCTGGCCGCGCTGGACGGCGTGCCTGCCGAGCCGTTCGCCGTCCCCGCGGGGGTGCGCGTGGCGGAGATGTGCGCCGACACCGGATCGCAGCCGTCGGAAGCCTGCCCCGAACGCATCCAGTTTCCTTTCGCCGAGGCGCGCCCGCCCCGTCCGCCCGAACAGGATCTGTGGCAGAAGGTGCGCATCGACAAGGTGACAGGCAAACTCGCCACCGAGTTCACGCCCGCAGATCTGATCGAAGAGAAGGTATTCAAGGTCTATCCTGAACCGTACCGTCAATGGGCCGAGGAACACGGCATCCCACAGCCGCCCAGCGAGCAGAGCGACGTCTTCACGCAGGAGCCGAACGCGGCGCTGCTAGTGCCTGCGGAGGGTGCGGTGGTGCAGGGTGTGGTGGAAGTGCGCGGCAGCGCCAACGTCCCCGGCTTCGCCAACTACGAGTTGCAGTACGGCATCAGCCACGATCCCGGCGCGCTCAGCGCTGCCATCTGGGGGCCGGTGGGCAATCAGGTGGAGAACGACGTCCTCGGCTATTGGGACACGACGAGCCTGCTGCCAGGACCGCACACGCTGCGCCTGCTGATCCGCGACCAATTCGGCAACCAGTACGAGCGCCGCGCCCGCGTCTTCGTGGACGCTGTCGCGCCGCCCACCGAGGTCGTCCCCACGCTGACGCCGACGTGGACACCTGTCCCCGCGCAGCCGACGCCCACCGAAACGCCCATCCCGCTGGTGACAGTCGTCCCCACGCACACGGCCACGCCGACACCGCTGCCGCCGTCGGGGGAACGTCCGCCGCCGGGGGAGAGTCCGTTGCCGACGCCGGGAGGATGAGATTACGAGATTAGGCGATTGGGAGATTAGGCGATTGGTATCGTCAGCGCCTCTGAAATCCCCTAATCGCCCAATCTCTTAATCGCCTAAGGTGAAACCAGAGAAATAATGATCCACGAAGCCACACGAAGATACACGAAGGCAGAAAAGAACAAGCAGAAAGCTCTGCCGCTCTGTTGTCCTGCGAATCCTGAAATCCGTGTCCCTCTTTCTCCTCTTTGTGGTGCTTCGTGTGCCTTCGTGGATCAATAAAATTCTGAAATCGCCTAATCTCATATCACCACAAGACCCCACGCGAAAGAGGAAACACCATGCACAACAACTCACCTTCCGTCGCCCTCGAATCCACCGTCATTTCGCATGGGTTGCCCTATCCGCGCAATTTGGAACTGGCGCGGGAGATGGAGGAGATCGTGCGGCAGGGCGGCGCGGAGCCGCGAACGATTGGGATCTTGAACGGGGAACTGATCGCGGGGCTGTCGGCGGCGCAGATCGAGCACCTGGCCACGGCCAAGGACGTGCGCAAGGTCAGCCGCCGTGATCTGCCCATCGTCGTGGCGCGGAAGTTGGACGGAGCGACAACCGTCGCCACCACCATGTGGATCGCGCAGCGGGCGGGGATCGAGGTCTTCGCTACCGGCGGCATCGGCGGCGTCCACCGCGGGGCGGGCGGCGCGGCCAGTGTAGACGTCAGCGCCGACCTGCAAGAGCTGGCGCAGACGCCGGTGATCGTGGTCTGCGCGGGGGCGAAGGCGATCCTCGATCTGCCGGCCACGCTGGAATATCTGGAGACGTTCGGCGTCACCGTGGTGGGCTACGGTACCGACGAGTTCCCCGCTTTCTACAGCCGCAGCAGCGGCCTGCCCGTGGACGTGCGCTGCGAAAGCGCCGCCGAAGTGGCGGATCTGTGGCGCGCCAAGCGCCGATTGGGGCTACCTGGCGGCATGTTGGTCACCGTCCCCGTGCCGGGAGATGCTGAAATCGCGGCAACAGAGATAGGGCCACTGATCGAACAAGCCGTCGACGAGGCAGACGCACAGGGATTGCGGTCGGCGCAAGTGACACCCTTCCTCCTGAGCCGCATCGCCGAACTCAGCGGAGAACGTAGCTTGAACACAAATCTAGCGCTGTTGAAGAACAACGCGCGGGTGGCGGCGGAGATTGCGAAGAACGTAATTCGTAATTCGTAATGCGTAATTCGTTGACGAAGATAGTCGCCAATTGGGGAGAATTTCGCTAGACCAATGACGAATTACGAGTTACGCATTACGCAACGATTTGCGACATCGCGCCCGTCGTCTTATGCTTGAGGATCAGCTTCTTGCTGCCGTCGGGCATGCGTTCTTCTTTGATGAGGTAGTGTTCGTCGTCGTAATCGGTGAGGACGGCGCCGCCGCCGGCCTAGTTGGAGCCGCGCCAGTCTTCGAGGACAACGGTCTCCCACTGCTTGCTGGCCGCGGAACGGTAGGCGGCGTCCATGATGGCATTGACGATGTAGCCGTCGTAGAAGCTTTCCATGGGCTGCTTGCCCTGATCCAGCGAGTCGAGCATGTCGGTGAACATGGCGGCGTAGCCCAGCGATCCCACTTCGTCGCCCACAGGGAAGAGCCAGCCGGTGTCGCTTTCGGCCTTTTCGGCCACGTAGCCCTTTTCGCCTTCGGCGGTGAACATCTCGAAGCCGGTGCGCAGCCAGTGGTTGAGCCAGATCGTGCCTTCTGTCCCCGAAACCTCGTCGCGCAGATCCATGCCGCCGCGGAAGGTCCAACTCACTTCAAACTGACCAATCGCGCCGTTGGCGTAGCGCACGAGACCCACGGCGCTGTCCTCGGCTTCGATGGGATGCACCTGGGTGTCGGCCCAACACATCACCTCGACGGGGCGCACGTCTTTGCCGATGAAATTGCGGCTGATCTCAATGCAGTGACAGCCCAGGTCGATGATCGCCCCACCGCCCGACTGCTCCTTGTCCCAGAACCAGTCGCTGTGCGGCCCCGGATGCGTCTCACGCGAGCGCGCCCACAGCACCTTCCCCAGCGCACCGTTGCGCACCGACTGCGCCGCCTTCAACGTCTTGGGCGTGTAGGCAAGGTCTTCGAGGTAGCCGCCGAAGAGACCGGCCTCTTCGACCATGTCCAACATGCGTTTGGCTTCGGCGGCGGTGCGTCCGAGCGGCTTCGTACACAGGACGGCTTTGCCTGCCTGCACCGAGAGCCGCACGGCTTCCTCGTGCAGGTGATTGGGCAACCCGATCACCACCACTGTGGTCTCTGGATCGTTGATGGCCTCTGCCAGATCCGTGCTGTAGCGCGGCACATCCCACTCCGCCGCGAACGCCTTCGCCCGCTCATCGGATCGCGAATAGACCATCGCCACACGGTCTCGTCCGCGGTTGGCGTGCAATGACATCGTGTAGAACATGCCGATCAGGCCGGTGCCGAGCATGGTGATTTTGTGCATGGGGGGTGTGACCTCCATTGGGGCTCTGAATGGAAGAACGTGATTCGTGATTCGTGATTCGTGTTACGTGTTGCGTGGGTTGAGTGTGATTCTGCGTAATTGGACTGTTGGTTGGGTGAAGATAGTACGTAGTCCGTCTACGATCTACGCACTAAACTTGAACCCCAAAACAACCAAGCAACCCCGTCAACAAACTCAACCCACGCAACACGCAACACGTTCTACGGCATAAAATTCTTCAAATACCGCCCACTCTGCGCGACGGACGCTTTTCTGTCGTCCAGCGTCGCCTCGTAGGCGCGGTCTTCGACTTCGATGCAGACGGGGCCGCGGTAGCCCACGTCGCTGAGGACGGAGAAGAATTGGCCCCAGTTAATGTCGCCCAGGCCGGGCAGCTTGGGCGCGTGGAATTCCAGCGGCGTGGCCATGATGCCCACGTCGTCCAGCCGGTGACGATCCACGCGCACGTCTTTGGCGTGGACGTGGAAGAGCTTGTCTTTGAACTCACGCAGCGGCTTGAGGTAGTCCATCTGCTGCCAGACCATGTGCGACGGATCGTAGTTGAGGCCAAAGTTGTCGCTGGGGATGTCCTCGAACATGCGTCGCCAGATGGCCGGGGTGTGGGCCAGGTTCTTGCCGCCGGGCCACTCGTCTTTGCTGAAGGCCATGGGGCAATTTTCGATGGCGATTTTGACGCCGTGCTCCTCGGCAAAGCGGATCAGCGGCGGCCATACTTCCAGAAAGCGCGGCCAGTTGTCGTCGACGGACTTGGTCCAATCGCGGCCGATGAAGCTGTTGACCACGCCCACGCCCAACATCTCCGCGGCCAGGATCACCTGCTTGATGTGGTCGATGTAGACCTGCGCTTCGGCCCGATCTGGCGTGAGCGGATTGGGGTAGTAGCCCAGCCCGCTGATCGTCAACCCCACCGAAGAGACCGTGGCGTTGACCCGCGCCGCGTCCTCCGTGGTGAAGCCCACCACATCCACGTGGGTGACGCCGGCGTAGCGACGTTCTGCCTTGCCCAGCGGCCAGCACATCAATTCCAACGTCGAAAAGCCCGTCCCCGCCGCGAAGGAGACAACCTCTTCCAGCGAAAGGTCGGGGAGGATGGCGCTTGCGAAACCGAGTTGTATCATTGGGTAGAGTTCTCCTTTGTTTGTATTTGTGTGTTGCGTGTTGCGTGGGTTGAGTTCGAGTCGTTGTTATTAGTTTGTTATCGGGTCAAGAGGGTGCGTAGCCCGTCTGCAATATACGCACTACGCACTCAATGTCATTAAGTTAAGCGATCCTGCGCTCGAATATCCGCGGAGTGAGCACGCCCTTGCCCTTGTGCGGCTCTACTGGTGTGGACCCGCACGAGGGCGTGCTCACCTGCGCTTAACTTAATGACATTGACTACGCACTATCTACAACCAGCAGCGTTTCCAATACAGAGATCACAAACTCACCCCACGCAACACGCATCACGCAACACGAATCCATTTCTCTTCACGATGACTCCGCAATATCGCCTCACACAACAAAATCTCCCTGTGTCCGTCGGCGAAGGTGGGGAAGGGAGGCGGCGCGGTCATGTCGCCGACGGCGATGTAGTCGTAGAAGGCTTTGAACGACTGTTTGAAGCTGTCGTCGTAGCCTTCGTTGTGGCCGCCGGGGTAGGTGATGGTGGCCCGCGCCGCGTCGGAGACGAGACCGGGGTCGCGCAGGAGCAGCTGATTGGCCTGGTTGCGGTGACCGATCCACAGCTCGTTGGGTTGTTCGCTGTTCCAGGAGACAGCGGCCTGGCTGCCCGCGATCTCGTAGCGCAGGCTGTTCTTGCGCCCCGCCGTCACCTGCGAGACCCAGAGCGATCCGTGCGCGCCGCCGCGGAAGCGCAGCAGCACCGCGCCGTAGTCTTCGGTTTCGATGGGGATCGATTCGGTGGCTGCGATCTGCTCGACTTTGCCTGAGAAGGTGGCGACTTCGCCCTTTGGCCGCTGCCGTGTGGTGTGGACGGTTTTCAGGTCCGCGAAGACGGCTTCGACTTCCAGGCCGGTGATGCGCTGCACGAGATCGAGCCAGTGGGTGCCGATGTCGGCCACGGCGCGCAGCTTGCCCCCTTCCTCGCCGAGGACGCGCCAGTTGTAGTCGGTGTCGTAGAGCAGCCAATCCTGCACGTAGCTGCCCTGCACCGAGAGGACGTCGCCCAGGTCGCCGCGTCCGATGCGCTCGCGCACTTCCACGTTGAGCGGATAGAAGCGCATGTTGTAGTTGACACCCGCCGCCACGCCACTGTCCCGTGCCAGCGCCACCAACTGCGCCGACTCCGCCGCTGTCATCGCCAGCGGCTTCTCGCAGTGGACATGCTTGCCCGCGGCCAGCACCCGGCTCGCCTGCTCAAAGTGGTAGCGGTTCGGCGACGTAATGTGGACGGCGTCGATCTCGTCGTCTGCCAGCAGCGCATCCAGATCCGCGTACGCGCGTGGAATCCCCAGCGCCGCCGCCGCCGAACGCGACTTCTGCGCCGAAGACCCCAAAATCCCGGCCACCGTGATCCCCAGCCGTCGTAGCGCCTCCGTGTGCGCCGGTCCCATAAAGCCCGTGCCGATGATGGCGACGGAGTGTGTGTGCATGGTGTTGTTTCTCCTATCGAATGCGTAAGACGTAATGCGTAATCCGTAATTGGTCTAGAGAGATTGTTCCCAATTGGGGAAACACTTCGTCAACGAATTACGGATTACGCATTACGTCTTACGTGTCAGCCCCGCATACCCCCACGCCAACGCCAGCACAATCACACCGTAGACGACGTTCTGCACCGCCTGGCCGACGTTGAGGAAGGTGAGCATGGAGTTGAGGACGCTCAAGATCAGCGCGCCGAGGATCGTCCCCGCGTAGCCGCCGACGCCGCCGAAGATGGATGTGCCGCCGATCACGGCCGCGGCCACGGACGGGAGCAAGAACGCGCCCGCCAGTTGCAGGTCCACGGCGCCGGTGCGGCCCGCCAAGAGGATGCCCGCAATCGAGCCGAGGACGCCCGCCACGGCGTAGGCGGTGATGCGCACCTGCCACACCCGCACCCCGGCCAGCCGCACCGCCACATCGTTGTCGCCGATGGCGTAGATCAGCCGTCCCCAGCCGGTGCGGCGCAGGAGCAGGATCACTGCCGCGCCCACCACGATCCACACCACCACGCTGTAGGGGACGCGGTTGCCGAAGAACGATCCCGCGCCCAGCAGCTTGATGAACGGCGCAACCGTGGTCGACCCGGCCAGGATCGTCTGCGTCCACGCCGTGAAGAGGCCGAGCAAGATGCCCGACATCGCCAGCGTCATGATCAGCGGATTGACGCGGAAGACGGCCACGCCCACGCCGTTGGCGCTGCCCGCCACCAGCCCCACCACCATGCCGAGGACGATGGCAATCGCCGCGCCTTCGGGCGATTGGTTGGCGGCGACGTAGGCCGAGCCGGTGGCGATCATGGTGATCGAGAGGTCGATGCCGCCGGTGAGCATGAGGATCGTCTGCGCCGCCGCCAGGATGCCCAGCGGCGCGGCCTGCAAAAGTGTGCTGCGCAGCCCGTTCACCGAAAGGTAGTTCGGCTCAATCGCGCCGGTGATCAGCACCAGGATCGCCAACACCACGATCAGGATGACCGACGGATACTCGGCGATGAGGTTCTGAAAGCGCGCCGACAGTCCTGGCGCGGGGATGGGTGGCTTGGTCATCGAAGATTGGCTCACGATGCACGCTCCCGCAGCAGCGCCGCCAGCCCGCCCACCATCATCACCCCGGCAATCAGCACGCCCTGGATGATCTGCGCGTTGTTGGGATCGATGCCCATCGCGCTCAGGATCGGGTTGAGCATGATCAGGATCACCGCCGCCGCTACCACACCGAGGACAGAGCCGATCCCGCCTGTCAACGCGATGCCGCCGAGGACAACCGCGGCCACGCTGTTCAGTGTGGCGTTGGCGCCCACGCTAAAACGGGGATCGCCCGTCCCTGTCAGCGCCACGGTCGCCAACCCGGCCAGCGCCGCCATCGCCCCGCCGATGGCGTAGGAGACGATCTTGGCCTGGCGTGTGTCCAGCCCGGCCAGCCGCGCCGCCGTCAAATTGCTGCCGATGGCGTAGAGCGACAGCCCCGTCTTCGTGCGCCGCGATATCAAAAAGACCAGCACAGCGGGCAGCAGCATCATGGCAATCGGCAACCAGTAGCTGCCGCCGATCCCCGACTCGGAGCCGGTGAAGAGCCAGCGGAAGCCCGGCGCGGTGCCCCCCCCCGGCGACGGCAGAATCCACAGCGCCACGCCCGACCAGATATAGCTCGTGGCCAGCGTCACCACGATATCCGGCACGCCCGACACGTTGATCACCTGGCCCACGAGTCCGTTGAGCACCGCCAACCCGGTGATGACGGCCAGCGCCACCACGATCACCACGGCGATGGGTTGCTCGTCCATAAACCGCGCCGCCAACACATTGCTCAGCAGCAGCAGCGCCCCCAAGGAGAGATCGATGCCGCCCGCGATCACGATGATCCCCTGCCCGATGGCCAGGTAGACCAGCGGCAGGCTGTTCTTGCTGATCGACGTGATCTGGAAGTCACCGAAGCGGGGGATGAGGTTGGCGTACCAAAAAATAAGGACGGCCAGCAGCACCCACACCGCCAGCGCCCAGCCATCGCGCACCAGCAACCGCCGCCAGATCTGCAAAGACCGGCGCAGCGGCAAACGCGACACAGAAGTTGTCATGCAGGGACCTCCAGTCCGTGGGCTGTGGTCAACAAGGACGATTCGGTGGCGCCCGCAGCGTCCTGTTCGGCGACGATTGCGCCGTTGTAGAGGATGATCACCCTGTCGCACACCAGCGGGATTTCGGCCAGTTCGCTGGTGTAGAGCAGCACCGCCGCGCCGCCCGCCGCCAGTTCGCGCAGCAAGGCGTAGATCTCGCGCTTGGTCTGAATGTCGATGCCGCGGGTGGGGTCAAAGCAGAGCAGCGTGCGGAAGCTTACCACCAGCCAGCGCCCAATCGCCACCTTTTGTTGGTTGCCGCCCGACAGCCGCCGCACCTGTGACGCTGCTCGTGTGTCGATGGACAGCCGGTCAATTGCGCCCTGCACGCGACCGCGCTCGTCACGCGGGATGCCCATCCACTGGCGCACGCGGTTGAAAAGCGGCGTCGCCAAATTCTGGCGCACCGGCAAATTGGGCAACAGCGCCAGCAGCCGATCCCCGGCACCAGCACCACCCCATCGCGGACCGCATCGGTGGGTGAGGAAAAACGACGGACCTTGCCGCCGACGCGGATCTCTCCGCCCGTGGGTTTCCTGTCGCCGGAGAGCAGCTCAAACAGACGTTCCTGACCCTGTCCTTCCAGCGCCACCAGGCCCAGGATCTCCCCAGCGTGCAACTGGAACGACACATCGCGCACCACCTCGCCCGAACTCAGCCCGCTCACCTCGAAGGCGACCGCGTCCTGGCGATGCGACACGTTTTCGCCGCGTACTTCCTCCACTTCCTCCTCCAGCGACGCGCCCAACATCGCCTGCACCAGTTGGTGCTCGTTGACCTTCGCAGTCTCCAGTTCGGTGACGTTGCGCCCGTCGCGCAGGATCGTGGCGGTATCGCAGATCGTCATCACTTCGGCCAGCCGGTGGGTGATCAACACCGCGGCGCGTCCCTGTTCCTTCCAGTGCCGCAGCAGCGCGAAGACGCGTTCTGTCTGGTCCGCGGTCAAGGCCGCCGTGATCTCGTCCAGCAACAGCACGTGCGGATCACGCGCCGCGGCCCGCGCCACATCGATCATGCGCAGCACATCCAGCGGCAGGTCGCGCACAATCGCCGACCTGTCCAGATCGCCCAGATCGAACCAGGTGAGCCAGCGCTGGAAGGCAGAGACGTCCACATTGCTCAGGCGCAAATTCTCGTCCACCGTCAGATCGGGGATCAGCGCCGGGTCCTGGTAGACGGTGGCGATGCCTGCGGCCAGCGCATCGTCCGGCGCGCGGAAGCGCACGCTGCGCCCGTCCACACGCACCTCGCCCGCGTCCGCGCCATGCACGCCCGACAGGATCTTCACAAACGTACTCTTGCCTGCGCCATTGGCTCCAAGCAGCGCGTGGATCTCCCCGGCGCGCACCGTAAAATCCACCGACCGCAGCGCCACCACCGGCCCGTACGCCTTGGCAACGCTCGTGGTTGAGAGGAGGGGGTGAGAAGGCATCGTTGAGAATCTTTCGTTGGAATGGGGAGGTTGGCGGGGGAGGCGTAATGCGTGATGCGTAATGCGTAACCCAGATCTCGTCGAGGAAGCGGCTCGCCAATTGGGAACCACTTCCTCAACACGATCTGAATTACGCTTCACGCATTACGAATTACTATTCCCCCGGCCCCTTACACGCCGACACATCCGCGCTGCCGCTGTAGCTGGTGTACGGCGGAATGACGACGTAGGTGCTCCAGCCGGGCTGTTCGTCGGGGGCGTAGAGCGATTGCAGACCCTCGACGTTGTCGCTGGCGAAGACGGCGGGGTTGAGGAGGGTTTCGTGCGCCGGGTCCTCGCCGGTGAGGGCGGAGAGGGCGATGGACATGCCCACCGCGCCGATGGCCGGCGGGTTGGTGACAGCCGCGCCCACCAGGCCGTCGTCGCCCAGTTCGAGCAACTGCTTCACGAAGCCGTTGTTGTCCGCGCCGACGATGGGGACGTACGGCACGTTGGCGGCCTGGAACTGCTCAACCACGGTGTAGTCGATGCCCGAAGTCCAGATGCCGTCGATCTCCTGGGTGGTGATCAGATCCAGCGCCTGCTGTGCGCCCACAGACGGGTCCCAGCCGGTGAAGGTCTCGGCCACGATCTCGATGCCCGGGTACTTCTCCATCGCCGCCAGGAAGCCGTTGTGGCGGTCGGTATCCGCGGGGACGCCGTCGATGCCGCGCATTTCTACAACTTTGCCTTCGCCGCCCAGCGTCTCGAACAGCCATTCGGCGCCGTTCTGGGCGTAGGCCACCTGATCGTTGGTCACCACGTACGCGCCCTCGGCGGTGACAGCCTGATCCACAGCCACCACGACGATGCCCTGGGCAATCGCCGCTTCGAGGACGGCGTTGAGGCCGTCACGATCGGTGGGGTTGAGGATGATGGCGTCGACGCCCTGCGAGATGAGACCTTCGAGATCGGCGATCTGCTCGGTGGGGCCACCGTTGCGATTGACCACGATCACCTGGTCTACGAGGCCGCTGGCGGTGGCTTCGGCCTTGATGGCGCAGATCATCTGCTCGCGCCAACCGTTGCCTACCAGGGTATTGCTCACGCCAATCACGAAACCGCCTTCTTGGGCGTCGGCGGACGTGTCTGCGGCGGGGGCGGCGTCACCGCTGTCCGCGGCGGGCGCGCTGGGCGCGGCGGGGACGGCGCAGCCAGTCACAGCGAGAGACAGCGCCAGCAGCAGACCAAACACAAACAACTTTGCGGGAAACTTCATTGTCCTCTCCTTCGTGTATTGGGTTGACAAACGGTAAACAGGACTGGCGAATACCGGAAACCGGGATGCGCCAAGACGGCAAAGCCGTGCTTGAACACGTCCTTGCCTGGGAAAACTGGGTTGGGATCTTGCTGGTAGCGGGGGGACAGCCGGTCATCACGGCTACGATCATGTGCAGGCGATTCGACCATGTTTCAGCAGTCTGAGAACGAAAACAGTGTACTCGAAAAGCGGTTGTTTTGCCAGATACACCGTTCTGAATCCATCTGCCTGAAGGCTCGTTCCCCAAGTTCAGTAGTGTACCCGAGCCCAATAGACGATCTGTCAGAAGTCGACAAAGAAACGCTGAGCGCGGAATTGGTCGGCGCGCTTCGATACGGTGAAGAAGGATATTACTACGGCTACGAAGTGGGTACGGGCGTCAACCGCATACATGGTTCAAAACCCGAACTGATTGGCAGCAACCTGTGGGATTCCCAGGATGCAAATGAAACCTACTTCATCCGTCAACTGGACGAAAATGCCCGCAGCGGCGAATTTCGCATCCTGGAGTACCTCTATCCGAAGTTAGGCTCGGATCAGCCGGTTCCCAAAATGGGGACGGCGAAGCTTGTCCCGGAGGCGAATCTGTGGGTAGGCACGGGACGCTACATCGACAGCATCGCTATGGACGAAGCCGCCATCAGCGCCGAAATCCAGCAGATGACGGATCGCAGCCTACGTATCTTGTTGACGGTTGTGGTGCTGGGTTTTCTGGTGGCGTTGAGCGTTGGCTGGTTTTTCACTCGGCGACTCACGCGCCCCATCCAGCAGGTTGTTGGCGTGGCCTATGCCATCTCCGACGGCAATCTAGATGAGGACATCACTGTCGACCGCAAAGATGAAGTCGGACAGTTGGCGGCTGCATTCCGCTCTATGCTCGGCTACCTGCGCGCCACCGCCGATGTAGCCAACGCCATCGCCGAAGGTGACCTGACCGAAGTCTCCACCGTCGCCGAAGAGAACAGCGCCGCCGCCGAGAATGTCTCCACCAACGCGCAAGATGTCAGCGCCCAGGTCGAGGAAACCATCGCATCTGCCGAGAGCCTGACCGAGATGGCCCGGCTCCTGCAACATGTCGTGGATCAGTTCCGCCTCGATGCCGATGGATCGCGCCCGAGCGAATCGAGCGAAACGCCCATTCGTGACAGCACCACACAACGTCCGCCCGAGGCTGCCCTGTCCCCGCGGCGTGGATGAATCCTCGTACGCCAGAAACAGAACGCGGATAGGTACAAATTCAGTGCATAAAGCTGCCTGACATAGCCAAAATACAACGCGGGTGCCATCCAAAGCAGGAATCGTTCTCGATAGTTTTCGGCATAGTCAATTTCCTGTCTTCAAGATAAAATAAGGCGTAGGGAATCCTTCAGGTTCAGAGAGGCTGAGCGATTCCCTACCTGCCGCGGCCGTACCTGTACTGTGGCAGAGCCGTCTTTCGCTCTCATTTCTGAATCCAGGCCCCCACCCTTCGACTATGACTGCCGCCTTCCTTGCATTGATCCACAACATTGCGCTGCTTTTGGCCATTGCCCTGCTTCTTGATGTAGCCAAGCTACATCCCCTCAACACACCGAGATGGCTACAGAAGACTCTGTTGGGACTGGGCTTGGGTGTTGTGGGCGTCTTCATCATGCTCACGCCCTGGCAGTTTTCTCCCGGCATCATTTTCGACACGCGCTCTATCCTGCTCAGCATTTCGGGGCTTTTCTTCGGCGCAGTTCCCACGCTGGTGGCCATGCTCATTACCGCCGGTCTCCGTCTCTTCCAGGGCGGCGCCGCCGCGTGGACAGGCGTCTCGGTCATCTTTGCCACCGGTACATTGGGCATTGCCTGGAGATACGCCCGCAGAACACCACTGGCGAATATGCCGTTGCGTGAATTGTATTTGTTTGGGATGCTCTCGCACCTGATCATGTTGGCGCTGATGTTCACCCTGCCCATAGAGACTGCCCTACGTGTCCTCTCCAACATTACGTTGCCTGTGCTGATCCTCTATCCGCTGGGGACTTTGCTGTTGGGCAGCCTGTTGCGCAGTCGTCTACAGCGTGAACACACCGAAGACCGCGTCCGCGACAGTGAAGAACACTACCGTCTTCTCGCCGACAACATCTCCGATGTCCTCTGGATCTTGAACCTCGACACCCTCCAGTGGGAGTACATGAGTCCATCGGTCGAACGATTGCGCGGCTATACCGTTGATGAAGTCATGACGCAGCCTATGCCGGACGTAATGACGCCCGAATCTTACGCAGAAGTCGAAAAAGCGTTGACGGAACAGCTTGCCGCAGCCGAGCGAGGTGAAGGACTGGAGCAGGCCTTTGTCAACGAAGTGGAACAGACCTGCAAAGACGGTTCTACCGTCTGGACAGAAGTCGTCACCCGCTATGCCAGGAACAAAGACGGACAACTCACCCTTCTCGGCATCAGTCGCGACATCACCGAACGCAAAGCCGCCGAAGACGCCCTACGCGCCAGCGAAGACAACTTCCGCCGCCTCGTCGAAGACGCACCGATATCGATTGTGGTGCAGACGGATGGCAAGTTTTCCTATGTCAACTCGGCCTCTGTCCGCCTGTTCGGCGTACAGTCGAAAGATCATCTGATGGGGCAATCTGTCATCGACTACATTCATCCAGATGATCGGCAGACTGTGCGCGAACGGATCGATACGGTCAATATTCGACGAGCGGAAGCGCCGATGGCTGAGTTGCGAATCCAACGAGCAGACGGAACGAGCGTTGAGGTCGAAAGCTACGGTGTCCCCTTCGTGCTTTTCGGCAAAAAGAGTTCACTTGGCTTCATGCAAGACATCAGCGGAAGGAAAGAGGTGGAGCGGACAACCCTGGCGCTGGCAATGGAACGGGAACACATGTCTATGTTGACCTCCTTCGTCGAGGACGTGTCACACGAGTTTCGCACCCCACTGTCCATCGTCGAGGCCGATCTCTACCTGCTCGAACGGCTCACCGACATCGACGCGCGCCGACAAAAGGTCACCGAGATCAAGCAGCAATTCACCGGCCTCACCCGCCTGATCGAAGTCCTGGCCAAGAGCACACAGATCTACACCGACAAAGCACAGTCCCACGAAACCCTCGATCTGAACGGGCTCGTCGGCTCAACCGTGGATTCGCTACAGAGCGACATCCTGCCCAATGGGCCTACGTTTTTATGGACGCCGATGCCCAATCTGCCCTCTGTCGACGGTAACGCGGGCAAGTTACACGTCGCCTTGAGCGAGATCATCGCCAACGCGCTCCGTTTTTCAGCGCCCGAAGGACACGTCACCGTGCGCAGTGGACGCCACCCCGACGGCGTCATGGTCGAAATCCAAGACGACGGCCCCGGCATGCCCGCCGACGTGATCCCCCACATCTTCGAACGCTTCTACCGTCAGGACATCGCCCACACCACCCCCGGTCTCGGCCTGGGCCTCTCCATGGCGCAGACCATTGTCAACGACCACGGCGGGCGCATCGAAGTCGAGAGCGAGCCAGGCGAGGGCAGCCTCTTCCGCGTGGTGCTGCCGGCTGCTAAGCGCGTTGAATGACTCCACTTCGAAAAGTCCGACTTCTGTGTGATTTGCGGTTGCTCCCCTCCTGAGAGAAGTCGGACTTTTCGAAGTGGAGTCATCCATTCCCTTGTCCAATCCCAATCCCCGATCTACAATAAGACCGACGCCCCACTCTTCTCTATCCAAAGGAGTAAGGACATGCACAACCGTTCGTTACGCCTCCGCTGGCTGCGCATCTTCATTCCGCTGGCCCTGTTTCTGCTCGGCTGCCCCTCACCAGGACAGCCCTACCAGCCCATCGTCATCACCGTCGGCGGGCAGGTGACCCACCTGATCCCCGGCAGCAGCGCCACCCTGCTCGTACAAGGCTGGATGAACAACGAAAACGTCCCTGCCGCCGACGCCGAGGTGACCATCTCGCTCTCGTCCGGTGATCAACTCTTCAGTGGGCGCACCGACGACGCCGGCCTGCTGCTCGCCAACTTCGCCGTCCCCGCGGACGTGGAGACCGGCGCGCAGACGCTCTCCGTCGAAGTGCGCACCGAGGACGAATCCGCCGCCTACGACGAAACCGTCTACATCGGGCGCACCTACAGCGTCCTCGTCTCCACCGACAAGCCCGTCTACCAGCCAGGACAGGTGATCCACGCCCGCACGCTGGCGCTCAACTCGCTGGCCCTCGCCGCCGCCGAAGACGAAACCATCGTCTTCACCGTCGACGATCCCGAAGGCAACCGCCTCGCCCGCCAGGAGATCGCCACATCCGAATGGGGCATCGCCGCCGCCGACTTTGAACTCGACAGCCAGGCCATGTCCGGCGACTACATCGTCACCGCCTCGCACGGCCCCAACACCAGCAGCCGCAGCGTCGAAGTCAAGCCCTACAACCTGCCCCGCTTCAAAGTTGACTTCGCACCCGACCGCACCTACTACCTGCCCGGCGACGTCGCCCGCGGCACAGTGTCGGCCAATTATTTCTTCGGCAAACCCGTGGCCGGCGGCGAAGTGCGCATCGAAGGCTTCCTGGGCAGCCAACAGATCGCGCCCATCTTCGAAATCAGCGGCGAAACCGACGCCGACGGCAACTACAGCTACGAATTCATCGTGCCCGACTCGTTCATCGGCCAGTTGGGCAACGAAAGCGCCGAGATCGACCTTACCGTCACCGTCATTGACACCGCCGCCCACGCCGAATCCATCGACGACACCGTCACCGTGGCCGAGCAGCCACTGCTCCTCGACGCCGTCGCCGAATCCGGCGTCCTGCGCACCGACATGGAAAACATCGTCTACCTGCAGGTCACCTCGCCCGACGGCAGCAGCATCCCCGCCGAGTTGGCCGTCACCGTCAACGAAGGCACACGTACCGTCACCACCGACGACTTCGGCCTTGCCACCATCAGCGTCACCCCCGTCGACGCCCTCGACGTGGTCATGGACGTGGAAATGCGTCCGCTCAACCTCGACATGGCCCCGGTGACCACCCGCGTGCGCCTCAACACCCGCTTCGCCGACACCGCCCTGCTCCTGCGCCCCGAGCGCGCCGAAGGCCGTGGGCGACACCCTCAACCTTGACGTCTTCGTGGCTGGCGACGTCGACACCGTCTACCTCGACATCGCCAAAGGCAAACAGACCTTCGGCCTCGTCACCCTACCCGTGGCCGACGGCGTGGCGCAGGCCGCCCTCAACATCGACGGTTCGCTCCTCGGCACCCTCGATCTCAACGTCTACGGCGTCAACGAACGGGGCAACATCGTGCGCGACCGCCGCTTCGTCCTCGTCAACCCTGCGCCCGCCGCCATCACCATCGCCGCCGATAAAGACGTCTACCGCCCCGGCGACGACGCCGTCCTCGACATCAACGTCAGCCGCGACGGCGCGCCCATGCCGTCCGCGCTCGGCGTTGCCATCGTCGACGAATCCGTCTTCGCCCTCGGCGCACAGGACCCCGGCTTCGTGCGCACCTTCTTCCTGCTCGACCGAGAACTTGATGAGCCGTGGTACGAAATCCACGACTTCGCCCCCATCACCGACGACGATCCCTCGCCCTACGACGGCAAAGTGCGCCCCTTGCGCGCCAACACCGATCCTGTCGCCCTGCAAAGATCGCGCGACATCGCCCTCTTCGGTTTTTTTGGGGAGGAATTAGCGGCCACGTCGCCGTCCACGAAGACAGCCGGCACCGCCAGTGAAGATCGCCTCGCATTGCTGCTGGGGTGGACCGCGCGGGCGGGGATCGCGTTGCCGTTGCTTGGCATCGGGTTCTACGATGGCAGCAAACGACGTCGCCGCCTCTTGATCGGCCTGGTGCTGCTGGGCATGGTCTCGTTCCTGTGGGGCGCATGCGCCAGCCCCGCTTCCGCCCCTGTTCCTGCCGCTGGGGAAGCCCCCGCCGGAGACGACTTCGCCTTCGAAGAATCCGCGGCCGCGCCCGCGTCAGCCGATCAGCCCGAACCGCCGCGGCTGCGCCAATTCTTCCCCGAAACGCTCTTCTGGCTGCCCGAAGCCGTCACCGACGCCGACGGCCACGCCCAGTTGACCGTCCCCGTAGCCGACACCATCACCACCTGGCGCGTCAGCGTCGTCGCCTCCGACAAAGACGGCAACCTGGGCAGCGCCCAAGCCGGCCTGCGCGTCTTCCAAGATTTCTTTGTCGAACCCGATCTGCCCCGCTTCCTCACCGTGGGCGACGAAGTCTCAGTGCCGGTCAGCCTCTTCAACTACCTCGATGAAGCGCAGACCATCGAAATCGCCGTCGACGCCGCCGACTGGTTCGAGTTCACCGCCGACGCCACGATCACCGTCGACCTGGCCGCCGCCGAAGTCAGCGTGGCCTACATCCCCATCCGCGTCACCGGCTTTGGCGATCACACCTTCACCGTCACCGCCACAGGCAGCGTCCTCAGCGACGCCGTACAGCGCGAAGTCCAGGTCCTCCCAGACGGCCAGGCGCGCCAGGACGTCGTCAACGGCACGCTGGAACGAGCGACGCAGGCATCGGTCCTCGTCCCCGCGGACGCCGTAGGCGGCACCAGCACGGTCACCGTCAAGATCTACCCCGGCGTGGTCAGCCAACTTGTCGACGGTCTCAGCGGCATGTTGCGCGAACCCTACGGCTGCTTCGAGCAGACCACCAGCGTCAACTACCCCAACGTGATGATCCTCGACTACCTGCGCAACACAGAGCAGTTGTCCCCGCGCATCGAGCGACAGGCCGAACGCTTCGTCGACCTGGGCTACCAACGTCTGCTCACGTTCGAGACAGACTACCCCGGCGGCTTCAGCTTCTACGGCGACCCGCCGCCGCTGGACATGCTCACCGCCTACGGCCTCATGCAGTTCACCGACATGAGCCGCGTCCAGTACGTGGACCCCGACCTGCTCCAGCGCATGTCCGTCTACCTGCTGGATCGCCAGATCGACGATCACTGGCAGGTGGACAGCTACGGCTACAACTACGCAGATGATTTCACCAACACCGCCTACATCACCTGGGCGCTGGCCGAGGCGGGCTACGGCAACACCATGCCCATGCGCCGCGCCGCCCGCTACCTTGTCCGCAACGCCGACAAGTTCAACTTTGCTACCAGCGCGGACGCCACCCCCACACCCATCTCAATCTCACCGCTGGCAACGCCGGCCGACATGCAGCCCGCCCCGATCTACCCGCTGGCGCTGACTGCCAACGCCCTGCTGGCAATGGACAACCGTGACCGCGACGCCCTCGATCTGCTGGATCTGCTGGTGCCACTGGCCGTAGAAGACGAAAGCGGCCTGCACTGGCAGAGCAACTCGATGCTCGGTACTGGCTATACCGGCGACATCGAAACCACGGCATTGATGGTCCTCGCCCTGCAGCGTAGCGGACAATACCCCGACCTGGCCCAGCGCGCGCTGGACTACCTCATCGCCCAGCGCCAGCCCTACGGCGCGTTTGGGACGACACAGGCCACTGTCCTCGTGCTGAAGGCGCTGATCAACGACGCCATCGCCAACCGCAGCGACGCGCCCACCACCGTCACCGTCACCTTCAACGGCGGGCGCACACAGACCTTCACCCTCGACGACACCAACGTCGACGTGGTGCAGCAGGTGGTCTTTGACGACATCGCGCCGGGTGAGCAGATCGTCGATCTGCGCGTGGACGGTGACCGCTCCGTCCAATACCAGGTGACGGCGGGCTACTACCTGCCCTGGTCGGTCGTGGAAACCGACGCGCCCGAGCGGCAACAGCCCATGCGCATCGACGTGGCCTACGCCCGCAACGAGTTGGCCGTCAACGAGACGGTGGCCGTCACCGCGATGGTGGAAGTCCTCGCCCCCGGCAACGCGGGGACCGTCCTCCTCGAAATCGGCGTGCCGCCGGGCCTCTCGCCCGTCTCCGCCGACCTCGATGCCCTCGTCGACGAAGGACGCATCCAGCGTTACGAGTTCACCGGGCGCACGTTGCGGCTGTACGCATCGGGGCTGGCCAACGGCTTCGTCTACCAGTACAACTATCGCCTGCGCGCCGAATACCCCGTGGACGCGTTGATCCCCAGCAGCCAGGTCTACGACTACTACACCCCCGACCGCCAGGACATCACCCCACCCCAGCGCATCAAAGTGACCTTGAGCGTCCCCTAAAACGCAATAACCGGCGGCGGATCATGTGATCCGCCGCCGGTTATTGACAACGAACATGGGGAAAGTGCGAACAGGTGAAGCAACGACGCTTGTCACATGTTCGCGCTTTCCCGCTGTTCGTTGTCAAACCTATGCGCCAGCGCGTACGACACCAGTGCGTCGAGCGGACGCTTCGCCCCGGCCTGCCAGGCAGCGTTGAATACTTGCTCACCCAACCCGCCACAGAGTTCGGCCAGGACGCGTTCCTGCGCTTTGCGGTCGGCGTCGTTGAGGGCAGCGCCGCACTGTTTGCGCACGGCCGCCGCGCCTGCCCACAGCGAAACGGCGCGGCAGTACGCTTCCTCGGCGTAGTCGAGTTCGGCCAGCCCCTCTAACGCCCATGCGATCCTCGACAACTGACGCAGTTCGTAGCGCAAGGTCAGGCTTTCGGCGAAGAGCGCCCGCGCGCGGACCAGGTCACCGCGACGCTGCGCCACCATGCCCAGGTTGCGCAACGTCCACGCCGCACCCATGCGCAGACGGGTGACGGTGCGGTTGATGGTCAACGCTTCTTCGAGCAGCGACTCGGCGCGATCATAATCGCCGTGTTTGGCCGCTGCCTGCCCCAGGATGTTGAGCAAATAGACAACCGTGCCGGTGTCGCGCCCGTTGCGCAGCAGTTGTAGCGCCTCATTGGCCAGCGATTCGGCCTTGTCGTAGTCGCCGACTTCGCTGGACAGCGCCGACAGGATCGACATCGACCGCCCGATCAGCCAGTGGTCGTCCAACTCCCTGGCCAGGGACAACGCTTCTTCGATCAAGCTGTAGGAACGGGCGATGTCGCCCACTTCGCCCAGGGTTTCGCCGAAGCGATGCAGCACGAAGACCAGGTCGCGTTTGTTGTCCAACCGGCGGAAGATGGCGATGCTCCGCTCCAGCGGTTCGAGGGCGGTGCGTACGTTTTCGGAAGCAGCGGTAACCTCGCCGATGCCGAAAAGGAGGCGCGCTTCGATCCACTGGCGTTCGTCCTCCGAACCGGCAGGTGGGTTGGCGTTCTGCACGCAGTCGAGCGCCCGCCGCAGCCAGGATCGTCCTTCGTAGAAATGGCCGCGCAGATACCAGAACCGCGCCAGGATGGCGGCCAGCCGCGCCCCCTGCAGGCGGCAGACGGCGGCTTCGGCCGGCTTGGGATCGGTGAGCGCAGTGCGGCCCAGCCCCCAATCCAGGGCGGCGCGCAGGTTGTCGTGTTCCAGTTCGAGTTGATCGAGCAGATCGGCCTGCATGGGGCCGTAGAGATCCTGATGGATGGCGTCCACGAACTCGCAGTATGCGTGCAGGTGTTGGGTGCGTGTGTTGTCCGCAGCGCCGACGCTGCTAAGTTTTGCCGCGGCGTATTGACGAACCACCTCGTGCAGCGAGTACCGCCCGCTGCTGTTGCTGCGTCGCACCAACGACTTGTCGGCAAAAGACGACAAAATCATCAAATTCGCCTCGGCCACGCGTTCCGCCAGAGTACGGTCAAACCCGCCGCGGAAGACGGACAATGCCTGCAACACGTGCTGTTCTCGCGTCGAGAGCAACTGCCACGAGTGGTCCACCACCGCTGCCAGGCTGCGATGACGTTCGGGGACATCACGGTGATTGGTCTCCAGGAAGGAGATGCTGCGCGTGATCTCGTGCGCGATCTCGTGCGGCGAGAGCATGCGCGCCCATGCCGCCGCTAGTTGGATCCCCAACGGCATGCCTTCCACGAGGGCACAGATGCAGGTGATGGCGTCGGCGTCGGCCGTCTTCAAAGCAAAAGCGGCGTTGGCGCGGCGAGCACTTTGGATGAAGAGCTGCACGGCGCTGTTGTCTTCCCAGTCTGCCCCCAACTCGGGGATGGGCAACCCAGCCAACGGATAGGTCCACTCCTGGTGCAGGTTAAGACGTTCGCGGCTGGTGACCACGATTTTGACGGCAGGCGCAGCGTTGAGGATAGCGGAGAGCAGCGGCGCGCCGTCGAGCAGGTGCTCGAAATTGTCCAGCACCAGCAACAGATCCTTGTCTTGCACAGCGGCAAGCAGATCGGCGTCGGCGGCGCCTGCGGCGGGCAGTTTGACGCCAATCCCGGCGGCGATGGTGCGGGCCAGCAGTTCAACATCGGCGACAGGGGACAGATCGACGAAGGCGGCTCCATCGGCGAAGACAGTCGTGTGTCCGCGCGCGGTTTGCAGCGCCAGGCGGGTCTTGCCCATGCCGCCCGGCCCGGTAATGGAAAGCAGACGCACGTGTGGGTCCGCGATCAACTCGGCCAGTTCGGCCAGTTCACGTTCACGCCCGATGAACGGCGTCGAACTTTGGGCGGACTCAATCGTGGGCGCGTCGGCGTTGGTACCGAGGCGACGGGCATCGGCGTCGCCGTCGGCAGGATCGTCACCGGCGCGGGTTCCATGCGTAGGATCTGCTCGTAGGCAGTCACCGTGGCCGGGCCTGGCTCTACACCCAACTCACGTTCGAGGATCGCCGCGCACTGCTGGTAGATGCGGCGAACGCCGCCGCGGTCACCGCTGAGCGCGTAGAGCCGCATCAAGGTGACATACGTCGCCTCGTTCAGCGGATCGTCGTGGAGCAGGCGTTGGCCGTATTGCAGCGCAGCGCGCAGATCGCCCAGTTGCTCCAATACGCTGATCAGCCGCAGCAGCGCGTCCGCGTACTGGTGACGCAGGTCCTCGCGCAGGGCGAGCACCCAATCGTCGTAATTGCCCGGCAGCAGATCGCCCTTGTACGCGTCCGCCGCGGTTTCGAGATGACGGCGCGCCTCGGTCAGGGCGCTGCTCCCCTCGGCTTCGGCAGCGGCGGCGCGCGCCTGGGCAAAGTCTTCAATATCGAGGCGGCAGGGGGCGTCACCGCGCCATTGGAGCGTCATGTTGGTGATGTCGAGGAAGGTTTCCGCATCGGGCAGGTTGTTGCGCAGGTTGTGCAGCAGATTGCGCAGGTTGGTGCGCGCCTGCGATTCGCTGGAATCGGGCCAAAGCTGAAAAGCGAGATGATGACGCGGCTGCGGCGCCGACCGGTGCAGCAGCAGGTAGGCCAACAACGACTGCAACCTGTCCGCGCTGAAGGCGGCAAGAGAGTTGCCTTCGTATTCGATACGAAATTCGCCGAGCAGATTGATTAGGAGCTTATGGGCCATGCAGGGAATTATACAGCAAACGCGTATTTCAAATGCAGCGCGATTTGGGGAATGGAAGTACAACGAAAAGCTGATTTGGGGACTGGGAAGTTCTCGCCGCGCCAAACGCGCGGCCAAACGCTTGAGAAACGCATCGCCGTGTATGCTGTATCCAGCGATGGGACGTCTTCCCCCCGACGCCCCATCGCGAGGACGCAGGTGTGCTTCGGCGTCACTGCGCGGTGACAGTGCCAGGCAGAGGCAAGCACATCGCCCGCGAAAGCCTGCGGGTTTGGCCCGTGCCAGGCACTGCCGGTCTCAGTTCTCCAGTCACCGGCCCTCGCATTGATGCGCAATTCAGCCGGATCGAGCATAATGCACTCAACTCGCAATTCGCAACTCGCAACTCGCAATCCCAGGAGACAGCAATGTCCACTACGCCCCCAACCCATCTCGAATTGACACCACCCAACATCACGCTGCGACCGGCCATGCTGGACGACTGCGCGGCTGTGGTGAATCTGCTGAACATCTGCTCGCGGGCGCTCTCCGGCGTGGACGAGTTTTCGGTGGACAGCCTGCACGGTGAATGGACACAGCCCGGCTTCGATCTGACGAACTCGTCGATGACAGCAATCGATGACGACAACCGCATCGTTGGCTACATCGACGTCTGGGACATGCAGGATCCGCCGGTCAAGCCGTTTACCTTTGGCCGTGTGCATCCCGACTTCCGCGGGCAGGGCATCGGGACGGCGTTGCTGTCCTGGGCCGAAGGGCGCAGTCGCCAGGCCATCGACCGAGTCCCCGAAGGCGCAAGCGTGGCGATGATAGCAGCGGCCGACTACAACAGCGCCGACGCCGTGCAACTTTTCACCGACCGCGGCTTCACAGCGAAACGCTACTCCTGGGAGATGAGCATCGATCTGCCCGAGACACCGTCCGCGGTCACCTGGCCGGACGGGATTCGGCTGGTGAGCGGCGATCAGTTCAACGATCTGCGCGCCGTCTACGCTGCCTATCGCGACGCCTGGCAGGATCACCGCGGCTTCGTGGCACAGGACGAAGAGAAGGGCTTCTCGCTCTGGCAACACCGCTGGACCACCGATCCTGATTACGATCCGTCGTTCTGGTTGCTGGCGCTAGACGGTGACGAGATCGCCGGCGTGTCGCTGTGCAAGAACCTTGCCACCGAAGACCCAGATCTGGGCTGGATCGAGACATTGGCGGTGCGCCGTCTGTGGCGGCGACGGGGGATGGGGCTGGCGCTGCTGCAAGCGTCCTTCGCCGAATTTGTCCGCCGCGGGCTGAAGCGGGGCGGTCTCGGCGTCGACGCCAACAGCCTCACCGGCGCCACCCGTCTCTACGAACGGGCCGGCATGACGGTCAAGAGCGAACACACGATCTTCGAAAAAGAGTTGCGTCCAGGCATCGACCTGAGCCGACAGTCGATGGACGGCGGAGAATGAGCGCCGACATGCCCAGCGAATCGTCCCATCGCCCAAGTCACCTCTTCACCCTTCGCCTCTGGACCGAAGACCAGACCGACGAAGATCCCACGTGGCGCGAGGCCGCCTGCACTGCGTCACCACCGACGAGATCCGCTACTTCCAAGATTGGCCGAGCCTGATCCCACTGTTGCTCAACATGCTGCGCGAGGCGGAGGAATCGTAGTGCGTGGTGCATAGTGCGTGGTGCATAGTGCGCACTACGCACTATGCACCACGCACTCATTTGACGCACCATCCCCGAATGCCCTAAAATCGCTGCATCCTTCCCCGCTTTCTCCATCGCCGACTGAATCGCCAATTGAAAGGGACCTGCTTTGCCGAACAAAGTGATCGACGCCGCGTCCGCTGTCCGCCTGATTGGCGACGGCGCACATGTAGCGATTCAAGGATCAGGCGGCGGCATCGGCGAGCCGACGCGGCTGCTGCGCGCCCTGCGCGACCGCTTCGCCGAGGACGGATCGCCCCACGGCATCACCTTGATCCACGCAACCGGCCTGGGCGACCGCAAGGAGATCGGCACCGATCTGCTTATCGCGCCGGGCCTGGTGCGCCGCGACATCGCCGGTCACCTGGGCATGGCGCCGCAGATGGCCAAGATGATCGCGGCCAACCAGATCGAAAGCTACAACTTTCCGCAGGGCGTCCTCTCGCAGATGTACAGCACCGTGGCGGCGCGCAAACCGGGTGTCTTCACCAAAGTGGGGCTGGGGACGTACATCGATCCACGGCTGGAAGGCGGCAAGATGAACGCCGTCACCACCGAAGATCTGGTGCGCGTCATGGAGATCGACGGCGAGGAATGGCTCTACTTCCCCCGCTTTCACGTCGACGTGGCCCTGATCCGCGGCACCACCGCGGATCCCAACGGCAACATCAGCTACGAAGAAGAGGCTGCGCTGCTCGAAGGCATTTCCATCGCCCAGGCGGCGCGGGCGTGCGGCGGCAAGGTCATCGTGCAGGTGAAATATCTGGCCGAAGCGGGCAGCATCCCGCCTAAGCAAGTGCGCATCCCCGGCATCCTCGTCGACGCCGTCGTCGTGGACCCCGAGCAGGCGCAGACGTCCGCCGCATTCTACAACCCCGGCCTCAGCGGGCAGATGCGCGTGCCGCTGGAGACCATCGAGCCGCTGCCGCTGGACGAGCGCAAGATCGTGGCCCGACGCGCCGCCCGCGAACTGTGGCCCGGCGCGGTGATCAACGTGGGCGTGGGCATGCCCGACGGCATCGCCTCGGTCGCCGCCGAGGAAGGCTGGTTCGATCAGATCAACGTCACCGTGGAGCAGGGACAGATCGGCGGGCTGCCCGCGCGTGGCGTCATCTTCGGCGCGGCCTACAACGCCGTGGCGATGGTGGAGGAAGATTCGCAGTTCAACTTCTACGATGGCGGCGGCCTCGACGTCACCTTCCTGGGCATGGCGCAGACCGACTGTCACGGCAACGTCAACGCCAGCAAGGTGGGCGGCATGTTGGCCGGTTGCGGCGGCTTCATCAACATCTCGCAGAACGCCAAGAAGGTGGTCTTCTGCGGCACGTTTACGGCCAAAGGCTTCCGCTGCGAAGTAGGCGAGGGTCGACTGCACATCAGCAGCGAAGGCAGCATCCCCAAGTTCATCGACCACGTGGATCAGATCACCTTCAGCGGCGACTACGCCCGATCCGTGGGCCAGCCGGTGCTCTACGTCACCGAGCGCGCCGTCTTCGAGCTGACGCACGAGGGGATCACTTTGATCGAAATCGCGCCGGGCGTGGATCTGGAGCGGGACGTCCTGGGGCAGATGGGGTTCCGTCCGCGGGTTGCGGCGGATTTGAAGATCATGGACGAGGGGATTTTTCGGGATTAGGGAGATTTCAGAATTTTATTGATCCACGAAGGCACACGAAGAGGAGAAGAGAGGGACACGGATTTCAGGATTAGCAGGACAACAGAGCGGAAAGCTTTCTGCTTGTTCTTTTCTGCCTTCGTGTATCTTCGTGTGGCTTCGTGGATCATTATTTCTCTGATTTCTCCTAAGCGATTGGGAGATTGAGTTCAGTCTGCAAAGAGCCAATCAACCTGGCGGTAGATCTGCCGCAGTGGGATTTCGACGTCACACGAGTCGAGCACCAGTGATGCATCAATCGAGGTCACATCGGTGAGCAGCCAGCCGCTGTCCTGTTTGCGGTGGTGGACAACGTGCGGTCTGTCTTGATGGATGAGGACGTACTCCTGCAACGACGGAATCGTACGGTAGAAGGTGAACTTGTCGCTGATCGTATGTCTGCGTGGACGGTGAAAGCTCCTCGATGATGACGCGTGGGTTTGTGATCGTATCGCGGCGTTTGGGATCTGCATCCACGCCGCCGCAGACCACCGTGACGTCGGGATAGGTGTAGAGCGTGTGCGCTTCAATCAATGTCCGCAAGTCGCTGCCAAATGGCTCGCATGGGCCGTCACGCAAAGCCCCGTCCAAGGTGGTTAGGACGTTTCGGGCGATGCGGTTGTGGTTCACTGAGCCACCCGCCATTGCGAAAATCTCGCCGCGGTAGTATTCATGCTTGATGTCTGATTTCTCTTCTAGCCGAAATACTCTTCGACGGTGTAGAGACGCTTATACTGTGGATGTGCGGACATTGTTGTACTCCTGGAATCTAGTGTTGCAGTTGTACCAATTATGGCGCAAGACGATGTTTGTCAACGTAAACAAATCCATATCTTCCCTATGCTACAATACGGACTATCACGGACTATCGAAGGATCGCAGTATGAGTCCCCAAGTTATGACGGCCGGAGCCTTGATCTTCTGGTTTCACAGTATCGATGTTCACGAGGGCCGAGCCAGCGTTCATGTGGGTAAGGGCGCACAAGACGACGACAACGACGCCAAGATCTGGCTAGAGCCAGGCATAGAAATCGCACGAAATGGTAGAACGCTCCGCCCACATGAATTGAGACAGGCGATGAAAATCATTGCGCAGAATAGAGAGTTCCTAATGGAGGAATGGTATGGCCATCGACGCAGAACAGGTGGATGAGAAGGTAGAAGTGCAGCGCTATCCACTCCAGTATCCACTAGCCGAATACATTTTCCCCCGCGAAACACCACGTATCCATGAGATCCATTTCGATGACGACTACCTGCACGTCGATCTTGTTGATGGGCGCAGGCTAGCCATCCCGCTGGCGTGGATTCCCACGTTACATCACGCCGACACAGCACAGCGGGAACAGTACGAAATCAACCGCAGTCGCACCGGCATCCTCTGGGATCCAGACAAATCCGGCATCAACGACGAAATCTTCATTCGCGACTACCTTGGACCGACACAGGTGGACACGGAATAATCATGCCCGAAGAGATCATCCTCACCACCGAAGACACCGTCGCCACGGTCACCTTCAACCGGCCCGAAAAACTCAACGCGTTGACCATCCCCATGCTGGGGCAACTGGAGCGCATCGTCGGTGACCTGGAACAGAACTGCGACGTGCGCGCCGTGATCGTCACCGGCAGCGGACGCGCTTTCTGCGTCGGCGCGGACATCTACGCCTGGTCCGCGCTGGAGCCGCTGCAGATGTGGCGGCAGTGGATCCGCGACGGCCACCGCATCTTCGACCGGCTGGCGCGGCTGCCACAGCCCGTCATCGCCGCGCTCAACGGCTACACCTTCGGCGGTGGCCTGGAACTGGCCCTGGCCGCTGACCTGCGCCTGGCCGCCGAGAACATCCAACTGGCCCTGCCCGAGGTGACGCTGGGGACGATCCCCGGCTGGGCCGGCACACAGCGGCTGCCGCGTATCATCGGCCCGGCTCGCGCCAAACAGATGATCTTCACCGGCGAGCGCGTCGATGCTGTCACCGCCGAACGCTGGGGACTGGTCAACGAAGTCGTCCGCGGACGATCTACTCGTCCGCGCGAACGAACTGGCGCGCACCATCGCCCGCAACGCCCATCGCCGTGCAGGCAAAGCAAACAACTCATCGACGGCGACCTCACCCCGGCGTCACCTCGAAGCGCTGGCCAGCGGCATGACATCCTACACGGAAGATTTGCAGGAAGGGTTAGCGGCGTTTCGCGAACGGCGGAATGCAGAATTTAGAGGAAGATGATGGGATGATGGAAAGATCGTGAAGGCAGTTGCTCCCGTCAACTCCATCATCCTCATTATCCTCATCATCTCCACCATCCCACCCCACAGGAGCACCCCATGTCCTACCTCAACTTCTCCCTTCACGAAGCGCGCACCGCCGCGGCGTTGTTCGAGCGCATCTTCCCCGCCGACGAGGTCCCCGGCGCGGTGGAAATCGGTGTGGTGGACTATGTGGATCGGGCGCTGGCCGGGGCGTACCGGGATCAGCGCGAAGCGTACCGGCTGGGGCTGGCGGCGTTGGACCGCGCCGCCGTGGACGAAATCGGCTGTGTCTTCGCCGACGCCACGCCCGATCAACAGGACGCGCTGCTGCGTCGCATGGAACACGGTGATCTGCCCAACTTCCACACGCCGCGCCAGGAGGATTTCTTCGCCCTGGCCCGCGCCCACGTGCAGGAAGGACTCTTCGCCGATCCGCTGCACGGCGGCAACAAAGACAAGCTGGGCTGGCGCGTCCTCGGCCACCCGGGCATCTGGATGGAAAACAGCGCCGAAGAAAACCTCAGCGCCGAACCGGTGACCAAAGGCGGCGTCATTCAATCCATGGCCGACCTGGGCTTCACGCTGGACAGCGGCGTCCCCGCGCGAGATCCCGGCTACGATCCGCAGCGCAGCGTGGAACCGCCCGGCTCGCCCGCCGACGTGATCCTGATCGGCGTGGGCGCGGTGGGTGGTGTGATCGCGCCGCTGCTGTGTGAGGCTGGGCTGAAGGTCTTCTTCGCTGGAGGCTGGGCCGTACCGCACCCAAACCGACTTCCGCCCCGACGAGCTAGGACAGCTACGCCTGCCGCGCCGACATGGGTCCCAAGTTCTCAGCGAGACCCCACGCTGGCGGCGCAACGACGACGAACCTACCGGCGAAGCCACTTTTTCGTTGGGCCGCATGATGAACAGTGTGGGCGGATCGGTGATCCACTACGGCGCGTGGCTGCGTCGCTTCCACCCCCACCACTTTGCGCCGCTGACACGCGTCCGCGAGCGCTGGGGCAAGGGCGCGCTGCCCGAGAACTGCACGCTGGCCGATTGGCCCATCACCTACCACGATCTCGATCCATACTTCTCACACCTGGAACGGCTGGTCGGCATCGCCGGCAGCAAAGACGGCAACCCCTTCCTCCCGCCCATCGACTACCCCATGCCGCCGCTGCGTCCTTTCCGCATGGGCGAAATCTTCAGCAACGCCGTGCGCGAGCTGGATCTGCATCCCTATCCTGTGCCGGTGGGCCTCAACAGCGTCGACTACGACGGTCGCCCTGGCACTCGCTACACGAATTGGAACAACGGATTTGGCAGTCTCGACGGCGCAAAGTGGCACCCCGGCATGACCGAAGTGCCGCGAGCCTTGGCGACGGGCAACCTCGATCTGCGCACCGGCTGCCGCGTTATCCGCATCCTCACCGACGCCGACGGTCACGCCAACGGGGTGGAATATGTGGATCCCAACGGGCGGAGTCATGTGCAGCGGGCGCGTACGGTGATCCTGTGCAGCTACACCTTCGAAAACGTGCGTCTGCTCCTGCTTTCGGGTGACGCCAAACACCCCAACGGGCTGGGCAACAACAGCGGCCAGGTGGGCAAACACTTTATGACCAAGATGTTCGCCCACGTCGACGGCTACTTCCCCGACATCATCTTCAACCGTCACACCGGGCCGGCGGCGCAGTCGATCATCCTCGACGATTTCGTGGCCGACGGTTTCGATTCAATGCAGCACGGCTTCATCGGCGGCGCCACACTGAGTTCCGAGAACCAGTTCCTGCCCATCCAGATCAGCCGCGAAACCCTGCCCGCGGACGTGCCAACCTGGGGCAAACGCTACAAGGATCACGTCCGCAACTGGCAGCATGTGGGCGTGGTGCGCATCCAGCCCGACTCGCTGCCCTACACCACCAACTACCTCGATCTCGATCCACGTCACCGCGACCGCAGCGGATTGGGCCTGCCTGTGGTGCGCATCACCTGTGACATGCGCCCCAACGAGCAACGCCAGGCCGACTGGATGGAGGGGATTTCCGAGGAGATCCTGCAACGCATGGGCGCGACGAAAACCTGGCGTGGTCCGCGCTTCACCGGGGTGGGCAGCAGCCACGATTTGGGCGGCTGTCGCATGGGCGAAGATCCGGCGCAATCCGTCGTCGATCCGGGCTTGCAGGTCCACGACACGCCAGGGCTGTACGTCTTCAGCGGCGCGGCCTTCCCGTCCTGTCCCGGCGTCAATCCTACGCTGACGCTGTGGGCGCTCTGTCTGCGCGCGGCGGAGCAGTTGATCCGCGAATAGAGATAACAGAGAGCAGAATTTCACCACGGAGAGCACGGCGCACACAGGGGAGAAGAGGACACGGATTTTAGGACTTCGTGGTAGATCTTCTGCTTTTTGCAGTGGCGTCAGAGATAGACAGCGGTCCATTCAGACCTCTCTCCGAACCCATCATCCCATCATCACCGGAGATAATCATGCTTCAACAATTCAACGAACGCAACCGCGATCTGCTCGTCAACATCAACGGCAACCTCGTTCACCGCGACCAGGCGGGGATCAGTCCTTTCGATTCGGCAGTGCAGAACGGGGACGCGGTGTGGGAGGGGCTGCGGCTGTACAATGGGCGCATTTTCAAGCTGATCGAACACCTGGATCGGCTGCGTCATAGCGCGCTGGCGCTGGCTTATGCCCACATCCCCAGCCATGAGGAGATCATCACCCAGATCCGGCGCACGCTGGCCGCCAATCAGATGACCGACAACGTCCACATCCGGCTGACGCTGACACGAGGTGTCAAGTACACCAGTGGCATGGACCCGCGGGTCAACACGCCCGGGTCGACGTTGATCGTGCTGGCCGAGCACAAAGCGCCAGTCTATGACAAGCACGGCATTCGTCTGATCACCGCGGGCATCCGCCGCATCCCGCCTGAATGTTTGGATCAGAAGATCCACTCCTGCAACATGCTCAACTCGATCCTGGCCAAGATTCAGGCCAACGCCGCGGGCGTGGACGACGCCATGATGCTCGATCTGCGCGGCTTCGTGGCCGAAACCAACGCCACCCACCTCTTCTTCGTGGAAAACGGCGTCGTCCACACGTCGGATACCGGCTCCTGCCCCGAGGGGATCACGCGCGCCACTGTCCTCGATCTGTGCCGGGCGCACGACATCCCGCACCGCGTGCGCGACATCAGCCTGTCGGAAGCCTACCGCGCCGAGGAGATCTTCTGCACAGGCACAATGGGCGAACTAGCTCCCGTCACCGAACTCGACGGCCGCCGTATCGGCAACGGCGGCACCGGCCCGATGACACAGCGGTTGAGCGATCTGTACGCGTCCTTGACCGCGACAGAGGGGGTGAAGGTGATTGGTGATTTGTGAGTTTTGGGGATGGTTCCCCCACTTTTCCTTAAGTTGACATCTCACCCCTCCCGTTGTATAACTTGGTCCCAAGCCGGGCCAGCCGGCTGGTGGATATAGTTCCTCTGGAACACTCCTTGCAGGTGTCTCATCTTGCGTGTGGCGCAGTTCTCCCCGATTGCTGCTCGCCGACTGCCTGTCTTCCAATGAATTGGTCTCGCGTTGAAGCGGACCGAATAACCAACTCTTTCTTCTGCGTTTTGCTGGATTCGAAGCCCAGGGGCTCGCTGTTTGCTATCTTGGCAGACCGAGAGCCTCCTGGTCGTCGATCTGTTTCTTTTTTCTTTTTGAACCCCTTAAGGAGGGAACCGATGTCGCGTTACCTATCAACCACCTGGCTTGCAGCTTTGTTGGCGGCGCTGGTGCTGGCACTGGCGGCCTGTGCTCCAGCGGCGGAGACTGTCGGCGAAGAACCGGCGCTCGAAGCCCCGGCTGCCGAGACCGAAGCAGAGCCTGAAGCCACAGAAGCGCCTGCGGAAGAAGCCCCCGGCGAAGAACCCGCGGCTGCGGCTGAGGAAGGCCCCATCAAGATCGGTGGCCTGGCCCCGCTTTCCGCCCCCGGCGCGGTGACCGGCGGTGAAGCCATGCGTGAAGCCATGCTCATTGCCGTGGACGAGATTAACGCCAACGGTGGTCTGCTGGGCCGCGAGGTGGAACTCGTTGTCGAAGACACCGAGGGCCTGCCCGAACGTGGCACCGCGGTGATGGAAAAGCTGATCAACCAGGACAACGTCGTGGCTATCGGCGGCGGCTACCATAGCTCCGTGGGCGTGGCGGCCAAGGAAGTGGCCCACGACAACGGCATTCCCGTCGTCTTCGCTGAGACGTGGAACGACACCATCACCAGTGTGATGTACCCCGAGATCTTCCGCATCGCGCCGCTCAACTCCGAAGTCTCCGCCGTGGACGCCCGCTTCATCGACTGGCTGGTGAATGAGCGCGGTGTGGCCATCGGCAAAGTGGTCATCATGACCGAAAATACCGACTATGGCATCCCCGCAGCCGAAGAGACCACCCGTCTGCTCGGCGAACGTGAGATCGAAGCCGTCACCTTCGGTGTCGACATCGGCACCCAGGACTTCGCCGGCATCCTCGAACGCGTCAAGGCCGAGAATCCCGACCTGATCATGGCGTTGCTCACCGGTGAAGCGGCCTACAACTTCCAGCAGCAGGCCGCCGATTCCGGCATCGGCCCCGGCGACATTCCCTTCATGTGCAACCAGGTTTCGCTGGAAAGCAATGCCTTCTGGACCAACGTCCCCGACGGCAACTACTGCTTCGTGCGCCGCGTCGGCCTGCCTACCGAACTCTACAACGACGTGGCCACCAACTTTGTGGCTACCTACACCGAGCGCACCGGCAAGCAGGCGGCTGAATCCTACGCGCTGGAAGCCTACGATTCGATCATGATCATCGCCCAGGCCATCGAAGAGGCCGGCACCACCGATCCGCAGGCGCTGATCACCACGTTGGAGAACATCTCCTACGAAGGCGCGCTGGGGACTATCACCTTCCCGGTGAACGCCAACAACACACCGGAACAGGCGGGCAAGGATCCCAAGTGGTGGCATCAGTTCCCCGATCCGGCCATCACCATCGTGCAGTATCAGGAACCCAACCAGGACTCGACCAACGCAGCGGTCGTCTTCCCCGAGATCTATCAGACGGCGGAACCGGTCATCGTCAATGAGTAGTGAAAAGTAGAGATTGATCCACGGAGGCACACGAAGAAACACGAAGGAGAGCAGAGTTGATCCACAGATTTAAGGATTAGAGGATTTTCAGAAGGGGTGAGAGTAGAACGCGGATGAAGCGGATTGGGCGGATTTTTCGGATTCTTGTTGAATCTCTGATCCGTTCAAATCAGATCAATCCGCCCAATCCGCGTTCTATCTCCAGACTCTACTGCAAAAAGGTCGCTCAAGCGCAAAAGTCCGACTTCTCTTAGGAGGGGAGCAACCGCAAATCACACAGAAGTCGGACTTTTCGCAGTGGAGTCACGAATTCAGACGGATTCAAAAGAAAAATCTGTTCAGATCCGCCCGATCCGCCAAATCCGCGTTCTATCGACCTACCCATCTGACCGGTGCGGTTTGGTGTCCGCGGGCGTATTTTGGATTCATACCGACCGACGGTCAGTTTGTAAGAAGGAGGTGAGGAATTGGCGCGAGTTGTCAAAGAGTACGACGAGCGATATGCCGAGTTTTTGGACGTGGCGCAGCGTCTTTTTTACACCAAAGGTTACGCCCAGACGCCGGTGCAGGAGATCATCGACGCCATCGGCGTGGCCAAAGGCACGTTCTACCACTATTTCGACTCGAAGGGCGATCTGCTTGACGCCCTGATTGAGCGTATGTTGACGCAGCAGTTGCAGTCGCTGACGCCGTTGATGCAGGACACAACCACCGACGCTGCCACCAAATTTTCGCGGTTTTTCGACCACTTCGGCTCGTGGAAGGTGGCAAACAAGGCGTTTTTCATCGATCTGATGCACGTCATGTACCACGATGACAACGTCCTCTTGCGCACCAAAATGGTGACGATGTCGGCGCAGCGGATCGTGCCGGTGCTGGCCGCCATCATCGAGCAGGGCGTCGAAGAAGGCGTCTTCGCGGTGGACTATCCCGCCGAAGCCGCCGAAGTGTCCCTACAGATCGGCACCGCCCTGGGCGAAACTTTCGTCCGTCTGCTCCTGACCCAGGAGCGCGGCCCCGAACGCACCGAAACCGCCCGCCGCAAAGTCCACGCCTACGAGCGCAGCCTCGAACGCGTCCTCGGCGCGGCGGAAGGATCGGTGCATGTGATTGAACCGACGCAGATTCGTGAATGGCTGGAGTAACAGAAAGCGAGGTCAAACACCCCATGTCTCCTCTCTTCACCATGGCCTGGCGCAACATGTGGCGCAATTGGCGGCGGACGGCCATCGCCGTGATTGCGATTGTGCTGGGGCTCATTTTACTGCTCTTTTTCGATGGCATGATCCAGGGATCTGATCAGGCGATCTTTGGGAATGCTGTGCGCCTCTACGGCGGCAATTTGCAGG
>JAWKOL010000028.1:0-87827 GCA_041391225.1 Caldilineaceae bacterium
CACGAAGATACACGAAGGCAGAAAAGAACAGGCAGAAAGCTTTTCCGCTCTACTGTCCGACAAATCCTGAAATCCGTGTCCTTCTCTTCTCCTCTTTGTGGTGCTCCTCTTTGTGGTGCTTCGTGTGCCTTCGTGGATCATTAAAATTCTGAGATGTCCTAAGAGCAGAGAAGGACACGGACAACACGGATTCTCAGGATTCGCAGATCAAGACAGCATGTCTTTCCTGTCTTCTGTCCTGACAATCCTGAAATCCGTGCCCCTCTCCTGCTTGGATCATTACTTTCCTCGATTCTCGTTACCTACTGTCCGTTTCCCCTTTTTGCCTTTTGCACTTTGCCTTTTGCCTTCCTCTCTTTTTCCTATCCTCAAATGGAACATCCATACAGTAATCCCGGCGCGAAAGGCGTAGCATCTTCTTCCGCCAAAGTCCGGCGCGCCATACCATCACGTAGGAGTAAGAAGGATGTTTGGGCCGATTGCATTGTTTGGCTCCGGGGAGACTTCACCCGGCGCTCACCGTATCCACCGCACCGTTATGGAAGACCTGGAGGCCCCGATTCGGGTCGCCATCGTCGAAACCCCAGCCGGTTTTGAACTCAACGCAGACGGCGTCGCCGCCAAGATCGGCGACTACCTAAGCCACCGACTACAGAATTTCCAGCCGGCCATCACGCAGATCCCGGCTCGCAAACGCGGCACCGACTTCAGCCCCGACGATCCCGCCATCGCTGCGCCGATTTTCGACGCCAATTACCTGTTCATCGGGCCGGGTAGCCCGTCCTATGCAGCGCGGCAGTTGCGCGCCAGCTACACCTGGTATGCCATGCAGGCACGGCACCGGCTGGGGGCGGCGCTCTGTTTCTCCAGCGCGTCGACGTTGGCCGCTGCCCGCCACACGATCCCCGTCTACGAGATCTACAAAGTGGGTGAAGACCTGCACTGGAAGCCCGGCCTGGACTTCTTCGGCGCTTTCGGCCTCAACCTGGTGATCGTGCCGCACTGGAACAACAACGACGGCGGCGCCGATTTGGACACTAGTCACTGCTACATGGGCCTCTCGCGCTACGAGCAACTGATCGAAATGCTGCCCGCGCCGGCTACCGTCCTCGGCATCGAAGAGAACACCGGCCTCGTGATCCACCCACACGCGGGTGTTTGCGAAGTGGTGGGGCCGGGGCGTGTTTTGATCATCCGCGACGGCGTGGAGCGGTCCTTTGCGACGGGGCAGACATTTGCGCCGTCTGCGCTGGGGGATTGGCGCCTGCCCGAAGGACACGCCGAGATCCCGGCTGAGATTTGGGAAGAAGCAGTGCGTCGCGCCGAAGTCGAAACTGAACCGGCATTGGTCACTGTGCCGCCGAGCGTCCTCGATCTGGTCCAACAGCGTGAGGACGCTCGGCAGCAGCGCGACTGGGCCGCGGCAGATGCCCTGCGCGATCAGATCGCCGCGGCGGGTTGGCTGGTCCGCGATACGCCGGACGGCCCGCAAGTTGATCCGTCTGCCCTATGAAGCTCGACAAAAACAACGTACGCAAAGGACGGCAACGCCGATGACGGCAGCAGATTCGCAATTTCCCATTGAAAAACGCATGGACGTCCGCGCCGATCTGGCGTTGAACGTACGTCATTGGCCCGGTGACGGCGTCGCTTTTGTGCTGCTGCACGGCCTCGCCAGCAACGCCCGCACCTGGGACGGTGTGGCCCACGCCCTGACACAGGCCGGTCACGCCGTCTATGCCGTGGATCAGCGCGGCCACGGCCTCAGTGACAAGCCCGCCGACGGCTACGACTTCGCCACCGTCACCGAGGACCTGTCTTTGTTGCTCGATGCGCTGCAACTGGACTCGCCCATCGTGGCGGGCCAATCCTGGGGCGGCAACGTGGTCCTTGCGTTTGGGGCGCACTACCCCAAGCGCGCCCGAGGACTCGGCTTCGTCGACGGTGGTTTTCTCGATCTGCAATCGCGGCCCGAAAACACCTGGGAACGCGTCTCGGTGGATCTGCGCCCGCCCAATCTGGTCGGCGCGCCGGCCGCGGACCTGCGCCAACGCCTGCGCACCTACCACCCCGACTGGACCGACGCCGGCGTCGAAGCCACACTCAACAATTTCGAGATCCTGCCCGACGGCACCATCCGCCCGCGGCTGACGCTGGAACGGCACATGCAGATCCTGCGGGCGCTGTGGGAACAACGGCCCGGCGATCTGTACGGCAAAGTCAGCGCGCTGGTGGTCATCTGCCCAGCCACCAGCGCGCCGCCAGTGGACAGAACGCAAACGCACCCAGGTCGCTGCCGCCGAGGCTGCGCTGGCCCGTGTCCGCGTCCACTGGTTCGAGGAGACCGACCACGACATCCACGTGCAGAAGCCGGACGCGCTGGCGGGGGTGATGGTGGAGGAATTGCTGCAGGGTATTTGGCGAAAAAAGTGAGTCGTGGTGCGTAGTGCGTGGTGCGTGTACAAGTGGTGAATACGATTTGTGCATTGGGAGCGTTCGGGTTGCTCAGTCTGTGTCCAATCCGTACGCTTCCAATGCAACATCAATCTACTCTACCGGTACACGCACCACGAGGATCGCCCCAAATCATCCTCAACCCACGGATCACGCATCCCGCATCGCTTCCCCCACAAACCGATGACTCAGCGCCCGAAACTTTCCCCAATCGCCCCAATCTGGGTAGCTGTCGCCGACGCGGTCGAGGCGTTCGGCCACAGCGTTGAGGGCGTGGACGGGCTGCCAATCCCAGCCGGCCAGGTGCTCGGCGGGATCGTCCACCACGGGGATGGCGTTGGGCGGCGCAGCGATGACGAAGTGGTAGGTGGCGAAGCGGTGGATTTTGCCCTGGCTGCGGTGGGGCATTTCGTAGGCGATGGTCCCTAGAAATGATGCCAGGTTGACAATTGTTGTGCCGGCGGGCGGCGCGTCCTGTGCGATGCCGTAGGCCGAAAGATCGAGGAAGAAACTGGTCTCCTCGGCGATTTCGCGCGCCAGCGTTTCGAGGACAGCCTCACCCTGGTGGATGCCGCCGGTGGGCAGTCGGTAGGCGGTGGGCGGGTAGAACGTCTTGCGGTGCAGCAGGACGCCGTCCCCTTCGGGATCACCGCGGTGGAGGATGTAGCAGATCTCGGCGCGGCGACGGGCCGAGGTGAGCAACTGGTGTTCGCCGTCGAGGA
Organism: Caldilineaceae bacterium; assembly: GCA_041391225.1. Lineage (GTDB taxonomy): Bacteria > Chloroflexota > Anaerolineae > Caldilineales > Caldilineaceae > RI-153. The sequence continues at coordinate 3,177 of JAWKOL010000028.1, forward strand.
AGGGCGTGTCGACGGCCAGCGTTGTTTCTACAAAAGGTACGCCGCCGAAAAGACGGGTGAGATCGTCCATTTCGGCGGCGTCGACTGCGTTGAGCAGGGTTGTCATCGGTCGCGTCCACGGGTGCTGAACATGGCAACGCCGATCACGCCGATGATCAGGCCCACAAACGACGCGCCGTAGGTGACAAATACCAACAGGTAACTCGGCTCCATGATGCGGGTCACCATGAAAAAGCTGACCAGCACCGCCGCCACCAGCAGCAATCCGCCACCGATGATAAGCCAGAGCGGGGGAATTTCACTCATTTGTACAACCAACAAGCTGCGTAGTGGGTGGGTTCCGGCTCGAAATCCGGCGGCGTTTCAACGTCGCACAGCCCTTCGATTACGTGCGGACAGCGCGGGTGAAAGCGACAGCCCGGCGGCGGCTTGATTAGGCTGGGCGGTTCACCAGGCGGCACCTCGCGGAAGCTGTGCGCGTTCTCCGGATCAGGATCGGGGATGGCGGCCAGCAGCGCCTGCGTGTACGGGTGCAGCGGACTGCGCAGCAGATCGTTGATGTGCGACTTTTCTACCATCTTGCCGGCGTACATCACGAAGATGCGCTCGGAGAAATAGCGCACGGTAGACAGATCGTGGGTGATGTAGATGACGGCCAGGTTGTGGCTGTCTTGCAGGCGCTGGAGTAGGCGCAACACCTCGACGCGCACCGACGCATCCAACATGGAGACAGGCTCGTCGGCCACGATCAGCTTGGGCCGCAGGATCATGGCGCGGGCGATGACGATACGCTGTTGCTGCCCACCGCTGAGCATGTGCGGGAACTTGTTGAGGTAGTCTTCGATGGGGCTGAGCTTGACCTCTTCCATCACCTCGCGGATGCGCTGCTCGCGCTCGCGCTTGTCTTTCATGCCGTGAGTGATCAGCGGTTCTTCGAGGATGCGTTCTACCTGCATGAAGGCGACAGCGCGCCGAACGGATCCTGCTGCCGTCGCCCACCTGGGCACGGTACCATTGCAGCCCGGCGTCGTCCATTTCCGAAAGATCCTTGCCGTCGAAGAGCACCTGGCCTTTGGTGGGGCGATGCAGGCCCAGGATCGTCTTCATTAACGTGGACTTGCCGCAGCCGCTCTCGCCCACGATGGCGATGGCCTCGCGGCGGTGCAGATCGAAACTGACATCTACAACACGGACGATGTCGGCGTGGCTAAAGCGAAACGTTTCAGTTCAAACCAGGTGTGCAGGTTGCGCAGCGACAGCAGCGGCGCTTCGTCTCGGCGTGGGCCGCCGGTCTGCCATCAGCGTGGCCTGTGCGGCAGGTTTTGTTTCAACGGTCATTCTGTCTTGTCTCCCTTACGGGCTAAATATGCAGCGCTATATCACTGGCGCCGGGCTATCAATCGGCGTCCTGGCGTTATCAGCGACCCGTCCTCACTGGTGGAAATACATGGCCTGCACGTTGGCGTTCACCCATCGTCACCAGGGGGCGGCATTTCGTCGCATTTCTCAAGCGCTGCGTGCAACAGTCGGCGAAGCGGCAGCCTGTGGGCAGATCGAGCAGGCTGTGGGCGGCTGGCCGGAGATGAATTCGGGTTCTTCCACCTGACGCAGTTTGGGGACGCTGGCCATCAATTTCTGTGAATACGGATGCAACGGCGGTGAAGAGGTGTAGGCGTCTTCTGAACTCCACCATCTGCCCGGCATACATCACCGCCCGATCCGCCAGTTCGCTGGACGTGGCGATGTCGTGGGTGATGAGGATGAAGCTGGTCGATGTCTCGTTCTTGATGCGCTTGAGCGTGTTCATGATGTTGGCCTGGGTCAGCATATCCAGCGCCGACGTCGGCTCATCCAGGATGATCAGATCGGGATCAGTGACCATCGCCATTGCAATCGCCACACGCTGACGCATACCGCCGCTCAACTCGAAGGCGTAGCGGTTGATGAAGTCTGGCACGCCCGTGGCGGAATGCCTCTTTGAAAGCGCTCGATGGCGTCGGATTTGCGTACGCCCAGGTGCGAAACCAGCGGCTCCGCCACTGATCGCCCACGCGCAACACCGGATTGAAGGCGCGCGTTCATGGCCTGCGGCACCATCAAACCTTCGCGGATCTGCTGGCGAAAGTTTTCGTCGTCCGTAACCATCACGTCCATGCCGTTGAGCCACACTTTGCCGGTGAAGCTGTCTACGTTGGCAGCAGGCACCTGGATCGACTTGGCCAGCGACGTTTTGCCTTTCCGATTCGCCAAGATCACCAGCGCCTCGTTGTTGTGTAGCTCGAAGTTCACACCGTCCACGGCTGGAGCTTCCCTTCTTAGGTGCGAAAGCTAAGGCGCAGATCCTCCACGCGCAGCAGCGCATTGTCGTTCTCTTCTTCTGCATCACAGTTCTCTCAGCCTGGGGGTTGAAGATGCGGTCCAGTGCAAAGCCGACCATGGCGAAGCCCAGGCCGGTGATCACCAGCAACACGGCCGGTTCCAGCATCCAGTAATAATGTCCGTTGTAGAGGGCGCCGTTGGCGCGGGCGTCGTTGAGCACCTTGCCCCACGTGGGCAGATGGGATCGCCCAGACGGCACAGCCAGCGTCGCTTCGAGGAAGACGAACGACGGGATCAGCACCACGAACTGCGGCACCAAAATCGGGATGATGCGCGGGATCAGGTAGACGAAGATGATGCGGAAGTTGCCCGCGCCGTAGGCTTTGGCCGCCTCGATGTAGGGCGATTCCTTCACCTGCAAGAAGATGAAACGATGGCTTTTGATCCACGCTGAAGATGCCCAGCACGATGACCATGCCCTAGCATTACCCAAATGCTACGCGAGTAGAAGGTGCCGATCATCACCAGGATGGGTAGCACCAGCGGGATCAGTTCACCTCGGTGATCCGCTGGATTAGCGCGTCGATCAGCGCGTACCGAACGCGGCGGCGATGATCGCTGGTGCCTAATGGTAGAGCCGACCGCGGCGAAAGAAGCGAACGAGAGCGCCACCGGCGTCTCCCATAGCAGGGCCAGCATGATGTCGCGGCCGCCTGTGATCGGTCTTCGGCCAGCCCATACACTTCGCCGTAGACCACGAGTTTTGCGTCGACGTCAGCTTCCTCTTCCTCGAAGACAAGACCGGCGATCGAAGCGTGTAGGTCCCCTTAAGCGGGGTAAACGTCTTCGGGCGAATTGGGGTCAGCGAGGCCGATTTCAGGCGAAAGGCCCCGCATCCGACGGTGTCAAGCGTTCATTCCTGAGCGGCGATAGGTTTCAGCGCCGCTGCACCGTCAACTCACCGAGGCGCATACGCGTCCATCGGGGGTAAGCCAGGTCATGGTGACGTGGGGACGCTTCTCCTCGAAGTCTGCGTTGAAGAAGATATGCATCCTGTGGGAAGCCGTCGTAGGTGTACTCGAAGGGGAACTCGAAGAGCACATCGGTGATCCCTTCGGAGACGCTCTCGCAGCTCTTCTCGAATCCTTCGTCACTGCTGCTGAAGATCAAGGTCTCGGGCTTGTTGACGCCGGGCCACAGGTTTACCCAGCTTGGTTCGGCGTTGCTCGTTCGTCGATCCACGCACAACCGCCGCGCCACAGCGAAATCGCTTCGTCGTACGGCACAGCGATGATGAATAATGAGCCGTCTTGAACAGGCTCGGTATCCGGAGCAGCCCATGCAGCCGATGGGTACTTCAGTAGATCGCGGAAAGGCAGCAAGATCGACTTCATGCAGTTTTGCTCCCTTCGCCCACTTTCACGCGCGGATCGAGCAACGCGTAGATGATGTCGAGCAAGAAGACGGTGATCGCCAGCAGGTAGGCGTAGATCACCACCGATCCCACGATCACCGGCGTGTCGTAGACGTTCACTGCCTGGTAGAGCAGGCGGCCCAGGCCCGGCCAGTTGAAGACGGTTTCCAGCACGATGGCGCCTGTCCACAGCGAGATTAGCGTCAGTGCAAAGTTGGTGACGATGGTGGGCAGTGTGGGGCGCAGGATGTAACGCCGTTCAATCGTGCCGGAGGATAACCCTTTGGCGTGAGCCATTTCCACGTAGTCTTCGCTGGAGTAGATCAGGAAGAACGTGCGCCAAGAGTAGATGCTAAGGAAAATGGCGCTGAGCACAATCGCCGACACGGGCAGGATCGGGTGTTTGAGCAGGCTCAGCGTGTAGTGCAACAGATCACTGGGCGGCGGCGCCAGCCCATGCCGCCGAAAGGCAGTGTTCGGAAGATGGCCGCAAAAATCAAGATCAGAAAGAGTCCATAAAACCAGGATGGTGCTGCTGAAGTCGGCGCCAGCGCAATGATAAGCCGTCCAGCCAACTGCCGTAGCTGCGTGAAAGCGATAGCGCCAGCAGCACGGATAAAGAAAGGCAGCAATTGCGCTGTGGCAAGAGGATCAATGTCGGCGGCAGTCGTTCCGAGCAGGATCAGGCGTACCTGTTTTGAGCCGCTGTCGCTGTTGATAATGGTGACGCGCCCCAGGTTCAGTGTCAGGGCGTCGGTGAGGTGGTGACACTGCGCACCAAGAAAGGCTGATCCAGGCCCAGCCGTTTTCTTGCAATGCTACCAGTTCGTCGATGTAATCGGCGCGTTGCTGGTGGTCATCGAGCGCAGTGTCGGATCGAGGCCAACCGCCATCGAGATCTCTTCGCGGATAAAATTGCTGCGCATCTCGTCGACGTAGCCGCCCATGGTAGCGAAAGCTAATGATCGTCAGATAAACGCCAGGTAACGACGGTGACGAAGGCGAGCAGACGCACAAGTATGGCGCGCCACACGCAAGTGTACTTAAGGCAGCGGGCGCGGGCGGGCGCTTGTCCCTGCTAAAGGTATAGAAGCACCACCGGCCGCCGAACGATCCTTTTCATTCGTGCAAAAACCCGCCCCAGATAGCCGGGATCTCCCGACATCTTGGGCGAGCAATCAGTACTGCGTGTCTACGTCCTTACGGAACCGTGACGAACTCCATCGAAGCGAACGAGGGCAGGCTGACCGGAATGGCGGCCACGGCGATTTCCAGCCGGTTGGCGCCCGCTTCAGGGCAGCAGTCTCGTCGGCGCTCAGCACGATTTCCCACAGGCCGTCGTCACTGCGGTGGCTTCGCCGGTGATGGCGAGGATTCACCGTGGCGTCGAAAACCAGGTAGGTGACCGCTGCTGATCTGGTCGACCGGGTACGCATCGGCGCCGGAATCGATGAAGACATCGAAGACGGCTTCTTCACCGATGGTGACGCGGCCGGGGCCGTCGACTTCGGTGCTGGCCAGCATGGGCGACTGGAAGCGCGCCCACTTGGACGAAGCATCCGGGTAGTCAGGGTTGCGGGCCAACTGGATCGTACCTTCCACGGGGAAGGCTTCCACCAGGGTCATCGGGCCGGAACCAACCCAGAAGTGACCGCGATCGCCGTACCAGCTTTGCAGGTTCGACCAACGGGCGGCGGCTTCGTCGGCGGAGATGTACTCGCCCAACGTCGGCGCGTAGGGGATGAAGCCTTCACCGGCGGCCTGATCCATGTACTTGGCCAGGATCTCGAGGCTGGGACCGGCGATGTAGCTCATCCATTCCACCTCAAGCTGTTGCGCCTTGTCCTGCGAGAAGGCCAGTTCGCCGTTGCTCTCGGCCATCATGCCGGTGGCGAAGGTGTGCCAGGCGCCGGGGCCGCGCAGCAGGTACGGGTAGAGACCGGCCACGTTCCATTCGGCATCGAGGTTGTAGGCATCGCTGTAGAATTCAACTACCAGCGGATCCTGCGAGGTGATGCGCGAGCCGCGGAAGGTATCCAGGAAGTTCTCCACGGTGGGTACCTGCGCCTCGTCGTAGATGGCGCTGGCTAACGCCCTGGTCAGCTGAGGATGAAGCGGGATCAGGTCCGCCCATGGAGATGTTGCTGCCGTCGTGCCATTTCAGGTCGAAGAAGTCTGCCGGGTAGTAGGTGATGCTGCGGCGATTGGCCGTCAGACCTTCGAGAACTCGTAAGCGATGACGCTGCTCGGCGGCATCCCAGTCGACCCAGACGTCTTCGGGCACCGAGATTTCATCGGCGAAGTCGAGGCTCACCAAATCGAGGTGGAACCGTGAGGCAGGCCCGTGCTTCGCTGGTGACTTCGGCGTTCGATGCGCTGCGGCTGGAATAGACCGGTGACGGATCGGGCAGGATGTCCTGGTCACCGGTGCTGCGGATCAGCATGGTGTCGTAGATGAAGTTGGAGCCGTTGACCGGGTTCCACGGATCGTTGAGGATCGACGGCATGGCAATGGTGACGCTGCCATGCATCGCGCCGCGGTTCAGGGTGTGCGGCCACAGCCACGAACCGGCGATACCACCGGCCAGGTCGGAGGCCACGCTGATCTCGGCCTTGTAGGGCGAGAAGCTCAGGCGATCCACCAGCCAGACACGTACCGAGTCCTGTAAGGCCAGGGCAAGCGCCTCGCCGAACATCGCTTTGCGTTCTTCCAGCGTGGTGAATTCGCTGTTGGCCAAGGACTGCGAAACCGTGTTGAATTCTTCGCTCGGCGTGTAGGCAGCCCACAGCGGCGAGTTCAGGCCGGTTGGTGTAGAAGAAATCGAAGTTGCTGGACTGATCGCGGGAGATCGCGGTCGTGATCCAGCCGCGTGTAGACGTACCACTGACCTTCGGCGGGATCGCTGCCAGCCCAGATCGGGGAGGCTTCGGCGCTGGTGCGGTAGTCGCAGGTCACGGTGAAGCCCATGTCCTCGAAGAGGGTGGCCACGTAGTCGCCGATCTCCTGGCGTTCGTCTTCGGTGCGGATGAGGAAGAGCAGCTCGACGGGGTTGCCGTCGTACTGCCAGCCGCCGTCGACCATCTCGGCGCCAGAACTTCCATGCGCTCGGTATTGATGATGCCGGTGGCGCGGTCCTGATCAGGTGCATACTGAAGTTCCAGCGGGCGGAGCACGTCGATCACGCAGGCATAGTCGGGAAGGCGCGGTTAAATCGGAATGCCCGTTTGACCAGGCCGTCGAAGATTTCCTGCACGATGTAGTCGCGGTCGATCAGCCAGTTGACGGCCTCGCGGATCTGCGGATCGCCGAACGGGTTCAGCGTGCCGTCCTCCAGCACCGGCCCTGTCGGGTTCAGCGTCAGCTCGTTGTAGGAGCCGAAAGCGTTGGAATAGGCCAGGTCAGACGAATCCTGCACCACCTGGAAGACGTCCGCTTCGCTGACCGAGTAGGCGTAGACGTCGATTTCGCCCGCCTGCATACGGCTGACGGCAGCCGATGCACTCGGCTCTTCCACGGCTACGACTTCATCGACCCAGGCGCCGGTGTTGTCCATATCGGCGACGGGTTCTTCGGCCGGTTCAGCCGTCGCTTCCTCGGCGGGAGCCTCGGTCGCAGCAGGCGCCGGTTCCTCGGCGGTGGGCGCTGTGTCGGTGGGTGTCGCACAGGCGGTCAACGCCAGCACGGCAACCAGCAGCGCGATGAGAATAAAACGCTTCTGTTGCATGTTTTCCTCCATTGGTTTGGATTTGGAACGACGCGATCTCGAACGTAAACAAACGCTCATCAGCCGGGGGTGCTGATTTCGGTGTATCGCATTGATGCCTGGGGCAGCCCAGGCAGGCAAATAGTAGCATTCGCCCTGTGCGCTGTCAATCTTTGATCAGATTTTCTAACGCTTCTGTAACCATCCTTTCTAGCTGCAAAACCAAAGACAGTATAATTGGGTGACGCTCTCTGTATTTCAGTATAAACACCGAAGGAGTTTTGATGGCACATTCCAGCGAGCCGAAACACACCAACCGTCTGATCCGCGAGACGTCGCCTTATTTGCTACAACACGCCCACAATCCTGTGGACTGGCAGCCGTGGGGGCCGGAGGCGTTGGCCGCCGCCCAGGCCGAAGACAGGCCGATCTTCCTCAGCATCGGTTACAGCGCCTGCCACTGGTGCCACGTGATGGAGCGCGAGAGCTTCGAAGACGAGTCCACGGCGCTGATCATGAACGACCGGTTCATCAACATCAAAGTCGACCGCGAAGAACGCCCCGATCTCGACTCGATCTACATGGACGCGGTGCAAGCGATGACCGGCCAGGGTGGCTGGCCCATGAGCGTCTTCCTCACGCCGCAAGGGCAGCCCTTCTACGGCGGCACCTACTACCCGCCGGCGCCGCGTTACGGTATGCCCAGCTTCAAACAGGTGCTGCTGGCCGTCTCCGAAGCCTACGCCACCCGCCGCGACGAGATCGAAGGCCAGGCCGAACGGCTCACCGAGGCGCTCAACCGCTCCGGCTTTCTCCAGAGCAGCCGCGGCGACCTGAGCACGCAGATCCTCGAAGACGCAGTGCAGAAATTGCAACACTATTTCGACGACCAATATGGTGGCTTCGGCGATCAGCCCAAGTTCCCCCAGCCCATGACGCTCGACTTCGCCATGAGCCAGTCCAAGCGTACCGGCGATTTGGACGCGCTCTACGTGGCCGAGTTGACGCTGCAAAGCATGGCCGAGGGCGGCATCTACGATCACCTGGGCGGTGGCTTTCACCGCTACAGCGTGGACAGGGTGTGGCTCGTCCCCCACTTCGAGAAGATGCTCTACGACAACGCCCAACTGCTACGCAGCTACCTCTACGCCTGGCAGATTACCGGCCGCGCTGACTTCCGTCGTTGATCGAAGAGACCACCGACTACGTGCTGCGCGAGATGACTTCGCCCAACGGCGGCTTCTATGGCAGCCACAGGACGCGGACAGCGAAGGTGAGGAGGGCAAATTCTTCGTGTATCGCCGCCGGAGATCGAGGATATCCTTGGCGCGTGGACGCGGCGCTGTTTCGACGCGCCTACACGCCAACGCGACGGAACTTGAGGGCAAAGAACATTCTCAATCTGTCGAAATCGCTAGAGGAGAGCGCCGAAACGCTGGGGATAGAAGCGGGATGCGTTCCGGCGCGCAGGCGTCGCTGCGCCGGAAACTCTTCGGATGTGCGCGAGGAACGAACAAGCCCGGCCGCGATGAAAGATCTCACCGAGTGGAATGGGCTGATGATCCACGCCCTGGCCGAAGTTGGTGTTGTGTTGGGGCGGGCCGATGCGCTGACTGCGGCTGTCAACGCCGCCGACTTCGTCCTTGGGGCGATGTGCCAGGAAGATGGCAAGCTCTACCGATCCTACAAAGATGGGCAGGCCTGCTTCAACGTCACCTCGAAGACTACGCCGCCTTTGCATCGGGTCTTGTCGCGCTTCTACGAAGCTACCTTCGATCTGCGCTGGTTGCATGAAGCCAGCCGCCTCACCCAACTCATGATCGCCCAGTTCGGCGACGCCGAAACGGCGGCTTCTTCCAGACCGGCGTGATTCACGAAACGCTGGTGGTGCGTCGCAAAGATTTCATCGACAACGCCATTCCCAGCGGCAACTCCGTGGCCACGGACCTGTTGCTGCGCCTGTCCAAGCTCACAACGACAAGTGTTCGCCACCAGGCGGCGCATCTTCAACCTCATGGAATCGGCCATGTCGCAGCAGCCCACCGGCTTTGGGCGTTTGCCTGCGCACTCAACGACTATCTCTCGCCCAGCCAGGAAATCGCCATCGTCGGTGATGCGCAGATCCGCGCACTCCAGGCGTTGCTGGCCGAAGGCGCCGTCACTACCTGCCTGGCACGGTCCTTGCACGCGCGATCCCACGCTCGAAGACGAAAACATCCTCCCCTCCTCGAAGGCCGCACTCGTCGACGGCAAACCTGCCGCCTACGTGTGCGAAAACTTCGCCTGTCAACGCCGGTGACGGAGGTGGAAGGGTTGCGGGAAGGCTGCGCCGGGAAGAATGATGAATGAAGAACGGGTAGGGTTCCTTCTACCCGTTCTTCATTCACCATTCTTCTTTCTTCAGCCCAAACTCACTCCCGCGCCCACATACGCCATCCCAAACGCCTGGGCCACTGCTTCGTAGGTGAGTTGACCGGGCGTGGGTGTTGAGGCCATGTTGCAGGGGGACGCTGTTGTGATGGCGTCGATGCCTTGATCTGCCAGTTGCAGCGTAGGGGGACAGTCTGCTGGTGAGGGCGACGGTGCTGGTGCGTGGCACCGCTCCCGGCATGTTCGCCACGCAGTAGTGGACCACACCGTCGATCTCAAACGTAGGGTTGCTGCGGGGTGACTTGTCTCTACACAGCCGCCTTGATCCACGGAGACGTCGATGATCACCGCCGTTGCGCATGTCGGGCAGCATGTCGCGGGTCACCAGCCAGGGCGCGGCCACCAGGGATGAGGACGGTGCTGATCACAAGATCCGGCGGCGACGGCTTCTTCGATGTTGGCTTCGTTGCTGGTACGCGCCTCCAACTGGCCGCGAAAGACGTCGTCGAGGTATTGCAGCCGGTTGTGGCTCAGATCGAGCACGGTGACATGCGCGCCCAGGCCGATGGCCATCTTGGCTGCGTTAAGCCTACCACGCCGCCGCCCAACACCGCCACCCGACCCGGCGCCACACCGGGGACGCCGCCCAGCAGCACGCCGCGCCCGCCGTTGTTGCGCTGCAAGTAGGCTGCGCTACCTGGTGTAGCCATGCGCCCCGCCACTTCTGCTCATGGGCATGAGCAGGGGCAGGCGCCCGTCGCCGGTCTGCACTGTCTCGTAGGCCACGGCTGTCGTCTTCGATGCGAGTAACTTTTCGGTCAATGGGCGGTCTGCGGCCAGGTGCAGGTAGGTGAAAAGCAGCAGATCGGGGCGCAGGAAGTTGTACTCTGACGCTACCGGCTCCTTCACCTTCACCACCATCTGCGCGCCCCAGGCATCGGCGGCTGCGGGGACGATCTCGCGCACCGGCGTCGACGTAGCCCGCTGTCTTCAATGGCGCTGCCTTCGCCCGCACCTGCCTGCACCAACACCTGATGCTCCGCGGCGCGTCAACATGTGCGCACCGCTCCCGCCGTCAACCCCACCCGATTCTCACTGTCCTTCACTTCTTTCGGAAGGCTGATAATCATCCCACAACTCCTTTTTCTAATGGCAAAGACCTCAATTTCAAACCCCGTTGTCTGAACATGGTCTCCAAATCCTAAGTGTACCAAAACAAGCGTAGATCTGGGGCAAGACAAGGTGTATAAGAATAGAACGCACATCGCGGGTGCATTTCGCAATTGGGGCAGGCCAAGTGCCGGGGACTTTTCGCCGCAGCGAGACGGTGCTTCGCTCTTATCGCCACGTCCATCGAAGTCCCCGGCACTTTCGCCCCAAGAATGAAATACACCCACATCGCAACCAATTTTTACGGTGTTTGACGTTTCGCCCGCGCTTGGTTAGAATAGTATCAATCGTGGAGTAGCGCAGTCCGAGCAGCGCACAGCGTTTGGGACGCTGGGTCGTAGGTTCAAATCCTATCTCCCCGACCATCTATTGCGGGTATAGCTTAATGGCAAAGCACTAGCCTTCCAAGCTAGCTATGCGGGTTCGATTCCCGCTAACGCTTCAAGACTGGGTGACTGGGTTATTCAAGATTGGGAAATTCCCAATTGCCCAGTAGCCTGGTCACCCAGTTTGGAATGGTAGCTCAACGGCAGAGCAGGGGGCTCATAACCTCTTGGTTACAGGTTCGAGTCCTGTCCGATCCACACACAGCACAGGTGCCTCCCCCGAAAGGATCGTTCCATGATCGTGCGCGACATCATGTCTCAGCCCCGTCATCACGGTGACGCCGGAGACATCGATCCAGGCCGTGGCGCGTTGATGCGCGACAACCACATCAGCGGCGTAAGCGGTAGTGAAGGACGGCGTGTTGATCGGTATCGTCACCGGAAGTGGATCTGATCGCTAAACATGCCCCCGCCCAGGAGCCAGGCTACATATCGTTGCTGTGGGCCACCATCCCCCTGCGCCTGGACGATTACACCCTGTTACAAAAACCAGGTGCGCCACATCCTGGCCGTCAACGCCGAACAGTTGATGACCGAAGACCTGACCACCGTCTCCCCTGAAGACACGCTGGAACATGTCGCCGGGCTGATGATCAAGCTGGGACACAGTTCGCTGCCAGTGGTTGAGAACGGCAAGCTTGCTGGGCATCATCACCCGCACCGATCTGGTCCGCATCATCGAGCAGTTAGAAGTACAGGGTTAGCGGCAATCACGACGTATGTTGCCGATGCAACTTCGAGCGTTTCCTGTATACTCCCTCGTGAGCTACACGTGTAGATCTTCTTGCTTGCACAACCAAATGCACAGTGGTTGCGTCTTCTTTCATGGCTGGGCATGCACACTTCGCAGGCCCGCACCGGCAGACGTTTCGCATCTCCACACTTTTCACAGGTAGTTGTCGCGCGCAGTTGCTGAACGCTGGATCGATGTCGGCCACCGTTCGCGATCTGCCGTTGTTCATATTTCACCCTTCTGTCCTTTCAACCAAGGAGATGACCGATGCGACGCACCATTCTGCTGGCATTGCTGCTTGCTGCGTTGTTGGCGTTGGCCGCTTGCGCTACGCCGGCCGCTGAACCTGCCGACACCGGCGCAGTCGGCGAGGCCCCTGCCGAAGCTGCGCCTTCTGAACCGGTTAACGGCGGCACCCTCACCGTGGCGCTCGACGGTGAAATCGACACCATCGATCCCCATGTGTCGGTGACCATTGTCGGCTTCCAGGTTTACACTCAGATTTTCGAGGGGCTGGTGATCGTGAACCCCACCCTCGACGGCGTGGAACCGCTGCTGGCCGAGTCGTGGGAACAGACCGACGATGTGACCTACGTCTTCACGCTGCGTCAGGGTGTCACCTTCCACGATGGCTCCGATTTCAACGCCGAAGACGTGGTCTACAGCTATGATCGCGTCATGGACGAGGACTTCGGCTCGCCGCGCCGCGCCGATCTGCTGCCCATCGAGAGCGTCACCGCGGTGGACGATTACACCGTGGAATTTAAGCTGAAGCAACCGTTTGCGCCTTTCCTCACCAAGCTGGAAGTGCTGCGCATCGTCCCCGCCGATGCGGAAAACGATCCGGCGACGAACCCCGTCGGTACCGGTCCGTTCAAGTTCGTGGAGTGGATCACCGGCCAGCGTATCGAGTTGGCCAAGAACGAAAACTACTGGCAGGAAGGCCGCCCCTACCTGGATAGCGTCGTCTTCCGCCCCATCCCCGAACCCAGCACGCGTGTGGTTGAACTCCAGACCGGCTCGGTGGACATGCTCAACTCGGTGCCTTCCAAAGACGTGGTCGCGCTGGACGAAGACCCCAACATCGACGTCTACCGGGTGATGGGTGTGGTGCGCGATCACATCGGCTTCAACATGGACAGCCCGCTGATCGCCGATAACCCGAATCTGCGCAAGGCCATCGGCTGGGCCATCAACCGTCAGGCGATTGTCGACGCCATCATGTACGGCTACGCCGTCCCCGCTCAGGTCGCCATCCCCACCTCGCACTGGGCCTACAACCCGGCAGTGGAAGGCGCGTTCGGCTACGATTTGGCCAAGGCCAAGGAATACTACGACGCTGCCGATCCCAAGCCCGAGTCGATCACCGTGAAGGTCAGCCCCACCTACCCCGACGAAGTGAAGATGGCCGAATTGCTCCAACAGGATCTGGCCCAGATCGGCCTCGATCTTCAGATCGAACAGTTGGAATGGTCCACCTGGATTCAGCAAGTGGTGAGCGAAGGCAACTTCGACGTGGAGATCGTGCTGATCTCCGGCGGCATCGATCCGGACGACTTCTTCTACCAATGGCATCACACCGGCGAAGTCTTCAACATCCAGCGCTACTCCGATCCCGACATGGACAAGATGCTGGAAGACGCCCGTGTTGCCACCGATCAGGAGACACGCCGCGATCTCTACTACCAGATCCAGGAAAAGCTGATCGAAGACGCGCCCATGATCCACATCATCTACCGTGAGTCGATCATCGCCGCCAGCGCCCGCCTCCACGACTTCACCATGACCGGCCGCTACGATATGGACTTCCGCAATGTGTGGTTGACGGAGTAGAACGTGAACCGTGGTGCGTAGTGCGTGTACCGGTGGACGATGATGTCCTTTTGTACACGTACCACGCACTACGCACCACGAAATCATCAAACGACCAATTCATTCCATGATCATCTGCCCATGAACCGCTACATCATCAACCGCCTCTTCCAGATGATCCCTGTCATTTTCGGGGTGTTGCTGGCGGTGTTTCTCATGCTCAAGTTCACGCCCGGCGATCCGGCGGCATCGATCCTTGGGGTACAGGCCACGCCCGAGGAACTGGCGCGCATGCGCCATGCCATGGGGCTGGATCGGCCCTGGTTTGTGCAGTTCGGCATCTGGTTGGGCAATGCCTTTCAGGGCGACCTGGGCGTTTCGTACATCAGCAAGAAGCCGGTGACCGAGATTGTGGGGACACGCTTTCCCATCACGTTGGAGTTGACCATCATCTCCATGCTTTTTGCCGTGATTGTGGGCGTACCGGCGGGGATCGTGTCGGCGGCGCGACGCTATTCGGCGCTGGATTATTCGATCACCGGGCTGGCGCTGTTCGGTGTGAGTATGCCATCGTTCTGGTTCGCCATCCTGCTGATTTTGCTCTTTTCGCTGCGCTTGGGCTGGCTGCCGGCTTCGGGCTACGTAGGTTGGGAGGCCGGTGTGATCCCACACCTGCGCTCGATGACCATGCCCGCCCTCGCGCTAGGACTCTTCCTCGTCGGGTCGCTGGCCCGCTTCAGCCGCGCTTCGATGATCGAGACGCTGGTGCAGGATTACATTCGCACCGCCAAGGCCAAGGGGATCGCGCGTCGCGGCGTTCTGTTGCGCCATGCGCTCAAGAACGCGCTGATCCCCACGGTGACGGTGCTGGGCATCCAGTTTGGTGGTCTGCTGGGCGGCGCGGTGATCATCGAGACGATCTTCGCTTTCCCCGGCATTGGATCGGCGCTGCTCACCGCCGTCAATCAGCGTGATTACCCTGTGGTGCAGGGGGTGACGCTGGTGGTGGCGCTGGCCTTTACCCTCTCCAACCTGCTGGTCGACGTCGCCTACACCTGGCTCAACCCACGCATCCGCTACAGTTGACGGATTGATCATGACTGCCAAACAAGCCCCGTTGAAATCACCTGCCCGCGGCGACGATCTGACGCTGAAACGCCCGCCCGAACGCCCGCTGTGGCGCGCTGTGCGGCGCTTTCGTCGTCACAAGTTGGCGCTGCTGGGATTGCTCGTGCTCTTGCTGATGGCGTTGAGTGCGCTGGCGCCCGCGCTGATCGCACCCTACGATCCGCTGCACATGCAGATGGAGGATCGACTCCAACCGCCGTCGCTTTCGCACCTTTTCGGCACAGACGACTTCGGGCGCGATATCTTTTCGCGGGTGATCTTCGGCGCGCGCATCTCGTTGCAGGTCAGCTTCATTGCCGTAGGCATCGCCGCCGGCGTGGGCATCACGCTGGGGTTGATCGCCGGTTACGTGGGCGGCTTCGTCGATGCCGTGATCATGCGCTTGATGGATGTGATCTTTTCCTTCCCGCCCATTCTGCTGGCGATTGCGATCATGGCGCTGCTGGGCGCGTCGACCACCAACGTGATGATCGCCATCGGCATCGTCTACATCCCCGTCTTCGCGCGCATCGTGCGCGGCACCACCCTGTCGCTCAAAGAACTGGACTACATCGAGGCTGCTTACGCCGGCGGCGCGCCCACAGGGCGCATCCTGCTGCGCCACATCCTACCGGGGACGCTGGACGCCATCACCGTGCAGATCACGCTGTCACTGGCCTATGCCATCCTGGCCGAGGCTGCGCTCTCTTTCCTCGGCCTGGGTACGCAACCGCCGGATCCGTCCTGGGGATCGATGTTGAGTTTCGGCCGCCAGTGGGTGCGCGAGGCGCCGTGGTTTTCGTTCTTCCCTGGGTTGGCGATCTTTGTCACCGTGCTCAGCTTCAACTTGGTCGGCGACGGCTGGCGCGACGCGCTGGATCCGCGGCTTTGATTGGGAGATTTCCGAATTTTATTGATCCACGAAGGCACACGAAGCACCACGAAGAGGAGAAAGAGGGACACGGATTTCAGGATCGTACTCCAGTCCCCCGTCCCCGCCATTTCCATCTCACCCCCCAATTCTGGTAACATACAAGGAATCAGTTGTCAGACAACCATCCCTTGTATTTTCACCGTGAAGGAACGCCCAGATGAGCAAGAGCATCATTGCCGGCCCCACCTATGCCGAAATGCGCGACCCCATGCTGTTGCCGTCTTCTGTGCGCGAGGCTGCCCAGCAAGCCCTGCACGAAGACGAACTCAACCCGATCAATCTCTTCAACATCAACTGGAAAAACACCGGCGACGCCGTGGAACGCATTGTGCTGCCCAAGGAATTGACCGGCGTGCAGGCCAACATCATCGTGCTCAGTGGACGCAACTACCCCAGCGGCTCGATGAAGGTCGGCCCGGCCTACGTCACATTGGCCGAGCACGAGGCACTCGACGGCCTACGCCCTGGCGACAAGGCAGTGATCGGCCCCAGCACCGGGAATTTCGGCATCGGCACGGCCTACGTCAGTCAGCTCAAGGGGTACCAGGCCATCGTCGTCATGCCAGACAATATGAGCCGTGAGCGGTATGAGCGCATCCGCAAGTACAAGGGTGATCTGGATCTGACCCCTGGCACCGAATCCGATGTGATCCTCACGTTGGAGCGCACGCACAATGAATATGTGAGCAAGCCCGACAAGTACGTGGTGCTGGCGCAGTTTGAGTTGCTGCCCAACTACCGATTCCACCGCCACGTCACCGGGGACGCTGTGATGCAGGCCGCACAGGACGTGGGCAACGGGCGCGTCGCCGCCTTCGTCAGCGCGCCGGGCAGCGCAGGCACGTTGGCCGCTGGCGACGCTGTCAAGGATCGCTATGCCGATGCCAAGATCGTGGCCTTGGAACCGCGCGAGTGCAGCACACTCTTCAACGGCGGGCAGGGGCAGCACCGCATCGAAGGCATCGGCGACAAGATGGTGACGCTGATCCACAACGTCTACAACACCGATCTGCTCATGCTGATCCACGACGAAGAGACCGTGCGCGGCATGGAAGTCTTGCAGACAGGCACCCACATTCTGACGGATCGACTGGGCGTCCCCAGCCTGGATGCCTGCAATCTCTACGGAAAATTCGGTCCGAGCTGCGTCTGCAACGTCATCGGCGCCATCAAGACGGCCAAATACCTGGGCCTCGGCCCCGATGACAACGTGGTCACCATCGCCACCGACAGCTACGACCGCTACCCCTCGGTGAGTCAGCTTCTGTACGAGCGCAACGGCGGCAAGCCCAGCGACGATCAACTGGAAACGTGGGCCAAGAGCGTCTTCCTGGGCGCCAGCCTGGGCGAGATCGTCGATCTCAACGTGGATCGGCAGCACGAGCGCTTGCAGCAGATGAAAGCCGATCTGTGGACCAATTTCGGCTACTCCGCCGACCACATCGCCCAAATGGCCGGCCAGGATTTCTGGGACGCCGAATACGCCAAGATCGAGCAGATCGACCCGGTGATTGAGCAGGTGCGCGGCGCTTTGGCGTAATGCGTAACGAGTGATGCGTAATTGGTCAACGGTGCTGCCCGCCAATTGGGAACCATCTTGTCTACGAATTACGCATCACGCATCACCCCGACCAACCAAAACAACCATGGATCCCGAACCTTCCAACGAACAGGTCGAAGCCTGGCAGCAGGCGATTGAGTTCTTCCGCGAAGGCGTGCGATTGAAAGAAGAGGGCGATCTGGCCGGCGCTATGCAGAAATATCGGCAATCGCTCTTCTTCTTCCCAACCGCCGAGGCGCATACATTCTTGGGGCTGGCGTACGCCTCGCTGCACCTGTACAACGAGGCAATCGCCGAATGCAAGCGCGCCATCGCGGTCGACGCCGATTTCGGCAACGCCTACAACGACATCGGCGCTTACTTGTTGGAGCAGGGAAAGCCGCGTGAGGCGATCACATGGTTCCAGCAGGCGATCCTGGCCCCCCGCTATGATCAGCGCGCCTATCCTTTCTTCAACCTGGGCCGTGTCTACGAGAAACTGGGCGATTGGTCCACTGCGCTGCGTCACTACCGGCAAGCGTTGGACATTCAGCCCGATTACGAAGACGCGACCACAGCGTGGCGCAGTTGCTGGCGCGCTGCAATTAAAGAGTTGAAAGGACACTTCCCCACCATGACTGGCGAAAAGATCCTGATTGTGGAAGACGAACGAGCCGTAGCGCGCGGCTCGAATACGGGTTGCGCGATGCCGGCTTTGAGGTGCAGTGGGCCGAAAACGGACTGCGCGCCCTGGAACTGGCCGATGAATGGCAACCTCACCTTGTGGCGCTCGACATCCGCCTGCCCGACATCAGTGGCTACGATGTCTGCCGTCGTCTACGCGGACAGGGTCACCGGCAGCCTGTGCTCATGCTCACCGCCCGCGACGAAGAAGTGGACAAGATCCTGGGCCTGGAACTGGGCGCGGACGACTACGTGGTCAAGCCGTACAGTCTGCGCGAGGTGACGTCACGTATCCGCGCCCTGCTGCGCCGTGCCTACGGTGAACTCGCACTCAACAGCGGCCCCGCTACCATCACCTTCGGCCCCATCGAGATTGATCTGGAGCGCATGTGGGTGCGCCGACATGGCGATCTCGTCGATCTCACCCCCACCGAGTTTCGGCTTCTACGCCAGCTTGTGGCCAATCCAGATCGCCCAATCAGCCGCGACGCCCTCATCGAAGCGGTTTGGGGCTACGACGGCGATCTGGGCAATGATCGCACCATCGATGTCCACATGCGTCATCTGCGCCAGAAGCTCGAAGACGATCCGGGCAACCCGCGTTTCCTCCTCACCGTGCGCGGCGTCGGTTACAAGTTTCAACCGCCGGCTTCGGTGGTCTGACCCAATCTGTTGCGATCTCTTAATTGAACCGCAAAGTCACGGCAACCCGGCGCTGTTACACTACAGTGCAGATGCTGGCTGCCCCGGGGCAACGCCCAGACATCACCCCAAGGAGAGAGCAGAGAAATCATGATCCACGAAGATATACGAAGGTAGAGGAGGGCAAACACAGTGTGTTTTCACGCTGCTGTCCTGGAAATCCTGAAATCCGTGTCCTTCCCTTCTCCTCTTCGTGGTTCTTCGTGTGCCTTTGTGGATCATTAAAATTCTGAAATCTCCTAATTCTTGAACGATCTGAATGAAGTGGAATAAGGAGACACGCTATGCGTCACCCCCAACAACTCCTGCGCAGGGTTCCGCCTGCGCAACACTGGCTTGCCGCGTTGCTCACCTGCGTGATGGCCTTCACATTGATTGCGGCCACGCCGTCGCTTGCGTCGGCGCAAACGAACGACGAAGTCGGCGTGCTGATCGTGCGCGTCCTTGCCGATAGCCCGGCCGCGGACGCCGGCCTGAGCCGCGGCGACATCGTCCTCAGCGTCGACGGTGAAGCCGTCAACAGCGCCGCCGAACTCATGCAAGCCGTCGCCGCCCACGCCGCCGGAGACGAGATCGAGCTGGTCCTCATGCACGGCAGCGAAGAAGTGACCGCCACCGCCGTCCTCGAAGCCGTGGACGGACGTGTCCTGCTGGGTGTGCAACCCTATCAGGAGATGGCCCAGGTTCGCATTCAGCGCGGTATGGACGACGAGCGTTCGCCGCGCGCCGAACAACCCGACACCGATGAGCCAGAATCCGCTATGCCCGACGCCATGCCGGAACTGCGCTGGCAAGAGATCGAAGCCGGCGCTCTGGTCGTCGACGTGCTGGCCGATGGCCCGGCCGACGCCGCCGGCCTCCAGCCCGGTGACATCGTCAGCGCGGTCGATGGCGAAGCTGTCCCCGATGCCGAGACCCTTGTCGAGATGATCGGCGGCTACGCCCCCGATGAAATCGTCACCTTGACGGTGCAGCGTGAGGGCGAAGAACTGAGTATCGAAGCCACCCTCGCCGCCCGCGACGACGACGCCGAGCGCGGCTTCCTGGGTGTGCAGATCGCCCCGGTGATCCCCGCCATGCAGGGCGAATCCATGCGTCCGTTTGAATTCAACATGCCGTTCGAGCGGGGCAGCGGCGCCGTGTGGATGATGGATGGCGTGATGGTGCGCGATGTGGCCGAAGACAGCCCCGCCGCCGCTGCCGGCCTGGAACCCGGCGATTGGATCACCGAAGTCAACGGCGAAGCGGTGACAGATTTCGACGGTCTGCGCGCCCTCATCGAAGCCGCCCAACCCGGCGACGAGATGGAACTCACCGTGCAGTCGGGCGGAATGCCCATGTTCCACCGCGGCGCACAGGACACCGAAGCCGAAAGCCGCACCGTCATCGTGACCCTGGGCGAGAACGAAGCGGGCGGCGCGTTTCTCGGTATTTCGGTGATGCCCATGCGCATCCAAATGCACGACATGACGCCATCTGTCCCCGGCTCCTCAGACGACAAAAGTTCGTCGGGCGAGGATCAGGGAAGCATGATGCCCTTCCACTTCTTCTTCCATGGGATGCCCAACATGCCCAATCTGCCGTTCTTTCACGGCATGCCCAACGAAGACGGCGTGGATCTCTACTTCCACGGCGCGCCCAACGGCGATAGCGCACCAAGCGAGGTAGCGCCGACGATACCATCGCAGCAACTGTAACCACACTGACGATCTAAAATCGCACAATCGCCTAATCTCAGGTGTACAATGAGATTAGGCGATTGTGCGATTTCGACTCTTCTCGGTCGTTCCGATTTGCTGTTTCCTGGAGTTGCGTATGCTTCAATCTATCCGCTGGCGACTTGTTTTTAGCTATACTGCGCTGACCATGCTCACCGTCCTGCTCGTGGGCGTTTTGACATTCAGCCTGATCCAACGCTACATCGAAGATCAGGAGACGGAGTCACTGCGCGCCAACGCCGAGGCAATCGCCCAGCAGGTGCCGATTTTCATGGACAACCAGGCGCTGCTGGTTCAATTTGTGCAGACGGCATCGTTCCTGGGCAACACGCAAGTACGCATCACGCGGACCGACGGCCGCCCCATCATTGATTCGGCCAAACTGGCGAGTGATCGCGGGCTTTCGTGGTATGTCACCGGCGACGAGACACAGCAGCGCACGTCGGGAACGTCCAGTTGTGTCACCCTGACAGCGGGCGATGACGCGGTGGTCGGCGGCGTGGCGGGGCAATTGTACGTTTCCCCGGGCGATGAAAAGGACGCCACCCTGCGCTTCTACACCCTGACCATTGAACGTGTGCCGGGCTTGTGGGGGAGCCGATTGGTGTTCAGAGAACAGCCGCTCCCCTCTCTGGCCGATCAACAGGTGACCCAGGCCACGATGCTGCCCTTCCGCAACAGTGACGCCAATGCCGACTGGGATCAGGTGCAGGGGCTACAGCCGGTGGCCAAAACCACACCGGTCACCCGATCTGTGCGGGTTCCCATCATCCAGGATCAGGCCATCCTCGGCTACGTGGAACTGAGCCACACCATCGACGTGGCCACAGAGTCGTTGCGCCCGATTCGCCAATCGCTGATGACAGCCGGCGGGCATCGGCCTGTTTGCCGTGATCGTGGGTCTGTTTGTGAGCCAGGGATTGACCTCGCCGATCCGCAAGTTGAACACAGCGGCGCGACGTATGGGC
This sequence comes from Caldilineaceae bacterium, assembly GCA_041391225.1. Classification (GTDB taxonomy): domain Bacteria; phylum Chloroflexota; class Anaerolineae; order Caldilineales; family Caldilineaceae; genus RI-153. Next base: position 24,738 of record JAWKOL010000028.1, read on the forward strand.
GACGGCGATCTTTCGGCCCGCGCCCACGTGCGCAGCGAAGACGAGATCGGCGAATTGGCCAATCAGTTCAACGAGATGGCCGATCAGATGCAGCGCAGCTTCTCGGAACTGGCGGCGGAACGCGACGCGCTGCGCCAGTTCATCGCGGACGCGTCGCACGAACTGCGCACGCCCATCACCGCGCTCAAGAATTTCGTGGAACTGATGCAGGGGCCGGCTGCCCGCGATCAAGAGGCGCAGGCCGAGTTCCTCAACGAGAGCCAGACGCAGCTGGATCGTCTGAGTTGGATCACGGCCAATCTGCTCGATCTCTCGCGCCTGGATGCGCATTTGGTGCAGTTGGATATCGAACCCCACAGCGCGGAGGACGTCCTATCCTCGGCGGTTGCGCTCTTCCGCACTCGCGCCCAGGATCGTGGCGTCGATCTCACCATCGATCCACCCGAGGCGGGCCTGACCATTCCTTGCGACAGTTGCCGTATGGAAATGGCACTCTCCAACCTGATCGACAACGCCGTCAAATATACGCCCCTCGGTGGTGCGGTTCACGTAGGCGCCGTGGCCACGCCGGCAGGGGTAGAAGTGTGGGTGCAGGACACCGGCGCCGGCATCGCCCCAGAGGATCTGCCGCATGTCTTCGAGCGCTTCTATCGTGGCCGTCAGACCACGGCTGCGCAGGGCGGCGCCCTCCCCGACGGCAGCGGCCTTGGCCTCGCCATCGTGCAGAGCGTCGTCCAGGCCCACAACGGGCGCATCGAAGTGGAAAGCACCCCCGGTGTCGGCAGCCGTTTCACGATCTGGTTGCCGGGGTTGTAACTCAGTACAGCAAAAACGGCCTCACCCGTTCCACCCAATCGCCTGTATCTGTCCACTCGTCGATGTGCGCAGAGATGGATTCGGGGTTGGCTTCCAGGGCGCTGCGAATGTCGGTGCGGCCGATGAGACGGTCGAAGTGGCCGTAGCCGGGCTGGTTGGCGGCGGTGGGGTAGGGCAGCCAGGCGAATTCGTCGGGGTGAAGCGCGATGACGTCGGCCAGCAGGTACAACCCTATCGCAACGGCGCGGATCTGCGGCTGTAACGCATGGATCATCACGCCGCGGCACGTCTCCCCGGCGTGTTTGCCTGTGGCGGGTGCAAAGTGGACCGGGCGCGCTGCCACGCCCGGCAACCCACGCTGATTGAACCGATCACACAGCGCGCCATGATCCAGCCAGGGCGCGCCGAATTGCCTTAGCGGCGACGCCGTCCCCCGTCCCTCGCTCAAGTTTGTCCCCTCGAAGAGGCAGATGCCTGGGTAGACGAGCGCGGTCTCGTAGGTGGGCAACGACGGCGACGTCGCCACGAACGGATTGCCTGTCTCCTCCCAGAACATCGACCGATCCCACCCGCCTGTCTTGATCACACTTAACCCGAACGAGAAGCCACGTTCCGCGTACCAAAGATTGGCCAGTTCGCCCACCGTCAGCGAGTGACGTGCCGGCATATTCCAGCGCCCCACGAAGGTCGAGATCGACGGATCGAGCATGGGGCCTTCGGCATAGCGCAGATCGCCGCTGATGGGGTTTGGGCGATCCAGCACCCACAACGGTTTGCCTGCCTCTTCGCACGCCTCCATCACGTAGGAAAGCGTCCAGATGTAGGTGTAGAAACGCGCGCCCACGTCGGGGATATCGAACAACAGCAGATCGAGATCGGCCAGATCCTCGCCGCGCGGACGGAACTGATCTCCGTAGAGGCTGCGCACCGGGATGCCTGTGAGCCTGTCGACCATGTCACCTACCACAGCGCCGTCGGGTGCGGCCGCGCCGATGCCATGCTCGGGTGAAAAGAGGCGCACCGGCGCAACGCCTGCCCGTTGTAGCGCCAGGCGGCTGGGCGTCATCTGCCCATAGGCGATGCTGGTGGTTGCTGCGTCGTTGGTCACCAGGCCGGTGCGCAGGCCGGTCAGGTCGCCGAGCAGGCCGGTCAACAGCATGTCGATGCCGAAGCGAACGGGAGGCTTGGGGCTGATCATGGCGGTTTTCTCCGTGTGGATCTCTGTGTCGATCTCCGTGTGGATCTCCGTGTGGAAGCACTGGCGTTAGGACACAAAAACAACGAGGCGCCCTGTCTAGGGCGCCTCGTGAACTTCTCGGTGGAACAACAATCAGCCGGCGGCTTCGGTTGCCTTGGTCTGGCTGCTGCCGTTGGCGGCGATGCGGCTCGTGTCCTGATACTTCTTGCCCTCTTCGATCAACATCACCGGGATGCCGTTGCGAATGGGGTAGCGGTAGCCGGTGCGCGGATTGAGCAGGAATTTGCCCTCGTCCACCAGTTCCAGCGAACCTTTGTCTTCGGGATCCACCAGGATTTCGAGCAGGCGGGGGCTGAGGTCACCGCCCAGGGATGCATCTTCCAACGGGGTGATCGGTGTTTCGGGCAACACACCGGCGCCCGCGCCTTGTGGCGTCTCCTGCTGAGAGAGCAGCTTCTTCAGGGCGTACACAACGCCGGCCACAAAGCCGACGAAAAGTAGAAACTTGAAAAACCCCTTCATGTTCGCCTCCTATAGTCAGACGGTAGTTGTCGATTTCGGCGCGCGCCGACATGGGCGCGTGCGCAATGGTTGAATCATAGCACACCCCCTTGCGGAATCGGAAACCACGTGGAAACGTAGGGCGCTTCTGCACGGTGGCTATGCGATTGAGGTCCCTTTTCAGATTGCCAAAATCGACGGAAACCGCTATATTGAAGAGGAAACTATCCGAAACCAAAGGAGCCAATATGGACCGTCCTCAAGCCAATTCGGCAGATCAACCCGCCGCTTCAGCCGGCGCAGCCAAATCTGAGGCGGATCGTGTGGAAGTTGATCCAGCGACCAGCGCGCCGCCGCCGCTGCGCGCCAACAGCACGTTGGGCGACGCCATGACGGCGTTCGACGAGTACATGCTGGGCAAAGGCTTCAGCGACAACACAATCAAGGCATTTCGCAACGATCTGAAGATCCTGCGAGCCTTTATGGACGATTCGGCCTTGTTGCGTCAGATCCAGACCAAAGATCTCAACGATTTTCTCGATTGGATGCAGAGCGACCGCGGGCGCCCCTGTAGTGCCAAGACGCTGGCGCGGCGCATCACCACGCTGAAGGTCTTCTTCGGCTGGCTGCACAGCACCGGCGTCATCGGCACCGATCCGGCGGAGGCCATTGTGCAGCAGACGGTGCGTACACCGCTGCCCTCGATCCTGCACGACGACGAAGTGGCCCGCCTGGTACGCGTCTGCCAGGATCTGCTCTGGGATCGCAGCAAAGCCGCGCGCGGCCCTACGTGCTGGTGAGTCTCTTGCTGCAAACGGGGATGAAAAAGAGCGAATGCGCCAACGTGTTGATCGAGGACATCGACCGATCTCGTCCTCAGTCACCCGAGGTGGCGATCCGCTACAACGATGCGCGCTACGCACACAAGAATCGACGCCTGCCGCTGCATCCCAATTTCCTGAATCCATTGGAACAGTATCTGACACAGTACAAGCCGGAACGCTATCTTTTGAGTGTACGCCGCGCAACTTAGAGTACGTGCTCGACGAAGTGGGCAAGCTGGCCAAGATCAGCCGCTTGCAGGTGGGCTTCGAGACGCTGCGCTGGACGTGCGCGGTGCGTGATTTTCGCAACGGGATGCCGCCGGAGCAGATCCGCAACAAGATGGGCCTGAGCAAGGTCTCTGGCGCGACACCAGCGATAAGATTCACCGGCTGGCAGGGCATACGCGCTAGGTCACGGATGCTGAACTAGTCCACGAAAAACAGAGGAGAGAGCACCAGGGCGTGCTCTCTCCTCTGTTTTTGTCTGGGCGTTTGTTCAGGCGCCGAGTGCTAACGACTGTCGGCGTTGTCTCGTTGTGTGTCGGGCAAGAATGAGCGGAACGAACTCTGGTAGTGCAGATGCATGTTGAGGTAGCTATCCGACCAGCCACCGGTGAAGTAAAGGTGACCGGTGGTGCTGGCCGCTGCGCCGAGGTTGCGCCATTCCCCTGCAATCGGCGACGGGAAATGGCTCCACAGCCCCGTGAACGGATCGAAGCGTTCCAACGTGTCCACTGGCTCATGCCAGCCGCCCACGGCGAAAATCGCCAATCCGTCGTCGAGTAGTTGAATGCCCCCGCGCTGTCGCCATGGACGGCAGCGATTCCCACCGGCCTGTATCGATGTTGTAGCGCTGCGCGGTGTCCAGTTCGCGGCGTCCGTCGTAGCCGCCTGCCACGTAGATCTCGTTTCCCCTGAGCACAGCGCCGCCGAACGCGTGCGCTGTCTTCATCTGGTCGATCACCTGCCAATCTGCCACGGTCACCGTTTCGCGGATGGGCAGAGCGATCTGCCAGACTTCGGCGTGCATCGATTCACCGTCCCAGCCGCCCAGCAGATAGAGCGCGTCGGGCGTTGACACCAGCGATGCACCGGCCAAAGGCACAGGCAAGTCGCCGATCACTTCCCACGCGGTTTCGGCCAAATCGTAGCGCAACAGCGCAGCACTGATCGTTGAGGCTGTCTCAGCGGCGTCGTTGGTGCTGATCGTTGTCCCACCGGCGACGTAGATCTGATCGCCGGTGACTGTCGTGGCCAGGTTGGCCAACGCCAACGGCAAGGTGGGGCCGTCTTGCCACTCATTGCAGGCCAGATCGTAGACGTCCACCCTGGCTACGGGCGAGCCGGTGCTGTCTTCGCCGCCGATGGCGAAGAGCCACGATTCGGACACATGCGCCAACGCCAGACGGCTGCGCGCCGTCGGCAGCGGCGTCTGCGATGTCCACCGTGGCATGATGTCGATGGACGGTTGACCCAGCGTTGGGCTGTCGGCGTCGGTGAGCAGATCGGTGGGCGTGGCGCCACCTCCACGCAACCAGGACGGCATTGTCAATAGGATCGCAACCAGCACTACGGCAACGACGAGATAGATCGGCTGCCAGCCAAAAGGACGCCCGAAACTGTCGGCCAGTGGCGCCGGTTCAGGATAGAAATCCTCATCGCGGCGAGATCTGCGGGTGTTTCGACACCGGGCAACACCATCCAGCCTTGTTTGAGCAGCAGCAAAGACGCTTCGGTGCGGCTGTTCACGCCCAACTTTTCGTAGATGTTGCGCAGGTGTACCTTGACGGTGTGCGGGCTGATGACAAGCTGCCCGGCGATTTCGTTGTTGCTGGCGCCGGTGGCGAGCAAACGGGCCACGTCCATTTCGCGGTCGCTGAGTGGGTTTTCGGCGGGGCGCGATGATTCTGTCCCTGATTCGGGGGTGGTGGGCGGGGCCGCGATGGGTTGATTTGCTTCTTGGGTGATCTTGTTATTCACGGACTCATTATTCCACAAAGGGAAGGCTCTCCAAACAGATTGGGGCAAGTGGGTGCTGGAGCGGGCGGGGCTTCGTTACGTGCCGACGACGATGCCGCCGTCCACGCAGAACAACGCCGTTGACGAAAGATGCCTCGTCACTTGCCAGCCACAGGTAGGCGTTGGCCACGTCGCGCACCGTGCCGGCGGCGGAGAGGGGTCTTGCCTACCATGCCGTCGTAGATCTGTTGTGGCATCTGCGCCGTCATCTCGGTTTCGATGAACCCCGGCGCCACGGCGTTGACGCGTATGCCCTTTGGCCCCAGTTCGCGCGCCCACACCTTGGTCATGCCGATGACGGCAGACTTGGTGGCTACGTAGTTGGTCTGCCCGAAATTGCCGTCGATGCCTACCACGCTGGAGGCGTTGAGGATGACGCCGCCGCCCTGGTCGATCATCTGTACGGCCGCGGCCTGACCACAGTTGTAGACACCCTTGAGGTTCACGCTGACCACAAGATCGAACTGTTCTTCGGTCATCTTACGCAGTTGGGCGTCGCGGAGCAGGCCAGCGTTGTTCACGAGCACGTCGAGCCGCCCGAATTGGGCCACGGTGCGGTCGATCAACTCCTGCACGCTGCGCCGATCCGCCACGTCCACCGGGAAGAAGACAGCCGAACCGCCGTCCCTGCGGATCTCCGAAGCGGTGACCTCGCCCGCCTCCACATTCACATCGCAGACGACCACTTGCGCGCCTTCCTCGGCAAAGCGTCGCGCCGTGGCTTCGCCGATCCCCCGCGCTGCGCCGGTGACGAGGGTGACTTTGTTTTGCAAACGATTGGTCATTGGGGCGTCTCCTGTTTATGGAGAAATCAAGTAGACATCGGACAATTGAGGAGTGAGCACGCCCGCGTGCGACTCAGCCGGCACGAGGCGTGCCTACTCCGCATACGACGACCTCTATCTGATTTATCTATGCGTACCCGTTGCGCGTGGGGCTTACGCCACTTGCTCCTGTGAATTGCGTAACTCCTGGCGCATGCTTTTCATTCTACCGGTTCAATCGCCAATCGCACGTTCCCTGCTTGCGCCGGTTCGCGGACGGTGAAGACGATCCGTCGCACGTTGCGCGAGCCGTGGGGCATGTCGATCTCTGTGTGCAGATCAACGCGGGCCGACACGTAGTCGGCGTCGTAGCCCACGCGCAGGTGACCGCGATCCCCGCGGATGACGAGCGCGTCGAAGCCTTCTTCCACCGCCGCGAAGACGGTCAATGCCGTCTCGAAGGGCGCGGGGCCGTCTTTGAAGCGGAAGCTGTCGGTCAGTTCCACCCAGCCGTGGGGCGCCTCGCGGTGGAAGACGATACGCCGTTGCAGGCTGTCCAGCCCGGCTTCGGGCGGATAGACGGCGGCCATCTCGATGGCGAGGACGTCCTCGGTGTCGCCGGTGGTGTGCTCGATGAGCGTGGCCGCGGCGGCTTCGCCTTCCATCTGCAACTGTGCATTGGGCGAGGGGACGGAGTGGCCCAGCGACGAGTTGACGAAGTGTTCGTAGCGTTCGGGGCCAAAATAGGCTTTGGTGTAGCGTCCGCGGCCCACGTCAGGGATCACCGATTCCTGTTTGAAGTGGACGATGACGTTGCCCACGTCGTTCTGGTTGTGCATTTCGCCGTTGTGGCCGCCCTTAGCCGCCAGGATCAGACCGTTGGGATCGCCGGGATCGGCGCGGGCAATCATCCACATCATGCCGCTGTACCACTCGTGGCGCGCGGTGACAAGTTGCTTCGGCGCATCAGCGGGCAGTTGCCAGAAGGTCTTGCGCAGTTCCCATTGCAGCACGTCGCGGGCACCGGCGGCAGGCTGGGTGTTGGCCAGTGCGGCCAGTTCGGGCAGGTTCATGCGCTGGGCGAGGAAGGCGAGCAGCGAGCGTTCCTGGATCACCTCGGCGTCGCAGTCGGAGAAGTTGACGTAGCGACCCGGACTCATGATCGTGGCGGCAGGGAAGCGCGCCACCTTGCGCACGATGTCCAGATCGAGGAAGTTGACGCCGCCGCCAGTGCGTTCTTCCACCAGATGCCCGAGAATGACGTAGTGGCCGAAGCCGTAGCCCCAGTAGCCGGGGCCTTCGGTGGAGCCGCCGTCGGGATCGAAGGTGGCGAGGTAATCATCGAGTGAGCGCGCGGCGCGGGCGATGATCTCGGCGAGGCGGGCGGGGTCCTGTTCCACGTAGCAGGCCGCGCCCACCACCCCGGCGTTGCAGACCGCGGTCCAGTTGTTCACGGTGCGGGCGCGGCTGTTGTGCAGCCACCAGTGATCGTGGCGTTCGAGGTAGGGCGTGAGCAGGCGACGGTCGATCTCGTCACGGATGCGCTTGCTCAGCCGCGGCTCAAGGACATCACCCAGCAATGCGTCGAGTTCGGCCAGTTCCAACCCGGTCGTCGCCGCGCCCAGGTCGATGTAGGGGCGGTGAATGTCGGTGAGTTCCCATTCGTGGGCGGGGTAGGCCCAACTGCTCTCCTCGCACATAGCCCACGCCACATTGAGGATGGGATCGAGGAAGCGTCCTTGATATTCCAACGCCTCGCCCAGCGCCAACGCGGACAACATTGTGCTGCGCTGGTGGCGCGGATCCTGGTATCCTTCACGGCGTCCGCTGCGCACGAACTCCAGCCACAACGTCGCCGGCAGGAACGGGATCGGCGTGGCTGCTGCCTCCTCGGCGTGGCGGATGGCCAGCGTGACCGCGTCCTCGCCCAGGCGCTCGCGCACCGCCGTCCACGCCGCCCTGTCCGCCGCGGACGGAAACGGCGGCCAATCCGGCTCCGCCTGCCGCAGCGCAATCTCTACGTCGATGGGGTTGTAGGGGGTGAGCATCACGCATTCCATCTCTTCTTCAGCACATGCGCCACCATCTTCGGTCGCCGATCCCGCGTAAACACGCCTTTGTAGTTGTAGCCGTTGACGCGGCGGTTGCCCTGGCCGGTTTTGAAGTCGGCGAAGTTCCAGATGTGCATACCGGCCACGAAGGGACGGGCGTCGGCGGCGTCGAGGTAGCCGCTGATCATGGCGACCTGGTATTCTTCGGTCCACAGTTCGGCGGGTTCGGCGTGGCTGCCGGGGATGGTGTCGGCCCCGAACTCGGTGACGATGACGGGCTTGCCCAGCGCGGCGTGGAGGGCGTCCAACTCGGCGGAGATGAGCTTTAGCCCTTCGTCCAACTGACCACCCTGGGTGTACCAGCCATAGTAGCGGTTGATGCAGACCACGTCGGTGAGTTCGTGCCATTCGTTGGGGCTGCCGTGGACGCCGACCAGCGTCACCAGGCGGCTGGGATCGAGTTGACGGGTGAGGCTGATCAACTCGTCGAAGAAGGCAGTGGTCTTCGGGTCCACGGGCATGGGTTCGTGGGAGGCGAAACGCTTCATCATGTCGGGGGGGAAGGGTTCGTTGGCGACGCTCCACATGATCACGCTGGCGTGGTTCTTGTCGCGGGCCACGAGTTCGCGCATCTGCATCTTGCACAGGTCGAGGCGGGTGCGGATGCCGGCGTCGTCGCCCTCGAAGAAGAGGCCCACAGCGGGGATCTCGTCGATGATGAGGATGCCCTCGCGGTCGGCCATGCGCATCTCTTCTTCGGAGTAGGGGTAGTGCGATGTGCGGTACGAGTTGGCGCCGATCCACTTGAGCAGGCTGTAGTCTTTGACGAGCAGGGGCAGGTTGAGGCCGCGCCCGCTGATGGCGAAATCTTCGTGGCGGCCAAAGCCTTTGAGGAAGATCGGTTCGCCGTTGAGCAGGATCTGATCGCCTTGCACGGCGATGGTGCGGATGCCGACATCGAGGCGGTAGCGGTCTACGGTGGCGTTGCCGTCTTTGAGGGTGACGGTAAGCTCGTAGAGGTGCGGGTTGCCCGGCGCCCACAGTTGCGCGTCCTCTACTTGGAGTACGGCCTCGGCTCGGCCACCGTCGAAGTCCACTGTCGCTTCGACCGAGGTGACACCGTCTTTCAGGTGGAGATGACACGAGCCGCCGACGCCGCTCTGGTCCACCACCACCCGCACAAGACCGCTCGACCCGTCGATGTCGGTGGTGACGGTGACGTCGGCGATGTGCTGTTGGGGGACGCTGTAGAGGTAGACAGGACGGTGCAGCCCAGCGTAGGGGAAGAAGTCGTAGCTGGCCGATGGGTAGCTGCCCATGAGCGCAAACATGCCGCTGGGGACGTTGCCGGGCGGCACGCGGGTGGGCTTGAGTTCATTTTCCACGGCGATGCTGACGGTGTTTTCGTTGTCCCAGTTCAGGGCGTCGGTGATGTCGAACTCAAACGGCAGGTGACCGCCTTCGTGCGCCCATGCGCTGCCCGTTGACCCAGACTTCGGCGTGGTAGACGGCGGAGCCGACGCGCAGGCGTACCCGCGATCCTTGCCACGCCGCGGGGATGCAGAAGGTGCGGCTGTACCAGCACAGGCCCAAATAGTCACGCAGATCGCCGTGTTGTTCGTTCCAACTGCCGGGGACGGCAATCGGTCGGGCATCGGGCAATCCCTGCGCCCATGCGCCGTCCGCGCCCGCGCCGTCGGGATCGGGCTGGAAGTCCCAAATGCCGGAGAGTTCGAGCAGGTTGCGCACTTCGTTTTGTTGTGGGTAAAGCATGAGGATCTCCTGTTAAGGATGGTGAATGGAGATTGGGGGCTGTGGGATACGAAAGATGATGGGATGATGGGATGATGTGCGTCCATCATCCATCATCTCATCATCTTACTGGTTGACCACCTCTGCCACATCGATCACATACATCTGCCGCGTCTCTTCGTGGGCCGAGTCGATGCAGATTGCGGTGCCGTCACGGTTCCAGCGCGGGTGCAGATCGCAGCGGATCTCGCCGTTGAGTTCAGGCGGCGCGTAGAATTGACCGATGTCGATGCGCTGGTAGGTGTCGGGCCGGTAGAGGATCAGTGTGCGCGCCGATGTTTCGGGATCGGGATAGGTGTCGGTGAGGATCCAGCGCCCGTCGGGGCTGTATGAACAGTGCCCATCTACAGTGAGAACGCCGGCGCCGACGGAGCGTACGTGTTCGCCGCCATCGGTGTAGAGGTGGTAGTGGCGTTCGTCGTTGTGGCGCGCCCAGGCCAGGATGGCGTCGTCGCCGCGCCAATCGTAGTGGGAGACGTAGCCCTCGTCGGCCAAGATAGCGATGTCGTTGCCCTGGGGATCGGCGGTGAGCAGGCGCGTGTACCAGCCTCGCTGGCCTGGCTGTCGCCAGCGGTGCAGCATGGCGAAACGTTGCCCACTGCGGCTGCATTGCAGGTGATTCACCCAGTGTTCGGCGTCGCGCATGGTGTCGTGTGGGCGCAACGCCGCCAGTTGGGCCAGGCTGATGACAAGCTTATGCTTGCCCGTGCGCAGATCGATGTGATAGACGCCGTCGTCGTCGGGCGCGTTTTGGCCGACGGTGGGATCGTCGACGCCTTTGTAGCCGTAGCCGGGCCGAGTGCGATCCAGCCGGGCAAAGTTGAGCGACATGGCGTAGCGTCCCTGGTTGTCCACAGCATAGACCGGATGGGGCAGGACACTGTGCGCGCCTGTCTCCACATCGAGGATCACGGCGACGAAGTGATCGTCTTCGCTCGTGTTGAAGATGATCGTGTGCGCCGGATCTGATCCCAGCCACTGGAGCATACACGACTGCTGCCAGCACCAGGCCGCCGTCTCGGCCAGCGGACGCCAGCGGTTGCCGTCCGTGGTGTCGATGAAGCCGATCTGCGCCGTGTCGCGCGCCGTGGGCGGGCGATGCTGAAAGGTGACGCGCATCCCCAACAACCGGCTACCCGCAGCGTCCCAGGGCGTCTTCTCGTAGTAGCCGAAGAAATGCCGAAACGGCGCATTCGTGATCCGCTCGACGGGGCAGGGATGGGTGGTGTGGGGCATGGGAATGTCTCCGGGTTCAGGGTGAGGGGTAATGCGTGATTCGTAATGCGTAATTCGTCAACGAAAATGCTTCCCCGTAGGGCAAATATATCGTCAACCAATTACGCATTACGAATTATGCATTACGCCATCTTCCGCCAACTATACTTCGCTTCCCAACCAAAAAACTCTTTGATCTTGCTGCAATCGAACACCGACTGGTGTGGTCCGTGGCCGGGGCGAAGTTGGCGCCGGGGCCGTAGCGGGTTTCCACCGCCTCTTGAATGGGGACATCGATGCAGGTGTCGGCGGCGGCGATGAGGAAGACTTCGTGGCCGCTGCTTTCGCCTTCCAGGGGCGGAAGGCGCCCGCCACGTCGCGGGCGTCGATGTAGCTCCAGAAGTTGCTGCTGCCTTCGCTGGGGAAGTTGCGGCGGCGTGCTTCGAGCCGGTGGTATTCGTCGGGCGGGATGACATTGTTGATGCGCAGGCTGCAAATGGACATGCCCGGGTAGCGGGTGATCAGCGAAGTGGCGATGACTTCGCCCATGTACTTGCTCAACGCGTAGGCGTTGGGCGATTCCACTCGGTCCGCTTCGTTGAAGGGGAAGCGCGGCGGCAGATCCTCGGTGGTGAGCCAGCCGGTGGCCATTTCGCTGCTGGCGTAGATGAAGCGGCCCACGCCGAAATCGCCGGCGGCTTGCATCATGTTGTAGGTGCTCATCACGTTGTTCTGGAACGTCCCCTGCCGCGAGTAGCCGCTGGGCGATGGGTTCGCCGCCAGGTGGCAGACGCCCTCTGGCCGCACCTGCGCGAAGACGTCGTAGACTTCGCCGGCGTCGGTGAGGTCGATCTGGATGAAGCCGCCCGGCAACGCCGTGGACGGGCGCATGCGGTCGACGTTGATCACCTCGTGGCCGGCGTCGGCCAGTTCCTTCACGGTATAGCGTCCGGCGCGTCCACTGCCGCCGGTGACGATGACACGCATGGGAAAGGTCCTTTCCAGTGGGGCGGCGCGTGGGTTGTGGATGCGCTGCGGCGGAATGTCCTGTTCTATTGTCGCACGGAGCGCGGAAATCACAAACTGGTGTGACCTGGTGCGATTGGGGATCGGTATTGGGATAGAACGCGGATTGGGCGGATCGAGCGGATCGGGGCGGATTGTCTGTGTTTTAATCCGCCCAATCCGCTCAATCCGCGTTCTATTTTTGACTCTACTGCGAAAAGTCCGACTTCTGTGTGATTTGCGGTTGCTCCTCTCCTAAGAGAAGTCGGACTTTTGCGCTTGAGCGACCTTTTTGCAGTAGAGTCATTTTTAGCAACTGATTGAGAAATGCCGCGAAAAACGCGATAATGCTTAGTGAACAAAAGCAGTCTCCATTCGTATCCTGTCGCGAACCTGCGGCGGAGCAACCACCCCAGAAACAACGCCTATGCTCGAAACCATCCCGGTGAATTTCCACTGCCATTCCATGTTCAGCGACGGCGATCAGACGCCTGAGGCGCTGGCCGCACATTTGGCCGCGGCCGGGGTGCGCTATGCCGCGCTCACCGATCACGACAGCCTGGAAGGTTTCCGCGTTTTCAGGAGGCGCTGAAGAAGCGCGGCGTGGCCTGCCTGCCCGGCGTGGAGATCACGACGCAGTTCCGCGAAGCGAGGCGCATCTGCTGGGCTACGGTTTCGATCCTCAAGACCCGGAACTGGCCGCCACGCTCTTCTCGCTGCGCCAGATCCGCGATGTGGGCGTCCACAGCATCGCCGGGTCGCTGCGCAGGATCGGGACCAATCACCCCGTCAACGGCGAGGACGGCCCGTCCGCGAGCGCAGCGCCGCACGGACGGCTGGAGATCGGCGATGCCATCGCGCTGATCCACCGCGCCGGCGGGCGAGCGTTCTGGGCGCATCCGCTGCTCTACGAAGCGGATCTTGCGCAGTTGGGCGGCTGTGTAGCCGAACTGAAAGGCAAAGGGCTGGACGGGCTGGAAGCGATCTATGCCTCCTTTTCCGACGAGCAGCGCGCCGATCTGCGGCGTCTGGCCCAGGAACACGATCTGCTTGTCTCCGCGGGGACCGATTTCCACGCTGTCCACGGTGTGGGCAGCCCCACCTACGTGATCGACATGCCGCGCACGACTGGGTTCCGCTGCGCGCTGCGCTGTTCAACGGCCCAACCTTTGCCGCGGACACACCTGATCTGGAACAGCCTGCGTCGGAGGATCGCCCAGCGCCGCCGAATCCGCCCGCCAAACCGCATCACTTCCAGCGCCGTTCGTACGGGTTGCGCATCCTGCTGCCTGCGTCCATCGCCACGCTGCTCTTTTTGGCCGCGATCTGGGGCGTCATCTTGCCTTCGTTCGAGCAGAGTCTGCTGGAACGCAAGCGCGAACTGATCCGCGAGTTGACCAATTCCACCTGGAGCATCCTTGCATCGTACGAACGCGACGAGCAGAACGGCCTGCTCACCCGCCAAGAGGCGCAGTCCCTCGCCATTGCCCAGGTCGAGGCGCTGCGCTACGGCCCCGAAGGGCTGGACTATTTCTGGATCCAGGACATGCAGCCGCGTATGATCATGCACCCCTACCGCAGCGATCTCAACGGGCAGGATCTGGCCAGTTTCACCGATCCGCGCGGTGTCGCCATCTTTGTTGAGTTCGCCGATCTCGTCCGCCGCGAAGGTGAAGGCTACATCGACTACGTGTGGCAGTGGAAAGATGATCCTTCGCGCCTGGAACCAAAGGAATCCTACGTGCGCGGCTTTGCACCGTGGGGCTGGGTGATCGGCACCGGCATCTACATCGACGACGTCCACACCGAGATTCGACGCATCGAGCGCAACCTGGTCAACACGTCGCTGGCCATCTCCGGCGCAGTGGTGCTGCTCATCCTCTTTGTGTTGCAGCAGAGCCTGCGCATCGAGCACGAACGCCAGGAAGCGTTGGAGACGTTAAGCGAATCGACCGAACGCTATCACACGCTGATCGAAGCCACCACCGAAGGCACGCTGTTGATTTTGGACAGTCGTTGCCGCTACGCCAACCCCACCTTCCTCAGCATGACCGGCTACACCGAGCGGCAGTTGGAATTTCTCGATCCGGCTGATCTGCTGCCGCGTGAAGCCGAAAACCAACCGCTCTGGGATCAGCTTGCGCAGCCCACCGGCGAACCAGCCGCGGACGGCGGCGCGTTCGAGGGTGTGTTGCAACACGCCGACGGCCGCCTGATGGAGTGTGTGCTGGCGCTGAACTCGATTGTCTTCGCCGCGCAGCATGGATTCATCCTGATCGTGCGCGATCTGGCCCGACAGTCGGCGCTGCTGGCTGATGTCCCTGTGATGCGGGCGGCGCAGGGGGTGCCAGTGGGCGTCTTCCGCGCCAGGGCGGCGCGGCGGGCGTCTTTGCTGGAGATGAACGCCGCGGCGCGGGCCTTCTTCCACGAAACGCAGCCGGCGCTGGCCGATCTCTTCTCCGACGACGCCGAATTCGAGTCTCTGCTGCACACGCTGCAGAACGACGGCGCTGTGGACAGTCACCTAATCCACGTGGAGACCAGCGACGCCAGCGCGCGCTTTTTGTCGTTGTCGGCGCGATTGGTGCGCGACGAGGCAGGCCACACGCCGTACATCGACGGCGTGGTGGACGACGTCACCGCGGCGCGGCGACAGCAGGCGGGTCGCGAAGCCCTGATCGAGCGGTTGCAGACGTCGCTCCTGTTCCTGCACGAGCCGATCCGCAGCCTGGGCCGCGATCTGCTCACGTGCGACATGCACGCCCCCATCGAACAACTTGCACGCCAGATGACGGCCCGCAACGTCACCGCGGCGCTGGTGATGAGCCAGGGGACCACCGCCATCGGCATCGTCACCGACCACGATCTGCGCGCCCGCGTGCTGGCCAAAGACGTTTCGCGCCACACCCCAATCCACACGATCATGAGCGCGCCGCTGGCCAAGATCTCGGAGAACGCGCTGATCTACGAGGCGTTGTTGCGCATGGAAGAGCGGGGTGTGCGTCACCTGGCGGTGGAAGATCGCGACGGCCAGATTGTGAGCGTGGTGGAGGCCAAGGCGTTGGTGCAGTTCCAGCGTTACGGCCCCATCGTGCTTTCGCGCGAGATCTCCCGCGCCGCCGACCTCGACGAGATCGTCCACAGCACCGAGCGGACGTCGCCGCTGGTCAAGGCGCTCATGGACAGCAGCGCGCGCCCCCGTCACGTCACCAACATGCTGGCGTCGATCTGCGACGCCGCCACCGAACGGCTGGTGCAATTGGCCATCGAAGAACTGGGCCCGCCGCCCGCGGATTTCGCCTTCATCGCGATGGGCAGCGAGGGCCGCCAGGAGCAGACGCTGGTCACCGATCAGGACAACGGCATCATCTTTGCCGCGCCCGCAGACGCCGATCTGCCGCGTGTCACCGAGTATTTTCTAGCGTTGGGTCAACGGGTGTGCGCTGGGTTGGATCGCGCCGGCTATCCGCTCTGCCGGGGTGGGGTGATGGCGAGCAACCCGCGCTGGTGCCGGTCTTTGCCGGAGTGGATCGCGGGCTTCGAGCGTTGGGTTCACAAGTCCACGTCGCAGGAGATCATGGATCTGAGCATCTTTTTCGATTTCCGCACCGTTTACGGCAACACCGATCTCACCCACGAGCTGCGCGGCGCCATCCACGATCTGCTGGCGGGCGATGCGGCCTTCTTCCACCACTTTGCCCAGAACACGTTGACGTTCAAACCGCCGTTTCGCCTGTTGGGCAACATCTACCTGAGCGGCGGCGCCACCGAGCACGTCGGCGAGATCAACTTGAAAGACGCCATGATGCCGATGGTCACCTTTGCGCGGCTCTACGCGTTGCGTCACCGCGTCAACCAGACGCACACGCTGGAACGCATTGAGGCCCTGAGCGAGCGCGGCATCATCCAGCCCGCCAGCCGCGACGAAATCGTAGCCGCCTACGATTTCCTCATGCAGTTGCGCTTGCAGACCCAACTTTCCGCCATCGAAGTCGGGCGCACCCCTCAAAACGTGATCCACCCTGGCAAACTGGGCTACATTCAACAGGAATTGCTCAAGCAGGCATTCGCCCAGATCGCCGCGGTGCAGAAGAAGGTAAGTTACGATTTCTTGGGCGGGGTCTGAAGAAATTGATCCACGAAGTTACACGAAGCAGAGATTTGGACACAGATTTCACGGATTGCACAGATGCAGAAAACTCAGTCGTTCACGATTTTGGCGTGGAGTAGGCGTTCTGCCCTGAAAAGAACTTGTAAACACGGATTGAAAGGAACACGGATTTATCTGAACAGATCCGTGTTCCTTCCAATCCGTGTTTACAATTCTCATGTGCCGTGGCGCAGTAGGGCGCATGAATAACTCAGATGCCGTGTAGACCCGAATAAGCCGCATTTTATGCAGAAGGACCGTTTTTCTGCCGTCCTGGTTGTCCTGAAATCCGTGTCCCTCTCTTCTCTGCCTTCGTGGTTCTTCGTGTGTCTTCGTGGAACGCTTTTGCCGTGTAGACCCGAATAAGCCGCATTTTATGCAGAAGGACCGTTTTTCTGCCGTCCTGATTGTCCTGAAATCCGTGTCCCTCTCTTCTCTGCCTTGGTGGTTCTTCGTGTGGCTTCGTGGATCACTCTTCTCCTTCTCACACGCGCACAGCTTCCTTCTTCTGCGTCATCAACGACACAACTACCAGCGTAACAAAACTGAGCGGGATGGAGATGATCCCTGGGTTGTTGATGGGCAGCGGCGCGTCCAGCGGGTTGAGGCCGTAGAGGGCGTACAGTTCGGGTGAGATTGCGATCAGGCCCAGCGAGCCGATGACGCCCACGAAGATCGAGGCTGCGATGCCTTTGGCGGTGGTGCGCTTCCAGAAGAGCAGCATCAGGATCGCGGGTAGGTTGGCCGAGGCCGCCACGGCGAAGGCCAGCCCAACCAGGAACGACACATTCACGCCCTGGAAGACGATACCGAGCACGATAGCAATGCCGCCGATGACAAAGGCCGAGATCTTGCCGGCGTTGACCTTCTGACGGTCGTCCATCTTGATCTGGAGGAAGC
Organism: Caldilineaceae bacterium; assembly: GCA_041391225.1. Classification (GTDB taxonomy): domain Bacteria; phylum Chloroflexota; class Anaerolineae; order Caldilineales; family Caldilineaceae; genus RI-153. The sequence continues at coordinate 41,993 of JAWKOL010000028.1, forward strand.
GGTCGAACAGATCATGCGCCACCGCGCCCGACGCCGCCACGATCAACCCGCTCACTGTCCCCAGCACTGTGGCGAAGGCAATCGCCGAGATGAAGGCGAACAGCACCTCGCCGAACGAACGTGCGAGCAGTGGCGCAGCCATGTTGCTGTCCGCCGGGTTGATGACGCCATTGACCATAGCGCCCAGGCCCATGAACAGCGTGAGCACGTAGAACGCGCCAATCGCGGCGATGGCCACGATGGTGGACTTGCGTGCGCTGGCCGGGCTGGGGACGGTGTAGTAGCGGATCAAAATGTGTGGCAACGCCGCTGTCCCCAAGAAGAGCGCCAACATCAGCGAAAGGAAGTCGAGCCGTTCCAGCAGCGTGCCTTCCAACTTGAACTTCAGCCCCGGGCGCATCACCTGATCCCCAGTGACTTCATAGGGATAGTAGATGGTAACTTTGTCACCGTTGGCGGCGTCGAAAGCGGCCGATTTCCAGGTGCGGATCACGGTTTCCTTGTCGGTGAGGGTTGCTAGAAACGCAAAGGGCGACTGCCCACCGGTTTCAAAGTCGGTCTGCCCTTCGATCTGTTGTAGATTGCCCACCTGGCGCAATTGATTTTCGGCGGATTCAGGCGCTCCGTTGATCCACTTGCCATCCGGTTTGACCACCACAGATTGGGTCTCGTACAAGGTCAGCGCGCTGTCGTGGGCCTTGGCCAGCCACCAGCTTTCGCTGCCCTCATGCTGCAAGCGGACAAACGTCAGCCCGCCCTTGGTTTCCACCTGCTCCAGTACATCCCAGCCCGCGGCGGAGACCTGGATCTGTCCTCCCGCAGTGGACGCCTCCATTTGCGTGTAGTCGTAGGGTGTCGCCTTGCCGCCCTGATCCGGCTGTGTGGTCAGTCCGCGGCCCAGCACGGCGATCACCAGCGCCGTGGAGAAGACGATCAACAGCGCGCCCTTCAAAAACTGCACGTAGGTGGTGGACGCCATACCGGCTGTGGCCACGATCGTGATCACAATCACACCCACCATGATCACGCCCCAGGCATGGGGGATCCCCAGTAGCGGCTCCACCAGCACGCCCGCGCCCACCATCTGTGGAATCAGGTAGCAGACAGAGACGATCAACGTGCTGATGGCAGCGGCCAATTTTATGCCGCGTGAATTGTAGTTGGCATCCACAGCGTCGGTGAACGTGTACTTGCCCAGCCGTTTCAGCGGTTCCGCCACCACAAAGAGCGCCACGATCCACCCCGCCAGGTAGCCGATGGAATAGAGGAACCCATCGTAACCCACGGTGGCGATCAGGCCGCAGATACCCAAAAACGACGCCGCCGACAAATAGTCGCCCGCAAAGGCAATGCCGTTGACGCCCCAGTGAATTTGTCCACCGGCGGCGTAGTAACCGCTGGATGTTTTTGCTTTTGAGCCAAGATAAAACGAGAGACCGATCACAAAGACAACAAAGGCGAGGAAGACGAATATAGCCATGAGGTAGACCGTCACTTCCTTTGTGGGGTTTTGGTGTCGATGCCGGTGTCTTCTGCGCCTTCAAGCTCCGATTCTTTGCGACGGCACATGAAGTCGTAGAGCAGCGCTTCGAGCAGCGCCACGATGATCAGCGCCATGCCGTAGACCGTGGCGAGGTTCAGGCCCATCCAGACAATTGCCTCCATCGCCCGCGGACTGAGCAGGTTGATCGCCACAAAACCTGCATAAAAGAGTGAGTAGATGAGGACCATCCTGATGCCCAGTCGCGACTTGTATCCACTGGCAGGATCTTTCCCGCTGGGTGTAGCCGGTTCATGTAACATTGGAACTCCTTGATGTGGGGTGTGAGCCGTTGCCGGTCGCCTACGCGGCCGTTGCGCAACATCTGTGGGGGATGGGTACAGTTTATCAGATTGTGAAATGGTTTACAATCGTCTTGTGTGAATTTTGCGCCTGTGCCACCCCAATCCCCGTTTCGTGGGAAAACACCCCATTTCCCCCAATTTCGTCACCCCAAGCTCACCCCATGCAGCGTTTCGCCTCCCAACCAAGATGGGGTGCGCGATGGGTTGCGTACCGAATGGGATCGTCCTTTCGAGCGTGCTAAGCTCTGTGTCAAGAACTTATTCATGAACACGCTTGAAAGGAGCGTTTCCCATGACACCGCTAGAATTCTTGATCGTTCTCTCCATGTTCCTGACGTTGTTCGTGCTGCGCTTCGGTATTCCGATGCTTGTCATGGCCATCGGCCGCTTCTTCTGCTGCCGAGTCCTCCATTTCAATTTATAACCAGCCGGCATCCCGGTTTCAGTGCGAAGGATAGTACGCCATGACGACGCAAACTTCTCTCAACCATAAGACCCTTGGCCGCTGGATCGCCGTCTTCGCCCTGGTGGGCGCGCTGCTGGTGTTGATGACCTCAGCCGTCTTCGCCGAATCCCCCGAAACGGGCGACGATGTGGAACCGTGCGAGTCGTGTCACTCGGTGGAAGCCGCCGGCTGGATGGCCTCCACCCACGCCATCGTCCCCGACGGCGGCGGCGAACCCTACGCCACCTGCGAAGACTGCCACGGCGAATACGTCAAGGGCCACCCAGACGAAGGCGTGGTGGAACTGCGCGTCGATTCGTCCATGTGCCAGGACTGCCACAGCAAGACCTTCGACCAGTGGGAAGGCACCATCCACGCCGAAGCGAACGTGCAGTGCATTAGCTGTCACGTTTCGCATTCGCAGGACTTGCGCCTCACCGACGAATCGCTGTGCCGCTCGTGTCACAAGGAATCGCTCACCGATAGCTTCCACACGGCGCACTGGTACGTCGACGCCGCCTGCTCCGACTGTCACATGTCACCGGCGGCGATCCCCGGCGCGATGGTGATGACGAGTAACATGGGCGATCTGCTGGCCCCCACCCACGACTTCACCTCGGTTTCGTCGGACAACTGCCTCGACTGTCACCGTGAGAGTGTGAGCAACGCCGACGGCCAGATGGGTGTGCGTGAGTTGGCCCTGGCCGAATTGCGGACGGAAAAGCAGCGGGTCTCCGAACTCGACGCCCGCCTGGAATCGGCCAAGAAGACCACCTACAACTTGCAGGTAATGACACCCATCACGTTGGGCTTCGGCATCGGCGTCGGCGGTATGCTGGGCATCATCTTCATGCTCTTCGCCGCCCGCTACAGCCGCAAGGACGGTGAATAATGGCCCCCATCAATCTTGAACTCTCGCGCCGTGACATGCTCAAGGGCATGGGCTGTGGCATCGCAGCGTTGGCTGCATCCACCGCCGTCGCAGGGAACGTCAACGTGGCCGCCGCCAGCGGTGGACCCGTCAACGACGACGCCTGGGGCATCCTCATCGACCTGACCCGCTGCACCGGCTGCCAATCGTGTGCGCTGGCCTGCAAAGAAGCCAACGACCGACCGCACACCGATACCGTTCCCATCAGCCTCGACACCGACGCCTACAGTTTCGTCGACGAGCACAAGTTCGAGCACAGCGTCACCGAAGACAAGAGTGTGTTTGTGAAGCACCAGTGTATGCACTGTCTGCACCCGGCCTGTGTGTCGGCCTGCACCGTGGGTGCGCTGCGCAAGACGCCGGAAGGCCCGGTGGTCTACGATGCGGAGAAGTGCATCGGTTGCCGTTACTGCCAGTATGCGTGTCCATTCGGCGTGCCGTGCTACGAGTGGGAAAACCCGCTGGGGTTGATCCACAAGTGTCAGATGTGCGCCAGCCGCCTCGAAGACGGCGAAAAACCCGCCTGCATCGCCGCCTGCCCAAACGGGGCGCTGCGCTTCGGCACCCGTCATGAACTGCTGGCCCAGGCCCACGCCCAGATCGTCTCCAACCCCGGGCGTTACGTGGAACACGTCTACGGCGAGCACGAAGTGGGCGGCACCTCGGTGCTTTACCTGTCGCCGGTGCCTTTCTCGCTTTTAGACTTCCCCGAACTGGGCAACGAACCCAATCCGCGCTACGCCGAAGCGGTGATGAAGGCCACCCCCGCCGTAGCGTTGACCGTGGCCTCGGTGGTGACGGCCCTGCATCTCTTCATGCAGCGGCGCAACCAGGTCCACGGCGAAGCAACTGTACACGCCGACACGCATGAGCCAGGAGCCGAATTATGACGATGCAAGCCCCGTCCCTTCCGCAGCAGAAGTTTGAGTTTGGGCCGTTCAAAAAGGGTGACATCATCGCCGGCCTGCTCGCCTTTCTCACCATGATCGGCCTGGCCGCCGGTGTCGGGCGTCTGCTCGTGGGCATGGGCGCCACCACGGCGCTCACCGACGCCTACCCCTGGGGCATCTGGATCGGCTTCGACTTCGCCCTGATCGCCTTTTCGGGTGTGGGTTTCACGATGGCGGCGGTTGTGCATGTGCTGCACCTGCACAAGTTCCAGCCGGTGCTGCGCCTCGCCATCCTGGCCGGGTTGGTGGGCTATGTGGCTGTGCTCATGCTGCTGTTGCTCGACCTGGGCCGCCCGGATCGCTTCTACAACTTCATGCTCTTCTACAACATGCACTCGCCGCTGTTTGAGATCTGCTGGTGCGTGCTGCTCTACACCACCGTGCTGGTGATCGAAGTCAGCCCGGATCTGCTGGCCTTCCTGCCCTGGAAGTGGCCGATGCGCCTGGCCTACCGCCTGATGACGCCGGTGACCATCATCGGTGTGACGTTGTCGACGCTGCACCAGTCTACGTTGGGGACGCTCTACCTGAACATGCCGCACCGGCTGCATCCGCTGTGGTACACGCCGATCCTGCCGGTGTTGTTCTACGTGTCCTCGATTTTGGTGGGGCTGAGCATCGGCACGATTGCCTACAAGATCGCCGTCCGCGTGCGCGGTGGACAAGAGGACCCGTCGATCTCGATTGGCCTCGGCTACGGTGTCATCGGCGTGGGGTTGTTCTACATGCTGGTCCGCGTGGGCGAAGTGGTCTACGCCGGTGAACTACCCATGCTGCTCCAGTGGTCACCGCTGAGTGTGCTGTGGATCGCCGAGATCCTCTTCTGCTCGGTGATCCCGATTGTGCTGTGGGGTGTGCCGTCGCTGCGCAAGCAGGGGTGGGTGCATTGGGCGGCGCCGCTGGTGGTGGTCCTCGGTGTGGGGATGAACCGCTTCAACGCCACCCTGGCCGCCCAGTTTGCCCCCGAAGGCGCCGTCTACTCGGCCAGCGCGCTGGAATGGGCGTCGACCCTGGGCATCATCGCCGCCGCCATGCTGATCTGGTATCTGGCCGTAAGATTTGTGATGGGGTTCGCGTTGAAGTTTGGGTTTGAGGGACATTGAAAGTAGCTGAACCAAAAACAAACAGGAGTCGTCCCACAAGGGATGGCTCCTGTTTGTTTTTGGTTTTGTCTTTGGTATGGTATCGAACTAATTTAGAGCCAATCCTGAAATTCACAGCAGCCCAGCGAGTTTCACCAATTCATAGAGCATGTCGTGCTGCGCACTGTAATCTCAGGATAAACACTTAATGTGCAGACAGTGTATCGGTTCGAGCAGGGGAAAACCTCCCCCCGTGGGAGGAGAAAAGGGAGGAGATTGAGGGGGAGAAGGGGGGGAGATTGAGGTCTAGGGAGGAGGAGTTAGAACAGACCTAGTTCATTCGCACGGGCGATAGCTTGAAAGCGATTGGTCACTTGCAGCTTCCCATATATATTTTTGACATGGGTCTTGACGGTGGAGAGTGCGACGACCAACTGCGTCGCAATATCTGGATTGGAGCGACCCTCGACAATTAGCTGGAGCACCTCTTGTTCGCGCTGTGTCAACGGCTCAAGCAAAGGTGAAGTATTGGGAAGGTTTGGTGTGGGGGGTGGCGAGGGTTCGTCTACGCCCTTCTGCTCCCTAGATTCGAAGACAGACAACAACTTACCCGTGTAATCCGGCATGATCCCGCGAGCAGCCGCTTCGGACAACAGTTGCGCCATCGGCAGCCCTTCATCCACGAAGATTCGGATGAAGCCACCCGATTCCGCCAACGCCAACGCCTCACCCAACAGTTGCACAGCTGCATCCGTTTCACCCTGCGCTTGCAGAACCAGTGCCTGTACAATCATGATCTGGAGCCGTTCATCATGCCACCCTTTGGCCTCCATCTGCTGGCGCAACGGCTGCAACAGGGCTAAAGCGCCGTGTGTATTACCCTGGGCCAGGTGAACACGCGCCTGACTGATGGGGAGGTCGTGCTTCTCAGCCAGATGAGCCGCCGCCGTCAGATTGCCCCCCCGCAGCAAGGTACGTACTTGAGCGGCAACAACATCAGGCAGCCGAAAGAGGAAGTGATGCTGACGCACATACGCTTCGGCTTCAGCCAAAGCAGCGGCCGCGCCAGACACATCTCCCTGAACCAGCTTCAGGCGGGAGAGAAAAACCCCATATGCAGCAAACGAATCAACATTTTCCATTTGCTGTGTCATTTGGAAACATTGTTGTCCATACTGCTCAGCAGCATCCAGATCATTCCATTCATAGTGAATCCGCGCTAATCCAAGAAACCCCTCACAAGTAACCGGGGGTGGCGGATCACCTGCTAAGTGCAGACCGCTTTCATAGGTTTTTGCCGCCAAATTTAGATGATTATTGGTTTCTTGTATATTCCCCAAGTTGATCGTGGCGGCAATGGCATAGATTGAGTTTTCACCGATAGAGATGGTGTCCGCAAACGCCTGACTTGCCGCTGTTTTGTCCCCTTGAAACATATACGCGGTCCCAAGCGCAAAGTTTGTAGAAATGCGATAAATCAAGTTGTCTGGAAGTAAATTCTCCTGGGCGCGAGCCTCCGCGATAATCGTTTCCACATCATTCTGAATGATAGCCAGCGTCGCCCGTATGGAGGCAATTCGACCTACCAGGTCTTTGGTTTTATGATTTGATCCTGCATCCTGTAGGGGCAACTTCAGCCGCTTGTAGTTTTTGTTCAACAGCCGTATGTTGACCAACAAACAGTAATGTCGAAGCATAGATTACCCACAGCGAAGGCCGGGCATCGAGGACAGTTGTTGGCAACGACTCCAGCCAATGAAGCACAGGGACACCGGCGCCGCGGAAGTGCAAGGGAATGCCGTCCCCCTCAATGATGCGCTCGGCGCGCAAGATCATTGGCGGCGGCGGCATGGTGAAAAGCATCGATCTCCTGGCCATTGTTTTCATACCACACGCTGGCGCGATGATGCAGTTCCGTCACCCTTTGCTCAGCATCCCCTTTTGGCAAACCTGCGCCTTGGTATAGCCGTTGCCGAAGCAAATCGGCGAAGAGGTGATGATAGCGATACCAACGTCGTTCGTTGTCAAGCGGAATCAGGAAGATGTTATTGGTTTCTAGCTGCTCAAGGAATTGTTGGCTAGCGGTTGATTGGCGTACGGCGTCGCACAGATCGGCGCAGAGACGGGTGAGAACAGCCGTTTCAGCAAAAACGACTGCACCTCGGTCGGCTGCTGATCGAGCACCTCTTCCAACAGATAGTCCATGATAAAACGATGGCTGTTGGTGAAGTTATCGATGAAACCGGCAATGTCATCGCGATTTCGCATGGATATCGCCGCCATTTGCAGCCCTGCAATCCATCCTTCGGTACGGGCTTCGAGTGCGGCGATCTGATTCGGGGACAAGGTGAGGTTCATGTTTTGCTGGAGGAATTGCGTCGTTTCTGCTTGGGTAAATCGCAAATCATGGACACGTAGTTCGGTCAGATCGTTCCGGCGCGCAGAGGCGCAAGGGGGAAGCCAGATCACTACGGCTGGTGAGAACAAGGTGTAGATTCAGCGGCATGTGTTCGAGCAGAAACGACAGTGCCAAATCGATTTCTGTGTTGTCGATTTCGTGGTAGTCATCAAGAATGAGCAGGCAAGGGGTGGAGACGGTCGCCAGATCATTCGCTAACGCTGTTGCCAATGCTTTGGCCGACAATGGTTGAGGAGACGACACCAGACTGGCAAGGCTGTTTTGGATATGGGGAAACTGCCGTACTGCTGCCGCTATATAACTGAAAAACTGTTGCGAGTCGCTGTCATCTTCATCCAAAGACACCCACGCAATGGAGGCATCAAGTCGAGATAGCCAATCTGTGATCAGCGTTGTTTTGCCAAACCCAGCGGGCGCGCATACGAGCGTCAGTTTGCCATTGAGGCACTTGGTAAGCTGTTCAATCAGACGTGAACGCGGCACGAGCGTAGCACGGGTTGGTGGGACATAGAGTTTGGTTTGCAGCAGTGTGTCTATCACTGTGAACCTACCCCCCGCTCTGCGCCGCCGACGCCGCGTAGTTGCGTTTGAGCGTCTGCAAGAGGATGCGGCCAGGGCCGCTGAGACGGGTCATGAACAGACCCTCGCCGCCGAAGAGGATCTTGCGACAGCCGCCCACGCCCTGAATGTCGTAGTCGACTTCCGACGAGAAGGCCGCCAGGTTGCCGGTGCTTACCAGCACTTGCTCGCCCGGGCCCAGGCGACGGTCATCAAAGTCACCGCTGCCGTGGATCAGCACCTTGCCCACGCCGGAAATCTGCTGCAAAAAGAGACCCACCCCGCCGAAGATAGCGGCCCCGGCGCGCCGCGCCACGGTGACAGTGATGTCGATGTCGCTGCCCCACGCCGCCAGGAACGAGCCGCGTGTGGTGGTCACCGGCCCGTCTTCCTGCAGATCCCACAACTCAAGATGACCGGGCGCATTCGCCGCCAGCAACGCATACTGCCCCGTCTCGTTGGTCTCCAAGTAGGTCAGCGTCACGCCCTCACCGGAAAGTGAACGGCGCACCGCGCCGCCCAATCCACCCGGCAGGCGCAAACTCCACGCCACCCCCGGCGAGTAGGCCATTAACGATCCTTTGCTGGCCCACACGAATTCACCAGGTTCAAAATCAAAGCGTACGGACTGAGCGATTTCTCCGGAGAAACGGTATTGCATGGGAAGCTCCTTTGCGGGAAGACAGATGATGAGATGAGGTGATGATGGATCCACGGTCACAATTGACAATGACGCGCCAACATCTACACGAATTACGCATCACGCATTACGCATTACTTTGCACCCAAGTTTCACAGCCGCCCGCTCTATGGTACCCTGCACGCAATGCAATCATCGAGGAAAGGAAAGTCCAATGGCAGAGAAGAAGAGTCGTCTGGTCTATTCGACCGATCCAGAACCGGTGAAACCGGCCAAAGCGCCGGAATTGCCCAAGAACCCGGCTGCGCCCTTTGCCATCCAGGGCAACCAGCCAGTGCGCGTGCGCCTTGAGCGCAAAGGACGCGGCGGCAAAACCGTTTCGTTGATCGAAGGCGTGTTGAGCCCCAAGATCGGGAAAGAGGCGCTGGTGAAATACCTGAAGAACAAACTGGGCTGCGGCGGCACAGTGCAGGGTGATCTACTGGAGATTCAAGGCGACCAGCGAGATCGCCTGGTGGAGCTGCTCAACGAACTCGGCTACAAGGCCAAGAAGGCCGGGGGATGAGGCAGAAAAGGCAATGAATGAAGAATAAAGAATGGGTAGAGAAGTTGGCTTCTCTACCCATTCTTTATTCTTCATTCACCGCTTTTCACCGCAGATCCTTGCCGATGGTGCGGCCGCTGCGGATCGTCTTGCTCTTGCCGAAGGCAGCCTCATCGCTGTGCGGATGAACGACGACGTTACGCCCGAGGGTAAGTCCCTCGGGTACGGTGCAGCCCTTGCCCAGCAGGGTGACGCCAGTGTTGAGGCGTTCGGGCATGTCGCTGTTGGGCTTGTTGTCTTCACCGTGACCGACGCGTGCGCTGGCGCCGATCTTCACTTCTTTGTCGACGATGCAGCGTTCCACCACCGCGCCGGCTTCGATGACGGTGTCGTTGAGGATGACGCTGTCGCGCACGATGGCGCCTTCGGCCACGTAGACGCCAGGGGACAGGATGCTGCGCTCCACGATACCGTCCACGCGGCAGCCGTTGGCGAGCAGCGTGCCGTCCACATCGGCATTGGCGCCCAACTTCACCGGGGCGCGTTCCTCGCTGCGGGTGTGGATCACCCACTCAGGATCGTAGAGATCCATGGCCGGATCTTCGGCCAACAGGTTCATGTTGGCTTCCCAGTAGGCCTGCACCGTGCTGGCGTCGGCCCAGTAGCTCTGGTAGATGAATGACTGCACATTGACGTCGGGATTGGCCACCACCAGCGGCAGCAGATCGCGGCCGAAGTCGTCGTATTGCGAATTGTCGAGTTGTTCGATCAAGAACGATTTATTGAAGATGTAAACGCCCATCGACGCCAGATTCTTCTGGCTGCGCCGCGGCTTCTCCTGAAAATCGACGATGCGACCATCGCTGCCCACAGTGACGATGCCGAAGCGGTGCGTCTCGTGGAAGGTGACGCGGCGCACGGCCACGGTGATGTCGGCGTTGGTGCGTACATGCTGCTCGATGAACGGGCGATAGTCCATGCGGTAGATGTGCTTGCCCGACAAGATCAGCACCAGATCCTCGGGTTGGTCGCGCACAAAGTCGAGATTGCGGCGGACAGCGTCGGCGGATCCGCGCTGCCAGTCGCCGTACTTGCCGCCTGTGTACGGCTGCAGCAGACGCAACCCGCCCGTGGCCCGGTCCAGATCCCAGGGCTTGCCGATGCCGATGTGTTCGTTCAGGCTGCGCGGTCGGTATTGCGTCAGCACGGCGACATTATAGATATCACTGTTCACACAGTTGCTCAGCGAGAAATCGATCAGCCGGAACTTCCCCCCAAACGGAACGGACGGCTCCGCGCGGATCTCGGTCAACACACTCAGATCGGGGTTGTCGCCGCCCGCCATGATCATTGCAAATGCTTGCGCCATCAGATGCTCCCATTTCTCTGTGTTTATCCTGAAATTACAGTGCGCAGCAGCACGTTGTCGCCATTGGAGATCGGCTTGCCGGGCTGCTGTGAATTTCAGGATAGAACCAAGTTTGTCTCGGATCTGGCTAAACCGTCATCCCGTCCTTCACCTGCCCGTCGGCGGGGAAGTGCTCCTGGCCGCGATCACTGTTGATCAGCACGTTGCAGCCGATGCGCACGCCGTCGGGGATGGTGGCGCTCTTGCCCACAACGCTGATCCCGGCAAAGAGGCGGTCGGGCAGGCGCTCGTTGGGGACATTGGGGTCGCCTACGCCAATCTGCGCACCGGCCCCGATCACCACCTGCTTGTCGATAACGGCCTTCTGCACCACCGCGCCAGGACCAATCCAGGTGTCGTTCATGATGATGCTGTCTTGCACCACCGCGCGGGGCTGACGTAGACGCCGGGGCTGAGCACACTGTTGATCACCGTGCCGCGCACCACGCATCCGTTGGAGATCATGCTCTGGCTGATGTGCGCCTGTGGGCCGTTCTTAGCCGGCGGGCGTTCTTCGGAGCGGGTGAGGATGGGCCAGCGTTCGCTGTAGAGATCCAGCTCGGGCTGCGCCTGCACCAGGTCCAGATTCGTGGCCCAGTACGAGTCGATGGTGCCTACGTCCACCCAGTAATCGTCGAAACGGTAGGCGTAGATGGCGTCGCCACCTTCGAGCATGGCCGGGATCACGTGCTTGCCGAAATCCGTGCGCGGAGACTGTTCGTTGCCCCTCGCTCAGCCGCCGCAAGAGCGCATCGGCCTTGAAGACGTAGATACCCATCGAGGCCAGGTTGCCCTTGTCGCGATCCTTGGGCTTCTCGTAGAAGGCGGTGATGCGATCTTCTTCGTCCACCGTCATGATGCCGAAGCGGTTGGTCTCTTCGAGAGGCACCGGCATCAGAGCGATGGTCAGATCGGCGTTGCGTTCCTGGTGAAAGCGCAACATGGGGCGATAGTCCATCTTGTAAATGTGATCGCCCGACAGGATCACCACCGTGTCGGCCTTCTGCTCGTGGATGTAGTTCAAATTCTGGTAGATGGCGTCGGCCGTGCCGGCGTACCAGATCTGTCCTCCGCGGCCTTGGTAAGGCTGGAGGATACGCACACCGCCGCGCGCCCGATCCAGATCCCAGGGCTTGCCGATGCCGATGTGCTCATTGAGGCTGTGCGGACGATACTGGGTGAGGACACCAACGGTGAAGATGCCACTGTTGACGCAATTGCTCAACGTAAAGTCGATAATCCGAAACTTCCCGGCGAAGGGGACAGCGGGTTTGGCACGCTTCTCAGACAGGACGGTGAGCCGCGTGCCCTCACCTCCGGCCAGAATCATCGCGATGGTGGTCATCAGGCTTCTCTTTCCTGGTCGTAACTGCGTAGGATCGAAATGGCTGGGTAAAAACAAACTCAAGGTGTTATGCAGATCGGGGTGTTGCTACTGCCTGTATCCTATCCTATGTGGTGTATAAGTTCAACCATTTCGGCGCGCATTGAAGCCAACCAGCCACGAGCAGAAATGTTTGTTGCAGTGCAGCCTAACTTGTTTTGAAATTCTCTGGAGCGACTGTTATAATACTATGCTGTGCAATTTCACCAAGACGGAAAACGGAATTTCGTCTGTAATTCGGCCTGATAACAACCCTCTGGCTGATCATTCATGAGGAGGAAAGCGTGCTGCAACGGAAAACTCAGACGGCTGCTTTCTGGCGCGATCAATTTGAAATTGGCGAGGATGATCTCGACTTCTTTCATGATTTGATCCTCGACGCCACCGCCCCGCTCACCACAGAACAACTTGCGCTACGGGTTATTCAGGAATACCAGCGGCGCGAGACAAGCCGTATGGAATCTGAGCTTTCCAAGGGCAAGATTTACCAGCCCAGCGAAGGCTACGACGTGGGCCAAACACTCGTCTTCCCGGCGATGGACTTTGTCGTTGGCGAGATCGTAGACAAGCGAGCGGGGATGAACCCCGAACATGGCGATTTCGACGTCGTATCTGTAAAGTTTGCCAAAGACGAAACCCCCAGAGAGTTCGCGTCGCGATTGCAGACGCCTCACCGCCTCAACCAGCCCAATGGACGTGGGCTAAGCGAGGAAAGCGCGTTGCTTTCCGCCGGCGAAATCTACGATCTGTACGAGGAAGAGATCGAAGAAAGCATCCTCTACGCGCTGGAAGAAGGTGACCGCGCCGACGAATTTGTCCAGGTGGACGATTTCTGGCTGCTGGCCGACCAGTTGGCCGAAATGCACGTTGGTCACCTGAATATCGCCGAGGCCATGATCGAGATGCAAGGGCGCCCGTTGCAGCCCGAAGAGATCCTGGCCGAACTCGATCTCTCGGAAGACGTCTCCAAGCCCATGCAGGTGATCAGCCTCAACCACGGCCTCAGCAACGATGATCGCTTCGACAAGGTGGGCAGTGGCAGCGACCAAAGCTGGTTCCTGCGCCGCCTCGAACCCGAAGAAGCACACCAGGTGCCGCTGTTGCTGCGCCCGCACGCACCACGCTACAACCGCGCACTGCTCAGCGTGGAGTTGTTACAGGTGGAGTGGGAACTCGACGACGAATGGGGCGAGAGCGGCGTCGGCAGCGACGTGCCTTCCGTGGTCCCCAGCACGAGCTTCACACTGATCTACCCGCACCGCCGCTACGGCACCCTGCCGCTCAGCAGCCGGACGCGCAGCTTCTTCCCGGCAGGTACGCAGGGGCGTTCGCTTATCACCATCATCGACGGACGCTGGGGCAACCGCTATCAGGCATGGGTGGTACACGAAGGACGCTACGTCTCGGGCCTGCGCAAGTGGATGGACGAGCACGCTGTGCCGGTAGGCGCCCAGATCACGCTGGAACGCACCAACAAAGCCAACGAAGTGGTGATCGACTACCGCCCGCGCCGCATGAAACGTGAATGGTCACGCTTCGCAAGCGCCAACCCCAAGGCGGCCACGATCGCGTTCGAGATGAACAAGATCCAGATCTCGTGTGAGTACGACGACTACCTCGTCGTCTCCGCCGAAGACGAACGCAGCGTAGACACGCTCGCCGTCGAGATCGAGAAACGCGGCATCGACCTCGATGCACTCGTCGAGATGATCGTGCCGGAACTGACCAAACTCAGCCCGCAAGGGACCGCACACGCAAAGACCGTCTACAGCGCCGTCAACATGATCTACCGCTGCCCACCAGGACCGGTTTTCTATTCATTGATCAGCAATCGCGCCTTCCAGGACACCGGCGGCGGCTACTTCGCAATCGCTTGATCTTGCTGTGGCAAGGATTCACACTACAAACAGGAGTAACTTAGATGGCTAACCCGAGGTCGGCGCTTGCCTGGTTTCGTCCTTCTGTAGACACCAAATTTCACATCGACTACAGTTGGTGGGAGGAGAGTGGACGCGATTTTCGTCTCTATCTGCGCGATCAACTGTGCGCGGAATGCCGAGAACGGTTCATGGATCACCGCAACACCGAAGACGTCGACTGGGTTGACCCTGAAACGGGTGAAGTCCACCGCACCGATGCGCTGTGGGAATGTCTGCGCACCCGCTGTGCCAACGATCCAGATTTCATCAACGAGCATCTGCCGCTGGCGTCGGCCTGTTTCCGCATCTTCCTGGCCAACGACAACACCCCGCTCACGCCCAACGAGCTAAACCAGCTCATGCCCTGGCGCTCGCCCGACACGATCCTGCGCACACTGGGCGGACGCGAAGTCTATTTGGGGATTCGTCCCTGGCGCGAGGAGAAGGCGTAGGCTGGGGACTGGAGACTGGGGACGTATTGTCAGCGACGCGGCCAGGCATGTCAGTCCCCCAATCGAGTCGTCCAACCGTTCCCAATGCACAGGCGACATACGCTACCCTGTCCCCAGTCTCCGATCCCCAGTCCCTATCCTCCCATCGGCGTTAAGTTAAGCATCGTAGACACAAGTGCCGGGGACTTTTCGTCGCAGCGAGACGGGGCCATCACTCCTGGCGACTCGTCCAACGTGAAGTCCCCGGCACTTTCGCTGGTCCTTAACTACGCCTATGCCCTATCCTCCCCGCCCAAAAAACGTCATCGCGATCCAGCCGGCCAGCGGCGGAAAGATCAACGTCGACGCCAGCCGGATCATCGTCAAGCGAGGACCGACGAAGGCGATCTCCAGCGGTAGCCGCGACAGCGCCCACAACGACCACGCCGTGACAAACGCCACCAACGGCCCAATCGCCGCCCCCGATTTGTAAAGCACCGCCACCAACGGATAACTCACAAACGGACCACCCGGTGTAATCGCGCCGATGCCCGACGCGATAAAGATGCCCTTCCAGCCCGAATCGCCACCCAGCCAGGACGCGATCAACTCGCGCGGATCAGCGATTCGGCCAGGCCTGCCACCACGAAGGCCGCCAGCAGCAGCGGCAAAAATGCCCCACAGCGTGCGTCCACCCTTCTTCAACCCGGCAAACAAGACTTCGCTGCCACCGCGCTGATAGGCAACCGTCATCAGCACAACAGCCAGCACTATCATGATGATGGTGGCGCTGTCCATGCGTTTCTTTCCTTTTTGGCGGGTGGGTCGGGTGTATTCGTTGGGGATGTTGGGGTGGTCATCGGTGGCTCCAGTGGGGTTGCGGAATGGGGGGATGATGGGATGATGAATACGCAATCATCCCATCATCTCACCATCCCATTTCGTCGTCATACCTGCACAGACGGACAAAGATCCGCCACCACACACTTCGCACAATCCGGCTTGCGCGCCGCGCACACACGGCGACCGTGGAAGATCAACAGGTGCGATAGATCGATCCAATCTTCGCGGGGGACAAGTTGCATGAGATCAGCCTCGATCTTCTCCGGTGTGGTGGCATCGGTGAGGGCCAGACGACCGGACAGGCGCTTGACGTGGGTATCGACGACGATGCCTTCGGCCTTGTGATACCACACACCGAGGACGACGTTGGCCGTCTTGCGCGCCACGCCGGTGAGGCGCAGCAGATCGTCCAATTCGGCGGGTACCTCGCCGCCGAAGTCATGGACGATGGTGTGGGCGGCTTCCTGCAAGAAGCGCGCCTTCTGGCGGAAGAAACCGGTGGGGCGGATGATCTCTTCCACCTCTTCGCGGGGGGCGGCCACCAGATCGGCGGGTGTTGGGTACGCGGCAAAGAGGACCGGCGTCACCTGGTTTACGCGCTCGTCGGTACACTGCGCCGACAGGATCGTCGCCGTGAGCAACTGGTAGGCGTCCTCGTGGATCAGCGCGCACTCGGCATCGGGGTGCGCGCTACGCAGCCGCTCGATGATCGGCCCGATCCGCTTTTCCGCAGATGCCATCGACTTTCTCATGCTTTCTCTCCTTCAGCGGAGTCAGACTCTTTGTGACTCTACTGCGAAAAGTCCGACTTCTTTATGCTTTGAGGTTGATCCTCTCTGGAGAGAAGTCGGACTTTTGCGCTTTAGCGACCTTTTTGCAGTGCAGTCATTTGTGGACACAGATTACAGGATGTACAGGACAGCATAGAGAGGAGAGTCTTTGTCTTGATCGGAATGTCCTGAAAATCCGTGCAATCCGCGTCCCCTCTCTTCTCTTCTTCGTGTGCCTCCGTGGATCAAATCCTAAAATCCGTGTTCCGCCAAGTCCGTGTCCACCACTCTGCTACGACAACTGCGGCACAGGGCGCGCAGCCACGAGATCGCCGGAGTCGTCGATGCGTTGCCAGGGGTAGTAGATCCAATCGTCGGTGATTTCGGCGTAGTAGTTGGGCTGTTCATCGTGGAAGATGCTGCGGCTCTTCTTCCAGTGCAGCACGGCAGTCTCGACGATGCCGCCGGCGCCGAGCACCCGGCTCTTCACGGTGACGATGGTGCGCCCGCGATCCCACATGTTGTCGACGACGAGGATCTTTCTACCGTGCAACACCGGATCCGCAGGAAACTGCAAGAAACGCGGCCAGCTCATCTCGGCGCGCACGCCCGGATCCTGCGGAAAGAGCACCGACGCCGTCAGCACGTCCTTCATGCGCAGCGCCTCGGCGATCATGCCGCCGGGGATGATGCCGCCGCGGGTGATCAGCAACAGCGCATCGTACGGTGGATGCAGCTTCATCACCACATTGCTGACCAATTCTTCCACGTCTTGCCAGGTTAAGTAGATTTTTTCCATTTCATTTCCCTTGAATTACGTTGGCCGGATCCAGCGTTGTGGACACGGATTGGCCGAAACACGGATTTCTTTACTGCCCTTCGTGTGCCTGCGTAGATCACTTTCTGGAATCCGTGTTCTCTCCAATCTGTGTCCACAGATGACTCCACTGCGAAAAGTCCGACTTGTGTGTGATTTGCGGTTGCTCCCCTCCTGAGAGAAGTCGGATTTTTGCGCTTGAGCAACCTTTTTGCAGTAGAGTCACAGATCTCTTCACTCTCCAGAGTCCATCAGCGCCGCGCCCACGAGGACGGCCTCCACGCCGAAGACGCCCTGCTCAATCTGCACGTCGGGTTGGAGGAAGAGGCCCACGCCGGCAGGGACTTGCAGCAGCCGATCCGGCGATTGGATTGTGACGCCGCGCGGCGGTTTGTAGTCGACGCGGTAGCGGCCCGGCGGCAGCCCCCAGAAGCGGAAGTCGCCGCGGTCGTCGCTGATGACGACGCCCACGCCGGATCCTTCGCTGTTGCGCAGCGAAATCAGCACGCCGCGCACGCCCACATTGCCGCCGATCCAGCCGGCGCCGGCGGGGCGTAGCGTCAACTGCACCGGATCGTGATCGCTGACGTGCCGAGCTACGGTTTCAGCGTCTTCGGCGGGGGTGGGGAAGTCGGCGTTGATGTGCAGGGGATCGATACCGGCGAAGACGCCGCGCATCGACGACGTCATCAGGATGTGATCGAGTACCTGGCCGGCGCCGTTGAAGATGTAGGTGTAGCGATCCAATGCGGGCAGCACGTCGTAGGTGTGGATCAACGGCGGCGTCACGCCCTGGCGCAGCCGTTCCACTGGACGACTGCCGTAGTAGTCGTTGAGGTCGCCAAGGACGACGACGTTGACCTGTGGATCGTCTTCGGTGCGGGCCACGATCCAGTCGGCTACGGTGTTGGCCTGCAAAATGCGGCGCAGCACGTTGAGCGATTCGTCGCCAGCCTTGCTCTTCCAGTGGTTGACGATGACGGTGATGGGGTAGGGTTCGCCCCAGGGGCCGTCGACGGTCATTTCCACCACGAGCGGCGGGCGGTTGAAAGCGGGGAAGGTCCCCGCTTGGCAGAAGCCGTCGATGTCGCGCACTTCGTAATCGACAAGTGAACAGGCTTGCAGCGCAGTCGCCTGGGTGACGGTGACTACATCGCTGCGCGCCAGCAGGCTCACGGTGAGTGGGAATTCGCTGCTCTCGGTGTTGGGGCCGGGGATGGCGACAGCGGTGTAGTCGAGTGCGAAGTCGGCGGCGAGGACGTCGGCCAGGGCCTGGGCGTCTTCGGGCGTGCCTGTCTCTTGCAGGCCGACGATGGTGCAGCCGCGCAGATCTTCGGCGATGACGCGGGCGCGGTGACGCAGTTGGATGTTGTAGTCGTCGTCGTTGGGGTATTGGGCGCTGCCGCGGCCCAGGCCAAGGAGATTGAAGGTGCAGACGGTGAACTCGTCTTCGGCGGCGATGTCGATGCGATCGCGCACGGCCTGCATAGGGGTGACGTCCAACGTCTGCGCTGGGAAGAGCGCCAGTTGATACTTGCCGAAATTGTAATCCAATACCGCGACGACGGGGCCGAGATCAGGTGAGTCGGCGGGAGGACCGGAAAGGGCGAGATGATCTCCCAGGCGACACTGGGCAAGACAGCGCCCAGTTGATCCGTTAGGAAGATCAACGCGGCGACATGGTCCTCTTCCTCCTGAAAAACACGCCCGCCCGGCAAGTAGGGCGCCAATTGGGCGGCGATAAGGCCGATCTCCACGCTACCGTCGTTGAAGCGTTTGGTCGGCCCTTGCACGATGCCATCGAAGGGGGCGAGGGCCACCACCATGCCCTCTACTGCTTCGTACAGTCCTTCTTGATCGGCTGCCAGATCGGGCAGGTTGATTGTGACAGGGGCAATCTCACCCGCGGGGCAGAGATCGCTGCTTTCCACGATTTGCGGGCGGCTGAGTTCGGTTTTGCCGTAGTATTCGTCGGCCAGCCCCAGGCGCACGAGGACGCACTCGCCTTGGGTCACCGTGGGCGCGTTCTCGGTATAGATGAAGACGGCGTCGCTGGTCTGCGCGTCGCCGTCGCCCGCCGGATCTTGCAGGAAGAAGCCGTCTCTGCTCACGCCGGTGACGACGCCCACGGCGTTGACGCGGTCACCTGCCAGCGGCGTGCTCTTGCCGCTGCCCTGGATGGCGTAGATCGGCGTCAGATCTTCGGTTTGAATGTCTCGCTGTGCGGCGGAGACGATGTCTTCGATGGTGCGGGGCAGGAGACGGTAGCTGCCGAAGGCGTGATCGACGATGCCGACAAATGAGACGATCTTCTCATCGACTGCGGCGTCGTAGAAGACGCCTTTGTCGTCGACCAGGATGTCGCTTTCGCCGTCGCTCACCCGCCATTCACCGTATTGGTTCGGCGTCGACTTCACCGTAAGATTGTCAAGGCGGACAAGTACGCCTTCCCATGCTTCGCCGTTGAATTCCTGCACAGATCCCTGCGCAGGTGACGGCAGAGGCGCCGAATCGGCCACGATTTCTATGGAAGTGGGTTCGATTTCGGTGAGGTCGTAGTACTCGGTCACCGGGCCGGTGACGCGCACTTCGTTGCCCACAGCGACACTGTGACCTGGGGCGTAGACGGCGATGCCGTTCCACGCGCCGTCGCCGTCTTGCACGAAGAAGAGATCACCGAAGACACCCGTCACCACGCCCTGCACGCGGACAACGTCGCCGACGCGGGCGGAATCGTCGCCGTTCACAACGTCCTGTTGGATGGGGGCGATGGGTTCGACGTCCTGTGCATGCAGGCCGGCAGTGGTCATCAAGAACAGTACAAAGGCCAATCCCAGAGCAGAAAGGCGGCGATGTGGACGATTGGGTGTTGGAAAATTCATCATAATTGGGGATATTTGCGTGAAGGGAGAGATGCTGGTTCGTCACAGGGCTGCGCATGGTGGATGGTACGCAGCAACGCTGGCACTTTGGATACAGCCAAACTGGTCAGGTGACTGTGACCCTGACGTTGATATTCCATCATCATAGCACAACGACAGGCACGATCCCAAGAACATTGCGCGGCCTGGTCTGCTTCTTGTTCAGGGGTAGCCTGCGCCAGACAGTGTTTGATCCCAGCCTGAGTTGTCCCCTGATTCTAAAGCCCTTTGACATCGCTTACCCGCCGTCATATACTAACGTAATATCGATCACATTTCGGCAGGCACGATGTCGCTCAACACGTCGCTGAACACGTCGCAGAACACGGCGTTGAACACGTCGCAGAACACGGCGCAGAACATGTTTCAGAACACAAAGGAGCGTTCGATGACTCAATTGGTTGACACCGGTTCGGTGATTCCCAGCAACCTCGCAGATACCAAAGCGGGGCAGAAGAACCACAAGTTCCTAATTGGCGGGGTGCTGCTGCTGGTGGTCGTCGTTGGCCTGATTGTCTATTCGACTTTCTCTACCGCCGCTTACTACATGACCGTGAGTGAGGTCAACAAAGATGCGCATACACTGATTGGGCAACGTGTGCGTGTTAGCGGGCAGGTTGTGGCCGACAGCGAGGACTGGAACGCGCAAGAAGTGACGTTGCGCTTCGCCATCCACGACGAAACCGGTGCGGAGTTGCCTGTGGTCTTCTACGGCCCGCGCCCCGACAATTTCCAGCGCGCGGCCGAGGCAATCGCCGAAGGCACGCTTCTGGCCGATGGTTCCTTCCAGGCCGATACGCTGCTGCTGAAATGCCCCAGCCGCTATGAGGAAGAGCCAGAAGAGGTCTTCGTCAAATCCGAACGATAATGGTGAGATCTGCGTATGACCAGTGGATAACTCTCCATTTGGGTAGTGTTGGTATGGGTGTTTCACCTTAAACTACGCATGGGGTAAACACCCCATGCGTTTTTGTGAACCTGCGCATAGGGCGCACAAAAGCGCCTCCTTCTTTCAGATCTACGCTTCGCTACGAACCCATCCAAAGGGACGGCACATGAGAAGATTTTTGTGGGTATTCGTTGTTCTCCGCCTTTGCTCTCATTGGAGGTTGTACTCGCTGCAACTGTCGGCCCTGCCGGTGACCCCGGTCCAGCCGCACCGCCTGGGCCTGCCGGTCCTCCTGGCCTGCCGGCGCGCTGGGCCTGCTGGCGTCGATGGTCGCGACGGAGTCAGCTACAGCCCGCCGGTGTATGTGGATCAGATGTTCGCGCGCTGCCATGAAGACATCATGGCCTCTTACGCTGAGACTGGCCACGCCAACGTCCTCACCGCTGTGACGGACGGCGCGCCGGATATTGCGGACATCGACGGCCCGCCCGAAGGCTACACCTGGGAGGACATTAGCTACGTTGTCGGCGGCTTCAACTGGAAGGCGCATTTCATCGACAACGAGGGCTATTTGATCACCGGCGACGGCACGCAATACAACCTGTACAATCGTCTTTTCGATCTGGGCGATGAGTGGGTAGCCTACCATGCCGGCGAAGAGGGCGCACGCTGAGTACACGTGTGGTTTGCCACACCACCGGCTATGTGCCGCTGGGTCATCAGAACAATATGCCCGGCATCGTGGGGCAATGGGCCGAAGACGGCGTCGGCTGCGAAGCCTGTCATGGGCCGGGCGGCAACCACGTCAACGATCCGTATCTGGTGGCAATGGAAGTGGAGACCGATTCGCTTCTGCTTGATTGTCACGTGCGTAGCGAGACATCTGAGATCGTCTCTGCCGGTACGCTGATCAGCCATACAGTGGACTATCAGGCGCCGCAGGCGGCGAAACACCGCGCCACCGACTGTGTCACCTGCCACGATCCGCACATGAACACGGTACACCAGCGCGCAACCCGGTGAAGGTCGAATGCGAAAGCTGCCATCTGGACAAAGCGCAGAACACCAAATTCGCCAGCTTCCGCCACGCCAGTTGCACCGATTGTCATATGCCGAACCTGATGACGGCGGCAGTGGCCACCAGCCACAGCGGCGATGTCAGCTCGCACTTGATGTCGATCAACCCAAGCCAGATCGAGCAGTTCACCGCGGACGGGGTATTCACACAACCCTACTTGAGCCTGAACACCGCCTGCCGAGGCTGCCATTCCGAAGATGGTTTCGCCACCCCGCTCAGCGACGAAGCACTCATGGAAATGGCCACAGGCTACCACGATCCAGATCTGGCAAACACGGTCCGCAACTCGCGACAGTAGTTGAATGCGTAACGAGTAATGAGTAATTCCAGAAGCAACGCCAATGGTTCTACTCATTACTCATTTCTGTAAACGACCAGCACCCCACTTTTCGAGATTAAGGCGACGGACAATGCCCAGACGAAAGCTTGCGACAATCATTGTAGATTGCCTCAGCCTTGGCTTGTTGGTGCTGGCTTTTGGCTGGTTCGGTAGCAGTTCGGTTTCAGCGCAGGAGCAACCCCCAGATCTTCCTTGCCGGGATTGCCATGAGGAGCTGACAGAGACGCTGGAATTCCCCTCGGGAGAAACGATTTCGCTAGATATTCCGTTCGCCGACCTGAACGCTTCGGCGCACAGTTTCTTGAACGAGTCGCCTGTTTTCTGTACAGGATGTCACATCGACCGGCCCTACGAATACCCGCACGCGGATCTCACAGCCTCGACACTGCGCGAGTACACACTGAACATCTCCCAAAGTTGTGAGAGCTGCCACTACCCGCATCGCCCCATGCACCCTGAATCTTCCGTTGCCGCGGACGAGGCTGCCATGCCCGCCTGTGTGGACTGTCATGGCAGCCACACCATCCAGACCGCCGAAGAAATCGGCCAGCCTGAATCCACGATGCCGACCAATTGTGTCACCTGTCATCGCGATGAATCAGAAACATGGGCGGCCACGTTGATCGCGGCCCGCCCTGGCTGGGGTGAAGGCGCGCAGGGCTACATCGGCAGCGACCGTTGCGCCGGCTGTCATGAAGACAAAGCCCATTCGTGGCGTGATACGCTTCACGGCAGCACCGTACAGGACACCACCGCCAATCCCGAGGCGATCCTGGGGAACTTCCTGGTGGGCGAAGACGTACGCAGCTTCGGGCTGGAAGAAGTGGCCTACGTGGTGGGTCAACGATGGCGCCAGCTTTATCTGACGGTGGACGCTGAAAGCGGCGATATCTCGGTGTTGCCCGCACAGTGGAATATGGACACCGAAGAGTGGGCACCCTATGCGCCGCACGAAGGCGAAGACGGCGAATGGCGGCAGACGTGCGCGACCTGTCATGTCACGGGCATGGATTTCGCCACGTGGACCTTTGAGGAATTCGGCGTCGGCTGCGAAAGTTGTCATGGCCCGGGTGAAGCACACGCCGCCGATCCGTTGGCAGTAGATATGTTCGCCGAAGTAGACGAGCAGCTTTGCGGCGCGTGTCACAGCCGCGGACATTCGAGCGACGGACACCCCTTCCCAACCCAGTATCGCCCTGGCGACACACTGGCGGATCACTACACTTTTGCCGAAGGCGAAGAATACTTCTGGCCCGACGGCAGCGCCCGCCTCAACAACATGCAGTATGTAGATTGGGTGTTTAGCAACAACGCCATGCGCGCATCTGGCCAGGTTACCTGTATGACATGTCACGCCATGCACGAAACCGGCGCGGCGCCGGCGCAGTTGACAGCACCACTCAACGATCTGTGCGTCAACTGTCATGGCGACAAAGCGGCGTTGAACCTGCACATGCCCTATCACCGTGTGGCGAGCCAGAAATTCGAGTTCACCTGTGCAAACTGTCACATGCCGGCGATGTCGACCAACGCCACGGCTTTCGACATTCACAACCACACATTCCATCAGCCAAATCCCGAAGCCAGCCTGGCCTTCGGCGACGAAGAAATGCCGAACTCGTGTACGCTCTGTCACACCGATCAGAACGCCGCCTGGGCCGCCGACACCATCGCCTATGCCAAGGCGGTGACCACACCGGCCCCAGCTTCACTCTTCGGCCCCGGACCGACGCCCACATCGCCACCGCCACCCACACCGATTCCATCGGCGGGGCAACCTGCGCCCGAAATCGAAGCGCCGAGCAATCCCTGGGTGCGTTACACCTTCTTTGGTGTGCTGACGCTGGCGGCATTGGGGATCATTTACGCATTTATCTACATTATTCGCACTCGGGAGCCGAACCATGCTTAAGAAACTGGGCGACTTCATCACGCCGGAACGCAGTTCATCCTGGCTGAACCGGCTGGCTCCTTACGGGATTCTCGTATTCGCCGGGCTGGTGGCCTTCATCGTGGCCGGGGCGGGTTGGGAATACACCAACAGTTCCGAATTCTGCGGCACGTTCTGCCACACCATGCCGCCGGAATACGAGGCGTACTTGATTTCGCCGCACGCCCGCGTCGACTGCGTAGAGTGTCACATCGGGCGCGACTATATCGCCACCCAGTTCACTCGCAAAGCACAGGACATTTCGCACATCGTGCGTTACATCGGCGTGGTGGAATACGAGGTCCCCATCTACGCCAAAAAGCTGCGGCCTGCTTCGGAAGTGTGCGAACGCTGCCACTTCCCAGGCAAGTTCTCCGATGACAGCATGCGTGAGTTCACCCGCTTCGATGCCGAACAGAACAACGAGGAAACGACATTGCACATGGTGTTCCGCACCGGCGGCGGCACCTTCCGCGAAGGCCAGGGAAAGGGCATCCACTGGCACGTGGAAAACACCGTGGAATACATCGCCACAGATGAACCGCACTTGGAGCAGGAGATCCCCTGGGTGCGCGTCACCTATGCCGACAGCGGCGAAACCGAAACCTTCGTCGACAGCGATACCGAACTGCCCGCCGACTTCGTGGCGCAGAACGCAGACAGCATCAAGACGATGGACTGCATGACCTGCCACAATCGGGTGTCGCATCTCTTCCGCGAACCGTCGAAAATGCTAGACGATGTGATGGCGCGCGGGCTGGCATCGCCGCAGATTCCCTACTTCAAACAGAACGCGTTGGCGGTGATGGAGCGTGAATACCCCAGGATGGAAGATGCCTTTGTGGCTATCAGCGGGCTGAAGCAATACTACGCCGACAACTGGCCGGATTTCTACGCCCAAAATGGAACGTTGGTGGAGCAGGCAGTGGAAACCGTGCTGGCCGAATACAAGACGATGGTCTTCCCCAACATGGAAGTCAGTTGGGATACCCACCCCAACAACCTTGGCCATTTGGACTCGCCTGGGTGCTTCCGCTGCCATGATGGTAGCCACCTGAACGAAGGCGGCGAAAGCATTCGCATCGAGTGCAATCTGTGTCACACGATTCCTGTCGCCGAAGGGCCGGATGGCACGGTACCCGCGGTTCGCGTCACCGATGCCTTCCAACCCGAATCGCACAACGACAGCAACTGGTTGGCCCGCCATCGCTTCGAGTTCGACAAGACTTGCGAAGGCTGCCACGACGTCGCCGATGCCGGCGGCACCAGCAACACAAGTTTTTGCAGCAACGGCGCCTGTCATGGCAACGATTGGGAATATGCCGATCTGAACGCGCCGGGCATTCTGTCGCTCACCAACGTCCTTGATGAATCGTTGCCCACCTACCCGGAACATGATCTGACCTGGGTTGATCTGGTGCAACCGATTCTCAACGCCCGCTGCGTCGCCTGTCATGGCGGCACGGCCGGCCTCTATCTCGATAGTTACGAAGGTATGCAGGCCGGCGGTAATTTCGGCCCGGCCCTGATCTCAGGCAACGCAGAGGAAAGCCTGCTCGTTCAATTGCAGCGCAGCGGGCATCCAAATAGTTTAGCATCACGTGAATTGGATTGGATCGTTCAATGGATCAATGCAGGCGCACCCTATCAATGATAAAACCGAATTTGTGGGTGCGGGTCGCCACAGGCCCGCTTGTCCTCTTTATTGCACTTTTTGTATTTGCTGTAGACGCCTACGCCCAGGACGTGCCACCCGACGCGCCCTGTATCGGCTGTCATGTGGGCGTGGATGGTGAAATGACGCTCCCTTCGGGCGAAGTCGTGTCGATCAACGTCGATCTGGAGGAGTTGGCGAACTCGGTACACAGCGTCCACGTCAACGAGGCGTCGGAGTCTTCGCTGTTCTGCACCGATTGCCACAACCAGGCGGATTACGTCTATCCGCACCGTCCTCTGCCCGTGGACACGTTGGACAACTTCGCTGCGTTGACAGCGGAAAACTGCCAGCGCTGTCACAGTAAACTGGGCGCACACAACCCCGGTCATCTGGTGCCGGCGCTGTACGGGCTGAACGACAATCTGCCAACCTGCACCGACTGTCACGGGGGGCATGATGTGGCGCCGGCCCAGCAGTTGGCGACTGATCCCATCGGGTTCTGCGAATCGTGCCATCAGGCGTACGAAGACCCGGCTATGGCCGACTTGCACGCGCAGATCGTCTCTGATCTCGGTCCAGGGCAAGATTGCCAGACGTGTCACACCGACAGTGTGGAAAGCTCGGTCAACGCGCCGACATTCAACACAGCAGAGCAATGTGTCACCTGTCACAGCCTACTCACCAGCGATCTCACGCTCAATTCCGGCGAGACGGTGTCTTTGCATGTCACCGGCGATCTGATTGCCGATTCGGTACACGGCGACCGCCTGACAGAGATGGAAGGCTACCGCCCGCTGCTCTGTGTGGATTGTCATGATCAGGGTGGTTTCCAGCTCTTCCCGCACGATGTGGAGCTGCCCGAAGACGAACGGCACGTCACCATCGAGATGAGCAACAACTGCCAGAAATGCCACGAAGACATCTTCGCCGGCAACATGGACAGCATCCACGGCCACAAGCTGGCCGAGGGCAACCTCGACGCCGCCACCTGTGTTGACTGTCACGGCGCGCATGATATCCAGCCGCCCGACGAGCCACGCCAGAAGATTTCGCAGACCTGCGGACAGTGCCATGCCACCATCGCCGAGCAGTACGTGGAAAGCGTCCACGGCGCCGCGCTCTTCGAGGAAAGCAACCCCGACGTGCCAACCTGTGTGGATTGTCACGGCGTCCACGGTGAGATCGAAGACCCGACCACGGCGCTCTTCCGTCTC
This sequence comes from Caldilineaceae bacterium, assembly GCA_041391225.1. Taxonomy (GTDB): domain Bacteria; phylum Chloroflexota; class Anaerolineae; order Caldilineales; family Caldilineaceae; genus RI-153. The sequence continues at coordinate 69,008 of JAWKOL010000028.1, forward strand.
CGCTCACCCGAAATCTGCGCCAAGTGTCACGCCAACGACGAAATGATGGAGAAGTACGACATCTCCACCGACGTCTTCGACACTTACGTGACCGATTTCCACGGCACCACGGTCACCATCTTCGAGCAGACAGCGCCGGATCAAGAGACGAACAAGGCCGTCTGTTACGACTGCCACGGCGTCCACAACATTCTGGCCGTCAACGACGAAAACTCGATGGTGATCAAGCAGAATTTGCTGGTCACCTGCCAGCAATGTCACCCAGACGCCAATGCCAACTTCCCGGATACATGGACGAGCCATTTCCGCCCGTCGTTGGAACATCACCCGTTGATTTACTTCGTCGATCTCTTCTACGCCGTGCTGATTCCGGCGGTGGTTGGCGGCTTCGGTATCTTCGTCGCCACCGACGTCTACCGCAGATTCCTAAATCGCCGCGGCGGCAAACACGGTCACGAGGATGAAGATGAAGACGACGAAGAAGATGATGAAAAGGACACCATTCAGTGAGTCGTAAGCAAAGCAAACCAACCAACAATAGCGCCAAACAGAGCGCCAAACAGAGCGCCACAGCCGACGCCAAACGGACGAAACGTCCCAATTCGTATGTTCGTTTTGGCTTGAGTGACCGCATTGAGCATCTGCTCTTGCTCACAAGTTTCACCGTGCTGGGGCTGACAGGCGTCCCACAGATGTTTGTCGGCACTACCTGGGGGATCACGCTGATCAACCTCATGGGTGGCATCGAGTTCATCCGCATCGTGCATCGCACGGCCGCGGTTGTGCTCATGCTGGAGACGATCTATCACGGCGGCACCGTCACCTACAAAGTGTTTGTTAAACGTGTGCGCATGACCATGCTGCCCGGCTGGAAAGATGTCACCGATGCGTTTCAGTCGCTCATGTACAATGTGGGCTTCTCCAAAGACGCGCCCAAGATGGGCCGCTACAACTACGGCGAAAAGGTTGAATACTGGGCGGTGATCTGGGGGACATTGGTGATGGTGGTCACCGGCTTCATGCTCTGGAACCCCATCGCCACCACCAATTTCCTGCCCGGCCAGGTTGTGCCGGTGGCCAAGGCCGCTCACGGCGGCGAAGCGCTGCTGGCTGTGCTCTCCATCATTATCTGGCACATGTACCACGTTCACATCAAAGGCTTTAACCGCAGCATGTTCACCGGCCGCATTTCGCGCCACGATATGGAAGAAGAACATGCACTGGAACTGGAGGAAATAGAGGCCGGCACGGCCAGCCGACCGGTTGATCCGGCATCGGTGCGGCGGCGTCGCCTCATTTTCTTGCCGGTGGCCGTCGTGATTTCGGTGACGCTGCTCACGGGGCTGTACTTCTTTGTCACCTACGAGCAGACAGCCATCACGACCATTCCCCGGCAACCTGTCGAAATCTTCGTGCCTGCTGCAGATCCCGCAGAGGGCGTTCAGTAGGCCATAGCCCGCGAAAAGGAGGCGCCAAGCATAAAGATTCTCGAACAAAGGAACGAAAAGACCGTGTTGCGTTTGTTTGAAATTGCAGGTTCACTCTTGTCGGAACCAGCGCAGGATGCACACATCTGCACAAACCATCGCCGACACATCATCGTCGGAGCAGATGCAAGACCTGCACCGACTACCTTCCCTAGAGGGGGTCAACTATGAGAAAGATCACGCTTCTTGCGGTGATCGTTGCGTTGCTTTCACTCGTTGTAGTGGGGCAGGCGTTTGCCGCAGAAGGGATGGTCGAACAAGGAACCGTGGTGGCGCAGGACGCTACGCCGACGCCGGAAGCGGAAGAAGAAGCCGAAGATGGTGAAGAGGCGGCCATGCCGTCTTCTGACCTGCCGGTGGAAATTCCCTTCCTGTCGGCGTGGATGAATTCGCCCCACGCCGACGCCGAAGCCGAAGCGTTCCGTCACTGGGACGCCGATGATCCGGCGGAAGTCCCCGCCTCGTGTGCCAAGTGCCACAGCACACCCGGCATGATCGACTACATGGGCGCCGATGGCTCGGAACCCCTGAGTGTCGATGCCGCCGCCCCAATCGGTAGCGTCGTGGAATGCATGGCATGTCACAATGATGCCGCCCGCGGCTGGGACAGTGTGGTAATGCCCTCGGGTGTGGTCCTGGCAAACCTAGGCCCCGAGGCCCGCTGTATGGAGTGTCACCAAGGCCGTGCGTCGACTGTTTCTGTAGTGAATGCGCTTGAGGGCGTGGGAGCCACCGAAGAAGACATGGACACCGTCTTCGAGGATCTTGGCTTCATCAACATCCACTACTACGCAGCGGCAGCCACAAAGTACGGCGGCATTGCCAAGGGTGGTTTCCAGTATCCTGGTGAATCGTACGAGGCATTCTTCATGCACGTGCCGGGCGTCAGCGCCTGCACCGACTGCCACAGTGCGCACACCACCGAGTTGGACATGGAAAAATGCGCCACCTGTCATGAGGGCGTCGCCGAGGTCGAGGATCTCCACGACATCCGCATGGCTGGATCGCTGCGCGACTACGACGGCGACGGCGACATGGAAGAGGGCGTCTACTACGAACTCGAAGGCATCGAAGAAGTGCTCTACGAAGCTATTCGCACCTACGCCGCAGAAGTAGTTGGCACGCCGATCATGTACAACCCGGCTGCCTACCCCTACTTCTTCACCGATCCCAATGGTAACGGCGAAGCCGACGGCGACGAAGAACGCTACGCCTCGTGGACGCCGCGTCTACTTGAAGCGGCCTACAACTATCAGGTTGCCCACAAGGATCCCGGCGCCTATGCCCACGGCGGCAAGTACATCATTCAGTTGGTATACGATTCGATTGCCAGCCTGAATGAGGCCATTGCCGAACCCATCGACATGACCGCCATGAGCCGCAACGATGTTGGTCACTTCGATGGTTCGAAGGAAGCCTTCCGCCATTGGGACGAAGACGGCGCTGTATCCGGTAGCTGTGCCAAGTGTCACACAGCCGACGGCCTGCCCTTCTTCCTGGGCGAAGCTGTCACCGTCTCTGGTGCGCCGTCTAACGGCTTGCAGTGCAACACCTGTCACAGCGACCTGAGCACCTACGAACTCTACACCGTAGAAGCGGTCGAATTCCCGAGTGGCGCTGTGCTGGTCAGCGAAGAACCTGGCGACAACCTGTGTATGCAGTGCCACCAGGGCCGCGCTGCCGGCAACCAGATCCAGGCTCGCATCAACGGCCTTGAACTGGACGAAGTTTCCGATCGCCTTGGCTTTGTGAACCCGCATTACTTCGCCGCTGCGGCCACCCGCTACGGCGCCGAAGCCAATGGGGCTTACCAATTCGAGGACAAGGAATACTTCGGTCTCTTCGAGCACGTACGCCGCGCGGACAACTGTGCCGAGTGTCACGGCGCTCACGAACTGGAAATTGACTGGGAATTCTGCGCCGACTGCCATGATGGCGTTGCCGGCCCCGAAGAACTTGTCAACATTCGTGAGTACGAAGACGATTTCGACGGTGATGGCGATGTCAGCGAAGGTATCGCTGGTGAAATCGCCACCATGGAAGAAATGCTCTTCGAGGCCATCCAGGCATACGCCGCCGACACCCTCGGCGCGCCGATGGCCTATGATTCGGCCAGCTATCCGTACTTCTTTGCCGATGCAGATGGTAACGGCGAAGTCAGCGAAGGCGACGGCCGCTACGCTAGCTGGTCGCCGCGTCTGCTGCGCAACGTCTACAACTATCTGTGGGTTGCCAAGGATCCCGGCTCTTGGGCACACAATGGCCAGTACATCATCCAGGTGCTGTACGATTCCCTGGAAGACCTGGGCGTTGATGTATCGGGGATGACCCGCCCGTAGTGCATAACCAGTGATTGACAGGCCGCGCAGGCGGTCTCATAGATAGGACACGAGCCGGGCATCTGTACAGGTGCCCGGCTCGTCAGTGGACGGATGGCAGCATGGTGCTCTGGGGGGATACTTGCCCTATCGTCGGCGCAAGAGATTCGGCGAGATTGGTTGTACACGAATTGTTGCGATCCCCTAACATTCAAAACAAGCACATCGTTCTATGCCAAAGCGGTTGTGTGCTATACTAATCGCATTCTCCGCAAGGCTGGACAACTGACATTCGTGCAACATGTTCGATAAGTTTGGAGCGGGAAACAGAAATGCATAACACTCTTTTTGATCCCCGAAGCGCCACACAGCCACATCGTCGGATCTTCGGTGTATTCCTCGTTCTTACACTGCTTTTGACCGGCGCTTTCCTCACCGCCGCAACCGTTGCCGCACAGGACACCCCACCGGCATCCGCAGACAATGTCACAGCCGACGAAGTCAACGAAGTGGCGCGTGAACTTTGGTGTCCGCTGTGCAGCGGCGTGCGCCTGGATGCCTGCGAGCTGAAGGCATGTGACCAGATGAAGGAAGTCATCGCCATTAAGTTGGGCGAAGGCGAAAATGTTCAATCGATCAAAGACTATTTCGTAGAGCAGTACGGGCCGCAGGTGCTGGGCGCGCCGCCGCTGGAAGGGTTCAACTGGTTTGCATGGATCCTGCCTTTTGCCGTGCTGATAGGCGGCGGCATCTTCTTGTGGTTCCGTTCACGCCAGCTAGTGCAGCCGGTGGCGGCAGAGGCTGTGTCGCGTGAAAATGTCACAAAAAGCGATTACGAGCGCAAGCTCGACGAGGAGTTGAAGCGCTATGGCTGAGTTATCCAACATGGAGACCAATCCGCAAAGCAACGGAGCGTCGGCTCTAGAGGAGACGGCCACCAATCCCGCAGCAGCGCTCGGTGATGCTTTGGCGCTTCATCATCGTGGCGGTGGCTGTCGTGTTTGTGGCGATCCTGGCCTGGCGACTGGTGCAGACGAACACATCCGAACACCGGGCCGATGGCACAGCTCCGCCATTGACATTCACCACGTTTGAAGGAGAAACAATCTCGCTGGATGATCTGCGGCCAGGGCGTGGTGATCAATTTCTGGGCCAGTTGGTGCGATCCTTGCCGCGACGAAGCCGATCTGCTGGAACAAACGTGGCTGCGCGAAAAGGACAACGGCATCGTCTTCTTGGGGCTGGATTACCTGGATCAGGAGCCGGCGGCCAAGGCGTACCTGGCCGAATTCAACGTCACCTACCCCAATGGGCCGGATCTGCGCAGTGAAATCGCCCGCCGCTACGGCATCAAGGGCGTGCCGGAAACTTTCTTCATCAACCCGCAAGGAAATTGCCGATATCGTCATCGGGCCGATCACCGGCCAGGCGCAGATGGATCGGCTGCTGAGTCAGATTCGCCCCACGCAGTGAGATGACTTGTTACGTAGTAGGTGGTCAATGTCATTGCGTTAAGCGCGGAGTGACCCCCAGGTGCGGGTCTACACGAGGACAGCCGCACGAGGGCGTGCTTTCTCCGCAGATATTCGAGGGTGGTCGCTTAACTTAATGACATTGAGTGCGTAGTGCGTGTACTGGTTGAGGATGTGAACGCTCGATTGGATTGACCTGCCGATTACGCTTGATTCTGTTTCTTGGAGGGATGGCTGAATTATGATCTTCAACGTTGCATATTTGATGCTGATTACGGCGGCGGTGATTGCCGCATTCGGTATGTTCGCCGGTTATTGGGGCGGCGAAAAACGGTTGGCGCGGTTCTCTCATGCCAGCTTCAACGCCGTCTACGCTGTGGGTGCGCTTGTGTTCTTCGCCACCGGCGTCATGTGGTATGCGCTGCTCAACGACCGTTTCGAGGTCACCTTTGTGTGGAATCACTCGGAGCGGGCGCTACCCACCTTCTACAAAATTTCGGCGCTTTGGGGTGGGCAGTCGGGTAGCCTGCTCTTCTGGACGCTGATCCTCTCGCTTTTCAGCATGGCCGTGGTGACGGTCCATCGCAACAAGAACCAGTCGTTGATGCCTTTCGTCAACGCCACGTTGCTGGGGACGTCGCTCTTCTTCCTGGTGCTGCTCATCTTCGCGGCCAATCCCTTTGCCCTCAACTCGGCCATGCCCGCCGACGGCCAGGGGCTCAACCCGCTGCTGCAAAACTACTGTATGGTGATCCATCCGGTGATGCTCTACCTTGGCTGGGTGGGGTTGACTGTCCCCTTTGCGTTTGCCATCGGCGCGCTGCTTAGTCGCCGCCTGGGCAACGAATGGGTGCGTGTGGTGCGCCGCTGGACGCTGATCCCGTGGATGTTCCTTTCGGCAGGGATTCTGATGGGCAGCCAGTGGGCCTACATGGAACTGGGTTGGGGCGGCTACTGGGCCTGGGATCCCGTGGAAAACGCCAGCTTTATCCCGTGGCTCACGGCAACGGCCTTCCTGCATAGCATCATCATCCAGGAGCAGCGGGGCATCCTCAAGGTGTGGAATGTGGTGCTGATCTTCTCCACCTACTTCCTGGTGATTCTTGGCACCTTCATCACCCGCAGCGGCCTGATCGAAAGCGTTCACAGCTTCGCACTCAGCGATGTCGGCCCCTTCTTCCTGGGCTTTTTGATCATTGTGCTCTTCGGCTTTATTTGGCTGCTGTTCAACCGGCTTCCCCTGCTCAAAGACGAACAAGCCATCGATTCCTACGCCAGCCGTGAAGCAGCGTTCCTGGGCAACAACTGGATCTTCACCGGCATCGCCTTTGCCACAGTGTGGGGACCTTCTTCCCCATGTTCAGCGAACTGCTCGTTCAGGATCGCATCAGCGTGGCCGCGCCCTTCTTCAACAAAGTCAACGGCCCGCTTTTCTTGATCCTCTTCTTGCTCATGGGTGTGGGGCCGTTGTTGGGCTGGCGGCGCACTACTTTGGCAGTGATGCGCAGACAGTTCACCTGGCCGCTGGTCTTTGCCGTGGTGGTGGCGATTGCGGCCATCGTCTATGATCCGCAGATCTTCGCAGTGATTGGCCTGGCGGTTTGCGGTTTCGTGGCCGCCGCCATCGTACAAGAATTTGTGCGCGGCCTCATCGCCCGCCGCACCGCCACCAACGAGAATCACGTGGTCGCCCTGGGTAGCCTGCTGCGCCGCAATGGACGACGTTACGGTGGCTACATCGTGCATCTGGGCATGGTGATGATGGGTGTCGCCATCATCGGCAACGAATTCTACTTGGAAACAACCAACGTTACGCTGGTGCAGAACGAAGGTGTGGAGTTGGCCGACTACGAAATTGTGTACACCGGGCTGGACACCGAACGAGGCTCCAATGTCACCTCGATTACGGCTCACCTGGATATCTACGATGTCAGCAGTGGCCGCATGATCGCATCGGTTGTGCCGCACCGTAACCTCTACGACAAGAACCCTGACATGCCCACCAGCGAAGTTGGCCTGCACATGAATCTGGTGCGCGATGTCTACGTGGTGCTCAACGGATGGGAGGATCGAGGCGCTACGGCGACTTTCTCGGTCTTTGTGAACCCGCTCACCATCTGGCTGTGGATCGGCGGCATCGTGCTTGTGCTCGGCACGTTGATCGCTTCCTGGCCGCACCCGGCTCGGCGTGCAGCACCGGTTGCAGAACCGGCAGCCTACGCTGCGCGCTTAACCTTCGGCCTGTCTGCCCCGGCGCGGTGCGGTTCACTGCGCCGGAATAGACGCCGACACGCTGTTCAAGGACAGAACCATGATTTGGATCACAGTCTCTATTGCCCTCGTGCTCTCCCTGGCCGCGTTGATCTTCGTGATCTGGCCCTTCCTGGCCAACAAGGTGAAACCCTATCACGTGGAAGACGACGACCTGAACGAACTCATCGTGCGCAAAGACGGCGTCATGGCCGCCATCAAGGATCTGGAATTCGATCACCGCGTCGGCAAGATCACCGACGAGGACTTCGAGCGCTTCGATGCCCGTCTGCGCCGCCAGGCCATCGCCTACATGCAGCAGATCGAGAAGCTATCGCCTGAAATGGCCGACATGGACGCCTCCATCGAAGCCGAAATCAACCGCTACCGCCGCACCACCAATGGTCACACCACAACGGCTGTTGCCGCCGAACCCGCGATCCTGGCTCCAGCTGAGCCATCCACCGGCAAGGCGCGCTACTGCACCAACTGCGGCGAAAAGCTATCGTCCACGCACAAATTCTGCGCAACCTGCGGTACACCGGTGACGCCGGTGGCGGTGTCTCAGAACTGACGGACGATGGACGACGACAGACGACAGACGTCGCTGATGAGGACGATGGGCCAATTTTGTAGATTACATGTCTCGGGAGTCACCCTTCGTTTGGGCGACTCCCGTTTTCGTTGGCGGTTGATCCACGTGCTCGACGGTCACCCGCCATCCATCGTTTGGCTCGGTCGTCCATATTCATTGCACGGAAAGCGCGCCCCAACTATAATGCACTGAGCATTTCGCCCAAGGAGACCTACGTGTGCGCCGCACCAGCGTTTGACACTGGCTTTGACACCGAACAGCCCCAAGACACCCTGCACATCGTGGACGCGCCGCTGCTGGTTCTCGTCGGCGTGACGGGCGTGGGCAAGAGCACGACGCTGGCCGCGCTCCAGGACGCGGGCTTCGCCTACACGCTGCTGCCCGACCGCCGCGTCCTCACCGACGACCTGATCATCGCCCGCATCCAGGCCGAGGAGGGTGAAGAGCGCCGCCCCGTCACCGACCGCAGGGAACGCTTCGGCTACACGCGGCGCTACCGCGAACGCTACGGCGGCGGCATGGCCCACGCCCTCACGTCTCTGCGCGTGGACGGGGAGATCCCTGCCGATCACCACCTGCTCTTCGACGGCCTGCGCGGCGCCGACGAGGTGCGCTACGCCGCCGAACACATGCCGCAGGCGCGCTTCCTGGTGCTCGACGCGCCCGACGTCGTGCGCGTGGAACGGCTGCTCAACCGCGCCGACGCCTTCGATCAAGTCACAGCGGGCGCGAAAATCGATGCATCCAACATCTTCGATGACCTGCCAGGTGTGGACGAACTCTTCGCGCCCGCAGAACAGCAACACCTGTTGTCACTTGTCGCCCAAGGCCGCGCAGACGCCGCGGACCTGCGCGCCAAGCTCTCCATCGTCATCACCGAACGGCGCAACTACGATCCCAGCGCCGCCATCGCCGAGTTGACCCGCATCGCACCCACGCGCACGCTCGTGGTGAACACGGCGGACGCGACGCCCGGGGAAGTGGCCAGGCGGATTGTGAATTGGTGCGTGCTGCGTAGTGCGTAGTGCGTGTACCGGTGATCGAAGTTGGGCGCATCGTTTGTCGTCCGTCGTTTGTCGTCCGTCGTCCATTACCCGTCGTCCGTCGTCAAAGATCCAGCCCATGCCCACAACCATCGAACGCATCGAAACCATCGTTTTTCGCCTCCCGCTCAAGGACCCGCTACGCTGGGGCAAGGCCAGTGTGCTAGACGATCTGGTACATGTCCTCGTGCGGGTGACGCTGAGCAACGGCGCCGTCGGTGTGGCCGAAGCGCCACCGCGGCCCACCATCTACGGCGAGACGGTACACAGCATCACCGGCATCATTGCGCAGGAATTGGCGCCCCGCCTCCTTGGAGAACAACTCAACGCCGAACGATTGTCGCAACTTTACGAGCGGATGGCGCAGATCAAAAACAACCATACCGCCCGCGGCGCGCTGGATATGGCGCTTTGGGACGCGCTGGCCACGCATCAGGGCGCGTCGCTGGGTCAACTGCTCGGCGCACAAGCATCACGTGTACCTGTGAGCTACATCCTGGGCATCGGCGCCGAGGACAAAGTGATCGCCGAGGCGCAGCGGGTGACAGCCCAGGGCGTGCGTGTGCTCAAAGTCAAAGTGGGCCGAGACTGGCGCGCCGACGCCGCCAGATTGGCTCGATTGCAGGAGATCCTGGGGCCGGACGTGATCCTCTACGTCGACGCCAACGAGTGTTTCGACGCCGACAACGCCGCGGAACGTCTGTCCGTCCTCGCAGAGATGGGCATTCGCTACTGCGAAGAACCGCTGCCCGTGGAGTTGATCCAGGAACGCGCCGATCTCTGTCGCCGCCAACACCTGCCGCTCATCGCCGACGATTCGGCCTTCTCCGTGCGCGATCTACGCCGCGAACTGGCGCTCAACACATTCGACGTGCTCAACATCAAAACCGCGCGCACCGGCTACACCGAATCCACACAAATGCTCGACCTGGCGAGGCAGGCGCACAAAGGGATCATGATCGGCTCCCAGGCCGCCGCCGGGCTGGGGACGGTGCGGGCGGCCCTCTTTGCCGCCAAAGACGGCATCCAACACCCCTCTGAACTCAGCTTTTTCTTGAAACTGGACGCCGATCTGCTCACCACACCGCTTGTGATCAGCGACGGCTACCTGCAGATGAGCGACGTGTTGGCAGCGACGCTCGATCCACAGCGTGTGCGGGATGCAACGCTCGAACATGCAGAGCATCTTGCCTGAACCATCGGAGGCATGAACATGAACAACCCGCTACCGATTGCCGGTCCACTCAGCTTGGGCGATCTGCTGGATCGGGCGTTTCGCCTTTACCGCGCCAGATTCACCCCTTTCCTGCTCACCGCCGCTATCATCCTCATTCCCTACAGCCTGATATCTGGGCTGCTTTCCGGACGGTTTCTCACCGGCTACATGGACGCGTTCGGCCTGCTCATGGAATCGCCGGACGCCGTCAACGAAGGCATGATGGCCGATATGCTGGGCGGATTTGGCAGCATGTTTGGCGGCTTCGTGGTGCTGGGCATCCTGGGGCTGGTCTTCAACGGTGTTGTCACCCTGGCCCTGATCAGCCAGTCCACCGCTGCGCTACACGAAGAGCAACAGCCGATTGGCGTTAGTCTGCGGCGAGGCGTCTCCCGCTTCATCCCCTACGCATGGATGTCGATTGTGCAGTTCTTCGTCATCGGCCTGGTGACAATCGTGGTACTGATCCCTGTCTTCTTGCTCTTCGGCCTGATCGCGTTCGCCGGCGCAGCCATTGGGTCCGCCGCATTCGGCGACGACGGCGGCATTGTTGGCGGCATCGCCCTTGTGCTCGTTTTTGTGTGTGGCTACATTTTTGCGTTGCTGTTTGCCGCTGCGCCCGCCACCTACTTCTCGGCGCGGTGGATCGGCGCCACACCCGCGTTGATGGCCGAAGATCTGGGCGCGATGGAAGCGCTGGGTCGTAGTTGGCGGCTCACCGGGGGGCGCATCTGGCGCGTCATCGGCTATACCGTGCTGCTCTCTATCATCACCGCCATTGTCGTGTCGCTGCCTGCCGCGTTGATCCAACAGGTGTTCCTGCTGGCTGCGCCCACGTGGGGTTTTGGCCTTGTCACTGCAGCGTCCACCGCCATCACATCGATCTTCACTGTGGTGTGGACGCCGCTCAGCGCCTCCGCCGTGGTGCTGCTCTATTATGATCTGCGCGTACGCAGTGAAGGCTACGATCTCAACCTGCGCATTCAGCAGATGGAATCACAGTTGGCGCCCCGCCCCCCCGACACAGCGCAGGACGACAGTGATGCCACGCCTTATGCCTGACCTACAGCGCGCCATGCAGATTGGGCACTTGATTCTGGCCGTTGTCAGTCTACTATTTTGCCTTGCCCCCACGCTGAATGCGCAGGAAGGCAATGTCTCTGTGACGGTGGGTGAATACCGCGCCGCTCTGCTTGCGGCGCGGAACGATCTGCTCAACGGGGCGGATCTCGACGTCATGCAGGCCGATCTGGCGGAGATCGAGCAGGTACGCCTGGAAAACGGTGAGGTCCTCACGCTTTCGCCGCTCCTGGACGGCGCGCCCGATGTGGAAAGCGCGCTGCGCCGCCTGGCGACGGTGCTGGAGCAGATGGAACTGAGTAGCGCAGATCGCACAGACACGCGGCTGGCCCAACTCCAAACCGTACGCGACCGCTACAACCTGGATCGCCCCTCGTTTTGGGATCGCGTCTGGCGCTGGCTCAGCGATCTTTTCGATGCGCTGACACCGGACAGCGTGCCAAGCGGCGCGGGTGCATTGGCATCCATCGGCTCTCGGCTCGTCGTTTGGCTGATCGTCCTCAGCGGCGGCGCGCTGCTGGCGATTGTGCTCAGTTACTGGCTACGCAATCTACTGGGCGGCATCCTCAATGACCGCCTGCACCGGCGCCGCGGCGAAGACGGCGACATCCCAGCCACCGCATCCGAAGCCCGCGCCCAGGCGCAGACCTTCGCCGGCGACGGCAACTACCGCGCCGCCGTGCGTCAACTCTACCTGGCCGCCCTGCTCCACCTGGACGAACAGGGGCTGCTACGTTTCCAAGAGGATCAGACCAATCGCGAGGTCCTCGCGCAGACGAAGCGGGATACCCACGTCTACGCACACCTGAAACCGGCTGTGGAGACCTTCGACCGTGTCTGGTACGGCGAACGAGAGCCGGATCGCCCCACCTTCGAATCGTACAGCGCCGAGATCGACGAGTTGATGACACAAACCCGGGAGGATGATCGTGGCTAAACGCCTCCCCGTCTCGTGGCGCGGACTCTCGATTGTGGTGCTTTTTGCAATCTTTGTGATGGGGATCATGCTTTTCAGCCGCGCACAGGCCGCGGAACCGGCCTACGATCCCGAAAGCCGCGGCCCCCAAGGGCTGTTGCTGTGGCGCGCCTGGCTCACCGAGATGGGCTTCGACGTGGCGACAACCGGCCGCTGCCTTCGATCTGCCCGCCGATGCTGCCGTCCTCTTCGTCTACCCCGGCGTCGAAGACTTCACCAGCCCCGAGGCGGATCGCCTGCACGATTGGGTGGAAACCGGCGGTGTGCTCATCCTCGTGGGGGTGGCAGATCCCCAATTGCAGGAACGCTTCGCCTTCGCGATGACCGAGCCGGACGTCTTCTCCGCTACGGGCCTTGCACGGCAGGCACAGCCGCTGCTGCCCGATGGCCCTGCTGCGTGGTACGGGCCGGGTCCGGCGCCGCTGCCACAGGCCAGCGATGCCGCCATCCCTGTGCTGGCGCTGCCCGCCGACGCCCCCGCGGTGACAGTGCAACAGCAGGGCGCGGGCGTCGTCTGGCTGATGGCGCGACGCTACGCATTCACCAACGCCGATCTGCTCGAAGATGAGCAGCCCCACCTGTTGTTGGCAACGTTGCGCGGCCTGCCCGATCAGGCTTTGGTGGTGCTCGACACCTATCACCTGTTCGGCCCTTCGCTGCTGGCCAACAGCCGCATCGTCACCATTCAGGATTGGCTCTACAGCACCCCAAGTGGCTGGGCAACGCTCTTCCTGCTTGGGCTGACGGTGCTTTTTCTCTACCTGGGCGGGCGTCGCCTGGGTCCGCCGCTCACCATCCCCGGCCAAGGACGACGCCGCGAGGCGGCGGAGTACGTAGCGGCAATGGCGGGTCTACAGCGCCGCGCCAACGTGAGCGACAGCATCGCCCGTCACCACCGGAGGCGGCTGCGGCTGGCATTGGGTCGCCGTCACCGCATCCCCGCCGACCTGGACGACGCCGAGTTCCTGCGTCGCCTACGCAGCGCCGACGCCCGCATCGACGACGCAGCCATGAAGCGCATCGAACGCGTCCTCTCCGGCCTGGCCGCCCTGCCCGCGGACGACAAACTCGTCGACTTGGTGGCGGAGGCGGATGAGGTATTGTCTGAACGGAAAATGAACTGAATCGAGGCATCATCCATGTCATTATCAACACTCTACACACAGATCCGAGCCGAAGCCGCCAAAGTCATCGTGGGCCAGGAAGACGTCTTCGAGCAGATCGTGGTGGCCTTCTTCAGCGGCGGCCATGTCCTGCTCGAAGGAGCGCCCGGCACCGCCAAGACACTGATGGCGAAGACGCTGTCGCGGCTGATCGACGCCGAATTTCGCCGCATCCAGTTCACCGCTGATCTGATGCCCAGCGACGTAGTGGGGACGCAGGTCTTCGACGCCGAGAGCGGCCATTTCAACCTACGCCGTGGCCCGATCTTCACCCAGATCCTGCTGGCCGATGAGATCAACCGCGCCCCGGCCAAGACGCAGTCCGCGCTGCTGGAAGCAATGGAAGAGCGCCAGGTGACCATCGACGGCGTCAGCTATGCGCTGGCCGATCCGTTCATGGTGCTGGCCACCCAGAACCCGGTGGAATACGAGGGTGTCTATCCGCTGCCCGAGGCGCAGTTGGATCGATTCCTCTTCAAAGTAGCGGTGGACTATCCACAAGAAAGCGTGGAACAGGAGATCCTGCGCCGTTACCACACCGGTTTCGACGCCCACCGTCTGGACGAGAGCGGCATTCAGCCGGTGATCGCGCCGTCGTCGTTGACGGAAATCCGCGATGAGATCCGCAACGTCACCGTGGAAGCGGGCATCTTGGCCTACATCACCGCCATCGCCACCGCCAGCCGCCGCAGCCCCGATCTGATCCTGGGCGGCAGCCCGCGCGCCGGCATTGCCCTGCTGCAAGCAAGCAAAACCTTCGCCGCCCTGCAAGGGCGCGACTACGTCACCCCCGACGATGTGAAGACGCTGGCGACGCCCGTCTACCGCCACCGTGTGATCCTGCGCCCCGAAGCCGAGATCGAAGGCATCGACGCCGACGCTGCGGTGCGTCGCATCGTGGCCGGCCTGTCTGTGCCACGGTAGCGTGCTCGGAGTGAAAGAAAGATACAGATGCCAGGATAGCGTGCAGGATTTCGTATTTTTGGTCGACTCTGGGTACACTCCTATTGCGATGGCGCACCACACTTTGGCACGCCCGACTATTCAGGAGGAATCCCAATGAACAAACGTACCATCATTTTTTCCACTGCACTGTTTCTGATCCTATCACTCTCGTGGGCATTGACCGCCCTGGCGCAGGAGATCATCATCTACGCGCCCATCGTGCATACCACCAACGGCGGTACGGTGCCGCTACCCACGAATACCCCAACCGCCACGTCCACAGCGACGGAGACAGCCACAGCAACGGCCACCGCGACGGCCACTGCGACCGCCACAGCCACAGCCACTGCCACTGCCACGACTATCCCAGATTGGCCCGACATCGCCTTCGATCCGGTTGTGGATGGACTCAACCAGCCCATCCACGTCACCAATGCAGGGGATGGCAGCAACCGTCTCTTCGTTACCCAACGCGAAGGCAGCATCCGCCTCATCGACAGCAGCGGTCAACTGCAAACCGCGCCCTTCCTCAACATCGAAGACCGCGTCGAATGTTGCGACAGCGAGCTTGGTCTCTTCGCCGCTGCCTTCTCGCCCAATTTCGCCACAACGCAGCAGTTCTACGTCAACTACACCGCGCTGGTGGAAGGACGGGTGAAAACGCGTATATCCAGGTTCACCGTCTCAGCCGATCCCAACGCGGCGGATCAAAACAGCGAACAGATCGTGCTCGAGTTTGATCAGCCGGCATTCAACCACAACGGCGGCCAGATCGCATTCGGCCCCGATGGCTACCTCTACATCGCCACCGGTGACGGCGGCGGCGGCGGTGATCCACTGAACAATGGGCAGAGCCTTGGCACGTTGCTGGGCAAGATCCTGCGCATCGACGTAGAGACCGGCTCACCTGCCACCTACACGATCCCCGCCGACAATCCATTTGTGGGTACCGCAGGCGCTCGCGGTGAGATCTGGGCGTACGGCCTGCGCAATCCCTGGCGCTTCTCGTTCGACCGCACCACCGGCGATCTCTACATCGGTGATGTGGGCCAGGGCAGTTTCGAGGAGATCGACCGCCAGCCTGCAAGCAGCAGCGGCGGCGAAAACTATGGCTGGAACATCATGGAAGGCTTCGCCTGCTACAACGCCACCACCTGTGACCAGACCGGCCTGACGCTGCCCATTCACACCTACGGCCGTAGCGTGGGTCAATCGGTGACAGGCGGCAACGTCTACCGGGGCAGCCAGTACCCCGCGCTGCAAGGCATCTACTTCTTCGGCGACTACGTCACCGGCCGCATCTGGGGTCTGCGCCAGGTCAACAGCGCCTGGGAAGATCACGAATTCACCAACAGCCCTTACAACGTCGCCAGCTTCGGCGAAGCCGAAAACGGCGAGTTGTATGTGGTGGATCTGGGCGGAGGAGTATACAAGATTCGGGACTAGGGACTGGGGATTGGGGATTGGGGATTGGGTAGAGAATGTGACCGCGATTTGGGCGAGCCACTCTGTTCAGTTTGTTATGGCGGCAGACAATACGCTCGTGTGCGTTCACACTTGCCCCAATCCCCAATCCCTAGTCCCCAATCCCCAGTCCCCAATCCCCAACTACGAAAGGATCTTACTCTTGCCCACCTACGATCTCCTCATTGTCGGCGGCGGCATTGCCGGGCTGTCCACGGCGTATCGGGCGGCGCAATTGGGCGCCCGCACACTGCTGCTGGATCGCCACGACCGCGGACGCGCCACCGATGCCGGCGCCGGCATCCTCTCGCCGCAGACCAGCACACGCGACGGACGCACCTGGTACGACTTCGCCATGTCCGCCGTACGCTACTACGAGGATCTCACGTCCTCGCTACAAGCGGACGGCATCGCCCGCGCCGGGTTGGACAGCGGCTACAGCCAATGCCCCAAACTCGTCGTTGCCATGAGCGAGGACGAACTCCCCGCCTTCGAGAAATCGAAGGAGATCGTCCTCGCCCGCCAGGACGAACGCGGCGACGGCGGCGACGATCCCATCCGCCAGATCTCGTTGGAAGACGCGCAGACGCTGCTGCCGCCGTTGGGCGAAGCGTTGGCCGTGCTCTACCAGCCCATCGCCGGGCGCGTGGACGGGCGCGTCCTCTCGGCGGCGCTGCGTTGGGCGCTGGATCAACGCAACGTCGAACGCATCGACTGCGACATCGTCGGGCTGGCCGTAGAAAAAGGTCGCGTCATCGGCGTGGACGCGGCCAACGGGTCACGCTTTCTGGCGGGAAGCACCGTCATCGCGGGCGGGGCGTGGTCGCCTCACTTTGGCGAGCAGATCGGCGTTGAGATCGCGGTGGAACCACAGCGCGG
Source organism: Caldilineaceae bacterium (assembly GCA_041391225.1). Lineage (GTDB taxonomy): Bacteria > Chloroflexota > Anaerolineae > Caldilineales > Caldilineaceae > RI-153. The sequence continues at coordinate 85,896 of JAWKOL010000028.1, forward strand.
CCAGATCATCCACCTGGGTACCGGCGACGGAAATACACGGCACTGGCCCATCGTCAACGGCTTTCGTGGACACTACATGGTCCCCTGGCCGGATCGGCGCATCGCTGTGGGCGCCACCCGCGAAACCGGCAGCGGCTACGATCCGCGCACCAGCGCCGCCGGCGTCCGCGAAGTCCTCGACGAAGCGCTGCGTGTGGCCCCCGGCCTCGCCACCGCCGAGATCCGCGACATTCGCGTGGGCCTGCGCCCGTACACCCACGATCACCTACCCGTGCTGGGAACCGTCCCCGGCGCGGACGGCGTCTTCCTCTGCACCGGTCACGGCCCCACCGGTCTCCAACTCGGCCCGTACAGCGGGAAGCTGGTGGCAGAATTGGCATTGGGGCGTGAGATCGGCGAGGATCTGTCGCCGTTTTCGGTGGGGAGAGGGTGAGTGGTGATTGGTGATTGGCGATTGGGATCTGCGATTGGCGACTGGTTTTATTGGCGCAGATGATGGGATGATGAGGATGATGTTCATCGAGACTCATCATCCCATCATCCTCATCATCCCATCATCTCCCCAATCCCCATCATCGTTTTTCCCTCCTTGCCCATCGCTACCGAAACTGGTACAATCGTTCTACTGTTCCGCGCACAACTGCCAACCGATTCCGCACTCCTGGGAGGGAGTGGGTACCATGCCTGCACCGATTATCTTCACCATCGGCCACAGCACCCACCCGATTGACGAGTTCCTCGCCCTGCTTGCCCAACACGACATTCGCTGCCTGGTCGATGTTCGCACCCAACCGTACAGCCGCTGGAATCCACAATTCAACCGCGAATTGCTCGCCGCCGCGCTCGAAGACGCCGGTGTGCGCTACGTGGACATGGGTCGCAGCCTGGGCGGTCGCCCGATCAGGCCGATCTCTACGATAACGATAACGAACCATGACCCTAACCCTCACCACCTTCGAACTCACGCCTGCACACATCCCGCACCTGCCCGCGCAGACGCGTAACCGACTGATCAGCCTGCTGCTGCGCTGGGAAGCGTACAGCGAGGCGCTTGTTTGCTTGGAGCAATTGGACGTGGATCGCTACGTCTCGTTCCAAGACAGCAAGGCCGAAGCGCTCCTCGGCCTGGAACGCGCCGCCGAAGCGGTGACGGTAATGGAAGGCCGCCTGGCCCAGCGGGAATCGCAGATGGCGCAGTTGCTCATGGCGCGCTGCCTGCTTGCCGCCGGGCGCGTTGACGAAGCCGAGCCCCCGATCAAGCGTCAGATCGAGCGTGACTACGGCCCTGCCTGGAGCCTGCGCGGACAGATCCACCTGGCCCAAAACGACATCGACGCCGCCGAGCGCGCCTTCCTGCGCCATCGGCAACTTGCGCCGGGCAGCCGCACACCTCGCTTCGGTCTGGCCCACGTCGCCCACCGCCGCGGCGACGGCGTCACCGCGGCCGCCTATGCGGTGCAGGCGTTCACCGTCAACGAAGGCGAATACGCGCTCACGCCCAGCGAAATGCGCGAAGCCCGCGATCTCTTCACCCTCCTCGACGACACCAACCGCATCGAAGAGGCACAAGCGCTCATCGACCAGCGCCAGGAAGAAGAGATCGCCGAGTTCCGCCAGATCCTCGACGCCGCCGAAGCGCCCTCTCCGCGCAATTCGCAATCCGCAACCCGCACTTCGCAGCCATCCGCAACTCGCAATCCTCGTCCTGCTCCCCCACCCATGTCCGATCTCGCCACCATCCCCGTCTCCGCGGACGAAGAATCCGATCTCACCGCGGCCGTGCGCCAATACTTTGGCTTCGACACCCTGCGTCGCGGGCAGGCCCAGGTGATGGCCGCCGCCCGCCGCGGCGAAGACGTCCTCGCCATTCTGCCCACCGGCGCGGGCAAGTCGCTCTGCTACCAACTGCCCGCCCTCCTCGACGGTGGACTC
>JAWKOL010000029.1:0-87736 GCA_041391225.1 Caldilineaceae bacterium
CGCAGATCCAATACCGCGAGTTCAGCGGCGGTCCTGTCTACTACGGGCGCGTGCTGCGCGAGGCGGGCTACACGATCCTGCACTACGTCTACTTCTACGCCATGAACGATTGGCGCTCCAGCTTCCACGGCGTCAACGATCACGAGTCGGATTGGGAGCAGGTGTTCGTCTATCTCTCGGACACGACTTCGGACACAACTTCGGACACGGTAGGCGCGGGCGACGACGAAGGCGAACCGACGCCGCTGTGGGTGGCCTACGCCTCGCACGATTTCAGCGGCGACGATCTGCGCCGCCGCTGGGACGATCCCGAGGTGAAGAAGGTGGGCGAGACCCATCCCGTCATCTTTGCCGGGGCCGGCTCGCACGCCAGCTACTTCGCGCAGGGCGAGTACCTGATGCGCGTGGAACCGGCCTTCCTCGAAGGCGCGCACCGCTTCGCCCGCGGCCTCGATCAGTTCTGGACGGGCGTGCTGCGGCAGAGTGGATCGCTGGGGATCGACGCCACCTTGCAGGCGCTGTTCAGCGTCCCCTTTGTCGACTACGCCCGCGGCGACGGACGCCGCATCGGCCACGGCGGCGACACGTGGACGCCCATCCTGATCTCCGACCACGACGCCTGGGTGGACGAGTACCGTGGCCTGTGGGGGCTGGACACGCAGGACCCGATGGGCGGCGAGCGCGCCCCATCCGGCCCCAAGTACAACCGCGACGGCACGATCCGCCTGTCTTGGCGCGATCCGCTGGCGTGGGCAGGGCTGGACAAAGTGCTGCCGCCGCTGCGCATGGTGGACGCGATGCAGGCGTTGCTGGTGCAACAGAGCACCGAGGCGCAACGGCTGGAGAAGGAACTGGGTGAGCAGCGCCGCCTGGTGCGTGAGTTGCAGTTGGAAGTGGACAGCTTGAGCAGTTCACCGTACTTGAGCGATCTGCTTGAGCGACGCTCGGCGACGATGCGCGAGGCGGAAGGCCGGTTGCACGATCTGAGCCAACGTCTCACCGATCTGCGTGAGAGCCAGGAAGCGGGCGCGGCGCGGTTGGCACAGATCCGCTCGGGCGATTTCGGCGATCCGCGCAGCCACATCCGCCGCGCCCACCTGCCCGAACCGCCGGTGAAGGCGGAGTGGCCGATCATGCGCTACTGGGCGGCGGTGAGCGGCGGCTTGCTCTTTCATCGTGCTGGCGGCGTTAGTGGTGCCGCGCCCGCCGAATGGCCCTTATGGCTGGTGATCACCGGCATCGCCTTCGGCGGCGTCGAAGCGGTGACACAGCGGCGCATCCTGCAATACCTGCTCGGTCATCTTCCTGGCCATTAGTGGCGTCGATCATTTGTGGAGTTCTGGTGGCAGATCCTGGTGCTGCTGCTAGGTGGCTGTTGATGATCCCATACGCGAGATCTCCGAATCTTAACGGACGGCGAATTTGATCCACGGAGGCGCACGAAGGAGAGGAGAGGAGAGGAGAGAGGGACACGGATTTCAGGATTACACGGACGGACATTGATCCGCAGATTTCACGGATTAAACGGATTTCCAGAAAAATCAAGCGTTTCTCCTCTGCGTCCCGCAATCAGTAAATTGCGCGTCCTCTTCTCTGCTTCGTGTATCTTCGTGGATCATTGTTTACTCTGGCTTCTCTAAACGGATTTCCAGAAGAATCAAGCGTTTCTCCTCTGCACGTCCTGAAAATCCGTAAATCCGCGTCCCTCTTCTCTGCTTCGTGTATCTTCGTGGATCATTGTTTCTCTGGCTTCTCTAAACAGTTTCCAGAAGAATCAGCGTTTCTCCTCTGCGTCCTGAAAATCCGTGAATCACGTCCCTCTTCTACAACTACGATGTATCTTCGTGAATCATTGTTTCTCTGGCTTCTCCTAAACGGATTTCCAGAATCAAGCGTTCTCCTCTGCGTCCTGAAAATCCGTGAAACGTCCTCTTCTCTACTTCGTGTATTTTCGTGGATCACATTCTGGAAACATCTGTGAGGCGATAGATGAAAGACGGCAATTCATCGAATGTGACGGTGGGCTACTGGGTGTGGCAGGTGATCGTCGGCCTGGTGTTGGGCGGCATGGCGATCCTCTCGCTGCCGCTGATCTACGGCGATTTGGGCGGCAAACGCTGAATTGGTTCATCTTCCTGGGTGTCTTCGTGACCGGCTCCATCTTCTGGTGGCTGCTGATCACCCGCCCGCAGCAGTGATATTGCAACGACGCATGTTCGCATCCTTGTTGGCCGCCTGACCGCGTTCCCCGTTTGTCTACTTTGTGATGTTCGTGCTGTTGCCAGTGCCGCTGGTGCTCAGCGACGGCGGTAATGGTGATCATCTGCTCCACGTAGTGCTGATCTCGTTTCTCTCGCTGATTTTCGGCGGCTGGTTCACGGTGATTTTGGCGGCGTTGACCGGCGCTGTACTGGGGTTGTTGCAGCAACGATTGCTGGCGCTCACGCATAACGGCAGCCATACCTGTGGTTGCCGCACAGCCGGCTGCGCCAAGACCGCGTTTCGTCGGCGTCCCTACTCGCAGCGAGTGCGGCGCTGTTGGCGCTGCTGGCCGTGGTGATCCTGGGCTTGAGGACGTAGGTATGGTTCGCGCCGCTCAATTTCAGCAGTTGACGCACCCGCCTGCGCCGACTACGATGAGGCTGTGGCCGAGATCAGGCCATGCAGGCCCAGGAGCAGGCCGAGACCGTCAACCCACTGTGTGAATCCAGGTGATGGGCCACGGCGCTGGGACCTGGCGCGTCGTCGTCTTCGTGCATGGCTTCACCAACTGCGGCGAGCAGTTCGAAGTGCTGGGGCAACAATTTTACGATGCAGGTTACGAAGAATGCTTCGTTCCGCGCATGCCCCACCACGGCCTCAGCGACCGCCTCACCACCGAGCTGTCGAAGCTGTCAACCGGGCGTTGGTGGCGTTCGGCGGCGACGTCGTGGACATTGCCCAGGGCCTGGGCGACGAGGTGACGGTGGTGGGGCTTTCCGGCGGCGGCGCGGTGACCGGCCTGGCTGAAAGCAGGCGCGCAGCGACGTAGGCACCGCCGCCGTCATCGCGCCGATGTTGGGCATCTCAAACTGCCCGAGTACACTGTGGCTCCGGTGGCCCAACGCCTACCACGATCCCACAGCAACTTCTTCATTTGGTGGGACGCCGAGATCGCGGGTGGTCCGACATACGCCCTATCCGCTACGCCGCAAGCCGTGAGCGTTGATGCGACTCAGCGCCACCGACGCCTGGCCACCGGCGCGTAGAAGCGTCGAACATCGCCATCACCGGCAAGGATCGATCCAGCGGTCAGCAACGCCATGTGCGCGACGTGGCGGCGCGGTATGGTAGCGCATGGCGCCGACATCGAAACCTACAGGTTCCCCGGCTTGTTCTGCAACTGCTTACGATGTGATCGATCCAAACCAGGTCGATCAGCGGATCGATCTGGTCTACCCTGTGCTGTTTAGGATGATCAGCGCGCTGAGCGCTGAGGGCTCCCCAGAATTTGGATCACCAGGCAGAGGAAGGGACGGATTTCAGGACTGCCAGGCACTGTCTGCCCGCTGAAATACACCGATTCACCTGGCATATTGTTGCCGGGAGCGCGTTGTGCGTAGCGCCCTGGTGAAGGCTTTTGTCGCTGTGGACGGCTATTGGCGGAAACGTAGATGGAAGTGCCGTATCTGCCGATGTTGGTACAGATCGAGCGAAAGCGCTGTCTGCTGCCGGTAGCTGCAAACATTGGTAAGCCGTAGCGTAGACGAGTTGCGCAGCAGTTGATGCTTGAAGGCATCCCCAGGCTGCGGCCAACTGATCAGACAGCAGCGGTGATAATGGTGATCATTGGCCCGCTTCCTGCTAATGCGCGCCCGCATGGTAAGCTGAGTCGGTCGATGACCCAGGGCGGCGGGGTGTCGCGCCCATTGTCGAGGATGAGCAGATCACCTGTGTGAAGATCTGCTCCAGATAATCGTCGATAAACTCGTTTTCAGCGGTTTAATTGAGTAGCAACCGCAGTCGCTCAAAGACACGGCAAACACGCTGCGCCCGTGGGCGGTGCGATCAAGCCAAGCCCCAACGCAATATGCGTCGCCACGCTGCCCCGCAGCTGCATGATCAACAGCCGCAGCCCTCCAGCGCCGCGGGCAGAGATACGCTGCTTCACCAGGATCTGGCTGGAACACGCGGCCCCAACCACAGCCAATCCAGTGTCGAGAGGCTCACATGGGCGAATGCAGACCAGCTGCGTAGCCCGCCGCTTTCGCGGTAAAGCATCTGTGCGCTTTCGTGGCAGATCGTCGCTGATCACGCCGACTTCGGAGTTGTGCTGAACTGTGTACTGTCGGCTGGCCAGCAATGACAAACTCTCTCGATGGCGCCAGTGGGGGAACAACAGGCATGATATGTCCTCGGTGTAGGTGACTGCTATCCATCGAGGTAGTATCAATGCCGCGCATGGTTTTGACGATCTCTGCAGCGCCGACGGATCAACCTCGATCTTCTTGCGCAGGTAGTTGATGTGCAGAACGCAGGTAGTCTACCTGGTCGATATAGGCAGGATCGCATATAGCAGGCAGGTAGTTGTGTTCCAACACGCGGTCGCTGTTTGCGATCAGCGTGCGCAGCAGTTCAAACTCTTTTGGGGTAAGTTTCACCTCTTCACCGCGGACCGTTACCGAGCGCTTCGGCAGGTTGATGGCCGCCTCGTAAACTTCGATCTGTGTCTTGGGCGGCTGAGGTTGGGCTTGACTGTAGCGCAGTTTGTGTTCGATCCGCCGCCATGAGCACAGCGGTCGCGTACGGTTTGCACCGTATTCGTCGGCGCCTGCACTCGAATGCGGCCACCACCGTGTCTTCGTGGGTGAGGCCCGAGATCACAATGATCGGCGTCTGTGTCAGATCGCGGATGCGTCAGGTCAGGTGATCCACGACATCTCTGCATCAATATCGATGAGAATTAGGTCAGGGCGGTCGTTGTAGAGCATGCGCAGCGCGTCTGCACCGTTTTCGGCTTCGAGCACCGATGTGCTCGCCGTTCCAGGTGCATGGCGAGCATTTTTTCGCGTCTGGGCATCGTCATCGACGATCGGGATCACTTTTTCTTCTGCATGGTGCGGTCCTTCTGCTGACTGGAATTCTTTGGGAAATCACACCTTCGGCGGTGTGAATCCAGTCTAGCCAGGCGATGTGCGCCACGTCTATACAAATCAAATTCTTTTCTATGAAATTTTATATAGAGCCTTTTCGTCGCTATTTCTATTTGGTGTGGGCGTTGGCCCTGCTCATCCTGGGAACGGTGAACCTGATCCAGGTGGCGCCGAATGTCGGCGCGGCGTATGGCGGTTTCGTGTGGATCGCCACGCCGTCGTCGCCGTATCTGGTGGGGCAGGTACCGTGGCGCGCCCGCCCGCCGAACCCCACCGAGCTGCGCTACGCCGACGCCATCCTCAGCGTAGACGGACGTCCACCGGCGGCGGCGCGCGCCATCTTCACCACAAAGTCGCCTGGCGAGCTGGTGACATACGAGCTGACGCGCCGCGGTCAGTCGCTGACCATCGCCGAGCCGCTGCGCGTCTTTGGCTGGGACACCTTTTTGCTGGTGCATGGACTGCTCTACCTGGCCGCAGTGGCCTGCCTGCTGGCGGGCTACATCCTGCTGCGCCCTCCACTGCCCGCCTACCAGCAGACATTGGCCTTCCTCATGCCGGTAATCGCAGGCGCTGATGAACGCCATCCGCATGTACCACGCCATCCAGGGCCTGAGCCGGTGAGCCTGCTCTGATGCCTTGGCGGCGCGGCTGTGCCGGTGGGCAGCGCCATTTCCTGCACACGCTGCTCCACCCGAACCACGCCCTGAATTTGCGCCGTCATCGCCGTTTCCCCACTGTGGCTGTGCGGGGATGGTGGCGCTTGCGGCGCTCGCCGTGTTAAGCACGCTGCTACCGGCCTGGCGCTGCTGCATCTGGGTCTGCCTGCCACCAACTTCCCACGTCGACACGCTGTTGTACGGCAGCAGAAGCATCGCCTGCCTGCTGTGGGGCGCGGCGACGGCGCTACGCTCACTATCGCCGTCTGCGCCTGCGTTCGGCGTCGGGTCAGGCGCTAATTGGCGCGGGCCGCAACATTGGGGGCGTCTTTCTGTTGACGATCCTGATCTGCTGGTTCATCCCGATTGTGCTGGTGGGCTACGCTGCTACCATGGAGATTTTGCAGCATTCGGTGTGGTGTTGCCGCTGGAGGATAGTCTACGCCCTGAAAAACGCCCGGAACTGGTGCGCAACCTGCAACAGGAGATCGCCCAGAGCAATGCGCCACAGGCCAAACCAGATCGGCGCGCTGTGGAGAATGCGCGAGCGGACGTTGCACCAGTTGGCCGACCGCCTGCACGACGAGGTGCTGGCCGATCTGCGCGGTGGACGCATGGTGCTGGAAAGCTGGCAGAGCGGCAACACGCCGCCCGCGGTCCGCGCCCAGCAACTCAATTTCCTGGTGGATGCGTTGGGGACGCTCTACCGCCGTGTGCGTGATGTGGTGGACGAGGCCAAGCCAATGGATTGGCGCCAGGGAACATTGGGCGAGGCGATTCAAGCGTTGATCGAACATTTCCACGGCTACAGCCCCGAGGTGACGGTCGATCTGTCCAGCGCCGCCTACGACGAGGCCGACCCCACGCCGGTCAAAGACGCCCTTTACGACGTAAACACGTGGGGCGCTGAACAACGTCGAACGCAGCGGGCCGCCTTTGTCCGCATCTACCTGGACAGCCGCAGCGATCAGGTGCGCCTGGAGATCGCGACGACGGCGTGGGTTCGATCCCCCAATCCACGCCCGACGACAACCGCCGTCACCTGGGGGATCGCCAGCGTATGCGGCAGCGCATCGCCGAGATCGGCCTCGCTGGAGATCGTGAGCCGCCGGCAGGGACGCTGATCCTGGTGCAGGCGCCGCGTCGTGCGTGCAGCAGGAGACAACGCGCAATGAGCAACGTGATTGGCGTGCTGGTGGTGGAAGATTCGGAACTGGCGGTGGAGGGCATCCGTAGACGACAGCGCCGTCGCTGCCGTCCGATCTGCTGCGCCGCCGTCGGCCCGACGTGGTGCTGCTGGATCTGCGTATGCGTCGCCACGCCGGAGCCGTCAAAGAGCAGGTAGGGCTGGATCTGCTGACGGAGATGCTGACAATGCGCCGATCTACCGGTTTCTTGTCACCTGCACTCACGCCGTTTTGGGTGCAGAAAGCGATGGAGGCAGGCGCCAAGGCTGTGATCAACAAGGAGGCGCCGTTGAGCCAGATCGTGCTCACCCTGCGCACCGCCGCCGCCGGCATCACCACCCTCTCGCCCGACTACGCCCGCTTCTTCCACAAAGACGATCTGCTCACGCCCAAAGAGATGGAAGTGCTCGCACTCATGGCCGAAGGCAAGACCAACGACGAGATCGCGGCCGCGCTTCACGTTGTCACCGGCACGGTTGGCGTCCACGTGAGCAAGATCCTGGCGAAGTTGCAGGTGCAGAATCGCACGCAGGCCGTGAATGTAGCGCGCGCCAACGGCATGGTGCGATAATCGATCTGCAAGCCATCGACCTCCAAACCGGCAACTTCTACTTTCTGCGTGCTGTGTAGATTTGCAGTTGTTCGCAGCTGATCCGTTTGCCGAGGAAGTAGAGATCCGGCTCCGCGCCGTTGCCCGTCGGCCGGCCGATGGGCTGGATCATCTCCCAGTCTTCTGTGATGATTTCTGGTGTTTGCCAGTCGCCGTCGCGATACTCGATCTGGCGCATGCCCAATCCGCTGTTGGCGGCGGTATTGTAGACCACGCTAAGCACGTTGTCGGGCAGTGGACGAATGAGCGGTGAGACGCCGAGCAGGCGACCGCCGTGGCCGCCGTCGATGAAAACGGGGGTGGTGAAGCCGTCTTCATTGCTACGGAGGTAGTAGATATCGTGCAGGTCGAAGACGATGTGTACGTTGTCTTCGGGATCGAGCGCCATGTCCAACCCTTGAATCTGTCCCCAAAAGTCGTCGCTGTTGTGGCTGAAGACCGTTGTCGATGTGAAGCCGTTTTCGTCTCCGCGCCAGTATTGGATCCTGGAGAGGAGCGACGCTCCCTGGTAGGTGTCGTCGACGGCGATGATGTGGAGTTGGTCCGCACTGTCTATCTCCAGGTCTAGGCGCGATACCATATTCAGCCGCGAATCATCGACTTCGATGGGCTGTGTCAAGACGCCGAATTGGGTGTGTGTATAGTAAATCGGCTCTCCGAAGAGATAGTAGTTCTGTGCTGAGTTGAAGATGATGTGTGCGTTGTTCTCGCTGTCGAGGCGCAGCACGGCGCGCCCGGCCTGGGTGTCTTCTGGCGCGCCTTTGGGGATCTCTTGCAGGTTCGAGAAATCCAGGTGAGGGAAATCCACGCCGTCACTCTGCAAATAGTAGATCGAAGATCCCACGACAGTGTACTCGTCATCGAGTTGCCATCGTTGAATGACGAAGTGGAAGTTCCCCACACTGTCGATCTCGAAAGCCAATACCCCGAGGGATTCGTGGGCGCCGCTGGCATGTATAACTGGAATCGGCGTGCTGAACGTCCCCGAAAGGTTGTTTGTGTAGAAAACTGTTTTGCTGTCGTCGAAAACGATGTGGGTGTTGTTCTGCGCATCTTGTCGCATGGTGAAAACGAACTGCCCTCCAGTGTCAACATCGAGCGGCGCAGTCACGAATGGATGGGGCAACGGTCCGTCGATTTCCGGCACGGGGCGATTGAACACCGGCAGGGTGCGGATCTGCCCGTATGCCGGATCGTCGTCGGCATCTCTGATCTTGTCTTCGAGCAGCGACAGATCGGTGATTCCCCAGTAGTTCTGGCTCAGGTTGCCACCCGTCTCAGTGCAGGCCAAGTAGACCGCCGTATTCGAGAGGATGTGCGAGTAGCGCAGCGATAGCTGTCCGCGTTGATGCTTGAAGCATGGATCAGGCAGCCTTCCTCGGTTGTGATCTCGTTGTTCTGCACGCGGTTGAAGATCTGTTGCGTCTTGGTGCTGGCGTTCGTCGTGCTCAGGATGCCGGTGAGCGACGAATTTGCCTCGATCAGATTGTACCGGGCTGAAAAGCTGCCGCCAACCGTGAGCACGATGTCGGATGCGTAGTTGTTGCGCACGATGTTGTTGGAGAACTCGCCGCCGCCGCGCAGCGTGACCACAGCGTCGGTGTTGCCCACGAACGTGGAATACTGTACGTCAATTATACCGGTGGACGTGATCGCCACACCGTTGCTGATGAAGTTGGAGCCGACAATCACCGCCTGGCGCGCCGTCAGCGCAATCGCTACGCCGTTTGATTCGAAGGTGCTGTAGGTCACCTTGAGCGGGGTGGTGACGGTGATGCCCACATTGTTGTGGTGGAACAGGCTCTCGTCGATGAACAGACCACCTTCGTGCATACCCAATTCGGTCTGAATGCCGGTGTCCCGCGTATTCCACGGTCACGTTGCTGAGTGTGCTGGATTGAGCGGACGACACGAGGTGGATTTCGCCCCAGTCGCCTGGCTGTGGATCGGCACTGCCCGATGTGAATACCACCGGGCTGCCAACGGCGCCCTTCGCATCAAGCACGCCGCCGATGAGAAGATCATAGGGGCCGTTGAACTTCACGATCACCCCCGGCTCGATGGTCAGCGAATTGCCTTCGTCCACAGTGACGCTGCCTTCTACGGCGATGACACAGCCCGCCGGCCATACAGTGTCGCCGGTCAGCGCGCCGCTGACAGCCGCGCATGGCGTTTGGGTAGGTTGGGCCGTCCCCGTGGGCGTGGGGGTTGGCGTCGGCGATGGCAGCACCGTCTTGATCGGGGTGACGGTCGGCGTGGGTGAGGGGACGATGCACACCGTGGGCGCAGCCGTCGTCGTCGGTACCACAACAATGGGATCGGCGACGAAATTATCAACCTGACGTGGTCGGCGAGGTGGACGTAGCGTTCCGGCGGCTCAAAGCGATAATCTGGGTGATCCGGGGCAACGGCGTAGTCGGCGGGGGGGAGCACGAAGTAGTAGAAGCCAGAATCGTCCGTTGTCGCGGTGTAGATGGCTGGCCACGGGATGGTCGACCGGCTGCCTCTGGCGCTCGCGTCGGTGGCCAGGGGCGCAGGGCGCGCCACAATGGGCAGGAAGATGTCGCCGATATAGAGGGAAAGCACTGTCGGGGCGCCGACTGTCCATCGGCGCTCTCGGCGTAGACTGCCGCGCGAAATGCGTCGTTCTGCGGCAGATCGAACGCCGACGACCGCCAGACGCCGTCGTTGCTTAGGGTGAGCGCGACCGGCGCCACGGCTACAGCGGCGACGCCGGTTTGGCGCTGCACAAGCCCATCGTCGGCGTGGAAGACAACCCACGCCGCCTGCACTGGATTGTCTTCGGCGGCAAGGATGCTCGCTTCGACGATGCTGCGTCCGTCTTCGGCTGCGGTGATTGTCACTGTGGCGATGTGGGGTGGCCAGCGGGATGTGGTCGTGTCATCTGCGTAGACGTAACCGCGTTGCTGTGCAATGCTGCCGTCGTCGTCCAACCAGGGCGTCTGCTCGGGGAACAGCGGACTGATGGCGGCGCGGGCGTTGATAAAGCTGGTGTACAGGCTGCTTCCCAGCGCCAGCGGTGGGAAGCAGATCTCCGAAAATAACGCCGTGGAGGCCATGTTGGCCATCCCCGTATCCGATGTGGACGTGACGATCACACGGCCCGTGCCACTGATGCTCTGCGGCGTGGCGATGAAGGTGCTTAAGCGTAGTCTGCTTCGTAGATCACATTGATCTGCACGCCGGGGTGGGCTGTTTCCAATTCACGAAGCCAGGTATCCAACTGTGATGGGGTGATCCGCTGGCCGTGTGGCTCGTCCAGGTAAAAAAGATCGGGCGCGCCCGGCCCCACGATGTAGAGTGTGAGTAGACCGCTGCCGTCCAATTGTTGTGCCGCCCAGCCGGTGATCGCAGCCCGTAGTTCCGTTACCAGCGCCGGTTTGCTGATGCCGCCCGGGCGCTTCAGGCGCGATGTAGTAGATCTCTTCGGCGCCGTAACCGCGGTTTTGGAGGAAGGTGTAGAATGTCTCCGCGCTGTGATAGAAATTGCGTTGTTGGGGATCGTCGCTGTGGCGACGACCGGCTACGACGACAGCCGCCTTCGTCGTGGAGCGTGCTCCAGGCGACGCACCGAAAGCATGTACGGCTGATCGAACTTGTTGCTGATCGCGTCATTGCGCATGCGTAGATAGAGTGGACGGGATGACGACGTCGAGACGCTCAGGCGCGCATCTGGGCTGAAGCTGTGGTTCTGGTCGGCCAGGGCGCTTGTGTCACACCGACTGTAGACCTGCAGCCAGTTGTCGGCGTCCGACCCGGGGAGCGCAAGGGCTTCGATCAGGTATTCCTCTCCCTGTTCGGCGTTGAAGATGAACCAGTCTTCGTCGTCGGCGGATGCGTAGGTGTGTTGCTGTGAGGCGCCATCCGGTGCGATCCAGCGGGCCGTGGTGCAGGTATCGTTTGGTTCGCCGAAGGGATCGGCGCGTACGGAGACGCCTGCCACGCCGAAGCCGCCTTTGTCTACGATACGGCCCCACAGCGAAAATCGCTCGTCGTCGATGGCGTGGCGGGCAGATGTTGGCAGCACCGCCTGTCTGGTGTTGCGGGCAGAGGTCACTCGATCAGCCAGCGCGCTGAATTGCGGCAGAGACATGATCACCCCAACGATTGCGATGCACAGCCCACGCAGGATACGCCGTCGTCGTCTGGCCATATTTCGTTCTTTCGGGTGGTTGCGGCGGGGTGGCCGCCATGTGAAACGGTTGGCTATGCCTCGGTGAAAGAGACGTCAAAACAGTGCAGAGGGTGCATCATGCCAACACTTCACATCGTAGCACGTGTAGGCGGGCATTTTCCACCGGCATTTGACGGCGTTGTGTAATTCAAATTGGGGGGCAGGCCAATTTTCGCCGTAGCGAGACGGGGGTTTCGCTCTTGTCGCCACGTCCATCGTGAAGTCCCCGGCACTTTCGCCCCCAACTAGAACTACACCCTTGACAGCGTTGTTGGGCTATTCGCCAATCTGGATCTGCTGAAGCGGAACCTGGCCGTTGGGTAGGGCCTCGCCGCGCTCGAGGATGAGCGGCAGACGGTCGCCGGTGGCGGGATCGTAGAGACCCACGAGCAGTTCGTAGCTGCCGTCGGGCGTATCGGGTTGAATTACCAGGTTGATGGATTCGGCGATGATTTCGCCGGGCGTCCGGCCCAGGTGGGGTTGGCGCCGCCAACGGACGATCCGTCTGCGCGGCCATGCCCAGCGTGGGGTTGTAGATGTGGACGAATTGCGTGTAGCCAACGTCTGTGGTGGCGTTGACCCGGTAGTAGAGCGTGAGCGTAAAGGAATCGCCGGGTTGGGGTGCCGTGGGCAGCGTCAGATCGTAGCCGAGCAAGGTGGCCAGGTCACCGATCTGGATGGTCAGCGGATGCGTGGGCGTGGGGTCCGGCGCCGCTGCCACAACTTTTATCGGCGGCAGTTCCGGCCCGTTGGGTAGGAGTATGTTGTCTCTGTCGTAGGCGGGCAGGCGTTCCAGCGTTTTGAAATCGTAGAGGCCGAAGCGCGGCCAGTAGAGGCCGCTGGGCGCATCGGTGGGGATGCGTAGCTTGTAGCGATCCGCGGCCAGGCTGTAGGGATCCCAGAGCAGGGGCGGGCGTCAACGAACCGGCCAGTTGATCCTTCTGCGCCAGCGGCGCGCCGTCGATGTCCACCAGGTGGATGAAGCCGTGGTAGTTGGTGGTGATCAGCGTGAGCGGCTGCCAGAAGAGCGTGTAGCTGATCAATCCCCAGGCGCCACCACGAGAGGACGGCGCTCATCGACAGGCACAGCGGTCGTTTTTGTCCACGTTGTAACCGGCCAGTGCGAGCACATCGCCAAACATGGCGCGTAACTCGTGGGTCGGCGTCTCATCGTCTGTTGGCGGCGTGGCGGTCAGCGTCACCGTGCCGAGGACGACGGGCGCAGTGTCGGCAAATTGCAGCGACAATTGGTATTCGCCGGCGGGCAGATCCGGCGGCAGCGGCATCTCATAGCCATCGTCGACGAACGTCCCCGGTGGCCAGCTGTCGGCGCTTATCCCGTTGTAGCGCGGACGTGTGTCCAGCGCGGCCACGGGGTTGCCGTCGGCGTTTTGTAGCTGCCAGCGCAGCGGACGCATCTCCCGGTGTCCTCTGTACATGCCAGTAGGGCCGAATTAACAGGAACTGGTTGTCTTGCGCCGCGGTGTATCCCACCAACTCGACGTCACCACCGGCGATGGACTGGGCTGTGGTCGACAGCGGTGGCGGTGTGGGCGTGTAGAGCATCGCTGCCAGCCCAACCACGCCGAGCAGTGCGGGCAGCCAAGACCAGCGCCGCAGCTGATCCCCCAGCATAAAATCGCCAGCAAGAGCAGCGTGATCAAACTGATGGCCTCAGCCCAATGCTGTAAGCCCGTGCCTGTCCAGATCAGCCTCACTTCATGAACGCCAGCCTGCAAGTCCACGGTGAGCAGGCTGAGGCTGGTGGTGGGGTAGGTTTCTTGCGTTGCGCCGTCGATATGTACCTGCCAACCGGGGAAAAAGTAGGTGGCGAAGCGCAGGAAGGTGTCGCTTGGGGCGGCGACGGTGGCGATCACCTCGAACGCGTTGGCCGCAGAGACGGTCATCTCCACGCCGTCTGCCGGTTCGCCGTCGTCGGGTGCAGGCGTGTAGTAGAAATCTTCCACCCAGCGCGGCACAAATTCCTGGGCGGAACTTGTGCCCAGGCTGCCGGTTTCCAACTCGAACTGCGCAACGGACGAGAGGCGTACGGCGTCGCTGTCGGATGGGAGGGTGTCGATCCAGTCCAGTTGTGGCCGCTGTCCGATCACAATCAACAGCGCCAGCGCGATGACCACGGCGGCGCGTCGCCACGACACAGAAAGCCGCGTCACCGGGGCGGCGGCGAAGAGCGCCAGCGGCAGCGAGGTGATCACCAGCAGCCGCCAGGGGAACTGCGCGATCTGTAGCAGTTCCACGCTGAACCACAGCGGCAAGGTCCACGCGCCGATGGCGAGCGAGAGCAGCAGCGTCACCGCGCCGAAGTAGAGCCATTCCCCGTCCCAGCGCCGCGCCAGGGCGAAACCGATGATCGCCAACGTCAGTTGCAGCCAACCCAGTTGGTAGGGCGGCGAAAACGTATATTCGAAGAAGAGATGGAGATCGACGAAATTCGACCAGTTCCATACGTTTTCGGGCATGAAGAGGAGCGACACCTCGTACGCTGTGTCGGCCAGATACGCCCGTTCACCGATGAGTGGCAGCCAGAAGATGGCGCTGAGACCCATCGCTGCGGCAAAGCCAACGCCTACACGCGTCAGCACGCCAAAGCGTCTGCCCGCCTGCCACCAGATCACCAGCGTGTAGATCAGCAGCACCGGCGTGGCGAAAAGCAGTGTGATGTTGTGTGTGAGCGCCAATCCCCCCATGCTGAAGGCCACGGCAAGAAGATAACGCCACGGTTTCTCGGCTAGGATCAGCCGACGCACACTCCAGAAGATCCACGGCATGAGCATCTGCGCACCGACTCGGCAATCGCCCCGCGGATGAAGACGTTGCTGAGCAGGTATGGGGCGTACATGTAGGCGACGCCCGCCACGAACGCCGCGTCGTGTTGTTTCCGGCCAAACAGATCCAGGGCCAGCCGGTACGCGCCGATGCCCGCCACCGCCACGAAGATTGCGAAACTCATCATCAGCGCTGTGTAGTAGCCCAGCCCCAGCAAATGCAGCGCCTCCGCTACGTAGTAGGTGGCAGGCGCGTAGTAGTTGAAGACAGGATAGCCGTTGCCCAACATCAGTTCAGGCACCCAGCGTGGGTAGAAGAACCCTGCCGCGATGTGGTGATCCAAGAGCGCAGGCGCAGCAGATGTAGCGTGCCATCTGCCGAATTCGGCCATCCGCGAGAGATGTATGGCCACATTGCCGGCAGCGCCAGGAGTGGCAAGAGGAGCCAGAGCCGATCCGTGCGTATGGACAGACGCCGCGCCGCTGCGGTGAACCGCGGCGCATCGCTGCCGACGTATCCCAAACGCATTTTCACCTGTCGCCAAAGTGTTTGCACCGGCCTGTTACTCCACCTGTATCACTGTCAAAGGGACAAGTTGATTGGGCAACGCATCGCCTTGCCCGTCTGTTGTGGCCAAGCGCACACCGTCTTCCGGTGTGTAGAAGCCCACGTAAAGCGTGTAATCGCCGGGCGTGGCGTCCGCGGCAATGATCAGCGGAACCGTCTCCTGCACCACTTCGCCTGGCAACCACGACCACGTGGGGTTGTTCCCCGCCTGCGGTTCGCCGTCCTGTTGCGCGGCCATGCCCAGCTCTGGGTGATAGAGTTGGACGGTGCGAATGTAGCGCTGCGCACAGGCTGTCTCTGGTCCTTCGCATTGCCCGATTTGCGGTGCTGCTTCGTACTGAAGCGTAACGGTGAAGGCGTCGCCTGCCTTTATCGCGGATGGCATCTGCACGTCGTAGCCAATCACATCGGCCAGATCGTCGAAGTGGTAATCGGTTCGATTCAGCAGCGGCGCGGGCGGCGTCCGCCCAAAGATCTTCAATGGCGGCAGGCCCGTGGCATTCGGTGGGTTTTCGCTGCCGTCGTCGATGGCCAGGCGTTCAACCTCGGTGAAATTGTGGATTTCTTGCAGCGGGTAGTAGACGCCGAGCTTGGGCTGGACAAGTCCGTTTGGCATATCCGCCGGTATCGCCAGGCGATAGAGATCCGGCTGCAACATCAACCGATCCCATGTGCGGGAGGGATACGCAAAGGTTCCGGCCAACTGATCGTCCTGCACCATTGGCGTACCCGTCACATCGACGAGATGGATGAAACTGTGATAGTTGCGCGCCAACGAAGTCAGCGCCTGCCAGTAGAAGGTGTAAGACAGCGTGTCGCCCGGCTTGGCCACAGTGGCGGAGCGATTGGCGAAAGCCGGTTGGCCGACTGTTGCGCACTGCGGCCCACTGCATACGTTGCATGGGCGTTCAGGTGGGCCACAGATGGCGAGATCGTAGCCGAGCAGCGCCACCTGATCCGCGAATTGAACCGCGTAGTCATGTTGCGGTAGGGGTTCGTCGGCGCGGACGGGCGGCACTGTTACTGTGCCGACGGTGGCCGGCGGGCCGGAAACAGCGGCATCGTCTTCGATCAACTGCGCCGTCAGCGTGTAGGGCTGCGTCGTATCTGCCATCGGCAGGGCCAGCCGGTAGGCGTCGTCGATCAGCGTTCCCGGCGCCCACAGATCGGCGAAGGTGCCGTAATACCAGGGGCGGCTCGTGATCTCGTTGATCACCTCTCCGGCGCTGTCCTGTAGCTGCCAGTGGACCATCAAATCCTCAGCGGGTCGGCGATGCACGTACCAATACGGGTAGATGCGTAAGAAACGGCCGTCGATTTCGGTGCGGTATCCGGTGAGAGCAACCTGCTCGCTGCCGACCGGTGACAACGGCGTCTGCACATCGGCAAGGTTCGGGCGCGAGAGGGCGAAGCCCGTATACAGCAGGATCAGCGCAAACGGCGCAGCCGCCTGCCGGTAGCCGTGTCCTCGTGCGCCGCGCCCGCGGGCGCGCCACGCAAGGACGATACCAAACCCGGCCAGCGTGCCAAGCGTGATCCAAGAAGCGATCCTTTGCAGCGTTGTGTTTGCCTGGAATAGATGAATTTCGTGATCGCCGGGCGGCACGTCCACGGTGACCAAACCCAACGATGTGCTGGGATAGGGGTGCGCCAGTTCCTCGCCATCAACCGTCACTCGCCACGTGGGAAAGAAGTAGTTGTTGAAGCGCAACGCGCCGCCCTCGGCGCTGGAGACAGTGGCGACAATCTCGTAGGCCGACGCCCTTTCGGTGGTGACGGCGAAATCGCCATCCGGCAGAACATCGGCATCCAATGTGGCTGCGTCTTCAGACCACGCAGGCCAGAACTCGCGCGAATGCCCCGACCCCAACCAACTCGCGCCTGCCTCCAGTTGTGCAATCGCCGACAGGTTTGTCCCATCGTACACAGGACGCACGTCCACCCACGCAAGCCGCGGATACTGTGTAACGATCAGCAACGCGACCAGTGTACCCAATCCGCCGATCTGCATTGGGCGTGATTCCAGCCTCAGCAGGATGCCGCCGCAGAACAGCGCCAGCGGCAACGTGAGCAATGTGACCAATCGCCACGGGAATTGGGCCACCTGCATCAACTCGACGTTGAGCCACAGCGGCAGCGACCAATGCCAGATCAGCAGGATAGATGCCAGTGTCACCCCCAACCAGAACCACCATTCGCTGTTGCGGCGCGCCAGTACAAAGCCCGTAATGGCCGTCAGCACTTGCAACAGCCCGATCTGAAAGGGGACGATGCCGTCGTACGTGAAGACAAAAGTACGATCCAGGAAGTTGTGCCAGCGCCAGACGTGCTCAGACATGTAGGCGCGGGCAAAGTCGAAGGCGGTTTCGGCCAAGAAAACGCGCTCGGCCAGCATGGGCAGCCAGAAGAAAGCCGAAAGGCCCATTGCCAGCAACAGGCCGGTGGTTGCCCAGCCGAAACGCTCGCGGCTGAATCCGCTCTGTGGCCAGAGATAAATCAGATACAGCACAAGTACCGGCGGTGTGAGCAACAGGGTGATGTTGTGGGTCAGCGCCAGCAAAGCCAGGCTCACCGCCAGCACCACGGCATGGCGATCCGGCATCGCGTGCAACATGGTGCGCCGCGCGCCCCAGAAGATCCACGGGAGAAGCGCCTGCGCGCCCACTTCGGCAATCGCGCCGCGCACAAAGACATTGGTCAGCAGGTAAGGCGCGTAGATGTAAGCCACAGCCGCCGCCAGCGCCGGTCCGCGCTGACGCGTTTGATAGAGATCATGTGCCAAGAGATAGGCGCCCCACCCCCCCAGCCAGACCAATAGGATGAAGGTCGCGCTCAATGCCTGCTGCAACCCCATGCCCGCAAGGTGGAAAACCTCTGCAATGTAATAGGTGGCAGGCGCGTAGAAATTGAAAAGCGGGTAGCCTTGCCCCAACAGCAACTCGGGTATCCAACGCGCATACAGAATGCCGTTGCGCAGATGATAGTCGAGCAGCGTCAACCGCATCAGGTGCAGGCCACCATCGTGGGTTTGGGGCAGGCCATGCAACGCAAATGTCCACAGGGCTGGTATCGACAGGAGCGGCAGCAACCAACCGGGGTGAAGCAGCGCCGCCGCCCGCTGCGCCGCCCGGAGTTTCATGGGCATGATTCGCCGGGCTCCATCGGGTCCACGGGCCAGAAGATATAGGTGCCTTCAGGCGTGTACTGCACAGATGTCGCCGGCGCGGTGACAGGCAACTGTCTGCCGCCGACAGGTTCATAGAGGCCAACACGCAGCGTGGTCGCATGGTCATCTGTCGGCAATGTCAGCGAAAAATCGTTGCGTACCTCTTCGCCCGGCGCCCACAGCGACGTGGGGTTCTCCACACCCCCTGGTGGCTGATCGAACTGGCCGATGATTTCACCGGCGGCGTTTAGCAGATGGACGAACACAGTCGCCTCTGTGCGCGGACGATCCACCGCGCGCCAGACCAGCGACACGTCGAGCTGATCGGGCTGCACGGAAGAAAGCGCCATCCGCCCATTCGCCAGTTCGAGCGTCTCCTCGAAGCGCACACCCAGGGGACAGAGATCCTCGACCGCTGCCTGCGGTGGACCGGCGTCGATCATCACGCCGCCGAAGTCTACCTGGGTGGCGCCGACCTGGCCCGCGCCGTCTACGATGCCGATGCGTGGCGCAGTGTCCTGTTCCAGGCGGTACAGACCGGCCTCGAAATGGGCTTTCCCAGGTGTCGCACTGTCTGGGATCGGCAGAAAGTGCAGGCTTTCCACGATTTCATCCGGCGCCCACAACGAAACAGGAAAGTCCGGGGTCCACAGTGATGCGGTGAGATGGTTGCCCAGCGGCCCGTTGGATTGTGCCAGTACGCCGTTTTGGTAGAGGTGGACGAACGCGTGAAACGCCTGCGCCTCCAGCGTCGCCGGATCTGTCGCCGCGCCGCGTTGCCAGAACGTGGTCAGCCGGAAACCACGTTGTTCGCTCCAGGGGACGGCGCCTTCCGTCACCTCGTAGCCTACCAACCGCATCCCATTCTGAAAGTTGACCGTGAGTGGATGCGCGATCTGGCGCGGCTTGGGCAGATCGGCTTTGTGCAACTCTGTCCGCGCCAAGACAGGCCATTGCGCCTGCATCCCACCGGTGGAGATCGAAGCCAGCCTGCCTGTGGGCCGCGGCTGGCGCCAGGACGCCACGGCGACGCCGTCCTGTTTGTGCAGCAGGAACGTGGCCTGTGCGTCGTCCGGCTGGGGATGGCGACGATGCTGCGCACGTCGGTGTTGAGATCTGCCGCGTCGAAGTTGTCCTGGCGGCAGCGCGCCGGTGACGTACTGCATCTGCGGCGTCTGGTAGAGCGCCTGCGACAGGAGAAACGCAGACGGATCGCCGTCATCGGCGCGCCAGGCGGCCACGGTTTGGGCGGCGAGGTAGCGATCCAGATCGAACTGTGTACCCAATGCGGGGCTGCCCCGCCCAGCGGACGAAGTAATCGTAGGCTGTGATGCCGCCGCTGCCGAGCACAACGAGCAACAGCAGCGCCGTCCCCGCGGTGGAGGACGGCGCGATTGCGCGCCCAGCCCAGGAACCAACCGCCGCCCACGCCGTAGAGCAGCGCCAGGGGCGGCAGCGCACGGCGCTGCGCAGCGTGCGGCGCCAGGTTGCTGAAGATCGTGGGCGTCAGCATCACCGCCAACCAGATCAAAATGAAGCGGTGGTGCGTCGACTTCAGGACGCCCAATACGGCAACGCCCACGCCCACCGTAAAGAGGACGGCGAGGATGGCGTCGTTGACGCTGCGCCCCGGCAGATTGTGACGCAGATTCTGGTCGCCGGTATCATAGAAGCTGCGCAGCGTCACCTGTAGGTTGTGACCGAAGCGTTGCAGCACCGTGCCGGGCATGTCCGCCTGGGCGATGGTGAAGATCGACACCTGCCCCGTGCGTCCACTGAACAGCCAAGGCTGTTGGGCGAAGGTCCACAGCAGCGGCAGCAGAAAGATCAGCGCCGTCAGCGCCATCAGCGCCAGCCCGCGCAGCCGCGGACGGTAGAGATCGAGCAACGCCGTCCGCGTATGGCGCAGGCGCACACCGTCGATCACCGCTTCCACCAGCACGAAGGCGATCAGCACCAGCGGCAGCAAGCGCGCCGCCGTGTAGGTGTAGAGCGTCGCCGCCAGCGCCGCTCCAGCCCACAGGAACGCGCGCTGTCCATCCCCGCGCCATCCGCGCCAGAACGCCGCAAAGGCCACGCTGCTGAGCAACGGCAGCAGAATCACGCGGAAGGCCAGGCGGCTCAGGCTCAGGTGCCAGAACGAGACCGCGATCCCGGCGGCGGCGAGCAGCGCGATCCAATGGCCGAGTGTCGCGTCTTCGTTGGTATGTTCCGCTGGCGAATTCTCCGGATCTCTTTGATCCACGACGGCACACGAAGATACACGAAGCGCAGAAAAGTGACTGCTTTTCTTCGTGTTCCTTCGTGCTCCTTCGTGGATCGCTGTTATTCTGGTTTCAGCTGGCAGCAACATGGATCGCGCCAGATCGTAGACAGCAAGCACCGTCACCGCGCCGGCAAGCGCCGACACCAGGCGCAACGCATACGCCGTCGGCCCAAACAGGAAGACAGAGATGGCCTGGAGATAGATGTAGAGTGGTTCGCGTCCGTTGTTGGCTGGGAAATAGAGGGGCAGCCCGTCACCCGAGAGCAGTTGGCGGGCGTCTAAACCGTTGAACGCTTCATCGTAGAAGAGACCTGGCGGCAGCGCATCCAGCCGCCAGAAGCGCAGCCACGCCGCAGCCACCAACAGCAGCAGCAAGACAGCTATCCACCACCGGGGGCCTGGATCGTAGGGCGTAGCGTTCCTGACATTGCCCGATCATACCAATGTCGGCCATTCATCGCAAGAAAAAGGGTGTAAACCCACTGTCATTCAGCTGCGACAACGGACCACAGACGTCCGCCGAAATCAGCAGCGACTGCACCTGCACCTGCACCTGCATCTGCACCTGCCACCCGCTACCTGCTACCTCCAAGGACACGCACCCATGAACCTCAACCGCATCTTCGTCTACGGCACGCTCTGCCAGGGCTACAGCGGACACCATCACCTGGCCGCGGACCTGACCGCGCCGCCCGTGGAGGCCGAGTTGACCGATCACCGCCTCTACAATGCAGGCCACTACCCACTCATGGACAGCGCCGGCCCCGATCACGTGGTGAAGGGGCAGATCCTCACCATCGATCCGGCGCGGCTCGACGCTGTCCTGGCGCGGTTGGACGACTACGAAGACGCCCACGGTCCCAATCCCATGTACCACCGCGTGATTGTCCTGGCGCGGATGCTCACCGATCCGCCCCAGCCCACCCGCGCCTGGACCTACCGCCTCAACCCCACCCACTGGCACGTCGCCACCCTGCCGCCCATCCCCAACGACGACTGGCGCGGCATCGCGCATCGGGCAGACTAGAACGCGGATTAGGCGGATTGAGCGGATTGGGGCAGATAAAAACGCGGAAAATCCGCCTCGATCCGCCTAATCCGCGTTCTATCCTGAGCGTTGACATCCCGTTGCAGCTTTAGACTTTTTGCGGGATACTTTGGGTTGTCGTCTCATGCAAGCACGCCCATGACCCGCCGAATGAATTCGGCGTCTACAATGGGAAACTGGCTTTAGCCGGTTCTGCGAACACGATTCATCGTGTTTCTCATATTGGTCGGCGGTTTCAACTGCTGGCGTACGTGGGGCAAACACGTCAACAGGATTGAAATCTCCATTCTCATTCATCCGGAGCGCCCACACGCCGTCAACCACCGCACACGACGATTTCAATCACCAATCACCATTTCCCCACAAAGGAGCCATTCATGCCCTCTACCCCCACCCGCATCCACATCGACGCCGCGTCCTGGCCCGGCCCGCTGCCCCACAATTGGACCTACATCGGCTACGACGAGATCAACTACACCTACGTCCCCGAAGGCGTGGAGCTGCTGCGCAAGTTCGGCCAGGAACAGCGACAGCCCACCTACGTGCGCGCCCATCACCTGCTTTGCACCGGCAACTGTCACGCCTTCTACAAATGGGGATCCACCAACGCCTATCTCGAAGATGAAGACGGCGTCGCCACCTACGATTGGACGTTCGTGGATCTGACCTTCGACACGCTGTTGCAGACCGGCTGCAAGCCCTTCGTGGAACTGGGCTTCATGCCCCAACACCTGGCCGACACCGCCCGCTACGACATCGCCGCGGACCGCAACTACCGCGCCTACCGCGACACCGGCTGGGCCTGCCCGCCCAAGGACTACACCAAGTGGTACAACCTGATCGAAGCGCTGGTGCGTCACTGCGTGGATCGCTATGGCCTGGCCGAAGTGCGCACCTGGTACTTCGAGCTGTGGAACGAACCTGATCTGGATTATTACTGGAAGGGGACGCTTGAGGAATTCAACAAACTCTACGATTTCACCGCCGCCGCCGTCAAAGCCGCCTGCCCCGACGCACGCGTCGGTGGGCCGGGGACAACCAACCCCGCGCCCGGCAGCAAGGCCGCGGACTACCTGGATCGCTTCCTCGCCCACTGCGCCAGCGGCGAGAACGCCTGCACCGGCGGCGTGGGCGCGCCGCTGGATTTTGTCACCTTCCACGTCAAGGGGGGCGGCTACCGCGCCGATCCGCTGCACCAGCCGCAAGATCCGCCGTCCACGCAGCGTATCCTCAGCCATGTGCAGCACGGCCACGAGATCATCAGCCGCTACGACGGCTACGCCGATCTCGAATGCATCCTCTCGGAGATCGACCCCGACGGCTGGGCTGCGGGCGGCGCCTGGGACAACGCCAACCTCAACTTCCGCAACACTGAATACTACGCCAGCTTCGTGGCCGCGTCGTTCAACCAGGTGAGCCGCTTCGCCCGCGCCCACAACTGGGATCTGCGCCTACTCAGTTGGGCCTTCCTCTTCGTGGGTGAACGCTGCTTCGAGGGGACGCGCACCTTCTCTACCCAGGGCATCGACAAGCCGATCCTCAACCTCTTCCGGCTTTACGCCAAAATGGGTTTCCGCGAACTGGCGCTGGAGAGCAGCGCCGCCCTCGATCCCCTCTCCGCGGACGCGCCCAAACCCGCCGACGATCTGTCCGGCTTCGCCACCCTCAGCGGAGACGACGAAATCGCGGTCCTACTCTACAATCACCGCGAAGAATGGTCCACCGCCGACGCTCAGCCGGTGGAATTGACCATCGACAACGTCCCCTTTGCCGCGGACGCCGTGCGGCTCGTCCACTACCGCATCGACGCTGCGCACAGCAACGGCTACACCGAGTGGGTGCGCCAGGGGCGTCCCATGTACCCGACGCCGGGTCAATACGCCGCCATCCAGGCCCGCGCCAAGCTGGAAATGCTCGAACCACCGCACGACCTGTCCCTGCGCGATGGGAAAGTGACATTGTCGTTGACGATGCCGGGGCATTCGGTGTCGTTGTTGATCCTGAAGCCTGCGGGGTGATGAAGAACGATGAACAAAGAATGGGCAGGAACGAAGTGGTTTCCGAGTATCGAGTGGCGCAAATGAGTCGTTGAATTTAGTTGATCGCGGAGTGAGCACGCCCACGTGCGGCGCTTACCATGCAGCGCCGCACGTGGGCGTGCTCACTCCGCAGGGCTTGATAGACTTTCTTCGGCCACCGTGTACCAGAAGCCGCACGAGGACATGCTCTCCTCTTCCGTGGAATCTGGAGACCGATTGACGCCCCTGCTTTTCAACGCATGTCAACCTCTGCAAGAACGCCAGTGTCCTCTCCCACGCCAGTGAAGCAGCCTCGGCGTTGAACGCGTCCGCGCAATCCGGCTCGAAGAACCAATGTCCTGTACAGGGGTAGCGGTGGATCGTCACTGGGCGACCGTCGCGCTTCAGCGATCCCGCCAACGCGTCGACATTCTCCGCCGGTTCGTAGGGATCGTCCCCCGCGAAGTGACCAAGGTAGGTCGCCCGAGACGTCTTGTGCTCGAAGACGCCCGTGCCGTAGAAGACAACCACAGAGGCGATGTGTGCTGGATCGGCATTCGCCAGATCCAGCGCAGTAAGCGCCCAGCGAGAAACCGATCACCGTGAGATCATCAGCGTCGGCATGTTGAGCAAGAAAGCGACGGCGTCGGCGATCTCGGCTTTGGCCTGGAGATGATTGGCGTCCAGTGCGCTGCCCAGGGCTTCGGCCCCTTCGATGGTGTCGGCCACCTTGCCGTGATAGAGATCTGGCGCGAAGACAACAAACCCGGCGTCGGCCAGGCGGTTGCAGAACGCACGATCGTCTCGTTTAGCCCCCACCATGCGTGCAGCACAAGGACGCCAGGTCCGTGGCCTGCATTGGGCGCAACGAAATAGCCTTGCGGCTGTTGGCCGGTCATCTGCGTTGTCCTTTCGGGGGTCTAGCCAAGGATCTTGCGGTATTGGACGAAACCACTGCGGTCGGCAACGATCGTAGAGAACCATCGCCTGCTGGTTGGTCTCATGCGTCAACCAGTAGACACGCACCGTGTCGTTGCTTACTTCTGCGTAGACATGTTCGATCAACGCATGCCAGCCCCTGGCCCCGAGTGTTTCTGCGTGAACAGATCCTGAAGATAGCAGTAGTCTGAGGCCGTCCAACAACTGCGATGAAAGATCCAGGTGAACGATCCTCACCAGTTCGCCGTCCACTTCGGCCACGGCGCAGTGCATCGGTTCGGCGGGATCATGAAATCTGCGCCACGTCTTTTCTGTGACATCTTCGGGAATATCAGCGTTGTAGAAGACCTGATAGCCTCTTCCAGAGCGCGGGAGCCAGGCGTCGAAATCATCGTGGGCGAGCAAGGCGAACAAGCATACCGATCCTCCGAGAACAAGACATCAGTAGCGGCAGAAATCCGAGTACACAGGCAACGCAAAGAACAAAAGTTCTGGGCTGAAGTCTAGCAGCAGCATTTCGAGCAGTCAAATTGCTCATTCTCAGACGGGGTGTATTTTACACCTAGGGCCAACCGTGCCATGCACTGTGGGTAGCGCTCCTTAACGTGAATTACACCCATTCAGGCGGTGACAAAAACCAGGAGGACGGATGATGACAGGCAAGAAAAACAACTGACCGGCGGCTTGCGCGCCGCCGGTCAACGAGGAGGGAGAGGCAGAAATCGGTAGGCTATGTCAGCAGTTGAGTGCAGGAAAGTGCCAACTGTCTTTGGAGGCGAATCGAAGCTAGAACGCGGCCAGCCAGGAACAGATCCAAACGACGATGCCGAAGGTGGCGCCCACTGCGGCTCCCTTCATGAAAAGGTGCAGTGTACTCTCCATCGCCGAAAAATCGGGGCCTGTGCGTACATGCTGTGGCAAATGGATTTTGTGGGTAGCCATAGTGGGCATCCTTTCTGGAAAAGGACACATCGCAACGTTGCGACGGGTCTATGAAGCTGGTCTGTAATTGCTGGGTGCTGTGGAAACAGAATAACAGCCACATGCAATAGCAGGCACCACCACGTGGACAGGCAATGTGTCAGGGAAACCCTTACATACCGTTCATCCTGCCTAACGCAGCCAGTCTCTCAGCGAACTCAAGGCAGTTGTCAGCCAGGGCCATAGATTCTGCCAAACATACAGCGATATCTCCCCTTCCAGAAAAGCCAAATCAAGCGCAACAGCGGCAGCCAACAGCCAGAGCCACCAGAACCACACACTGGAGACGAAGCTACTAAGGTCGGGCAGCAGTCACCATCGGCGCTGGGCTTTTGGAGGCTCGGTGGAATCGGTCCACGCCTTGTCCCATTTGCCGCGGTCACTCAGCGAACGCCGACGAAACGCAAAGGCAACAATCAAAATGATGATCGACCACAAGACCATTCCTGGGAGCTGTATGCTGAACAGTCCTTGACTGAAATCCAGACGAAATGGTTGATCCATGACCCGTCCTCTGAAAATCCACGCTTGCACAATAAGAACACTTGTTCTATAGTTGGTTGTACACCGTTGCCATGCAACGGCCTTCCTCACAAACTGTCTTCCTGCATCTCCACGGAGCTACCACATGTCCATCATGGACTTTCTCGACGATTACATAATGGGGCCACTCAACGTGATTGACCACCTGGAAGGCTTCTTCTCCTGGAATCCGCTACGGAGACATGGGTCACCAGTTCGCAATCCCACGAGTGGACAAGGGCGGCCCGATGTCACTCAACGAAGCAGAAGACCTGCTGAACGGCTGGCGTCGCCGTTTACGGACGTACACACGATGCCAGCAACATGTACTTCCGGGTGAAGAACCGACAGGCGGCGTGGGCTGAGTATCTTCTTCTGCACGCGGGCGCCGAGTTGGTTGGGCCTTCTGTGGATGCGCGCAATCCCGGCTACATGGATCGACATGAGCCTGGCTGGATGCCCACGCCGTGTTCTGAATCAGAAGGCATGGGGGACGGGTTGGCGCAACAAGGATCGCCGCCAGACGCGACGAAAGATAACGGTTTCAAAGGCCTGGTAGACTGGTGGAATAACCTATAGGTTTGCGCGGCTGGCGGTCACTCGGACGCGGGGGAAATCAGGGGCGATGTAGAAGCGGCGATGTACGTACCGAGTCGACACGTATGTGCGCAGACGGCGCCTGCACCTTTAGTATAGCCAGTAGCGGACACGGATGCAACCAAATTTGCTTGCATTGCTCTTGCAGATTTGGTTTAGATCAGCATTAGCCGCCGTGTATTTGGATGTCGGCACGCCCTAGTACAAGGTGGCCGAAAAGAGTCCAGGAAATCCTGCGGAGTGAGCACGCCCACGTGCTCACTCCGCGCTTATCTGAATACGGCGACTCATTTGCGCCATCACGCACTAATCTTGCGCATCCGTGGTGGATCAAGTGGCGTTGCGCGCGCCGCCGTTTGTTTCGATGGCGCCGGATTCATGGTAGAGTAGCCAGGTTCAGTACGCCGACTTGTCTCCTGGTGATCTATGCTGCGGCCTTCGTTTCTTCGCTTTCTTCGCAACCGGCCTATGCGGCTTGCACGTTTGTGCGGCCGGATGTTGGCGCGCTGACCTTTGTGTTGGGTACCACGTGGGGTGCAGCGCCCAGTTCAAGTCCGCGGACAGCGTTGCACAGGCCGATGTTCCCCGGCGCGATTCCGCATGGTTGCCCTCAACATCGGGATCGGCAGGCAGTGCTCGCGCTCTTCCGCGCACTACCTGGCAGGAATCGGTGTTGCGGCCGCGTGGACAGGCGATCCGTCAAGCTGCGATCCAGGTGATCTCTCGCCCGCCTTCGTCGATGGCGTGGCGCAGCGCGTCAACTTCTATCGGCAGATGGCCGGCCTCGCCGCGGTGACCTTCGATCCTGTCTACGGCGCCAAAGCACAGCAGGCCGCGTTGATCACCACGTTGAACGGCCTCAACCACAAGCCGCCGCCGTCGGCCCGTTGCTACACCGCGGACGGCGCGCAGGCCGCGGCCAACTCGCACCTCTACCTGGGGCGCTTCGGGCCGGAAGCAGTCGACGGCTACATCCAGGATCACGACGAAGGCTTCCACGACAACTACCACGTCGGCCATCGGCGCTGGCTCCTGTTGCCACAGCTGCGCGCGCTGGGTACGGGCGACATCCCCGGCACGGAGACACGCCTTGCCGCCAACGCGCTCTGGGTGGTGGACGCGTCTATGCGCGATCCTCGGCCGCAGACGCGCGATGGATTCGTGGCCTGGCCGCCCCCCGGCTTCGTCCCCTACCCGGTGGTCTATCCACGCTGGTCATTCTCGTACCCCAATGCGGACTTCTCGCAGGCCAAGGTGCATATGCAGGTCAACGGCGCGGACATGAAGATCGATGTCGAGCCGCTTTACGTGTGGGAACCCACCGAGCCGACGCTGGTATGGCTGCCCGCCGGTATGGACAGCCGCGCCGCCTGGCCCCGCCCCAGCCAGGACACCACCTACACGGTCACGATCACCGATGTGCAGGCGGAGGGGCTTTGGCTGAGTTTCTCGTACGATGTCACTGTTGTTGACCCCGAATCACTGCCGCCAGCGACGGTTCTCACGCCGCCGCAGCGCGCCGCGTCGCCATTTCTGTGGCCTGGGCCACCATTCTTCGCACCCTGAAGCGCGGAACACATAATCCTCGTATCTGCTTCACGATTTCTTCACAATTGGGCAGTGTAATGAAGACAACGGCGTAGCCGCTACTTCATCCCTTCATCCTCACCTCGGAGGTCGTATGGTCACTGCCCAACCTGGCGCTCGTCCTCGCAGACGAAACCTGCTCGCCAACTCCCGCATCCAGCTTTCTCGGCGCCTGATTCAAGCTACTGTTTTCGTATTCATCATCGTCGCCAGCCTGCGCCACAACCTCGTAGACGAAAGCGCAGGCGCGGCGTCGCTCGACGCACTCTGCCCGTTTGGCGGGCTGGAGACGCTGTGGCGTTACATCACCAGCGGACAGTACGTCCCCAAGACGCATCCGTCCAATGTCATTCTGGGTGGCGCGCTGCTGCTCAGTGTGCTCTTTGCCGGGGCCGCGTTCTGCGGTTGGATCTGTCCCTTCGGCACGCTCCAAGATGCGCTCACCTGGCTGCGCACGAAGCTGCGTATCCCCGAGTTGACCATCCCGCGCCGGCTGGATCGCTGGATGCGCTACGGTCGCTACATCACCTTGGCTGCCATTCTCTACATGACGATCAGCTCTGTTAAGCTCTGGTTCGCCGACTACGATCCGTACCGCACCATCTTCGGGCTGGGCTGGATCTTTGAGCCAAGCGCGGAACATTGGCCGGCTTATGCCGTGGCCGTGGGCATCCTGGTGCTGTCGTTCTTTGTGCCGCGTTTTTGGTGCAAATACACCTGACCGTTGGGCGGCACGCTGAGCATCCTCGGTCACCTGAGTTTCTTGCGCATTCGTCGCACCGAAGCCAATTGCCGCTCGTGTGCGCTGTGCGAAGTTCCCTGCCCAGTGGGGATCGAGGTAGCCAGCGCCAAGTCGGCCATCAGCACCGACTGCATCGGTTGTCTCTCCTGCGTGGAAGTCTGTCCTCGCCACAGCACACTCGAAGTCCAACTCGCCCCCGTGTGGCTGGATCCGATCCGCAGCCGCTTGGGTCAACTCCGCCGCCGCCCCACTGCACAGGAGACCGCACAATGACCGTCAACAAGCTGACGCTCCCGATTCTCTTTTTGCTCATCTTCTTTGGCACGATTGGCGTTGCCCAGGCCACGGGCAACTGGGTGGTGAGTGGTCGCCAGATGGTTGCCGGCGGCATCGCCAGCGGCGAGGACATTCGAGGCTGGATGTCGTTGCAAGACGTGGCCGATGGCGTCGATCTCAATGTAGCCGTCCTCTACAGTCGCCTGGGGCTGCCCGAGACGATCACGCCGGACACTGCGCTCAAGGATCTGGAAGGCGTCATCCCCGACTTCGAGGTGTCCACCGTGCGCGATGTGATCGACGTCTACCTGGGCATTGCCGAACCCGAAGCGGAAGTCACCGGCGACGAGGCCGAACACGCCGCCGAGTCAACGCCGACGCCCACCACCACCCCCGCGGCAGTGGAAGCGATGGCTACACCCACACTGGCTGCGCAACCGACGCCTGATCACACGCCTTTGGCTGGCAGTGGCTACGCCCCCGGCGCAGGTGACGGTCTTGGTACAGGACCGACGCCCCTGCCACCTGGCGAAACGCTCAACGCCGTCGATATCAAAGGCCGCAGCACGTTGCAGGAGATCGTTGATCAGGCCCACGTCCCCGCGGACGCGTTGCTCGCAGCCCTGGGTCTAGCGCCCGACACCGACATGCATACCCCGCTCAAAGATCTGGCCGCCGACGGGCGCCTCGAAGAAGTCGACATCGTGCGTACAGTCGTCGCCGAGTTGCAGGATCAGTAGGCGCCATAGGTTGATCCACGTAGGCACACGAAGCAACACGGAGACAGAAGAAGAGACGTGAGGAGCAGAGAGGAGCAGAGAGGAGCAGAGAGGAGCAGAGAGGAGCAGAGAGGAGCAGAGAGGGACACGGATTTCAGGATTTCAAGGATTTTGAGTACAGAGAATCAAGCAAGCTCTTCTGGCGTCCTGCAAATCTGTGCAATCCGCGTCCCTCTCTGCTCCTCTTTCTTCTTCGTGTTGCTTCGTGGATCAGGTTCTGCCTTTCTCCGAACTCCCCGTGCAGATCCGACTTAAGTCGAAGACAACGCCCCGTGTGGCCGCTATCCTTGCCCAGTAGTGTCTATTCATCTTCACTTTGGGAGGGAAACCACATGGCAAATCCGTATTTCTTGATGGCGCTGCTCTACCTGGTGGCCGCGGTGCTGGCTGCGCTGGACTCTTCGTTGGTGGGCTTTCAACTGGCCCCCTGGTTCAACGGACTGCGTTGGTTACGCGTCCACCTGATCACGCTGGGCATGTTGACAGAGGTGGCTTTCGGCGTGCTGCCTTTGCTGGCGGCGGCGCGGCTCAAGGTCGCCCGTCCGCGTATGCGTTGGGACGTATGGCTGACGCTGAACGCGGGCCTGCTCGTGCTGTTGGCGGGCATCCCGCTGATCAACCAGGGGTTGATCTTCGTAGGCGGTACGCTGATCTTCGTCGCTACGCTGTTGCTAATGGGGCAGTTGTGGCAGATGCAGCGGCAGTCGGCGCAGCAAGCCGGCGAAGGGCGCAAGTTCTACCTGATGGGGCTGGCCTATTTCCTACTGGGTATCTTGGTGGGGACGGGGCTGTGGTTGGGCTGGATGGCGCCGCTGGGGATCAAAGTGCCTATCGAGGTCCACATCCACGCCAACAACTGGGGCTTTCTCTCGCTCGTCTTCGCCGGCCTGCTCATTGACCTCATGCCTGCGCTCACAGGACGCCCGCTGCTCTCATCGCGGTCGATCCGGCTCGTCTACTGGATGATGACCGTGGGCGCGCTGGGGCTGGTGATCGGGCCGTGGCTGGGCGGTGTGTTGTGGGCGGTGGTGCCGGGGCTGGTGTTGCACCTCAGCGCCACCATCTGGCTGGTGACAGCGACAGCGCGGACGTTGCTGGCGTCGCCGCGGCGACGCGATGCGGGGGCCTGGCACCTGATCGGCGCCTACATCTGGATTCTGGCGCCGGTGCTGGTGGCGCCGCTGATCCTGCTCGGCGTCCCCGGTGTCCCCGGCGCGGGGATCGACGCCACCGCGCCGCAAGCATTGATCTACGGCTGGGTGCTGCAATTTGCCTACGCCCTGATCCCCTACTTCGTGCGCCGTTACTTCCTCCACGAAGACGGCGCGCGCCTGGGCGGAAGCTGGATCAGCGTG
Organism: Caldilineaceae bacterium; assembly: GCA_041391225.1. Lineage (GTDB taxonomy): Bacteria > Chloroflexota > Anaerolineae > Caldilineales > Caldilineaceae > RI-153. The sequence continues at coordinate 31,414 of JAWKOL010000029.1, forward strand.
CTCGCCATCCACGTCGGCAGCGCCTTCATCTGGGCCAGCATCTTCATCGTCCCCAATCGTGAACTGCTCTCCGGCGTCGGCTACGCGTTCTACGTGGTCTCGTTCCTGCCCGTTCTGGTAGAGATGGTGCGCCTGTTCCACAGCGGCCTGCGCCGCCTGGAAACGCAGATTCTCGACTCAAGCGCCGAAGCGGCGTGAGGCAAGGACAAAGATTGATGAACAAAGATTGATGAATAAAGATTGATGAATAAAGGTAACGGTTCAGTCTCCGAGCAAGACTAGCGCCGGTTGAGCCTGTCGAAACCCAGCGGGTTAACCGTTCTTGGGTTTCGACAGGCTCAACCGGCGTCACTAGCCTTACGCTGAACAGTTACCATTCATCTTTCTCTTCCACCTCTGCTATACTATCTCCGAAGGCGTTTCTCCATCCTTACGGATGCAGAAGATAGTTCAGCGCCAGATCTTTCTGGTTGAATAACCTCACGTTGAAGCCTGCATTTTGCAACAGCGTTTCGACAAAATCATGGGAGTGATCATTCTCCGCCACCAGAACTGCCACCCGCGCCGCCCGATCCAGGTCCTCGGCCTGCGGCATGTCCTTGTGCGCGAAATTATACTGGTCCAAGACCGTGTCGGTGTTGCGCGCCGCAGAAAAATCCACCAGAAAACGGCGGATGCCCAGCTTCTTGCCTAGCGCCGCGGCTTCGAGGTTGTAGTGCATGGCAGTGGAACGGTTCACATTCCCGTCCACCGAGAGGACAATGTACCCGTTGCCCTCGGCGACCGTGATAGTATGACTCATCTTAAGTATCCTGCGTGAAGACATGGTGATTGCTAAGAACAATCTTAGCGTACTTGCTATTTTTCTGAAATTACAGTGCGCAGCAGAACGTCCACTCTATATTGGTAAAACTGGCCGGGCTGCTGTGAATTTCAGGATAGATTCTTAATGCTCGTCCACCAAACCAGATGGGCTGCACAGGACAGAATTCTCCCCGCGTCGAGGACACACGCATGTTTCGATTCCTACGCCGACAAACGCCGTTGACCATCTTCGTAGAGGTGCTCTTTGCCTTGCTGCTTTTGATGATCTTCATCGCATCGCAGGGCTGGGGATTCGATCTGCCCTTCGTAGGCTGGGCCAACAACCCGCAGGCAGAGTTGCCCCGACTTTCTGCCGACTTCGCTGCTTCTTCGGCGCTCTCACCCGCCCCCGATGACCGCACAATCGATGCCCTCGCTGCCGACGATCCCCTGGCCGCGCTGGATTGCCGCGAAGTCCTCATCAACGGCGATGCCGAAGACATCTCCGGCTGGGAAATCCCGCTGACGGAGCGCCCCGCCACCTACACCAACGAGCGCCGCTTTGCCGGTGACCGCACCCTCAAACTCGGCGCCGACGACACCGATCAACGCTTCGTGGGCGAAAGCCTCGCCGCACAGACGGTGACCCTGCCCGACGACGCCGAATTCATCCAACTCACCGCCCAAATCTGGCGCGGCCAGAACGGCGAAAATGTACGCCAATACCTGCTGTTGGAGGGCGCAGACACCGTCGACACCGTCTTCGATGAGGCCGTGGACGCCCAAGAGTGGCAATCGCTTAGCTACAACCTCACCGCCTGGCGCGGACAATCACTGCGGCTGATCTTCGGCGTCGACAACGCCGGCGACGCGGGCCGCGCCGTCCTCTACGTCGACGATGTCAGCGTGCGCGCCTGTCGTCCGCTCGCGGACATTGTCGGCGCAGTCGCAGCCAGTCGCTCGCTGCTCAGCGACACCACCACGCTGCACCTGCCGCTCATCGGCGGCGTCTGGGCAACACCCACGCCCACCCAAACGTCGCCACCCACCGCTACATCCACCGACACGCCTACCGTCGAAGACGTGATCCCTTGCACGCCCCTGCTCGTCAACGGCGGCTTCGAAGACGACAACGGCTGGACGCGTCCCGTCACCGCGGCGCGGGCACAGTTCACCGCCGATCTGGCCTTTGCTGGCAGCCGCAGCCTGCGCTTGGGCTTGCCCGCCAACGTCGCCAACCGCTACACCGACAGCACCGCCTACCAATCCGTGCAACTACCCGGCAGCGACGATGAGAACGAAGATGCCACCCTCACCCTGCGCGCCCAGGTCTGGCGCAACGGCGTCAGTGGCGACCGCGACTTCCACTACCTCTGGGTGATCGTGGGGGGGCGCACCTATCGCATCTTCCAGGACCTCACCAACACCGACGGCTGGACGTCGATCACCTACGATCTCACCCCCTACGCCGGGCAACGGGCGCAGATCTTCCTGGGGACCTACAACAACGGCACAGGCGGCAACGCCTCCATGTACGTCGACGAAATCGAAATCGATCACTGCGTGGCAGCCCCGCCCACGCCGACGCCCACACCGTTACCCAGCCCCACCGTCACGCCCACACCCACCACCCAACACGCCCCGCCCGCCGAAATGTCCAGCCCCGATTTCGGCGTCAACGCCTTCCTGTGGTGGCGGCCCGAAATCGCCGACCGCGATCTCGGCCTGATCGAAGACGCCGGCTTCCGCTGGGTACGCCAGAGCTTCGCCTGGGAAGACATCGAAATCGCCGACGACAGCTACCAGTGGGAGATCGCAGATCGCGTTGTACAGCACGTCAATCAGGGAGGATTTAGCCTATTGGCCCGTCTGGGATCTGATCCCGACCTGGGCAACTTCTGGGCGGGTTCGCCTCCAAATAACAGCGACGATTTTGTCGCCTTCGTATCTGTCCTCGCGCAACGCTACAACTGCACACCCGCCGCGGTCGGCTGCATCCAGGCCTACCAGATTTGGAACGAGCCGAACCTGGCCCGCGAGTGGGGCGGCAACCGACCCAGCCCCGCCCAATACCTCGACATACTGGCCAGCGCCTACGCTGCCATCAAAGCCGCCAACCCCAACGCGCTGGTGATCAGCGCCGGCATGGCCCCCACTGGCACCGACAACGACATCGCCATGCCCGATCAACGCTTCTACGAAGAAATGTATCGCCTGATGCAGGGCGATCCGGCGGGCTACTTCGATCTGTTGGGCGTCCATGCTGCGGGCTTTGCCGCCCCGCCCGAACTGTCACCGGCGCAGGTAGCCGACGATCCCGACTACGGCGGTCATCGCTTCTTCGCTTTCCGCCACGTCGAAGACATCCGTTCCATCATGGAAGCCTACGGCGACGACGAAACCCGCATCGCCATCCTCGAATTCGGCTGGACCAGCGACTCGTACAACGAAGACTACATCTGGTTCGGCGCCGGCGCCGGCATCGACGAATTCGTCAAGGCGGACTATCTCCAACGCGCCTACGCCTACGCCGAAGAAAACTGGCAGCCCTGGATCGCGCTCATGAGCGTGCTCACCATGCCCAACCTCGACTGGATCGCCGACGGCAACCCCTACGACGAGGAACAATACTGGTGGGCGCTCATGGAACCCAGCCCCATCGATCAGCTCAACTTCCGCCCAGCCTACATCGTACTCTGCGACGTCCTCAACCAGCGGCAAGACGCCACCTGCCCACACGCGCCGGAGTAGCTCACATGAAACATTCGCCCACCCGTCGTATCCTCTTTCTCACCACGCCCCAAAGCTACCGCACGGCGGCGTTTGTGGAAGCGGCCAAGCGACTTGAAATCGAAACACTCCTGGCCGTTGACCTGCCCAAGCAGCTCGCGGAGGAATGGAAGCAGCGCCTGGGCGTCGACTTCCACCGCCCCGAGGACGCCGCCGCGCAGATCGCGTCCGCGCTGGCCGAGCGCCCCGTGGACGCCATCCTCTCGCTCGATGACAGCGGATCGCTGGCCGCCGCCGCCGCCAGTCAGCGTCTGGGATTGCCGCACAACGCGCCGGCGGCGGCGGAAGCGGCGCGCAACAAACTGGTGATGCGGCGGATGCTGCGCGCCGGCGGTGTGGCGTCCCCGCGCTTTCAGGATTTCCGCACGACAGACGATCTGGCACAGGTGGCGGACGTGGTGGAAACGTCCATCGACTACCCGTGTGTGGTGAAGCCGGTGGATCTCAACGGCAGCCGCGGCGTGATCCGCGCCAATGATCGCGCCGAGTTCCTGGCCGCGGCGCGACGACTGCTGCGCATGCTCGGCGCCGAACCGCCGCGTCCATTTTTGGTGGAATCGTACATCCCTGGTGTGGAAGTGGCGCTGGAGGGGATTCTGGACAATGGGCGCCTGCAAGTGTTGGCGCTCTTCGACAAGCCCGATCCGCTGGAGGGTCCATTCTTCGAGGAGACGATCTACGTGACGCCGTCGCGCCTGCCAGCGGACACACAACAGGCCATCGCCGACTGCATGGCGGACGGCGCGGGCGTTGGGGCTGCACATGGGGCCGATCCACGCCGAGTTGCGTCGCCAACGAAGACGGCCCGTGGATCGTCGAGATCGCCGGTCGATCCATCGGCGGGCTGTGCTCGCACGCTGCGCTTCGGCGTGGACGCGTCGCTGGAGGAGTTGATCCTGCGCCAGGCGTGCGGACTGCCCATCGAATCCCTCGTGCGCGAGGACAACGCCGGCGGCGTCATGATGATCCCGATCCCCGGCCGGGCATCCTGCGCAGCGTGCACGGCGTCGAAGAAGCGTCCGCGGTGGCGGGCGTCGAATCGGTGGAGATCACCGCCCGTTTGCACAATCCGCTCGTGCCGTTGCCCGAAGGCGAAAGCTATTTGGGCTTCATCTTCGCCCGCGGCGTCACCGCGGACGCGGTGGAAACGTCCTTGCGCGAGGCGCATGCGTGTCTTCAGTTTGGGATCGAGGAAGAGATTCCGCTGTGGGGATAAGAACTACCCCATCCCCGCCAGGACACCCAACAGCAGCCGCGTCAGCCTGGGGACCACCAGCTTGCCGGTCTCCATCACCTCTTCGTGGCTGGTCTGCGCCTCGCTGTCGATGACGTCTACAGCGACGTTGGTGATGGTGCTGATCCCCAGTACGCGCATCCCCGCATGGCGGGCAACGGCGGCTTCGGGCGCGGTGCTCATGCCCACGGCATCGGCGCCGATGATGCGCATGAAGCGCACTTCGGCGGGCGTCTCGAAGGCGGGGCCGGAGAGCGCAGCGTAGACACCGTGTTGCAGCTTTTCGCCCTGCCGTTCGGCCACGTCGGCGGCCAATCGCCGCAGCGCGGGGGTATAGACATCGGTCATCGAGGGGAAGCGCAGACCGAAGGCGTCGAGGTTCGGTCCGTGTAGCGGACTGTTGCCGGTGATCCCCATGAAGTTGATGTGATCGTCGATGATCATCAGGTCCCCCGCTCGAAAAGACGGGTTGATCCCGCCGGCGGCGTTGGTGAGGATCAGCGTGTCGATGCCCAAGCGCTGCATCACACGCACGGGGAAGGTGATTTGCTGCTGCGTGTACCCCTCGTAAAAGTGAAAACGCCCCTGCATCACACAGACGTCCACCCCGGCCAGTCGCCCGATCACAAGCCGTCCAGCATGGCCTTCCACCGTGCTCACCGGGAAATGGGGGATCTCGCCGTAGGGCAGAATATCGGTGTTCTCAACCACCTCGGCCAGTGGACTCAACCCACTGCCCAACACCAATCCAACCCGCGGCTGATGATCGGTGCGAGCGCGAATAAAAGCAGCCGCTTCTTCGTATGTAGCCAATGGAAACGACGTGATCATGTGACGGTCCTTGGGTGTGGGGTGAGGGAAGTTAGTCGGGTCTAACGCGCACACCATCGAGCACGACTTCGCCGCCGTGTGGGTGGGCGCGCCGACGGTAGGTGTCTGCGCTGCCTGCGCTCAAGTTGCCCATGCGCTTCTGTACTTCTTCCGGCGCGGCGCCGTTTTCTAGCAGGTGCGCGGCGAAGCTATGACGTAGCGCGTGGGGGGTGATGTTGTCGGCAATGCCCACGGCCGCGGCGTACTGACGAATGATCAACCACAGCCCCTGGCGCGTCAAACGTTGCCCCCGGTGATTCACAAAGAGCGCCTGTTCGCCGTCTGCTTTCGTCAACGCGGCGCGCCCGCGTTCGATGTAGTGGCGCAGCGCCTGCGCCGCGGCGCCGTAGAGGGTGACCACGCGGCGCCGCATACTGCCCGCCCCGCAGATGACGGTGTGTGCGCCGGTATCCACATCGTCCAAATTGAGCTCCACCACTTCGGAGACGCGCATCCCCGTGGCGCACAGGACTTCGAGCAGCGCCTTGTCGCGCAGCGATTTGGGGCTGCGTCCACGCGCTGGCTCGGCCAACAGCCGGTCGATGGTGGCCGCCGGGATCGTCTGTGGTTGATTCTTTTCGACTTTGGGGGGCTGCAACACACGTGTCAGATCCTCGGCGAGGTGACCTGTCCGCTGTAGGTGGCTGAGGAAGCTGCGCACCGCCGCCATCTTGCGCGCCAGGGTGGACACAGCATAGTCCTGCGCGTGCAAGAAATCGAGATAGGCCGCAATCGTCTCTTCGGCCAGATCGTGCCAGGCCGTGATCGTGCTTGAGACCAAAGCGGGCGACGACACGAGATAGCCATGAAACTGCCCAAGATCGTTGCGATAGGCGGCAATCGTGTTGGCCGAACGACTTCTTTCCCCAGCCAAATGCGCCAGGAACGTCTGGATCTCCCCCTGCATAACCCTCTCTCCGTGAGTTTCTACAATGTGGGGGATTCTACCATAGAACGTGCTCAAACCGAACCGATGCACCCCCCAACCCAATGCTTTTGCCGCACCAAATGGCGTGCAGTATAATGACCACTGTCAGTGTATCTCCCCGCAGGCTGTGGCAGTGCTGCGAGTCCTCCTTCAGCAATCCACGCTGTGGCCAATGAACGTTCCGCAGTCCACAACAAACTATTCAGAAGGGACAAAATCAATGCGCAATACACGATATCTGTCCGTATTCTCCATCCTCGTCGTGTTGGCCTGGTTGGTGGCGGCCTGTGCGGTGCCTGTGGCGCCTGCGCCTGCCGCTGATACCGCGGCCGAGGCCGGCAGTGAGCCTGCCGCTGCCGAAAGCAGCGAAGCCGCTTCTTCCGATCTGCTGATTGGCCTGGTCACCGATGTAGGCCGCGTCAACGACCGCAGCTTCAACCAGTCGGCCTGGGAAGGCGTACAGCAGGCCGCCGAGGCGTTGGGCGTCGATCCGGAGACCGTCAAGTACATCGAAACCCAAAGCGCCACGGACTACGCCGACAACATCCAGCAGTTCATCGACGCTGGCTACAGTGTCATCGTCACCGTGGGCTTTGCCCTGGGTGATGCCACCATCGAAGCGGCCACCAACAACCCCGACGTCATGTTCATCGGCGTTGATCAGTTCCAGGGCGAGGCGCTGCCCAACCTGGCCGGCCTGATCTTCCCGAAGACAAATCGGGCTTCCTGGCCGGTGTGCTGGCCGCTCGCCTGAGCGAATCGGGTACCATCGCCTCTGTGCTGGGGACCGATCTGGTGCCGCCGGTGGTTGCTTTCGGCACCGGCTACGAGAACGGCGCCAAGTACGCCAACGCCGACATCAACGTGATCACCACCTACCACCCCGGCGGCCTGGATGTGGCCTTCACCGACCCCGAATGGGGCGCGGCGACGGCAGCGCAGGCGATTGACCAGGGCGCGGACGTGATCTTCGGCGCCGGCGGCACACTGGCAACGGCGCTGCAGAAGTGGCCAGCCGCGTCACCGCCGATAGCCAGGTCTACTGCATCGGCGTCGACACCGACCAGTGGGACACCGTCCCCGCGGCGCAGCCGTGTCTCGTCTCCAGCGCCATGAAGCTGATCACCCCCGGTGTGGTGGATCTGATCAACATGGCCAACGAAGGCAACTTCCCCGGCGGCAACTACGTGGGTGAAGTCGGCCTGGCCCCCTTCCACGACTTCGAAGACAGCGTCCCGCAAGAACTGAAGGACGAAATCGACGCCGTGCGCCGGTTTGGACGATGGATCGATTTCGACGGGATACGGTAACTAAGGAGTAATGCGTAATGCGTAATGCGTTGACCACGATTCATCCCAATTAGCCAGGATCATGTCAACAAATCACGCATTACGCATTACGCATTTTTTTCGCCCGGGAGCCGCCTATGACCACCTCTTCCCCGACGCAGCCGAGCTGGATCAGCCGGTTGCTTCGTTCTTTATTGACGCCGACGTTGGCGTTGTTGCTTGCGCTGCTGTTGGGCGGCGTGGTGATGTGGATCTTCGGCGATCCTGCGTTTTCGCTGGAACGTCCGCTGGATGCGTATGGCGGGCTGTTCGACGGCGCCTTCGGTGACGGACGCGCCTGGGCGACGACGATCCGCAAGATGGTCCCTTTCCTGCTCACCGGATTGTCGGTGGCAGTGGCGTTCAAAGTGGGCCTGTTCAACATCGGCGCTCGGGCCAGTTTGTGATGGGGACGGTCTTTTCCGTCTTCATCGGCGTGAATTTTGAAGGCATGCCCGCTTTCGTCCACCTGCCCCTGGCGCTGCTTTTTGGTATCCTCGGCGGCGTGCTGTGGGGCGCGATCCCCGGCATTTTGAAGGTTTACACCGGCGCGCACGAGGTGATCGTGACGATCATGCTCAACTACGTGGCCGCACTCTTTGCCGGGTGGACGGTCTACGCCGGCGGCACCCAAGGACAGCGCCCCGGCCCACTCTGGGATCCCACGGCGGGCGCCATCTCCGAAACCGCGGACGTGCTGGCGTCGGCGCGCATCCCCTGGCTGTTTGGGCCGCCTTACCGCGTCCACTACGGCATTTTTATTGCAATTATCGTGGTCTTTTTGATCTGGTGGCTGCTTTACAAGACCACCATCGGCTTCGAAATCCGCACCGTGGGGCAGAATTTGCGGGCGGCGCGCTACGCCGGCATCAACGTCAACTGGACGATCATCTTCACGATGGGCGTCGCCGGTGGGCTGGCGGGGTTGGCCGGCGCGATTGAAACGCTGGGGCTGAACCACAAGTTTGCGCCCGAGTTCGGCGGCGGCGTCGGCTTCGACGGCATCACCGTGGCACTGTTGGGGCAGACACACCCGCTGGGCGTGATGCTGGCCTCTTTCCTCTTTGGCGCAATGGACGCGGGCGCGGCGCGTATGCAGTTCCAATCGGGCGTGGCTGTGGACATCATCCAGGTGATCCAGGCGCTGATCCTGGCGCTGGTGGCTGCGCCGCTGATCATCCGCTGGATCTTCCGCCTGCGCCAGGTGCCTGCCGAAGCGGAAGGGGCCAAACTGGGCCAGAGTTGGGGTGGCGCTTAAATGAACGGACGAAGCCGAGTGTGGAAAACGTCGTCGTGGATCGCTATGGGGCTGGCCGTGGTCATCGTAGTGCTGGCTATCCTGGTCAACTTGACCGATCTGGGCAATCAGACCTGGCTGCGTGTGCTGTTCGGCGTCAGCGCCTTGAATTTTGCGCTACGCGCCACAATTCCGCTGGTGTTGGGCGCGCTGAGCGGCATCCTGTGCGAACGGTCGGGGATCATCAATATCGGCATCGAAGGCATGATGCTGGCCGGCGCCTTTGCCGCTTTCGTGGCCAAAGTGGCCACCAATCACTGGCCACTGGGGTCGAGCCTGGCGTTGGCCGTGGTGGTGGCGTTGGCTGTGGGGGCGTTGATGGGCCTTTTCCACGCCCTGCTCTCGATCCGCTTCCGCATGGACCAGATCATCTCCGGCACGGTGATCATCATCCTGGCGGCAGGGATCTCGTCGTATCTTTTCGACCGAAACGCCACCGCCGAAGGCAAATTTTCCGCAATCCCCATCCCGTTCCTTTCCGACATCCCCGTGATCGGCAATGTCTTCTTCAACAACCCGCCCATCACCTACATGGCGCTGATTTTGGTGGTGGTGGTGCATGTGGCGCTCTTTTACACGCGTTGGGGTCTGCGCACTCGCGCCGTGGGTGAACATCCCCGCGCCGCCGACACGGTGGGCATCAACGTCAACCGTTACCGCTACGTCAACACCATGTTTGGCGGCATGTTGGCAGGGCTGGCCGGCGCGTTCCTCGTGCTGGAGGCGGTGGGCCAGTTCCAGGAAGGCATGACCGCAGGGCGCGGCTTCATTTCCCTGGCCGCCATGATCTTCGGCAACTGGAACCCATTCGGCGCGCTGGGCGCGGCTGCACTCTTCGGCTATACTCAGGCCCTGCAAAACGAACTGCTACTGGCGGGCGTCACCAGCGTGCCGCGCCAATTTGTCTCGATGCTGCCTTACATCGTCACCATCGTCGCCGTCTCCGGGCTGGTGGGCCGTGTCCGCCCGCCCGCGGCGGAGGGGAAGGTGTATGAGACGGAGGGGGTGATTGGTGATTTGTGATTGGGTTCCGTTGAGCAAGATGGTTCCAATATTGGCATCACTCGCAGTACGAAATCCAAATCACCAATCACCAATCACCTCTCTCAACCAGGAGAACCAATTTGTCTACGATCCCTGTCCTTGAAGCGCGGGAGATTTCCAAACACTTCCCCGGCGTGATCGCCAACCAGAATGTGAATCTGACGCTGCGGCGCGGCGAAATTTTGGCGCTGCTGGGTGAGAACGGCGGGCAAGTCGACGTTGATGAATGTCATCTACGGGCTGTATCAGCCTACCCACGGCGAGATCCTGGTCAACGGCAAGGCGGTGGTGATGCACTCGCCCAAAGACGCCATCGCGCTGGGTATCGGCATGGTACATCAGCATTTTCAACTGGTGCCGGTGATGACGGTGCTGGAAAATGTGATGCTGGGCAGCGAGAGCGTGCAGGGCTTGTTCCTGGATCGGCGGCAGGTGGCGCAGCGCATCGACGAGCTTTCGCACCGCTACGGCCTGGACGTGGATCCCTACGCCCTGATCGAAGACCTGCCCGTGGGTGTGCGCCAGCGTGTGGAGATCATCAAGGCGCTCTACCGCAACGCCGACATCCTGATTCTGGACGAACCCACCGCCGTGCTCACGCCGCAGGAGATCGAGGGGCTGTTCGAGGTGATGGACACGCTGCGCAAGCAGGGCAAGTCGATCATCTTCATCACCCACAAACTCAAAGAAGTGCTGCGTGTGGCCGACCGCATTGTGGTACTGCGCCGCGGCGAAGTGGTGGGTGAGGCCGATCCGCACAGCGCCACCCAGGCCAGCCTGGCCGCCATGATGGTGGGCCGCGAGGTGATCTTGGAAGTGGAGAAGTCGGCGGCGCAGCCCGGCAAGCCGGTGCTGGAGATCGTGGATCTACGTACCCGCAACGATCTGGGCGAAGCCGCGCTCAACGGCGTGAACCTCGACGTACGCGCCGGTGAAATCGTGGGCGTGGCCGGTGTGCAGGGCAACGGGCAGACCGAACTGGTGGAGGCGCTGACCGGCCTGCGTCATGTGGACAATGGACACATCCACATCGGCGGGCGGACATGACCAACGCCAACCCGCGACGCATCACCGCCGAAGGTCAAAGCTGTCACATCCCCGAGGATCGCCACGCCTTCGGCATGGTCGATTCCTATTCCATCGCCGACAACCTGGTGCTCAACACCTACTACAAATCGCCCTTCGCGCGTGGACTCACCATCGACGACAGCGCCATTCGCCAGAACGCCCAGGCGCTGGTGGAAAAATTCGACGTGCGCACCCCGTCGGTGACGCTTTCGGGTGGCAGTTTGTCGGGCGGCAACCAGCAGAAGATGGTGGTTGCGCGCGAGTTCAGCCGCCCGATTCAACTGCTGATCGCGGCGCAGCCCACCCGCGGCATCGACGTCGGCTCGATTGAGTTCATCCACCAGCAGATTGTGGCGAAGCGGGATGAGGGCGTTGCCGTGTTGCTCGTCAGCTCGGAATTGGACGAGATCATGGCGCTTTCGGATCGCATCGCCGTGATGTACAAGGGTGCTGTGATCGACATCGTCGACCGCGCCGACGCCACACGCGAAGGGCTGGGGCTGCTCATGGCCGGCGTCCACCCCGAAGACCAACACGAGACGTCGGCGCGACAGGAAGCCGCGTATGAGGTTCGAGGCGCAGGCCGTCGATCCCTTCGATCCGGCCATCGACAAGCCGCCCACCGTCGATTTCGGCGAGATCGAGGCGGCGGCGCGCTTTCCCCAATCCAACCCCGAACTGCACTACACCACCGACCGCGATGCCAATCTCTACGATCTCTACTGGGCCTGGCACGATCGACCCTACGCCCGCGCCATCACGGTGACGGTCACCGCACCGATCTACACGTCGCAGGGCATCAGCACCGATCCGGTGGACGATGTGACGCCGATGGTGGTGCGCTTTTTCCCGGGCTACCAGGAGACGATCTACGGCGCCGAAGACGGCATCATTCTGAGCAAGCGCATCTTCGCGCCGCTGGGCAGCGGCTATGATCGGTCGGTGCTGTGGCTGATGGAGTGTCAGGCCGAGGGCGACCGTCTGCTGCGCATCGAAGTGGACATCGACTGGGGCGCGCCGCTTGAGCAGCGCATGGTGGACGGGCTTCTGGTGGCGCAGACCAACCCACTTGAGGCGCAGGGCATCCACGGCCAGCAGAACGCGGAGAGCACGCGGGTCTTCGGCACGGGGGGCGGTCGGCCTGACTGGGTGGATCTGGATGATCCGTCGCGCGCGCAGTTGGTCTATCACCTGTTGGTGGCGGGGCAGGTGGATCTGCCGCTGATCCTCACCGTGAGCGACGTGGGCGAGCAGGTGGCGTGGAATGGTTTTTTGGCGCTGCGCGACATCAGCCGTTCGTTCAAGCTGAGCCAGGACGTGTGGACGAAGGTCAGCCGCAGCGGGCGGTTGTGGACGCCGTATGCACCGCTCAACCGTGTGGTGCAGATGGGCAAAGAAGACGCTGTGGCCGAACTGCGTCGCCTGCGCACCGGCTACGCGCCCGCCGATCAGAAGATCACGTCTGTCCCCGCGCTGGTGGATCTGTTCGATAGCTTTGATTTCGAGCGCAGCCGCGCGTTGCTGGATCATGTGCGACGTTTGGCCATGCGCACGTCGGGTCGCCTGCCGGGAGAGATTCCCGCGATGCCGGGTGAAGAGGCCAAGCCGACCACGGCGGAGATCGTGTTGCGCGCCAACGTGGCCTATCTCACGGCGTTGGCCAGTCACCTGTCGCGGCAGCCCAGTGTGAGCTATTTGGCCGAACATTACGCGGCGGTGCAGGCGTGCAGCGATGTGTTGCTGAGCATTCGGCGCGAACGATCCACGTTGGCGATCCTGCACAGCGGGCTTTATGTGGCGGCGCGGCTGGCCGGTCAGCACGGTGACAATGTCAACGAGGCGCGTTGGATTGGCGAGGCCGCGGTGTTGGGGCAACTTCCTTCCGCCACGGGCGGGGTGGATTTGCGCACCTGGCAGGGCCTGGACGCGCTCAGAAACTTCGGCGCGCCCGACGCCGTCCACCCGCTGGATGCTGCGGCGCAATTGCTGTGGCAGGGGTGCGGCATTTCCGTGCGGGATGGGGAGATCTACCTGTCTCCCCAATGGCCGACGGAATGGGGCTGGTGGGGGGTGCTCGATCTGCCGATCCTGGGCGGTTCGTTGTCGCTGTTGTGGGATGGCGAACGCCTACACGCCAGCCGTCCTGTGCGCTTTGGCGGCGAGGTGACCGTGTGGGAGCGCATCCGCGCCGACGGCTCCGACGCCGACGATTTCCGCCTACACTTTCACCTGCGTAACAGCGAACAGCGACGCATGTTCCGCCCGATCTTTTACGAAGAAGTGAGTTGGGGCGCGCGGCGCGATGTGCGCGGGAAGTGGATTGGAGATTAGGCGATTAGGGGATTTCAGATCGTGTAGCGGATCTGAAATCCCCTAATCGCCCAATCGCTCAATCCCCAGTCTCTCCAGAGCCAGCCCATTCGTACCCTCCTCAACGCAATCCCGATCACCAATCACCAATCACAAATCACCAAAATGCACATCCGCGACTACCAAACCTGGCTCGAAGAATGGGACAAGGCGCGCACTTGGGACAAGGTGCTCGTCAGCCATACGCTGCTGCACGCCGTGGAGGAGATGGGCGAGATCAGCAAGCTGGTGCAGATGCTGGAGGGCTACCGCGCGCTGAAACCGCCGGATGAAGACGCTGTACGCGATCTGCTGGCGCTGGAGTTGAGCGATTTGCAGGTAATGATCTTTAAGGTGGCCTACCAGTGCGGTATTGACATGGAAGACGCCATGCGCCGCGGCCAGGCCAAGGCCGACGCCCGTTTCCCCGATCCCAGCACTGGCCCCGCCGAACGAGACGAATACTGGGCGCGCTTTCGCCGCCGTGTGGATGAGATCGAGGCCGCGGCCCAATCACCGGACGACGGAGACGCACGATGAAGTTGATCCACGCTGCCCGTATCGCCGCGTTGACCTTCGGCGCCGCGATCCTGGTTGGGCTGTTTGTGCTGGGCGAGCCGCTGCATGTGACCGCCGGCTGGTCGGCGCGTAGCGTCTGGCTGGCGGCAAACGCCGTCGGCTGGATGGCAGGGGGCTGGCTGGCGCTGCTGGCGATCTTCACGTGGATGATGCTGCTGGTGACGTTGATCCACGGCTATCTGCCGGCGCATCGCGTAGCGACGATGCTGCAATCGGGGCTGATGATTATCAGCGCGCTGTTGCTGATCGGCGGCGTGATCGTGTGGATGAACTTGCTGCCACGCTCGGTGGACGCGACCTGGGCTACCTTCATCGATGGGCTGGCGCTCACCTTTCTGGGCGCGGGCCTGTTCATGGGCGGCGCGGTGACGGCGTGGATCGCGTTTGATCTGGCGCGGCTCAAATTGCTGCCGTGGCCGTGGGTGTTGCCCGGTCTCTTTGCCGGGGCGGCAGCGTTGCCTGCGCCCTTCCTCCTGCCCAACCGCGTCCTCGTGGTGACGGCAGTGGCCTGCTTCTTCGTGTGGGCCGTCCTCTTCGCTGCGCGCACCGCGCCCTCCGCGTATCCTGAGATGGGCGAACGTTGGTCCTGATCAAATCTCTGCCCCGATGCTTAACCGAAAGTTAACCCAATCGCGGTACCAATTTAATCGCCCGATAACATGGTGCGCCTATGCTGTGGACGAAAGATGTTGTCCGCCGGGCGCCCAAAGCGATTTGGACTTCTGGCGGAGCTGTGAAGAACAGGGGGTTCGTTCACAGTTCTTTCACTTCCTCAAGTTTTCTTCCTCTTTGTAGTGAGACCACATGTCTGCCGTCGTCGTGGGGTCGGCGGCAGATATCCCTCCCTTTCTGATGGTTCATCCCGAAATCACAGCGCGCAGCAGCATCTTTTCTCAACGCGGGCCGTGTCGCCGGCTGCAGTGAACTTCAGAGTAGATTTTTGGCGTCCTGGACATCCGTGTTCAGAAACCTTAAAGAATTTCTAATGCTTTGTTTACGCTCCAGCAATGATCATTTAACGTAGACCGTGTACACTGACGTCATGACAACCTATTATTCACAACGTATTATTCACAACGACAAGGACAATCGCAGAAGATGATGAACGAAGTTTTGACGCGCTTTATCGAAGAAAAGCGGATCGATTCCTTCCAGAAGGTGTCTTTCCTGCTTTTTCTCTATCAACACGCTGTGCGCAACGAGGTGACACACGAATTCGCCCGCCAGCTCAACTTTGCCGGCGACCCAGTGCTGGAAGAGGTGGTCAACGAGCTGACTTCGTCTGGGCTGCTACAGCAGCGCAGCGGACGCTACATCCTGCAGAACGAGCCGGAGATTCGTGAAGGGTTGGCGCATCTGGTGGCAGCCTACGAAGATCCCATGGCGCGTCAGGCGCTGCTGGGGCAGTTGTATCGACGGAGGATGGTCTACGCATGATCTGTCAACTGAAGACCAACTAAGAAGCCAGGTTGCGATTACGCACCTGGCTTTTTTGATCCAACGAGCCTGTGGATCTTTGTGGATCAAATCTCTGTGGTTTGCGCTTTGACAGACAATCGCTCCCTGTCCAGGATCTGGATCTGCTGGCGTTCGAGGCGGATGATGTTGTCTTCGGCCAGGTTGCGCAGGGCGCGGCTGAGCACGTCGGGGACAGTGCCGAGGCGGGCGGCCATTTCGGCCTGGGTGCTCCAGCGCCGGCGCAGGATGACGTCGGTGTCTTCTGCCTGTTCGAGCAGAAGACGGGCCAGGCGGGTCTCCACAGTGTGCAGCGAGAGGTCGGCCACCAGATTCACCAGATCGACGATGCGATCTGCCATGCTTTCCAGGATGCGCAGCATGGCGTCGGGCTGCGTGGCGAGGATCGCTTGCAGCGCCTGCCTGGGGATCACCCACAGCGTCACCGGCTCCAGGGCGATGGCGGTGGCCGGGTTGGGCCGCTGCGCGAAGACACCCATCTCGTTGAACGTTTCGCCTGGCCCCAGAAAGCGCAACACCTGCTCCCGCCCGTCCGCGGAGACCTTCACCACCTTGATCCACCCTTCGGCCAGGTAGAAGTAGCCCTCGGCCTGGCTGCCTTCCAGAAAGATCAACTCGCCGGCGGTGTAATGCCGCTTCACGGCGCGCTGCGCCAGTTCAGCGAGCAGCGGCTCTGGCAGCGAAGCGAAGAGTGGGATATGTTGCAGATGTAGGATCAGATCGGGCATGGTTGTTTGATTTCGGTTGAAGTTTGAGAGGGCGTGCTCACTCCGCTGATTTCATGAACTCTTCTCGGCTGGCTTGCACTAGTCTCACTCCTGTAGCAGCCGCAGCATACTGTCGCGGTATTGGGTGAAGGCGCTGCGTCCTGCGTCCGTCAGCGAGAGCATGGTGCGTGGGCGGTTGTCTTTGATCTCTTTCTCCACGTCGATATAACCTGCCTGCTCCAGCTTGCTCATGTGCGCCGACAGGTTTCCCATGGTCAATCCGGTGCGGCGGATCAGGAAGACGAAATCTGCGCTGTCCACGGCGTAGAGGTAGGCCAGAATCTTCAGCCGCGCCGGCTCGTGTACCAACTTCTCCAACTCGATATCGACTTCGGGTTCGTGAATTGTATCGCTCGTCATGTCATTCCTCTAGCGAAATCACAGGATTGTTGCGCACGAAGGCAACCAGGAAGGCCATGCCGCTGATCAGAATAACGCCGCCCGCGAGGAGCACCGCGAGCAGGTAGGTGTCGATGCCCGGCGTCTGTGCATTGACCGCTTCGCCGACGGCCATGGCGGCAAAGATCAAGAACCCGTAGAAGTAGAACCGTTGCGCCTTGACCATCAACCCCAGCACGCCGACGCCGACCGCCAACACCAGCCCAAACAGCGCCAGCGGATGTGCCGCCGCCGGGTTCACCCCGCTCAGGCTCACACCCACAAAGAGGGCGAGCGCACCGGCCCCCAACGCCACCAAGTAGAGCGCAAAACGAGAGAGGCGCGTCTGCATCGTCCGCTCCGGCAGAAATTCACCGACACGCGGCAGCGTGACAGTACGCTTGCCGACGTACCAGGTCAGCAGCGCCAGTGGCCCCAGAAGGGTGACCAGCCAGGGCTGGCCCACCAGCAACAGGGCGCCAAACCCGCCGATGGTGAGGCCAAGGGCGATGTCGAGCAGCCCGTCTTCGGTGTAGGAGCGATACAGTTCCTGCCGAATCTGCCTCGTTGTGGGTATGTCGGATTTGAGTATGTCAGACATCATTGTCCTCCAATGTTTGTACGATACCGTAGTTTGCGGTGTACATGTATTTGCGTTGCATATATGTTTGTATTGCAAATATATTTGTAGGATACAGTACTCCCATTGATTTGTCAATGGACAAGTGACGTAGTGTATTGCAGATTTGGGGGAAAGAGCCGGGGATGTCAGGCGCGCCTCGGCTACAGAGAATCAGGCGTGGTGCAACACGTCGTCGAGGATGGGGTTAGGGAAGCGACGTTTCAACGTAATGGCATAGAAGATCTCCTCTAATCCGGGTAGTTTAGCCACTTCAACCAACACGCCGCTGTCAAGTTCGTCTTTGACCACAATCGGCGGCACCACCGCCAGCCCCGCATGTTCCCGCGCCACCAGACGTAGCATGGCCATGTCGTCCACTTCGGCCACGATGCGCGGACGAATGCCCAATCGATCCACCAACGCGTCCGAAGCCGGTGCGGATGCTCGACTGCGCCGTGGGCATTACCAACGATTCGCCGGCGATCAACTCGCCCAGAGACAACCCATCGCGTCCTGGCTTGGGGCGCCCCACCAGGCTCACCGGCTGACGGTCGATGGCGTGGGCGATCCAACGCGTGGCGGCGTCGCGCGGCGGCGATAGATTTGAGAGCAACACGTCGATCTGGTAATCCTCCAGCGCTTGCAACAACTCCCCGAACGCGCCCGACCGCACCACCACCTCGATCTCATCCTGCGTGAGCAGTGGCGCCAGGAATTGAAGCTGAAAGTTGCGTGAAAGTGTGGCCAGCGCCCCCACACGCAGGACGCGTCGATGCGGCTGATCGAGTTCGCCCAGCGTCCCCAACAGTTCGTCGCCTGTGGCGAAGATCGAATCGGCAAAGTCCAGGGCGATGCGGCCCGCCTCGGTGAGCACCAATCCGCGGCCTTGACGCTCGAAGAGCGGCTGCTTCAGATCCTCTTCCAATTTGCGGATCTGCATCGAGAGCGCGGATTGGGCGATGTGAATCTTTTCGGCGGCCCGCGTCAGGTTGCCTTCGTGGGCCACGATCCAGAAATAGCGTAGGTGATGATAGTTTAGCATGTGATAATTCTATTTAAGTGAACGATTTTGTCAAAACTATGTATTTTACAGATGGGTTGCAAGCTGATAGCTTTATCATCGTTGTTTGGCTTCATCTCAAGCACTTCATCTCAAGGAGATTTTCGTGATGACTGCAAATGCAGGTGCGCCGGCGTTGCTCGCCTACCTGGCGCCACTCTCTCTCATTTTGGTGGCAATCGTAGCGCACTACGTGCTTGCGTCGCGCCCGCGGGTTCTTGTGCGCTGGGCATGGCGCGCCGCCGTCTTTTCGTTTGGCGTCGCTGTGGCGGCGACGGGGACGGTCCTTGTGTGGGGGGCGTTGGTCAGCCCGCTGATCGGCGTGGGTGATTTCGGTCTTTCGCTGCGCCTGGACGCAGTAAGCGCGGTGATGATGCTGTTGGTCTCATCGATTGGTATGTTGGTGATCCACTTCAGCCGTAACTACCTGGACGGCGACGCCCGACAAGGGCAATTTGTGGGTGCGCTGAGCTTGACCGTCGGCGCAGTGATGCTGCTGGTGACGGCGGGCAACCTCTTTCACCTCGTAGCGGCGTGGATCGGCACCAGCCTGGCGCTGCACCGTCTGCTCGTCTTCTACAGCGAGCGACGCGGGGCTGTGATTGCGGCGCGAAAGAAGTTTATTGTGGCCCGTATCAGCGATGTCTGCCTGGCGGTTGCGGCTTTGCTCCTGGCCCGTGCGTTTGGTGTCACTGATTTGGGGGCGCTGGCCGAAGCTGCGAAGACGACGACAGCCGCCGGTGCAGTCCCCGCGGGGGTGGGCGCGGCGACGATCCTGATTGCCGTGGCCGCGGCGTTGAAGTCGGCCATGTTCCCCTTCCACGGCTGGCTGCTGGAGGTGATGGAGACGCCCACGCCGGTGTCTGCGTTGCTGCACGCTGGCCTGCTCAACGCCGGTACCTTCCTGGTGGTGCGGCTGGGCGACGTGATGTTCCTTTCGCCCGCAGCGTTGATCGTGTTGATCGTCGTCGGCGGTTTCACGGCGATCTTTGCGTCGGTCGCCATGATCATGCAGAACAACGTCAAGGTGTCGCTGGCCTATTCCAGCGCGGCGCACATGGGTTTCATGCTCATGCTCTGCGGCTTCGGCGCACACAGCGTGGCGATCATGCACCTGGTGGCGCACAGCTACTACAAGGCGCACGCCTTCCTCTCGTCTGGCAGTATCGTGGATTACATCCGCGAGTTGGGATCGAAGGATCTCGACGGCGCCGCCCGTCCGTTGGGCATGGTGGGGGCGACCATCGCTGCTGCCGTGATCTTCATCGCCCTCGCGACGGTGCTGGGGATCGACCCGCTCAAGCACCCGGGCGAGACGGCGCTAGGTGTGATCTTTGTGATGGCGATGACGCAGTTGATCGCCAAGAGCACGGTGGGCAAGCCGCGTTGGTACGTCATCGGGCGTACGTTGCTGGCCGCCGGCGCCGTGACGATGGCCTTTTTCGCCCTGGAACTGAGCGCGGCCTGGCTCCTCTCGGGCGCGGTGGCGGCTGCGCCTGAACCCAGCTTCGTCACCCAGACGGCGATGGTGCTTGCGGTGCTTGCGTTTGTCGTCGTCACCCTGTTGCAGACAATGCTGCCTGTCCTCGTGAACACCAACTGGGGGCGGGTTGCCTACGTCCACCTCAAGAACGGCCTGTACGCCAACGCCATGTTCGACCGCCTGATCGGCGCGCTGCGATAGCAGACTGATCCACGAAGCCACACGAAGAAACACGAAGGAGATTTTTATGACGATTGAAGCGCCTTTTCGGGAAAGCAGTGTGACCCAGACGGCTTCATCTGTGGTGAAAACACCGAAGCGCGCCGTCCCGGTGGTGGAACTGCCGTCGGCGGAAGCGCCTGTTGTCTACACGTCCGCCGAGATGAACCACGCTGTGGACCGCGCCTGTCGGCGCATTGCGCCGCTGTGGCCGCTGCGCAACTTTGTGGCGGTGAATCCGTTCCTTGGCCTGGCCGATGAGACGTTCGAGCGCGCCGCTGAGATCATGGCGCAGCGCGCCGGGGCCAAGATGACCGCGCCGCGCTCCTTCTACGCCGCCGCCATCCACAGTGGACGTATCACCGACGCTGATTTGGCCGCGGCGTTGGCCGCACCGCAGACTGTCCGGCGCGCCGCAAGATGTGACGGCGTTGCGGGCGTTCGCATTCGCCGACGAAACATCGTTGACCTTCGAGACGCTGCCCACGGTGGCCGACATCGCTCGTCAGCGCACCAATCAGGATTGGGGACACTTTGTCACTGAGTCGATTTCGCGCTGGGCCGCCGCCTACTTCGATCAAGGACAGGCCTACTGGAAGTCGCCGTGGCGTCACCTCAGCCCGTACGCTGCCTGGCGCGCCGAAGCCGTGTTGGATCGCGCGCCGGAGATTGCCGGTGTGCGCGATTTTCGCAAAATTGTGAAAAGCCTGCCCGAAAGTGCAGACACGTTGATCGACTCGGCCCTGCAACGGTTGAATATCCCCGCAGCCGGGCTGGACGCCTACCTGCACCGCCTGCTGTTGACGGTGGGCGGTTGGGCCGGTCATGCCCGCTACCACCTGTGGGAAGCAGAACTGCGCGGCCAGACTGATACGAAATTGAGCGAGCTACTCGCCGTCCGCCTGGCCTGGGAAGTGGCGTTGCTCGACGCTTTCGAGCCGGAAGGCGTGGCGGTGGCGTGGGATGGGCGCAAGCACGCGTTGTCCTTCGCCGAGATGGGGCGCGAGGCCGAAGCTGTGCTCGCCGGGGAACTGCTCTTGCAGCGGGCATTCGAGACGGCCTACCAGCGTCGCCTCATCATCCGCCTCGCTGAGGACCGGCCCGCCGCGCCGTCTATGCGTCCGCGCGCGCAGGCTGTCTTCTGCATCGACGTGCGCTCCGAAGTCTTTCGTCGGGCGCTGGAAACGGTGGACGCCGAGGTGGAGACCATCGGTTTTGCCGGTTTCTTCGGCTTCGCTATCGAGTACGTGCGGTTGGGCGAAGAACAGGGCGGCGCACAGTGCCCGGCGCTGCTCACGCCGCAGTTTGTGATCAACGAGTCGGTGGCGGGGGCATCGCCCGAGGAAGAAGCGCAATTGGTGGAACAGCGCACGCTGCGGCGCAAGGCGATCAAGGCGTGGCGTTCGTTCAAGTTCGGCGCGGTCTCCTGCTTCGGTTTCGTGGGGCCGGTGGGGCTGGCCTACCTCAAGAAACTCATCACCGACAGCCTGGGCAAGACGCGCCCGGTGAGCCTGCCCGCCGAGTTTGGGCTGGATGACGACGTCCTGGCGCGGTTGACGCCGAAGGTGGACGCGTATGAGGTCAACGGGCGCATGTCGGGCATGACGCTTGCGCAGCGGATCGACGTAGCCGCCGGCGCACTGACAGCCATGTCGCTCACCGACGACTTCGCTCGCCTGGTGCTGCTGGTGGGCCACGGCTCGACCACGGTGAACAACCCTTACGCCAGCGGCCTGGATTGCGGCGCGTGCGGCGGTCACACCGGCGAGGCCAACACGCGGGTGGCGGCGGCAGTGCTCAACGATCCTGCCGTGCGCGCCGGTCTTCGGGAACGGGGGATCATGATCCCCGCAGACACACGCTTCCTGGCCTGCCAACACGACACCACCACCGATACGGTGACTGTTTTCGACAAGGCGCGGATTCCGGCAACCCACGCCGAGGACGTGGCCCAGATCGAGGTCAGTTTTGCCGCGGCCGGGCGCATGGCCCGGTCCACGCGAGCGCCGCTGCTGCACGTCGATCAGGGCGAAGACGTGGATAGCGCAGTCCTTGCGCGTAGTCGTGACTGGTCGCAGGTGCGGCCGGAGTGGGGGCTGGCGGGCTGCGCCGCCTTCATCATTGCGCCGCGTGCGCGCACCTACGGCCTGGACCTGGAAGGTCGTTCCTTCCTCCACTCCTACGACTGGCGCCAGGATGAAGGCTTCGGCGTGCTGGAACTGATCATGACGGCGCCGATGATGGTGGCAAGCTGGATCAACCTGCAATACTACGCCTCCACGGTGGACAACCGGGTCTTCGGCAGTGGCAACAAAGTGCTGCACAATGTGGTGGGCGCGTTGGGTGTCCTCGAAGGCAACGGCGGCGACCTGCGCGTGGGGCTGCCGTGGCAGTCTGTCCACGATGGCGAGCAGTACGTCCACGAGCCGCTGCGCCTGAACGTGATGATCGAAGCGCCGGTGGACGCTGTTACCGCGGTCATCACCAAGCACGAAGGTGTGCGTCAACTGCTGGACAACGGCTGGGTGCATCTGTTTGTGATGGAGGATGGGGAGGTCGTGCAGCAGTATGTGGGTGGGCTTGCGTGGCGTGGTGCGTAGTGCGTGGACCGGTGGAGAATCTGTTGGCGTGATTGGGATGTGACAGTGTAAAAACAGCACACTTACCAATGTACGAGAACGATCTACACTGGTACACGCACTATGCACTATGGAATACTCGCTATGAAACTCAAACCCGAACACCAAGGTTATCTGCTCTTCGCCATCATCGCCATTGTCCACAGTGTGGCGATTGCGATTATGCTTTTTGGGCTGAATGGACGTTAGTTGAAGCGATAGGTCGATAGAAAGAAGCCGGGGTGTTCTCGTCAGATTCGACGAGAACACCCTGGCTTTTTGTTGATTGTCCGTTATCGCTACACCCGAAACGCCTCGCTATTCACGAACGTCACCATGCGTTCCACGGCCCGATCAAAGAGGACTTCGCCCTTCTCCAGCGATCCGGCGGTGCCGTCGCCCAGGGTACCGGTGTCGGTGAAGCTGGACTAGGACTTGTAAACGATGAACTCGGGGAACTCGTTCGTCGGCGGCGCAGTGCGGGCGGCGCGGTCCATCTTCACTGTGTCGGGGGCGACGCGCAGGAGCATGCTGGTCCCCGCGTCGCTGGCGTGGCCATGAGGACGGTCGGTGTCCCACAGATCGTTGGTGAAGGGCTGGATGAAGCGCCACGTGTCCACCTGGGCGCAGATCACGCCGTGCTGGTCCTGTAGATCTCGGGCCAGCGCGTTGATGGCGGGGACGTTGCCAGCGTGCGAGTTGATGAACAACAGACGTTTGAAGCCCCAATGCACCAGGCTTTTGGCGATGTCACCGATGTAGGCGCGGAACGCTTCCGCCGACACCCACAGCGTACCGGGGAAGCTGTTGAGCACGCGTGATTCGCCCACCGGCACCAGCGGCGCCACCGCCGCGGGGACACGTTCGGCCAGCGCCAGCGCCAATGCCTGCGCCGCGATGCCATCCGATCCCAACGGCAGGTGCCGCCCGTACACTTCCACCGCACCCGACGGCAAAATGGCCAGATCGGTCTGCTTGCGCAGGGCGTCGAACTCCAACCATGTCATCTTTGCGACTTCGTACATCGTGGGTATTCTCCTTGGGGTGTGATTTCGTGGTGCGTAGTGCGTGGTGCGTTTACCGGTAGAGTTGATGAACGCGGTATTGGGGCGTTGTCCGTAACGAGGCAAGCCTGCTACGATTTCCAGCGATTTCCCCAATAAACAAATCGTTTGCTCCACCGGTACACGCACCACGCACTACGCACTACAAAACCATTTAATTGAAACGATCCTTCGCACAACCCTACCGCTTCCGCAGCCGCGGATCCAACGAATCGCGCAACCCATTGCCGAGCAGGTTGAACGAGAGCACGGTGATCGCCAAGGCCAAGGACGGCCAGATCACCATGTTGGGCTGGCGGTTCATGATCTTGCGCGCCGTGGAGACCATGCTGCCCCAGGTGGGATTGGGCGGCGGCACGCCCAGGCCCAGGAAGCTCAACCCCGATTCCACCAGGATCGCCGCGCCCAGGCTCAACGCGATCTGCACGAAGATGGGCGCCAGGATGTTGGGGAGGATGGCGCTCAGCAGGATGCGTGCGTCCGACGCGCCGATGGCCTGGGCTGCTTCGACGTATTGGTTGGTTTTGACACTGAGGCTCGATGTGTACGTAATGCGGGCGAAGCGGGGTGTGTTGAGCAGCGCGATCACGCCGATCACATTCGTGAGGCTGTTGCCCAGGAAGGCGATCACGGCAATCGCCAGGATCACCGTGGGGAAGGCCAGCACGATGTCCATACTGCGCATGATCACAGTATCGACCCAGCCACCGTAGTAGGCCGCCACCAGCCCCAGCGTCAGCCCGGCCACCAGGGCCAGCGACACCGACGCCAGAGACACACCAATCGAAACACGCGCGCCCAGGATCAAACGGCTGAGGATGTCGCGACCGAAATCATCGTTGCCCAGCAAGAACTCGGCGCTCGGCCCTTCGTAGGACGAAATCGGGTTTGTCTTGAACGGATCGTGCGGTGTCAGCAACGGCGCAAAGATCGCCACAAACACCAAAATCAGCACCACCGAACCACTGATCATCACCTGGGGATTGCCCAGGATCTCGCGGCGCAAATTAGGCATGGAGGAACCTTAAGGGATTGGTGATCGGTGATAAGTGATTGGGTTTGTCGATTGGCCTGCGAGTGGGCATGCAATACGCTCGTTACCACACCGATGCGTGTATTCGGCTGCTCATGTCGAGACCTAATCACCAATCCCCAGTCACCTATCACCAAATACTAACTATACCGAATTCGTGGATCAAGATACGCGTTGACAACGTCCACCACCAGCGTGATCAGGATCGATGCCGACGCGATCACAAAGACCACGCCCTGCACCAGCGGGTAGTCGCGGCGCTGCACGGCGTTGATCAGGATCGTGCTCACCCCCGGCCACAGGAAGATGGCTTCGATGATCACCGTGCCGCCCAGCAGCGTGCCGATCTGCATACCGCCTACCGTCACCACGGGGATCAGGGCGTTTTTCAGCGCGTGCCGCCAGTTGACGGCCCACACCGACAGCCCCTTGGCGCGGGCAGTGCGCACGTAGTCCTGGCGCAACACTTCGAGCAGGGCGGCCCGTGTCATCTGCATGAGGACGGCGGCCATGCTGATGCCCAACGAGAGCGTGGGCAGGATCAACTGTTGCATGTGGCGGCCCGGGTTCTCGGCAAACGAGACATAGCCACCCGACACCGCCGGCAGCCAGCGCAGATGCAGGCTAAACACAAGGATCAGCATTGTCCCCGTTACGAAGATCGGCGTGGAGATGCCCACTAGCGCCAGTGACGTGGTGCCGAAGTCGAGCCAGTTGCGGTGGTTGATGGCCGCAAAGATCCCCATCGGAATGCCCACCAGCCACGCCACAATCGTTGCCGCGAAGACCAATTCCAACGTGCGCGGCAGCGCGGCGCGGATATCGGGCAGCACCGGGCGCCCGGTGAACGGCGACTTGCCCCAGTCGCCGCGCACGAAGCCACCGATCCACGTCAGATACTGCACATGCATCGGCTGATCCAGCCCCAACATGCGGCGCCGCGCCTCCATCAACTCCGGCGACGCGTCCATATCCTCGGTGAGCATGGCGTCCACCACATCACCGGGGATCAACTGCATCATCAAGAACACGAGCGTGGCCACCATGAAGATCAAGAAGCCGGCCAGCAGTAGTCTGCGAAGAATGTACTGTGTCATGTGTTTGTTGGGGGCTAGGGATCGGGGACTGGGATTGGGTAGAGCACGTTGGCTGTGCAGCACGTTGGCTGTGCAATTGGGGCGATGAATTACGAGTGATGATGAGATGATGAGGATGATGCCCATCAGAATCCATCATCCTCATCATCCCGTCATCACAACCCACAAACTTCCCTACACAGCGTCAACTAACTCAGCCCAATTCCTAATCCCCAATCCCCAGTCCCCAATCCCTTATTTATCAAGCCACCATTCAGGCAGCGTGAGATACGAGAAGGTGCCGAACATGTGGCTGTAGCCCATGACGTAGGGCTGCATGGCTTCGCCCTGTTCGCGACGCCACACGTAGACGAAGTAGGCTTCGTCGAGCATCATCTTGTCCACTTCGTTGTAGAGGGCGGCGCGTTCCGCATCGTCGTAGCTGGCAAGCGCCTGATCCAGCATTTCGTCCACTTCGGGGACGGCGAAGTGCAGGCGGCTGGGCCACTGTCCGCGTGTGGAGTGGTAGTAGATGTCCATGAACGACGGATCGGTGACCGATTGCCCCAGCCCGTCGGCCTGGATTTCCCACGGCAGCACGTCGAGGCGACGCTGGGTGCGTGTGGGCCAGTCCACCAGTTCGATGGTGCCGCCGACGCCGATTTCCGAGAGCATGGCCTGGGCGAATTCGGCCAGGTTGTAGTGCATGGCGTAGAGGTTGGTGGCCAGGAAGTTGATCATGAGCGGTGTGCCGTCGTCCACGCCTTCCACGCCGTAGGCTTCGCGCACGCCGTCGCCGTCTTCATCGCGCCAACCGGCTTCGTCGAGCAGCGCCATCGCCTTCTCTTGATCGTAGCCGTAGGTGCCGTCCAGGCTGGGATCGTAGCCCAGGAAGCTGGCCGGGATGAACGAACCTGTCAACGCGTTGCCGCGGCCGAAGAAGATGCTGCGCCCCACGGCGTCGCGGTCGATGCCCCAGGCCACGGCCTGGCGTACACGCTTGTCGTTGAAGGGCGGCTCAGAGGGGTTCATGTAGAGCGTCATGAAGAGCGCTTCTTTGTCGCTGCCGAACTTCAACTCGCCGGCGTTGGCCAGCCCTTCGATCTCGTCCATGTCAATCCAGGGGACGTAGTCGATGAAGTCGATCTCGCCGGTGCGGATGGCCGTCACCTTGGCGGTTTCGTCGGCGTAGGGGATGAACTTGACGCCGTCGAGGTAGGGCAGCGGCGCGCGGAAGTAGTCGGGGTTGCGGGCGATTTCCAGGCTCACGCCCGGTTCACGGCCCACGTAGGTGAAGGGGCCTGTGCCCATCATTTCCTGGTTCAGATCGGCGCCGCCTTCCACCCATGCTTTGCTCACGATGGCGGTGTCGCCACGGCACAGGTTCTGGAAGATGGCGGCGTTGGGCGCGGGCAGGTTCATCTGCACCGTGTAGGTGTCGATCACCTCGAAGGTGACGTCTTTGAGGAAGCCTGCCGCGGTGGCGCCGGTGTCGGGGTTCTGGATGCGCTCGTAGCTGAATACCACGTCTTCGGCGGTCATCTCAGAACCGTCGTGGAACTTGACACCTTCGCGCAGTTTGAACTGGATCGTGGTGTCGTCGACGATCTCCCAGCTTTCGGCCAGGCGGGGAACGGCGTTCATCTCCCGATCCCAGGTCAGAAGCGTATCGTAGACCTGGGCTTTCACCGTGGCGTCGGCGGCGCCGCGCTGTGTGTGCGGATCCAGCGCCGGCGGATCGCCCACCAGCCCGTAAGTGAGGATGCCGCCCTGCTTCGGTTCGCCAGGTTCAGCCATCTCCTCGCCAGCGGCCTCAGACGCGCCGCTGTCCGTCTCGGTGGTGGTGGCGCCGCTGTCACCGGCCGGCGCTGCACACGCCGCCGCAAACAACAGCACAAAGATGAGCAGAATCAGTCGTTTGTACATGGAATCTCTCCTCCTGTCACGTGATGAAATGTGGAAACGGGTGAATGGTGATTTGTGATTGGGCTTGTGCTCAAGTAGCGAATGGGCAATCCACATCGTTATCGACCACATGGATTCTCAAAATCGCTCCCGAACGCCAAACCCAATCACCAATCACCTCCTCAATATCCGATCGCGACGCCGGGATGGTACGAATCGGCGCCACCGTGGAGTTTGCCTGTCTGCGGATCGACGAGGATGCCTGTCGGTATGGCGAAAAGACGGGGCAGGAAGTCCTGTTGGCGCAGGTTGAGATCGTGGCCCATTGCCG
This sequence comes from Caldilineaceae bacterium, assembly GCA_041391225.1. Lineage (GTDB taxonomy): Bacteria > Chloroflexota > Anaerolineae > Caldilineales > Caldilineaceae > RI-153. Next base: position 59,737 of record JAWKOL010000029.1, read on the forward strand.
TAAGCCCGGCGATTGCAGCCTCGCCCATAGCCGCGTTGGTGAGGATTTTCGGCGTGCTGGCGTCGACAAGCACCTGATCGCAAGCTTCCTGGATGCCCATGCCCAGGTCGATGACGTTGTGGATCACTTTCATCACCGTACCGATGATCAGGCGACCGCCCGGCGCACCCACGGTGAGGAAGGGCTTGCCGTCTTTGAGGACCATCATCGGCGTCATGCTGGACAGGGGACGCTTGCCGCCGGCAATGGAGTTGGCGCGGCCGGGGTTGGGATCGAAGAGCACCATCGTGTCGTTGAGCAGGATGCCCGTCCCCGCCGCGGTGACGCCTGAGCCGAAGACCATGTTGATCGTCTGCGTGATGGACACCATGTTGCGGTTGCGGTCAACCACAGAGAGATGGGTGGTACAGCCGCCGTCGCCTTCCGGCGCACTGGCCTGTCCGTTGCCGAACTGGCCTGCTTTCACTGCCACCGCCGCCTTGGCTCTGTCGATGTCTGTGATGCGCTGACGGGCGTATTCCTTAGATTCCAACTGCCGCCAGGGAACGTCTACGGTGCGTTCGTCGGCGAGGTGCTGCCAGCGGTCGGCGTAGGCGATCTTGGCCGCTTCGATGAAGAGATGCAGCGCTTCGGGATCGGTGGCCTTCATCCCCGCAAACGAGAAATGTTCCAGCAAATTGAAGGTTTCGGCCAGGGTGGTACCGCCGGTGTTGGGCGCGAAGACCAGTTCGTAGCCGTCGCGGTAGGTGACACGTCGCGGCGTCGACCACTGTGCTTCGTAGCCGGTGAGATCGGCCAGCGTCATCGGGTTGCCGTGGGCGCTGAGTTCGTCGACGATGGCCTTGCCCACGGAGCCGCCGTAGAAGACGCCAGAACCGCCGTCCGCGATTTGCTGCATGGAACGCGCGAGGTCGCTTTGGATCAACTTGTTGGGGCCGGCGGGTGTGTCTGCATTGGGGACGAATCGTCCATCCTTGAGGAAGATCTCGGCTGTGGCAGGGAAGCGGGAGATCAGCTCCATGGCGTTGGCGATTCGGAGCATGGTGTACCACGAGACGGGGAAGCCGTCGCCGGCGAAGCTGATGGCGGGGGCCAGGGCATCGGCCAGCGAAATGGTGCCGAAGCGTTCCAACGCGGCAGCAGCGCCTGCGATCAGGCCGGGTACGCCCACGGCGCGGTGACCGATGAGGTTGGCATCGTCCTTGACGCCGCGGAAGCCCAACGTGTCGGTGGCGCCGGCGGTTTCGATCTCGTACATATCGGGGGTGGCGTTGGCCGGCGCAGGCATGAAGTAGTCGAGGAAGTGGCTCTCGCCGCTCTCTGCGTCCTGGTAGAGCATGAAGCCGCCGCCGCCGATGCCCGACATATACGGCTCGACCACGCCCATTGCCAGCGCCGTGGTGATGGCGGCATCGATGGCATTGCCCCCTTCTTGGAGCACGCGCAACCCGGCCTCCGCCGCGAGTGGGTGCTTGGCCGCCACCATGCCGCCTTCGGCAATGGATTCAGTCCGGCGAATGATCCAATCTTGCGTCTGCATAACTCTCCCTTGTCGGTGTTGTAGAAACGATGATGGGTGATGCAGTGATCAGGCTATTCAGTTTGCGATTGACAGCAAGTGAGCAATGGCGCAGGTGATGCATATCCGGCGGTCAACGGTGACCAGACACTTTGAGGAATCTTGGCGCATTGGGCGACGCAGCCGGCGTTGTTGGGCCGACACTACGTCAGTTTGCCTTTGCCAGGGGAAAAGCAAAGCTGAGGCCAGTATAGATTGGGGCAGTGGGGATGTCAAACCAGGTTTCAGAATTTCTTCTTCACAGATCGGGCAGGCATCTGATGATGGCAAACAGCGGAGCAGACAAGAAAGCCGGTGAATCTCGGAAGATCCACCGGCTTTCTCTCCTTCTCTCGTGCTTCTCCTGGCTGGCTGTCAGTGCCAGCCGTTGCTACCATTGCCGGCGACGGCGGCGTGTTGCCCGTTGTGGCCCTTCACCGGCTTGGGCGCGTATTCCGGCACAGGCTGGTATGTCTCTTGTGCAAGCTGGAAGCCGGCAACGACGGCCTCAAGATCCGCTGCCATGGCCGAAAGTGCATCCACTGCGTCGGTCACTTCGCTTACGCGCTCGTTGACCGATTTGGTCATGGCGCTGATTTCTTCCACCGAGCTGCTGTTCTCTTCGGCGGAGGCGGCCACTTCTTCGGCCGCGGCGCTGTTCTCTTCGGCGACGCTGGCGATCTCTTCCATCGACTGCTGAATGGGCGCGTGGCTGGCGGTGAGGGCGGCGGTGGCCTGCATGTTTTCTTCGATGACACCGGCTACCTGCTGCATGGCATCCTGCACCTTGTGGCTGCTTTCGCTCAGGTCGGCCACCGATCCTTGCAGTTTGCCCATCTGCTCGCCAACCTGTGACATAGCGGTGCGGATACCGGCCAGTGCTTCTTCGGCGTCGCCCGCTGTGTCCAATCCCTGGCGTACCTGGTGGTCGTTTTCTTCCATCGCGGCCACGGCCTGGTTGGCTGCATCCTGCACCGTGGTCACCAGTTGGGAGATCTCTTCGGCCGACTTGGCGGACCGATCTGCCAGTTTGCGCACTTCGTCGGCCACCACGGCGAAGCCTTTGCCATGTTCGCCGGCGCGGGCGGCTTCGATGGCGGCGTTGAGCGAGAGCAGATTGGTGCGTTCGGCGATTTCGTTGATCACCTGGACAATGGCGCCGATCTGGTTCGAGCGTTTGCCCATTTCGTTGATGCGGTGGGTCACCTGATCCGCGGTTTTGGCGACGGTGTTGATGCCGGCAATCGTCTTGCTCACCGCCTGCGTACCCGATTGGGCGGCCTGAACCGCGCTGGAGACGGCAGTGTCGCTGGCAATGGTGGCCGATTCCACCTGCTGGATCGCGGCTGCAAGCCGCCCGCGGAAGACCTGATCGGCGGCGTCGATGGAATGCGTCTGCTGCGCCGAACCGGCGGCGATGCGCTCAATCACCTTCTCTTGATCGTCCACGACGAAACGCGTTCGCTCCATCACTTGGGCCTGCTGGGCCGCGCCCACGGCAACCTGGCCGATGGTCTGCGCCACCTGCTGGGTGGTACCGGTCATCACGTCGATGGTCTGCGTGATCTGGCGAGTGGCATCGCCGGCCTGTACGGAGACCTGGCTGAGCTGCCGACTCGACGACAACAGGCGCTGCGCGTTGGTCTTCACGCTGCCCACGGTGGCGCGCAGATGGGCGATCATGCGCTGCATGGCGTTGCCCAGCGCGTCTTGTGGGGAGATGGGTGTCACGTCGATGGTCAGGTTGCCGCGCGCCACCTCGCCCACGGCGTCGGCGATCTCCTGCTGGTAGCTGACCATGTTGTAGAAGGCGTTGCCCAGTATGTCCTTATCGGATTGGGGCGATACCTGCACGTTGAGATCACCCTGCGCCAGTTGGGCGGCGGCGCCGGCCATCTGGCGTTGGTAACTTACCATCTGCTGGAAGGCGTTGCCCAGCACATCCTGCTCAGACCGCGCGGTGACACTCAGATCGAGATCGCCCTGCGCCAGTTGACCGGCGGCATCGGCCATCTGTTGCTGATAGGCGATCATCTGCTGGAATTCGTCGACCAACTGGCCCACTTCGTCGCGCGCCGAGTAATCCATCGAGACATTGAGATCCCCCGAGGCCACTGCCTTCGCCAGATCGCGGAGACGTTCGATGGGGCGGGCCAGGCTGCGCGCCACAAACCAGACCACAGCACCGGCGAGAATCAAGATAACCAATGCGGCAAGAAGACTCTGCTGGAGGACGCTGGTGGCCGCCGCGTACGCTTCTTCAGTGCTCTGATGAACCACCAACATCCAGCCCAGGTCGGCGATATGACTGATCCGTCATGTCGGCCACTGGTAGCGTAACCACAAGCGAAGGTATGCCGCCCAAATCATGTTCGTAACATCGTGGATGGCGGGCAACCGAGCTGACTTAGTCATTATCGACGATGCGTCCTGCCTCGTCGAAGGTTGATCGCCCGGCAGGTAGAGCATCGACTGGCCCGTTTCGCCGATGCGATGGTCGTTGACACGTGCAACCAGTTCACGAACGTCGTATGTTGCACGCACGCCGATCACACCGTCCGAGTCGTGTCCATATACGGGGATAGCGATGTTCACCGAAATGATGCCGCTGCTCTCATCGAACTCCGGTTGCGACATGTAGGTTGCAGCCCTGCCCGTCGGCGTAGGCATTTTGCCACCAGCCTCGTCTGCCTGGTAGTAATCACCGGTGCGGGCAGTGGAAGCCACTACGCCGTAGACATCGGTTACAAAGCTCGGACGTAGCCGGCAACCTCGGCGGCGACGACGAGCTCGGCCACTTCATTTTGCAGGGCGTTCCTGATCAGCACCGCATCGTCTTCGGCGGCGAGATCCATGCCTCATCCATGCGCTCGATGTCGGCGATGATCTCGGCCTCAGTGCCTGTGTAGGCAGTATTTGTGGTTTCAATCGAGTGTTCTAGGATGCTGTCACCAGCAAGCACCGTCATCAGTTCAACTTGTTTGGTGATATCCTGCAGCACAATGATCGCCTCGGTCTCGCTCAATCTGTCCAGGCTCTCGTAGGTTGCTTCTGAAAACGCGCCGCCTACCGAGTTGTAGTTGATGAAAGTAATCGCGCCCACCGCCACCACAAGCAATGCGACAAAGATGATTATGAGTTTTACGCCGATTCTCTAGATTGCTGTACACAGTCATCGATGGAGTACTCAGTATTTGAATTGCATTGCTGAATCAGCCCGTTGGTGTTTCTTCACATTCAGCCGACCAAACGAAAATGGCCGTTTGTTGTAACTTGTATGATCATCGGGTAGTTGTCGGGCGCTGTGCATAGTAGAAAGCGCTGATTGTTATAAGCAATGTATGTCGCTCTCCTGTGTGTGGTGGGCTTAAGATTACATTACGCTGGTGCGCGCTTCGTGAATGCAAAGCCGGTAGATCCACCTGATCCACCGGCTTTTCATCTGTGATGGCACTGTAAAGAGGTCGCTGCGGGCGGGTCTACTTACGCGCGCAATGGAAGCGTAATGGTGAACGTTGTGCCGACGCCGACGCGGCTATCGACATTGATGGAGCCTTGGTGAGCGGTCACCGCCTGGTTGGCGATGCTCAAGCCAAGCCCGGTCCCTTCGATTGCGCCCACATTGCCGGCACGCGCGAATGGAACAAAGAGGTTTTTCAGGTCTTCCTGTGGTATGCCAATGCCTTGATCTTTCACAGCGAGTACGATCTGGCGATCTTTCTGTGCCAGCGAAACATAGACCGGCTCGTGCGAAGACGAGTATTTGAGCGCATTGTGGATCAGGTTGTTGACGAGGTGATGCATCAGGTGCCGATCGAGTGTTGCCGTCAGCGGGGGTGTTGGTCCTTGGTAGACAATGCGGTCGCTGTAGTGTTTCTGATGGGCAAAATCGTCGATGATCTCTGCGGCAGAGTGCGTCGAGATCAACCAGGTCGGGTGTTTGAATTGAATTTGATTTGCCTGTATTCGGGCAGCTTTCCGAGTATGTCGTCCATCAACCTTTCATGTAGTGGACCCGCGTGCGAATCCGCTCCAGACGGGTGTCGATTTGAGATTGATCCATGCGATCTCGATAGATGGTGAGCGTTTCGGTATTTGCCAGAATGGCGGCCAGTGGTAGTTCGGAACTGGTGAGAGGCCATCAACACGAAGCGCGATTTCAACTCACCCAGTTCTTTTTCTTTGTTCAGTGCTTCTTTGGAGCGTCAGCTTGGGCCTGCTTGATGTCGGTGATGTCGACGTATGTACCTAACATGCCGATGATGCGCCCATCGGTGTTTTGGAGCGGGATTTCGCCGGGTAAGCAAAAGAAGATCTCTTCACCTTTGCCGTTGAACTGCGCTTCTTCGAAGTCCAATTTGGGGACGCCGCTCTCGATCACGGTTCTGTCATCTGCTCGGTATGCTTCTGCTTGCGTTTGCGCCTGCTGGCATGTCCAGATCGTTTCTGCCGACGATCTCGTTGGTGTCCAGTAGCCCAGCGTCTTCGGCGAAGAGCCGATTACAGCCCAGGTAGACCAACTCGGTATCCTTCCAGAAGACGCGAACGGGGATAGTATCCAGCACAAGTTGCAGCATGTGCTCCGATTCGCGCAACGCCCTTGTCCGCTGATCGACGTTGTTCCAGTTCCCCGTTTACTTCTTCCAGGGCGGCCAGCGCACGGTTGCGCTCGGTGACATCGATATAGGTGCAGATGGCTGCGCGCCCTTCGTGCTCGATGGCAACAGCATACCCTTCCGATTGTACCGTCGGCGAGCCGTTGATCAAAGACGCACGATCCACTTCGCCGGCGAGTACCTGCTTCATCCTCTCCAGAATGATGTGCGGTTCCGCCACATTGATCTGCATCATGTTCATGGTGCGCAGCGTTTCAAGTGGGTATCCGTAAGAACGCTACCGCGGCCGGGTTGGCATCCAGAATTACCGCTGTCTGTGGATCGGTGATCAGCTTGGGCAGGGTTGACTCGCTCAAACATCTGGCGGTAACGCTCTTGACCATGCCTGATCCGTTCTTCCGCTTGCTTTCGTTCGGTGATGTCGACGATGATCGGCTGCACCGACCAGGCTGCCATCTGCACGTGAATTGGGAAGAGCGTCTGATCAACATCGATCACGCGCTTAATGAGCGTTTTGAGGCGGTTTTCACCCCGCCAATAGCCTGTTTTGACTGCTCGGGGAATGAACTCTGGATGTACGCACCGCATCGCCCGCTGGATGTGTTGTCGCGATGTGTCTGCCAATCAGCGTCTCAGGCGAATCCGCGCCGAGCATGGTGGCGCCGCCTTGGTTCATGTAGATGATGGTCCCGTCTGCGTCTGCCATCGCGATGAGGTCGCGGTTCTGGTGCAGAAACTCGTTTTGGATCAGGATCTGCTTTTCGATGCGTTTGCCCGCGGTAATGTCGCGGTTGATAAGTACGCCGCCAACTGCTTCGCCGTCCTCGTTGTAGATGCGATTGACCGAGGTGATGATGTAGTGTTCTGCGCCGTGCCTGTCCATTTCGCGCAATTCACCCCGCCAATGATCGGTGCGTGTGAAGATCTCCATCGCCTCTTCTGGGCTGTGGCTGAGGAATTCGGCCTTCACCAACTCCTCCATGATCTGCCCAATCGCTTCATCTTCTGTCCAGCCATAAATGCTGGTTGCTGCGTTGTTCCAACTCGTGATCCTTCGTTGGTTGTCGAAAGTAACGATGGCGTCGGAGACTTGCTGTAGCAGATCTGCCTGAAGTTGGACGGTCTTCTGCGCTGACGGCACTGCGTCGGCATCGGCGCCTGGATTCTGGCCATTGAGAACTTCGAGTTTTCGATTGATCAGCGCAGCAATGCGCCCCGAATCCCGCCAATCCGCAACAGCGTAGACGCCCGCCTGCATCAGGTCAACTGTCTGCTCGACAGTTGGGTGATCCACCAATACGAGGAGCCGCTTTGACACAGATTGCCGCATGGGCATCTGAGCGAGCGCATCGACGCGCCAATCGGCCTCGGCATACCACACGAGCACATCATATTCGGGAAGCAACAGGCCACGGACGGCATTTTCAAAGCTGTTGACGGTGCGGTAGACGATCCGCGCCTGGATTTGGGGTTGGATCAACGCACTGAGATCTGTCAGCCTTTGCCGCGGACTGTCGAGAAGCAAAACCTGAAGTTCTTTGGGTTGGGGCGCCATAAATGTCGAGCCTTTGTACCTATTTGCGTTCATGAAAGGTAACGGGAGCGTGTTTATGTTTATTATAGCCTTCTGCTGCGCAATTGGCGTACGCTTTATGTTCGACTTCACGGGCGGTTCAACCCTTGCCATCTCACGTGTCCCCAGCGTGCTTCAACCCCAATGTGCGCCATGCGCCGTCCGCGTGCAACTGGATCAAATAACTCGCCGCTGTTTCCGCCGAAAACGGCATATCGTTTTCCAGCCACCACTGCACAAAGGACACCTGCGCCGCCGCCACATAGCGCACCACCAAAGACGTCGGCATCGCCGTCTGATCCACTACGAAGCCGAAAGACGGCAGCAGCGCCGTCAACTGGGCGGCCACCATCTCTTCCATGCGCGCGCGGAAACCGGGGATCCCGCCCGGCTGCATCATCGCCCGGTAGAAGACGGCGTATTCCGCTGCATGGTCGAACAGCGCCTTGACCCCAGCGAAGAGATCCGCTTCATCCTCCTGCTGCAACAGCGCAATCGGATCGATGCCATCGGTGATCTGCTGTGCCAAATCATAGATATCGGTGTAGTGACGGTAGAACGTGGCGCGGTTGATCCCGGCGCGGACGCTGACCGCGCTCACCGTGATGCGGTCGAAGGACTGCGTTTCCAGCAATGCCAAAAACGCCCCGCGGATCTGCTGCAAAGTGCGCTCAATGCGCGGATCAGTGGATTTCTGCGACATTTCCTGCTCTCCTGTTGCATATGCAACACGCTGGCGCGATCTGTCGGTTGACGTTGACCTGGGCGCTGGGTATGATCTGCGCAACACTGTGTTGCATACTTTATCACAACCAACAGGAAATATCATGCGTCGACTGAAGTTGTCCGAAATTCGGGCCTTTCAACAGGATCAACTGGGCTTTGTGCAGCGAATGGGGGCGGAACTGGGCGGGGTTGCCCACGTCAACATGATGGGCGTCGATCTCTTCTTTGTCAGCGAACCGGCGGTGATCCGCGATGTGCTCATCCATCACGGAGACAAGCTACACCGCGATCCCTTCACCGGGCGCGTCTTCCGGCGCTTCATGGGCAACGGCGTCTTCATGGCCGAAGGTGAAGCCTGGCGGCGGCAGCGAAAACTGGTGCAGCCCGCCTTTCACGCCACCCGCATCCGCGACTATACCGAGATCATGGCCACATCCACGCAACAGATGACGGCGGCATGGCAGTCGGGCCAGACGGTGATCCTCGACGATGCGCTCACACAACTCACCCTGCGCATCATCGCCAAGACGATGTTCGACGTGGATCTGGCCGCGGACGTAGCGCGCATCGGCCAGTGGATGAAGCAGATCCTCAGCGAGGGCGAATCGCAGTTGAAAATGCCGGTGTTGCCGCCGTCCTGGCTGCCCACGCCAGGGAATCGCCGCCAGCAGTCGGCCCTCCACGCCGTCAAAGACTACCTGCGCGGCATCATCGCCCAACGTCGCGCCACCGGCGAGGACCACGGCGATCTGCTCTCGATGCTCCTCGCCGCTCGCGACGAAGACGGCCACCCCATGCCCGAAGACCAACTGCTCGACGAGTGCGTGACCCTCTTCGTGGCCGGCCATGAGACCACCGCCGCCGCCCTCACGTGGGCCTGGTATCTGCTGGCGCAGCACCCCCACGTCACCGCGCGGCTGCGCGCCGACGTTGAACAGGTCCTCGGCGGGCGGCAAATCGCCTTCGACGATCTTCCTCAACTGCCCTATCTCGAAGCCGTGGTGAAGGAGACCCTGCGTCTCTATCCGCCCGCCTTCGGCTTTGGTCGCCAGGTGCAGCAGCCATTCGACGCCTTGGGCCATCATTTCCCGCGCAAGGCTGTGCTCATGTTCAGCAGCTACGCTACCCACCATCGCCCCGACCTGTGGCCCGAGCCGGAAGCCTTCCGCCCCGAGCGCTTCCTCGACGCTGCCACCGCACCAGATCGCTACACCTACTTCCCTTTCGGTGTGGGCGCGCGCATCTGCCTGGGCAACATGTTCGCCATGCTCGAAGCGCAAGTGATCCTCGCCACCATGCTGCAACAGGTGGATCTGGCCCTGCACAACACCGACCCCGTGGTCATGGACACGCAGATCACGTTGCGTCCGCACGATCCGTTGCAGATGGAGGTGCGCTGTCTGCAAACGGCATGATACCAAGGACGCGACGGAAGACCCCCCTCTAACTCCCCCCGCAGGCCGCTGAGGACAGCGGGCGTGGGGAGAACTGTTGACGTGTAGGCAAAGAAGGTCGCGTTGTAGGCGACACCAATACAGGATTATCTCCGCGTACGCGTCAACAGTCCGCTCCCTGCTGGCGGGGCGGGTGAGGGCATAGGCGTTAAGTTAAGGTCGAACGCAAGTGCCGGGGACTTTTCGTCGCAGCGAGACGGGGTCATCACTCCTGGCGACTCGTCCAACGTGAAGTCCCCGGCACTTGCTCGTATGGCGCTTATCTTAACGCCGATGAGGGCTAGGGAGGGGTCTTCTGCTGGCGGCAAGGTTCCCCAACACATCCATGCGCCGCCGGTACCGCGCATCGGGGACCTGCGCATACGCGGCCTCATACCGCTCCAGCGCCGCCGCCGCGGCTTCAGCATCACCCAGCAACCGCCAACGCTCGAACAGAACATCTGCCTGCGCGTCCGCCCGTTGCGTCGTCGTTGCCAATTCGTCGAGGATCTGCCGCGCCGCCGCCGGATCCGTCAACGCCGCCAGCCGCGCTGCCAACAGACGCCCCTCGAACAGCGTATCGGCGCGGCCTACCTGGACGGCCACGGCCAGCCCCTCCTCGTTCAAACGGCGTGCTTCGTCCACTTCCTCGCGCAGCAAGTGTAACCGCGCCTTGCGCACCAGCAACTCACAGCGGTGGAACGGAATGTTCAGCTTCTCGTGTACCGTCATCGCCCGCGTGTAGACAGTCATCGCCTCGTCGTAACGCCCTTCGTCGGCGTGGACAATGCCGATATTGCTCAAATGACGCGCCACACAGTCCCAGTTGCCCAGATCCTCGTCCAGCGTCAGCGCCGCGCCATGACGTGTCAACGCCTGCGTCGGCTCACCCATGCGCCACAGAATCACGCCCATGTTGCCCAGCGTAATCGCCTCACCGCTGCGATGACCAATCGCCACCAAAATCGCGCGGCCTCTTCCGTAGCGGCCAACCCCCGTTCAAACTCACCGCCATTCCAGTAGATCATCCCCAAATTGGTCTGGCGGATAGCAACACCCAGCCGATTGCCTAACTCGCGGTCGATAGACAGCGCCTCCTCGTAGTAGGCCGACGCCTGCGCGTGCTCGCCGCGGTCGATATGAACCACGCCAATGGTGCTCAAATGCCTCGCCACATCGCCGCGGTTGCCCAACGCCCGCGCCACCGTCAACGCCTGGGCATGGCTGGTCAGCGCCTCCTCGTACTGGCTCTGCTTGTAGTGGATCAGCCCGATACTGCTCAAACATTGCGCCACCCCACGCGGATGATCCATCGCCTGCTCCAACCGCAGCGCCTGTTGCTGATAGTCCAACGCCTGCGCATAGTCGGCGCGTAGCCAGAAGATCTGCCCAATGCGGTTAAGCGCCTGCGCCTCACCGTTGCGATCCTTCAGCCGCCGAAAGATCGCCAGCGCCTCCTCACTACTGGCCAGCCCGTCGTCGTACTCGCCACGCATGCGCAGCAGATCCACCTGAAGCGTCAACGCGTGGGCGCGCCACGATCCGTCCAGCCCCGCCAACGCCGCTGGCAGCACTTCTTGCGCCCGATCTAACTTGCCCAGCGCAAGCAAAAAACGTGCGTGTTGCACCGCCAACCAGCAGGAGAAAGGCCTGATCTCCTCGGCGCCGCAGGCGACGGCCTTTGCCGCCTCAATCGCCTGCCCGCCCCCCACCACCGCGGACAGCAGACTCTCGCCCTCCTGCCAGTAACCGGCCACAGACAGCAACTGGCTCAATCCCGACGCGCTGCGCGCCAACGATTCAACCTGTCCATGCGACGCCGCCCAGCGCCACGCCTGCCGGATGTTGTCCATCGACTGGCGAAGCTGCGCCTGTACCTGCGGCAACGCCGGGCCGTACAACTTCGCCTCTTCCCGCGCCATCAGATCAAGGAAGTAACTGCTGTGCCGCTGCGCTGTCTCTTCTGCGAGCGCGGGCGTCTGCTGTAACTGCTCCTCGGCGTACTGACGCAGCAACTCGTGCAGCACATACCGCTGCCCGCCGACGCGCTGCAACAACGCCCAATCTAGCAGGTTGGCCGCGCCTACTGCGCCGCCGTCGGACACGGCCAGGCGCTTCCAGCGTAAAATCGCCGGAAGACCGAAAGCTGCGCCAGCGTTCGCTGCTCCGACGCCGACAACCGCTGCCACGAATAGTCGAAGACGACGCGCATGCTGCGGTGACGGTCGGGCAGGTTGCGCATGGGCGTGGTCAAAAAGTCAAGCCCGCGGCGGATCTCCTGCTCGATGGCAGCAGCGTCCATCAGTCGCACCCATGTCGCCGCGATTTCCAGCGCCAGCGGCATCCCTGCACCAGTCGGCAGATGGCAATGATGGCGCGCTGCTCTGTGGGCGAGGGCGTAAAGCCCGGCTGCACCAGCCGCGCCGCCTGCACAAAGAGCCGGTGCCCGCTGTAGGCCAGAAACGCAGCCAGCGTCGCTGGCTGCGGATCGTCCTCGCCCGCGTGCGTGAGGCCACCGACGCGGAAACGCTGCTCGCCCAACACATTGAGCGGCACGCGCGACGTCACCAGCAGCCGCACGCCCGCCGCCTGCTCCAGGACATCTTGCAACAGCGCCACGCCCTCGATCACGTGCTCGAAGTTGTCGAACACCAGCAACATGCGCTTCTGGCGCAAGAAATCGAGCACCTGGGTACGCGCTGGGCTGCGCTCGTGCAACTGCAGCGCCAGCGCCGACGCCAACGCCGACAAAATCAGATCGGGCTGCGTCACCGCAGCCAGCGGCACAAAGTAGACGCCGTCGGCGAAGTCGTCGTTGGCCGTTTCTGGCCAGTTGCTGTGCGGTGTGGACGGACAGGCGCGTCTTGCCGCTGCCACCCTCGCCCAACAGCGTTACCAGTCGCGTCGACGGCTGGGCGAGGAAGGCCAACACCTGCGCTGTCTCGTCCTCGCGGCCGAGGATGGGCGTGAAGAACAGGGGGAAGTTGTGCAACGCCACAGTGGACGCGTCTGGCTCGGCCTCGTGAACCGACGGGGGCGGCGGCGCTTTGAGGCTTCCACCGCGGATCGCCTGGTAGAGTTCGGTGGTCTCCGTTGCCGGTTCCACGCCCAACTCGCGCACGAGGACTTCGCAGCAGCGTTCGTATTGGGCCAGCGCTTCGCTGCGGCGGCCGTCCAGCGCCAATGCCTGCATCACCTGCTGGTGCGCTTCCTCGCCACGGTTCCAGCGTCACCTGGCGGGTGGCGAAATCGCGCATGCGGGCGTAGTCGCTGCGTGCGCCGAAGGCTAGAGCCAGATCCTGCAACGCCGTCAGCGCCCGTTGATGCGTCCGCTCGCGTTGGATCGTCTGCCATTCCACGAAAGGATCGGCGTCTTCCACGTGGAATCCCGCCAGGAACTCGCCAATGTAGTGATCCACCGCCTTTTCCATGCGCCCTAAACAGGACGAACAACCACCGAGGGCGACATGGCCGTGCGCGGCGACAAGGTCGAGATCTTCCTCAAAATGCCGCAGATCCACGTCAACCGCAGTACTGTGCAGCGTCACGCTTTGGCGCGTCACCTCGATGGTTTGGCCGAAGAGATCGGGGCGCGCCCGTCCAGCGCCAGGCGCAGACGGTAGAGCGACTGCCGCAGATTGCGCATGGCGTCGCTGTCGCCGTAGTCGGGCCAGAGCAGCGTCGCCAGCACCGCGCGTGGATGGGCTCGATCCGCTTCCACGGCCAGGTAGGCCAGCAGCGCCCGGATCTTGTCCGTGGCGAAATCGTCGAACGGTTCGCCGTTCACGCGCACGGAGAACCCACCGAGCAAAGAAAGACTCAACCGGGGCATAGGCTCACCCTTGTTACGTTCTTCTCAAATCTTGTGACGTTGTGACGGCGCGCCTGCTACGTCCTTGATACGGGCGGCGCGTAGAGTGTGGACGAAGTCTAACATGCGTAATTCGTAATTCGTAATCCGTAATTGGTTAACGGTATTGGTTCCCAATGGCGGTACAACTTGGTCCATGAATTACGCATTACGCATTACGAATTACGCATCACACCCGCCCAAGGAGGCCCCATGCCCCCCAAACCACCACCTGTTAACCGTTACGAACTCTTCCTCGTACGGCTGTGGGCAGAAGGCGAACCCGCCTGCTGGCGCGCCTCGGCCCGCAACGTCCACACCGGCGAGGAGACCCATTTCGCCACGCCTGAGCGGCTTTTCGTCCACTTGCTGGGGCAGATGGATGGGCGGGGGAAGGGTAATGCGTAATTGGTCGACGGTGTTGGTTCCCAATGGCGATACAACTTTGTCTACGCATCACGCATCACGAATCACGTATCACGTATCACTCACATTCACCAGGAGGATCACCCACCATGTTTCGCAAAATTATCCAACTCATTCTGCTCTGTTGCCTTCTGTGTGCGCCGCTGCTCCCCGCGCGGGGACAGGTGGTGCTGGCGCAAGCTGCGCCGACCGCCGATTTCGGCGATGCGCCCGATAGCCGCCAGGGGACGCTCAACGCGTACCCCGACGTGGTGGGCAACTTCCCCACGTTGGCGGCCACGGGCGCGGGCGGTGTTGGCCCTTTCCATCAAAATGCGCGGCTGCGCTATGTGCTCGGCTACGGCGTCAGCGGCGAGGACGGTGCAAGCGCGGGGACGGACAATGACGGCGTCAACAACCTGGATCTTGCGCTGGGTGAGGCCAATCAGGACGGCCGCGACGATGGGCTGTCCATCGCCACCGAACTGCCCCACTGCCAGGAGACGTCGCTCCAGGTGGCGGTGACCGCGTTCGACCTGGGCCAATCTTTCCCCGAAAGCGCCTATGTCAATGTCTGGTTCGATTTCGACCGCAATGGCCGCTGGGGCGAGGTACAGACGTGTCCTGGCGCGGTGACGTCCAACGAGTGGGCGGTGCAGAACCATATGCTGACGCTGGCCGTTACCGGCACGCACGTCTTCACGCTGCCCACCTTCGTGGCCTGGAACGAGGCCGTGGACGAAAACCTGTGGGTGCGCGTGATGTTGAGCGATCAGCCCGCAGCCAACGCCGACGGTAGCGGACCGGACAGCGGCTACGGCGCAGGCGAAACCGAGGACTATCTGCTGGAAAGCGTGGGCGCGCCCACGCCGGTGGATGCCGTCCCCACGCTGGACGACAAGGTCTTTGGTCCTGTGCAGCAGCGGGTGGTCTATCTGCCCTTCGTCGGCGCCAATCCCGAAACGTCGGGGACGCCGGGCGACAAGGTACCGCCCAGCGGCGACGTGCGCGAGGTGGACGTGGCGCACCTGGGCGGGACGGGCAATCCCACCGCGCCTATCGTGATCACCGTGGCGGGTTCGGGCGACGCGGGCAAGCTGTCGAGCTGGCGCTTGGGTCAGCAGACAGATGCACCCGTCCACCTGCAAGATGGCCCGCAGATGTGGGGATTCAACCACCAATTGCACGTGCTCACGCCCGAAAGTCAGGCCAAGCTGAACCGCCAGATGCTGCTCAGCGCCCGTATCCTCGACGGCGACCTCTGGCTGACGACGTGGCGGGTGAACGATGACGGCATCTTCGAGAAGTTGGACACCCGCGGCTACGGCGCCAACGCCGCGCCCGAGGTGAACGTGGTCCACTACGACATTGCCCACCGCCAATTGGCGTGGACGGTGGACGAGAAACGCTTGCAGGTAGCGACGCCGGTGCTGCACAAGAACGGCATGTTGCGCCTGATCACCTGGGAAGTGGACGGCCTCACCGGCGTCATCACCGGCAAATATGACGGCGGCGACATCGGCGCGGACGCTTCACCCGTGAGCGATCTCTCGGTGGTCTTCAACCCGGGGGACGACGAGGTGAACCCGCACTACGCCGTGAGCCTCACCACCGACATCGAATCGCTCACCTCCTACTTCTTCGACGTGAGCACTGCCGGGCAGCCCAAGTTGCGGGGTGTGGCGCAGTCGGGCCGCGATATCCGCAACAACAACAGCTTCGTGCAGAAGGCGCGCAACCTGGTCACCGCGCCGCTGGCCGACACGGGGATCGTCTCGGCACTTGACGATCAGAGCGGATCGTTGCGCATGCACACTTGGGAGACGCTGCGTGGGGCTTGTCCTGGGCCGCAAGAGGACTGTCTGTACCAGCTTTCCAACATCAGCCACGAGGGCTGGGATCAGGATCTCAACACGTTGGGCGTGCAGCTCGCCCAGCCCGCGCTGACAACGATTCGGGCGCTGCTGCGCGATCCACGCTACGATGCCGATCTCTTCGCCGTCAACGCCGACGTGGTGCAGGCCATCGCCAGCGTGCGCAAGGTGATGGTGACCATCGTGGCCCTGGACGCCGTGAAGGCGGGCGATGTGTCGCTAGATGATGTGGTGACGGTGAGCGCGGCCGCGGCCAACGTCAACAACAGCGGGGCTAGCGTAATGGGGCTAGAGGAAGGCGAGCGCATCACGTTGCGCAACCTGCTCTACGGCAACATGATGCGATCCGCGGGCGACGCCACCTGGGCCATCTCCGAGCATGTAGCCGGCAACCTCGACAACATGGTCATCCGCATGGACGCCAAAGCCGCCCAACTGGGCATGTCGAACACGCAGCACTGCCAGCAGGGGACTGTCTTCTCCAGCGTGGCCTATTCCACGGCGCGGGATCAGGCGATCCTGTGGGAGAGCGTTTACAACGATCCGCTCTTCCTCGAATTTGCGGGCGCATCCTCACAAGACGAGGTGTGCGGGTTGATGCCCAACGACTGGCCGCTGTGTCACCCGCCCGTGCAGCCCATGACCAAGGGCATGACGCAGTACCCGCAGCTCGACGGTCACAAGACCGGCGGCGGCGGCGGCACCTGCCCGGCGAAGTTGCCGGCGATGACCGGCGTCCCCAGTTGCGTGGGCGGCGGCTGCCTGTCGGTGCAGGCGACACGCTTGCAGCGTCCGCTGATTGCGGCGGAGTTGCAGCCTTCGGGGCTGACGGGCAACCGCTGGAACGACGCCCGCACCCTCTTCGACTTCGGCTACCGCAGCATCTTCACGCCAGATCTGCGGGCGCACAGCGGCGGACAGGGCGGCACGGCCCGCGATTTCGGTCTCGACTACGTCGGCGACACCTACGCTGTCAGCGTCGCCCTCACCGGCGACAAGCAGATCCAACTCTGTAACTGGACCACCGACGCCGGCACAGGATCCGTCACTCGTGGGCGCTGCGCGGATCGCTTGTACAGCCTGCCGCAGAGCCAGACGCAGATCCCGGCCACGAAGCTGGACATGGTGCGTATCTCCACCTTCCAGGCCGACGGCGACTACCTGCTAGGGCGGTTGGAAGGCAACAACCTGGTGCTGCGCATCTGGCGGTGGGGCAGAAGGATTTCTAGACGCACGTCTCTGTCAATGTCATCGAGTTAAGCGATCAATCCTCAAATAACCCCCGAATATTCGAGGATGAGCACCCCAGGTGCGGTTCTACACAAGAACAGCCGCACCTGGGGGCTCACTCCTCTCTTGACTCAATGACATTGTGTCCAACTTGTTACGAGCTATGCAATGCTACCGTCCCCGCCGATGCGTTCGATCACCAGTACGAAGTCAACACGGTGCATCCAGAATGCGGCCATGGTCACGTTCGGTACAACGGCAACGACCTCACCTTCCAGCGAATTCAAGAACGTTCCAGGTTGGACTGATCTTTTGGTCATGCGTAGGTCGAATCTGTGGACACGATACTTCATGGCGACCTCCTTGTCTGTGCTTGGGGTAGCTCTCCATCATTGCACAGCAGTGTTCGCCTGTCCTCCCCAAAGTAGGGGACCATTGGTTTACATCCACCCATCGGCCTGATCGCCCCATCCACCACATCCCCGGGATCGAAGAGTTGACGAAACTCGCGCACTGCCCCGGAGCGGGTGACATCGCCGCCATCCCCGTCGAGGATACGTGCGCCGTAGTCGCCTAACTCCTGCACCACCCACTTCGTAGCGGTAGTAGGCCAGCGCCGTCCAGTCGATGACAGTATCCCCGTAGCCGTGGAAGAAGTGACGCACAGACGGCTCAACGGGTTCACCCGGCCCATTCTGCACGAAGAACATGAGGTCGCGCTCTTTGGGTGCGAAGAGGGGCTGATCCCAGTCAACGATGTGCAGATCGCCGCCCGGATCGACGAGGACGTTGGCGGTGTGGATGTCGGTGTGGCAGAGGACGTGGGGCAGGTTGCGCTGCGGTGAGGCGTCCGAGCGTGGCTGCGCGGGCGCAGATGCGCTGGATCTCTTCCTGGCGGGCGCGTCAACGGCTACGAAATCCGCGGTGATGGGATCGTCGAAGTCTTCGGTGGCAGTAGAGGCGTCGATGCGCTGGTGGAAGCGTGTACCGTCTCCAACCACATCGGGCGAAAGGACTCGCTGCGCACGTCCTCCCACCGCCGACTGCGCCCCGTACCCGTGTACTGACGCAGGATCGCTTCCAAGGACGTCCACTGTTGGGGGCAAGGCCCACGTCCATGCCGGTGAGTCCTTCGACAAACGGGTAGACGCTCAACACGAAGCCGGATACGTCATGCCACAGCGCACCAGTGCGATCCACCAGCGGGGCCACGACGGCGGTGATCCCCGCTTCTACCAAAAGCGAGGACAGTCAACGCCGGCGCGTAGACAGGTGGGCGCTTGAGTTTGAGGAAGTAGCTGCGTCCGCCCGCATCCGCTGCCCGAAAAACCCAGGCCAGTGGCGTCGTTCCCAATCGGCAGGAACGACAACGCCGTCACGTGCAGATCGTAGTGATGGGCCAGCGCTGATCAATTCGTTGTCGGAGATATCGGGGCGTTCGCTCATAGTGGATGATGAGATGATGGGGATGATGGGGATGATGGGGATGATGTCGACTTGATCATCATCCCATCATCATCATCCCGAATCGATCCCAATCACCAACCAGTCACCAATCCTCCTTCACGGCACCAACACCGTCGACCGTCGTCTGCCGTCCTTCCAGCGCCTGCTGAGCCTGGGCGACGTCTTTGAGGGCGAAGCGCTGGTTGATGGCCACGGTGACCACCCCACGGCGGAGAACGTCGAAGAGTTCGGCGGCGGCGGCGTTGAGGCGTTCGGGCGTTTCGACGTAGTCGAAAAGTTTGGGGCGGGTGGCGAAGAGCGATCCTTTGTTGGCCAGTTGCACCAGTTGGAAGTCGCGAATCGGCCCCGAAGACTGGCCGAAGCTGACCCACATGCCGCGTTGTTTGAGACAGTCTAGCGACGCTGGGTAGGTGTCTTGCCCCACCGAATCGTAGACGACGTCGACGCCCGCACCGCCGGTGATCTCTTTGACGCGTTCGACGAAGTTCTCGCTGCGGTAGTTGATCACGTGGGTGTAGCCGTGCGCCCTGGCCAGCGCCACCTTCTCGTCGGACCCTGCTGTGCCAATGACCGTCGCACCCAGCGACGCCGCCCATTGCCCCGCCAGCAGACCCACACCACCGGCGGCGGCGTGGAAGAGGATCGTCTGTCCTGCTTCGACGCGGAAGGTTTGGCGCAGCAGGTATTGCACCGTCAGCCCCTTGAGCGTGACGGCCGCGGCGGTGTCGTAGGCGATGTCTGCTGGGAGGACGGCGAGGTGACGCTGGTCGATGATGCGTTCCTCGGCGTAAGCCCCCACCGGCGTGGTGTAGGTGACGCGGTCGCCCACCTTCACCAGCGAAACGGCGTCGCCCACGGCCACCACTTCGCCGGCGGCTTCGGAGCCGGGGATCAGCGGCGTGGTGGGCCAGGGGTAGAGCGCGGTGCGGTAGTAGGTGTCGATGAAGTTGATGCCGATGGCGTGGTTGCGCACACGCACTTCCGTCCCCTGCGGCGCGGGGACGTCCACTGTTTCGTAGCGCAGCACCGACGTGTCGCCGGGCTGGTGCATCACGATGGCGCGGGTCATGGGGGGCCTCCGTTGATTTTGGGGTTGTGAGGAACCTGCTACTTGTTTTCTTCTGTTTCGACCAAGAACTGGGGATCGACAGGCACCTTGAAGGCGGTGGAGAGGGCATTGGTCTCGAATGCCATGCCCACCACGGCCAGCAGTTCGGCGTACTGCTCTTTGGTCATGCCTTTGGCGAAGGCCGACGCCGTATGCGAGTGGATACAGTAGTCGCAGTTGTTGGCGATGGAGACGGCGATGTAGATCATCTCCTTGGTCAGGCTGTCCAGCGCGCCAGGACGCATGACCTCGGCCAGCGATTCCCACGTGCGCTTGAGCGTGCCGGGGTGATTGGCCAGCGCCTTCCAAAAGTTGTTCACGTCCTCAACATTGCGCGCCGCCTTGATGGCGTCGAACACTGCCTTCGCCTCGGGCGTGGCATCTTTGTACTCGATCAGCGGAACGGTGGGCATGGGAACCTCGGGCCGTAGTGATTGGTGATTAGGGATTGGTGATTAGGTGAATCGAAGAGGGTATTGGTTCGTGATCGGGTATGTTGGGTGGAAAGACTTGATTATGAGATGATGAGATGATAGGAATGGACGATCATCATCCCATCATCCCATCATCTCATCCCCAATCCCTAATCACCAGTCACCTTTTTTACGCCATCCCCCGTGATCGTTTTCGCCTGCACCACTTTGCGTTGATGCCGTTGTGGAGTTGTTTGCCCACGGGGGATCTGAGAATTTCATGGCGTCGAGGCCGAAGCGGGCCACGAACTTGTTGTGCCGTTAGGCGGGCAGCGCCGACACTTCGAGGACGGCGTCGCCGATGGCCAGGCGCGCGTACCCGGCGGGATGTTCCTCTCTTCGCTCAGGTCGAAGTCGACGTAGAGCTGGTCACTGGCCAGGGCCAGCGGTTTCCGGCTGGGGCGTCCTGGGCCACGAGTTGGGTGGCGCGGGCGTTCATCACGGTGATCTGGGCATCGGGGTTGGCCGATTTGTCGGGCGTGGACGAACCGCCGCGCACGCCGGTTGTCGCCCACCAGCCCGTCTACGGTGTCAAGGTGGCCGGTTTCGGTCAGTTCGCGCTTCGTCCACAGCAGGGCGGCGCACGATCAACTGTAGCTCGCCGCTGTCCTTGGGCGCACGGCGGATTTCATCCAATCCCGCTTCGAGTTCGGCGGTGAGGTGCTTGACGGTGACGTCATGAGGGTGTCCTTTCGGGATTTGTCCACGGTGGTGATGCTTGGCATCGTGGTGCGGTTTGGGGAAATTATAGCATGTATGGCGCGACGCAGAAGGCCCCCTGCTCTCCCATCGGCGTTAAGATAAGCGCCATACGAGCAAGTGCCGGGGACTTTTCGTCGCAGCGAGACGGGGTCATCACTCCTGGCGACTCAGTCTCAACGAAGTCCCCGGCACTTTCGCTGGTCCTTATCTTAACGCCTATGGGGGTGAGGGACCTCCGCCGCTTAATCCACCACACAGCCAACCCAATCACCGATCCCACCGCCAGCCACCGTCGCCACGGGAATGGCTTCTTCTGCGGACCGGAATCCTCTTTCGGCTCCGCTGACACCTCATCCACCAGTGTCACCGTCCCTTGGTCGCCGTCGATGTGCAGGTGTTGCCCGCTGCGGATGCGCTGCGTGGCGACGCCGGTACCCATCACCGCGGGGATGCCGTATTCGCGGGCGACGATGGAGCCGTGCGCCAGCGCGCCGCCGATATCGGTGACCAACCCAGCGGCTTGCGAGAAGAGTGGCGTCCACGCTGGGGTGGTGGTGGGGCAGACAAGAATGGAGCCGGGCGTCATCTGGTCGAAGTCCTCGGGTGAGCGGATCACACCGCGCCGCATGCGGTGACCGTCCCAGGGCTGACGGCGACACCACTGAGGACGGGGCCGTCCATGCTAGGCGGTGCAGGCGGCCTGAACATCTTCAATCGTAGGGGACCGAACTTCAGCTGGGCGTTGAGCGGCACCGAGTAGGGCGGATTTAACCGTTTGCGCGCTCCCGGCAATTGCTGTTGTTCGACGGCGAGATCTGGCCAGATCGATGCGGGCGATACGGTTCTGGCGAGCGCGCAATGGCTTCGGTCAACTGGGGCGTGCGCAGTGAAGAAGACGTGTGCCCGGCGCAGCGAACCGGCTGCGTGGAGTCGCCGTCCCAGTTCCAGGGCCAGGCGGCGCAGCACGGGCCAGCCCGCGCCCACGTAGAAGAGCGCTTCTTCGCGTAGCGGCGAGAATCGCTGCGCCCAGCCCAGGATGATCTGGAAAACCCAGCGCGACAGCGGATCGAGGCCCCGCTCGGTGCGTCGCACCAGCACCTCGCGTTCGGTGGACAGCCGCGCCTGCTGGGCGAGCGCGTCCTGTTCGGGGTGGGCCAGCGCCGACTTGATGCTCAGCAAGACGGGCAGCGGTTCGTCGGCCTGGGTGGGGGTGACGAAGTCGAGATCGTAGATCTGGTGGCCGTAGCGGTCCAGGTAGGCGTCAATGGCGTCGAGGACAGGCTGCCCTGCGGGCGCGGCGGACAGCACATCCAGCAGTCGCTGCGCGGGGGCGTCCTCGACGCTGCGCGCCAGTTCGGGGGATGTGCGAATCTGTCGCGCGATCTGTTCGATTTCCACCTGCGCGTCCAACGTCTTCGAGGGGAAGCCGCGCAGGTACGATCCGCTGGTGGGGTGCGGTTGGTCCGCGCCGAGACAGCTGCCCACCACGATCTTCAAGAAGCTGTCGAGCAGCGCGTCGGTGACGCGGGCCATGCCCAGCGGGATCGCCGCCGCAAACCAGTAGACAGCGTCGCCCGTGGCCAGGTCGCGCATGCCTTGCAGCAGTTCATCGTCGGCGGCTGATTCGGCCGTGAGCGCCTTGTACCGGTCAATCGTGGCCCGATACGTGGCCAGTCCCTCGTCGCGCCAGTAGGGAATCATGATCTGGAACATGCGCGGGAGAATGCGCATGTACATCTGCAAGACCTGAGGAATCATCGACAATTTGAACTTAAAACTGCCGATGGTGTAGGCGTATCCGTTGATGGTGGTGGCGAAGGGTGGCTCCATCAACTCCCACAGGTCGAGTTTCATGCCGGCCAGATCGCCCAGGTAGCCGGCCATCTCGTCGAACGACTTGCCCAGCCCGTCTTCAATGTAGAGTTCGGCGAAGAGCGGGGACAGCGGTTCGGGCATGTGCTCCACGATTTGGCGACGCATCCAGATCGAGTCGGGGCGCAGCGGCTCCCAGCGCACGTCTTTGAGCGGCGCGGGCGGCAGGTTGGTGATGGGCCGCGCCTGAAGCAGCCAGATCCGCCCGTCCGCGAGCGACCATTCGATGTCCTGGGGGACGCCGCCGAAGTGGGCTTCGATGCGCAGACCCAGGTCGGCGAGTTCGCCGAGCGTGGACGGCGACAGCGCCGTCTGGTTGCGCTGCGCGTCGGTGACGGGCCGCGTTTCTGTCCTTGCCGCGCCGTCCACGGGGACGATCATCACTTCTTTGCTGCCCAACTGTGTTTGCTTGATCGAGTGGCTTTGACGATCCAAGACGAAGCTGTCGGGGGTCACTGCGCCGGAGACGATGGCCTCGCCCAGCCCATAACTGGCGTCGATGATGATTTCGTCGCGCTCGCCGCTGTTGGGATTGGCTGTAAAGAGGACGCCCGACACATCCGCCGGGGCCATCACCTGCACCACCACGGCCATTGCCACGGCATCGGGCGCGATGCCCTGACGCTGCCGATAGGACATGGCGCGCGCCGTCCACAAACTGGCCCAACACACCTTGACCGCGTCAAGCAGGGCCGCGTCCCCGCGCACGTTGAGGACGGTCTCCTGTTGGCCGGCGAAGCTAGCGCCGGGCAGATCCTCCGCGGTGGCCGAGGAGCGCACGGCGACGGCGGTGTTGTCCTGGATCAGGCGGTGATAGGCGGCGGTGATACCGTCCGCCAGGTCGGTGGGGATAGTCGCTTCCTCGAAACGACGGCGGATCTGCGCCGATGCTGCTTCGAGTTGAGTAGCGTCGTCGCTTGCTGGTGTCATTATGTGCGGGCGCAACTGGTTTTGGTCCGCGAAGCGACGATACGCTTCGGTGGTGATCACAAAACCGGGCGGCACGGGGAAATCCGACTGGGTCAGTGCGCCCAGGTTCGCGCCTTTGCCGCCCGCACTGGCGAGATCGCTACTGTCGATTTCCGAAAACCATTGGACGACTTCATTGTCTGTCATGATTCATTCTCCAAGAAAAGCCACGGCGCCAGCCGTCTTTCCAGCCAGTCGGTGGCGTAGTAGAGGACCAACCCCAGCAGGCTCATGGCCACGACGCCGGCGTACATCTGCACGTAGGCCACGCGGCTCCAGCTTTCCACCATGATGTAGTAGCCCAGCCCGCTGGTGGTGGCGAAGCTTTCGGCCAGAAAAAGCACCGCCACCGCCGTCCCCACGCTAAGGCGCAAGGACGTGAGCATGGCCGGCAGCACGGCGGGGACGTAGACAAAGCGCAGCAGGGCCAGCCGTCCTGCCCCCAACGAGCGCAGGCTGGTGATCAACTCGGGGCGGATGGCCAGCGCCTCGTCGCGCACCACCACCAGGATCTGAAAGAAGAGGATCACGGTGATCAGCGCCACCTTGCTGGCGTTGCCGATGCCCAGCAGCAGTAGAAAGATGGGCATGAATACCACCTTGGGCATGGGGTAGGCGATGTAGATCAGCGGCGCCAGCAGCCGGTTGAGCGTGCGGCTCTGCCCCAGCACCAGCCCCGCCGGCGTCGCCAGCGCCGACGCCAGGACGATGCTTGCCAGCACCCGCGCCGCGCTCACCAGGAAATGGCTGCCTAGATCGCCGTTCACCAACTCCTGCGCGAAGACGAGCAACACCCGCCCTGGCGGCGGCAGGATCGAGCGATTCAACGCCCACGCCGCCAACTGCCACAGGATCACCGTCAGCACCAGCCCCACCACTACCTGCCGCAAGCGCATCTCACGCCCCATGCACCGCTTCTCCTTCCAATTGGGCCTGCAAATGCGCCGTCAGCGTGCGGTATGCTTCGCTGTGGCGATAGTCCATGCTGCCCGCGCCGGGATTGTCCACGATGTGGGGGGCGCGGTTGGGCGGGCGATGCAGCACGAGGATGCGCGATCCCAGCAGCGCCGCTTCTTCGATGTTGTGGGTGACGATGACGCTGGTGATGCGTAGTTCCTGTTGCAGCGAGATCACCAGCCGCTGCAAATCGGCCCGAGTGACGGTGTCCAGCGCGCTGAAGGGTTCGTCCATGAGCAGCAGGTGCGGCTGCAACACGAGGGTGCGCGCGATGGCGACACGTTGTTGCTGTCCGCCGCTGAGTTGTGACGGGTACTGGTTGCGCAGATGCGCGATTCCCAGCCGTTCGAGCCAGCGGTCGGCGTCGCTCAGTGGCACTTCGGGCGGGTACGGACGCGCCTCGCCCGGCTTCTCTCGTTTCCCGCGGTAGAAGCGCCCCAACCGCGCTCCCAGCGCTGCATTTTCCCACACAGTTGCCCAGGGCAGCAGACCGTGATGCTGCAAGATCAGCCCCGTCGTCGCGGGGCGTGTCAACGCCGCGCCGTCCACCGTGATCGTCCCCGCCGACGGTGTGCGCAACCCCGCCAGCAGATACAACAACGTACTCTTGCCACAGCCCGACGTCCCAGCACCGCCCACGTCTCCCGGCGCGCACCTGCCACGAAAAACCATCGAAGATCGGCGGCCCGCCGGCGTAACGGAAGGTCAGGTTGTCTACCGAGAGGCGTGGGGGCGGCATGGGTGGCTCCTTTGTAATGCGTAATTCGTAATGCGTAATTCGGGGCGAGGATCGTGTTGATTGGCTTCTTCGTTGGTTGACGCTAGGCATGCACATCACCGTCGACAATGGTCGATACACATCGAGACTGGCCTCACTTCACGAATTACGCATTACAATGCTGACGCATTACCTATCTCACATCACTCACAACAGTCTCGTACGATTGACTCTCCCAATCAACCCTTCTCCATCGCCCAGGCCAGGACGTCTTCTACTTCGGCGCGGGTGGGGAGTTCGGCGGCGGGGAAGGGGGGCAGGTTGTAGCGATCTTGCAGCGGCTCGGGGACACGCGTGTTTTCGGTGAGGACGTTGCCGAATTGCTGCGGATCGGCGTTGATGGCGCCCACGGCGGCGTCCCAACCGGCGACGAGGGCGGCGACGGCGTCGGGCTGGCTTTCCACGACGCTGAGACGGCAACTAATGACGCTGAGGCCTAGTTCGGGCGCAATCGTGTCATCGAGAACGGGGACCGCACCCTGCATGATCGCCAGCGACGCCAGCGGATCGGGCAGCACGGCGGCGTCGACCTGTCCGCTCATGAGCAGTTCCAGGCGCACGGGGATCTGCGGCACGTTGGTTGTCTCAACCGTGATCGCGTCCACACCTTGTTGGGTGAGCAGGCGATCCGTCCAATACTCGATGATGGTGTTGGCCGAGATGGCGATGGTGCGTCCACTGAGATCGGCGGGCGCGCTGACGCCGCTCTGCGGTGACGCCAGCAGGTAGAAGTGCGCCGCTTCGGGGAAGGCCCGCAGCGCCGTGGATACCACGCGCAGTTGCTCGCCCTCACCGGCGTTGAAGAGGATCGTCCCCAGCACCTCGTTGAGCGCGCAGTCGGCCCCGCCCGCCTGAAGCAGTGTATCGCGATCTGGTCCGCTGGAGACGGGGATCAATGCCACTTCGAGGTTGCGGGCGGCGAACTCGCCTTCCTGTTGCGCCACGTAGAAGGGGATCACATCGGTGATGGGCAACACTGCCACACGCAATGTCGCCACTTCCGGCGCAGCGTCGCCTGTCTCCGCGGGTGTGGCGGGCGGCATCGGCACGGCGCACGCCGTCAACACGAAAAGCGCAAGCAAGAGGGGCAAAACGCGTCGAGCAGGCATTGAGGTTCCTCCAGAAGATCTATGGCGGTAGCAAGAGATTGGGCGATTGGGGGATTAAGCGATTGGGGATCGCATAGAGCGAGCGACTGCACAATCACCCAATCGCCTGTTCCCTCAATCGCTTAATCTCTTCTGTGCGCGCGCAAAACAGCCTCTATCATACACCCAATCTGCGGGATCGACGGCATCGGTTCTGGAATCGAGCGTTCGCGAACCAGCGAAAATAGAACGCGGATCGGGCGGATCTAAATGGATTTTCATTTGAGAAATCTGCCCTGATCCGCCCAATCCGCCCGATCCGCGTTCTATTCTGCCCCGGTAAAATCCCTGGTCCAATACGCACTTTTTTGCGATTTTGGGTGGGATCGGGTATGTTGGCAGTCGATTGTACGATTTGTTACAAATGCGTCTTTATCGTAGCCGAATGCAGGCAAAGGAATGGCGATCTATGCTGCAACGAAATGTTGTGTTGATGGCGCTGGTGGTGCTGGCCGCGGTCATCGTGCTGATTTTTGGGCGTAACCTGCTCTCGAATCTGGGGCCGGCTGTGCAGGAGGCTGCCAATGCCACGGCCGAAGCCGAAAACGCCGGCGCGGACAATGCCGATCTTGGCGTCGATCAGGCTGTTGCGCAGGAGATCGCGCCGCTGGTTGATCAGTTGACGGCCTGGTACGAAGGCCCTATAGCCGAGCGGACCGTGGCGCTGGAAGAGAAGATGGAATCGGGCGCGCTTTCGCAGATCACCTACGGCAATTTCCTGTTGCTCTACCTCAACGCCCACGCCTCCGGCAAGAACGACATGGCCATGGATTGGATCGCCTCCGAGACGGTCGGACCGCGCTTGCAGCCGATCTACGAAGCCATCGCCTCCCAAAGCGCCGACATCAGCACCTCGCTGTCGGCCGTGACCTTGCCCGATAGCCTCGCCGAAACCCAGAGCCGCCTGCTTCAATGCCTGCAATACGAGAATCAGCGCAGTCAGGCTATCGTCGACGTCCTCACTGGCGCTGGTAGCGTAGAAGTCCCCGAACGCGCCGCCGATCCCTGCGCCAGCGTCGAAGAAGATCTGGCGGCCATGCGCGACATCGTGGCGGCGAACAAGTAGCGCAGGCGATTCTGCAGAAATCATGGACCCCCGAAGGCACACAACGCCGCACGAAGACAGATAAGGAGAAACCAGAGAAATAATGATCCACGAAGGCACACGAAGATACACGAAGGCAGAAAAGAACAGGCAGAAAGCTTTTCCGCTCTACTGTCCGACAAATCCTGAAATCCGTGTCCTTCTCTTCTCCTCTTC
>JAWKOL010000030.1:0-86490 GCA_041391225.1 Caldilineaceae bacterium
TGCTCCAATCGCCGTTGGGTGCTGGGTCGATGGCGGCTGAGACGGCGAAATTGCGCTGGGGGAAGTCGGGTTCGACATTGGCGAGGCGCACTTCCCTGTCCCCACGCTCACGGGCAACGAGCACCACGTCTTTGTCCAATGCGGCGGGCATGACGTAGCCGTGGTTGTAGTCGGTGTGCTCGCCGATGAGGTTGACGCGGCCGGGTGAGCGGAAGATCGTCACCGGGCCGGGGCCGTAGGCGCGGCGGAAGGCGGCGAGCGCGTCCTCGTAGCGATCCACTTGATCGGGGGCGGCGTCGCCGTAGATGGCTTCGAGGGCGGAGAAGAGAAGATCGTTCATGCAAGGTCTTTCGGGTGAAGAAAGTCAAAAGTCAAAAGGCAAAGTGCAAAAGGGGAGAGATAGAACGCGGATTGAGCGGATTAGGCGGATCTCAGCGGATTTTTTAAAGGAATCTGCTCAAATCCGCCTAATCCGCGTTCTATTCAATCTCCTAATCCCTCAGTCTCTAATCTCCCGATTCGGCCCAGGCGCGGCGCAGCATTTCCACGCTCCTGGGCATGGCCGTGGACGCGTTTTCGGCGCCCTCCATTTCGATGGAGCAGTAGCCGTTCCAGCCGGCATTGCGCAGGATGCGGAAGATGCGGGCGTAGTCGAGATCGAGCGTGTACCAGGTGCCGCCGCCGTGGTAGGTCTTGGCGTGGGCCAGCCAGATGTGCGGGGCGACTTTTTCCATGGCCGCGTACATGTCGTCCTCGAAGAGGAAGTTGCCCATGTCGAGGATCGCTTTGAGCCACGGCGAGTTGACGCCCTGCAGGATGCGCAGCATATCGTCGGCGAAGGTGGTGAGTCCCCAATGGTTCTCTAGCAGGAGCATCACACCGCGCTTTTCGGCATGGGGCAGACATTCTTCAATGGCGTCGATGACCCAGTTGAAGCCGTCGTCACGGGTGGCGCCGGGCCACGGTTCCACCCAGCCCTTGGCCTGGATCAGATCGTCGAAACTGCCACCCTTTCGGAAGCCGCCCGAGTTGACGCGGATCGAGGGGATGCCCATCTCGTGGGCCATGTCGATACAGGCCAGGGTGTGGTCGATGTGCTGTTTGCGCACCGCCGGGTCATCGTGGACGAAATCCTGGTGGATCGAGAGGTTGTAGATGTCCAGGCCGAGCGAAAAGGCGTGGCGCTTGAGCTTCTGCAAATAGCTATTTTCGTCGGACTCCATCTGACGGTGCAGGATCTCGATCCCCTGCAAACCGAGGGCATGGGCGGCGTCCATCACCAGTTCAATTGGTACCTTCTCGGGCAGAAAATGCCAATAGGAATAGGTGGAGGTGCCGAGGCGGAGAGGGGTGGTAGGCATGGTTTTATCTCCTCAAGGTGGATGTCGGATTGGATCAATTTACGATTTGCGATTGACGATTGACGATTGTCGTGTTGAGTGAGCGATCACGTTGTGAGGTTGTTGTCGTTTTGAGTAAACAGAGAAACACACCCACATTGAGACCTCACACTCTACGAGACAATCGTAAATCGTAAATCGTCAATCGTAAATTTTAATGGGTTTGCCCGTCCGCGCGGACTCGTAGGCCGCCAGCGCCACTTCCATCGCCTTGAGGCCGTCTTTGCCGGTGATGGAGGGGGCACGGTCTTCGCGGATCATGGAGACGAAGTCTTTGATCAGGCCGAGGTCGATGTCGCTGCCCCAGCCAGCCCACTTGCTCTTGCCCACTTGGTTCGAGGCGACGGTGAGTTGCTGGCTGAAGGCGTCGGTGCGCACCATGCCCTTGTCGCCCAGGACTTCGATCTTGACGTCGCCCCAGGTGAGATAGCTGGACGGGCGCGACCAACTCGTGTCCAATGTGCCGTAGACGCCGTTGCTCAGTTGGAAAGAGAGCAACCCGGCGTCGTCGATGCCCAGATCGGGGTAGACGAGGCTGTCGCCCACTTCGGCGTAGACTTCGGTGACCTCCGCGCCCCAGAACCAGCGCAGCACGTCAATCACATGGACGGTGTGATCGATCACGGCGCCGCCGCCGGACATCTCCTTTTGCACGAACCAGCCGCCGGGCAGGTAGCCGTGGTTGGTGCATTTGGCGCTGAAGATGCGACCCAACTTGCCTTCATCCAGGATCTCTTTTAAGCGCTGCATCACGGGTGAAAAGCGCACAGGGAAAGCGATCTGTAGCTTCGTATCGGTCCGCGCGCAGGCGTCGATGATGGCTTGTGCGTCTTCGACGGTGGTGGCGATGGGCTTCTCGCACAGGATCGCTTTCAGCGCCCGGCGGCCTGTTCCACCATTGGGCGGTGCTTCACGTTTTCGGAGCAGATGATCACTGCGTCCAGCCCGCTGTCGAGCAGGGCGTTGGCGTCGGCGAAGAATTTTGTCTCAAAATTGGTGGCCTGCTGTCTGCCGCGCTGGGCATTTTCATCGAAGATCCCCACGATCTCCACCCCAGGGATCTGTCGCAGCGCATTCGCATAGGAAACCGCATGCATGTGGGCGAAGCTGATCATGCCGATGCGGAGAGAAGAATTATTCGTCATAGTGGCTGTCGCTTTCTATGAATGTTGACTTGTTGAGATAGTACGTAGTGCGTAGCGCGTAATCCGTGGAGGAACTGATTTCGTTATTGACACACATTCGGTCCAAGAAAGCGCGCCAAGATGCTTGACGTCTACGCACTACGAACTACGCACTAAAATCTTCAATCCGCACTGGCTCCCCACGCTTCTCCGACTCAATCGCGGCCAAGGAGATCTTCACCGCCATCAGGCCGTCATGCGCGGTGACGCTGAAGGGTTTCTTGTTCTCCACGCAGTCGAGGAAGTGGGCCAATTCGGCGTAATAGGGATCGTCTTCGTCGGCCAGGGGACTGGCGGATGACGTCGTGACATCGGCGGGGCTGTCACTGTCGAAGAGGGTGAGTTCTAGCGGATCACGGTCGAGCGAGTCCCATTCGAGCAGGCCGTCGGTGCCGGCGATTTCGACGCGGGTGCGGAAGGTTCCCGGCGCAAAGGCCCAGCCACCTTCGATGTGACCGATGGCGCCGTTCTCGAAGCGCAGGGTGATCAGGGTGTGGTCTTTGGGCAGGCCGGCGTCCATGAGTCCGCGCGCGAAGACGCGTTCTACTTCGCCAAAGCACCAGCGCACGTAGTCGATGTCGTGGATGCTCACGTCGAGGATGACGCCGCCGCTCTGGTTGAAGTCGGCGTAGTAGGCGCTGCTGAAGGCGTTGCCCGCCCGCGGCATCGAGCCGCCGCGCACAGTGCGGATCACGGCGGGCTTGCCCAGCGCGCCGCTGTCCAATGTCTCCTTGGCTTTGGCGTATTGCGGGAAGAAGCGCACCACCTGGGCCACGAAGAGC
Organism: Caldilineaceae bacterium; assembly: GCA_041391225.1. Lineage (GTDB taxonomy): Bacteria > Chloroflexota > Anaerolineae > Caldilineales > Caldilineaceae > RI-153. Next base: position 3,367 of record JAWKOL010000030.1, read on the forward strand.
GGCGTGCCGGTGCGTTCTACAGCTTCGACGATTTCGTAGCAATCGCTCAGGTGACGCGACAATGGCTTCTCACACGCCATTGGCACGCCCGCTTCCGCTGCGGCCAGCACCGGTTCCTTGTGTGCCACGGCTGTGGTGCAGATGTCCACGGCGTCGACAGCGTCGAACAAGTTGCTCATCGAGGCGAACACCTTGCCGCCGTACTGGTCCACGGCGCGCTGCGCCGCTTCGGGGACAATGTCGTAGTAACCGGCGATCTCCACGCCGGGCATCTTGGCCCAGCGGTCGGCGTGGACGCGGGCAATGGCGCCCGCGCCGATGATTCCGATCTTTTTCATGGCAGTGACTCCGCTGTGGGATGGGGCGATTGAAGATTTATGCATTACGCATTGTGACGCATTTGGATTACGATTCACCGGCCACGTGGAGCAACACTGCCCGTGCCAGTCGGGCATCGTCCGCGGCGCGGTGACTGTTGGGGAGGTCGAGCCGACATTGGCGACCGGCCTTTTCCAGGCTTTGCCAGCGGAAGCCGCCGTAACCGCGTTCGCCGTAAAAGCGGGCGTAGATCTGCATGATGCAGAAGGCAGTGAGGGCGTCGTGGCGCCAGTCGAGGCGGGCGAAGCGGTGCGATTGGGCCAGCATGCGCAGATCGAAATCGGCGTTGTAGATGCCGACGGTTCGTTCGCGGAGGATCATCTCGATCTGCGGCCACAGGTCGGGCCATGCGGGCGCATCTGTAACCGTTGCATTGGATATGCCGTGGATGCGCGCCGCGTCGGCGGGGATCGGATAGCGCGGCTTGACCAGGCTCTCAAAGAGCGGCGCACCATCGTGATCAAGGATCGCAATTTCGATGATTTCGGCGCGGTCATCAAGGCCGGTGGTTTCGGTATCCAGGTAGATGGGCTTTTGCGTAAGCAGCCGCTGCGCCTCTTCGACGGCACTCTGGCGTACTGCGCTTTGGGTAGGCATGGGGATAATCCAGTCTGGTTGCTGCAGATTACGGATATCTCATTCTACTCTGCCGTTGCGTCTTCGGCAACTTGGGGCGGCATGTTTGGGGTGCCTCTCAGGCCGGAGACCAACCTTCTAGGCAGTGTATAGTAAAATTGTAGTAAGCCGCTCATCCACGATCTATGCCCTGAACGTGCAGCAATATCGCACTTTGCCTCGGGCTGAATTGTGGCGATATTATGATTTCATGCAGACAATCAATCGCTTCGGCAGAAGGAGCAGCAGGTATGGCAAATGAAATATACGTCGAGTCGTTTGATGCCTGGATGGAGAATCGACTGTAGATGACAAGGCAATCTATTTCGTCGGTTGCTGCCGTCATCGCCGCTGCGGGCATGAGCCGTCGCATGGGCGAGTTTAAGCAACTGCTGCCCTGGGGAAAGTCCACTGTGATCGAATCCGTCGTCGGCGCCCTGGCTTCAGCGGGCGCGTCGCCGATCCTGTGTGTGGTCGGTCACCGCGGGGATGAGGTCGCCGTCGTGCTGGCTGAATCCGCGGCGCGGGTGCTGCACAACCCCGATTTCGCCGAAATCGAGATGCTGCGATCCTACCAGATCGGCGTCCGCTCATTGCTCGATGCCGCGCAAAATGATCCGCCCGGCGCGCTGCTGGCCCTTGGCGATCAGCCCCACATTCCCGTGGATGTGATCGCACGTATCATCGAACAGGCGGGGCGCACGCCGGATCGGATCGTGATCCCCAGCCACAACCTGCGCCGAGGTCACCCGATCTACCTGCCGCGGCGTCTGTGGCCCGATCTCCTGGCCCTGACCGCGGATCAATCCCTGCGCGATCTGCTCAACCGTCCTGGTGAAGAGATCGTGTATGTCGAGGTCGACACCGATGCCATCCGTCGGGATATGGATTATTGGGCGGAGTATCGGGCGCTTGTGGAGGAGACGACGGGCGACCAATCAACCAATGCTTAGGAGCAACACCATGTCAACCACCATCTATCATCACCTGCAAAAGATGATCGACGAGGGCAACAGCGTCGCCGTAGCCACCATCGTCGACGCCAAAGGATCGGTGCCGCGCGAGGTGGGCGCCAAGATGATCATTCATCCGTTGGGCAAACATGTGGGGACGGTGGGCGGCGGCTGCGGCGAAGCGGATGTGATCCGCGCCGGGCTGGACGTGATCCAAGATGGCATCCCCCGTACCGTCCATGTGGACCTGACCGAAGACATCTCCATGCAGGCGTCGGGGGTGTGCGGCGGGGTGATGGATGTATTTGTGGAGCGATGGGGAGAAATAATTCGTAATGCGTAATTGGTCAACAAAGTTGTTTCCCAGTGGGGAATGACTTCGTTGACCAATTACGCATTACGCATCACGAATTACGCACTACTTTCGCTTACGCCCCGCCCCACCCTTCGCAGCTGCCATCGATGGGCGATTGTGCAGCTTCACCGGTTGGGATTTGCCGCGCAATTGCAGGTTGATCAGCTCGACGACGAAGCTGAAGGACATGGCGAAGTAGGCGTAGTTCTTGAGGTGGAGTTCTTCCACCGACTCGTGTAGCCATCCTTCGAGGACGAGCAGGAAGCCGATGAGGATCAAAAAGGCCAGCGCCAGGATCTTCATGGTGGGGTGGCGTTCGACAAACTCGCTGATCGGCCCGGCAAAGAACAGCATCATGGCCGCCGCCACGACCACCGCCGGTACCATGACGATCAACTCGCCGGAGATGCCCACGGCGGTGATCACCGAATCCAGCGAGAAGACGATGTCGATGAGCACGATCTGGAAGATCACCGAAGCGAAGGACGCCGCCACCTTGGCCGCGCCGGTGTGATCCGATGCTTCCAACTTCTCGTGGATCTCGTAAGTGCTCTTGCCGATGAGGAAAAGCCCACCGACCAGCAAAATCAGGTCGCGGCCTGAGATGTCGTTGCCGAAGATGTTGAAGAGTGGTTGCGTCAACTGCATGATCCAGGTGATGCTCAGTAGCAGGAGAATGCGCGTGATCACTGCCAGGCCAATGCCGGTGGAGCGAGCGCGAGCTTGCTGCTCTTGGGGTAGTTTACTGCTCAAAATGGCGATGAAAATCACGTTGTCGATGCCAAGCACAATCTCCAGCGCCACCAATGTGAGCAATGCGACGATGCTTTCGGCAGTGAGAAAGTCCATACGAAGTCCTTTGTTGTTGCGGGCAAGATTGAACGATTGAACCAAACCATTGTATCAGGAACGCCAGTTCGCGCAATCCTGATTCACATTAGATTGGATACACAAAACGATGTATCGCGCAGTCATCGAAGCGTTGACCGATTCTATCGAACGCCGTGAGGCGGTGGCGCTGGTCACTGTCACCGCGGGGGAAGGGGCTTTCGCCGCCAAGGTGGGGAACCACGCCGTCGTCTGGCCCGATGTGGACCGAACGCCGGTGGGCGCGCTTGATCTGGGATCGCTAGAATCACAGGCGTTGGCAGATGTGCGTGCTGCCATCGCCGACAAAGCCCACCGCGCGCTGAACTACGAGGTCGATCAGGGCAAGGTTTCGCTGTTCGTAGAGGTGCAGCGACGCCCACCGCACTTGATCATTGTCGGGGCAGGGCATATCGCCGTGCCGTTGGCCGCCATCGCCAAAATCAGCGAATTTGAAGTCACCGTGCTCGATGACCGGCCCCAGTACGCCCACGCCGCCCGCTTCCCCACTGCGGATCAGGTGATCGCCGGCCCCTTCCGCGCCGAATTGGACAGGTTACGCCAGGGCAAACCTGTCTTCGATAACGACACATACATCGTCCTCGTGACGCGAGGGCATCAATACGATGTGGATTCGCTGCTGGAGGTGATCGACGATCCGCTGGCCTACATCGGCATGATCGGCAGCCAACGGCGCATCCGCGCTGTCTTCGATCTGTTGGAGGAAGAGCAGGGGATCGACCCGCGCAAGTTCGACGCCGTCTACGCGCCCATCGGCATCGACATTGCCGCCATCACCCCGGCCGAGATCGCCGTCTGCATCATTGCCGAGATCATCAACGTTATGCGCGGTGGGCCGGCGGAGGGGCTGAGTGGGCAGATTCGGCGCGAACGGGTGGAGAGAGTGGCGCGAATTAGGGGGAATTAACGATTTGCGATTGACGATTGTCAATCATCAATCGCAAATCGTCAATCGACAGTTTTCTCAATCAAGTCCCGCACAAACTCAATCTCGTCTTCATTCACGGTATGCCCCATGCCGGGGTAGATGCGCTTTGTCACCGCCGCGCCCATGCGCTCGAAGACAGCGGCGGATTCGTCTACGCGCTCCAACGGGATGTGGAAATCGACGTCGCTACAGCCGAGGAAGACGGGTGTGCCGTCCATGCTGCCGCCGAAATGCCACTGTGTGCCGGGTGGACCGATCAACCCGCCGCTCAGACCCACGATGCCGCCGAAGCGGCCCGCGTTGCGCACGGCGTACTCCTGTACCAGACACGCCCCTTGCGAAAACCCAAGTAGAACCACCTTCTCCTGTGGTATGCTCTGTTCGCTCAATTGCAACACCAGGCTGTCTACCAACGCCAGCGCCGAGGACAGATCCGGCTCGTTGCTCTCAATCGGCGCGATGAAACGGTTGGGATACCAGGTGTTGCGCGCAGCCTGCGGCGCCACGTAGACGAACCTCTCCTGCACCAACATGCGCGCCAGCCCCAGGATGTCCGCGGCGCTGCTGCCCCGCCCGTGGACGAGGATCATGGCGGCTTCGGCCTCGCTCAATGTTGCACCAAGTGTGTACACTGGCATCCCGCCATGCGGCGCAAGGACGTGCTTCGTCTCCAATTCGCTCATGCCATCACCTCCGTATTCCCCGCGGGGACGTGCAACGGCGTCAACTTCGCTTCGATCTCGGAGCGTTGACCCGCCAACCAGCCTGGCAGCATCAGCTTCTCGCCCAGGTGCGCTACGGCTTCATCCACCGCAAAACCCGGACCCGCCGTGGCGATCTCCACAATGTGGCCGTCGGGATCCCGGCTGTAGATGCTCTTGAAGTAGGTGCGATCCATCACCGGCGACACAGGCCAGCCGATGCGCTCAAGTTTCTCTTTGAAGAACGCCTGCGCCGCGTCGTCGGGGACGCTGAAGGCGAAGTGATGGGTCTGTCCTTGCCCCATGCGCGCCTGCCGCTCCTGGCCGGGGCGACGCTCGAAGTAGGTGATCAGCGTACCCGGTTTGCCGTTGTCCACACCCCAATACCAGTGCGCCGACGTGGGATCATCGAAGTTCGACGTCATCTTGACGCGCTGCATACCGAGGATGTCGGCGTAGAAGGCGTGGGTGCGCTGGATGTTGGCGGCGATGGCCGAGATGTGGTGCATGCCGTGGGCCAGCGCCATGTCGGGCGTGATCAGCGGCACAGGCTCGGGCCATGTGACGGCGCGGATTGCGTCTTCGTCTCGGTTGCGTACGATCATTTCCTGCGGTGGATCGAGTTTTGCGCTGCCCAGCGTCTCCGCCGGCTCGTCACGTGTGAAGCCGGGGCCATCGGTGGCGATCTCGATGATCGTGCCGTCGGGATCTTTGAGGTAGATCGACGTGAAGTAGTGGCGGTCATACGGCCCGTCTACTTTGATGTCGAGATCGGTGAGCCGTCGCTTCCACTTGAGCAGCCCATCGTAATCGGCCACGCGCAGGGCGTAGTGGTGTGTGCCGCCCAGCCCTGGCGCTCCTTTGGGCGCTTGCTTCCACTCGAAGAAGGTGATGGCTGTCCCTGGGCTGCCGGTGCGATCCCCAAAGTAGAGGTGATAGCTGCCCGGATCGTCGAAGTTGACTGTCTGCTTCACCAGGCGCAGGCCCAAAACGCCGGTGTAGAAGTTGACCGTGCGCTGTGCATCGCCGCAGACGATGGTGATGTGGTGGAGTCCTGTGATGGTTGGGTTCATGGTTGTCCCTCCGGGGGGGATAACAGGGTGACAAGGCGCATGGGTGACAAGGTGATCGTGTCGACGCCATTTTTGCCCTTTGACTTTTGCCTTCTCTTTATTCTCTGATCAACTCAAACAGGTCATTCACCCGACAATAGCTGTTCCCTGCCAACCGGCCCACCGGCTTGAGCGCGGCGATGTCGACGTAGCGCCCGTCGTACACGTCTTCGCGGACGTGGATCGCCTGCACCTCGCCGAAGATGACGGCGTTGCCGCCCACCTCCACGATCTGCGTCAATTTGCATTCGTAGGACACCGGTGCTTCCGCCACCCGCGGGGCGCGGACCGCTTCGCCTGGCACCGCCGTCAACCCTGTCATCTCGAACTCGGAGACGCCGTGTGGATAGGTGGTGGCCGACTGGTTCATGGCAGGGCCATTGGCCTCGTCCACAATGTTGATCACAAATTCGCCGGTTTCCAACGCGTTGACCCACGTGTCTTTGCGGCTGCCGTCGGGTTTGTGGCTCACCGAGAAGAGCATGGTGAGTGGGCTGCTGCTGGCCACGGTGAAGAAGGAAAATGGCGCCAGGTTCGCCTGTCCTTGCGCGTTAACCGAACTGACCCACGCGATGGGGCGCGGCACGACGGTGCCGGTCACCAGCTTGTAGCGTTCGCGTTCGGGCATGTCGTTGGGGTTGAGGATCATGGGAGTGGCTCCGTTGGGTGAATTGGGTTTGGATTGGTGTGTGGACCGTGGTGTGTAGTGCGTAGTGCGTGTACCAATGGAGATTACTGAGGCTATACTATATTGGGATCTTGAGCGCACGAAGAACGCCACCAACAGACCAATAAAGCACCAACATCCTCTACCCGTACACGCACTACGCACTACGTACCACGTTTTTCCCCACCTTCCGCAACAGCCCATCCAACATCTCCTGCTCCTCCACCGTGAGGACGGAGAAAGCTGCGACGACGTTGGCGACGTGCGGAGGAGAATCTGTTCGATCAGGGCGCGTCCTTTGTCGGTGAGGTGGACGTGGACCATGCGGCGATCTGTGTCGCTGCGGACGTGTTCCACCAGCTCGTCGCGGGCCAGGTTGTCCACGACGGTGGTGAGGTTGCCGCTGCTCTTAAGGATCTTGCGCGCCAGATCGCCCTGGCACATCGGCCCCAAGTGGTACAGCGCCTCCAGCACGCCGAATTGACTCACCGTAAGGCCGTAATCGCGTAGGTGATCGTTGATCCGGCTTGTCGTCGATTCGGCGGCGCGCATGAGTTTGATGTAGACGCTGAGTGAGCGGCGTTGTTCGTCCGTTCCCTCGAAATGAGTCCCCATGTTCAACCTCCTTGGCTGGTAGCTGATGACGGGTATTTTAACATGTAATGTTTTGATGTCAAAATAAATTACTTTGTCAATCGTCAGTCATCCGTCGTCCATCGCCAGCCGTCCGTCGCCAGATCGCCGGCAACAGCAGGAAGATCAACCCCGATAGCAGCGCAGCCCCGCCCGACTGCGCGCCCGCGGTGACAGGCGCGCCGATGCGTTCGGCCAACAGACCCGTCTGCATTTCGCCGACCAACCCCACGCCCTGTGTCAGGCCAACGGTGCTGAGCGCACGCCCGCGCATCTCGTCGCTGGCTTCGGTGAGGAGGACGGCGTTGCGCATGGTGTGAAAGCCGGCCTGCCCTACCCCGGCGACAAAGAGGAAGATCCACGAAAGCGCGTAGAGGCCCGAAAACGCGAAGGCCACGAGCGCAATGCATTCGAGCAGCGCGCCCGCGGTGAAGAGGACGCCAAGAGGCAGCGTCCGCCGCAACCTGTCGGCGATGACGAGGCCGAAGAACGAGCCGGCGCTGTAGCCTGCGCTGAGCAGCCCCAGTCCCAGCGCCCCGCTGCCGAGGACGTCGCGTGCGAAGACGGGCAAGAGGCTCATAGACGGGAAGATCCAGGTGTTGAGCACCGCGGAGACGAGCGTCACCGCTAGGATGGGCTGGTGGCGGCGGATGTAGCCGATCCCAGCGCCGATGTCGCCCCAGATGGACTGCCCGGCCACGGCGACAGTGCGGCGGATCTCGTGGCGCGAAAGGAGCACGAGCAGCCCAACGTTGACGGTGCTCACCACCACGAGGACGCTGAAGCAGCCCGCCGGGCCGAACGCATCGAGCAGCCAACCGGCCAAAAAGGCGCTGCCGCTGGCCACGATCCCCTGGATGAAGCTTTCCAGCAGCATGGCGTCCACGGCCAGCCCGCGCCCCACCAGATCGGGGACCAGCGCGTTGCGCGCCGGCAAATCTACCGACCACGCCGCGCCGATGAGGAAGGCTGCCGCGCCCATCTGCCACGACGCCAGCCGCCCGCTCAGGTAGAGCAGCAGGATGGCCATGAGCGCGGCCAGGATCGTCCCCTGGGTGAGGATTAGCGTGTGGCGCCTGCCGACGCGGTCACCCACGGGGCCGGCGAAACCGCCGACGCTGAGTTGCGCCGCCCGTCGCCAGAAACTGAGCAGGGTGACGGCCAACGCCGAGTTGGTGATATCCAGCACCAGTGCGCCGGCCACCACCGTCCACATGGCGAGGATCTGCCACCAGAACACGTTGCTGAGCATCAGGCGGCGGTAGTGTGGGTTGCGCAGCGGCGCGAGGACAGCGGGGGATCTCTTGAGCACGTTGGGTTGCGTTGGGGTGGGGACGGTGGGCGATTGAGAGATTAGGCGATTGGGCGATTGGGGGATTCACGCCGGTGTCCAATCCCCTAATCGCCCAATCGCATTCCCTGACAAACTTGCGTACACAGACCATCGATCCAAACAAATCCGTATTTCCGCCAATCCGTGTCCACAACGCTCATCCAGCGCGCCGACAGATCAGCGCCTTTCCCGCTTGGATCTGCACAGGCGAGGCGAAGTCTACAGTTCCGCTTGCCCAGGAGAAGTCGACACTTTGTTGATCAAGGTGAGCGGAGGAAGGCGTAGCGCCTGTTTCGGGCAGGCGCAGGCTGTGCAGCGTCAACTTGCCCTGGAGCACGGTGAGGGTGTAGGCGTCGGGCGTCATCTCGAAGAGACCCCAACCGCTGTCCAGGCTCCAGAATGTGCGGAAATGACCATCCTTGGGCTGGATGGGGGCAAAGCCGATGTGGCCGCGTGTCATGTCGAACTCGAAGCCGCCAAAGGCGTGGATCAACGCAAACGAGGCCATGGAACGGGCGTAGTTGCTGCCGCACTCGAATTCGTTCCACGGGTTGCGGCGTTCGCCGTCGTAGCGATGACGAATGGCTTCGATGACGGTCATGCCTTCGTCTACCAGGCCGTTCATGATCATGTGGATGGCGGCGGAATACTCGAAGCCGTTCATCGTCTCCTGCGAGTAGGGCGCGGCGATGGCGGGTTTGCGCGCCCCATCGGGCCAGGCGCAGATGACGAGGCCACCTTCGTCGTTGAGGCAGTAGATGCGGCACGGGTTGTAGACGTCGCCCATGCGCGGGATGAAGTTGTGGCGGAAGATGGCGGCGGACGCCTGCTTCACCTGTTTGCGGTCGAAGATTTCGCCCAGGCCGTAGAGATCTGCGTGCCACTGCGCCAGGATCTGATCGATGCTGCTGCCCTCGCCGATCTGATACTTGATTTCGCCGCGCTCTTCGTGCCAGTAGGCGCCCAGCGTGTCTTCGCCCTGCACCAGCGGTAGATCGTCGACAAAGCGCTCGACGAGCGACTTGTCTTCGAGATCGATGCGCTGGATGTAGTATTCGCCGTTGAAAAGATGCTCGTCGGCCCAGGCTTTGCCGCGGGCGAAGATGGCGCGGTACTCGGCGGCGGTGTCGGCGTCGCCCAAGGCTGCGGCCATGACGGCGCCTGCCTTGAGCGCGCCCAGGTAGAAGCCGGTGAGCCAGGCGTTGGGGCTGAATAGCTCCATGTCGAGTGTGTGGTGCTGCCGCCCCCAAAGGACGCCGGTCTTGTCGGGGTCCCAGCGGTCGAAGTTGCGTTTGCTCCAGGCGAATTCGATGGACTGTTTGACCGCGGGCCAGATTGCGCGTAGCCACTCAGTGTCGCCGCTGATTTTCCAGTCGCGGTAGGTTTTGAGCACGCCGCCGAATTGGCCGTCGGCGCAGGGACGGAAGTTCCAGTAGCCGGCGCCGAGGGGCAATTGCAGGCGGAAGGGCATACCGCCGTCTTCGCGCAGGTTGTAGCCGTAGTCGGCATTGCGCATGGTCCGCTCCAGCGCGGGGAAGAGGAAGGGCAGCGCCTGGGCGTAGTTCCACACGTGGGTACAGCTTCCCTCACAGCAGCCTTCGCTGGGGTGGCAGCCTTCCCAGCCGTAGAATGTGCCGTCTTCGAGGCGGAGGACGGTGGGCGATTTGAGGATGGAGATATTGGCCGATACGGCGTCGAGCGCGGCGTCGGGCAGATCGGTGGCGAAGAGCGCGTCGTGGAATTGCACAGTGCGGCTGTAGAGGTCATCCCAGCCGGTGACGGCGGCGTCGGTGACGGCGCGCGCGTCGGGCCATTGCGTGGCGTAGAAGTTGCGCCAGACGGGTGGCACCTCTTCGCGCTGAACCAGGCGCGGGCTGGGGTAGCCGTTCCAGTAGTTGAAGCAGTTGGGGTAGTGCCAGGCGATGACGAAGCGGAAGGCGGCGGATTCGCCTGGGGCCAGCCGTTGGCGCACCGCCAGCGCGCCTTCGTTCTTGTCTTTGGCGCGGGCAGGTGGATAGGTGCGGTTGCGCAAGGGGCCGGGCGCGGTGAAATCTGTCCAGTAGGTTTCCAGGCTGTCGAACCATGCGCCGCGGTACCAGTATTCCTGCCAGCTCACGTGCGGATCGGGCAGGTTGGCGGTGGCCGCGGCCAGGGAGAGTTGACCGTAGTCTGTGGAGGCAGGATCGACGCTGTCGCAGGCCAGGTGCAGGCGGTGTCCCCAATCTGTCTTTTCCGCCTGATTGAGATTGTTGGCGGGCAACGGGTTGGCCAGGACGCCGACGACGGTGTAGTCGATGGGGCGCTCGCTGGTGTTGGTGACCGTGTACTCGAAGAAGGCGGCGGGCAGGCCCGAGGCGATGTCGTCCAGTGGAATGAATGGGTTGAAGGCGGTGAGCGTCACCTGGCCGGGGAAGCGTTCGTCCGCGAAATCCAGGGTGGCGATGGGGTATTCACCGCGGAAGGCGACGTCTTGGAAATGGGGCAGGCCGGTGAGGTATTCACGCCGCGGACCCCAGCCGAACGAGTTGAAGCGCGGCGAGTTCAGTTCGCCCTGGTAAGGTGGGCGCAGGTCGCCGTGCAGCACACGGGCGTCGGCTACCTGCCCGTCGGCTTCGGCCTTGATGGCGAAGTGGGAGAAGCCATTGACGCTGCCTTTGTTGGGGCGGTTGAAGATTTCCCAGTCGATGAGGCGTCCGTTGCCGGCGAGGCCGATGCAGCCGGTGCCAAGACCGCCCAGCGGAAAGCTGATCTGGCTGGTCTGAGCGCCGGTGTAGAGAAAGCGCGCGTTGTCGGTTGTCATGTGAACGTCTGTCCTTGTTGTGGTGGCGAGAGGACCGAACGAAAGGTGTTCTTGTGTCGCTTATGATATCGCAAGCCGAGAAAAGAAGGGAATGCAGCGCGGTGGGGCGGTGCATTTCACGTTGGGGCAGGCCAAGTGCCGGGGACTTTTCGGTGCAACGAGATGGGTTTTCGCTCTTGTCGCCGCGTCCATCGTGAAGTCCCCGGCACTTCTTTGGTTTTGGTTGTGAGTGGTCCTTCAGTCGCCGAGGCCCAGGTAGTCGGCGATCATCTTCTTGAGCTTGCGCAGGGGCAGCGGTTTGGTGACGTAGTCGTTCATGCCGGCGTCGATGCATCTTTGGTAGTCGCCGGGCATGGCCAGGGCCGTGAGCGCGATGATGGGGACGTGCGCGCCGCGTGCTGTTTGCCGGATTCGGAGCGTGGCTTCGAGGCCGTCCATGCCAGGCATCTGCACGTCCATGAGAATGAGATCATAATGGTCTTCTTCAAAGCGTTCGATACATTCCTGCCCGCTGCGCGCCAGTGTCAGCCGGTATCCGCTGTGAGAGAGGTATTCGTTGAGCAAGGCGAGGTTGATCTCGTTGTCGTCGACGATCAGAATGCTGCTGCTCTTGGGGGATTCTGGTGCGGCGGCTTGTGTCTCGCCAAGCGTCGACACGGTTTCGAGCGATCTGTGTTCAGCTTGTGAACTGCCGTCATCTTCCCAGGGCAAGGAGACCTTGAAGCAACTGCCCACGCCAACTTCGCTGTCTACGCTGACGCTGCCGCCGTGCAACTCCGAAAGGCGACGTACCAGCGACAAGCCCAGCCCGGTGCCGCTGTGTTGGCGTGTGTAGCTGCTATCCAACTGTACGAACGGCTGAAAAAGCTGCTCGATCTGGTCGGTGGCGATGCCGATGCCGGTATCCCAAACGCTGAAGTGAATTGCGCGCTGATCCGGCTCCACCTCAACCCGCAGGCCAACCTTACCTTGGTTGGGCGTGAATTTGACGGCGTTGCTGAGCAAGTTCACCAGGATCTGCTTCAGGCGGCGTTCGTCACAGTTCAGCACAAGCCGGGGCGCCACTTCCAGCGACAAGGCGATCTGTTTTTTCTGGGCCGTTTCTTTGACAAAGAGAAGGCTGGCGTTGCACAGGTTGGCAACGTTGCAGGTGTTCTCATCCAGTTCGAGTTTGCCCGCTTCGATTTTGGAGAGATCGAGAATGTCGTTGATCAAAGAGAGTAGGTGCAACCCGCTATCATGGACCACGTTGAGCGAGCGCGTCTGCTTCTCTGTGAGTGGGCCGTGAATGCCCTGCTGCATCAATTCCACCTTGCCGAGGATGGCGTTCAACGGTGTGCGGAGTTCGTGGCTCATGTTGGCCAGGAAGTCATCTTTGAGGCGATTTGCTCTGGCCAGCTCTGCATTGGCGCGGCTGAGCGCGCCGGTGCGTTCTTGCACACGCTGTTCCAGGCGTTCGGCGTGGGCGTGTAGCTCGCTGTCGAGGCGGCGTTGTTGGATCCCCATCGCCAGCAGATCGGCGACTTCGGCGATCACGTCCAGGTGCTCTTGTGAGAAGGCATTGGTGTTGCGGCTGCGCAGGCATAGCGCGCCGATCATCTGATCCTGCATCTGCAGCGGCGCCAGACAGCAACTGCGTGCGTCCATTGAGCGCACGGCTTCCACGAGCGGCAATGCCTGATCCGACTGTTCCAGATCCGGCGCATACCAAACGCGGTGATCTGTGAAATCTTCGAGCGCTTGATCGATGAAGTCTGCTGCGCTCTGGGTTGGCAGCGATGTGATGCATTGGCTCCCGGGCGTCAGCGAAAGCATCGTCATCTGGCCCGTTTCGATGTCGCGGCCGACGATGCTGCCCGAGTGGAAGGGGACGAGGTGCTGAAGCTGCGCCAGCGCCACTTCGGCAATGTCTTCTTGTGATGCGGCGGAACCCATTTGTCGGCTGATCTCGTTCAGCACGGCCAGACGTTGGGCTGTGTAGCGGGTCTGATCCTGTGTCTGTCTCTGTTCGCTGATGTCGGTGAGAAAGCCTGCCAGGTGACTTCGGCCTGTGGATGGTTCGATCCTCATGCCGCCGCGGCAGTTGAACCAGCGGTAATTGCCCTGGCGAAGGCGCATACGCATGTCCACGTTGAAGGCGCCGCCGTGTTCAAGCACATGTTTGATCGTTCGGAAAGAACCTTCGGCGTCTTGGGGGTGTACCAGGGCATAGACTTCCTGTGGCGTGCGCGGGACTTCGTCTTCGTGGTTTTGGTAGCCCAGCAACTGGCAGAGCCGCGGGGACGCGTACATATCGTCCGCGTCGACATCGTAGTCGAACAGGCCATCGGCAGATCCCTCCAGCGCCAGTGACAACCTGAGTTGGTTCTTGCGTGCTCTTTCGTCGGCATCGCGGCGTTGAAGTGCGTTAATGATCACCTCTCCCATCAGTTTCAACAGAATGATATCTTGCTCTTCCCACTGCTTTTCTACCCTTATGGCATTGAACCCAAGAAAGCCGGTCAATTCGTCACGGTAGAAAAGAGGGACCACCAGCAACGATTTGATGCGCTGCTGGGTGAGGATCTCGCGCTCCGCTTCTGCTTCCGGCGGCATTGACGACACAGAGGGAATCGAAAGCACCATACCGTCGTTCAGCTTTTCCATCCCCCAGGCGTAGACGTCGATCGGCACATCCTGCAGGCTGTTGATTTCCGACCAGATCCCTTGGGCGCACCACTCGTAGGTGTTGCTCATCCGCGCCTTGTCATCATCCATTTGGAAGATGTAGCAACGGTCCACATCGACAAATGCACCGATTCGACCGAGGCAGGCGTCGATGACATCGTTCAATTCTTCTGATCTGGCATTCACGAACTGCTTGGACTGTTCCCCTACCAGTGATTCCATTGCAAGGCGGCGCTGTAAGGCAACTTCGGCCAGCTTCTGTTCTGTCACATCCTCTGCAATGCCGACGATGCGGTGTACGTCGCCGTTGTCATCGCGGACAGGAAAGGAGCGATCATGTACCCAGCGGATGTCGCCGCCCGGCTGAACCACTCGATAGACTTCGGATGTCTCTTTGCCTTCATTCTGCATCTCAAAAGCGCGCATGACCCGCGCTTGATCGTCGGCGTGGACTGCACGAACATAGACAAACAGATCTTCGTACAGGCTTTCTCGGCTGCGTTGCCAGATACGCTCGAAGGGTTGGCTGATGTAGAGTAGACGCTGGCTTCTGGGATCGGTGATATAGAAGACCGCTTCGATGTTTTCGGCCAATTGACGGAATCGATCTTCGCTTTCGTGGAGTGCGGCCTCTACTGCACGATGCACGGTGAGATCGATGCCGGCGTTGATGATGTGGGTTAGCCTGCCGCTTTCATCAAAGACGCGTGTGGGGTTCCAAAGGATGTGCCGGGGTTCGCCGTCGGCTGCGATCCACTTGGCCTCGGTGCTGCTGATTGGGCGGCCATTCACAAAACCGGCGAAGGCTTGCTGCGTGCGCTCGATCTGATCCGTCGGCACCAGCCAATTCCACACGTAGTCGCCGATGAGATCGGCAGCAGCGTAGCCGAACGTGTCTTCACACGCCTGGTTGAAGCGGATGATCCTGCCATCGCGATCGAAGACAATGATCAGCGCTCCTACTGTGTTGAGGATGGCGTCGCTGAAGTTGCGTTCGGCTCGCAGCGCCTGTTCGGTCTTCTTCTGTGCAGAGAGGTCGACGTATATCTCTTTTGTGCCAAAAGGCTCGCCCCATTCGTCGTAGAGTGGTAGCGCCTTGAGAATTGTGGGTACGACTTCGCCGTCTGCGGCGAGTAGTTCTCTTTCTTCCCGCACGAACACATTGTCCAGGGCGCGCCGATAACCACCCGCTGTGAATTTGGCCGCAGAATCTGGCGAATAGAAACGCCGCAGTTCCTGGCCGATTACTTCTTCGCGCCGATAGCCCAGCCTGGTGAGGAATTGCTGGTTCACTTCGCTGATGATGGGATTGTCTGTCTGCGATGTAATGACATACATGATCGGCGCATCGTCGAAGAGTTGACGATAGTAGTCGCCGCCGAATTCTGTCTGCAATGCTTGCTCCTTATCAACACGACACTCGTACAAGGTGGCTGAAAAGAGTCCATGAAGTGCTGTGGAGTGAGTACGCCCTCGTGCGGCTGTTACCCGGTCGACCCACACGAGGGCGTGCTCACTCCGCATTTCAACTGAATACAGCGACTCCTTTGCGTCGCTCTGCCCTATGTGACCGGCAGTGTCATCTCGAATACGGCGCCCTGATTGTCAACTCGGTTGTACAGTCGACACGTGCCGCCGGAGCGCCAGAGCAATGAGTAGACCAACGGCAGCCCCAGGCCCATACCAGGCCGGTTGCCGGTGAAGTACCGTTCGTGCTGAAAAAAGGGCATCCAGATCTCTCGGCTCTGTACCTCAACCGGCACGCCCACACCGTCATCGATCAGCTTGACCTGTATTCTCTGTTCCGGCGCGCATGAGATCTCCAAAACCAGCTTTGGGTGCTTCTCTGGGTGATGTTTACAGGCATTTTCGATGACCTCGTAACCAATCGTTTCGACGGCTTCCGAAGACATGTTCAGCGTACACTGATCCCAGTCTCTTTCGGAAGCCAAAATCACGTTGATCCCACCTGTCTGCTTCTCCCGCGCGATCCTCTTGAAGATTGATGCCAATTCTGGGATGGAGCAGGGGCCGTCTGATTGTAGCTTCTTACCCAGATCGGCAACCCGGATCACTTCTGAAATGCGTTCGCTCAATTCCTTGGCATGAACGTAGGCCGCATCTGCCATTTCTGCAATCTCTTCCGGCTCCATGTCCGCAACACTGGATGCCAACATGCTCGTACCCAGCATGACAATACCGGCGGGCGTGCGCAGCTTGTGTGCCACCATGCGCTGAAAGGAATAAGTTTCCTGTTGCAGTGTCACGTCCTTTGTGGCGTCTTCGATGCTCACCAGCCAGACTTCTTCGTGGCCGTCCGGCACCCTGCTCACTGTCTGCACCGACAGCCACAGCCCCGTCTGTAGCGAAGACTCAGGGCGAATCAAGAAGCGGTTGGTATCGCCTGGCGGCGGCTCCGGCCAGTTTCGCCAGTTTTCCTCCGGTTCGTGCTGATAGCCCACATCTGTCACTTCGCGGAAACACCGACCAATCATCGCCTCGGGATCTTGATCTGTGACGCCGAGATACGTCAGCGCCGGCGGATTTGCATACCGTATCACTCCGGCATCGTCCACCAACAGATAGCCTGTGCTAACGCGGTTGATCAGTAGCTCGAACTTGCTCCGCTCCATCTGCAACAACCGATAGCGATTCAATCGGGCGATGGTGCGTACACGCGTGCGGAGTTCGGAGATATCAAAAGGTTTCGTCAGGAATTCGTCCGCCCCCGATTCGATGCCGTTAAGGCGTGCGCTGCGGTCATCGAGCGCGGTTAGCATGATGATCGGAATACCCGACGTGGTCGGCTCTGCGCGTAGACGTCGACAAACCTCGAATCCATCGATGCCTGGCATCATTACATCCAGCAGGACCAGATCTGGCGTGTGTTGCAGGGCCATCTCAACTGCTTCCAACCCGTTCATGGCTTGCACAGTGGTATAGCCGTCGAAGGTCAGCAGATCGTTGAGTGTCTCCTGCGCAATTGGATCGTCATCTGCAATCAGAATCGTGCTGTGCTGTTCCATGGCTTCTCTCATGAATCCTAGGCATGTAGTGAGTATAGATCTGTCGGACTCATTATAGCCCCACGTACTCTATAGAGATCTCTACAGAATGCTGCGCATTTGATCTATGGCGTGTTGCGTTCTGTCAGGATATGAACAATGTACTGACAGTGGATCGGGTAAGTACGGGCGTATTTTGAAAGGTTGCGTAAGCAATATCTTATTGATTGTACGTATAAGGTAGTGGTAATATGGAGTTGATAGTATCGGGCTGCGCCATTAAGAAAAATTACGCCATGAGTAAGGTGTCCGACAAAATGAATAGAGGTGTTACTTAAGGAGGTTACGTGCTTATTGCCCATCGCCTAACGTGGGTCGCCCTCACACTACTGCTCCTCATCGTTGCCTGGCTACCCGTATTTGATCCTTTTGCTGCTGTTTTCTCATATGCAGCAACTACTCGCGCCGCAGCATTCAGCCCTGGCGCTACGATCCCAACATCTACTGATTGGCCGCAACTGGGCTACAACGCTCAGCGCGTCAACGCATCGCCATCTCAAGTGGATCCGCCGTACTGCTATGTGTGGAAGTGGTACGAGGCGCCGTTTTCGTCGCGTACACAGCCTGTGGTGGCCAATGGTCGGCTCTTCATCGGCTCGGCCGACGGCGTCTTTTACGCGCGCGATGCCGGCACCGGCGCGCCGCTTTGGCATTTCGCTGTTAATAGCCCCATTCGGCACAGCGCGGCCATTTGGCAGGATGTGGTGATCTTCTCAGATCACCAGGGGCATACCTATGGGCTGCACGTAGGATCTGGGGAGATGCGGTGGCAACAGCCCACCGGTTCCTCGTCTACGGCGCCGCTTGTAGATACTGCGCGCGGATGGGTGTACGTCGCCGCCAGCGACGGGCGCGTCACCGCCCTGAAGGCTGCTGACGGCGAAGTCGTCTGGCAGATCGACGTCGGCGCCCCTGTCCTGACCTCGCCATCGCTCAGCGAAGACGGCGCCACCGTCTTCCTCGGCACAGAGGACATCGAAGCCGTTGCCGTGCGGGCCACCGATGGCGCGCCGGTATGGCGCACACCTCTGCAAGGGCAAAGTCTGGCCGAACGCTACCCGGTTGTCCTCGGCAATGGCGTCTACTATCGTTCGCAGCCGGTTGACTTCTTCCATACACTTCTGAGCCAAGGCGACGCGGTGATGGATGCGGCCGGTCCGCTGTTGCCGGATTGGGACGCGGATTGGGCGCTGGTACGTGATCAGATCACCACGTACCTCACCGAGCAGCCCACCAAACAGACATTCTTCGCCCTTGATGGGAGCACCGGCGCCTTGGCGGCGTTGCGCCCGTCCTCTACACGTTCGGCCTCAACGACAACCCGGCGCCGCCGGTGGTCCACGAAGACAGCCTCTACCTGGTCTATCGCGCCCGTCATGGGATTCAGACGGACGGTGGCTCGGTACACGTATCGTCGAAATACGATGCCGAATTGGGGCGCATGGATCCCCAGACTTTGGACATCACCGGCCTGGGTGGGCCGGATTTTCCAGATTACAACACCGAATTTCGCATGGCCTCCGATCAGAGCGCGATCCTTACCCTGAGCGGGGATCGGCTGCTCGTGGATGGCTGGGAACGGCTTGGCGGGATCGACCTATCCACCAACGAACTGTTCTACGTCGGCAATGTATCCAACAACTGGCCGGAATGTGGGCCGTTTATCGAAGGTGAACCGAACACGGTTCAATGTGGGCCAGCAGCCGCCAATCCTACTTCCCTATGAGTGGACGGGCAGAGGATCAGGCCTACCCATTCCCCGAGCCACGCATTGCCGAGGGTGGCGCCCGCGGCCGTGTGGTGATCGCCCAGGACATGCTCTATTGGCGTGTGATCCAGGGCGGCCTGGCCGGCATCGCCTCACAGGACGGCGATACCTGCCCAGCGCCCTTTGTCTACACCGACACACCTGGCATCGAGCCGACGCCGACGCCCACACCTGCCCCGTCCAACGGCGACCGCCCACTGGCCGACTACATCAACGAAGATCTCACCGTGCCTGTTGTCTTCCCCGCGCGGATCTTGTGGCGCGCCTCAACCAAGAGATTCGCGCTATTGTCGAAAAAGACGGCTATCTCTTGCCGTTCTACCTGCAACGCGGCTTCTCCGACTCGGCATTGTGGCCGTACGACAGCCAACCCACCTGGTGTTCCAACAGCCGCCTACAACGGCTATGGCAACACCTACTGGCACGATCCAGGCGAGCTTCTCTACACCTTGGCCCTTGCCTACCCCTATCTCGACGCAGATCTAAAACAGCAGACCCGCGACTACGTGGCCGAAGCCCTGGATCGGTATCCACCTCTGGAGAATCTGCCCTGGAGCGATCCAAACCCAGATTGGCTGCACAGCGGCACGCAGCGCGAACCTTACGCCGTTCCTTTCCGCGCTCAGATCAACGTCTGGCCGCCGCCCGCTGTGTCTATGTCGGCGTTCTATGCCGTCTGGCTCTGGTCACGAAATACCGGTGATTGGTCGTACGCGCAGGAGACCTGGCCCCAGGCCAAGGGCATCTTCGCCTCGCGGGCACAAAACGCCACCGACTACTACGCCGATCTGGCCGGCATCATCGGCTATATCCGCATTGCCCAGCACTTCGACGACACCCAGGCCGAGGCCAACGCCATGCGTGCCGCCTTGCAGGTGATGGAAGACGGCCGACAGTTCGAAAAGTATCGCCAATACGCGGCCGAGGCGTACCTCGATCCCCGCGGCTACAAGACGGGGCTGTCCATGCCTGTCTTCTACGGCCTGACGCCCGAGGTGGGCCGCTATCTGCGCGAACAGACGGATGGCGCAGCCGCGGCGCACATCATCGAAAAAGAAACGGGCCGTACTGGGTTGCGCTGGTGGTACCTCACCCGCGCCGGCCTACACGGCGAAGTGGGCGAAACTTCGTATCTGGCGCCTACAGCCGGCTGGTCGCATTTCCTGGCACATGCCTACATTCAAGGCGACACGCAAGAGCAGCTGCGCACCTGGCTTGATCGCCCCTGGACAATGGGCGACCTCTACTCGATCCAAAAGACCGTGGCCACCATCCACGCCACCCCCCAGAATCCTGAACCGATCTACCAGCTACACGCACCACTGGTACCCAACTGAGCCTGCCTTACCTGCATGATCTTAGGCCAACGCAGTTCACAGAGGTAGGGGCGCAATAGATTGCGCCCCTACCTCTGTGAACTGCCGAATAGAGAGAGCAGTAGACTTGGGGTAATCGAGGAGTGAGCACGCCCAAGTGCTACTGGATCTCGATTGTGGTCGCTACGGCGTTGTAATCGTGAAGGTGACCGTGTATGCCTTGTCGAACGCGCCGAGCAAGCTGACTACGTCGACGGCGTAATCGCCGTTGACCGGCAAAATCCCCTGCCACATGGCGCGGTCTCCCATGCCTACATCTTTGATCAACCCGTTCGGGCCACGGACCTCGATGCCCACGTTGCTGTCCGCCGAAGCGAGCATCACTGTCATCAACTGTCCGCCGCCTGCGCCCAACAGGTAGCGGATTCGCCCATTCATGCCCACGCTGCCGCTCAACGTGGCCGACGTTGCCCCAGGATCAAAAGACACCCGGATCGTCTGTGTCGGCTCGCCGCTGCTCGGTGTGACGATAGAGAACGTGATCGTATACGGCTTGTCGAATGCGCCCAGCACACTCACAACATCCACGTTGTAATCGCCGTTGGCCGGCAGGACCCCCTGCCACGCCAGTGGATCACCTGCGTTGACTGGTTTCAACATCCCCGTCGGCCCGCTGATTTCAAGCGCCACATTGCCGTCGGGCGCGTCCACGTTTACCGTCATCACCTGGCCACCGGCCGCGCCGAGCACGTAGCGGATGCGTTCGTTCATCCCCACGCTGCCGTTGAGCGTCGTTGAAGTCGCCCCAGCGTCGAAGCGCACGCGGATCGTCTCGCTGGGCGAAGTGGCTGGCCCAGGCGTTACGATGCTGAATGTCACCGTGTATGGCTTGTCGAAAGCGCCCAACGTACTTACCACGTCCACGTAGTAATCCCCGTCGGCGGGCAAGAGCGTCTGCCAATAGGCCGCGCTGCCCGCGCCCACCGATTTCAGCACGCCGGTGGGGCCGTATACGGCCAGGCCAACGTTTCCGCTCGGCGCATCCACCATCACCTCCATCGATTGGCCGGCGCGGGCATTGAGGACATACGTGTCGATCTCATTCATCCCCACACTGCCGGTGACAGTGGCAGCCGTGGCGCCTGGCGCAAAGCGGACCCGTTGTGCCGTAGGCGCGGGGACAGGCGTCGGCGTTGCCGTGGGGATGAGCGTTGGCGGCAACATTGGCGTTGACGTTGGCGTTGACGTTGGCGGCGGTGGTGTGTCGGTTGTCGTTGGGCTGGGTTCAGCCGCGGCAGGTGACGGCGTTGCCGTGGGCGAGGCATCCACGGCTGCGTCTGGGGTGGCCGTAGCAACTGGCGCTGGCGCAATCGTAAACGTGCAGGCGCTCAGCATGGCCACGGCCACGCTGAGGAGTAAAAGAGGCAGAATTCGTTGAAGCATGCGCATCATCGTACTTCCTCCTTGAAGTGTTTGTGATCTGCGTCGAAGCTTGCTTCTACATTCTAGGATCAAAAACCGAGTTTTTCCACCGTCAAAGTGGAAAAACTCGGCTTGAATACCCAAGATGCTGTTGTCGTCGCCTGCTGTGCGGCTATTCTTCGTTGCCGTTGCTGCTGGGAACCTTCAACTTGCCGTCTTCGAATGTCACCAGATCGCTGGCATTGCCGAGGACCTCGTCGATCAGGCCATATTCTTTGGCCTCTTGCGTGTGCATGTAGCGGTCGCGCTCGAAGATCTTCTCGATGTCCTTCCAATCGCGGCCCGAGTGCTTGCCCAACAGGTAGAAAAGCTGAGTCTGGATGCGTTCCTGTTCGCGGAAGGCGATACGCACGTCTTCGGTGTAGCCCTGGGCGCCGGCGCTGGCCGGGTGCATGTGGATCGTAGCGTGCGGCAGCGCGTAACGCTTGCCCTTCGCACCGGATGCCAAC
The DNA here is from genome assembly GCA_041391225.1 of Caldilineaceae bacterium. GTDB lineage: Bacteria > Chloroflexota > Anaerolineae > Caldilineales > Caldilineaceae > RI-153. The sequence continues at coordinate 25,477 of JAWKOL010000030.1, forward strand.
AACACCGTACCCATACTCGCCGTCATGCCCACGGCAAACGTATGCACTGGCGCATCGATCATCTGCATCGTGTCGTAGATCGCCAGCCCGGCATAGGACCAGCCCGCCCGGGCTATGGATGAACAACTGAATCGGCTTGGCCGGGTCGGCGGAGTTCAAATACAGCAACTGCGCCACCACCACGTTGGCCACATCATCGTCGATAGGCATACCCAAAAAGATAATGCGCTCTTTGAGCAGCATACTGTAGATATCAAAGGCACGCTCACCCCGTCCTGTACTCTCGATGACGGTCGGGATGATGGATTCTAGGGTCGATCATGTGTAAACTCCTGAATTGAAAGGAACCTTGATGAGAACATAGCTCATTCTACACCAAAACCGTGCCAGAACTGAAGGCTGGGTCGCAATCTATCCAGCCAATGGAAACACAACCGCCAACACCCAGCCAAAAAACAGCGCACTCCCCAGCGCATATCCCAGCGGACGGCGCACTCTGGGCATTGGCGAAATCCAAAATCGCAAACAGGATCGGCAACAGCGGCGCCATCAAACTCAGGATCCCCATCCCCGGCGCCACCGAGATCAGCACGATCATCGCCGTCACCATCACTGCACTCTTGGCGATCCACCACAGCACACGTAGCGCCACACCGCCATGCTCCTGTACCTGTCCCACCACCCAAAACCAGGGGAAGACGCCCACCACCAGCAGCGGCCACACCGCCAACCGCTGCGGAATCATCCACCACGGCAGCCACACGTGCGGCGACATCACACCGAACGCCAGCGAAAGCACCACAAAAAGCGCAGCGGCCGTCGCTACATCGCCCAGTGGATGCTTCGTTTTCAGGGAGAATGCGTAGCCGTTGGTCGCTCGCCACACGATGCCTGCCGCGGCCAACCAGATCGCCACCGCACCTGCCACCAAAATGCCGCCGATCTGCGCGGCAGGCGTCGCCTGCTCAACGAGCCACACCACGCCGATCCCTGCCAACGGCGACACGATCAGCCCAATCACCGCGAAGTCCGCCCCAGCGAACGTGACTGCGCGGGCGAAGCGCCGCGCGCTCGTCGCTTTGGGGCCAAAGCGGCGCCGTCGCCGCCAGCATCAGCAGCCATGCCAGCAGATGGAGCGCGCACCAGATCACACGCACATCCGTCACAATGCGCTGCGCCACATGGCCGAAACGACGCGTCGAACCAGGCCAGCGCCAACTGCTGGCTCAGTGGCCGAAACAGGATCGAAATGTGCTCAGCGTTGGGGATCAACTGAAACGTGCGGCCCAACCCCTGGCTCAGATCGGCGTTGTGCCCGCCCGCATCCACCAGCAGGCGCTCGGCATTGGCCACAAACGGCGCCTCCAAACTGCCCGCCTGAAACATCAAATTGCGTGGCAACTGCGGCGTCACCGCGGCGTTAACGGGCGATACCGCCACCACCGCGCCGAAGCGATCCGGATCGCGCACACCCGCCGCCATCGCCGCGCCGCTACCACGTGAATGGCCCAGGATGCCCACCCGCGTCAGGTCCACATTCGGCATGGCCGCCAGCGCCGCGTAGATCGTGTCCACGTCCGCCTGCACGGGGACATCGTCGATGCGATCGGCGTTGTCACCATGACCGGCGAAATCCCACAGGATCACCACGTAGCCGGCCTGCGCCAGCGTGTAGCCGTAGCCGAGCATCAAATTCTTCGAGCCTGCAAAGCCATGCCCAACCAGCACCGCCGGCGCGTTCTCCGTCACCGTCGGGCGCATCACAACCGCGGGAACGCCGTCGAAGTCGGCACGCGCCTGCACAATGCCGCTGCGGACCGAGAGCAGCCCGATCCACGCCACGGCAATCAGGATCGCGGCTGTCGCTGCCAAAGCGTAGCGAAGACGATTCATACGTCGGACGTTACTTGCCGCCGATGCGGCGTAGCCGCTCACCGGCTTGTTGCAGTGTTTCTAACCGCTTGGGGAAGGCGAAACGCACGATCCCTTCACCGTAGCCGGGGACCGAGTAGAAATTGGTGCCGCCCACTGCCGCCACACCCACATCTGTGGTTAGCCAGCGGGCGAAGCGTTCGCAGTCCCAAGCGGCTTGCGGTGCGTCGATATGCGTGTAGTCGGCCAAAACGTAGTACGCGCCTTCGGGCGGCGTGGCAATGAACCCCGCTTCTTCGAGGACGCCCATCATCACGTCGCGGCGCTGGGCGTATTCACGTGCAAGCTGATCGTAGTAGCTGTCGGGCAGTTCCATCGCGGCGGCGGCTGCGGCCTGTAGCGGCGTAGGCGCGCAGATGGTCATGTAATCGTGGATGGGCCGGATCGCCGCCGAAAACTGCGCCGGTGCAATCACGTAGCCGAGTCGCCAGCCGGTAATCGCGAACGACTTGCTCAGCCCGCCCACCGTCACCGTGCGTTCGCAGTAGCGCGCCGAGCCGGCCCGGCGAGCGATGCACGCGTCCATCGTAGAGAATGCGGTCGTAGATCTCGTCTGTGATCAACACCAGATCGTTGCGGGTGACCACATCCACCATCGCTGCGATTTCCGCATCGTCGAAGACGCGGCCGGTGGGGTTGTGCGGGGTGTTGAAAAGCAGGAGCGGGGTGCGAGGCGTCACTGCGGCAGCCAGGCGTTCCGGGTCGAGGCGATAGTCCGGCGCTTCCAGCGGCACCGCCACCGGCACGGCGCCAGCCAGCACCGCGGCCGGGCGGAAGTTCTCATGCGCCGGCTCCAGCATGATGATCTCATCGCCGGGGTTGAGCAGGGCCAGCATCGCCGCCGTGATCCCCTCGGTGACGCCGCACACCACGGTGATGTGGACGTTGGGATCCACGTCCCAGCCCAGCGCGGCGGTGTAGCGCTTGGCCAGCGCATTGCGCAGTGCGGGGTAGCCCCATGTCACCGTGTACTGGTTGTCGTGCCCGCGGATCGCCGCCACCGCCGCGCCGACAATCACTTGCGGCGGATCGAAATCGGGGAAGCCCTGGCTGAGGTTGATGGCATTGTGTGCAATCGCCAGTCGCGTCATGTCGCGGATCTGCGATTCTCGAAACTGAGTCGTGCGGGTGGCAGCGTACACGGCGTCTTCCTTTTCGTGTAGCGGGTGGGATCTCGGGTGAAGTGCTTGGGGATGGCATTGTACTCGATCCCGATCTTGAGTGCAATTGGGGGGAGATGTATACTGTCTGACCGGCGCCTGCCCCAACCCCGTGATCCGGCAGGTTCAACAAGCTGAAAAATGCGATGGAGAGCGTTGTGGAAAAGAACCGCGCCGAGGGCGCATCTCATGTTGCCGAAGAGAATCTGATTGAACTGGGCCGATCTCGCCCGTTGATGGCCTATATTTGGCTGGTTGTTCGTGGTTTCGCAATGGGTTCCGCCGATGTGGTCCCCGGCGTCTCCGGCGGCACAATGGCATTTATCCTGGGTATCTACGAAGAGTTGATCATGAGCATCCGCCGTGGCACAACCGCCGTTTTGGCGGGCGCTGCTGCGCTTTCGCATCCCGGCCGCACTGGCGCCGTCAATGCCGGTTTCCTGGTTTCTGTTGCCACAGGCATCCTGCTGGCCATCGTCACCCTGGCGCGTGGATTGGAGTGGATGCTTACCAACCAGCCGGTGATGTTGTGGAGCTTCTTCTTCGGCCTGGTCCTCGCTTCTGTGGTGACGGTGAGCAGCCGTGTCAAACAGTGGGGTCCACCGCTGTGGCTGGCAACTGCCCTGGGTGCGGTGGGCGCCTACATCCTCGTCGGCGCGGTGCCGCTGCAAACGCCGGAAACGTGGTGGTTTCTTGTTTTCAGTGGCGCGTTGGCCATCTGCGCCATGATCCTGCCCGGCATTTCCGGTGCGTTTATCCTTGTGCTGCTGGGCAAGTATCAGTACGTGCTGGGCGCGGTGAACGAACGCGACTTCGTCACCATCGGCCTGGTGGGCGTCGGCGCGGTGATCGGCCTGATCAGCTTTGCGCAGATCCTGGGCTGGCTGTTCAAGCGCTACCACGACGCCACCGTGGCCATCCTCATCGGCCTGATGATCGGCAGCCTGCGCAAAATCTGGCCGTGGAAAGAAGTGCTCGCCACCATCACCGACCGTCATGGCGAACTGATCCCCACCGTCGAGCGCAACATCTTGCCCGCATTCACCAACGCCGCCGGCAGCTTCAACATGGAAATCGTCACTGCACTGGCGCTGGCTGCGGCGGGCTTTGCGTTGGTGTTGGTGATCGAGCGGGTGGCGAACAGGAAATAACTTATGTCTCAGAACTCATCCAGCCCACACCGCCCGATCAAAGGCTCCTGGGAAGCGTCGCTCCTGGAAGCACAGGAGATGGCCCGCCGCAACGATGACCGCGCTGTGGCCGCGTACTGGCGCCTCATCGACCGCCTGGCCGGCTTCGATCCTGAACGCCGGCGCGCCGGCAGTGGCCGGCTTCAGCTCTTCCTCGAAGACGCCCTGTTCGGTATGCAGGCGTATCTGGCCAAGCGTGGACGTTTCCACGAAGCTCAGGATGTCGAGTCGGCCCGCATCGAGGGTCTCCTGGCCGACGACGCGCTGGCCGAATGGATGCTCAACCGCGCCAAGCTGCTCAGTTGGCACGGTCAAGGCGAAGCGGCGCTGGACGTGCTCTTCGCCCACCTCAACCAATACCCGTTGAGCATCCCCGCGCGCTGGCAACTCTTCGATATCTACATCGACGCCAATCGCCTCGACGAAGCCGCCGCCATGGTCGACGATTTTGAGGCCACCACACGTCAGAGCGAGGACGCTTTGCCGCTGCACGCCGGTCTGATCTGGTATCTGCGTTGTGTGGTGGCGCTGTCGGCACAGGCTTGGGACGAAGCCTTCGCCCATTTCCGCCTGGCCGCTCAGGAAAGCGACGCCTACGCCGAAAATTGGCACATGCTCTACCGTCCACTCATCTTCGCTGGGCAACACGAACTGGCCGCCCGCGCCCTCAACCGCGAGGAATCGGAAGCATCGCAGCGTTTCTGGCGCGGCCTCAGCGGCCACTACGCCGGCGACGCCGTCGGCTCGAAGATCGAGTGGGAGCAGGTGACAAAGTTGGACATCGAGCAGGTGTGGGTGCGTTCGGCCATCGACTGGATACTGGCCCACTATTTCCTCGGCGACGAGGAGCGCACCGGCCTGGAACTTGCCTTGCGCCTCCTCAACCGCCCCGACGCCGATCCAGAACCGACCATGCTCATCGCCGCCGCGCTGGGCTGGTCCTTGCGCGGGGAGTGGGGTCACGTGCGCAGCAACCTCGACTTCGCCCTGGCCGGCTACCGCGCCAACCTGCAAGACGCCCTCTTGCCCAAAATGTACGGCGTCCTCGCCCGCGATCTCATGGGCGCAGAGCAATCCGCCCAATTCGCCCGCTACTTCCGCCAGACGGGGATATGAGGATGCGGAGAGGCGATGATGGGATGATGGCACTCGACGCGTCCCATCATCTCATCATCAATCGAATACCCAATCCTCTCCCCAATCACCAATCCCTACCCACCACTCTCCCCCCACACCTCCTTCAAGCGCGCCACGCTGTGCAGCAGCAAGCGCCGGTCGCCGAAGACCTCTAGCGTGATGGTGTCATCGTAGCCGAAGCTGCGTAGCGTCTGAATGTTCTGTTCCAGGTCGAGGCCGCCGCCGATGGGCGCGCCCAGGGGCAGGTGCAAGTCATCGATGCCGTTGTTGTCGCTCAAGTGTATGTGGGCCAGCCTGTCGTTGAGCGAGAAGAGGTACTCGCGCAACATGCTTTTGGCCGTGGCCAAATTGCCGTGACCGATGTCGTAGAGCAACTTGAGGCCAGGGACGCGTTGGAAGATCTCGCGGAAATACTTGTGCTGGTGCTTGTTGTTCAGGCCGTTCTCCATTGCGATATCCACGCCCCGCTCCTCGCCGTGCCGCACCAGGATCCCCAGCATCTGCCGGTAAAACTCATATCCTTCGGTGTCACTCAGGTACGACGGCCAACCCATGAAGTGCATCGTACACAGCGACGCGCCCACGATCCGCGCCGCGTCCACCGAACGGCGCAACTCGTCCAGCGCCGCCTGCCGCACCAACGGAGACGGGTTATCGATGGGCAAATACGGCGCCGTGTGGCACACCACACCCAGCCCGGCATCTTGGATCGCCTGCGCCACCTCCTGCCACGGCGTCGACTCGGTCGCCGTCGCCGGCGCCTCGATGGTCAGATCGATGTAGTCGAATCCATTTTCGCCAAACCAACGAATCTCTTCGAAGACGTTTCGTTCCGGGTCGTTCATTGCACCGATGCGCATGAAAATCTCTCCTGAAAGAAAATGAAAAGGATAGCGATGAATGCAGAATGGGGCGCAGATCGTCGCGCCACCCCATCTTCATTCTTCATTCATCACTATCTCAACCTCAGCCAAACGTAGACGTTGATCGCTGCTCTCATCTGGGCGCAACGGCTCCCCGTTCGCGCCATCGTAGACGATAAGATCGAGGAAATAGCGCCCTGGCGCCGTGGATGTGGGGACAGGCAACCCCAGCGCCACGCGGCCACGTTGCCCTGGCTGCCATGTGTTTGTCCCCTGGACTGGGCCGTCGTCGATCTGCGCGATCATCTGATCGTTGCCGTCGTAGAGGCGCAGACTGGCACGCAGACCCGCCGGGTACGTGCTCACGTTGTCCAGCGCTTGCCAGCACAGCGTGGCGTAGAGGACGCGACCTGCCTGCACCGAAGTGCGCGCCTCGCTGCCAGCCAGCCGCAGCGTCTCCATAGCGCGCTTGCACCGTCCTCTGGGCAGAAGAGCGTGTCGGCGGTGGGCAGATCGTAGCGCTGCAAGCGCACAAAATCGCGATCGGGGAAGGGCATGTCCACCGTGAGTGCGCCCAGCGTATCCAACTTGGCCCGCAGCAGGCCGGCGGGGTCGCTCACCGTGTCGTAGAGCCTGTAGTGCCAGATGCGCGCATGGTCCGCGGCGACGTTGTCCAGCGCGGTCAATGCCTGCGCCGACGGCATGGCGTAGAAGTCGCTCTCGGCCAGTCCCCAGCCCAACGACGGTTCGCCGTCTACGCTGCCGGTGGTGAGCAGTGTCGGTCCTGTCTCGTTTTTCTTGTGTAGCCAAGAAGTCGTCGCCGATCCTGGATGGGTGGGGACGGCGGTCAACGCCCCGCCTGTCTCCTGCGGCCAGTAGACAGCCAACACGGGTAGATCCACCCCGCGTTCACCAGGATCGCATCGCCAGGACGCCAGCCGGTGGTCAGAATCTGCACCGCGGCGCGGTGATCGTCGGCGCGGGAGAGGGGATTCTCCCAGAATTCCACCAGGCTCCACGCCGAAAGCGCCAGCAGTGCGCCGATCCCCAGCGCATAGACGTAGCGCCACCGCGCCAGGACATCCAGCGCCACAGCCAGCAGCAGAGGCGCCGCCGCAGCGTAGACGAAGAAGTAGCGCACATGGTAAAGCGGTGTCACCAGCGCGCTCAGGCTTAGGATCACGGCCAATGGCACGAACACGTAGGCGTAGACCCAAAGCCGAGATGCCACCGTTTTCCTGGTGAAGCCAAAAAGCACAAAAAGCGCGATCACCAATACAAAGGCGTCAAACGGCGGCGATTGCCCCACCAGCAGCGCAGACAGGCTTTCGCGTAGCGCGGAAAGTATATCCAATTCACCACGCCACGGCGGCACCGGTGGATCGGTCACCTGGCGCCAGGCGTTGGGCAACCACGGCGACCACAGCACCAACACGCCCACCTGGGCCGTCACCCAGTGCAGCAGCCTGCGTCCGCGCCATCTTCCAGAAAGCTCGGAAGATTCCTGGAAGATGAGCACGACAATGATCAAATTGATCGCAAGCAGCGCAAACGCCGCGTAGTACAGCGTGTACAGCGCCGCCGCGCCCGTCACCGCGTACACCACCAACTGCCGCGTAGACCCATCTTCGGTCCACCGGTGCGCAGCCCAAAGGCAGACGAGACACAGCGCCGCGCCCACGGTGTACATGCGAACTTCCTGGCTATACCACACCGAGAACGGATGCAGCGCGCCGATCCACAACGCGGCCAACGCCACACGCACACCGAACCAACGACGCCCCAGCGCGTAGAGCAACGGCAACAGCACCATTCCCGCTGCAAGGCTGGGCCAGGCGTAGAGGAATTCCAATCCGTGCTGCAACGTAGGCTGTGTTACCGCCTGCCACAGGTGGAGCAGGAGGTAGTAACCCGGGGGATGGATGTCGCGCGCTGTGTGCGCGATCAACGCGGGTACCGACTGCTGCGCCAGGTAGACGCTCACCGTCTCGTCGTACCACAGCGATTCCGCGCCAAGACGAAACAGGCGCACGCCAAAGCCGACCAACAGGCCGCTCCAGAGCAGAATACGATAGATTGGGGATGGCATCGCCGTTGCGAACTGCGTACGCTTCTTCATCGGACCGATGCTATCACCAGGCGCCGCCACTGTCCAGAACGGAAGCGAGGTGACCTGCAAACTTGCATACCTGCAAACCTGCTTTCTATCTCCTGCCTCTGGCGTCCCTTTTGGCATTGTCTGCATCTACAGGTAAAATAGCGTGCATGTCTTCGATAACCGCACCGTTTGATCGGCTCGGAAAAATCCGCATCTACTGGGGCGCGCTAGGACGTTTCCAGCCTGCCGCCGCCTACGTCGCCATCGGCCTGTTGGCATGGACGCTGTGGACCGTCACCGCGGTGCCAGTTGACGTGAACGTCGACGGCGTCAACGAGACGGTGATCACCCACCGCCGCACGTTGGGTCCACTGCTGGCGGATCTGGGGCTGGATCTGCACGAAGCGGATCGCGTTTCGTTGCCGCTTTCAACACCGCTCCAGCGTGATTTGACTGTCCGCGTTGAGCGCGCCTGGCCTGCCCGCATCGTGGCCGACGGCCTCGATCTGCGTGTGTTCAGTTGGGCCGATACGCCGCGTGGGTTGCTGGATGATGCCGACATCGGCGTTAGCAACTACGATCAGGTGACGATCAACGGTGTGCGTGTGGGCCTGGACGATCCGCTGCCGCCACGCGCACGCACCATGACCAAGGCCACCTACGATCGCGGCCATGCCTGGGAACAGATCGCCGTCGATCCGCTGCGTGTGCGTGTCTACCGCGCCATCCCCATTACGGTGGACGATGGCAACGTTCCCTTTGTGATCAGCACCACGGCGCAGTCGGTGGGCGAGGCGCTGCGCGAGGCCGAAATCACCCTCTACCTGGGCGACAAGGTGCAGCCTTCACTGGGTAGCCCGGTGAGTACAGGATTGCGTATCTTCATCGAGCGTAGCACGCCCGTCACCCTGCAAGTGGACGGACGCCTGCTCAAGACACGCACCCGCGGCCAGAACGTGGGTGACGCACTCACCGAGTTGGGCATAGGCGTGGCCGGTTTGGATCGCGTGACGCCGTCGCTCACCGCCGAACTCTACGACAATGTCGAGATCTCCATCGTGCGCGTGCGCGAGGACATCGAAATCGAAGAGGACATCGTCCCCTTCGACACTGTCTTCGAAGGAGATCCCAATCTGCTCATCGACACGCAGCAGATGATCACACCGGGCGCAGAGGGCATCACCCGCCGTCGCTTCCGCGTCACCTACGAAGACGGCGAAGAGATCGACCGCATCCTGGAAGATCAATGGATCGCCCAGGAGCCGGCGCTGCGCCGCATCGCCTACGGCCAACGCATTGAGCCGAGAACGGCCACAATGGCGGATGGGCAGGAGATTACCTACTGGCGCAGGATTCGCATGAGTGCGTCCAGCTACAGTGCATCCACCGCGGGCGTACCCGTCACCGCGTCGTACTACGGGCGCACCTTTACCGGCGAAGTGATGCGTTTCGGCATCGTCGCCGTGGACCCATCCATCATCCCGTTGCGTTCACGGGTGTACGTACCTGGCTACGGCGTTGGCGACGCGCTGGATACAGGCTCCGCCATCCGCGCCAAACGCATCGATCTCGGCTACGACGACGACAACCTGGTCCTCTGGAGCCGTTGGGTGGACGTCTACCTGCTTTGGCCGCCACCTTCGGCTGGGCAGATCACTTGGGTGCTGCCGAATTGGCCGGTGGAGAGATGATTCGTAATGCGTGATGCGTAACCCAGAAGGCCGAGAATCTCGGCTCGGCTTTCGCACCTGGCACGAGCGGGAACTTTGGGGTTACGGATTACGCATTACGCCTTTACTTGAGAGATGCCGTTGAAAAACGATCATTCTATGACAAACACCCGCACGTCGATCTGGATCTATACCCTGCTTGGTCTGGTGCTGCTAACTGGGCTGACCATGCGCACCTGGAACGTCCGCTGGGACGCGGGCATGAATCCGCACCCCGACGAACGCAGCACCACCTGCTGGCCCGGCGGCTGGCTCGCCTGGCCCGAAAGCTGGGACGAGTTCCGCGATCCGCGGCAAAGCCCGCTCAACCCGCTGTGGAACCCCATCGAGCAGCGTGAATTCAGCTTCACCTACGGCCATTTCCCGCTCTATCTCGGCGTGCTCACCGGCGAAGTGTTGCACCGCCTGGCCCCCATTGCCGACAATCTCCCTTTCCCCACTCGCATCGTGGACATGATGAACCGCGCCACCGAAGGCTGCGGCGGCGTCGCCGTCCCTGGTCGGCTCACCATTGCCCTGCTCGACACGCTCACGATTTTCTTCCTGTTCTTGCTGGGGCGACGTGTTTTTGGGGCGGGCGCGGGCCTGCTGGCGGCGACTTTCTACGCGTTTGCGGCGCAGGCGATCCAACTGAGCCATTTCTTTGCGATGGACCCGGCCAGCACCACCTTTACTGTTTTTGCGGTGTTGGGCGGCGTGTGGATGGTGCAAGAACGATCCTGGCGTGCCGCCGTCCTCACGGGGATCGGGGCGGGCCTGGCGATCTCGTCGAAGTTCAGCGCGCTGCCGATCCTGGCGGTGCCAGTGGTGGCGGCAGCCATCGTCCTCTGGGAAGAGCGCAACAGCGGTCATGGACGCAGCGCCTTGCGCGTGCTGCTGGCCGCGCCGCTGGCGCTGGTTGTCGCCGCCGTCACCTTTGCCGTCACCAGCCCGTATGCCATCCTCGATTGGGAGAACTTCATCCGCTTTACGCTGGTGGAGCAGGGCGCCATGGTGCGCGGCGTGGCCGACTTCCCCTTCACTCGCCAATACCGCAACACCACGCCATATCTCTACTTCATCCAACAGCAGATCGAGTGGGGGCTGTGGTGGCCGTTGGGCATCGTCGCCGCGCTGGGAACCTTCTGGTCGCTTTCGCGGATGCTGGCCATGAAGGCCCTCCCCGGTGAAATCCTGGCCTGGGCATGGTTGGTCCCCTACTTCGGCCTCACCGGCGCGTTTCTGGCCAAATTCAACCGCTACATGAGTCCTGTGCTGCCCTTCGCCCTACTTTTTGCAGCGGGGCTGTGTTGGTGGCTATGGCAGTGGGCCGACGACCGACGACGGACGGCAGACGGGTGGGCGACATCGCCCGCGGTGGACGGCGCAACCCGCAATTCGCAATCCGCAATTCGCAATCTGCAATTGGCAACCCGCTCCCTTGCCCTCCTCCTCGCCACCATCGGCGTCGCCGGCGGCCTCTTCTGGTCTGCCGCCTACGTTAACGGCGTCTACGGTACGCCACATCCTTGGGCGCTGGCTGCGCGCTGGATGGCCGAGAACGTGCCTGCCGGATCAACCGTGCTTTGCGAGCAATGGGACGACTGTATGCCGTGGGGCGTCCCCGACGAGCCGCAGGTGAACGCCATCAACAGCCAGATCCGCCGCATCGACTGGGGTCCGTACGAAGAGGACACTGCGCAGAAGTACGAAATCCTGCGCCAAAAGCTGCGCGAAGCCGACTACGTGGCCTATTCGTCGAAGCGTATCTACGACAGCGTGGACGAACTGCCCGAACGCTACCCCATGACCACGCGTTACTACGATCTGATGTTTAGCGGGGAACTGGGCTTTGAGATCGCCTACGCCGCGTCGACGCCGCCCAGGTTGTTCGGCATCGAGTTCCCCGATCAGGCCGCGGACGAAAGCTGGAGCCTCTACGATCACCCGCAGGTGACGATCTTCCGCAAGGTGCGTGACCTGAGCGACGCCGAATTCGCGTCGCTGCTGGGCGGCGCGTGGGAAGGCGCTGTCCCGTACTACCGCGGTGAAGACTCGCCCATCGATCCGCTGCTCACCGCGCTGGGGCTGGGCAGCAACCCCAGCAGCCAGCGTTCGGGGCTGCTCAACGGCGTCATTGCGCTGTTGCGCGGCGAAGAGCGTCAGCCCGCGCCGGTGGAACCGCCCGACGATCTCACCAGCCTGGATCTGGATATACCGCTCGACCAACTGCCGGTAGTCGACGACTATCGCTGGAACAATCAGGCCAGCCAGAACACACTGCTGGCGATTGGCTGGTGGTGGTTGGTGGTGGCTGTCCTCGGTTGGCTGGCGTGGCCGATTGCCTTCGTCCTCTTCCGCCCGCTGCGTGATCGCGGCTACATGCTCAGCCGCGCGCTGGGCTGGCTGCTGGCCGGGTGGATTCTGTGGGTGTTGGCCGGGCTGGGCGTGGCGCACAACACGGTGACCAACGCCTGGCTGGCGGCGGCGCTGGTGGGCGTCCTTGGGCTGGTGGCGTTGGTGTGGAACTGGCGCGAGATGATCGCATTCCTGCGCAGATCAGGGCCGATCCTGTTGGTGGGTGAGGCGATCTTCGCCGTGGCGTACCTCTTTTTCGTCGTCATCCGCATGTACAACCCCGATCTGTGGCAGCCCTGGTACGGCGGCGAAAAGTTCATGGAGTTTGCCTTCCTCAACGGCATCCTGCGCAGCCCCACCTTCCCGCCTGTGGACCCGCACTTCGCCGGTGGATTCATCAACTACTACTACTTTGGCATCTACCTGGTCGCCTACGTCATCAAGTTGACGGGCATCTACGCCGAGATCGCCTTCAATCTGGCAATCCCCACGCTCTTTGCGTTGACAGTGGTCAACGCCTTCGCCGTGGCCTACTCCGCCGTCATCCCGGTGTTGAGAAGGCGGCCCGTGTGCCGCCCCCTCGTACCCCGCACAGGAACAAATGGCGACACGCTGTTGTCTTCGCGCTCTCCAGAACTGGATGGTTCACCGGACGCGCCGGCCGATGGCTGGGATTTTTCCGACTATCGCTCCTGGGGCCGCGTTTCACAGGCCAATGGGCCACAGACAACCATCCAGCGCGTTGCAGCGGCATTGCCTGGCGAGGATCCCACCACCGTGGACGTGCTCGACATCCGCATGACCGGCACGCAGCAAGGATCGCCGGTGATCCGTCATCGCATCGAACCGTCAACACTCACCGGAGACGGGGGCAGCGCCGGGACGACGGCCACCGCCATCCCCTGGCAGCGTGGCATCGGCGCGGCGCTGCTGGCGCCGCTCTTCGTGGCAATTTTGGGCAATCTCGACGCCTTCGCCCAGATTGTGCGGCGGCTGGGCAACCTGAGCACCATTGCCTTCGAAAGCGCCATCCCCGGCGTGGAGGGGCTGGTTCACGCCGTCAACGGGCTGTGGATCGTCCTCACCACCGACGCCAAACTGGCCGGTTACGATTTTTGGGCGCCCAGTCGCGTGCTGCCCGCCACGATCAACGAGTTCCCGTATTGGAGTTTCACCTTTGCCGACCTGCACCCGCACATGATCGGCATCCCCTTCTCGGTGCTCTTCCTGGCCCTGGTGCTGACCGTGCTGCGCCGCTACGGCTCCGACTGGCGGTCGCACTGGCGCTACGATCTGCTGCTGTTGGGCGCGTTCAGTCTGTTGCTCGGCACGCTGGCCGCCATTAACTTGTGGGAATTGCCAACGTATTTCGGTCTTGGCGTGTTGGCGCTGGCTGTGGCGAACTTCCGTGGCCGCGGACGTATCGATCTGCCGCTGCTTGTGGGCTTTGCGCTTGCCTACATCGCAGGCGCGTACTGCTGTTCTGGCCCTTCTTCAGCAACTACGAAAACGTGGGCGCCAGCGGTGTGGGCATGGTGCACTCCCCCGACGATCTGGGGCAATGGCTGCTGATCTGGGGCTTCTTCGCCTTCGTCGTCATCGGCTGGATCGTTTACGCCGTCACCCGCCCCGCTCGTCGCGGTGACGCCAAACCCACCGGCCTCGAACGCTGGATCACGGCGACGTGGCGCAATATCGACCGTCTGCCGCGGCTCTTCGCCCTGCACGGGAAGCTGGTGCGGCGACCGTCGGTGCTCTACCTGCTGGGGCAATGGATGGTGCCTGTGCTGGTGGCTGTCGCCCTCTTCGCCGCCTGGAGAGAGTGGACCGTCCTCGCGCTCTGCCTGCCCTTCCTGGGCATGTCGTTCCTGCTCGTCTGGCGGCGCGGACAGGTGGCAGACGCCGGTTCGCTCTTCGTGGCGCTGCTTGCTGTCACCGGTTTTGCGCTGCTGGCCGGCACACAGATCGTCTATCTGCGTGACTTCCTGCAAGGCGGTGACTGGTACCGCATGAACACGCTCTTCAAGTTTTTTATCCAGGTTTGGGTGTTGTGGGGTGTGGCCGCGGCGGTAGGGATCGCCCGCGTGCTGCGGGTGGACGACGACGGACGGCGGACGACGGACGACGCGCCGAGTACAGTCCCGCTGAACGGCGACATGGGCGCAGCACCACTGTACACGCATCACGCACAACGCACTACGTTCTCCCCCGCCTGGCGCTTTGCCTGGCTCACCGGCGTTGTGTTGCTCGTCCTCGCTTCGCTGGCCTACCCCATCGTGGGGACGCCGGCGCGCTCGGATCAGCGCTTCCCCGGCTGGCGGCCCGAATTGGGAACACTGGATGGGTTGGCATTCATGCGGCAGGGCGTCTACTTCTGGCCCGACGGCAACAACCCCATCGAGTTTGGCTACGATTGGCAGGCAATCCAGTGGATCCTCGACAATGTGCGCGGCAATCTAGTCATCGCCGAATCCAGCGAGATGGACTACTACCGCGCCGGCGGCAGCCGCATCGCCAGCATGACGGGCTTGAGTGGTCTCAGCGGCAAGCACGCCGGCGAACAGCGCTACGGCCAGATCGTGGGGCCGCGCAGTGGGTTGTTCAGCGAGTTCTGGTCCACGCCCGACATCGGACGCACCCAGCAGTTGATCGACGAATTGAACATCGATCTGATCTACGTGGGCCAGTTGGAGCGTCATCTGCATCCCGGCGCAGTGGACAAACTGGCGCGCATGGCCGAACAGGGGTTGATCACACAGATCTACGCCAATGATCGGTCCATACTCTACGCCGTTACCGGGCGCTTGCTGCGCGCCGCCGACGAAGTCTACTATCCCAATCCGGGGGCCTGAGTGGATCTGGCACACCGCATCTTGGGCCGCGTGTGGCGCACGATCCCCGAGGGCGTGCGTTGGTACATTCAGTGGGCGCTCAACCCAAAGGTGGTGGTGGGCGTCAGCGGCATCCTACTCAACGAGCGCGACGAAGTGCTACTGCTCAGACATCGTTTCCACCCCGAGAACCCTGGGGCTTCCCGGCGGGTGGCTCAACCGCAGGGAATCAGTGGATCAGGCGTGGCTCCGCGAGGTCAAAGAAGAGACCGGCCTCGACGCCGTGGTGGAAGGGCTTGTGATGCAGGAAAACTCGCTCCTCACGCTGGAATTCATCCTGTGGGGACGTGTCACCGGCGGCGCCCTTGCCCTCGACGGCCTGGAAATCCTCGACGCCCAGTACTTTGCCGCCGACAACCTCCCCGCCGGCCTGCACGAAGACCACCAAGCCGTGGTCCACATGGTCTTCGCGCGGCGGACGGTGGGGATGCCGAGGATCAAGAATAGAGTGATGCGTGATTCGTGATTCGTGGGTAGCGTAGGTTGTCGCTGGATTGGTGAGTTGCAGGTCTGCAAGTATGCAAGTGGCAGGTCTGCAAGTTTGCAGGTGACAATCGTTCACGCATCACGCATCACGCATCACGCCCATTTCAGTGAAACCTATGCAATCCATTCTCGTTCCGTTCGTTCTCTGGTATCTCACAATTCAGTTGATTTCGCTGGCGGCGCTGCCGTTGGCGTTGCGCGTGTTCCCGGCGTTGGCGGATCGGGGGTATAGCTTCGCCAAGGCGTTGGGCGTGCTGCTGGTGGGGGTGGTCCTCTGGCTGGGGACGAGTTACGGCGTGCTGCGCAATGAAAGTGGCGGCGCGTGGTTGGCGCTGTTCGTGGTGGCAGGCGCGAGCGTGGCCGCGGCGTGGCCGTTGCGGTCTACGTGGCGCAGTCACCTGCCGGGTTGGCGGGCCGTGGTGACGGTGGAGGCGATCTTCCTGCTCTCCTTTGCGGCGTGGACGTGGGTACGCGCCCATGATCCGGCCATCAACCACACCGAACAGCCCATGGATCTCATGTTCATGTCGGGCATTTGGACCAGCCCCACCTTTCCGCCTCGTGATCCGTGGCTGGCCGACTATGCCATCAGCTACTACTATCTCGGCTACTGGCTACTGTTGACAGTGGCGCGGCTGGCCGGGCAGGCGCCGGAAGTGGCCTACAATGTGGGGCAGGCGTGCTGGTTCGGCCTGCTTATGGTGGGCAGCTTCGGCGTGGGTTACAACCTGGCGGCGGGGAAGGCAGCAGCGCGGCTCTCGGCGACGTTCGGCGGCCTGCTGACGGCGATTGCCGTAGGATTGACCGGCAATCTGCACGTCCTCGTGGAATGGCTCTACGCCCAGGGCGTCAACGTGGACGGGCTTGCGCGTTGGGCAAATGTGCGCAACTTCCCCGAAAACGCCCAGGTGACCAACCAATGGTTCATCGACGCTGGCTGGAGCTGGTGGTGGCGCAGTTCGCGCGTGATCAGCGACAGCGATCTTTTCGGGAATCACATCGAAGTCATCGCCGAGTTCCCCAATTTCAGCTACGTCCTCGGTGACAACCATCCGCACGTCCTCGCCATGCCGTTTGTGCTGCTGGTGGTGGGTATGGCGCTCAACCTCTTCCTCTGGCGCGCGGACGCTGCTGATGCGCCCGACAGCGCCCCCGAAGATACCGGCCTGCTTATCCAACTGCGCACGGCGTGGACGAACCTGCTCGATGCCGTCCCCGCGCGGACTGGGGTTGCTACTGATCATCCTGGCCGCAGGCGCGTTGGTGGCGCTGAACACCTGGGACTTCCCGCCGTACTGGGTGCTGTTGACGGCGGCGGCGCTCTTCGTGCTCACGCCGCAGCGCGGACGGCGCAGGCGCTGTGGGCGCGGCGCTGCTGGCTGTGCTCGTCGTCGCAGGGACGGTGGCGATCTACTCCCCCTACTTCCTCACCGCGCAGAGCCAGGCCGGCGGCATCGTCCCCAACTTCTTCAACCCCACGCGGCTACCCCAATTTTTGCTCTTCTGGGGACAGTTCCTGTTGGCCGTGGGCGCGTTGATGATGTTGGCCTGGGCTGAGCTGTCGCCGCGGCCACGCGAGATCGTCGTCAGCCTCGTTTTGGTGCTGGGGCTGCCGCTGATCTTCCTGGCCGGCACGTTTGCTCTGGCCCAGGGCAGCGACGCCGGCATGTCTGCACTGCAACGGATGCAGCTTCCCCCGGCGTTCGCAACCTATACCGACGCCGTGTTGGCGCGCTGGACGGCGCGACCGTGGGCTTTCCTCGCAGCGGGGACGTTGGCCGCGCTGCTGTTGGCGATCCTGTGGCGACGCTGGCAGGAACCTGTCCGCGCTGCGGATGTGCGCACCACCTTCGCACTGAGCATGGCTGCGATTGGTCTACTTTTGGCGTTTGGGCCGGAGTTCGTCTTTTTGCGCGACAATTTCGGCACACGCATGAACACAGTTTTCAAGTTCTACTACCAGGGCTGGCTGCTGTTGGCGGTGGCTGGCAGCTATGCCATTGTGACGGCATTACAGGCGCGGCGACAGGTGATCTCTGCTGTGCTAGGCGGCGCGGCGCTTTTGCTGATCCTGGCGGGCCTGATCTATCCTGTTGCGGGCGCGTACGCCAAGATTCGCGGCTTTGGTTCGCCCACGCCCACGCTGAACGGCATCGCCTACGTCGGGGCCGATGAACAGGCCGCCATCGAGTGGATCCGGCTCAACACCGACCCCGAAGACATCGTCCTCCAGGGCAAAGGACGCAGCTACTGGGCGTCGGACAACCGGATCAACAGCGCCACCGGTCGCGCCACCCTGCTCGGCTGGGACGGTCACGAATCGCAGTGGCGCGGCGAAGCCTACGGCGAAATGGCGGCAGGTCGCCCCGAAGCCATCGAGACGATCTACCGCAGTGGCGCGCCCCTCGCCATCCGCCAGACCTTGGACACCTGGGGCATCGACTACGTTGTGGTCGGCCCCGTGGAACGCGAACTCTACAATCTCTCCCCCCTCGACGACGCCCGCCTGCTCGAAGTGATGGATCTGTTGTTTGAGCAGGGGGGTGTGCGGATTTTTGGGCGGAGAGGGTAGATGGCGTAATGCGTAATTCGTCATGCGTAATTGGTCAATAAGGTTGGCTCCCTATTGGCGACCAATTTTTCTACGAATCATGCATTACGATTTACGCATTACGAAGGAGCCGCTGTGAGTGAGTCTGTGAACTTGAAAGAAGTCGATACGATTGCCGCGGCGCCTGCCGGGTTTACGGTGGAACGGGCGATGTATGCGTTGCTGGCGACGGCGGCGCTGTTGGCGCGTGTGCTGGGGCTGGGCGCCGGGATGCCGCTGCTGCCACTGGAGACGGCGCAAGCGCTCTCAGCCTGGCGCGACGCCATGAACCTGGCGTTGACAGGCGCAACGACGGCCGCGGCCCAAAGCCCGCTGCTGTACACGGTGCAACGCTTCATCTTCTGGATGACCGACGGCGGCAACGACGCCTGGGTGCGCCTCTTCCCCGCGCTGGTGGGGGCGGCGCTGGTGCTGGTCCCCTGGGCGTTGCGACGTCAACTGGGGCGCGGGGGCGCGCTGATCCTGGCCGGGCTGATCGCGGTCGATCCGTGGCTGTTGGCGTTCAGCCGCTTGGGCGATGGCGCGATCTTGTCGACGGCGGGGGCGCTGCTGTTGTGGGCGGCGCTGCTCAACTGGGATCGGCTGTCCGCGATGCAGTGGCGGTTGTTGGCCGTGGCCACGGCGCTATTCGTGTTGAGTGGACCATTGGCTTGGCTGCTGTTGCCACCCCTGGCATTGACCGCGGTGCTCACGCGCCCTGCGCTGCCTGCCGACAATCGTGAACGCAGATGGCTGCTCGGCCTCTTCGCTGCGACCGTCGTGATCGTGGCTACGGGCTGGTTGGCCTACTGGGACGGCTGGGGCGTGCTCAGCAGCAGCGTGTCGGCGGCGTTGTCCTTTGTTGGCGGGGATCTCGGCTATCCGCTGCTGTGGCCGGTGACCCGGCTGATCGTCGACCAGCCGTTTGTCTTCGCCGCGGGGGTGATCGGTCTGGTCCTCTTGCTGCGGGGCATGCGCGCAGGCGCGGCGGATCGTTCCTTGACGATTGGCCTGGGTGTGTGGGCGGTCTACGGCGTGGTGTTGTTGGCCCTGCCTGGCCGTAGCCCGATGACACTGCTGATCCTGGGGCTGCCATTGCTGGTGGCGGCGGCGGGGGACGGCGCGCCTGTTGCGCTTCTGCCTGACCGAGACAGATTGGCAAGATGGCTCACTGATCGCGGTGGCGTTGGGTGTTTTGCTTGTGACATCGTATTTCCTCAGCGCCGGCTACCTGAGCGCACAGATCGTGGACGCGCGCATGTTGCTCTTCTACCTGATCGTGCCGCTGTTGGTTGCGTTTTTCGTGTGGTGGTCGGGGTGGCAGACCACGGCGCAGGTGACCGGCCTGCTGGTGGCGGCAACGCTGTTGCTGGCGTCGCTGAGCAGCGCCTGGGATCTGTCGCTGCGCGGCGATCTGTTGCGGGGCAACCGGCTGTTCGAGACGTCGACGCAGCAGAATGTGCGTATGCTGGCCGACGATGTGGCCCAGTTGGGCGCGATCCGCGTGGGTGATCCCGGCGAGATCGACGTCTACGTGGCGCAGGTAGAATCGCCTTTGCAGCCGGTGTTGGGCTGGTATCTGCGCTTCGTGCGCGATCTGCGTTTTGTGGACGCTATCGATCCGGCGCTCTATGGGCGAAACGTGCTGGTGATCTCTGCGCCCAATGTGCAGTTGGCGTTGCCGTCCGCGGCTGTGGGGAGCGACTATCCGCTTGTGCAGGACTGGCTGCCCACGGGCTTCGACACGTGGCGAAACCGTCTGCGCTGGGCTTTATTCCGTGAATTGAGGCAACTGCCGGCGTCCTCGTCGGTGGTTCTATGGGTACAAGAGGACTGACGTATGATCCGTGAAGATCTGGCGCCGGCAACTGCCGAGCAGAGCTGGCTGGACAAATCGGTGGGCGCGCTGGTGCGTGTGAATTGGGAGACGGTTGCGTGGGTGGCATTGATGTTGATCACCGTGGTGACGCGCTTCTATGATCTGGGCGCACGCGCCATGACCCACGACGAAAGCCTGCACGCCGTCTACTCGTTCGAGTTATACAAAACAGGCAACTACATCCACAACCCGATGATGCACGGGCCGTTCCTCTTCCACGCCAACGCGTTGATCTACGCCATCTTCGGCGTGACGGACGCAACCACGCGCATCATCCCGGCGCTGTCGGGGCTGGGCATGGTGGCGATGGCGTGGGCCTTCCGCCGCTGGCTGGGCAAAACAGGCGCGCTCCTGGTGGGCGTCCTTTTTGTGATCAGCCCCAGCATCCTCTTCCACAGCCGCTACATCCGCAACGACATCTACATCGCGCTGTCGGCCATGGTGTGGATCTACGGCATGTTCCGCTATTTGGAAGATCGACAGGTACGCTGGCTCTACGTGATGGTGCTGGGGATGGTCTTTGGCTTTGTCAGCAAAGAGAACCAGTTCATGAGCGGCGCGCTCTTTGGCGCGTTCACCGGCGCGGTGGCGTTGTGGCGCTGGTGGCGCAACGGGGAAGGGCTGAACCGCAGTGTCTTCGCCGACCTGGCCGTGCTGATGTTGACGCTGGTGCTGCCCTTCACCTCGCCATTTGGGTACCTCGTCGGCGAACACTTCCTCGGCTGGGAGACGGTGAACTGGTCGAGCTTCACCGCCAGCGCGCCGATGCTGTTGGAATTCACGGTGATGGTGGTGCTGGCGACGGCACTGGCCACGGGGATCGCCTACTACTGGTACGGCATCGCCCGCGCTGGTGACGAGCGCCCGCGGCTGACCTTTGCCGCCTGGGGCGGGCTGATGCTCACGTTCTGGGCGATTGCCATCATCTTCTTCACCACCTTCTTCACCAATCCTGTCAATGGCCTGGCGACCGGGATCGTGGGCAGCCTGGGCTACTGGCTGGCGCAACAGGAAGTGCAGCGCGGGAGCCAGCCCTGGTACTACTATGGCATCGTGGCCGTCCTCTACGAGTTTCTGCCGCTGATCCTTTCGGCGGGGGGTACGGTAGCGTTGATCAGCGGCTTGCTCCGCAAGGATTGGCGGGTTGCACCGGATCACGATCTGCCGGCGTCTGTGGTGAATGCTGAGACGCGGCCCGATTTCATTGCGCCGGCGATGGTGCGGCGGATTCTGCTTGTGTTCTTGCTGTGGTGGATCATTGGCGCGTGGGGAGCGTACTCCTACGCCGGTGAGAAGATGCCCTGGCTGCTCACCCACATGGCGCAGCCGATGGCGCTGCTGGGCGGCTGGTGGCTGGGGCAGTTGATCAGCCGCATCGACTGGCGCAAGGCGCGCACGGATCAGAGCTACTGGCTGATCGGGCTGGTCCCCGCGCTGATCTTGCTGTGGCGACGCCGATCAGCGCTGATCCCTTCGGCGGGCGCGACTGGCCGCAGTAGGCGGACGATCCGCTTCTTCCTTGCGCTGGTGATGGCGGGCGGTCTGCTCTACCTGGCGTGGACGTGGATCGGGCGTAGTGGCTGGTCCACGGCGCTGCGCATGATGGGCCTTGGGGTGACGGCGGTGCTCTTCCTGCTGACGGTGCGCCAGCTACCGGCTCGCCTACGTCAACTACGACATGGCCACCGAGTATCTGATCTACGCGCACGGTGGACCCGACATCAAACGGGCGCTGGCCGAAATCGACGAAATCAGCCAACGCACCGTCGGGGATCGCGAGATCCGCGTTGCCTACAGCAACGACGCGGCCTGGCCCATGAGCTGGTACATGAAGTTCTACCCCAACAGTGTCTTCTTTGGCACCACGCCCAACCAAGACACGATGAGCGCGCCGATTGTGATCGCCGGTAGCGACGACTACGCCAAAGTCGACCCGTACCTGGCGCGCGACTACGTCTATCGAAACTACCGCATGATCTGGTGGCCCGAGGAAAGCTACAAGGGGCTGACCCTGGAGCAGGTGTGGGGCGCGTTGACCGATCCTGTGCGGCGGCGAGCGACTGTGGCAGATCTGGTTCTACCGCAACCACCCCGATCAGGATGTGCTGGTCTGGCCACACCGCCACGAATTCCGCCTCTACATCCGCAAAGACCTTGCACAGACGGTGTGGGATCTCAACGTGATCCCCAGCGGTACGCAGGCGCGGCAGCGGCGTTCGACTATCCCGAGGTCGACGTGTCAGCCACTACCGTCTACGGCGGCATCTACGACGGTGTCCCCGTGAATCAACCGCGCGACGTGGCCGTGGATAGTGCAGGCAATCGCTATCTGCTCGACACTGGCAACAACCGTGTGGTGGTGCTGGATCCGGCGGCAAACTTCGTGCAGGCGTTCGGCAGTAGCTGTCTGCTCAACGACGCGGGCCAGCCCGGCTGCGTTGACCCCGACGGCGCGGGGCCGCTGGTGACGGGCGACGGTCAATTCCGCGAGCCGTGGGGCATCGCTGTCTCCGGCGGACGGTACAATCTTCGTGGCCGACACGTGGAACGGGCGTATTCAGGTCTTCGACAGCGAGGGAAATTTCCTGCGCAAGTGGGGTGTCTTCAACATCATCAACGACAACGATCTCAACCCGTTCTGGCTCTTCGGCCCACGTGGTGTGGCGGTGGCCCAAAACGGTGATCTGCTGGTGGCCGACACAGGCAACAAACGCATTCTGCGCTTCACGCCCAACGGCGACTACGTCAGTGAGATTGGTGGCGGTGGCGTGGTGCTGGGCCGCTTCGAGGAACCGGTATCCGTGGCTGTGAATCCCACCAACGGCAATATCTACGTGGCCGACATCTGGAACCAACGCATCCAGGTGCTTTCGCCCGACCTGTCGCCGCAGGCCGAGTGGCCCGTCCCCTCGTGGCAGAGCCAGGACATCTGGGACAAGGCATTCGTAGCCGTGGGGCCGAATGGCGCCGTCTACGCCAGCGATCCGCAGTATGCCCAGATCTTCGTCTACAATTCCTCAGGTCAGCTCAGCGCCGGCTTCGGTCAATACGGCGCCGAACTCAACCGCTTCGCCAAGCCCAACGGCCTCACCGTGGACCCGAACACAGGTGAGGTGTTGGTGGCAGATGCGAACAACAATCGGGTGATGGTTTTCCCACCGGTGGCGGGAATGAAAATGGGTGGAGAGTTCAGTAACTGTTCAGTCTCCGAGCAAGACTAGCGCCGGTTGAGCCTGTCGAAACCCAGGAACGAGTTAACCCGCTGGGTTTCGACAGGCTCAACCGGCGTCACTAGCCGTACGCTGAACAGTTACATTCTTCATTCATTTCTTTCTTCACCTCGGCGACCACGTCCCATAAACCCCCTCCGCAATCAACACCGGTTCGCTCCCATCTCTACATTCTGAACCCAGATGCCGTTGCGGCGGTCTTCGCCTGTGCCGCTGAAGAGAACAGCGCTGCCGTCGGGCGCCCAGTAGCTATGACTCTGCACATACTGGTCGGCGAAGCGCAGGTATTGCTCGAAGAATACGCTGCTGGGGCGGAATCAAGCCGGGCGGGTAACGCCGTCCTCCGTCCAGACCAGGAGCGCAACCAGATCTGTCCGCGGACCGGTTCAACAGCGAAGTAATGCAGCGCGCTGCCCTCAGGGTTCCAGGCGAAGTAGACCACGGGATCTTCGCTCAGTTGCCGGTAAATCTGATCCTCTAAATCAAGCAGATAGAGCGGACCAAAGGCGTTGGTGCCGATTGGCTGTGGCGTGTCGACAAAGGCCAACTGTCTGCCATCAGGGCTGAGGACGAAGCTGGCGATGCCATTGTAGGCAATGCGCTGGCTGAACTGACCTGCCTCGTCGGCGAGGACGATCTGCTGCCGTCCACTCTCGGTGACGGCGTAGAGCAGCCGCCCGTCTGCCAGCCATTGCGGCGTGGCGAAGTTGGCCGATTGTTGGGCCAACACCGTGCGTCCGCTGCTGAGGTCGGTCAACGCGGTTTCGCGGTTGGCGATGTGGAGGAGCAGCCGGTCCCCGTCGGGCGACCACGAGAAGTAGAGCGGCTGGCCCAGCGACACCGTGCTGACTTCGGCGTCACCGTCCGCAAAGTCGGCGACACGCAGGGCGATGGTTGCCTGCTGTGCATCGATCCAGTTGCTCAAGTAGGCAAGCTGATCGCTGTCCGCGTCCCAGAGGTAGAAGAACGGGGCATAGGGTACGTCCACAGCGCGGCGATTGGCGCCGTCCGCTGCCACGGTGACCAGTTGACTGTTGCGGCGCCCGTCCACCTGCGTGAAGGCGATGTGGCTGCCGTCGCTCGACCACGTGGGCTGGTTGTACGACTGACCCGGCCCGGCGTCGTCGGTGATGTTGAAGCGCCTGCCGCCATCAGGATCCACTGTGAAGATGTTGCCGTCTTCGCCGACAGCGAGAATGCGATTCCGGCTGGCATCTTCTAGCGACAGCGGTGGATGCGTCGGTGTTGCTGTGGCGCCATGGCTGCTGGTGCAGCAGAGGAACCCTGACGCTGCCGGCGGCGATGGGTCCTAGCGCGGTGCAGCCGGAAGCCAGCAACGCTAGGCTACCCAGCGCCAGAAACAAGGCTAGTTGGTACAAGCGGCGTGGTTTGTAGGAGCGGGGCATGGGGAGTCCTTTGTCAGCAGATTTGGGTGTACCGGTTGCACGCACGGATGGACACAAAAAACGGGGATCCGTGTTGCCAAGGAGAAACCAGAGAAAATATGACCACGTGTCCCTCTTTTCTCCTCTTCGAAGATACACGAAGTCAGAAAAGAGCAAGCAGAAAGCTTTTCTGCTCTGTTGTCCTGCTAATC
This sequence comes from Caldilineaceae bacterium, assembly GCA_041391225.1. Lineage (GTDB taxonomy): Bacteria > Chloroflexota > Anaerolineae > Caldilineales > Caldilineaceae > RI-153. Next base: position 50,597 of record JAWKOL010000030.1, read on the forward strand.
CTGAAATCCGTGTCCCTCTTTTCTCCTCTTCGTGGTGCTTCGTGTGCCTTCGTGGATCAATAAAATTCTGAAATCTCCCAAAGATCCGTGTCCACAAATGCTTTTTCGCGGGGGCTTGCGTGTATTGTATTTCGTTCAACGCGCCGCCTTCGGGAAGATATGCTCCAGAACCGAAATTGTGATGCACCTGTGCGATGCCTAAAAAACTAAGTTGCATTAAGTTGACGCCTGAAAAAACCAAGTATATACTTAGCCCCGTTAGGCAGAACGGGCTAATTCCCTTAGAGGACAAGGCGTCAGGCAATCTCGATCCGGCGGCTTTTAACCTTGTGAGAATGGCGGTTGTGCCTGGTTTTTACCCATTTTTGCACCACGAAGGAGTTGTATCATGGCAGAACGCGTCGAGGGTACGGTCAAGTGGTTCAACGCCACGAAGGGGTATGGTTTCATTGCACAGCCGAACGGTGACGATGTCTTCGTTCACTACTCGGCGATTAAGATGGACGGTTATGCAAGCCTGACAGAGGGGCAGCGCGTAGAATTGACCGTCGAAGAAGGCCCCAAGGGACTCCAGGCAAAGGACGTCATTCCCCTGTAGGTGATGTACCCCCCGATTGAAATAAGCAGAGAAGAAGTGATGAGTAATGAGTAGGCTAACAGTGGTCTACTCATTACTCATTCGACGGACGAATACCTGGCGTCACTCCCCCACTCACCACTCACCACTCACCAATCACCATCTCTCGCGCCTGCTTCAGCGCTGCCTCTTCGCCGATGGTGGGGCGGAATTCGAGGCCGACGTAGCCTTTGTAGCCGATGGAATCGATGGCGCGGAAGAGGGCGCTGTAGTCGTTTTCGCCGCCGAGTAGTTCGTGCCGCCCTGGCACCCCCGCCGTGTGGATATGACCAATTTGGTGAGCAAAACGGTGCAGGTTGGCAATGAGGTTGCCCTCGGTGATCTGCTGGTGGTACATGTCATACAGGATCGTCAATGCCGGCGAATCGACCTCTTCCACAATGTCCGCGGCCTGCGCCATCGTCGTGAGCCAGTAGCCTTTGTGATCGACGAATGGATTGAGCGGTTCCAGGCAGATCCGGCAGCCTTTGTCCGCCGCCACCGCCGCCATTTTGCGCAGCTTGCGCACCACACGTCGCCGCGTGATCTCGTAGCTTTCGCCCGCTACAACATCGCCCGTGGTGACGATCACCATCGTGCAGTTGAATGGCTGGATCGTGTTGACCGTGTCGATCATGCCCTGCACGATCTCCTTCTCGTTGTCGGGGTGTACCACCGAGAAACCTGGCTCCAACGCCACTGCCGCCAGCGCGATGCCGGTCTGCTCCTGGGCGGCGCGCAGTGCGTCGAGATCCTTGTTCTTCCATCCCCAGAACTCGTACGCGGTAAACCCCAACTGCGCCGTGCGCCGAATGCGCTCCTCAAACGGCAACTGCGGCCAGAACATTTCGATACAAACAGATAGGTTGACCATCTAGTTTTCTCCTTTGGGGGAATGAGTACACCACGCACCACTTCTCATTCCGATATCTCATACGTGTAAAATGTCAACCGCTCCATGTTGTCGAAGTGCTGTTCCACTTCGCCGCCGGGGTATTGCTGTTGGAGCAGTATCAGATCATTGTAGCGGAAGGGCAGGGCGATGACGAGCGCATCTTTGTCTTCAGCGCGGCTGGTTTCGAGCAGAGGCGGGAGATCGTTGGGGGTGAAGAGATTAAAACTGCGGGCGCCGTCGGCCAGAAAGCGGATCGTGCCGTATTCCACGAAGAGATTGGGCGATCCCATCAGGTAGACGTTGTGGGTTTCGCGGTTGTCGTGGATGATGGTGCCGATGTCGGTAACAGCCATGTAGATCTGCATACGCCGGAAGTCGACGAAATAGTCGACATAGTTCATCTGTAGCGTCACCGCGGCCAGTAGCGCGGCCACGGCCAGGGCGACGCGCGTTTGCCCCGCCGCCCAGATATGACGCAATAGATCGTAGAAGACCTGTGCGCCGGCGCCCGCTGCCACGAAGATGGCGGGGATCGCCACGATCAACCGCGGGCCGTTGGGCGCATCATTTGTGAGCACACCCCCAAAGAAGACACCCAACACAAACCACAACACGGTCGCCTGCGCTGGGAAGCGCCGCCACTGCGTGAGCAGCACACCGAAGCCCAGCCACACCAGCGCCACCGTCACCACGTCGAAGGCCGGGATATCGGTGACGTAGAAGGCGGAGCGGTCACCATTTTGGATGAACAGTCGCAGATTGCGTTCCATCTGCTCCAGCAGCAGCGCTGGGATGTCGTTGGGCCAGACGGCGTTCGGCCCCAGCGTGTGCATCAGCCCCTCGGGGTTGAAGACGCTCACGCCCTGCATCCGGTTGATGAACGGCGCCCAGTTGTCGAAGTAGAAGATCATCAACGGTAGAAACGCGGCCAGCGAACTCACTGTGGCGATAACCAGATGCTCAAATGTCGCTCGCCGCGTCCGCCACAGGATCAGCATGATTGGGATCGCCAACAGCGCCAGCAGACGCGAGCCGTAGTAGAAGTACTGGCTCAGCCCCACCGTCAGCCCCAGCAGCACATAGATCGTCAGGCGTGCGCCCGCGTGCGACGTTTCCGGCTGCTGGATCGGCACGTCCACTTCCAGCACAGGACCATCCATGGGCGTGCTGTCCGCTCGGTCGGGCTTGTCCTCGCGCTGGATTTCGCCCAGCACCCATGCCATCACGGCCAACAACACCAACGCCGCCATCAACCACACACTCTCGATGTTGTTGAGGGCGATGCGGCTGTAGTGGATGTGCAAATGCGACACTGCCAGCAGCCAACCGGCAACCAACCCTGCCGCCCGTCCCCAGCCCAATCGACCAATGGCGAAGAGTGTCGGCGCGCACAGTGCCCCGAAAATCGCCGAAAGCAGCTTCAACGATACGATGTTGTCGCCGAAGATCGCCAGCGCGCCGGCCTGCACGTAGTGAAAAAGCGTCGGGTGATCGAGGAAACCTGTGCGGAAGTAGGCCAACGCCCTGTCACCGAGACCGGGTTGTGGGCCGTGGAGCGCCAGCCGCGCCAACATGCCCATTTCGCCTTCGTCGCCGTGCATGGCGGGCAGGTAGGCGTCCAACATGTAGGCGCGTAGCGCCAGCGCCGCCACAAAAAGCCCCAGCATCAGCGACCAATCCAACCGCTGCCAGTGGACAGCCTCACCCATGCGCTGCCACAAGCGCGTGCGCCGATCGTGCAGCCAGCCCGCAGCAACCATCGCCAGCATCCCACCCAGCCAAAGCGCCATCACCAGCGGATCAGGATCGTCCTGGCGCGCCATCAACGCGGCGGCCAGCGTGGACAGCACACCGAGCCAGAACACGAACAGCCCCGGCTCTCCCAGTAGTCGCCCACCCACGGCGCGCAAGAAGCGTATGTCTTTGGAGCCGGCGCGGCTGCTCAAACGCTGCGTACCCGCCGCCATGAACAGTAGCGCACCGAACAAGGCAAGCCCATTGCTCGCCGTTACACCGTAGATTGCCGCTGCAATTGCCAAGAGAAAGAAGAACAGGCTCATGTGCGTCCGATCTGCGTGAGGTGTGATTTGTGTCCAATAGACACTCTAGGTCCGCTACCCACGGATCACGAATCACTCTTCCGGTATCAACATCTCCGGCGGCACAGGTGCTTCTGCCTGCCCGGGTGGCTGCCAGTAGAATTCCAGGGCGCTGCCGCCGAGACGCTGGAAGTAGTCGATGCGGATGGGGTAGAGGCCAGGCGTCAGTTCAATCGCCGCGGTGATCTGGTTGGGCCGGTCCGGTGTCAGCGCTTCGCCGAGGGTCTGCCCCGCCAGCATAAAGCGGACACCATCATCGGCGTTCAGACGGAAATTGTACAACCCAGGGGTGGAGACGCGCAATGATCCGCGAAAGCTGGCGCTGAAAGGGTGGGGTAGTGGCTCTTCTCGTGGCCACGCCAGGAGCAGGAAGGGCGTATTCTGTCGAAAAATCGGCGCACCCTCCCAGTTTTGGTTCGCGTAGTAGTAGCCGGTCAGCCCATACGGTTCAGGTTTTGTCACAAACAGGACCGACACAGGCACAGGCACAGGGTAGGCTGTCCCCGACGGCGTGCGCCACTCCAGATCAACCACATCTGCTGCGCTTGGATCGTCCACGGTCAGGCGGAAGGCATGGCGTCCGCGCCCCATGTAACGCGGACCCGTCCACGCTGCGTCGTCGATTTCCAGGGTTCCGCCACCAGCCGCGAAATCGAAGACGCCGCTTTCGTCCAGGCGTAAACTGCCTTCCCACGTCAACCGCTGTGCAGCGATGTCGGTGGGGGAGGCCAGATCGCGCACCACTCGCGTCTCCGTGTTGCCGTCGCGGCCTTGGATCGTCAGTGCCAGCCCTTGCTGCACCCGCAGATCATCCGCTGGAATCCACACGCGCAAGAAGAGCGGCGTCTGCCCCGGTCCTCGTTGGACAGAGATTTTGGCGTTTGGATACAGACTCGTCACCACACCGGTGACTGCGCTGTACTGCGTATCCAGCAGCAACAGCGCGCCGGATGGATTGGCCGGGATCGGCAGATCCACTTCGGGGCGGGCCAGTTGATACGGCGGCGCGTCCAGCGGGTTTTGCGTCACCTGATCGCGCACAGCGCCGTACACCAGAAAACGTAGCGGCGAAAAATTGTAGAAATTCGGAGAAAGATAGACGGCCGCGTCCTCTGCCAGCGCGTCGATCACCTGATGCGCCACCTGCGTCTCCATCTGGTTGAAACTCAACTGCACATCCAGCGAATCTGTCTGCCGTCCGAAGTAGGTGGTCACCTCCCACAGGCCGATGAAGCTGAGCAGAAGCAGAGGGATCACCACGGAGAGCACGGAAGGCATGATACCTTCCGTGCTCTCCGTGGTGAAATCCTCTTCATATTTGCTTCGCAGCAAAGCCGTACCCCGCGCCAGGACATCCACTACACTGCCCACCGTGAGCGCGATGGCAACCGCTGCCGACAGTGTGCGATAGGCGTTGGGCGACACGAAATAGTCGGGCGCGTTGGGGTACTGCACCCGTAACTCGCTCAAAAAACCCGCCGACATCGCAACCACAAACCAGATCCACAGCAATCCACGCCGCCGATCGCGCAAGGACAGCGTCGCGCCTGCCAACCCCACCGCCAGCAGCGCGCCCGTCACCGGATCGGTCTGCGGTTCACCGGGCAGATTCTGCCGCCCCACCGGGTCGCCTTCCTGGTAGAACATGCCCACGTGCCGCCATACGTTCTCTCGCAGCGGCCACCACGATCCTTCCTCGCGCACGTCCGCGAAGATGCTAATCTCGGCGCTGCGGTTGAAAAACAGAAACGGATCCTTCAAATAAGTCAGCCCCAACGGCGTCATCGCCACCATCGCCGCCAGCCCAAACAGCAACAGCCCTGCAATAGAACTAGAACGCGGATCGGGCGGATTGAGCGGATTGGGGCGGATTTTTTCTCGAATTATCCGCCCCAATCCGCTTAATCCGCGTTCTATTGCAGGCGCGCCAACCCAATAGATCGCGAACAGCAAAAGCGTCAGCAGCACCAGTCGGCTGCTCAAGTATGTGTAGAGCGTCAGCCCGCTGACGATGCCGCCGATCACAAAATCCGTGGCCCGCCGTTCACGCAGCCCACGGATCAATAAGAACGTCCCCACGATCTGAAAGAGGGGCGGCATTAGCTCGTTCCACCCCCAGCGGCTCAGCGTCATGTGCCAACGGCTCACACTCAGCACAAACATCGCCGCCAGCCCTGCAAGTGGCCCGAACAACATGCGCCCCAGCGCGTAGATCGCCGGGATCGTCAACAGCGCCGGGATCAACGACGCCGCTTTCAGCGTCCAATAGCTCGCCCCGAACAACTTGTACAGCCCGGCCAGGTAGTAAATGTAGCCGTTGGGCGTCTCATACCAGCCTGTACCGAAGGGCGACGCCGCTCTACCTTCCAGAATGTACAGCGCATCCAGCGACGCGTTCGTCTCGTCCACGTAGATGGCCGCCGGGATCTCGTCGAGGCGATAGAGACGCAGCCCCACACCCAGCATCAAAATCAGGAGGAAAAGGACGATCTCCCAGCGTAGAGGAAACCGGCTCGGCTTGGGTGTGTTGTTTTCGTTACGCAGCCCAGGGCGGACGAAATGATCACCGCGTCCCACCGCCCTGAGGACGGCGCCAGATGTGATCAACAGCCCCAGCGCCGCCAGCCACCACCGGATCGCCGTGGTCCACGCCGCCGCGTCTTGCCACAGCAGCCATGCCGCCCAACCGGAGACGCCAACCGCCAGCGTCACCCCGCCCCACGCAAAAACGCGCCGTCTGCGTGACGGCGCGTTTTTCACCGGGCGAGCAGGCGGCGCAGCATCCGGCAGCCACCCGTCCACGCGCTTCAGCCCAATCCCCCCAATCAGCGCGCCTGCGGTCAGAATCAACCACGGCCACACCCAATCCGTCGGTGTCTCACGGATGGCCCAACTCCCGGCCACCGTCAGCACCACACCTGCAATGAGGATGGAAAGATCGCGTTGACGGGCTAGTTTTGTCATAAATGGCAAGCTATCGTCTGTGACCCTTCATCATGGGTTCAAAGGTACACCTGTACTCGAAAGAACCTTCTCCGTCGTCCGTCGTCGGTCGCCCCGTGTCTTCTGCAAAGACCGGTAAATCGACTCGTATTTCTCTACCACATTGGCCCAATCGTGCTGGGCGGCCCGTTGTAGACTGGCGGCGCCCATCTGCGGCCAGCGGCTCGGCGCATCGACCAGCGAACGCAAAGCGGCGGCGGCGTCTCGCACGTCGCCGGGGCGGAAAAGCCGCCAGTTGACGCCGTCTTCCACCAGTTCAGGCAGGGCGCGCGCCCGCGCCGCCAACACAGGACGCCCACACGCCATCGCTTCCAGCGTGGCTATGCTGAGCAGTTCGGCGTCGCTGGGCATGGCGAAAACGTCGACACTGTTGAGCAGCGTAGGCAGATCGTCCTCGGGCACGTAGCCCAGAAAGTGGACTCGATCCGCCACGCCCAATTCCTGCGCCAGTTTTCGCCATTGCTCGCCCGCAGTCCCCTTGCCAGCGATGGCCAGAGCAATGTCGGGGCGATCCAGTGCGGCCAGGGCGCGGATCAGCACGTCAAGGCGCTTTTCAGCGTCCATGCGCCCCACAAAGAGGAACGTCACCCGCTCCGCATCAAGGCCAAAGCGACGGCGGCAGGCAACGCGATCCACTGCCGCATCGACATGAAAGTGCTCCGTGTCGATGCCACACGACACCGGCATTAGCGGCGCGGTCAAACCGGCCTGGCGCAGCGCCTGCGCCGCCGTCTGCGATTGCACCGTTACACAATCCAGCCCATTGTAGATTTGCAGCAGCCAACGCCACAACACCCAGTCGAAAAAGGGTTGGAGTTGGTTGGAGTAGGGCAAATAATGGGTGACATTGTCAGGGACGAAGTGATTGGTGCCCACCAGGGGGATGCCACGACGGCGGGCCACCTGCTCCACGTTCCAGCAAAGGGGATAGTGGTCGTGGATGTGTACGAGCTGCGGGCGGAAGCGCTCGAAGAGGCGTTCTACGGCTGGATCCATCCACAATGTGGTGTAGGCGTCGGGATGCCAGAACTCCAAATTCAGCGACTTGACCCCCACCCGCAAGACGTCGTTTTCCAGGGTTTCCGCTTCTTCGAGATCTTGCGATGGGTAGATGACGGCGACGCTGTGTCCTTGTTGGGCGAGTCGATTGGCCAGGTTGCAGGTGAAGACGGCCTGGCCATTGACGATGGGCGCGTACGTAACCGTTGCGAGGAGGATGCGCATAGGTTGTCAATCCTTACGTTGTTGTCGAATCAAGTGGAAGACGATAAGCACGAAGAGGATACCGCCGACGAGGAGCCTTTCAATCTGAAGCCCTGTTCGATCTGGGCCACGATCCATTGTACAGCGTGGAAGCCCAAGTAGACCAGAGCGCACTGTCAGATCATTTCGGCCGGCAGCACAGGGACAGACCACCGCCGCCACGGGATCTTGAGCAACCCCGCGCCGATGAGCGAAGGAATGACGAACCCGGCGGTCAACTTGGCCATAACCAGCACCTTGATCGCGTTGCTGCGCAGTTGGCCTTCCACCTGCTTCACCTTGCTGCGGGCGCACCCCAATCCACCGGCTGAGCCGGTAGACCAGATCGATGCGCCCCACGTAGCCAAGCGAATACCAAAGTGAATCGGCGGTGAGATTGCCCACTGCCGCCGCCACGAAGACCCACTGCCACTTCATCACCTGCGCGCTGGCCGCTGCGGCGCCAAACAGCGTCGCAATCGGCCCTTCCACGGCCACCAGGAAAAGCAGGATCAGATACGACCACGGTCCTAACTGTGTTGCTTCAGATTGCAGAGCGTGTAACCAGTCCATACGTTGATTCTATACGCAAGGGTTGAGGAAAAGTTCCTGACAGAAACAGTTGAGATTAGGCGATTAGGCGATTTCAGATCGTCGATCTGAAATCGCCTAATCGCTAATCTCCGTCTCTCTACTTCTTCTCGGCCGCAGCCCGCGTGACGCAAACTGTTCGTCACCACGCTGATGCTGCTGAACGCCATCGCCCCCGCCGCCAGGATCGGGTGAAGCTGGCGCAGCCAGTCGGGCGCCCAGGCGAAGGGGGCCAGCACGCCCGCCGCGATGGGGATCAGGGCCACGTTGTAGCCGAAGGCCCAGCCCAAGTTCTGCTTGATATTGCGCATCGTCGCTTTGGAAAGCTGAATCGCCTGGGCCACGCTGCGCTGCCGAAGGTCCCACTGAGGTGACGTCGGCGGTTTCCATGGCCACGTCGGTGCCGGTGCCGATGGCCATGCCCACGTCGGCCTGGGCCAGGGCCGGGGCGTCGTTGATGCCGTCGCCCACCATCGCCACGCGCAGACCTTCCTGCTGAAGCTGCTTCACATACTCGGCCTTGTCGCCGGGCAGCACTTCGGCGAAGACACGGTCGATGCCCACCTGCGCGGCAATGGCGTTGGCCGTGGCCTCGTTGTCGCCGGTGACCATCGCCACGGTCAGCCCCAAACGGTGCATGGCGGCGACGGCCTCTTTCGAGCCTTCCTTGATCGTGTCCGCCACGCCAGTCGGGAGACCGCGGCCTGCCCGTCTACGGCCAGCCACATCACCGTCTTGGCCTGATCTTGCAACGGTGGCCTGTGGCAGCAGACCGTTGAGCGGAATGTCGCGCTGTTCCATCAGGCGCAAGTTGCCCAACAGGATCTGTCGACCGTCCACTGCGGCGGCGATGCCATGACCGGCGATGCCCTCGAAGTTCTGCGGCGCGGCCATCGGCAATCCTTCGCCTGCGCCGCCCGCACGATGGACTCACCCTGGCCGGGTGTTCCGATCCCGTTCCGCCGACGCCGCTAGCCGCGGGAATTCGTCCGCGCCAGGACGATCCAACGTCAGCACAGGCGCGTCCCTGCCGCTGAGGACGGGCTGCAACGACGCCGCGTTTTCGGCCACGATCACGTCTGTCACCTCGGGCGCGCCTTTGGTGATGGTGCCGGTCTTGTCCAGCACGATGGCAGTGAGCTTGTGGGCCTGTTCCAGCGCCGTGCTGCTGCGGAAGAGGATGCCCTGTTCCGCGCCCTTGCCCATGCCCACCATGATCGAAGTCGGCGTCGCCAACCCCATCGCGCAAGGACAGGCGATCACCAGCACCGCGATCAGCCGCAGCAGCGCCGGCACGAAGCCCGCGCCCGCCGCCATCCACACCACGAAGGTGATCACAGCCAGCGCAATCACAGCAGGCACGAAGTAGGCCGAAACCTGGTCCACCACGCGTTGGATCGGCGCTTTGCTGCCCTGCGCCCGTTCCACCAGCTTGATGATCTGGGCCAGCGCCGTCTCCTTGCCCACCTTGGTGGCCTTGACGGTGAGCAACCCCTGCTTGTTGATTGTGGCGCCGATCACCTCGTCACCCGCTTCTTTGCCCACGGGCAGACTCTCGCCGGTGATCATGCTTTCGTCGATGCTGGATCGTCCGTCCACCACCACGCCGTCCACCGGCACCTTTTCGCCAGGGCGGATCAACAGCATGTCGCCCGCCACCACCTCTTCGATGGGGACGTCGACTTCCTGGCCGTTGCGGATCAGGCGCGCCGTCTTGGCGCGCAGGCCCATCAGCTTTTTGATGGCGGCGCTGGTCTGTCCTTTAGCGGGCTTCGAGCAGTTTGCCCAGCACGATCAGCGATGATCTGCCGCTGCCGTCTCAAAGTAGACATGGTGTCGAAGCGCCAGTAGCTGCCCAGCGTAATCCGCAATGAGAACGGCGATACTGTAGGCGAACGCTACCGTCGTCCCCATCGCCACGAGAACGTCCATGTTGGCGCTGCCGTTGCGCAACAGTGACAGCGCACCCACGTAGTAGTCTTTGCCCACCCAGAACTGCACAGGGTCGCCAGCCAGGAAGAGCCAGCTTACCCACAGCGCGTGCGCCATTCGCCGATCAGGTTGAAGTGCGACCCATGCTGATCACCAGCAACGGCAGCGAAAAGACGATGCCCACAATCAGCCGCTGCGTCTGGTGACGCACTTCCGCGGCCCGCGCCAGCGCCTCGGCGTCTTCTACATCTTCGTTTTGGGCAACTTCCACCACGTCGTAGCCGGCCTTGCGTACCGCGGCCACCAGATCCGAGCGGCCAATCATGCCCGCCACGTAGCGCACCTTGGCGCGTTCGGCGGCGTAATTGACCTCGGCCTTGATCACGCCTTCTACCTTGTTCAGGCGGCGTTCAATCGTGGCGGCGCAGTTGGCGCACGTCATGCCCAGCAGCGGCAATTCCAACTCCGCCGTCGGCACCTGGTACCCGGCCCGCTCCACACGCGCGATGACCTCGGTCAGCACGTCCTGGGGCTTGACCACGCTGGGATCGTAATCGAACGTCAGCTTTTCGCTGGCAAAATTGACCGACGAACCGGCCACGCCGCTCGCCTTCTTGCTATTTCGCTCCACCGACGCCACGCAATTGGCGCACGTCATGCCGATCACGGGGACGGTGAGTTGTTTGGTCTCTGTCATGGGTTTGTTCCTTTGGAATCAGGGACTGGGGACTGGGGATCGGGGACTGGCGATAGTGTCAAACAACTATCGCCAGTCCCCGATCCCCATAGCGACACTGATAGAAATTAAGGTCGAACGAAAGTGCCAGGGACTTCACGTTGGACGAGTCGCCAGGAGTGATGACCCGTCTCACTGCGACGAAAAGTCCCCGGCACTTGCTCGTATGGGCTTATCTTAACGCCGATGCCCCGATCCCCAGTCCCTTTCCACATTACTCGGCCGGCGGGTAATTGATCTCCTGCAGCAACGATTTGATCTCTTCCCACGAGGCGGGGTTGTCCCAGGCCACGGTGACTTCTTTGGTTGCCTCGTCGGCTTTCACCGACTGCACACCGGCCATTTCGCCCACTTCCATCTCGATGGTGTGGGTGCAATGGCCACAGCTAATGTTGGGTACGACGAAGGTTTTGGTTGTCATAGTTGTCTCTCCGAGAGAATTGCGAGTTGCGAGTTGCGAATTGCGAATTGCGAAGATCGGTGTCAGGTGGAACCAGGTACTCAACACGATCCCAGTCCCAAATCCCCAGTCCCCAACCCCTAAATCTTCCCAGACATCTCAAACACAGACGTAATCTCGTGCAGCACCGCCTCGCGCTCGACAGGGTCGTCGCCGCGTACGGCGGAGGTGACGCAGGTGTGCAGGTGATTGTCGAGGATCAACGCGCTGACTTTGCCCAACGCCGCCTGCACCGCCTGGATCTGCTTGATGATGTCGATGCAGTAGGCGTCGTCGTCGACCATGCGTTCAATGCCTTTGACATGCCCCGCTGCGCTGGCCAGTCGCCGCGTGACGGTCTCTTTGGTCTTGGCGTCCATGCGCGTGCTCCGATCTTGAATCATCCTGTCACAGTTTACCCATCCCCCCTGGGGGGGGTATGCGATGGATTATAGAATGGAATTTTGCCGCTGTCAAGGTTGGATAGAACGCGTTCTGTCCTCGATATTGACCACTGTCCCAGCCCAGGATAGAATGACCCATCGGTTTCGCACTTCCTTCACCCCGAGTTTGCCCGTGAATCTTCACCCGATTTTTAAGTACGTTGCGTTGCTGGTTGTGACCGCTGCGGCGACGTTCACCTGTGGTTTCGGCCCGCCCACGTTGGTAGACCGAGACGTGGCCCCGTCCTATCGGTGGACGGTGGGGCAGTTGCGCCAGATGCAGACGGTGCGCAGCGTCCCCGATTCGGTGACAAGCCGCGCTGTGGTCGTCCTTGATGCGGACACCGGCCTGGTGCTCATGGACGTCAACGGTGACGTGGCATTGCCACCGGCCAGCCTCACCAAGTTGATGACGGCGTTGATCATCTTCGAAGAGGGCAACCTGCTAGATCAGGTGACCATGATCGGCGCGGACCTGATCGGCGGGGCCAACATGGGCGCGCAGGCGGGCGAAACGTACACCGTGGAGCAATTGTTGTGGGGGCTGCTCGTGCCTAGCGCCAACGAAGCGGCCATGGCCCTGGCCCGTCACCACAGCGGGCAGGTCTTCGTCTTTGTGCAGAGGATGAACCTGCGGGCGCAGGAGTTGGGGCTGGCGCACACCAACTTCGTCAACCCCGAAGGCTTCGACGAGGACAGTCATCGCGCCAGCGCCAGGGATCTGCTCGCGGTGACGCAAGAACTGTGGCAGTATCCGCTCTTCCGCGAGATTGTGGGCAGTTCAACCGTAACGCTGGGTGGGCGCGCCCTGCGCAGCACCAACGAACTGTTGGGCGTCGATCCTGAAGTCGACGGCGTGAAGACAGGCACCACCGACGAGGCCGGGCAGTGCTTGATCGTCAGCGTGGACCGTGGCGGCCATCAATTCTACATCGCCATCATGAACAGCCAGGATCGCTTCGCCGACGCCCGTGTGATCAAGGCGCAGATCGAACAGAGCTACATCTGGCGTACAGCAACGCTGCCGGTACGCCCCACCGCATTGGATCGCCTATTCGACGCCGAAGGCAACCGCTGGTTCCTCGCCGCCGAAGGACCGTCGCCGTCGCTGTTGCTGCCGGCCTGGGAAGCGGCGCGGCTGCGTCCGTACCGTACGATCTATCCCCTGCCCGAAGATCCGTGGACAAGCGGCAGCGAGGTAGGTGTGTTGGAGTGGCGCTATGGCGATGTGGTAGTAGGCACACAACGACTGATTTTGAGATAGTGATCCGGCCAGTTGCGACGCACTATCCACGCAGATTTTGAGTGAATCACCAGGTCTTGGGCAGTGCATCGCACCTTGTCGGGTCAACAGATAACGGAGCCATCATGGCCGAAGAACGTTTACAGAAGATTTTGGCGGCGGCGGGTGTCGCCAGCCGCCGCGCCAGCGAGGAACTGATCACAGCGGGCCGCGTGCAGGTGGACGGCAACGTGATCACCGAACTCGGCTTCAAAGTGGACGCCGAAAAGGCGTCGATCCGCGTTGACGGCAAGCCGGTGACGCAGCCCAAGCGTAATGTCTACATCAAGGTACACAAACCCCGCGGCGTCATCTCTGACATCGGCGGCGACGCCCGTGACCGTGTCACCGTAGAGTCGCTGCTGCCGCCGGGTACGCCGCGCGTTTTCCCTGTGGGCCGTCTCGACTACAACAGCGAAGGGCTGATGCTCCTCACCGACGACGGCGAACTGGCGCACAAACTCACCCATCCCCGCTTCGAGCACCCCAAGACCTACTACGTCCTCGTTTCTCAGACACCCACCGAAGAGGCGCTCAACCGGCTGCGCAAGGGTGTGAGATCGAAGGTGGACGCACCGCCGCCTGCCGACGTCACCGTGGCCACGCATCTGCCCGGCGATCTCCTCCTCGACAGTGGCGACAGGAAAGGCGTCTGGCTGCGATTCGTCCTGCGGGAAGGCAAGAAGCGGCAGATCCGTCACATGGTCTCGGCTGTGGGGCTTACGCTTGGCCGCCTCGTGCGCTGGTCATCGGCCCGTTGACCCTCTCCAACCTGCCACCCCGCGCCGCCGCCGCCCTCACCGACAAAGAACTGCGCCATCCGGGAATCGCTCGCCACGAAGAAGCGGAGGCGGCCGGGGGGCGGGCGTCCTCGCAGGAAGTGATGCCGTGGTGCATGGTGATGCTGTTTACCCAAACGCCAACTCCACCATCTGATGCCCCTCCAACCGTGGCAGGGTGAAGTTGACGCGCCCGTTGATTTCGACGAAGTCGATTTCTTGTCCTTGCGGCGCGGTGCGCACGGCGGTGACGGGCTGCGGCGCTGCGATGGACAGGGTGAGATCGTGCAGCGGGATCACGTCCTCGATGATGTCGAAGTCTTCGCCGCGGCGTTCGGGGATGTAGTGGAGCAGATGGACGACCCAGCGGCTCTGCGCCGCCTGCTCGTTGACGGTGACCAGCAGCGTGCTCGGTCCTTGGTGGCGCACGATGGGCTGCGGCAGCAGTTCGTCCAGCGCGTTGAAGAGGAGCAGCTTGCACCAGCGCGGCGCGTTCTGCTGGTATTGGCCGAAGATGGGATGGGCGAAGTAGATGGCCCGCCCCTTGCGCACAATCGCCGGCCCGCTCACCTCGCCCGAGGACGGCGTCTGCCGGTGCGAGCAGAAGTGTTCCCACGTGCGGTCGAAATAGGACGACACGGTCTCGCCCAGGATCGTTGTCTCCGGCGCTGCGTTGACCTGCATCCCCCGCATGTACATGGCGTAGTCGGTGGGCCACAGCCCTTGCGCAGGATGTCGCCCGCGCAGGTAGTCGAAGTCGTCGCCTTTTTCGTAGTTGCGACGCGAACGAGTCGTCCTTGGGCGTCGCGGACGCCGTCCTCTGCCAGGGTGACGCCCAATGCGCGTCGAGGACGAAGCCGCTTTTCTCCGCGTCCATCCCCGATTCAAACGACGCAATCAGCCCACCGCACCGCGCCGGGAAATCGGTCAGCTTTTCAACCAAAGCCGCGTCGGTGGGGATCACGTCGGGCAGGATCAACCGCGGTAGGCGCTGAAATCGCTGTGGCTGTCGAGGATGTCGAACTGGTAGCCACCCTGCTGCAACATCTTCACCGCGGCCATGGTCTGCGGTGTGTGGCGTTCGCCGGTGAATTCCTCGGGCGTGAAGACGCCGATTTCCACCACCGGCGACGCACCGCGACACCAGGGTTCCTTCTTCTTCACTTCGGCGTAGACCGAACCGATGAGCTTGTAGGTGGCGTCGTCCAGTTCGCCGCTGGGGTGGAGCTGATCGCCGATGGAGCACTTGGCGTTGTTGGCCAGCATCTGGAAGCACTCAAACTGGGCTGCGGCCGGGTTCTTGTACGAGTGGAAGTCGCCCCAAAGAGGTGTGAAACTTGCCCGTCATGCCCAGATAGTCAAGACCCAGCGGGCGGGCGTAGCGCACGGCCAGGGGAAGTGGGTGTAGCCCCAGCCGCCGCTGGGCAGCGATTCCAGTTCCCAGTGGCTAAATGTGTCCTTGACGGGGCGGTGGCGCGGGCCGACATGGCCGCCGTTGTAAGAAGATGGTGGCGTCGGCGTCGAAGCTGCGCACGAAGGCGCTCATCTCGTCCATGAAGCGGTACATCACGTCCATGCCAGACTGCTTGCGCTGGGCGACATCGGCGGGGTCGAGTCCTTGGGCGAGCATATCGGCTTTGCAGCGGAAACAGGCGCACTCCTGCGGATGCGCAATGTCGAAGAAGAAGCCGTCCACTGCAGGAGGACCTCGAACATCTCCCGCACATGGTCCTTGAGAAGTCGACGTAGGGCGAGTTGAGGCACAGTTTGCGGTAGAACCCGGCCTCGAACGGCGGCGTCCCGATAACGGCCGGTCTCGTCCATTTGCAGCCATTCGGGGTGCTGTTCGGCGGTGTAGTGATCCCACATCACCGTGGACGGGCAAAGGCACACGGATGCCGGCGGCGTGAGCCACGTTGATCTGTTCCACGAGCAGATTGCGTTCCAAGTGTGGGTGACGGCGTTCGGGGTGTTTCTGCGTATCGTAGTAAGATCCAGCCGTGGTGACAGCGAGCGAAGCAGGTGATCGAGTCCACGTGCGCTGCCGCCAACTGTTCGGCCCACGCCTCGGCGTCAAACGCTGCGCCGATGCCGCCGATGGCCTCGCTGGTATGGAAGTCGAGGTGGATCTGTCGAAAACATAGGAAGTCGGTCTGTGTCATAAAAGGAATCTCCGATGGTGAAATGAGCTACGGTACTGTTGGCTGCCTGTGATAAAATGCTTGGTAGAACGGATTCGCTATGGATTCGCTGCGAAATGGGGCAAAGATGAAACAAGCAACGTCATCTGCCGGTGAGATAACCCTAGAGCAGGTCCTGGTCTTGGCCAGCGACTGCAACCAGTTGATCCCGAGTAGTTTGCTGACCAAACTTGCTGTGGAAGTTGAGCTTACTTTGGAAAAGGCATCACCTACGAAGTCTACAGAGCATAAGTCGTTGCGTGGCCTTCTTTCGGACCTGGGTACCGCTCCTTCTACGGCAGACATTGATGAAGTACATGGCGCAAACTGTGGTCGGGTCTTGCAGAGGTAGCTTTGTATGACAATCCACTTGGTAGTGAATTAAAGAATGAGTCTACGGTATCGTTCCCATTGTGAACGCAACTGCGTAGGACTCACTCTTAATTCATCAATCATCCCTCTCCATCTTCCCCGCATCACTTCAAAAACAACTCAATCACCGGCACGGTGACATTCCGGTTGATGCACCGGCAATTGCAGGATCAGCGCACCCTGCTTTTTGTCTTCAAACGATCCTGCCATTCTCGCGCTCAATCATAGGGGATCTCCGGCGCGTCGTTGAGCAGTTGGGCGTATTCGACCTTGCCCGCAAGGAAACCGGGCAGGTGGATCGCGGAACGGCCAGGCGTACACGTGGACGTAGATGCGGTTGGTGGCTGGAGTTGTAGGTGAGGCGGCAGTTGTCGGGGACGAAATTCCTTGGGCGCTTGCGTGCAGCCGTAGATCGACCGCATGACGCCGCATCCACTCGCCGAGACCCTGTAGACGATCCAACGCTCGCTCGTCGAACTCGCGGGCGGTGGGGCCGACGTTGAGCAGCACGTTGCCACCGTTGCTCACCGAATCGACCAACATGCGCACCAACTGCTCGATGCTCTTCCAACTCGTCTCGTCGCGGTGATAGCCCCAAGATCCCGAGAAGGTCTGGCACGTCTCCCACAGGACAGGCTGTCCGTCGACTTTGACCCAATCCTGCACCACTACCTGCTCCGGCGTGCGGTAATCCCAGCCGTAGGGCTTGTCCATGAGGTCGAGGCGGTCGTTGACGAGGATGCCGGGCTGGAGTTCGCGGGTCATGGCGATGAGTTCTTCGCTGCGCCAGTCGTCGCGTCCCTTGCCGTCGGGGCCGGGGTAGCTGAAGTCGTAGAAGATCATGTGGATCTTGCCGAACTCGGTGAGCAGTTCGCGCACCTGCGCGTGGAGACAGTCGGCGTACTTCTGCACGTCGCGACCTTTGGTGGCTTCACGATATTCCTGGTTGTCGCGCATGGGATGGCGCATGTCCACCGGGAACTCGGGGTGATGCCAGTCGATGACCGAATGGTAGAAACCCACCTTGATCCCCTCGGCGCGGAAGGCGTCCACCATCGGGTGCAGCAGATCCTTGCCGTAGGGGGTGTTGGTCACCTTGTAATCGGTGTGGGCGCTGTCCCACAGGCAGAAGCCCTCGTGGTGTTTGGTGGTGATCACGAAGTACTTCATGCCCGCGGCTTTGGCGGCCTTTGCCCACGCCACAGGATCGTAGAGATCGGGATCGAAGTGATCGAAATACTTCTGGTAGTCCTCGTCGGTGATGCGCTCGCGGTTCTTCACCCACTCGTGGCGGGCGGGCAGCGCGTACAACCCCCAGTGAATGAACAGACCAAAGCGATCTTGCAGGAACCAGGACGCGTCGCCGGTGGCCGGGCGAATGTTCTCGGGCAGCATGGGATCTCCTCTTGTGTGTGGGGATGGAAGAAGTCGCCGCCGATCTGTGTGCAGCGGCTGGATTCTATTTTAGACCGTATCCAGAATTTGATCCACGGCTGGTGATTGGTGATTTGTGATTGGGTTTCGCGATTCGAAAGCGAAACCCAATCACCAATCACTTAACCTCCCCTTAAACCAATCATGTTCTCTTCTTCACCAACGTCGCCGTCTCTCCTGGTACGATGTCGTGCGTAGGGGATTGACCAAACGAATTTGCACACAATCAATGGAGATGAAACGATGAAGCAACAGATCAACCGCAAAGCGATTTTGCTCTCTGCGTTTTTCACGGCGCTGGCGCTGACCCTGACGGTAGGCGGCTATTTCCTCTCGCAGAATTGGAGCACAGTTGTCGCTGCGGCAGAGGTGAACACGGTTGATAGCGTGGACGGCGCTGTGCTCGACGTAGCGCCGAGGATCGAAGTGGCCCCGGCCCCCCTGATCGAGGACCAGGCCGCCCAACCCATCACCGAGGACCCGGCCATCGCCGCCTATCAGGCGCAGTTGGAAGCCGCCTACACCGCCCTGAACGAAGCCTACGCCCAGATCGAGACGTTGCAGACGGCGCAGACGACGACAACAACGCCGCACTGGGATGACGACGACGCCTACGAGGGCCACGGCGAACATGAAGAACGCGAACACGAAGGACGCATCTTAGGAGTATTTGAACGTGAACACGACGACGACTAAACCCAATTCAACTCGCAAACGCGCCGGCAGTGGATCCTCGTGGAAGAGCGCCATCATCGCCGCCAGTCTCACCGGTGTCCTCTTTGGGTGGGCCGTCCTTGGGCGAGTGGACAGCGCCGCCGATGCCGAACTTGCCGCAATCGACAACAGTGTGATCGTGGAAAGCGTGGTTGCCGAGCAGCCGACGTCCACGCAGGCCTCGGTTGTGAACAGTGTGCAGAGCAACAGTGTACAGAGTAGCACCACCAGTCAGATCACCATCCCGTCGCTGCCGCAGCGGCCCGTCTTCCGCCAGCCTGTGACACGCACACGTGGTTCTTGAGGAACTTATCCAATGCTTGACATCATCCAGCAGGACACGACACTCTACGAACATCGTTTCGGGCGATGAACACCGACGTGGCCGCCTGGATCTGGTCGACCCAGTTGCAGGCCGAAGCACAACTGGGCGCGGTGGAAGATTGTTTCGCCGCCGTCGAGGACAACAATCTGGAGCCGCTTTCGACCCCACTCGAACTGAGTCGACTGAACCGCCGCCTTCTAAGGGACCGGTACCTGTCTCATCACAGTTATTCACCCTTTATCCTCGCGCTGACTACGCCTGAGCCAGCGGCGGCATCTTCGACCCCACCGTGTGCTCAACGATGCGCGCCACTTGGCGACCGGTCCTTCGAGCAGATGCGGGTCGAGACGCGAACAGCCTCGTCGCCGGTCGCTACACAAAACAACAGCGCTGGCGGCGGGTTGTCCTCGACCCGGATCTTCACACTGTCACCCTGCCCGCAGACATGGGCATCGACTCCGGGCGGCATCGCCAAAGGCTGGACGGTGGACCAGACGGCGCTGCGTTTGGGGGCATACGGCCCGGCGTTGGTCGACGCCGGCGGCGATATGCGGGCGACGGCGTCTATCAATGGCGAGTGCTGTCGCCGTGCAGGATCCGTTCCATCCGACCAAAGATCTGCTGGTTTTGCGCATACAATGACGCCGTCGCCACCAGCAGCATCGGCAAGCGGAAAGCTGGCAGCGCAATGGACGCACCTACATCATCTCATCGATCCGCGCACGCAGCAGCCTGCCGAAATCTGCACAGCGTCACCGTGCTGGCCCCAACCACCGTCGAAGCTGAAATCGCCGCCAAAGTCGCCCTAATCCTGGGCAGTGTGACGGCGTCGAATATCTCGAAGACCGCCACTTGTCCGCCATCTCGTCGATGTTGACGGCAGATAACGCCGGATCGGGCGACTGACGACGGACAATTGACGACGACGATATAGCGTCGTCTGCAACTTGTAACCTGCAACCCACCCCATCTCTCCAGGAGACACCACATGACCACCCAAGCTGAACTTATCGCCCGAGCCCGCCACAATAACAGCAACGCAGCGCGCCAGCGTCTTCTGCATCGAACACCGAACTGCTCGACACCCACGAAACCGTGTGGGGGACTGTCCTGGCTCGCTGATTGGCTTCGGCATCGCCATTGCCGGTGTGGCTGTGGCCGCAGGGGCGTCATCGGCGTGGACGTGCGGGACGAAGTCGTACTCGGGTCTGGAGCTGGCCTCGGGCATCGTGGCCTATCTGCTGCTGTGGGCGTCGGTTGCGTGGGGGCTGCTGCTTTCCACGCGCTGGGCAAGCATTTGATGGCCGCCGGTGGTGTTGATGCGCACTAGTTCATCAGCAACGTGGGCTGGGCTTCGCCTTCACGGCTGATCCTGATGGGCGACCAATACCTGAGTCCCCTTGCCGGGGAATACGAACCGCTGCTGGTGGCCGCCGGTCAGATCGGGCTGTGGCTTTCGGTGCTCCTGATCGCCAGCTTCTACGTGCGCCGCGCCATCGGCAGCCAAAGACGTGGCGGCTGATCCACTACCTCAGCTTTGTCGGCTACTGGGCGGTGCTCGTCCACGCCGTGTTAAGCGCGACAGCGGCACACCGATGGTGGCGGGGATGTACGCCTCGCGCGGCGCGCTGCGATTTTCTGACCTTCTATCGCGCTTTCGATGGAAGCGCGGTGAGCGATAGAACGCAAGAATAGAACGGATCGAGGATCAGCGGTCAAAGCGGATTTGCACATTCTGCGCTTTGATCCGCCTGAATCCGCTCAATCTGCTAAATACTCTGCAAATTGTTGCGGTTTTGTGTGGTGGGCATTCGCCCACCCACACAAAACAAACCCGCACCAATTTTGTTTACAGAGTACTAAATCTGCGTTCTATTCTTGCCGAAAACGCAGTACAATGAAAGACCGAATGGACATTCACCCGCTGGAAAGTAGCGCACGATGACACAACAGACAATCTTGCTGGCCGACGATGACGAGATGATCGTCGACGCCCTGAGCTTTCAACTCCGCCGCGAAGGATACAAGGTCCTCGCGGCGTTCGACGGTGTAGAGGCGCTGGAACTGGCGCGCCAGGCCGATCCCGATCTCGTACTCTTGGATGTGATGATGCCGCGGATGCAGGGCTGGGAAGTCTGCCGCGAACTGCGCAAAGAGAGCATGGTACCGATCCTCATGCTCACGGCCCGCGGCGAGGAAATGGATCGCGTGTTGGGCCTCGAATTAGGCGCGGACGATTACGTGGTGAAGCCGTTCAGCTTCCGCGAACTGCTGGCACGGGTCCACGCGCAGTTGCGCCGTTCTGAATACATGAAGCGCGCCGGCCGCTCTGATGACGCGGTTGTCGGCTTCGGTGCAGTGGAAATCGACCGCCTGCGCCACGTGGTCAAGCGCAGCGGTGAACCGGTGGCGCTGTCGCCGCGTGAATTTGAACTTCTGGTGGCGCTGGCCGACGCTGGCGGCGCTGCCGTCGAACGCGCCACGCTGCTCGACAACGTGTGGGGCGAAGCGTGGGTGGGCGACCCGCGTACATTGGACGTCCACGTGCGCTGGCTGCGCGAAAAGCTGGAAGACAACCCCAGTGATCCGCAGTGGATCGTCACTGTGCGCGGGGTGGGCTATCGGCTGAGGACACAGGAAGAGGTAGACCGCAATGGCCGCTGATCGACGGGTCACGTCGCCGGAGCGGGGTGGGTGGCCGTGGCAGCGCAGCCTGCAACAGCGCATCGTACTCACCTACGGCGTCATCTTCTTTGGCGTGCTGGCGTTCTTGATGGTGTGGGTGGGGCGCATCGTCTACGCCGCGCAGTTGAGCGACGCCGAACACAACCTGGAATTGCAGGCGTATCTGGCCGCCAACACCCTCGAAGACCCACTCAGCGGCTACAACGCTGAATTCGATGCCTTTGCGCGCTGGGAGAGCAGCGAAGACACCACCGAATCCGAAGAAGACGACCACGACGACGAACGCGGTGATCGTCGCGATCACGCGGAAGGCGAAGACGAGGGCGATCACCCCACGGTGCTCCCCTCGACCACGGCGTCGCCGTCACCCGCGGTGGATCGCCTGCAACAGCTTGCACGTGTCTACGCCACTGACACCGGGGCCCGCGTCACCATCCTTGATGCGCAGGGCAACCCGGTAGTGGACAGCCAATTCGTCGCCACGACGCTGGACAACCAGATCGACGAGCGTGAGGTACAGACGGCGCTGCGCAGCGAAGAAATGCACGACGTGCGCACCGATCCGCTGACCGGCGTCTCCACGCTGTTCGTGGCGGCCCCCATCGAACAATCCAACACGATCCTGGGCTTCGTGCGCCTGGCGCGACCGCTCAGTGATATCACCCGCGGCATCTGGGCGCTGCTGTTGCAACTGTTTGCGCTGGGGTTGCTGGCGCTGACGTTGGCGACGGTGCTGGGTTACTGGATCGCACGACGGATTGTGCGTCCTGTGCAGAAGTTGGAAGAGGCATCTCTGGCCATTGCCGGCGGCGACTTTTCCCAGCAGGTGCCGGTGGAAAGCCACGATGAAATCGGCGCGCTGGGGGGTGCATTCAACCACATGGCCGAGCAAGTGTCGCACATGATGACGCAGCAACGACTCTTTGTGGCAAACGCCAGCCACGAACTGCGCACGCCGCTCACCAACATCAAACTACGCAGCGAAGCGCTGCTCAGCGGCATCGACGACGCGGACCTGTCACAGCGTTATTTGCGCGAGATCGACAGCGAAGCAGACCGGCTCGGTCACCTTGCCGCCACGCTGCTCGATCTTTCTCGTCTCGACGCCGCCGTAGACGGCAAGAATGGCGATCCTGTGGATCTGCTGCCGATGTTGCACAATGTGGTTGCCGCCCAACGCCTGCGTATCGAGCAAAATGGGCTGAACTTCCACGTCGAGCTGCCACCGTCTTTGCCGTCGGTGCGGGTGTGGCCTGAGCAGATCGAATCGATCCTCGTGAACCTGCTCGACAACGCCCTCAAATACACCCCGCCGGGGCAAAGCGTCACCCTGTCGGCCCAGGCCATTGCGGACAACCTCCAGATCGTCGTCGCCGACACCGGAAACGGCATTCCCGCCGAGGATCTGCCCCACATCTTCGAGCGCTTCTACCGTGTGGACAAAGCCCGCAGCCGTCGCAGCGCCGCCCAATCCCAGAGCAGCGGCGTCGGCCTGGGCCTGTCCATCGTCAAGACCCTCGTCGAGCAGAACGGTGGCCGAATCGACGTGCAAAGCACGCCGAACGCAGGGACAGTTTTCATGGTGAGTTTCCCGGTGAACTCCCGGTGAACTCTCGGTGAGCAGTGCGAGAAAAGGGCGTTCGGGGAAACGCGCTCAATTCGCGTTCAACTGAATGACTCTACTGCCAAAAGGTCGCTCAAGCGCAAAAGTCCGACTTCTCTCAGGAGGGGAGCAACCGCAAATCACACAGAAGTCGGACTTTTCGCAGTGGAGTCACTGAATACAGCGACTCATTTGCGCCACTCGGTACGAGCAAAACGACGAAACAAGACGCTGAGTAGACGAATGGTCTGAAAAAGAACCTACATTCGTCTGATGTATATCGTACAAAATCCTGTATCCTGGCGTAAGACAAAATGCATGGGCAATCAAATATGCTGGTACGGAGGCGCTGCTAGTGTCGTAGACAGGTAGGGCGCCAAGCGGCTTGGATTTGTTCTAACCAGGAGAGGGAGCGCGCGATGACGAAGATGACAATGGTGAGCGGTCGGCTGTGGTCGGGGTTGGTGCTGGTGATGCTGGTAGTGGCGGCTCTGTGGACGCAGGTGACGATGGTCCATGCACAGAGCGGCCTTGCCACGGTGACCGGCGAAGTCTGGCTCGACGCCAACGACAACGGCGAACGTGACGAGATGGAACCACTGCTGGCCGAGCAGCCCGTCACCCTGGTTAGCCGCGGGGATGGATTGCCCGGCGTGATGACTGTGCTTGTCTACAGCGACGCCGATGGTCGCTTCACCTTTCCCAATGTTGGCTTCGGCGACTACACCTTGCGCACCGAGTCCGGCCAGGCCAGGGAGATCACCGTGTCTTTGGAGCGGAGCACGGCGTCGGTGATATTGCCGGTGGCGGGTCAGCGTGTCTTCTTGCCGGTGGTGGGCAGGTAGATTCTCGGCAAAGCCAAGACATTGTACATCCTCAAACACGTCCAGATTTGACGAATCCGCTGTGAGCAGGTAAACTGTTCCTTCGTGACACGGGTTCGCCCGTCGTGAAAATGGCTCACTAGCTCAATTGGCAGAGCAGCTGACTCTTAATCAGCGGGTTCGGGGTTCGAGTCCCTGGTGAGTCACCACAGCAATGTTGAGAGGCGCCTACCAACTTGGTAGGTGCCTTTTTGCGTTATCCATCTTGTGGCGTTGGCAGGCGGGACATTAAGTATACGCTGAAAAACGGATAATACTGGATGGGGCTTGAGTCGATATTGATTTATGTTTGATGACATATCAACTCTTGGCATAGATAAGGAATAGCTCTGTGGATTCATCCTCTTCAACCATCCCTTCCGCCGACTTACATCTTAATGCTCAGGGACAATTGCGTTTCCGGCATTCTCTTTGGGGAAAACTACTGCTGATGAGCCTGGCATTGACGCTGATTCCGACAGTGTCGATCTCTGGTTTCGTCTTCTTGCGCGCACAATCTGGTTTCCAGCAGACCGCGCTCAGCCGCATGACACTCGATGCACAGTCTCAGGCCGACGGGGTGGCCGAGTGGCTCAATGAGCGCCTCATGGACGTGGAAGCCGTGGCGCAGGATCCTCGACTGGTTGCCGTTGATGTCGACGGCGCCCAGGCGGCCGTAGAGAGCTACCTGGCGCTATGGCCTTTCTACGAAACACTGTATATGACCGACGAAAACGGTATGATCATCGCCAATCCGGATCGGCTGTACATCGACGTTTCGGAGCGGCCCTACACGGTCGCCGCGCTACAAGGAAATTCCTTCATTCTCAACAAACCGGTGCCGTCGAAGAAGAGCGGCGACATCATCGTGGCCGTTTCAGCGCCCGTCCGCAACCCCGCTGGTGAAATCGTGGGTGCGGTCATCGGCATTGTGCCGGTAAAATCCATCGCGCAGACGTTGACCACAATGCATGTGGGGGACACGGGTGACGCCTACATCATCGACGCCGAGGGGTACGTTGTCACCGCGCCACGGTTTGCCAACGAGA
Organism: Caldilineaceae bacterium; assembly: GCA_041391225.1. Taxonomy (GTDB): domain Bacteria; phylum Chloroflexota; class Anaerolineae; order Caldilineales; family Caldilineaceae; genus RI-153. Next base: position 75,879 of record JAWKOL010000030.1, read on the forward strand.
TCATTGCTGACGGTCTCGTGGAAGAGCGCACCGAGATGACCTACCTGATGGAGACCGATGGCGCCAAAGAGGCGCTTTCGGGCAAAGTCGGCGCCGGTGTCTACACCAACTACGTCGGCAACGAAGTGCTGGGTGCGTATGCCCCCGTGGTCGGCATGGAATGGGGGCTCCTGATCGAGCAGCAGATAGTAGAAGCGCATCGTGTGATCAACAGCCTGCGCCAGATCGTGGTTGTCCTCCTCCTGATCCTGGTGCCTGTTGCCGCCCTTGCTGCCTACGCCTTCGCCCGCGGCATCGCCAATCCCGTGCGCGCCATGACGTCGGCGGCACAGTGCATTGCCAAGGGCGAAATTGAGCAGGATATCGACCATCGCGGACGCGATGAGATCGGCATTTGGCCGATCAGTTCCGGCAGATGGTTGGTTACCAGCGGCAGATGGCACAGGCTGCCGGCCAACTCGCCAAAGGTGACCTTTCCGTCCAGGTGGTGCCGAAATCCGAACAGGATGTGCTGGGCAATGCCTTCCAAGAAATGGTCGCCTATCAACACGACATGGCCGACGCCGCCAGACAGCTTGCAAATGGCGATCTAGCCGTCAAGGTGAATGCGAAATCGACGCAAGATGTGTTGGGCAATGCGTTTTCACACATGATCACCTATCAGCGCGAGGTGGCCGACGCAGTGGGTCAGGTAGCCAAAGGCGATCTCACGATCAACGTGCAGCCGATTTCTGATGAGGATGTGCTGGGTAACTCGGTGCAGAAGATGATTGCCCATCTGCGCCAGACGGTGGGCAGCGTGCAATTGAATGCCGGACGTCTACTCAGCGCCAGCCGCTACCTCAGCACGACCACTGAGCAAGCCAACGGCGCCAGCGCACAGATCGCGCAGACGATTGAAATGATGGCCGAAACCACCCAACAGGTGGCGCAGACCATCGGCCAGGTTGCGGTGGGCGCAGCACAACAAGCGCAGGTCATGGATCACAGCCGCCACATCATGGAAGATCAGGATCGCCTTGTCTCCGACATTGCCCAGGGCGCCCTTCAGCAGAGTCAGTCCATCGAAGCGGCCGATCACGTGTTCAGTGGACGCCTTGCCACGGCGATTCAGCAAGTGGAGAATGCCACCATCGCCAGTGATCATGCCGTGGACACAGCTGCACAGGCAGCCCGCTCTGGCACAGACGCCGTAGAAAAAACCATCACCGGCTTCAACACCGTCGCCAAGACCGCCGATCAGGTGACGCGCCGCATTGGTGAGATGGGCAGACGCTCGAATCAGATCGGCGCCATCGTGCAGGTGATCAATGACATCGCCGAGCGCACCAATTTGCTGTCGCTCAACGCCGCCATCGAGGCCGCTCGCGCCGGTGAGCATGGCAAGGGATTCGCCGTGGTGGCCGACGAAGTACGCAAGCTGGCCGATCGTTCCGCCCGCTCCGCCGAGGAAATCTCACAACTGGTCACCACAGTGCAAGACGCGGCCAACCAGGCCGTTGCCGCGATGGAAGAGAATGATCGGCAAGTACAGCAAGGGTTGGCCACCGCCGGCGACGCCGAAGAGGCGCTTTCGGGCATTCGCTCGTCTATGGCCCAGGTTGGCCTGCAGATGAAACAACTACAAGGGGCCGTGGCCGATCTCAGCGGCAGTAGCTTGCAGGTGCAAGAAGCCATGCAACAGGTGGCCGGTGTCATCGAGGAGAATCTCAACGCTACCTCGGCGCTCACCGCCGGGCAGAAGCCGCTACAGCAATCCATGGAAGAGATCGCCAGTGTGGCCGAGGAGAACAGCGCCGCCGCCGAAGAAGTGGCCGCCTCTGCCGAGGAAAATAGCGCCTCGGTAGAAGAGATCAGCGCCATGACCAAGAATGTCAACATCCAGGTCCAGCAGATGCATGACGCTGTGCAATCGCTTACCTCGATGTCCACCGATTTGCAGGCGATTGTGGCCACTTTCCAGATGGGGCAGTGGGATTCAGCATCCGATCTGGCGCCTCAGGCCGCTGGCGGACATGAACAGCATCAGCCATACAGCGCCGATCCTGCCATGTCGCCTGTTTCTGGGCAGCGACAGCGCAATGGCGCTTCTGCCGGAAAGAAGCGCAGAGCGGCATTCGTATGGGATGAGACGATGGCCACCGGCGACGAAAAGGTCGACGAGCAGCACCGTATGCTCTTCGACATGACAAATGGGCTGCTTCAAGCGCTTTCCGAAGGCAAAGGGCGTCAGCACATCGCCGAAGTCCTCGATAGGCTGGAAGCCTACACCAAAGAGCATTTCGCCTGGGAAGAGCACTGCATGGAAGAGCACCACTGCCCAGTTGCCGAGGTGAATAAGACAGCCCACGCCCGCTTTGTGCAGATGGTTGCCGAAACTCGCCAGCGCTTTGAGAAGGAAGGCCCCAGCACCGAACTCGTGCTCGCCATCAAGGAGAATTTGGGGGATTGGTTGGTGAAACACATTCGGCGCATCGACACCAACCTGCGCGGCTGTGTCCAATCGAAGAAGACGGTCGCAGCACAGCACAAGTAACCGTCTCTGAACGAGCGTCAAAAGAAAAACCTCCTGGCTGCACCATCCGGCAATCACTCGGCGCAGCCAGGAGGTTTGCGCGTATCGACACGCTCCGACTATCCGGCTTCTGGCAACGTGATCCGCACGGTTGTACCCTTGCCAACTTCGCTTTCAACTCGAATGTCGCCGCCCGAACGCTCTAGGATCTTGCGGGCAATGGGCAGCCCCAGGCCAAAGCCCGGTGTTGAGTGTGCTTCGTCCAACCGCCAAAAGGTGTCGAAAATGTACGGCAGGTGCTCTTCGGAAATGCCGGGGCCACCATCGGTGATTTCTAGCCACACCTGGCCGTCTTTGCAACTGATATTGACGGCAACACTGCTGTCGTCGGGGGCAAACCGGCAGGCGTTGTCTAGGATCTGCTCGAAGGCATTGGCCAAATCGTCGGCTTTGCCAATCACAATCGGTGAAGTTGGCGGCAGTGTGTAGTTGACCGTGACGCCGCCCTTCCGTTTTGCCCTCACCTCGTTGCAGGCGGATTCCACTGCCTGGTTGATGGCGACCGGATGCTGGACCGAAAGCGGTTCGCTTTCCAACCTCGACATGGTCAGCAACATATCAACCAGGTGCGTCAGTTGTGCTACGTGATCTTTCACGATGTCGGACTTGCTCAGCCGTTGCTGTGGTGCATCCAGGCGCGCCATGATGTATGCGGTGGAGCTGATCACGGCAAGCGGTGTCCGAAATTCGTGTGCGGCTCGCTCGATGAACTGACGAAGCAGTTGGACGCGTTCCTTCTCTAACGCCAGCTCGAATCGATCCACTTCGGCCCGTTTTCGCTCTGTCACGTCGCGGACGATGGTTGTCACTTCGTCTGGGCCGGATGGCACCATACGGGCTTCCAGATCCACCGCCTTGCCGTGATTATGCAGTGTGTACTCGAAATGCTGTTCTTCGCCAGTTTGCAGGGCGCGCAGGATGAGCGCTTCGTGTTGCTGGGTGGGCAACACCGCTGCGGTTAACTGATCGAGCGGCTGGTCCGGCGGCAGCCTCAACGTACCGGCATCGCGCATGTGGTAATCCAGGCAGGCGCCGTCGCGATGGTTACGGAAGACCCAATCGGGCATGGCGCTGATCAGCGCGCGGTGACGCGCTTCGCTTTCGCGTAAGATCGACGCCGCCTTCTCACGTTCGGTGATGTCGCGAGAAATGCCGAACAGAACCTCTCTGCCTCCCCACTGTCCCTTTGTCACCTTGGTTTCGACCGCGATCATGGTGCCGTCTTTGGCCATGAGGTGGATTGGGCAGTAGTCCAGCCGTCCTTCCAGCATCGCCTGGATGATCTCTAGGGCTTCCTGGTGTCGATCCTCGGGATGCACCTTCAAGACGGAAGCGCCGACGAGTTCTTCGGCTGTGTAGCCAAGACGTTGCTGCACCACAGGGTTCGTTGCCAAATGTGGCCTGTGCCATCCAACACGAACACGAAATCATCCATCGTGTCGAACAGCGTTTGCAGATTATGCTGGCTCTCGTAGGGGGCCGTCTCTGCCTGAATGCGTGCAATCGCGCCGCCAATCTGCGCGGAAATCGTTTCGAGCGTGACGTGACTGCCGTTGGGGATGTGATTGTGGGTATGAGAAGCGTAGTTGATGGCGGCGATGACGCGGCCATCGTGCTGCACCGGGATCACGGACGTTGCGCTCAGACCTTCTTGCTGCCTGGGCGTATTTTTTGTTTCCGGCAAGATGTTGTCATAGTGTTGGTGGATGGCATCCCCTTTCATCACCAACTGCGCTTGGGGCGACTGGGCATCGAAGTGTGCAATCTGGGCTACGAACGCGTCGCTCAAGCCATGATGGGTCACCAGATTTAGATCGCCCGTCGCCGCATCCACCAAATACGCGCCGCCGGAATCCACCCCTTCGACCTGAAGCGACATTTCCAGAAGTCGATCCAGTGACTCCATCAGATCGCTTGTGGAACTGAGGGCAATCGCAAAGTCACGCTGAACGCGCAGCAGTTCTTGGGCTGCTTTGTGCTGACTGATATCGCGTACGATGCTCTGGATGTGCAGTGGATTGCCGGCCCCGTCTTTGACGATATCGACATTCACCTCAGCTGGGATGATCGTGCCGTTTCTGTGCCGGAACTTGCGCTCGTACAGCGGAATCTTCTCTCCGGCCACTATCATGTGTAGTATGTTCTCTGATAACGGGTGATGTTCAGGTACAACCAACGCTCGATAGGATAGCCCAATCATTTCATCTGGTTGATAGCCAAACATTTCGGCTCCGCGCTGATTGGCCTGCACATGGATGCCGTTCAAGTCTAGAATGAACACGGCATCGTTTGATTGCTCGAAAAGGCTTCGGTAGCGGTGTTCGCTTTGATGTAGTCGTTCGATGTATCGTCCGCGCACGGCGGCGCTGGCGACAAACAGGGTGGATGTGGTTCCCAGATAGACCCAATACGGATAAATCTCTGGAAGCCCGACTTCGGGGAAGGACAAGAATGCGCTTACGTACAAGAGAAAACCCACAGAGAGGAAAAACGTCTCCCCGGCGCTGAGCAGGATACTCGCCAAAAGAACCGAAACCACCAGGAAATTTAACGCCAACATGGTTTCGTTGAGCGGGTTCGGCGCGTAGACGATAACAGCCGTGATGACGGCGGGAAACATGGCGATGAGGATGTATGATCCTAGCCGATAGCGCTGTGTACGACTGAACGCATAGGCAATCCCAAGCGTGCAAAAAATCGCAACCTGCATGTACCCCGGCACCGGGAAATCTGGATCGGCCAACGACCACAGCGGTAACAGGATGACTGCAATCAGGATCTCCGCTACCAACAAGGCGGCCAACAGCTCTGCCTGCCGTCGATTCTCATAGCCAGTGATGCTGGCGCTCGGCTCTGTGAGCCATTTTCTATAGGACATCCAGTCTTTCACAATGTCGTTCTCCGGCGGTGATCTTTCACAACGATGGATCCGGTGCGCATTCATGTGCTCTTGGCTGCGCGCACGGCGTGCGTCTGTTTCGAGTATAACCCGCCTGCCCGCCAAGTCAATCAGCCAGATAGGGGGCAAGTACGAAGTGGCCGAAATAGATTGACACAACAACGTGATATATCGTGCAAAGTCAAGAGCCTCCATCATTGATCGCGCATCATTGATCGCGAAGAGAGCACGCCCTCGTACGGCTGATCCTGTGTGGACCCGCACGAGGGCGTGCTCTCTCCTCTCCTACCTGCTACCTGCTACCTGCCTCACATCGCATGTACCTGCTGCAACATCCCCGCCACAATGTCTTCGGGGTGTTGCGGCAGCATGTTCTGCTGGAACATGAGCACGCTCACCAGCGGCATCTCGTCGAACATGATCATGATGTCCATGCCGATGGCGCCTTCGTTGCCGGCGTTTGCGTCCGTGCCGCCGAACATGGCGCGGGCGCCTTCTTCCATCTGCGCGTACATCGGGCCGAACACCACCTGTCCGCGCGGATCGTTCAACCACTCGCGCACGGTGGATTCCTTGTCGAGGATACAGGGCAGCTTCAGCGAAGACGTCAGCGACACCGTCAATGTGTGGCGGATGTCGGCGGCGGAGGCGGCGATGAGCAGATCGAAATCGCCGTCTTCGGTGATCCACTGCTTGTATTCGGGGTGGTAGAAGGCGAGCGCGGAATTGAGCGGGATCGACACTGTCTTGGCTTCGCCCGGTTCGAGTGCGACCTTGGCAAAACGCCAGGTTCCCTTCTCGGGGCGTACCAGTCCTGCCTCATGATGGACGTACACTTGCACGATCTCCTTGCCCGCCATGCTGCCCGTGTTGGTCACATCCACAGACACGGTGACGCCGTCTACGTCCTTGAAACTTGTGGCCGATACCTGCGGGTTGCTGTACTCGAAGCTTGTGTAGCTCAGCCCGTAGCCAAACGGGAAGGCACCGGCATCTGCTGGCGTCGTAGTAGCGGTAGCCGATGAACAGCCCCTTCGCCGTAGCGCACACTGCCCATGTCGCCGGGCCAGTTGAGATAGGACGGCACATCCGATGTTTTAGTGGGAAGGTCTCGGCCAGCTTGCCGCACGGGTTCACCTTGCCGAAGAGGACGTCGGCAATCGCCACGCCGCCGACGCAGCCCATCATCCATCCTTCGAGGACGGCGGGGCGTCGTCGATCCGATCATCATGGCCACCAGCTGCCGTTGTTGAGGACGACCACCGTCTTGGGCTGTACTGGCAGCGGCTGATCAAGCGATTTGCTGCCGCGTCAGATCCAGGTCGGGCGATCTTCGATTCCTTGAATGTGGGCAGCGCGATGTAGAGCACAGCCACGTCGGCGGTCTTCGACAGTGTCACGGCCTCGTCGATCATATCCTGGCGGAACGAATCGTCGGTGGGGTAGCCGGCGGCATAGGCTGACTTCGGCGTCGCCGCCCACGCCTGGAACTCTGATACGGCACGGCGACCTTGGTGGGGTTGATGTGCGAACTGCCGCCCTGGAAGTGTGCCTTCTCGGCGGCGCGACCGATGACTGCGATCTGTTGGTACTCTTTCAACAGCAGACCGTCGTTCTTGAGCAGCACCATACCTTCGGCGGCGATATCGGCGGCCAATTTGTGGTGGGCGTCCACATCGAAACTGCCGCCTTTGGGCGTCTGCGCTGCCCACGATGCCGAGGATGCGACGCACAGATTCGTCAGCACGGCTTCGTCCAGTCACCGGTGCGTACAACGTCGATCACTGCCTGCGAAGCGGTTGTGGCCCGGGCATCTCCCAATCCAGCCCACCCTTCAACGCCGCCCGCCGATCTCGCACCGCGCCCCAGTCGAAACACCAATCCGCGAGCCCCATTCGTCTTTTTGAGAATGTCGGTGAGCAGGTAGTGGTTCTCCGATGCAGACGCCACCGTTGACCTTGTTGTACAGGCATCACTGTCCACGGCTGAAACGCGCTTGACGGCGGTCTCGAAGGCGGCCAGGTAGATCTCGCCGCAGCGTACGCTCGTCCACTTGGGCGCTGATGCTGAAACGCTGATACTCCTGGTTGTTCACGGCGTAGTGCTTGAGCGACGTGCCAACGCCCTTGCTCTGCACGCCTTCGATGTAGCCGGTCGCCAGTTCACCGGCCGGGAAGGGATCTTCGGAGAAGTACTCGAAGTTGCGCCCGCCCAACGGTGACCGCTTCATGTTGGCACCCGGCCCCAGGATCGCGTCACGTTGTGGGCGATACACTCTTCGGCCAGCGCTTCGCCCACATCTTGTGGATCAGGTCCACGTCCCAGGTAGAAGCCAGGCACGACGGTGGGGAAGCAGGTGGCGGGCAGGCTCTCCATTGCCATTTCGTGTACGTTCTCTACTTGCCACCCCGTGAGGGCGTCCGGGCTTGATCATTTCCGGCACGCCCAACCGCTCGATGGGTGTGGACGACCACAGCAGCGCCGGTACACAGGGCGGCCTTTTCTTCCAGCGTCATCTGTTTGACGACTGCACCGATGTCCATTGTGTTTTTGTCCTTTGTTAACTGTTTTGCCAGGCAACCTGCAAAGCGCCATAGTCGACGAGGATGATTCCTGCTGCTTCGACTGTCGCCTTTGGCTGTTCTGAAATCAAGAAATCATAGTCTGTCTGGCGGATGAAACTGCCGCCGGGATCGATGGCGCTCAGTTCCACATTGTCCAGCCCCGGATGGACCGCCCATTCGGTGAGGCCAACCGGTAGGTTATGCAGTAGATTCGTGTAGTGAGTTGTCTTTTTGTGTGGATCGAGCATGTAGCTGTCGAGGAAGTCGAAATCATTGCAGGGCAGGCCCCGACGCTGCACTTCTGCGATCCATGATGCACCGCGTACACGGTACGCCAGCTGATAGTCGCGGGCGAGCCGGAACATCAATTCTGAGATCTCGTCATTGCCGGGTAGGCGCAATGAATGCCAATCCAGGTGGGTGGGGCGCAACCCTGCCGCGAACAGTCTCGATCTGCGCCCGGAACTCGTCTCCAACTCGGGCAGACTGAGTTGTGCAGTCTTTACGATGCACCTGCTCAAAATTGTAGAAGTTGCCTGTCTCGTCGATCAACGAGGGACGGCCACCTGATCCGCTCACCGGCCCCCAGCGATAGTCCATTGAGTCCGACACAGCCGTCAGATGCACGCCGAAGGGGATCTCAGGATGTTCCGCCAGGAAGCGCATGGCGTGTTGCGCCCACGGGCAGGTGACCATCAACGTCGTCGACGTGACGATCCCCGTCTGCGCATTACATGATCGCCACGTTCACCGCGTGGCACATCCCGAAATCGTCGGCGTTGATGATCAACAGTCGCGCCTCGGGCGGGTAGCCCAACCGCGTATTTGTCTGGCCCATGTTGGATCCTTTGCACCGGGCGATCTGCGCCGAGGTAGAATTTCACCACGCAGGGCATGGAATGGAGGGCATGGAGCGTAATCCTGAAATCTGTGTCCCTCTCTCTTTCCTTCTGACCTCCGTTTCTTCTGTGCCCTCCGTGGTGAAACTACTTACTTTATCGCCCAGTCCCCAGTCCTAATCCCCAGTCCCCAGCCTTTACACCGTCGACAGATCCCACTCCTCGTAGATCTTCGGCACGTCGTTGATCAGGCGCTGGGTGTATTCCTTCTTTGGGGTGGAGGATGACGTCGTCGGCAAGCCACTTTCCACGAAACGTCCGTGTTCCATGATGTAGACAGTGTCGGAGACGTAGTAGGCCAGGCCGATGTCGTGGGTGATGAAGATCGGCGTCATGCCGATTTCATTAAGCGCAACTGCATCAACATGTCGAGGATGGTGGCGCGAGCGGTAATCGATCATCGATGTGGGTTCGTCGGCCAGTAAGATCTTCGGCTTGAGCAGGAAGATGCGCGCGATCATGAGGCGCTGCTGCTGTCCGCCCGAAAGCTCGAAGGGATATTTGTTGGTGAGTTCCTCGAACTTGAGTTGACGAAGCTGCATGCCTCGGTCATCATCCTCGCGTTTTGCTCGTAGGGCAGCCGTCCGCCGCCCCTCATTCGGATACAGTCGAGCAACACGCTGTCGATCTTGTTGAAGATGTTGTAGGACGAAAAAGGATCCTGGAAAATGGCCTGGATGTTCTTCCAGTATTCGCGTTTCTTGCGCTGCGTGCGGATATCGCGCTTTTCGCCCTGATAGTAGATGTCGCCTTCGGTTTCGTTGATCAGCCCCAGCAGCATCTTGGCCAGCGTTGTCTTGCCGCTACCCGACTCGCCCACGATGGAGACAACTTCGCCTTCTTTGAAGTCGAAATCCACGTGATCCACAGCAACGGTGCGATTGCCGCCAAAGCCGAAGACTTTGGTGACGCCCTTCCCGCTCAGGCAGGATTTTCGGTTATCGGCCATTTTCACTCGCCTCTCTTTCGTAGATCTCCCGCAATTCGCCTTCTGGAATGATGCAGCGATAGGATCGACCGCCGCCGATGTCGCGCAGCGGGATCGAATAGGCCGTACATTCAGGACGCACGTACTTGCAGCGCGCTGCGAAGCGACAGCCCGATGGTGGATTCTTCAGGTTCGGCGGCACCCCGGGGATGGCGGTGAGCTTGGCATCGCGCACGCCTGCTTCCGGCACAATGATCGATCCCATCAGCCCCTTCGAGTACGGGTGCAGCGGATCGAAGACGGCCTCGTGCGAGCCGGCCTTCTCCACGATCTGCCCGGCGTACATCACCATGATGTCGTCGGTGACGTTGTAGAGCAGCGGCAACTCGTGGGTAATGAAGATCATGGCCTTGATCAGGCCGCTGTCCATCAGGTTGCGCAGCATCTTGATCACCATCTTCTGCGACGTTACATCCAGCGCCGAAGACGGTTCATCGGCGATGAGCACCTGCGGCGACAGGATCACCGAGATCGCGATCACCGTGCGCTGCTTCATGCCGCCCGATAGCTCCACCGGGTATTTCTGCAACACGTCGGCGGGCAACCCCAAGGATTCGAAGAGATCCTTGGCCATGGTGTAGATCTCTTTGCGGGTGGCGGTGGGATCGTGGGCGTGTACCACGTCTTCGATGAAGCGGATGATCTTCTGCGTGGGGTTGAGCGCATTCATGGCCGCCTGCGGAATGT
>JAWKOL010000031.1:0-85460 GCA_041391225.1 Caldilineaceae bacterium
CGCTGCACCGCACCTACGCCCTCTTCGACAACGCCAAATTGCAGGCGCACCTGCTCGGTCAATGCGCCGCGGGCGGCATGACGTGGCATCACGGCAAGGCAGCGCGGATCGATCACAGCGCGCACGCAAGCACCGTCACCAACGAGGACGGGTCCACGATCTCGGCGCGGCTCGTGGTCGACGCCAGTGGACACTTCCCCGCCCTGGTGCGTCGCCCCGCCAAGGCCAACGTCGCCTACCAGGCCGCCTACGGTATCGTGGGCCGCTTCTCCGCGCCGCCCGTACGCGCCGATCAACTCGTGCTCATGGACTACCGCGCCGACTACCTCACCGACGCCGAGCGTCACGCCCAGCCGCCCACCTTCCTCTACGCCATGGATCTGGGCGACGACGTCTACTTCGTCGAAGAGACTTCCCTGGCCCATGCGCCCGCGGTTTCTTTGGAAATTTTGAAAGATCGCCTGTACAGACGCCTCGCCCACCGTGGGGTTGTTGTTCTCGAAGAGCATCATACCGAAGAATGTCTCTTCCCCATGAACCTGCCCCTGCCCGATACGACACAGCCTGTCCTCGGCTATGGTGGGGCGGCGAGCATGGTCCACCCTGCATCCGGCTACCAGGTGGGGGCAGCGTTGCGCCGCGCACCGGGCCTGGCATCTGCCATCACCGAGATCCTCGACCGCGGACGCCCCAACCCGGGTAGCGCGGCCTGGTCCGCGCTGTGGCCCGCCGACGCCATCCGCAACCGCAATCTCTACCTCTTCGGCCTCGAATGCATCATGCGCTTCGACGAACACACGCTGCACGATTTCTTCAGCACCTTTTTCGCCCTGCCCCACCACCAGTGGACGGGCTACCTTTCCAACACCCTGTCCACGCCCGAACTGGCGTTGACCATGCTCAACCTCTTCGGCCACGCGCCCAACCGCGTGCGGTCCTCGCTTGTCCTCGGCGCGGCGAATCAGCCCGCACTGCTGTGGAAATCACTGGCTGGGTTGGGCTGACGCTGCGCTATCTCGCGCCAAAGAAGCGCCGACCTGCGCGCATTTCGTTTTCGTTGAGATGGATCGTCTCCAGCGCCGAGCGCAACGGGGACAGGTCGTAGTCGAGGCGGTGCAGTTGGATCACGCCGTCGACCAGGGTGGCGTAGTGTGCGCTTTGGTCGGGATCGTCGTTGCGGCGGTAGGACGCGCTGCCGGGGTTGATCCACAGATGATCGTTGCTCAGGTAGCGGATCGCCTGCCGGTGCGTATGCCCCAGGATCAGCCGCGCCAGAGATCCATCGTCGAAGCTCTCGGCGTTGAATTGGTGGAAGGCGTGCAGGCTCACAATTTCCTGGTAATCGCGGAAAAGATGGGTCAGCCCGTAGGATTGGCCGTCGATCTCCAGCGTCGTCGCCTTGGGCAACGCCGCGAGGAAGCCAATATCGTCCGCAGTAAGCCGCTCGACGGTGTAATGCACCCAGGCGCGCTCATGTTCTGCTACAGACGACAGCCTCCTTCCTTCCTGAAAATTCAACACCGTCCACCCGTCGTGGTTGCCCTGCGTGCAGATCACATCGTGCGCCCGCACCCAATCCAGCACCTCCCGCGGGAAAGGACCATAATCCACCAGATCGCCCGTACACAGGATCAGATCGGCGTCGCCTTCCTGCGCCCAGATCGCCTCCAGCGCCACGATATTTGCATGAATGTCCGAGAGAATGAGTGTTTTCATCCCGCCATTCTAGCGCAGAAACGCCAAGTGGAGAAAGCGTACGGCGAAGGCGAGGGGAGTCGTGTATCGTTGTGGGAAACTCAAACCATTCATCATTCATTTTTCTTTCTGCCATGCCCGTACTCGAAGCCCAAAATCTCACAAAAACCTACCACATCGAGGATCGAGCCATCACTGTGCTCGACGACGTTTCGTTTGCCATTGATCCCGGCGAGTTCGTGGTGATCAAAGGCAGCAGCGGCAGCGGCAAGTCGACGTTGCTCAGCCTGCTCTCCGGCCTGGACAGCCCCACGGCGGGCCGCGTCTTCGTGGACGGCAACGACATCACCGATCTCAGCGAGGATCAGCTCGCGCCGTTGCGCAACGAGACCATCGGCTTTGTCTTCCAGTCGTTTCACCTGGTGCCGTCGTTGCAGGCGTTGGAGAACATCATGTTTCCCGCCGAGCTGAAGGGCGACCGCCACGCCGAGGACCGCGCCCTGGCGCTGATCGAGCGTGTGGGGCTGCGTGGCCGCGCCGCCAACTACCCGCACCAGCTTTCGGGCGGCGAAAAGCAGCGCGTGGCCATCTGCCGTGCGCTGATCAACGATCCGCAGATCCTCTTTGCCGACGAACCCACCGGCAACCTCGACTCGAAGAACGGCGACGCCATCCTCGATCTGCTGCTCGACCTGCACCGCGAACGCCGCATGACGCTGGTGATGGTCACCCACAGCGAAGAAATCGCGGCGATGGCGGAGCGGGTTGATCTTGCACGATGGGCGACTCATTGAAGATACCGACAACATGTCCATGCTTAACCTCCGCTTCCTCCGCCGCCAGTTGACGGCGACGAAAAAACAATCCGCCATCTTTGTGCTGTGTGTGACGCTTTCCATGGTGTCGCTGGTGGCGCTGCGCAGTTTCGGCGACAGCATCAACCGCTCTTTGTTGACCGACGCCAAAGAGCTACAAGCCGCCGATGTGATCGTGGAATCGAACTTCGGGCTGTCCGACTCACTGGCGGCGCGCATCGACGAACTCGGCGCAGGGCGGCGTGGCAAGCGCCCGCGTCTGGGAGTTCTACACCGTGGTGCGCCTGCCCAACGGCGAAGGATCGCTGCTCTCTAACGTCAAGGCGGTGGAGCCGGGCTATCCGTTCTACGGCGAAGTTGTGCTGGCGTCGGGCCGTCCTTTCGCGGACGAGCTCAGCGGCGGCAGCGTGATCGTGGAGCAGGCGTTGCTGGATCGGCTGGGGCTGGCGGTGGGCGATTTGCTTGAAATCGGCCAGGCCACCCTGCCCATCACCGACGTCGTCCTCGTGGAGCCGGATCGGCCGGTCAACTTCTTCGATCTGGGGCCGCGCATCTTCGTGGCGTCCGTCGATCTCGATGCGCTCGATCTGGTGAAGCCGGGCAGCCGTGTCAGCTACTCCACCCTCCTGCGCGTGGACGACGAAAGCCGCCTCGACGCCGTGGCGCGGTCCTTGGCCGAGGCGCGCGACGTGGGCCAGGAAAGCATCCAGACCTACCGCACCGCGCCGTCCGGTGTGCAGAGTTTCTTCGACAACCTGATCTTCTTCCTCAGTTTGGTGGCGATCTTCACGCTGCTGCTCTCGGGCATCGGCATCAGAAACGTTGACGGCCTTTCTGCGCGAACGCTTCACCACCATCGCCATCGTCAAGACGCTGGGAGCCGCGGGCGCTTCGTCGCCTTCAACTTCTGCGCCATCGTCGCCGCGTTGGCGCGTTGGGCATTGGGATAGGCCTGATCTTGGGCTTTCTTCTCCGATTGGCGCTGCCGACGCTGTTGGGTGATCTCCTGCCGCCGGATGTGGACCTGGCGATCTCGGCGCGTAACGTCGTGGAGGGCCTGCTGCTGGGTGTCTTCGTGCTGGAAACGTTCACCTTTATTCCACTCTACCAGTTGGGCGATCTGCGCCCGCATTTCATCTTCCGCAAAGAAGCGATCCGGCTGGATCGGCCACTGCCCTACATTGCAGGCCGTGTTGATCCTAGCCGCCTTCGCGGGCATGGTCTACTGGCTGCTCGGCGAGTTCGACACCATGCTCTACTTCGTCGCCACGGTGACGGGGCTGCTGCTCATCTCCGCCGCCCTCACCGAGGTGACGCTGCGCCTGTTGCGCCGCTTGCGTCTGCGTTCGCTGCCGCTGCGCCGGGCGTTGCGCAGGCTGTTCCGTCCGCGCAGCCGCAGGGCCATCATCATCACGCTTTCGGCCAGTTTGGCCGTGTTGTTCTGTCTCTTCCTCTCGTGGAGCAGACGCTCAACGCCAACTTCGTGGTCAACTATCCTGAAGGCGCCCAACGTCTTCTTCCTCGATATCCAGCCCGATCAGGTAGACGATTTCCGCGCCGCCTGGGCGAGGACGTGCCTTTCTTCCCCGTGGTCACCGGCACGCTGGAAGAGATCAACGGCGAACCGCGCCGCCGGGGATCACAGAACAACGACGACGGGCCGACTGATCCCATGCAAGGCAGCCAGCGCCGCAACTTCGAATTCAACCTCACCTACCGCGACGAACTCATCGACAGCGAAGGAATCGTGGCGGGCGACACGCTCTTCGATGCCAACTTCACAGGTGCGCAGGTCTCTGTGCTCGACGAGATCACCGATTGGGCGGGCGTGGGCATGGGCGACGTGCTGCTCTTCCGCATTCAGGGCGTACCGCTGGAAGCCACCGTCACCAGTGTGCGCACGCGCACCGCCGAGGGGATCGAACCCTTCTTCAGCTTCGTCTTCCCCAGCGACGTGCTGGGCAGTGCGCCGCAGAGCATCTTCACGGCGCAGCGTGTCCCCGTTGCCGACGTACCCGCGCTGCAAAATCGCATCGTGGCGCAGTTCCCCAACGTCAGCGTCCTCGATGTCACCGCCACCATCACCACCTTTTCGGGTCTGGCGCGGCGCATCACCAACGTGGTGCGCTTCTTCACCGTGTTCAGCATCATCGCCGGGCTGCTGATCGTGGTCAGCGCCGTCTTCGCCACCCGTTTCGCCCGCATCCAGGAAGCGGCGTACTACAAAGTGTTGGGGGCCAAAGGCGAATTTGTGTTGCGCGTCTTCACGCTGGAGAATCTGCTGCTGGGGTTGGTCAGCGCGCTGCTGGCGTTGGGCATGGCGCAGATCGGCAGTTGGCTGATCAACACGCGGCTCTTTGAACTGGAATATCAGCCCTTCTGGGCTGCCAGCGTCACCATGATCGGGATCACCATGCTACTCGTCACCGCCGTGGGCATGGCCGCGTCGATCTCGATCCTGCGCGCCCGGCCGATCCACTTCCTGCGCGAACAGGCGGAGGAGGAATGAGACACCGCAAAGGCGCAAAGGACGCAAGGATCAAAAAAGAGGACACGGATTTCAGGATTTTCAGGAGACAGAGCAGGAAAGAAGAAGAGGAGGAAAACGAAGGAATCTCATTCTCTACCTCTCCTGTCCTGTTCTGTCCTGACAATCCTGAAATCCGTGTCCCTCTCCTTTCTGCTCTCTCTTCTGGCCTTTGCGGTGTATTTTGTCTGGAACTGAATTGAGTAGATGATGAAACAGCTATTGTTTTTCTTGAATCTCTTGTTTCTCTCTGTGGTCCTCGTCGCCTGTGGCGCGGACGAATCCGCGCCGCCGACGCCTGTCACCGCGGCTACGGACACGCCGATCCGCGTGGTGGCGATGGGCGACAGCCTCACCGAAGGCCTCGGCGTCGATCCCGATCAGGCGTATCCGGCGCAGTTGGCGCGCAAGCTGGTCGCGGACGGCTACAACGTGGACGTGATCAACGCGGGCATCAGCGGCGAAACCACCAGCGGGGCGCGTTCCCGCGTCGACTGGGTGCTCAGCCTCGACCCCGATGTGGTGATCCTGGCTACCGGCGGCAACGACGGGCTGCGGCATCGATCCGTCTCTCACCGAGGACAACATCGGCACGCTGGTACAACGCTTCCAAGAGTCGGGCGCGGTGGTGGTGCTGGCGGGCATGGAGATGGTGCAGAACATGGGCGAGGTCTACACGTCCGCCTTCCGCGCCATCTACCCCGACGTGGCGGCGCGCCATGACGTGATCCTGATCCCGTTCTTCCTCGAAGGCGTGGGCGGCGATCCTGCCCTCAACCAGCCCGACTTCGTCCATCCCACCGCGGCGGGATATGAAGTTGTGGTGGAGACGATCTATCCGTATGTGGTGGAGGCGTTGGAGAGGGTGGGGACTGGGGATTGACTTACAGTTTTGAAATTCGTGCGTCGCTGTTCCAGCGACGCACGAATTTCAAAACAAAACTATGCCTCGTCGTATGCCTTTTGCAGACCGGCGATGTCGATCTTAGTCATTTGCAGCATGGCCTGGCCTACCCGGCCTTCACAATCGGCAATTGCAGTTCGATCACAACCCATTCGGGCGCTGGTCCACCCTCGGGGTGCGCCGAGCCGGAGAGATGCAACTCACGCAGCGGCCCCGCAGGGACATGCCCATGCAGCCCCGCCCAACGCAGCAATTCGAGGACGCCGTCGGTCATCGACTCGAACGATCCTTCGTAGATCAGCGCCGCCGTTAGTGGAGACTCGGGCAACTCGCGGAATTGCACGTCCTGTGTCTGGGGAGGCACGCCACCCAGCCGCCGTCCACGGCCACGCCGATCTCTACATCCAGATCGTTTTCTTTGTACTCGTCCTCGTGGTAGAGGGTGACTTCCGGTTCTTGCGGCGGCACGTTCAACGTCTTCAACTGCGTGTAGAGATAGTTCGTCATGCGTTGGCAGTGGAAGCCCATCTGCGCCACATGCGGCACGATCTGGCGCACCGACGCCAGCGGCTGTGGCGCCACCGCCTTCACCACCACCTCGTACGGCGACGGCTGCCCTGGTTCTCGATCTGGTGCAGCCGCGCCATCCACTTCCACCAGACGCATCTGCTGTTCCTGGAGTTCACGCTGGATCTCGACGCGGCGCATGGTCAACATCCCTCGCAACTGCTCAACGGGCAGATCGTCGCCGTCGGCCAGCAACTGCCCAATCTGCTCCAGTGAGAGCCCCAGATCCTTGAGCGCGATGATGCGATGCAGCCGCGGCAACTGGTCAATCGTGTAGTAGCGATAGCCCGTCCACTTGTCGATCTCGTTAGGCACCAGCAGTCCCAACTGATCGTAATGCCGCAACATGCGCGTGGACACCTGGCCGAGTTTGGAAAAGTCGCCGATTTTGAACATCGTCAGAACTCCTGCACTGTAGTAATCGCAACGCAGGTGATTGCAACGTAACTCTGATCAAATTATACCGCTGACCACAATCAATCTGCTATACGTTTGCCCAAATCACCAATCACAAATCACGATTCACCGCTCACACGTGGTAGAATGAGTGCCACGCTCGGCAACATGCGCCGACTTGAAAACAACGGATTCTTTGAGGACAGCGAATTCAACCATGAAACTCAATGCTCTGGCAAAATACTCCTGGGGTGTGCTGTTTTACAACCTATTGGTGATCATGTGGGGCGCGTACGTGCGCGCCACCGGCTCCGGTGCAGGCTGTGGGCGACATTGGCCCGTGTGCAACGGCGAGGTAATCCCCGCGCCGAATCGATTGAAACGTTGATCGAGTTTTCGCACCGCGTCACCAGCGGATTTGCCCTGATTTCGGTGATTGTCCTGCTGGTGTGGGCATATCGAGCCTACGCGCCAGGACATGTTGTGCGTCGCGGCGCTATGGCCTCGATGGTGTTGATGATCGTAGAAGCGTTGTTGGGCGCCGGTCTGGTCCTCTTCGAGCTGACGGCAGACAACGCCACCGTCGCCCGCGCCTTCGCAATGGCGCTGCACCTGATCAACACCTTCCTCCTGCTGGCGGCCATCACGTTGACGGCGTGGTGGGCGTCCGGCGGTAAGGAGATCAGCCTGCGCAACGTCGGCGGCTGCGTTGGGCGCTGTTGGCCGCCTTCCTGGGGACGATCATCCTCGGCGCCAGCGGCGCGGTGACGGCGCTGGGCGACACGCTGGTGCTCACGGCGGGTATGTCACCTGCCGATTCGCCGCTGCTGGCGACGCTGGTGGAACTGCGCATCCTGCATCCGCTCATCGGCGTCTTGGTGGGCGGCCTGATCTGGTTGCTTTCGCATGGGCTGATCCAGCGGGAACTGTACCGATCCCTTGGCCCCCTTGAACTGGGACAACCTCTCCTGAAACGCTTCGACGCCGGTAGGCGTGGGGTAGAAACCGATGTGGTTCTTGAACGCGGCAAAGTGGACAAGATTGCCATGCAGGTAAAAAGTGGGCATCTGGTAGCTGATCTTCTCTGTGGCGTCGGGTGCAGCGTCCTTGACGGTGGCGCGCACCGCTTGCAGAATGGCCTGGATCTCCGCCGGGAAGGTAGCGATGTATTCGTCGATGCTGGTGAAGCCGGTCTTGGGGCTGTCCATGTGAGGCTCCGTTGGATGTGAACAAGATGAATCCAGAGAAATGGTGATCCACGAAGGCACGCAGATAAGCGGATAGCGTTTCCCTTAGATCCAAATTACAATAGGAACGCTCCAATTACGACATCGTCAAATTAAATAGGGATTAAAATGCACTTTGCTTTACGAAAACCTTTCATTGCGGGGATTTTCTTCGCCTTCATCAGTTCACTGTCGGTAGCGCTCGTCATGGCACAGACGGACGATCCTGCCGAGATCCATGACATCGCGCGCATCCTCCCGCGGACAGTGTTGCCCACCGATGCGGCGTACGAGCCGGGCGTGGTACTGGTGAAATTCCAAGAAGATGCAGTCGCTGCCTCGGTCGCCGACTTGGCCCTGTCACTCGCCGTGCAGATCGAAGACGCGCACGCCGTCTCCGCGCTGCCCAACCTCTACGCCGTCACCGTTCAAGTTGGCGCAGAGGAAGAGGTAGCCGCAGCGTTGGCAGCCCATCCACAGGTATTGCTGGCCGAGCCGGACTACGTCTACCACACGTTGGAGACGCCCAATGATCCGCTCTATGACCGCTACCAGTGGAATTTGCAGCATATCCGCGCCGACGCCGCCTGGGATCAGACCACAGGCAGCACCGACGTAATCATCGCTATCCTCGATACCGGGGCCGATCTCAACCACCCCGATCTCGTGCAAAATCTCGTCGCCGGCTACGATTTCGTCAGCGATGACGCCGATCCTGGTGATGACGAAGGCCACGGCACGCACGTGGCCAGCATTGCCGCCGCAACCGGCAACAACGGCGTCGGTCTGACCGGGGTAGGCTGGCAGACCAAGATCATGCCGATCAAGGTCCTCGACGGCGACGGGCGCGGCGCTTCATCGGACATTGCAGAAGGCATCATCTGGGCCGTTGATCACGGCGCCGACGTACTCAACCTGAGCCTTGGCTCCACCCGCTATTCCGAAACCATCAACGCAGCAGTGCAGTATGCCTACGGACATGGCGTGCTGGTTGTGGCGGCTTCGGGCAACTACTACGCATCCGGCAATCCCACCGTCTACCCCGCGGCGCTGAACAATGTCCTTGCCGTGGCGGCGGTTAACGATGTAGACCGACACGCGTCCTATTCAAGCAGTGGCAGCTACGTTGACCTGGCGGCGCCGGGCGGCGATCCGGTCAACGCATCCGACAACGACATCCGCCACTGGATCCCCGGCGCTTACCTGCGCAGCACCGGCCTTGCCTACGGCTGGTTGGTGGGGACAAGCCAGGCCGCCCCCCACGTGGCCGGGCTGGCGGCACTGCTTCTGGCCGTAGACCCTTCGCTGACGGTGGATCAATTGCAGTCGCTCATCAAAAACAGCGCAGTAGACATCGAATCGCCCGGTTGGGACGAACTCAGCGGCTACGGAAGAGTGGATGCTGCCGCTGCCATCGGCGCGCTCCTGGTCAGTGTCCCCACACCGACGCCCTCGCCAACCGCAACGGCAACGCCCGCACCCACGGCCACGAACACCCCCAATCCTGTGCTACACACCAACGAAGAACTGCGCATCAACAGCACCATCACCAACCGCCAATCAGATGCGGCCATCATGGCGGATCAGATGGGCGAATTGAACGTGATCTGGCGCGATGACCGTAGCGGGGCAGCACAGATCTTCAGCGCACGGCTGCCTGTGGCTGCGCCCAGTTGGGGGCCGAATTTCAATGTTACAGGCAACACATCCGCCGCCGACAGCCAGTCTTTGAGCGCGCCGGCGCTGGGTGTGGATGGCCAGGGAAACCTACATGCCGTCTGGCTGAGTGTTGATGCGGCGGGGCGAGGGACGTTGTACCACAGCATCCAGTGGCTGGGAACCACCGCCTGGGAGAATCTTGCCACCATCGACGCCGGTTTCCAGCCCAACATGGAGACGGCGCCGGCACTCACGGTCAGTGCGGACGATACGCTGACGGCCGCATGGACGGCTGCCGCGGAGAATGCGGAAGCCCAACCGTCCGCGCTGATTCTGTGGAGTCGGCGAAACCCCAACACCGCACAATGGCAAGAAGCCGCACCACTCCACGTGGATGCAAACGTCGAGCAATGTGATGTTGTCCTGGTCGACACTGCGCAGCACGTCTACGCCGCCTGGTCAGCGCGTGGCGCCGGCACTGCTTCGCTCAAGGTGGCCGCGCTTAGACACGACGAAGATAGCTGGTCTTCGCCCACAACAGCCATGCCGCTTAACCCTGCCCTGGACACACATCATCCAGATCTGGCGATCACGGCGGACGGCACGCTTGTGCTGGTATGGAGCGATGTATGGGATCACGAGCAGGGGCAGGAAATCTTTGTGATCAGCCGCAGCCCAGACCAGGGCGTCTGGACAACGCCGACACGTGTGAACACCGGCAGCGGCAACACACAGAGATCGCCACACCTGGCCGTGAGCACAGCAGGCATGGCGCTTGTGTGGAGCGAAGATCGAGATGACACCGGCGATGTCTTCGTCGCCTGGTCCGACGGAGATCTGGCGCAATGGACACCAGGCCGCCGCGTCAATCAGGATGTGTCGAATATGCTGCAAGAAGACGCTGATGTCGCCCTGGATGCGTATGGGAACACCACGGTGGTTTGGAGCGATTTCCGCACCGGCGATGCTGGCCCCGAAATCTATGCCAGGTTCATCTCAACCACAAGTCGCTTTCAGGTCTACCTGAGCCAGATCGCACCGCGCTAAAGAAAACCCGGCAGCTTTTGAAAACCTGCCGGGCCTGTGTCAATCGTCGCTGGCTGGGGTGGCCAACGGCGCCGGTGACATGTGTTCTCGGCCTCGCTTGAACTGCGGTAGCTGCACCCCCCACAGCGCCAACAGCCCCAAAACCGCCGCCGCCGACAGGTAGGCCGATCCCTCGCCGAAGACGCCCAACATCCCATTGCCCCAGATCGGCCCCACCGCACGGCCCAGGCTTTCCATTGCACCACTCACGCCTTGGGCACGTCCTTGGGCCTGTTGATCGCCGGCCAGGCTGATCATCGATACCAATGTTGGATTTGAAAGCGCCGATCCAATCGACGCTGGAATCAACGCCACGATGAAGATACGCCAATCGTAGGCGAACGCCGCCCAGCCCAGCCCCAAAACCGCCAAGATGATCCCCACCAGGTAGGTTCGTTTTTCGCCATAGCGCCGTACAATCGGACCCACCGCTCCGCCTTGAATGATAGCGCCGATGAATCCAACCATCGCCAGCACCCACCCCACCTGAGAGACATTCCAACCAAAGCGGGCATTGCCAAAGAGGGCAAATGTCGTCTGGAAGACGGAGAACGCCGACCAGTAGACAAAATCCATCAACAACAAGGGGCCGATCACCGGGCGCGTAACCAGCATAGGAATATCGCGCCAGGGCATGCGCCGCTGCGTCGCAACCGACCGGTGATTCGTCTCCGCCAGCCAGAAGTAGGTGAGGAGCAGCGCCACCAGTGCCAGCGCCGCCGCCGCCCACGCCGGCGCCTGGTGCCCCCACATCCCCAGCACCCCCGCCATCGCCGGCCCAAAGACAAACCCCAACCCGAACGCCGCCCCGATAATCCCGTAGGCTTTGGCCCGATCCTCCTTGGCGGTGATGTCGCTGATGTAGGCGCGCGCCGTCGAGATATTGCCGCCGGATAGCCCGTCTACGATGCGCGCGGCAAATAGCCAGAACAGGTTGCCAGCCAATGCCAGCATCACAAAGCTGATCACCGTCCCCAGTAAGCTAAGCAACAGGATAGGCCGACGCCCGACGCGATCCGAAAGGCTCCCCAAAATTGGCGCCGCAACAATTTGGCAGATGGAATAGGAAGCAAAAAGCAGCCCGATCTGGAGTCCTGTTGCTTGAAAATCAGAAGCGTAGAGAGGAAGGAGAGGAATGACAATCCCAAAACCCAGCAAATTCACAAAGATGATCAGAAAAATGATCGCCAACGAACGTTGATTCGACATAGAGCCTCTTCACAATCACAACACCGAACGCGAACCTTCACCCATCACAAGCGATTGATTCAACCAATCATCTCGCCGGCGAAGAATCGTAACACAGCACCCACAGATGACCAATCTGCATGATCTTGTCCGCCGGAATCGATCTACGCTTTCCCAACGATTCCCCTATACGACAATTTATGTAGACTGATTCTAGTCCAAAAGCCTACGTCTGGGTTTGTGAGCAAACGGGGATGGCGCTATAATACGCGCGGCACATGTATCACTCTTTGTGCCGACTTGTGTACGAAGATACAGCCGTTACCGCATCACGTCGATTCGCTAAAGCCGATTCTCTTAAGCCAATTCGATGTGTCTATATTATCGAGGTAAGTCGATGACATCGCCCAAAGCCTTCTTCAGCAACACGTTGCTTGTGATGGGAGTTCTCTTTTTGGGTGGCTTCGCTGCATTTGAGATGAACGGGATTCAGATCGATCCTATCGTTCCTGCAGTGGCCGCTTTCTGTATCGCCAGCACAGCGTTGATTGATCGGCTGGGTTCCCGAGAAATGGAGTAGTCTGTTTCACCAAACAGTGGTCTTCCCGACTTCCCTACTGATGCTTCCCCCCACACCATTTGGCGCTCCCCCTATCGCTTTGCATGTCCCCCCATGCGGGTCAAGGTCTGTCCTAGTCACATGTCTAGTTACATGACTAAGCCCACGGACATTGTGAATTAATGCACAAATGCCTATACTCGTCCGTGCGGGAACAATCCCAAAACTGCTTGAGAATTGAAGAAGTGACACAAAGACGTGGCACGGTTCAACGCCCAACCACGCCGGGCGTCTCTACCCTTCTGCCCGTAGCAAAATAGCTACTCCGGCACATCGATTGACATTCTGGAGGCATCATGCAAAACGTCGGCCCACACATCAGCAACTTTGGCCTGGAGAACCACGGCATCGACAACGCAGAGACAGTTTACTGGAATCTGCCCACGCCGATGCTCTACGAAGAAGCCATCCGCCGCCGCGAAGGCGCCGTCACCCATCTAGGGCCGTTGGTCATTCGCACCGGTGATCACACAGGCCGCTCGCCCAACGACCGTTTCGTCGTGCGCGAACCCAGCTCCGAAGACAATATCTGGTGGGGCAAGATCAACTCGTCCTTTGAGCCGCAGAAGTTCGACGATATCTATCGGCGCATGCGCTCCTACAGCCAGCACCGCGACCTTTTCGTCTTCGACGGCTATGTCGGTGCAGACAAGCGCTACCAGCGCAAGGTCCGCATCGTCACCGAGAAGGCGTCGTTGGTCCTCTTTGCCCGCAACATGTTTATTCGCGAATTCGACGGTGAAGTGCTGCGCAACTTCGTGCCTGATTTCACGGTGATCGATATGCCCAGCTTCCACGCCATCCCCGAAGAGGACGGCACACGCAGCCAGACTTTCATCATTTTGAACTTTGCCAAGAAGCTGGTGCTCATCGGCGGCAGCGCCTACAGCGGTGAGATCAAGAAGTCGATCTTCAGCGCCATGAACTACCTGCTGCCCCTGGAAGGCGTAATGAGCATGCATTGCAGCGCCAACTACGGCCAAGACAAGAACGATGTGGCGCTCTTCTTCGGCCTGAGCGGCACCGGCAAGACGACGTTGAGCGCCGACCCATCTCGCACGCTCATCGGCGACGACGAACACGGCTGGAGCGATGACGGTGTCTTCAATTTTGAGGGCGGTTGCTACGCCAAGGTGATCAAACTGGATCCCAAAGGCGAACCCGAAATCTACGAGACCACGCGCCGCTTCGGCACGATCCTCGAGAACGTGGCCTACGACAGCAAGACCCGCCGCATCGATCTCAACGACGACTCGCTCACCGAAAACACACGCGCCAGCTATCCCATCACTCACATCGCCAACGCCGACGCGTCGGGCGTGGCCGGCCACCCCAAGAATGTCATCTTCCTCACGGCGGATGCGTTCGGCGTGCTGCCGCCCATCAGCAAGCTGACCAAGGAACAGGCGATGTATCACTTCTTGGCCGGGTACACGGCGCGCGTGGCCGGCACCGAGCGTGGCGTCACCGAGCCGAAGCCTGCCTTCTCCTCCTGTTTTGGTGCGCCGTTCATGCCGCTGCACCCTGGCGTCTACGCGGAGTTGCTAGGCAAAAAAATCGACAAACACGACGCCCAGGTGTGGCTGGTGAACACCGGCTGGACAGGCGGCCCCGCCGGCGTCGGCTCTCGCATGAAGCTGGCCTACACTCGACGCATGGTTGCCGCCGCCCTCAGCGGTGAACTGACCGACGCCGAAGTGGTGGTCGACCCGATCTTTGGGCTGAACGTACCCACAGCTATCGAAGGCGTACCGAGCGAAGTACTCAACCCGCGCAGCACCTGGGCCGATCCGGTGGCCTACGATGCCGCCGCCGCCAAGCTGGCGCAGATGTTTGTGAATGCCTTCAAGGAATTCGAAGACGGCGTAAGCCAGGAGATCATCGACGCTGGTCCGCGCGTGCCGGTGGCGTGATCAGGGACCGACGACCGACGACGATGACCGGTCGAGAATGATTGGTTGAAATCAGGAAGCGCCGGGTGGGGAGACCTGCCCGGTGCTTTCGCGTGTGGACAGAGCGAGTGGATCCGCGTTGGCTTTCTGATAATCCGCTCAGATCAGCCCAATCCGCTCGATCCGCGTTCCATTCCGTTGCTGCAACGAGGACTGCTACCGTTCATGGTATACTGAACGTTCATCTGACCATCTTTGTGGCTCAATTCAGGAGCGTGATGTGACGCCGAAACAACGTATGCCGGATCCAGACGAATTTGAGGCGCAGTTTGCCGATCTACTCAGTGGACAGGCAGATCTGCCTAGCGACCACCGTAGCGGCTTCGTGGCCGTGATCGGGCGCCCCAATGTGGGCAAGTCGACGCTGCTCAACCGGCTGCTGGGCCAGAAGATCGCCATCACCAGCGACAAGCCACAGACGACGCGAGATCAGATCCTGGGCATCCGCAGCGAAGAAGACGCGCAGTACATCTTCCTCGACACCCCGGGCATCCATCGTCCCAAGCACAAACTGGGGCGGCACATGGTGCAGGTGGCCGAAGAGACCATCACCGACGACGCCGATGTGGTGCTCTGGCTGGTGGATGTCACCACGCCGCCCACCGACGAGGACGTCCTGATTGCGGGGCGGTTGCGCGAATTGGGCGCCAAGCTGCCATTGCCCCGGCTGATCCTGGGGTTGAACAAGCTCGACGACTGGCAAGGCGAAGAAGACAGCCTAAACGAGCGTCGCGCCGCCTACCTCGCCCTGCTGGCAGGCATCCGCACCGAAGACGCGCCCGCCACGCTGCAATCCTACATCTTCAGCGCCAAAGATGGACGTGGCGTCAATGATCTGCTGACCGGCCTGCGCCAGGCGCTGCCTGAAGGCCCCCAATACTACCCCGACGATCAGGTGACAGACCTCAACCTGCGCTTTCTGGTGGGCGAGCTGATCCGCGAGCAGGTGCTCAACCTGCTACATCAGGAAGTCCCCCACAGCGTGGCCGTCGGCGTCACCGATTTTGAGGAGCGCGGCGACAACCTCACCTACATCGCCGCCACCATCTACGTCGAGCGCGCCACACAGAAGGGCATCGTCCTGGGCAGCGGTGGCGCCATGATCAAGCAGATCGGCAAGCTGGCCCGCCCCCAGATCGAAGAGATGGTGGGAACGAAGGTCTACCTCGAACTCTGGGTCAAAGTCTGGGAGAAGTGGCGACGCCGTGAGAACATGCTGCGTCGCTTGGGCTACGATGTCGGTCAATGAAACTAAAAATCGTAGCTGTGTAGCAGGTAGGTACGTTGCGGCGCCAGCCCCTGCGCCTCCAAAAACGGATTCCCCTCCGCCGTAGACGGCATCGGCCCAATCAACATTGTACGCCAACCCGCATCGATGGCTGTCTGCTGCGCCGCCCGCCACAGTTGACCGCCGATCCCCCGCCGTCGCCAGGACGGCAGCACCCCGCCGAAGAGCAAACGGCCACTGTCGACGGGCCGCTGCGCCCGCCAACGCAACCAGAACCGCCACCAGGGCATACGCCCGCCGTCCGCTGTGCGCAGCGCCGCCGCAAGATCCGGCTGCACGAGGACATAGCCCACGGGTTCGCCGTCCATTGTGGCCAGGCGCCCATGCAACGGGAAGCGCCCCAACCAATCGAGCAAGAAGCCGGCTTCGTCGGCATCCGGCGCTGGGAAGTCGGCCCAGAGAGGCATCGTCTGCGCCAAGAGGGGCAGCAAGTCACCGCGCAGACGATGCGGATCGAACGATTCGATCTTGGCTGCGCCGTTTTGGGGATCATCGACGCGGGCGGGAACCTCGATCTCATAGAGCAGCGCTCGCCCACGTGGACGGCATACCAGCGCCGCGATTTCCGGCACGTAGGGCGGATTGTACGCAGAATGTAGCGGCGGCAGGCGGTGAAAATGATCCTGGAGAACCCCGCTGCTCAGATGTGGGGATAACCCAGTTGGCAGGATGACACGCCGCACGCCCTGTGGCTGCAACATCTCCTGGGCTTGGGCTAAAAAGCGAGCAAGGCTCTCCTCATCGTTTGCCAGGTGCAAATCTGAAATGTAGGCTGTGCCATCCCGTCGCCGTGGATCACGCAGCAGTATCCCCGCCACAACGCTTTCCTCGAAGAGCGCGCCCGAGAAGGCGGGCAGATCGTTTTTTTGGGGAGATCGTGGCTGTCTTCGCTGCGGCAATGCCTCACCGTAGAGCAGAATCGGATCCATGCGCGCCAGGTGCGCATGGCGCGTGGGGGGAAGCGCCGCCACAAAATCCGGCACGTAGGGCGGGCACCAACGATCATCGCTCTGATAGATCTGCCGCCACCGCCCCACAAACTCGCGGCGCTGCCAACTACCTTCGATCACGTGGAAGCGATAGTTGAAATAACGGGCCACATTTCCCCCTGTGGATAAGATCGTGGATAATTCGCGGCAACTTCGGATAAGTCAGGCTGGGCTGCGGATAACCATTTTCATCAACAAAAGGACGGAATTTGCCCAGTGAAACAACCTTAAATTTTACAGAGATTTTATCGTGGCGCTCTGTTAAGGAAAGCTAACATTTTGAGTATTGGTCGGCGGCACCCGCTAGATACCGCGTAGAACACGCGTTCACTGGGCAAAAATGGACATTTTTCGCCTGCCAAGGCAGCCAAATTCAATTGGCAATTCAAGACGCCCTTTGATATACTGCACGGTACCGGATCGTTCACCGGCAGACGACCCCCTGGACACATACGATGTCGGCGGGATCTGCAACGCAGAATCCACCCCCAACGGCAAGACGCCACCTCATATTGAGTAAGTGTCTATGCGTAAATCTACAGCAGCCGGGCGAAGTTGGCCTGCCTAGAGCAGACGTAGGTGCTGCGCACTGTGATTTACGCATATACACCAAGTATGTGTCGATGTACGCAACGGTCTGACCTCGATCGATTTCACAACAACTGATTCACTTCGTTGTACGTGCACTGGTGCATCGTGAATTTGTTCACCTTACCTGAGGCATGCTTCGACGCGCCGTCCATCAGGCACGTACTTACGGATCACACGGATAGGAGGAGGGCATTCACTTGAGTAAGTATCAATACTCACAACCGCCATATGGCTCCCTAGCCGCGCCGATCTCTGATCATACTGTCTCCACGGTTGTATCAGATCGAACGCAGGCAGATGAGGGCAGCCATCTCCCTTACAATGTGACGGATCAGCCCATTTCGGAACGACGCCCTGCCGACGCCGACTACAGCCCGGCGATGCCTGTTTCGCCACGCGTTGATCCGCGTTCGATCTGGCAGGCTGCGCTGTCGGCATTGGCGCTCCAGATGCCCACCGCCACCTACGAAACATGGGTGCGCGACACGTCGGTGATCGCCTACGAGGATGGCGAGTTCATCGTTGGCACACCCAATCCGTACGCGCGTGACTGGCTGGCCAATCGCCTGCAAACGCCGATCAAGCGCATCCTGGGCAAACTTGTCAACCGCTCTGTGCAAGTGACATTTCGGGTGCGCCAGCAACCGCGCATTGATGAGCAGGCAGATGATTTGCCACCACTCTATCGTTCATTGGAGACGGCTGCGCCAGCGGCGGTGGAAGCGCCCGCACGCAACAGCCGCCCGGCGGTTAGCCGGGAAACGACATCGGTGGCCGGACGCGAACAAGGCGCTCCCACCACGCACGAACACGATCACGAAAACGCCGCAGAGCGTTTAGCAAAGGAACTCGGTGCAGCGGACACTCTAGCCCAGGCAGGTACGACCGTGACACACTCAACACCGTGGAATCAGAACGCCTGGCAGTCTTCCGATCCGCAAGACGACGCAGGCGGTCGCGCCTGGTCGGGGCGGTCGGAGTTGCACAGTACACCGCTCAATCCGCGCTACACCTTTGAATCGTTCGTGGTGGGCAATCACAACCGGCTGGCCCACGCTGCGGCGCTTTCAGTGGCGGATCACCCAGGGCAACGCTTTAACCCACTCTTCGTCTACGGTGGCGTCGGTCTGGGCAAGACACATTTGCTTCATGCCATCGGCAACCAGATGTTGGAACGTGGCCTGCAAGTGCTCTACTGCTCTTCGGAACAATTCACCAACGATCTGATCAGCGCCATCCGCAGCCAGAGCACAGAGGAATTCCGCAACAAGTATCGGCAGGTCGATTTGCTGCTTATCGATGACATTCAGTTTATCGGCGGCAAAGAAAGCACGCAAGAAGAATTCTTCCATACGTTCAATCACCTGCACGCCGCCGGCCGCCAGGTGGTGATCAGCAGTGATCGCCCGCCCAAGGAGATCGCCACGCTCGAAGCCCGTCTGCGCAGCCGCTTCGAGGGCGGCCTGCAGGCCGACATTTCGCAGCCCGATCTGGAGACCCGTGTGGCGATTTTGCAGACCAAAGCCGCCATGATGAAGACGGATGTTCCCATGGACGTGCTCATGCTCATCGCCCAGCGCGTGGAAAGCAACATCCGCGAACTCGAAGGCGCGCTGAACCGGCTGATCGTCCAAGCGCCGCTCCACGACAGCGGCATCAACCGCCAGGCGGCCGAGGAGATCCTCGACAACCTGATGCCGCAGCGCCGTCCGCGCGAGGCGTCCAGCGTCGTGGCCCTGGTGGCCGACTACTTCCGGCTCACAGTGGACGACCTGACCGGGCGCACCCGCACCAAAGAGGTGGCCTACGCCCGACAGGTGGCCATGTACCTGCTGCGCGAGGAAAACGGTCTCTCGTTGCCTGCCATCGGCGGGCTATTGGGTGGGCGTGATCACAGCACGGTCCGCTACGGTGTGGAGAAAGTCGAAACCGATCTGGCCGAAGACGATGAACTGCGTCGTCATCTCCAGATCCTACGCGAGAAGGTCTACGCGCCGCCGGCCAGTCGATAGACCACGCCAAATGTGTCCTGATCTGCCGATAGATTGGCACCCCCGCCCAGCACAGCCACGTCCACCCGACGACGACTGTGTTGGGCGCTCGTTTTCTAAAATTCACAGCCACAAGGTTTTCTCACCAAACCGATTCTGCGAAAATGGTTTGCATAATTCCTACAGGTACAGTAAACTAGCTCGCACTTACCCGCCTTTGCAGTCGCCCTGGATTGCCACAACATGTTTTTGGAGTCACTATGCCGGCGAAGGATGGACGTCAGAAAGCCCTGGAGACGACGCTCGCCACGCTGAATAAGCGCTATGGCGACGGCATCATCATGAAGTTGGGTGAAGCGACCCGACTCGACGTCGACACCATCCCAACCGGCAGCCTCAGCCTGGATATTGCGATTGGCGTGGGTGGTATGCCGCGCGGCCGCATCATCGAGATCTATGGGCCGGAGAGTTCGGGCAAGACGACGATCTGCCTGCACGTCATCGCGGAAGCGCAGCGCGCCGGCGGTTACTGCGGCTTCGTCGACGTGGAACATGCACTCGATCCAGCCTATGCCAGGAAGATCGGCGTCAACGTGGACAATCTCTACGTCAGCCAGCCGGATACCGGTGAGCAGGCATTGGAGATCACCGAAGCGTTGGTCCGCTCCGGCGCGATGGACGTTGTGGTGTTGGACAGCGTGGCAGCATTGGTGCCGCGCGCCGAGATCGAAGGCGAAATGGGCGACAGCCACGTCGGCTTGCAGGCGCGGCTGATGAGCCAGGCGCTGCGCAAACTGGTGGGGGCCGTCAAGGCCAGCGGCACGGCGTTGATCTTCACCAACCAGTTGCGCCAGAAGATCGGCGTCATGTTCGGCAACCCCGAAACGACTTCCGGCGGTATGGCGCTCAAGTTTTACGCCAGCCTGCGCCTCGATGTGCGTCGCATTCAGTCGATCAAGCAGGGCAACGACGTCATCGGCAACCGTACACGCGTCACTGTGCGCAAGAACAAAGTTGCGCCGCCCTTCCGAATCGCCGAGTTCGACATTATGTACAATGAAGGGATCAGCACCGAAGGCGACCTGCTCGACTTGGGCGTTGAGCACGACATCGTAGAGAAGCGTGGCGCATACTACCGCTTCAACGGCGACGCCATCGGGCAAGGGCGCGAGAACGCCAAGACGCACCTCCAAGAGAACCCGGAGATAGCAGTTCAGATCGATCAGTTGGTCCGCACGCGCGCGGGTCTACCCGTAGCAGAATCGACGCCTGCAGAATCGACCTAGACCCACGCGCAGCGCAAACCTCCCCCAACTTGCCGCTGCATTTCGGTCAGACCACCTGCCACCCACCACATTTACGAAAAGGTCAGCAGTCGGGTATACTTAACACGAAGTGCTGCCCACAATCGGCAGCCACAATCTAGCGATTATCACAGCGCAAATAACGATAGCAGTCACACCGGGCAGCCGGTACACCCGCAGATCGGGTACTCTGTTGTGAAGGCCCTGACCGGCCGATACAGACATACGTGCAGCGTATCGGGGGAATCGAATGGATAGCAAGGACGCTACGCCGCTGCGTCGCGGATACCTATACAACTTCAGCACCTTGCACCATCAAGCCGAACGTGGTGTCGTCCTGTTTTTCGACGACGGATCGACGGTTTTTAGAATAGATCTCACCTGATCGGCATTGTGTTCTTTCGATAACAGCAGAAACATGGATTGGGCAGCTCGATACTTCGGTCTGTCGTATGCAGGATATGCCGCTATCGGACTGGCAAGGTTGTTCGTTTGAAGGTTGCAGGTTGACCTTTTGATCGGACTGTAGATGCGCTGTGGCAATGCCGCAGCGCATTTTGTTGTTCACAGAGAGACAAACATGGCCGGGCAGATCACCAGTCTGCGTTTTCAGAAAGCCAACCAGGATCGTGTCAACGTCTACCTGGACGGCGAGTATGCCTTTGCACTGCCCGCCATCGAAGCGGCCAAGCTGCGCAAAGGCGACTTTCTGAGCGATGACGACATTCAGCGCCTGCGCCTGGTCGACCTGGAAGCCAAAGGCTATGATCGAGCCGTCCGCTTCCTGGCGGTACGCCCTCGCAGCGAGTGGGAAGTGCGGCAGAACCTCCGTCGCTACCGCCCGCGGGGCAGTGAAGGCTTGGATGAAGTGCAGATCGAGCAGGTGATGGAGCGCCTTCGCGGCAGAGGATACGTCGACGACGAAGCATTCGCACGCTACTGGATCGATCAACGCAACCGATTCAAGCCGATGGCCCCACAAGCGCTGCGCTATGAGCTACGCCGTAAAGGGGTAAGCAACCGTATCATCGACGCCGTTGTCGAGGCAGAGACCGATCCAAACACGGCAGCGCTCGAAGTGGCCCGACGCCAGGCGCATCGTTGGCTTCACCTTGGCGAGGCCGAATTTCAGAAGAAGCTGGCAGGCCTACTCCAGCGCCGCGGCTTCCGATGGGAAACGATCCGCGAGACGATCCAGCAAGTCTGGCAAGAACAGGAAATCGAAAACAACGACGAAGAATCATTTGACTAAAGCCTTTGACCAACACCGGAGCAGAAGCAGTTCATCTACTCCTATATCAATATATTCAACCATGAACAACCCAAGACTGAGGGCCCGGAGATGGACATACTCATCACGATAATCTTGATTATCGTCGCTGCGCTGATCGGCGCAGCCATCGCCGGTTACGTCGCTTTTCAACGTGGTCGCCAGGCCGGCGTCGCCGCAGAGCAGGAACGCCAGCGGACCACCCTTCAGAGCGCCGAGCAGCGCGCTGCCCAAATGCTCACCGAGGCCGAAGCCGAGATTCGCCGACGGGAGCTGAACCTGAAGGAAGAGGAAGTTCGGATGCGCGATGAGATGGACGCCGAGATGACCCGGCGGCGCAAAGAACTAGACCGAGTTGAACAGCGACTACAGAGCCGGCAAGAGAACCAAGAGAAGCGCATCGATCAACTGGAGGCGCGCGAACGCAAGCAGAATCAGCGCGAAAAGCGCCTCGACCAGCAGGAAGAGGAACTCGCCAAAGCCGAAGAGGAACGGCACAACGAGCTACAGCGTGTGGCGCGCATGACCGAAGAGGAAGCACGCGCCGAGCTCCTCAAAGAAGTAGAGAAGAAAGCGCGCAACGAAATGGCGCGCAGCATCCGCGAAGTGGAAGCCGAAGCGCAGGAGACAGCCGAACGTCGCGCCCGCGAGATCGTCACCCTGGCAGTGGAACGGGTGGCCAGTGAACACGTCACCGAGTACGCGGTCAGCACCGTCAATCTGCCGTCCGACGAGATGAAGGGGCGCATCATCGGCCGCCAGGGGCGCAACATTCGCGCCATCGAACAGGCCACCGGCGTCGATCTCGTCGTCGATGACACACCCGAGGCGATCCTGATCAGCAGCTTCGATCCGGTGCGGCGCGAAGTGGCGCGCATCGCCCTGAGTAAGCTGGTGGCCGACGGGCGTATCCACCCGGCGCGCATCGAAAAGGAAGTCGAGCGGGCCCAGCAGGAAGTGGATCACGTGATCCTCGAAGCGGGCGAACAGGCTCTGATCGAGACCAACACACAGGGTCTGCACCGGGAGATCCAGAAGCTCATCGGTCGGCTCAAATACCGCACCAGCTACGGCCAGAATCAATACTACCACGCCATGGAGACAGCCTACCTGGCCGCCGTCATCGCCAGCGAACTCCACGCCGACGTCAAGACGGCGCGCATGGGCGGTCTGCTGCACGATATCGGCAAAGCAGTCAGCCACGAAATCGACGGTCCCCACGCGCTGGTAGGCGCGGAGATCGCCAAACGCTACGGCGTGAACCCCAAGGTGATCAACTGCATCGCCAGCCATCACGGCGAAGTGGAACCAGAAAGCATCGAAGCCGTGATCGTGGCCGCCGCCGACGCCATCAGCGGCGCACGCCCTGGGGCGCGCCGCGAAAGCCTGGAAGCCTACATCAAGCGTGTTACCGCGCTGGAAGACATCGGCAACAGCTTCAACGGCGTCAAGGAGACCTACGCCATCCAGGCTGGGCGCGAAATTCGCGTCATCGTGCGCCCCGAAGACCTGGACGATCTGGAAGTGATCGAGCTGAGCAAAGACATCGCCAAGAAAATCGAAGACAACCTCGAATACCCGGGGCAGATCCGCGTGACAGTGATTCGCGAGACGCGGTCGGTGTCCCACGCGAAGTAGCGATTGGGGACTCGGGATCGGGGACTGGCGACTGGGGATTGGTTGGCTGCGTTGTCGCCGCTCAAGTCTCGAAGTAAAAGACAGATGAACTGAATTTGAAAGAAAAGCCCGGTGGACCAGGTCCACCGGGCTTTTTTCATTAAAGATATCTTGCCAGATCAGCAAACTGAGGCGTGTTAACACGCCAGAAGCCCCCCGCATCACGCATTACGCATCACCGCTCGGATTCTGGCTTCCGCCCTTGTTGCGGCGACGACGGCGTTTGCGCCGCGATTGGCTGGAGCGCTTGCGGTTGCTGTCCTCGGATTGAGACTGTTCCTCACGATCCGGGCTGGACGAACTACCAGAGCGGCTGCTCTCGCGCTCGGCGCGCACACGGGCGTTGTCCTCTTCGGCGCCGGCGCGGCGTTTGGCCGTACAGCCGCCGCAACTCCCACAACTGCCGCCACTCTTCTTGCCTGTGATCAGTTCGTCGATGCTGAACTCGGCCATCACGTTGTTTTCGAGCCACACGGTGACCGATTCTTTGAGCGGATGCAGATGGCGGACACGCCCCATGCCCTGGGGGGTGGTTACCTCGGAGCCGATCTTGGGCATGCGTTTGTTGGCCTCTTTGTAGTTGCCGTCTTCGTACGAAAGGCAGCAGAGCAAACGGCCACACACGCCGCTGATCTCGTCTGGATTCAGCGGGAGTTGCTGATTCTTGGCCATACGAATACCTACCGGCGCAAACTCTCGCAGCCAACTGGTGCAACAGAGCTGACGTCCACACTTGCCCACGCCGTCCAGCAGTTTGGCCTCGTCACGTACACCGATTTGGCGCATTTCGATACGCGTTTGTAGCGCCCGCGCTAGATCGCGTACTAGCGCCCGAAAGTCGACCCGATTCTCCGACGCAAAGAAAACGGTCAGCCGTCCGCCTTCGTAGTTGTACTCGCAGCGGATCACCTTCATGTCGAGGTTGTGTTCGGCGGCGCGCTGTCGGCAGACGGCCAAAGCTTCCAGTTCCTTGTGTCGCCACATGTCCCGTTGCAGCAGATCCCACGGGGTGGCGCGGCGCAGCACTGGCTTCAGTTCGCCCACAATGTCTTCATCGGGGACGTAGTGGGGCGCCTGCACGATCTGCACCAATTCTTGCCCCTTGGCCGTGTCAACAATGACATAGTCATCGGGCGCCAGGTCCAGGTGACGCTGCGGATCGAAGTAGTAGACTTTGGAAACCGGGCCAAACTGAGCGCCGATGACGGTTTGCATAGAAGCTCCTGATGGATGGGATCAACGCGGAGAAGGTAGTTGCAGCAAGAGCACATCCAGCGCCAGCCCCGCGTTGACGGTGTGGCGCAGATAACCTTCGATCCGCGAGAGTGTGTGTAGAAAAGTGCGCACTTCTTCTGCATTGAAGCTGCGGGCATCTTCGTGAAGTGCATCGAGTTGATCGATGTTGCTGCAGCTGTCGGCGCACCCCGATTGCACCAACAGCACATCCCGCCACCAACTTACCCAAAAAGCCAACAAGGGGAACAACACTTCGTCATTGCGCCCGGCCGCCAATTTCTGTGAAAATTTTAAGCGTTCCACGGCACGAGATCGGGCCAGTTGCCTGAGTTCGGCGATCTGCTCCTGTCGCCCCAATCCTTTCCCAGACGATGTGAGCTGCTGCACGGCCCATCCCAAACGCCCATGCGAAAGCCGCGACCACAGGGCAGCTTCTTCGGGCGTGGCGCGCCAGCGTTCCACCAGCGCCCGCTCGATACTCGGAGCGTCCACTGGGCGCAGTTCGAGCACCTGGCAACGGCTGACAATGGTGGGCAACAGGCTACTGCGATCATGCGCCGTCAGAATGAGGACAACGTAACCAGGCGGTTCTTCCAACGTCTTGAGCAGTTTGTTCGAGAAACTGTCGTTGGCTTGATGTACATCCTGAATGAGAAAGACCTTATATTTCCCTTCCACAGGATGCAACATGGCGTCGTGGATGATCTCAGCGGCCTGCTCCACACGCAGCAAGCCATTGGTTCGATCCGTGGCGCCGTTGCGGTCGGTGGGTTGCACCAGACGAAAATCGGGGTGACCGCCTTTCTCCATCAAGCGGCAGGCACGGCACACGCCGCAGGGTCGCTGCACCGAATCGGTACAAAGCAATGCCTGGGCAAAGGCCCGGGCCAGTGTGCTTTTGCCAACTTGGGGAGATCCCAGGAAAAGGTAGGCGTGACGAGGTCCACGCGCAGACGATGTGAGCGAATGCTGCAAAAGCCGAATCGCCCATTCATGGCCCACCACAGGCCAGGGTGCAGTGGCAATAGATGCGGGGTTTCGACCATCCTGGTTCCTTCGCTGCTGTCCATGTCTGCGATGATTCTATCACAGACATCCACAAACAGAAAGACACCGCAAAAAGACACCACAAAAAGAGGACGGGTTCACCCGTCCTCTTTTGGACATGCACAGATACCGGTTGAGATCCTAGCTGATCTCGACGACGGCGCCTTCGGCTTCGAGCTGCTTCTTGACGTCTTCGGCCTGTTCCTTGGGGACGGCCTGCACGACGGGAGCAGGAGCGCTCTCGACCAGGTCCTTGGCTTCTTTAAGGCCCAGGCTGGTGACGGCGCGCACAGCCTTGATGACGTTGATCTTCTTGGCGCCCACGTCCTTGAGGATGACGTCAAATTCGGTCTTCTCTTCTTCTTCGGCGGCGGCGGCGGCCGGGCCGGCAGCGGCGGCAACGGCCACAGGTGCGGCGGCGCTTACGCCCCAGGATTCTTCGAGAATCTTGACCAATTCAGCGGCCTCGAGCAGAGTCAGGCCGTCCAGTTGTTCTTTGATCGCTTGCAAATCTGCCATGAGTTAGTTTCCTCCAGATATAGATTTCAGACGCAAAAACGTAGAGTCGATATGGGTACGATTGTTGAAATCCGCCTATGCGGCGTCTTCCTGTGGTTCGGCGTGGGCTTTGAGCACACGGGCAAGGCTTGCGCCCGGCTCGTTGATGACACGCACCAGCTTGCTGGCCGGGGCAATGATGGTACCCAGCAGTTTGGCCAGCATCTCTTCGCGGGTAGGCAGTTCGGAAAGTTGTGCTGCCTGCGCCGCATTCAGGACTTCGTTCTGCAAGATGGCGTTTTTCACCTTGACGACTTCGCCGCCATTCTCGCGGATCCAGTCGTTCAGCGACTTGACGCCTTTGCCGATGTCTTCACCGATGAACGCCACAGCCACTGGGCCTTCGAGCACGCTGCTCACATCAACTTCGCGTCCGGCTTCTTTCAGAGCGAGATCAAAGAGCGTGTTCTTGGTGACCATGTAGGTTGTGCCGGTGCTGCGCAGTCGAGCGCGCAAGGACGTGATCTGCGCCACGGTTGCACCGTTCTGTTCGGTCAAGACCAGCGCCGACGCGTTCTCGATGTTCTCTTTGTACAGCGCAACCAGTTCTTCTTTCTTTGCACGAGTGATTGCCAAGAGAGGTTCCTCCTTTCCACAGGATTTTGCTGCGGCTCTTTACAGAGCGTGTAAACCAACAAAATCTGCACAAAAAACGCCTCTGTGCAAAAGACACAGAGGCGTTAGGCGCAAGGCAATGCGGTTGGCATCGACTGGCACATTTCTACCTCGGCAGGTGGTTGGCGTACCAACACTTATGCTTTGCGCCTGCTGTCTTCAGCACCGAAATGTTGTCGGTTTATTGAATTGTCATGTGTCTTGTAGACAACTATGCCAGTGTACACACAATGACACGTTGTGACAAATCACAGATCGGCTGGATCGTTTTACTCTTCGGTATGCAGGGCCGAAGCAGCGTTGGGATCAACCTTGACACCCGGCCCCATCGTGCTGGCCAGCGTGACCTTCTTGAGGTAAACACCCTTCAAAACAGAAGGTTTGGCGGCTACCACAGCTTCCATCAAGGCGGCGAAGTTGCCCATCAGTTTCTCCGGCTCGAAACCGGCCTTGCCGATAGGAGCGTGGATGTTGCTGGTCTTATCGACGCGGAACTCCACGCGGCCCAGGCGCGTCTCTTTGATGACACGGGGCAGATCTTCGGCAGGAACGATGGTGCCGGCCTTGGGGCTGGGCATCAAGCCACGCGGGCCAAGGACACGGCCCAAGCGGCCAACCACACGCATCATATCGGGGGTGGCCAACACGACTTCGAAGTCGGTCCAGCCTTCCTGGATGCGTTGGGCCAGATCTTCGCCGCCGGCGAAATCGGCGCCGGCATTGCGGGCCAATTCGATGCCGTCGGGGCCGGCGAAGACCAGAATGCGCACGTCGCGGCCGGTGCCGTTGGGCAAGGTCACGACGCCGCGCACCTGCTGATCGGCGTGGCGCGGGTCCACACCAGTGTTCAAGTGGACTTCAATGGTCTCGTCAAATTTGGCGTTGGCGGTCGCCTTTACCAGCTTGATGGCCTCGTCAGGCTGGTAGAGCTGCGCGCGGTCAACTTGCGTACGCAGCGTATTGTAGCGTTTGCTGTGCTTTGGCATGAGATTTCCTCCGTGGTGCAGGCGGGGAACAGCGTTCCCCTCCCACGTGAATGAAACAAATAGTCTGTGTGTTAGTCGACGACAGTGACGCCCATGCTGCGGGCCGTCCCCTCAACCATACGCATGGCGCTTTCCAGCGGCACATCGCCCAGGTCTTTGAGCTTGACTTCGGCGATTTCGCGCACTTGCTGGCGGGTGATCTTGCCCACCTTCGTCTTGTTGGGTTCGGAACTGCCTTTCGGCAAGCCGGCAGCCTTCTTGATCAAGTCACCGGCGGGCGGTGTCTTGGTGATGAAGGTGAATGAGCCATCCTGGAAAATGGTGATCTCCACCGGGATGATCTGGCCCATCTGGCCTTGGGTGCGGGCATTGTACTCTTTGCAGAAGCCCATGATGTTGACGCCCTGGGGACCCAACGCAGTACCCACAGGCGGCGCCGGATTGGCCTTACCGGCTGGAAGCTGTAGCTTCACAATTGCTTTGACTTTCTTCGCCATTGAAATCCACTCCTGTATTAATTTTCCCGTTCTAACTGCAAGAAATCAACTTCCACCGGGGTTTCACGGTTAAAGAAGCTTACCATGACGCGGGCCTTGCCCTTGTCGGCGTCGATGGCGTCCACCGCGCCGGTGAATTCGGCGAATGGCCCTTCGGTGATGCGGACACGTTCGCCCACACTGAAACTCACCTTGACGCGCGGCGCATCCGATTCGATGCGGCTCATGATGCGCTCTACTTCGTCTTCGCTCAACGGGGTGGGCTTGTTGCCCATGCCCACAAAGCTGGTAACCCCGGGCGTATTGCGCACCACATACCAACTGTCTTCGTCCATCACCATTTTGATGAGGACGTAACCGGGGAAGACGCGACGTTCCACTTCTCGGCGCACGCCTTCTTTGATCTCAATTTCGGTTTCAGTGGGGACAACCACCTGCAAAATACGGTCGGTCATGCCCATTGATTCGGCGCGGTGTTCCAGGTTACGCTTAACCTTGTTCTCCATGCCGGAGTAACTGTGGATCACATACCAATGCGCCGTGGGACCGCTCGGCTCCTCTTCGCCTTCCTCGTCGTCGTATGCTGTCGGATCGAGATCCTGATCATCGACATCCATCGACAGGTCGTCGTCGTGCGGATCTAGATTCGGTGTCTTCGCTGATTCGTCCACAGAAGCCTCCTTGACTCGCAGATTCTGCACATGCAACGCAAGACGCGCGCAAGTGCTCTCGTCTCATCACAGCCCAATCACGTCCGCCAGGGAATATGTTTAGGTTGCAGAGATGAGCAGTGTGATCAGGTAGCTGAACAACGAATCTACAGCAAAAAGGACAATTGACGACACAGCCGTCACAGCCAACACGACCAATGTCAGGCGAATGCCTTCTTCGCGCGTCGGCCAGGTGACCTTGGCAAGCTCGGCGCGTGTATCCTTGATGTAGCGGACCAGGGCGTTCTCGTTTCTTTGTACAGATGAAGAACGGCTCACTTGAACCCCCATTTCTCAGGGTAGATCGTGCAGTTGATCTACACATGCACGTGATAGTTTCTTCTCCGCCCGCGGTCCCGTCGATGACTGGTTCCTGGCGGAAAATGACCACCGACACCCGCCGGTGGTCATTTCGAGGCAGGCGAGGCAGGACTTGAACCCGCAACCTGCGGTTTTGGAGACCGCTGCTCTGCCATTTGAGCTACTCGCCTATGACACCGGGGCCGCCGTAGCAGCCCCGGCGAAAAGCTTTTTATACGGCCTGAGCCGTAGCAAACTATTCGACGATCTTGGTGATGACGCCTGCGGCCACGGTGCGGCCACCTTCGCGGATGGCGAAGCGGCTGCCGTTCTCCAACGCCACCGGCGAGATCAACTCGACGTTCATGGTCACGTTGTCGCCGGGCATCACCATCTCCACACCCTCGGGCAACTGAATCTCGCCCGTGATGTCCATGGTGCGGATGTAGAACTGTGGGCGATAGCCCTTGAAGAACGGGGTGTGACGTCCACCCTCTTCCTTCTTCAACACGTAGATCTCGCAGGCGAACTTGGTGTGCGGCGTGATGCTGCCGGGCTTCGCCAGCACCTGACCGCGTTCCACGTCGTCGCGGTTGATGCCACGCAGCAGACAACCTACGTTGTCACCGGCTTGGCCTTCGTCCAGCAACTTGCGGAACATCTCAACACCTGTCACCGTAACCTTGCGGGTAGGAGCCAGGCCGACGATTTCCACTTCTTCCATCGGGTGGATTACACCGCGATCGATACGGCCCGTCACCACTGTGCCGCGGCCCTTGATGCTGAACACATCTTCGATGGGCATCAGGAACGGCTTGTCGGTGTCGCGCACCGGCGTCGGGATGTAGCTGTCCACCGCGGCCATCAGCTCCCAGATCGGGGCGTATTCCGGCGCGTCCACGTCGGTGGAGGTGCATTCCAGCGCCTGCAACGCACTGCCGCGGATGATCGGAATTTCGTCGCCGGGGAAGTTGTAGCTGTCCAGCAACTCGCGCAGCTCCATCTCCACCAGTTCCAGCAATTCCTCGTCTTCCATCATGTCACACTTGTTCATGAAGACGACCATCGCCGGCACTTCCACCTGACGCGCCAGCAAGATGTGCTCGCGGGTCTGCGGCATCGGGCCATCCGGCGCCGCCACCACCAGGATGGCGCCGTCCATCTGCGCCGCACCGGTGATCATGTTCTTGATGTAGTCGGCGTGACCCGGGCAGTCCACGTGCGCATAGTGCCGTGTCTCGGTCTGGTATTCCACGTGCGAAATCGCAATCGTGATACCGCGCGCCTTCTCTTCCGGCGCATTGTCGATCTGATCAAACGCCGAGAAGTCCGCCCATCCCTTCAGCGACAGCACCTTCGTGATCGCTGCGGTAAGCGTCGTCTTCCCGTGATCGACGTGGCCGATCGTCCCTACGTTGACGTGGGGCTTGGTCCTCTGAAATACTGCCTTTGCCATTGACTAGTGCCTCCTAAGATTGCGTCTGTGATCATCAGGTGTACAACAGACGTAGAACGGAACAAACGGCGACACCCTGCCTGTGATCGTCATTAGCCGCCCACCAGGTTTCCATGCGCGGTGGACGGCCAATTCCCAGGAACCTACTGTGCTTGTCGCTCCGAACCAGGAGCATACGCTTTCTCTGGCAGGAGCCCACAATCGGACTTGAACCGATGACCTCATTCTTACCAAGAATGTGCTCTACCGACTGAGCTATGTGGGCTTGAGTGGGCGGGGGCGGATTCGAACCACCGTAGGCGTTTGCCGACTGATTTACAGTCAGT
The DNA here is from genome assembly GCA_041391225.1 of Caldilineaceae bacterium. Lineage (GTDB taxonomy): Bacteria > Chloroflexota > Anaerolineae > Caldilineales > Caldilineaceae > RI-153. The sequence goes on from JAWKOL010000031.1 coordinate 31,476, forward strand.
TCCCTTTGTCCACTCGGGCACCCGCCCAAAAACCAGTTTTCAACGTACTGCTATCACAGTAGTGTCGCCATATACAACGCCGACGCAAAACGTCGGTAGAGCCGACGATCGGACTTGAACCGATAACCTGCTGTTTACAAGACAGCTGCTCTGCCGTATTGAGCTACGTCGGCACTTCTGCCTGACACCTGAACGATTTTATCGCAGGGTTGGGTAGTTGGTCAAATTTGGGGCGGGAAGAATTCGATCATGTTTTTATTGGGCAACGTTTCGCCCAGAAACAGAACGCCTGTTTCGCAATTGAGCAGGCGTGACCCTCGTGGTACAATTCCCCGCATGAAATACACTGCGCCGGATCGTGTCAAACAAAAACTCGACGAATTGCCCAACAGCCCCGGCTGTTACCTGATGCGTGACGCCAACCTCAAGGTGCTCTACGTGGGCAAGGCGTTGGTGCTGCGCAACCGCGTGCGCAGTTACTTCCAGCCCTCCGCCGACCACCCGCCGCGCATCCGCCAGATGGTGGACGAGGTGCAAGATGTGACGTGGTGGGTCACGCGCACGGAACTGGAAGCGCTGGTCCTCGAGAACGATCTGATCAAGCGCTACAAACCGCGCTACAACGTCCGCCTCAAAGACGACAAACAGTACCCATATATAAAGGTCAACTGGCAAGACGATTTCCCCAAGATCGAAATTGTGCGCAAGATGACCAAAGACGGCGCCCGCTACTTCGGTCCGTTCACCAGCAGCCGCGCCGTGGGGCAGACGCTGGACGCGCTGCGCCGTGTCTTCCCCTACCTGGACTGCGACCGCAACATCGACGGCCAGGACGACCGCCCCTGTCTCTACTATCACCTCAAACTGTGCGGCGGACCCTGCATCGGCGCACAGACACGCGCCGAATATCGGGAGACGATGACAGGGTTGATGGACTTTCTGGAAGGCGACACCGACGAAGTGATGGCGCGCCTGGAAAGCCAGATGGACGCCGCGGCCGGCGACTTTCAATTCGAACGCGCCGCCGTCTACCGGGATCGCATCAAGGCGGCGCGGCGCATTGTAGAGCAGCAGCAGGTGGTGGGCGTCACCCAAGACGACGAAGACGTGATCGCCATCTCGCAGGACATGAAGACGGCGGACACGGTGGTGCAGGTGCTCTTTGTGCGGCGCGGCCGGCTGATCGGGCGCGAAAACTACGTCCTCGAAGGCGTGCAGGTGGCGGAATCGGCCAACGAGAACCTGGGCGCGCTGATCGGCGCCTTCATCCAGCAATTCTACGACGGTGCGGCGCAGATCCCGCCGCGGCTGTTGGTGCAGTACCAGCCCGGCGATGCCGACGTCCTCGAAGAGTGGCTCAAAGAAAAGCGCGGGCGCGGTGTGGAGATCCGAATGCCGCAGCGGGGCAAGAAGCGCAAGCTCATGGAACTGGCGCAGCAAAACGCCGGCGAATACCTGCGCGTGCAGCAGGCCGAGTGGGCGTCGGACACCAACCGGCAGACACAGGCGCTGAGCGAATTGCAGGAAGCCACCGGCCTAGTGAAGCCGCCGGCACGCATCGAGTGCTTCGACATCAGCACCTTGCAGGGGACCAACACCGTCGGCTCGATGGTGGTCTTTGCCAAGGGTGCGCCGTTGAAGTCGGCCTACAAGCGCTTCAAGATCCGCGGGAAGGGCAGCCAGGGCGAGCCGGACGACTTCGCCAGTATGCGCGAGATGCTGCGACGGCGTTTTCGCCGCACAGTAGAGGACGAAGAACCCGATCCAGGCAAACCGGCGCGCAAAAGCGACGAGCAGTGGAAGATCCTGCCCGATCTGGTGATCATCGACGGCGGCAAGGGTCAGTTGAACATCGCCGTGGAGGTGCTCAAGGAGTTCGATCTCTTCGGCCAGGTGCCGATTGTGGGGCTGGCCAAGCGCGAAGAAGAACTCTTCCTGCCTGGGCGCTCCGATTCGGTGTGGCTGAAGCGTGGCAGCCAGGCGCTCTACCTGGTGCAGCGGGTACGTGACGAAGCCCATCGCTTCGCCATCACCTATCACCGCAACCTGCGCAGCCGCAACCAGACCAAATCCGCGCTGGACGAGGTGCCGGGGATCGGCCCCTCGCGCAAAAAAGCGTTGCTGCAATACTTCGGCGGCGACGTGGACAAAATCCGCCAGGCCAATCTGGAGGATCTGCTGTCGGTGCCTGGGATGACGCGCCGAGCGGCTGAGGCGATCAAGGAGCACCTGTAACATCATGGCAAAGTCCCGATTTGGCAGGCGCAAAAGAACAGAGGCCAGGAAGGAAGGCGCGGCATCGTACAGGCCGCAGAGCGCGGTCAACTCGGTGCTGCCGCATGTCTCCTTCTTGGAGGGCCTGCCAACAGGCGAGGCGCTCGATGTGCTCAAATCGGGGACGGAGTTTCAACGGTTGGGTCAGGGCACGGTCTTAACCCAACAGGACAGCGAGGCCGACTATCTGTACTACTTGGTGCAGGGGCAAGTGTTACTGGAACGCAACCGTCCCAGCGCCCGTGACCCCAATGTCTGGGTGCCGGTGGTGCAGCGGACGCTGGAACCCGGCGTGCTGATCGGTCGCTTCGCGCTGATCTACAATCTGCCCTACACCAGCCAGGCCACCGCCAAGACCGATGTCCTCGTGCTGCGCTTCCGCACGTCGGCGCTGGAACGGCTGCTCTACCGGTTTCCCCAGATCCGCGGCAAGATCATCCCCCAGGAGACGATCAACCGGCTGCGCACCATGCCCATCTTCCGCGGCGTGGAGCCGGTAACGCTCAGCTACCTGGCCGAAGAAGCGCAGACCCAGAAATTCGATCCAGAGAATGTAGTCTACACACATGATCGGCCGCCAAGCCATCTCTACCTCATCGACACAGGGCAGGTGATCCTCTACAATCCGCGCCTGCCCGACCGGCAACTGTGGCTGGGGACCGGCAACGCCATTGGGTTCCCTGGCAGCATCGGACCTGGCGCCCCCAGCGCCGACCGCTACGGCCACTGGGCGGTGACGAAGGCGCCCACTCAGTTTTACAAGATCCCGTGGGCGAGTTTGGAGCGTCTGGCGCTGCGCTATCCACACGTGATCGATTCACGCATCCAGTTTGAACCGTTCGAGACCCTGCGCGAAGTCTCAGTCTTTCGGGAATTCAGCGATGAACAGAGGCGAAAACTGGCTGGATTTTGCAGCTTTCAGCACATCCCCCAGCACCATTTGATCTTGCAGCAGGGCGACATCGGCGACAGCATGTGGATTCTGCTCAAAGATGGCAAGGCGACGATCAGCGCCCTGGATCAAGACGCAAACGCGCTGCCACGTGTGCCGGTGGACGGCGTTGTCTATTTCCACGAGATGGCGTTGCGGGCGGCGCGCAATGTAGCGCCACGGTGGAAACAGAACCGAATAGCTTCTGGCTGCGCCTGCATTGGCGAGATTTCCGCCGCTTTGTAAACGAAACCGACCCCGGCTTGCTACAAAAACTCAACATCCAAATCCCCGAAGAAGAGACGAAGGGCAGGCAGAAACTCTCGCAAGACTACGAATGGCTTGGGGAGGGTGAAGTGCTGGTATCTTACAACCACCGCCATTGGGTGGCATTGCTGGACAAACTGCGCTGGCCGCTGGTTGTCTTTGTGCTGGCGCTGATCGCAATCGTGGGGTTGGGGCAGGTGGCGCCAGGGCAGTGGCTGTGGTGGGGTCCGCCGATTGGGCTGATCGTTGTGCTGTTCGTGGCTTGGGGTGTCATCGACTACTACAACGACTATTTCATCGTCACCAATATGCGCGTCATCCAGCAGGAGAAGGTGATCCTAACCACCGAGTATCGCCGCGAGGCGTTATTGGAGCAGGTCGAGCGCGTCGACGTGCAGACCTCGTTTTGGGGCACGGTGCTTGGTTACGGCCTGCTGAAGATCTTCACCGCGGGAACAACCGGTTCCATCGAGTTCGACCTGGTGACAAACCCGGATCGGCTCAAAGCGACGATTTTTGAGGAAAGCCGACTGCGCAAGATGCGCTATCGCGCCGAAAACAGATTGGCGATTCAAAACAAGCTGGAACAGCGACTGGGGATCATCCTTTCCTTGCCCAGCCGGGTGCTCACGCCGCGCAACGCGTCGGGCGCGGGCGGCAAAATGACCGGATGGCAGCGATTCTGGCATTCGGTGCGTACACGGGAGCTAAAGCAGATCAGCGCCGACAAAGTGGTGTGGCGCAAACACTGGTTGCTCCTGCTCCGCGATGTCACCGCGCCGTTGTTCCTGATGCTGTTACTGCTCGTGGTGATGATCGTGACGTTCTTTACCAACGCGTTCCACCTCCTGGATTCGCTTCAGGAATTGGTGGTGGGCATCGAACTGGTGCTGGCTTTCCCGTTCCTCTTCCTGTTTGGGTGGGTGATCTACATCGTGATCGACTGGTGGAACGACTACTACGAGGTCACGAAAAACAACATTGTCGACGTGGAGAAGCTGCCGTTCTTCTTGCGCGAGGTACGCAGGGAGGCGCCGTTGCAGCAGATTCAGGATGTCACCTATCGCATTTCGTCGCCCATCGAGATGCTGTTCAACTATGGCAATGTGGTGGTACAGACGGCCGCCAGCCAGGGCGCGTTGACCTTCGACGGCATACCCGATCCAAGAGGGGTGAAAGAGGAGATCAACCGGCGTGTGGTGGAGTGGCGCCGCGAAGACGAACTACGCAAGGTCAACGAGCAGATGCGCGATCTGCCTGATTGGTTTGAACTCTACAATCGTCTGGAAGCCGGTCAGGAACCCACGCGGCTGATCGAGTAGACGAACACACACGTCACCAGCCGTAGTTGAGACGGTCGATCAGGCGGCGCGGCAACTCGGCTTTGCGCATCAGGCCCTGCGTCAGATCGATGGGGTAGGCGACGCGTTTCTGCTCCCAAGACATCGTGTCCAGATCGAGCAGGGCATAGGCCGCCCGCGGATCGTTGTCGCGTGGCTGGCCGACGCTGCCGGGGTTGAGGATCAACCGCTGCGTTGCCGAAAGATCGAGCGCCATGCGCATGTCGATCTCGGGCAGCATGTGATCAATGGTGACCTGGCCCATGTCTTCGTTGTCGAGGCTACGTTCCATCTGCCAACGGTAGATCGCGGGCTTGTGCGTGTGGCCCACCAGGCAAGCCGCCTGCTCGAAGACGGCGAAATTTTCCAGCGCGATCCCCGGCGTCAGAATGTACTCCCACACCGGCTCACGCGGGCTGGCGTGGGTGATCAGAAAACAGGCGGCATCGCCGGGCTGGATTGGCTCATCGGGCAGGCTGTCGAGGTAGGCGCGGTTTTCAGCGGTCAGTTCATCGCGCGTCCACAACACCGCCTGGCGCGCCATGGGGTTGAAATCGTCCACGTTGATGCCGGGGCGCCCCAACACCGCCCAATCATGGTTGCCGATGACGCAAAGATCGACGTTTTCGCGCACCCACGCCACACATTCATTCGGCGAAGGGCCATAGCCGATCACATCCCCCAGACACCAGACGGCATCGTACTCGCCTGCGGCGTCGCCCACAACGCTTTCCAACGCCGCCAGATTGCCATGTATGTCCGAAATCACCAGCACGCGCATCGCTTCGCTGTCGCCTTTCTAGATCAGGGTCAATATCTTCCCATCATAGCACAGCGCTCAGGCGCCGCCGAATCTTCGTCCACCTCGGCCAAACAGTGCCAGGCGCTGTTTAGCCTTCGCTGGAATTGCACCCGAGATCCACGAACTATTTGACTCACACCCACCCCTCGTCTAAGATGAACCGCGGGTGCAGCCAATCAGCGTGTCGCCGGTGTGTAACGGCTGCGATAGGTCCACGAAATACCGAGGAGAGAGCACGCCTCGTGCGGCTCTACACGTTTTCGCATCAATTCCTCCCTTACCCAGGAAAGACGGCATGGTCGATCAATCCCTTCCTCAGTCTGCGAACGATACAACAGAGTCGGCTGCCCCTCTCCAGCCACCGTTCCAAAATGTCGGCATACTCCACCATCCCAAAAAGCCGGAGTCGCTCGAACTGGCCGCCAAGATCGAACACTATCTCCACGAGCACGGCGTGGAAAACACCTGGCGCAGCTCGGCCTGGGATGCCGGCGCCATTCGCCAACACCTGCCCACCGCCGATCTGTTGATCACCCTGGGCGGAGACGGCACCATGCTGCGCGCCGCTCGGTTGGGCGCGGCCTACGACGTGCCAATGTTGGGCGTCAAGATGGGTCGATTGGGCTTTCTGGCCGAAGTCTTCCCGCAAGATTGGCGGGCGCCGCTCAGTAAACTGCTCACCGGCCAGTATTGGATCGAAGAACGGCTGATGGTGCGTGTCCGCGTGGAACATTGCTCGCCCAATGGCGACGAACGCGAGGTGCGCTGCGAGCATGACGCGCTCAACGATGTGGTGCTCAGCCGCGGCAGCGGGGGATCGTGCAGGTGAGCGCCAGCCTGGAAGGCGGCTACCTGACCACCTACACCTGCGATGGGCTGATCGTGAGCACAGCCACCGGCAGCACGGCGTACGCGCTGGCCGCCGGCGGCCGATCCTGCCGCCGGAATTGCGCAACATCCTGGTGATCCCTGTGGCGCCGCACATGAGCATGGACAGGGCCGTCGTCCTCGCCGAGGGGGCCGAGATCCGGCTGCGTGTCTACACCGATCACACTGCCATGCTCACCGTCGACGGCCAATTCGAGGTCGAAGTCGACGATTCCGACGAGGTGATCGTGGTGGCAGCCCCTACCTGGCCCGGTTTGTGCGTATGCGCAGCCGCAGCTACTTCTACCAGACGTTGATGGAGAAACTCAAGTGGCCGGATGAATCACGCCCCACCAAAGTGCAATCTGGCTAACTTCATGGTTATGCGAACCCGAGTAGGCTAGACATAGGATAAACCAGAGAAACAATGATCCACACGGATTATTAGATTTTGCGAGACTCAGTAATTCACGAAGTCGACGCGGAGTAGGCATCCTGCCCTGAAAGAAGCCTGTGGACACGGATTGAGGAAAACACAGATCAGCGCAAAAGTCCGACTTCTCTCAGGAGGGGAGCAACCGCAAATCACACAGAAGTCGGACTTTTCGCAGGGGAGTCACAACTTTCATCCGCCGTGGCGTGGCAGGGCGCATGACGTACTCAGATGCCGGATCGATCGGAACAAGCCACATCTGAGGATGCTCTCTCCGCAATTTCGCAAGAGTCGTGATGTACTGATACTTGTATAGAAGAACAACTGAAATCATGGATACCAATCAACTAGATCGCACCGAAGAAGCCTACTTGGCGCTTGACCTGACCCCACAGGCCACCCTGGAAGATATCGAACGCCAGTACGCGCGCTTGAAGCGCCTCTACGAGCCGGATCGCATCGAAGACGCCGAGGATCGCGCCTACGCCGCCGCCAAACTGGCCGAAATCAAAGACGCCTACACCGTGTTGCAGGACGCGCTGGCGGCGCGCCCGTCCACCGCAGGCGAAAACGCCGATACGGAACAGATCGGTGACGAAGTGATCTACTGCGCCAACCATCCCACCGTGGAGACGTTGCTGCGCTGCAATCGCTGCGGCAAGCCCATCTGCATGAAATGCGCCGTGCAGACGCCGGTGGGCTATCGCTGCAAGGAATGTGTGTCGCAGCAGCAGAATGTCTACTTCAACGCCGCGGGATCAGACAATTTGATCGCGTTCGGTGTGGGTTTCCTGGTGGCGGCGATTGCGTCGCCGATTGTGGGGTTGCTGATCGGCGGTTTCGGCTTCATCGGCCTGATCATCGCCTTTGTTGCCGGATCGGCGGCGGGCAGCGCGCTGGCGCAGATCATCCGCCGCGCCGTGGGCCGTCGGCGCGGACGGCGTCTGCCCGTCCTCGCGTTGATGGGGCTCGTGCTGGGGGTGCTGCTGGGCAACTTGATTCTGTTTTTCGTCACCGGCGTGCTGCCGCTGTTCAGCCTGCCCAAGCTGCTCTTCACCGCCCTGGCGCTCGGATCGGCGTATCCGCAGTTGCGTTAGCGGGCGATGCCTGGCAAGAAGAGCTGCGGCAGCGGATATGCCAGTGTCCCCGTGATGGGCAGCGCAGGCAGTTGTAGATCCGTATCGACAGCCACGTCCACCGTCTGCGTTAAGACCCGCGTCTCCCCGTTCAGACTCCACATTTGATAGCGCCCGCAGGCAAGATCGCCAATCTCAAACGCGCCCTCCTGCGTGGTCAACGCCTGACGCACCGCGCCCACCGGCTGGAGCGAGTATCGCTGCGCGTAGACCGGCCAACTCGACAGCCCTGTGTCGCCTGTTCCTTGGGCGCCGTCGCCGTCGGCGTCGTGGAAGAGGGCGCCGGCAATGCTACGTTCGAGCGCAGCCGCGCCGCTTGCCGTTTGGCCAGTGGCGAGCGTGTGGGAAATGGCGACGCCGTTGTTGTCTGAGAGGATCACATTCTCCAACCGCAAGGGCGACTCGCCCAGGCAGCTTGCGCGCCGCACATTGAGGACGGCGATCACACCGCTGCCGCTCTGTGGCTGCCCGCCGATCTGTGTGTAGGCCAGCACGGCGCGCCCGGCTGCCATGTCCACATCGTCTTCGACCACGAAATCAGCGCCGATGAAGTTCCCCGGCTGAATCGAATCCACAATCAGCACCGAAGGATCGAAGAGCAGGTCGAGTTCCAGGCCGAAGAGATCCTCGACATTCTGCACCGTGATCGAAATCGGCATCGTCCCCGCCGACGGCAACTGGGCAAGTGACGGCGAAAATGTAATCTCCGCCTGGCTGGTAGCTGCATCCAACGGCGATTGTAGACCAGCCCAGCCAACGACCATCAACGCGGCGAAAACGCCGAAGAGGAGCGACACTCGCTCTGCAATACGTTTGAATGAACGCATGAAATGACTCCTTGAAACGCTAGATCTCAGGCTAGCACAGAATGACGTGAACGGGTCTCGGTATTCAGTATGATGCGGAGTTAGCACGCCCTCGTGCAACGCTTAGGAGAAACCAGAGAAATAATGCTCCACGAAGGCACACGAAGATACACGAAGGCAGAAAAGAATAGACAGAAGGCTTTTTCGCTCTGCTGTCTTGGTTATCCTGAAGTCCGTGTCCTTCTCTTCTCCTCTTCGTGGTGCTTCGTGTGCCTTCGTGGATCATTAAAATTCTGAGATGTCCTTACTCTGTAGATCCGCACCAGGGGGTGCTCACTCTGCAGGGCTTCATGGCCGCTTTTCAGCCATCGTGTACTAGATCCCCAATCGAGACTGCCTGCTTCGGGACGATCCGCTCTCGTTTTCTCGGATCCCAGGCAGGTAGATCCACCAACCCGAATCGCCGAAAAGAAGACCAAAATTAGCGCCCGAGAAACCACTTGCGCCGACAATGGACACATCCACAGTCGCCAATGTGGTGTAGACGTAGTCGGTCTGCTCCATGGGCGTCACCTCCACAACGTAGCGACCATCCGGCAGATCCGAGAAGAGATACGTCCCTTCATCAGGATCGGTGAGGACAGCGTCGTGAAAGCCCAGCGAATCACGGCTGACCTGGTAGATCTTGACCAGGGCGTAGACGCCGGGTTCCAGGGGTTCGCGGATCCCATTGCTGTTGATGTCTTCAAAGACAGCGCCTTCCACAAAGCCGCCAGCTTCGGGATCCCGCGTTGGCGTAGGTGTGGCAGTGGCGGTTGCGGTGGCTGTCGGCGGTGTGCCGGTGACAGTCGGCGTCGCGGTAGGCGTGGCTGTCCCAGTGGCGGTGGGGGTGGCGGTTGCCGTGGATGTAGCCGTTGGCGTGTTCTCGGTCACCGTCAGGCTACACCCTTGCAACGAGACAGGGATAGCGACGCCGGCGGGATCAGAGAGCACCACGTCGCCAAAAGTGAAGTTGCTAACGCCGGCCGCGGCGCCGGTGAGCGTTGCGTGTGCCAATTCCCCGGTGCCGCTGACCGCCTCGCTGGGGCTGAGCTGGGTGACAGCAAGGTTCACCTTTCCAGCGTTGGCCACATTGAGGACGACAAAGTCCGGCGACAGGAAATCCCCCATCTCCAGATTCACACCGGGCCGACTGGGGTTGGCGTCGGCAAATGTCACTTGGGCGCTGCTGTAGGTTATCTCCAATTCATAGCCATAGAGATCAGCCACGTCGGCCACTTCGATGAAGAAAGCGACTTCTTCGGCGACTTTGACGGCGCTTGATGCCAGGCGACAGCGCAGCGTTGGCGTTTCTTGTGCGGCGGCGAATCGATTGCCGATCAAGAATGTAGCGATGATCAACAACGCGAAGGCGGCAGCGACAGACGCGCGTGACCACGAATGCACACGAGATCGGCGCAATGCTGCGTGACGGTTTTGCTGGGTGTTGGGGGTGTTTCCTCGATGCGTCATGGCAACTCTTCCCATCGTAGTATTCAAAAGAATTTGCTCAAGAACCTGTGTCAACCAGGCGCTCATGCGGCGCGCAGCCGCCAGGCGACGGCTGCCAACAAAACCGCGGCCAGTAAAGAGAACCATGCAATGCCTCGAAAGAGGACGCTGCCCCAAAGTGAGGCATGGGATCCCGGTTGTTCGATGTCCACCACGGCGCGAGGTGGCTGTTGCGGCGCGCCGGCAATGACGATCCTCGTCGGCGTGGGAGTTGCAGTCGGCGTTACGGCTCGTGTTGCCGTCGCCGCTGTCGTTGCCTGCACAGCTTCAGCGCCAGACGATTGAGAAGCTGTCGGCGTCGAAGCGTTCATCGCAACCTGCACAGCAGATGAGGTAGACGACGCAGACGCGTCGCCGTGGCGGAAGGTGTGTCCGTCGGCGTGGACGTGGCAACGGCAGTTGACGTCGGCGGTGACGCCGCGCTTTGGCCACTCACGTCGGTCACCGGCGCCGGTGTGGGCGTCGTGATCACCAGCACCGTGTCCGTGGGCGTCGGTGTCGACGTCGATGTCAGTGTCGGCGCCTGCGTGGGGACATCGGTCGGTGTGGGCGGCAACGGCGTCGCGGTGGCCGTCGGCGGTGACATTGTCGGCGCTTGGGTGGGCGCAGATGTCGAAGTCGGAGGCGGCGCCGTTGCTGTGTTTGTGGGCAGAACGGTTGCCGTGGCGGTGACAGATGGCGCCGGCGTCAAGGTGGCGGTTGGGCTGGGTGTGTGGGTGGATGTCGGCGCCTGTGCGCCGCTGGCCGCGCCGATCTGCGCCAGGCAGTTCTCCACCCTCACGAGGAGGGCGATACCGTTGCTATCCGAGAAGACCACCTCGCCAAAGTCGAAGTTGACAAAGCCGTCCGCGGCGGCGGTGAACGTCATCTGCGCCAGCACGCCGCTGCCACTCTTTGGCGGTGTGGGATTCAACTGTGTCACGGCCAGCTCGATTAAGCCCTCCTGGATGCTGTTGCGCGCGATGAAGTCGGGGCTGAGCAGTTCAGCCACCGTCTCCAGGTTGACGCCGTCCTTTTCGGCGTCGGCGTCGTGAACCAGAATCGGTGCGCCGTTGTAGGTCATCTTCAGTTCGTAGCCGTAGAGGTTTTGAATCCCGCTGATCTCCAGGATCAGCATCGCCTGGCTGTTGAGCGGCAACGGTGACGGATCGATCCGGCAGGTCAGCCGAGCAGGGGCGTCCTGCGCCGACGATGTGGCCGGCGTCACAAGGACGATGATCATCAGCACAATGAGCGCCCAGGCTCGATACAACCAGGCCATTGGGAATCCGTTTCGCGATCTACTGTCTATCCAAGTTCTCAACGTCAAGTCAGCGCCTGGCACTGGTCAGTATCAGATCGATCTGAGCGAGATCTCCTGATCAGTGCCAGGCACTGACGGGTCCACCGGGTGAAATTCAATGATCTACGGCCAGGATTGTGGTCCTTGCGCGCCGTAGTTGCTGGCGGCGCGGCTGAGATCGAGGATGTTGACGATGCCGTCCTGGTTCAGATCGGTGCAGGGGATTGTGCCTGGGCCTTGGCCAAAGCGATTGCCCATCGCCGACAGATCCTGGATGTTGACGCGGTTGTCGCCGTTGACATCGCCGGTGATCAAGGTGAGCGAGGACAGGCTGGAAGGAGAAGAGACGCCTGACTTCTCGGCTGTGAGATGGCAGGCCGCCACCGCGGTGATCAGGTAGCCAGAGCCGGTGGGCAATGCCAGGCTGAACGAATCGCCCGACAAGATGACCTGGCTGGCCGCCCTTGCACCGTTGTGCCCACGGCGGACACGGCGGTCGTACGTCCACTGCCGGGGCTTGGAGCGTGATTTGGCCATCCACTGCCGGGGCCGGGTTGATGGTGATGGTCAATGGCGCCGGGGTATTTGCCGTGAGCGGATCGCCTTCTGCGTCAGAGAAGATGAGGGCCAGCGAGCTGCCGGAGACAATGTCGGTGGACACAGGGGTTGATCCGGTGGGGTTCACAGCCTCGAACAGGATCGTCACCAGTTCGGCGGAGCCGGAGAGGCTGCCTGCCGAATTCAGCGTAGCGGCAAACTCGATGCTCTCGCTAGATGTGCCGCCACCCGACGCTTCGGAGCGGGCCACGAAGGTGTCGGCCACGGGCCAGGCGCTGCCCGCGCTGACATTGAGCACGTTGAGCACCGTGTCATCGTAGGCGAGGCTCAACTGCACGCCGTACAGGCCGGCCGGCGCCTCTACATTGACAGCCACCACGAAGCGTTCATTGCCGTCGACTGTGGTCTTGGGGGTGTTCAGCGTCACGTCACCTGCTGCGGCCAGGGCCAGACCCGGTCCCCAGGCAAGCAGCAGCGCAAGTAACAACAAGATCGAACCGGTTGCGCGAAGATATCGTTTCATTGGAGCCTCGTTTGTTGACAATAGATTCGGCTGGGGGTGATCACCGGATGGTGATCACCCCCGAGGTATTGCGGTTAGTTCCAGAGGTCGTTGGGGTAGTCAGGGAAGTCGACGACGCCGGTCTTCAGGCCGAAGTTACCAGCGGCAATCGCCAGATCCTGAATGTTGACGATGCCATCGCCGTTGATGTCCGGCGTGAGCACGGTGGTGGAGCCGAAGTTGACGCCGATCAACACCAGATCCTGGATGTTGATCTGATCGTCGCCGTTGATGTCACCGCCGCGCAGGCCAAGGATCAGGCCGCTTGCCGGTGTCCCGTTCACAGCATTGAGATCGTACTCGGAAAGTGTGGTCGGCACCGTGAAATCCTGGATGGCGGCCAGATACTTGGGCGCACTCACGCGCGCCTGGTACGCGCCTGCCGGGACATTCAAGATTTCCAGGCGACCGGCGGCGACGCTGGTGTCGTACAGGACGTTGCCTGCGCCGGTGGGCTTCACTTCGAGTTGCAAGCCGGCGTGATCGCTGCGGCCCTGGAGTTCAACATCCACGTAGACCGAAGGTGAAGGATCGACGGTGATGTTGATGGGGCTGTCCAGCGGTGCAGGCGTGGTGGGGTTGCCGTCTCTATCGGTGAAGAGGACACTGCCCAAGGTCACATTGGCGCTGCCCGCGGTGTGCGCAAGGAAGGTGATCGTCGCCAGGGTCAGGTTTGAACCGCTGACATTGGCCTCACTCGATCCCTGTTGCGAGTAGGCAAACTGGAGCGTACCGCCGCCATTGTCGTAGGTGTTGACGGCGATGGTCTCCGGTTGCAGGCCGGTCCCCAGGCTGATGCTCGTCACCTCCAGTGTGGCGGCGCTGAAAGCCATGCTCACATCGGCGCCGAAGAGCGCGCCGGATGAAGCGTCAACAAAAACTTGGAAAGTCTCGCCGGCAGAGACAGAGGTTGTGCTCGGTGTGATGCGTACTTCCGCCACACTGCCTGAGAACGGCGTGCCGCTCAGATCAGAAAGCAGGGGTTGGGTGTTGGTGTTGTTGAGCGTGAAGCTATACGCCCCAGCGTCGGGGGTGACAAACCCCAGCGCGGCCGGCGTTCCGGTCAGGGCGACAACGGGCTTCCAGGCGGCGCCGTCGTAGTAGAACAGATTGCTGGTGTTGGCGCCGGCAGGCAGTGAAACGGACAGGCTGTCACCGGCTCCGCTACCCACCACGAAGACATCGAAGAACGCGCCGTCTGCCGGGAAGTCCGCAGCATTGGACGGGTTACCGGCAAACTCCGACAGCACGACCAGGTAGTTGCCCGGTCCGTTGTTGGTGGCGCTGCTGCCGCTGGGGCCGTTCAGCGTTTCGGCGGCGGCGAGGTCGGCACGGCGACTTCGACGAGATCGGCGCCAAGCCAAGGATTGAAGTCAACATCCGTTACCACCGAGTCACCCGTACCAGCCCCTTTCGCCGCTGGGTCCGTCGGCATCACCCCACCAGTTGTTGATGGCGTTAACCATTGGACCAGTTGAACGAATACCGTTACTTGTGTTCCCCATCAAGCGGTTGAAATGAGCAGAAACCGTGCTATCGTCTGTAGGCAGGAACCCACACTGATGCCAGTTGTGTTGTCAAAAAGATCATTGCCAACGACCATGGCTTGTGTGCCGGAGCTTCAGTAGCTCGAACCAGCATCCAGCCGATGTTCAGAGCTATCGGTAGAGGCGACGCCTTGATTATTGGTAACAGTGTTTCCGAAAGATCGTTGCCGAAATCGCCATAGGCACCGACTTCAAACGCGGCTGAGAGAAATCACCTACACCTTGCCTGTGTAGGTGTTGTCAACGATGTTGGCCGTTCCTGGTACCCTTTACCAGCACACCGATACGTCCAATCTGTTGAAAGTGCTGTTGGACAGATCCAGGTTAGCCGGCGGAGGAGAGCCTGCACTACCAGCGCCACCAGGCACATCACCACCGAAAACTGCTACGGCAATACCTCTGTACGGCTGGCGCTTGCACTCCCCTGATATTGCGGAAGTCCCATTATCAATTGCAGCCTTCGCTCCGGTAATCTCAATGCCTGTCCATACGAAGTTCGTATCGCCATCAAGCACAACGTTAGACAGATTGAGTGTTGCGCCATTGTTCACCTTGAACCAAGCGCTGTTCGTGTTGCCGTTTGGCGTGATAACTGGCTTTGTCGGCAGTTCGCCAATGATCGTGAGATCATTGGCGATGACGATGTCGTTGCTTTCAACATACGTACCGCTAGCTACGTTGACGGTGCCACCATCTCCGGCCAACAAGATACCCGCAGCAACAGGGGGTGATACTGTTTGCATAGAATGAATTCGGGGTCACAGAGATCGTGTTGCCCTGAGCATCTATGGTCAGCCCACTGAGCGCAGGTACCTCGAAGTTGCGCCATGCAGCGCCCTGGCGTAGGCGCAATGGTACTCACCTGATATCAGCGTCGGCCAGTGTAATGGTTCCAGATGCCCAGCCATCGGTTTGGGCGTCTCACAGGCTTAGCGCAATGGAATTGCCAGAAAAGTTCGTATTTTGATCACAATGCCATTTGGCAGCCGGAAGCATCATAGTCTGACAGACCAATGCCGCTATCCACAAAGATGCTGTTTTGACCGTCAGACCGATCGGACCATCGACACTGATACCGCCACCGCCACCGGCATTGTACCCTTCAAATGCCAAGCTACTTCTTGGATTCACATAGACGCCTGTAGTCCAGTTGCTTACTGAGACATCGGTGAACTGGACGTCGGTCACATCGTAGCCAATCAGGACACCACGACCACCCGAATTGAGGCCATCCAAGATAAGGCCCCCAAGAACATGAGCAGAGGTTCCCCCTTCAAGCCAGATCGCCGGATTATCATTGCCGTCATCACTCCAGTCATTGCCATCAATGATCGACACATTCCGAATGGTAATGCCGCTGTTGTTCGCGTGCGAATGCCACCATTCAGTACAGTTGTTGCCGAATCAGCACCCTGAATCGTCAAGTTACCGCGAGAAGCAGGAAGGGTCCAGCCTCTACGTAGGTACCCGCTGCAACGTTGATCGTGTCGCCAGCAGTCGCAGCATCGACCGCAGCCTGAATGGTCTGACATTGAAGGCTGGTCGTATTACAGTTGTCGTTGTTGGGTAGGCTTGCATCAACCGGTCCAGGTCATCTGGCAATAGCGCCGTCGGGCGCCAGCCCCAGCGCAGAACCAAGCCCAGCACCACGGCCAGGAGTAGGACAGGTCCCTGACCTACCTGAAACCGCTCTTACATCGATCCATATCTAATATCTCCTCGTCCCTATGTGCGGTATTGAGATGTTGCGAAATAGACCACGTTCTTTGTATCTATCGGGTGGGGCATTCGGTCGTCTCCTTGGTAGTTTTGTCCAGGTAGCTGGTGTGTGCCATGCTTGAATTGACAGATGAGGGTAGGTGTCCTCAGATGCCGTCCCAGTCGCATTTGAGAATGCTCTCTCCGCTGGTTGACCGTCATTTCTGAGTTGACGCGTATTAGATGACATAGTCATTATTGACAGCAGCAGCGAAGACGCCGGCAGGCATCGTGCTGCGTGTTCCTGAGTTGTCGCTAGGTTCCCAGATGTAGCTGTTGTCTTTGCCGAAGTTGCCGGCGGCGATAGCCAGATCCTGAATGTTGACACGCCCGTCGCCGTTGATGTCGCCGGAGAGGCGCCGGTTGTGCCGTAATGGCTGCCAACGATGACGGGATCAAGATGTTGATGCGGTTGTCGTTGTTTACATCGCCGCCAAGCAGCCAGAGATCGGGGAAATTGATGATCACGTGGGTGTTCTCGTCGACGAGGTAATCGCGCAGATTGATCGATGTGCGCGGGCCAAGGTGATTGGGGTAGGTCACCTCGATGGCGTAGGTTGAGCTTTCGTCATCCACGCCTGCGGACAGGCCGTTGAATGAAAATCGCCCGTCGCTGTCGGTTGTCGTTTGCAGGTTTGTCCCCGGCCACATCTGCACCCGAATCCCACTGTGATCGGTGTGACCTTGTAGCCTGAGCGTGCCGGATATCGTTGCACAGCAAGGGATGGTCTGCTGCACTGTGTGCTGTGTGGTGATGAGATGGCCCAGCGGATTTGTCTCTGCCGAGTCGAGTGGACGCGTAGGCGTCGCGGCAAAGCAGAGGACGAGGACAAACGAAAAGAGGAGGAAACGCGGGCGAAGGCACGGCCGAGCACAGCGGGTGTGACGGCCACAAAGATCCGTTTTTTGCCCACTTGATGTAGCGGATCTATGCCTATATAATTGACGACGCGAAGCCACACGACGCGAAAACATACGTGCTCGCTCTCTGTGGGAGGCGCTGATTCTATCTACTTGACGGTGGTGAGAATCAACGACTGTGGTTTCGATTCGACGCTGTCCAGGTCTGCCAACCTGGGCAGCGTCTTTTTTACCTTTAGAATTAACGCTTTAACGCTCAGTGCAAATGAAGCCTGGGTGGGGACAGATCAGGCGGCTCCGGTCGACGTGCGATAGCGCAAAACGCCGTCGACGTCGGATGGACACCGGTTGATGATGTTGCTATCCTGCTGCCGTATACCAGGGCGAATGACAGGCCAACAGGCTGAGATCTGTAGGTGAATGCCTACAGAACAGTCTGAAAGTTAGGGATTAGCTGCGTGGCAATGATGAGGGCAACGATGTTGCAGCGAAGGAATGACTCTGATTGGCTCTGAATGGCTGTTTAGGCTGAAATGCTCCGTTCTTCGCCTCTTGCAAGTCCGAAACTGTCGATTATCAAACGAAATCCTAACGAATCATACACTATTCATGTACGATTTAGCATATAAAAAGCGGTAAAATTATGTTAACAAAAGCGCAGGGACTTTACCGTGAAGCTCGATGCAAAAGGCCATAGTTTTTCGTATGAATAGTACCAGAATACTATCATAACGCATAAGTACCGCACATATCCATGTGGTCAGGTAACATCCAGTATAGCCTGCATCATTCGGTGATCAGCCGATATGACGAAGTAACCGATCCCACCCGCGCGCCAGGACATCGTCGATGCGCGCTAGTGTGTCCTCGTAGGCGGCTCGCCCTTGACCGTATGGATCGGCCAGATCTCCCTCTTCGTCGACGAGTTCATTGAAGAGTATCACCTTGTGCGCCTGGCCGGGCGCTCGCTCGATAATCAGCCGACGGTGGGCTTCTTCCATCACCAGGATCAGATTGGCGCGGCGAATATCAGCGGGGCGCAAGGGCGCGGCGCGATGGGTGGATAGATCCAGATCGCGTTCCGCCAACAGCGCCACACCCTCTGGGCTGGCGGGCAAATTGGGCATGGCCGCCACACCCGCCGAGCGCACCTCGATTGTTTTGGCCATTCCCTCTACTTGCAACCGCTGCTTCAACAATACGTGGATCATGGGTGAACGACAGACATTGGCCGTGCAGACCACCCACACCACGCGCTTACGCCTGAACATGAACTCCCCCTCAACGTTGGCACAACGCTCTGATCAACCACAAAAGTAGACCGGCGCCGCTTGTTTTCCAAAGCGACACACAGCCCTCATTTTACCGAATGATTCCTTGATTCGGGCATTACGATGTCGCCCAATCACCACAGGTTGTTGCGCATCACTTTGGCTTGATGCGGCTAAGTAGATCGTCGTTGGAGGGTGTCTTATCGAGGAGTTTCAGAAGCCCAAGCATGGCCGCTTTCGGGGTGCCTTTGGCCAACCAACGGCGGAGCGCGATGAGGCGCTGGGCCTGTTCGGCATCGTAGAGGAGTTCTTCTTTGCGGGTGCCACTCGCCATCAGGTTGATGGCCGGGAAGATGCGGGCTTCGGCCAGGGCGCGATCCAGCACGATCTCGCTGTTGCCGGTGCTCTTCAGCTCTTCGAAGACGTAGTCGTCGAGCCGGGAGCCTGTTTCGATGAGGGCAGTGCCGATCACGGTGACGGAGCCGCCATTCTCGATGGCGCGGGCCAGGCCAAAGAAGCGCCGCGGAATCTCCAGTGCTTTGGCGTCGAGGCCGCCGGACAGGGTACGGCGGGCGCCTGCGCCGTGGAGATTGAACGCGCGCACCAGCCGCGTCATGCTGTCCACGAGGACGACGACATCGCGGCCACATTCTAACTCGCAGCGTACATGGGCCATCACCAATTCGGCCAGGCGAATGTGCTCATCGATTGGCTGATCGTTGGAACTGGCGAAGACTTCGCCACGCACGGCGCGGCGGAAGTGGGTCACCTCTTCGGGGCGCTCGTCGATCAGGAGGAGGATAACGCGGGTCTCTGGGGCGGCGGCGTAGATGGCGTTGGCCATCTCTTCGAGGATCTGCGTCTTGCCGGCCTGGGGCGGCGCCACGATCAGGCCGCGTGTCCCCTGGCCGATAGGCGCGATCAGATCGATCACGCGCATAGATGTGGCGCCGCTGTCGCCAAGGCGAAAACGGCGGCTTGGGTTGATCGCCACCAGACGCTCAAAGCGGGTACGTGCCGCAAAGGCATCCGGCGCCAGGCCGGCGATGGTTTCAACTGTCACCAGTTTCATGCCTTTGTCGCCGCGGCGGGCGGCGCCGGTGATGGCGGCGCCGTCTACCAGGCCGTGGGTACGGATCAGTTGGGCCGACACCCACGGGTCTTCGGGCATGGGCTGAAATGAAACCGACGGATCGCGCAGGAAGCCGCCGCCGCGAGACAGGCTCTCTAAAATGCCGCTAACTTCTTGCGACATAGGGACTCATTGATCGTTTTGGTGGTTGTACAAAATTCAACATGCTTTCTCCGGTACAGGATGCGGAACGGGTTTGCTGCTATTTCACCCAAACAGGATCCCAATCGTTGCCGAAGCCGTCGCTGATACGGCGCAAGTTGCTCCCATCTGGC
The DNA here is from genome assembly GCA_041391225.1 of Caldilineaceae bacterium. GTDB lineage: Bacteria > Chloroflexota > Anaerolineae > Caldilineales > Caldilineaceae > RI-153. Next base: position 51,129 of record JAWKOL010000031.1, read on the forward strand.
GCGACAATATAGAGCTGCTTACGCCCATCTCGGTTCGACCAGAAGACGATTTCGGAACCGTCGGGCGACCAACTTGGATGGCGATCCCATTCCCATTCGTTCTGAGTTAGGCGACGCAAGCCGCTGCCATCGCGGTTGATCACGTAGAGTTCATCGTTGCCTGGTTCATTCGAGACAAAGGCCACTTGCCAGCCGCTAAGATCGATGGCGGGATCCCATGCGTCTCCGGCGCCGAGTTTGGTCAGCCAGACATCGGCATTGAATTGTGCATCATGGAAGAAGATCTGGAAACTTCGCGTGTCGCGGCGCACAAAGACACGGTAGTTGCCGTCGCCACTTAACACATCCGTGTCGATTGCTTGTTCGTATGGCCATTCTGCCGTCAACTTCTGTATGTCGCTGCCGTCTGGGTTCATGGCGTAGAATTCGGTGCGCCCATCGCGATCCGATTGAAACAGGATTTTGCCGGTAAGGGTCGGCGGAACTGGCTGTGTAGGTGTGGGTTGCGGCGTCTCAAACAACGTCCCCCGCGGCGCCCAGGGGACGGAAACCGGCGTGCTGGTAGGAAACGGCGTCGGCGTGTCGGTGGGTGTAGGTGTGGCTGTCACCCACCAGGGCGGCAACGGGGTGGGCGTGCCGGTGGTTACAGCAATGGCGGTGGACAGGGCCGCCTGAAATTCACGTGTTTCCGTGGTTTCGGGCGTGGGTGTATTGGTGATCACCACCGGCTGCGGCGTGTTGGTTGCGATCATGGCGCCGATGGGTAGGACGCCGGTACGCGGCCGTTCGCCCTGGGCCACGCGTGTGGCTGCTTCGAACACATTTGCCGGTTCAGCCGTCGGCTCAACCACGTAGGCAGTCGGCGTAGGCATTGCGGTTGGGGTGGCTGTTTCCGCCAGGCAGAACAGGATGTCTTGCAGGATCAGTGGTTGTGCCTGGTAGTAATCAGCATTCCAGACGCGCACTTCTACGCGGTGGGTACCAGGGGGGAGATTGAGCACGATTGTCTCGCGGAAATCGCGCACCGAGATAGGACCACTGTCGAAATTGGTTCCGGCATTGGTGAGGATCTGTACTCGCTGAATGGGTGTGGCGCCGTTCTGCCGATCCACGGCTTCGACGCGCACGAGGCATTGATCCACGCTCCAGCCCAGGCCGATCTGCTCGGCTGGATCTGCAAGCGGCGAATCCACTGTGTCGCTGGAGAAGGCTTTGATCCAGATAGGATCCCAGTTGTCGTAGGCGTCGTTGCTCAAGTTGCGCGGATTGGCGCCATTGCTGTCCGCCACCCAAATCTGCCGATGTTCACCGCTTTGCACCGTCATCGCCAGTTGCCCACCGTTCGGTGACCAGGATGGGTGGCTGGTGACACCGACACTGGGGGGCAGCACTACCGAAGTCTTGCCGTCGTCCAGGTTGACGAGGTTGACGAAGGGCTTCCCTTCGATTTCGGCGACGTAGGCGATCTGCTTGCCATCTGGTCCCCAGGCTGGGGCATAGTAAGACCAGGGGCCGCCGGTGAGTTGCTGTTTGATCTCGGTACCCAGTTCGCGCAGAAATAGGTATTGCCCGGCGCCGAAGCGCTGGATGATCACCTGCTCTGTGCGTGAGGGGGAGAACGATTCGAGACCGGCCGCCTGTTCGTAGAGCGTTTCTTGATTGAAACGCTCTACGTTGCCGCCGTCCGCGTCCATGACATAGATGGCGACGCGCCCGTCTCGGTTCGATTTGAAGAGAATCTTGCCTTGTAACGACTGCAATGTGCCGGCGTTTGCGGCACTTGGGTCGGTTGAAGCAAACCCCGGATTGACTATGGTGAAGGAAACCGATCTCGGTTCTTGCACCTCGTCATTGCCGAACGGCAGGCGGCTACACGCCACCACGAGCAACGATACGATAAGCAACAGCAGCCATCGTGTCTTCGGCGCGAGTGGATTGGCATAGCTTTTGATAGAAGAAAATGGCAAGAAGCGCAGGGGTGAGTGCTTCACAGGGAACTCATTAGTCTACTTGGAACGCTTGATCTCTCCAGGCAGTGTCGGCAGCGACGTCACATTGGCGACGTCGGCCACTTCGGGACGACGCTGCATTTTAAGATGCAGTGCATCATCTTCGAGCACCCTGGCTTCGGCGATGCCGTTGGGTGAGGACGGAGCCCTTGCAGCGCTGCATTTTGCAGGCGACCAGGGATGCGCACTTCGTAACGCACATTGTCGGCGCCGTCGATCACCACATAGTGGCGCTCATCGCCATTCATCACCAGGATGATTGGCTTCATTAGCTCGTGGGCGGTGCGCCCGATATCGTCGAGGGATCGCAGGTGTACCACAATCTGATGGGGCGCAGAATCGGGCAGAGAGACAGCCTCCACAATGACATCCCCGTAGCGGCGATGCAATTCGCTGGTCAACTGTTGAATCGAAAATGGCGAACGTACCGCCCACTGGCTTGCCACCGCCCAAATCAGCACGAGGATGATGGAGACGCCCAACGATGCAGTCGCCACGTCCGTAATCAAGGTTCGCTGTGGATGTGGGATCTCAACATCTCTGCCCAAGGTATCCGATTCTTCGCTAACCGGCGCGCCGCCTACAACCAATTCGGAATCCTGCCAACTAAAACTATAGCCGTGTTCAGAAAGTAGGTTGGATCAGGCCGACGTCGGTAGACACCGTAGGCCAGAAGCGCACTTGAACTTCTACTTCCACGTTACGCCCAGGAGTGCTCACTTCGGCGCGGATGGCTTCGGCTTCAGCTCGGTACGCCTGAATGGGCAACTGGAATTCGAGATGTGCGCTGGTGTCCATGACGGAACGCAGCGGTATCAGGATCAGTTCCCGAGTCCATAGGTCACCTTCACGCAGAATCGCCACAACCTCGTATTCCAACGCCCGCATCGGACGCAGGGAGGGATCGCCAGCCGGGTCCATCAAAGTAAGCTCGAAATCGTAGGTAATCTGTAACGACTCAACAAGCACAGCGAAATACGAAGGACGAGGCCCAAGCTCAGTTGCGCCGCCGTAGACAGTATTGGGTTTGAGATAGGCTGTGTAATCGAAGACGCCCCGCTGGGTGTAAATGAGGCGCGTCTCTTCTTGCGTCAGCGTTTCAGGCAGACGCCACGCATAGTAGAGGGCCGCTGCAGAAACCGCAGCCAGGCTGATTAAAATAACCCAGATTGTCAGGCTGGCAGTCTCTGAACGGGCAAGTCGTTTGAGGAGAAGCCCGATGGAGTTCATTCACATATTTCGGCATTTCAAAACAAAAATCAGCGTTCGGTGAGTTGCCAGGCATAAACATTGCCAGATACGGTCAGTGTGACAGTGCGCGGTCGACGCCTGGATACATCATCCGAGGGTGTGGCGTCATCCTCTGTTTCGGGTACTGATTCGATGACATCGTCAACTGTTTCGGCGGCGCTCCGACTGTTCAGCAAAGAAAAAACCTCAGCCCGATCAAAGCGAATTTGCAGGTTATCTGCAATGCCATCTTTGTCTTCATCGAAGTATTTAGCGTTCCGTGATGCGATACCACCGAAGCAACGGTTCATCTCACCTGAGCACAGATGGAAGGCGCCCACCAACTCCCCTTCCCGGCTGCCTTCCATCAAAACCACATGCTTTTCAGGTGGTTCCACCACAATCACGAGATCATTGCCTTCGTACAACTCACGCAAGTGGACACGCACGGTGGTATCCAGCGACACCGGCATCGGCGTCGGCGTAATCAGAGTTGGCAGGCTCTCTAGGGCATTAGGCGCCTCTACGCTCACATCAAAAGAATTCGAGGCAGCCCAAACCGCACTCGCGATGACAAGTATACAGACGACAACAACTGTTATTCTCCAAAACATGATTGCAGGGACCTTCGCCAATTCCTGCCATCAACTGGCAACTAATTGTTATATACTACAATACCGTAACTTCAATATAATAGCCGTTCTTTTCGGCGTTTTGCAAGCCGCCGATCACGCCGCCGATGACGTTTCTGTGCGCCGCCTATGCCGATTGGAATCACCGAAAAGAGCGTGATAACACCGGCGGCCACAGCAAACCGCCAGGGTTCTGCTTGTAGGTAGGCAATCACGACGCCTAGCCTTGGGATTTCGACGAAGGCGCTGCCGATCACCTGCTCGGACGTCGGCGTCCACGGATCGATGTCGTCTCGGTTGTCGCCTTGCGTGAGGAACCGGCCGTCGGCAGTCTGCCCAATGATGCGGTGGATGACGTACTTTTGATCCAGAAACTGGTCGTCGATGGCGTAGGCAATGATGTCGCCGACATGGTAGTTATCCTGCACGGATACCAATACCAGGTCGCCGTCGTAAAAGGTGGGTTCCATGCTGATACCGCTGATCATGAGGTAGGTTGTCGGTCCTCCAAGCATCGTTGGGCGGAGGAAGAAAAACCAGCCAACCAGTATCAACAGAGAAAACACTGCGGTGAAGATCGACCTAACTCGGGCTTGCAACGGTTATACCTCACGATGTTCAGGAGAACCCCTGCACGTCGATGAGCATCCATACCGTAAACGAAGCACCTGTGCCGGTGGAAGAACTTGATTACGGCTATCTGCCGTCAACTGCAACAAACGCAAAAACAGATATCGACCTGATGTAGCTTTACATCAGGTCGATGAACTCATAGAAGGGGGAGGAGAGAACTTCAAACTATTGAGAATCTTCTGATTGGATCATGACATGGACATTTGCCACATCACCCACAAAGACATCAATACCTTTCTCTTTCAGGTCGAAGTTCTGGTTGCCATGTTCATCCAAGTTTCCAGTAATCTCGCCAACTGTACTCCCAGTCTTGTCCGTGAGGATCACTGTAATGGCATCAAAGGCACAATCGACCCTAGAGGTTACTTCAACCTCACCTACTAAGAAATCCTTCGTAGCTTCGTTAAAGTCGCCGCCCCTGATGTCAACGTCCAGATTGTTAATACATCGATCTACAGTGGCGCTACCAGATGAGATGTCACCTTGGCCCTGCAGATCACGCGAGTTGACCTGAAATGAGTTGGCGAATGCAAACGCACTCGTTACAACGGCAACAAGAAGCAGAAGAGCAAAGAGCTTACGCATGGAATAGGTCCCCTCCTACTGAGTTCACTGTGAGAGTAGACAGAAAACAACCGTGAAGTGCTTACGCCACGGATGCCACTTTCGTCTCTCTAAACGATACACTCTCTTACATGCAGAAACATGCAGAACCTTCTATCAGTAAGAGGATACATGATCAACATCTAAAAAAGCATAAATTTTTTGTAAAAAAGTACTATATACATGCTGAGTTTTATCTGTACGCCCCGATCTTCATGGTTGTTGATGATTCATGCCGGCAGATGTGGAAGATCAACCGGCCACCAGATAGTAGCCGATGCCGCGCTGGTTCAGCAGGATCTGTGGCGACGTTGGATCGTCTTCAATCTTTTTGCGCAGATGACCAATATAGATGCGCAAATACTCTAGCTGATCTACATACTCCGGCCCCCAAACCTCATGTAGAATCGCTCGGTGCGACATCACCTCGCCCTGACGCTTGGCCAGGCACGCAAGCAGGCTGAACTCCGTGGGCGTCAGGTCAACGGCCTCGCCATTGACCAAGACTTGCCTGCGCGGGAGATCAATGACCACGTTACCAGCCACGATCACCGTGGAACGCGATCCACCGCTCATCTGGGCGCGGCGCAGCGATGCTTTTACCCGCGCCAGGAACTCATCGAAGCCAAACGGCTTGGTAACATAGTCATCGGCGCCTTCGTTCAACGCCTGTACAACGAGGCTCTCTTCGGAAAGCGCAGTGAGCATAATGATGGGCATTTCGCTCATCTCGCGCAGACGCCGACACATGGTCAAACCATCCAGGCCGGGCATCATAATATCGAGGATGGCCAGATCCGGCTGCATTTGGAAAGCCAGCTTCAACGCATCCATGCCATTACCCGCCGTGATCACGTTGTAGCCATGTTTCCGTAGCTGCGACGCAACGAGATCCAGCAGATCTTTTTCATCGTCTACCACGAGAATCGTCGTCATTCAGCGTCTCCTTCTAGTGCTTCCAGCGTGAAATGAAAACTTGTCCCGTGGCCTTCGTTTCTCTCGACCCAGATCTCCCCTCCTTGCGTTTCCACCGACATACGTGTGAGGTAAAGACCCAAACCAAACCCACGCCGCTTCTTGCCAGCGTCGGACCCACTGCGGAAGGGATCAAAGAGTTCAGGAATTTGCTCTTCGGGGATGCCGTCACCGTCGTCGGAGACTGTGATGAGCACTTTGTTGTCCTTCGGTTGAACACTGACGGCAATGGTTGTCACCGCGCCGCCATGATCGATGGCATTCTGTATAAGGTTTTCGAGCACCACCTCCATCAACACGCGATCACCCAACGCAAAAGAGACGCCAGGGTGGACATCGATGGGGAATGCAATGAGCGGATGTTGCGTTTCAAAAATGCGCAACGTCTCCAGCAGCAATGGACGCAAGACAAGCGGTTCCAGCGCAGGTTGCTGATGAAGGCCCCGTTCCAGGCGCGAGGCCATGAGCACCTGATCCACCAGCCGACGCAGACGCACGCTCTGTTGTTTGAGTGTATTGAGCACACCCATATCGAGGTTGTGGTTCATTTCGATATCGCTGAGCATTTCGGCGGCAATGCTGATATTGGTAAGCGGCGTGCGCAGTTGATGCGACACCAGCGAAATGAATTCTGACTTCATCCGCACCAATTCTTCCTCTTTCGAGATGTCGCGCACAACCGAAACAGCGCCGGTGATCTGTTGATCCGACGAAATCAACGGCGCCACGCTATGGCTCACAGCCCGCCGCTCGCCATTCTGTTGGATGATCCACGCGCGACAGTGCGACATGGCCTGAACCGAATCGGTATGCACTGCATCCTGCAGAGCAAGATCACGCCGACAGAGCATACAATGCTGCTCTTCGCACACCAAAATCTCGTGTACAGGCTTGTGGTACGCCTGGCCCGCCGAATAGCCTGTCAACTCCTCTGCCGCGGGATTGAACTGGGTGATCAGGCGGTTGGTGTCGATGCTGAACACGCCCTCGGCCACATGATCGATGAGTAGTTGGATTCGTTGATGTGCCTCTTTCAACGAGTTGTAGGCCCATACATTGCTCAGCGCCACCACGGCTTCTCGCACACGGCCTGGCCGAGGTTGATCTTGTCTGGGCTGAACGAATCCGATCCGCTATCCAGTGTGAGCACTGCTACGCCAAAGGACTGCTCTTGGAAAATCAGCGGCAGGAAGAGAGCGAGGTGGTGTCTTCGGTGAAGACAAGAGAATGCTCGTATGCGGTCATCATGGCCGGGGGTGGGCCAGGCTCACTTCCACCGGTGAACCTTCGTTCAGTACGCGCTGGTGAAAGGGCAGATCAGCGCCATACGCCACGTGATCTGCCTGCTTCCCATTGCTGTGGCGCGGGGAGATCACCGGCATATCCGTATGCCAGTTTGCCGCGTACGGCAAGAGCCGAAACCCGTCTTCATCGATCAAGTTGATCTGGCAGCCGGATGCACGGGTCACCTGCACCAGTTTGCGCGCCAGGATCTCCACCATCTGATCCAGATCAAGCGTGGTGGCAAACGAATTGCTGGCATCCAGCAGAATCGCCAACTCGTTCGCACGCTGGGTCAGGGCATCGTCTGTTTTGGCATGGAGGCGGGCGTTTTCGAGGATCAGATGTCCACGCGCCACGAGTAGCTGGATCAGTTCCTCTTCGCGTTTCCGAAACGGCGTCGAATATCGCCACAAGACCAACAGGCCGGAATCAAGCGCAGGTGTAGTCAACGGCACCATCAACACGTAGCCGTTCTCAGATTCCCGGTCATCGGGCATCTGGATGCGTGGGTCCTGTTGAATGTGCGATAGGTTCAGCGTGCGATCTTGGGCCAAAGCCCACTTGATCAGGCCAGGCAGATCTGCGTAAGGCGACTTGGGGGCATCGGTAAGCTGCTGTTGCCCATCTTCGACAGCCACCACGTAGAGTTCACCATAGGAGGCATGGGTCAACTCGATACTCGTCTTCAGAATCCAAAGGGGTAAGCGCTGCAAGTCGAATGCCTGAGCAAAGGCGTTTTCAAACTCAAGCACCATGTCCGACAAACGACGATGATCACGGCCAAACGCCGTCATCGTCGAGGCGAAGATAGCGAAAACATTGTAGGCCAACAACAGCACCAGAATCTCGAAAGTAGGCGCTTCCCATGCATGCATTGCATATTGGTTGACCCATGCAGGCAAGTAGATCCCCGTACAAAAGATCGCCAACCACACAGCCACCCGTTGATCCAAAACATAGGCAGCCAAAATAATCACTATCAAATAGAGATAGCGCAGCACCTGATGCAAGCTGCCGTCGATGGCGCTTCTGGCTATCTCATTCCCTTGGGTAAGGAAAAGCGATAACGCCAGCAGAAACAGAAACGTACCCAGGATGGCATAGGTTTGGAGCCAGTGTACCTCAGAATTCGACAGCAACTTGGCCGACTCGATCAGCATCGAAGCAAGCCGGTTCTGTACCGCACGAGGGGCATAGCGCCAACGGCGATAGGTTGCCTGGGGGCGAGCATCTTGCACCACAGGGGCCTCCATAAAACAGACTACCAAAGCATCATCAGCAAGAGGCGAAAGGTGACATTACATGCCAGACAAGCACTGATGCTACGATCCCAACTCCACAGCAACGAGCACGTGACAGCCAGCATGGCCGGCTGAAGCAGAAAAATCGTCACTTCGCCCGCCGATAAGTCAGGTGGTATCAAGGGCAAATAGATAAGCAGATTGAGCGACAGTGTGATCAACATCGACCACCACAAAGACAGACTGCGGACTTTATACAGATAGTCGAAGATGCCGCCTCGGAACAGCAACTCCTCTGCCACCGACTGCACAAGCGCCACCGTGACAAACCACTGCACATAGAGCAACGATTGGCGCTCTATGCCATGGACGGTGGCGCTGGCCAGCACAGCCGACAGCAATTGCTGAAAAAGCAGCAGAATGCCGGCGACTGTCCCGATGAATACCGGCTGCAAGCGCCATATCGCATTCCCTCGGCAAAAATCAGATGCACGGCAATAACGATAGATCAGCAAACCGGTGCCACCGAGCGCGATTGCCAGGGGGATCAACGATGCAATGGCATAGGACCATTGCATTCGCGCCGCCGACATCAGATCGGCGTGTAGCCACGGCGCCACAATCACATTAGACAACAACCCCAACACACCGAGGATCGCCACAGCAAGAAAGCCTGTGAGATCCTGTAGTGGGCTTCGGGTGATTACCCAACCACCGATCACCAGGAGAACGATCCACACGGCTTCTGATGCGAATATCAGGCGCACCGGTTGCCATTCGCCAAACAATCGGTAGGCGCCTATCAAGCAGACAAGCAACACAACCGCAACCAGGGAAACAGCAAATGCTTGCTGCCCCAAGCGTTCATAGACGGTTGCCCGCTCTTTCCAATTTGAATAAACACGAAAACCGCCGAGCAATTCAGCAGATTGATCTGACATCATCCAACTCATAAGGAATATAAGTAGCAATCACCACCATTTTATGCTAGTGGATATTTAACAAAAATGCAATGACAATAAATTTGGCGCGTAAACACACAAACAAATCGACCACATATTTATAGAATCTTTATGCGGCTTTTATGCGTTTTTGAGCATCTAACAGTACGCTAACAACGTGTAGTAAGCGCGTCCTCTTTGCAGAGGCACCAGTACATCTTGGCGTAAATACGCCGGGGACTTGCTTATTTCGGGGGTGAATCGCTATGGTTCATCCCCGTTATTGCCTTTTGCTGTGTTTTCATCACCCCAAACAACAAAGACATGGAATTGACAGCCTACTTCATCGCTCACAGCATTCCTTCGCTCCAGCCAACTGTCAATACATCGCGCACACTACCCAAAGACCCCAAACTTTATGACTGGGTGCTTCGCCGCGATTCCATCGGCAGCGTCGCCATCGTCGAAGAAATCCAAAGATTGGTCAACGAGTTCCGGCGGATCAGCAAGATCAGTATCCTCTGGCGCACAGAAGGCGAGGCGGTCGCACTCGCGCCGGCCACAGCGCGGGTCCTCTACAGCGCAGCTCAAGAAGCATTGTCCAATGTACGCCTGCATGCAGATGCAAGTGAAGTGATGATGACACTGGCATTTACCACCGAAAAGGTCTGGTTGGTGCTTGAAGACAACGGCAAGGCGCGAGCGCCCCAGAAATTCGGATATGGCTTATCTGCAGTTCGTGATCGCGTACATGAACTTGGAGGACGTTTTGCTGCCGGCCCACGACAAGAGGGGGGATTTCGCCTTGTTGTCAAGTTAGACAAAGATCTGGACTTGAAAAAAGCTTAGGCTTCCACTATACTCCGCGACACTCCCTATTGCACGAAGACATCGATGCTGTTTCATTATATACTTAGGCGTGCAATGAGCATACCTTCTAATTCATCCCTTAACTGTGACCCCAAATTGCCGGGAGATACTGCGCATCAACCTTGTGTCCTGTGGATCCGTCAGGAAACCTTCAACGGTGTTGCGGCTCATCTCATCGAAACACATCGTCAACTCCACCAGCACATGTGTCGGCAACATATTCAAGTACGTTGGAGCAGCCTGGACTCCTTACCACACGAATCGCTAGACGGCGTAGATCTGGTGCTGATCGATGCTTTCGTCGATTTCGAAAGCACTGTTCAGATGGCCGCGGCTCGCCTGCGTATCAAGTCGCGTATGCCGCTGGTGATGCTAACCCAGGCGTATTCAAGCGAACAACTTGTGCTCGCTTTGCGTTCCGGCATCGATGCAATTTTGTCCTATGACACATCCCCGGCCCTGCTCATGGCCCACTGCAATGCACTTCTGCGTCGCTGGCGTACCGGCCTGGCAGCGCAGCACAGAATGTAGAGGCAGGCCGCATTGTTCACCAGTATGATATGACGTAAATACCACGGCAGAAATATGGCGCCGTTATCTCTGGTCAAGGCTATCGGTGTGTTTCCGCCGGGATTTACTAGGCTACCCCACGCCGATGATCCCCTCGCACTTCTACCCTCCCCCCGGACTTATGGACTGCCCTACTAATGGACTAGGCAAAATCGCAAGAACCAGTATTGAAGTTCCGTACAGGAACTCATGATTTTGCGCTACGCTGTCAACAGGTACAAATCGTACTGTGATTTCAGGGTAGAACCTAGTCGACAAGGACAACACCGTGTTTCGCAATCTACGAAAGATCACAACAAACTTCATTCTGATGATGGGCATGGTCGCCGCAATATGGATAGTTCTAGGCCAGGCGCAAAGCAGGGCGGATAGCCCCTATCTCATCGATAGTTGGTCCGAAGCACCCAATCTATCTGTCAGCTATATCTGGAACCTCGAAGAGGATGCCGCCGGCCACGCTGTCGAGAAGCGTTCAAGCGAACTGCTCGCCGCGGTGGACACCTTCGAGTTTGGACTACGCGAGGCGTTCATACTCATGGAGATGAGCGACATCATCGACGCTCAACACAGCGGGGATGCGTGGATCAAACTCTACAACGTAGGTAGCGACGCGGTGAAGTATGACGGTGACGCCCCTCACATCAACGTCATTTCATATTGGGGGCAGGCCGGGCGCCACTACCAGGGAGGCATTGGGGCGCACTTCTACCCCACCGCCGCCGGCCATTTGGATATCGACAAAACCTGGTACGCATGGGATGCCGCCATGCACTGCCCGCACGGAGACAGCGTACCGGCTGTCAACGCGTGGACACAACACGTCGACGCCAACTGTGATCTGCTATGGGAAGAGCGCGTCAGCGCCGATGGCCAGCTGGAACTCCGCCGAGACGCCAATTCGCCCATCTACACGCTGCGCAGCAACACCGCCAACGATCTCGACATTCTGCGCAACGGTCGAGTGATCCGCAATGTGCGACGCAGTTTCTACGACACGTGGATCAACCACCTCACACCCGATGCTGAAGGCACCGCCAAGGTGATCTGGGAGATCCGCGATTATCAGACCAACACACTGATCACCGAAACCATCACGGCGCGGCCCAGTAGCGGTGAAATTGTCTCCCACGAACGCATCGAAACCCGTTGACATCGCGCTACGCTACCCGACACAAAAAACCCGCCAGATCCTCTGCGACCTGGCGGGTTTTCTGTTTGTTGTGTGGATGAGCAACGCTTTGGCCTGACTCACGCGGTAGCGGTTGAGCTAGGCGACAGGAGTGTCGCCCGTCTCCTGGCAGAAGCAGTACGTGAGGTAATCGTCATTGAGGCCCACGTGGCGGGCGAGATCCTGGCGGGTGATAGCATCGGCGTAGTGATCGTGGATGTAGGCCATCGCCCTGCACCCCAGGTGCTGCGCTTCATGGCTCACCTAGAAAAAAAGCGACTCTTGAGCTGGTTGGCCTCTTCGGCCAGGCGACGTCCCTCGGTGGCCTCTCTGTAAAGCTTGGCGGTGTTGAGCGCGGCGCTCATCTGCTGGGCAATTGCCCCCAACAAGTCAAGGTGGATGGCATCGAAGGCCATGAAACCTGCGCCGCCCTGTTGTCCGCTCAACGGGAGCAGCGCGAGGCTGAACGGCCTGCCGTCGCCCTGCCACTCCGGCGGCGGGAAGGATCGAGTGCGGCTGTGCAGCACAGGGCGCGCCGGCGCCACGACGTCGCGGATGCGGCTCCATGCCACGGGATCGTCGTCTTCGGCCTCGAAAAGGGCCAGCCACGCCGTGTGAATGCCCATTTCCGCCAGGTAGTGGGCCAGGCTTTCGTAGATCTGCGCCTCGTCCAGCGCGGTGAGCAGCAGCGCGGTCAGCCGCCCAACATGGTTGCTCGTCCAACGGTGATCCACCACCTGTCGGCGGTGTTGTTGGCGCATGGCGGCGCTGATCAGCACACGGGCATCGTCGAGCAACGCTTCAGGCTCTTGGCGCAACGCAGGCAATTGCCGCGCCTGGCTGCGCAGCACCGAGATCGCCACCTGCCACAGGTGCGCGTCGTCGCCCCTGGCGGTGGTGCGGCCAAGGATCGACTCCAATTCTGCCTGGAAGGGCAACGGATCATGCGTTTGTACGCTGTTGAGGAAGGCAGTAGCCAGCGAGCGGCAGTAGAACTCGATTTCGTCGCGGGCAAGCCCCTGGGCTTCGACGAGCACTGCCTGTGTCATCTGCTGCGTCAACTGGGCGGCGGACGGCGGCGCTGTGTCCTCAGTGGGCATCGCCGCCAGATCGAGGACGTCGGCCAGAACGGCGCTGTGACCACAGCCACACGATTCGCGCACCACCAGGCGCGTGGGGACCTTGATCGGCTGATCGTCCAACGCCTGGCCACGGATCTGCTGGAGCAACCGTTCCACGGCCAGGTACCCCATGCGAAAAAGCGGTATCTGCACGCTGGTCAACGCCGGTTTGAGCACGGCGCTCTCCGGCCTGTCATCGAAACCGACGATGGCCACGTTTTCGGGGATAATGCGGCCGGCGGCATGCAACGCCTGGATGGCGCCCTGGGCCGATTCGTCGTTGCTGGCCACTACCGCGCTAAAAGACGCGCCACTCTCCAGGAGTTGCTGCATGGCGAGGCGTCCACCGTCCACAACGTGGTTGCCAAAGGCGATCAGTCGCTCGTCTTCGGCCAGCCCCAACATCGCCACACCGGCGCGATAGGCGTTCAAGCGCGCGCCGGTGTCGCCGTCCATGTCCTCAGGGCTGCCGGCGATGAAGGCAACCGCGCGGTGACCATGATCCACAAGGTGACGCAGGGCGCTGTCGATCCCCTGCTCGTTGTCGGCCACGATGGTTGGCCCGGATTCGCCCGATCCTACGAAGATCAGCGGATACCCTTCGGCGCGGAGTTGCTGCACGTAGGTGGAGCGCGATTCGGCGTGAAGCGGGTTGATGACGATCAGCCCATCGGTGTTCCACGGGCCGATGGGGACAAAGTCGGCGTTGTCGGTGCGCGCAGGCCAGGCCGGGCGCACAAAGACGTCGGAGCGTCCTGCCGTCCCCATGCCACAGCCAAGCAACAGGTTGCTGTTGAAGCGCTGCGTGGCGGCTCGAATACCGCGAAAGATGGGATCCAGGTAGCTGCGCGGGGTGGCCGTCCAGTAGTACTGCCAGCCGGCCAGCACACCGATGGTAGGGAAGTGAGATCGAAGAAATCGCGCCATTTTGATGTCTACCTAGCCTGACTGTCCTTTGACGCTCCACACCGATCCGGTGGTGTAGGTGTTGCGCTCGGAACAGAGGAATTCCACCACTTCGGCCACTTCTTCGGGATCGGAATAGCGCCCAATGGGGTTGCCGGGGTTGGCGATGAACTCCGGCGTAAAGCGGGGAACCACCATGTCGGTGAGCGCCCGCCCCGGCTCCACACCGTTGACAAAGATACCCTGCTTGGGGTAGGCGTTGCCCAGCGCGCCCACCAGCGAGTAGACGGCCCCCTTCGACACGCCGTAGGGGACCTGATTGGTGGCGGACAGGCGCGCCGCCGAGGTGATGGTAGCGCAGCGCCCCCAGCCGTTCTTGAGCATGTGGGGAATCACTGCCTGATGTGCGTAGTAGACGCCGTGAACATTGATGCGCATCACCTTGTCGAATTGCGCCGCCGATTGCTCCAGAAACGGCGCTTCGACGCCCAAAATGCCGGCGCAACAGACGAGAATGTCCACGCGCCCGAAGAGTTGCGCGCTTTCGTTCACCATCGCATGGACGGCGGCTTCGTCGGTGACGTCGGTGTGGACGTAGCGGGCCTGCCGCCCCAGCGCCTCGATCTCGGCTGTGGTGGCCGCGCCCGGCTCATCCAGCACATCGGCGATGACCACGTCGCGCCCGGCTTCGGCCAGCCGCAGCGCGCAGGCGCGTCCTAGCCCACGCGCGCCGCCGGTGACAATCGCCAGTCGGCGTTCAACAGGGGCAGCAAAACGGAGGTTGGGCATGGGGGATCCTTTCAATCCAACACCGCGATCCCCAATTCACGCGCCGTATCGTGGAAGAGCCGCGCCACGGCGGGCAGTTCCTCGGTGCTGTTGCCTTCGGCGATGACGGGGTATTCGGGCGAGAGCGCCTCGACGCGACGGAAGAGCGTTTTGAAGTCCATGTTGCCTTTGCCGGGGCAACCGTCTTGCAGGTGAACGGCCAGCTTGTTCTCGATCCAGATGTCCTTGGCGTGGGCGCTGACGATGTGCTTGCCCAGCAGATCGAAGTGGTGATTCAGCGCCGACGTGGTATCGAAGACCGTTTCCAGCGTGATCCAGTTGGCCGAGTCGTAGTCGCAGCGCACCCAGGGCGAGTCGACTTCGTCGAGGATTTCGAGGGTGATCTCCGGTGTCTTCAGCGTCACCAGTTGGTGGCTTTCCAGGCTGAGGAAGACGCCTGCATCCTCGGCGGCAGAAACACATTCCTTGAGCGTCTTCACCAGTTGACGCCGCGCCGACGCTGTCCAATTGTCGGGGTGCGGAAACCAGGGGCCGGCAGGGTTCATGGAGCCGGGGCCGGTGTCGATGCCGCGTGCGCCCATCCAACCGGCCAGCCGCAGCGCCGCCTGCACCGTGCGCACCGTCTCCTTGCGCGCCGTCTCATCCGGCGTGATCATATTCTGCCAATACCCCGTCGCCTGATAGAGCCGCACCCCCTCATCCGCCAGCAGACTGCGCAGCCGTTGCGCCTTGTCTTTGGGCGTGGTGTGCGGATCATTGGCCCGAAAGCGCGTAAAGATCCCCGAAAAACCCAACTCCCGCACCCGCCGACACATCGCCTGCGTCACATCGTCCATATCGGCGGGGAGAAAACAACCACTCATCCCGAAACGCATAGAGCCTCCTTTGGAGGGATTGGGGATTGGGGATTTGGGACTGGGGACTGGGGACAGGGTGGTGTGAGCTAGCCCGGGGAGACGAAGCATCCTTGGCGGAGTTGATGATGAGATGATGATGGCCCTCGGTGAGCCAATTCACGCAAACGCCCAAACTGCCCCATCATGCAAGTAGCGCACAAAATCCTGTCCCCAGTCCCGAATCCCTAGTCCCAAATCCCTATAACTTGTACGTCTCCTTCGCCAGATCGTACGAGAGTGCGCGCACCATTTGGCGGGCGTCTTCTTCGTCTACGAGGGCGCGGGTGACGAGACTGGCTACCCAGTCGCTGGCGGCGCGACGCCACAGATCGTGGCGCGCAGGGATGGACGGGTAGGCGCGGGTGTCGTCGTTGAAGCCGGCGGTGTTGTAGATCCCCGCGGTCTCCATCACCAGATCGAAGAAACGACGGATGCCGTTAAGGCTGTCGAAGAACCACCACGGCGGCCCAAGGACGAGGCTGGGGTAGACGCCGGCCAATGGGGCCAGTTCGCGACCGTAGGTGGTTTCGTCCAAATTGAAGAGGACGAGGGTGAGATCGCGGTTCGTGCCGTAGCGATCCAACAGCGGCTTGAGGTTGCGTGTAAATTCGCTGCTAATGGGTATGTCGGCGCCCATGTCGCGACCGAAGCGGGCGAAGAGATCGGGGATGTGGTTGCGGAACGAACCAACGTGCATCTGCATCACAAGGCCGTCTTCGCAGCTCATGCGCGCCATTTCGGTGAGCATGTGACCGGTGAAACGGCGGGCGTCGTCGGCGCTGGCTTCGCCCTTCAAGGCGCGCTGGAAGATGGCGTCGGCCTCGGCTTCGCTGAGGATCTCGGTGTAGGCTGTGAGCGCGGCGTGGTCGGTGGCGCGTGCGCCCATTTCGATGAAGTAGGCGCGGCGTTCTTCCAGCGCCCGAATGTACGAGCGGTAGTCTTTCACGTCCACGCCGGAGACTGCGCTGAGCTGTTCGACGGCCTGCGCCCAGCCTGCCATGTCCACGTTCACTACGGCATCGGGGCGGAAGGTGGGCCGGATCGTGGCGTCCCAGCCCGAAGCTTGGATGGCGCGGTGATGCTTGAGCGTATCGGTGGCGGCGTCGGTGGTACAGAGGACCTCGATGTTGAAGCGTTCGTACATGCGCCGCGGGTTGAACTCGGGCGAGCGCAGTTTGGCGTCGATGTGATCGTAGATTTCCTGAGCGTTGGCGCTGCTCAGCTTTTCATTCACGCCAAAGACATCTTTCAACTCGTCCTGGAGCCAGACGCCGGTGGGCGTGCCTTGGAAGAGGTGGATATTGTCGGCGAAGATCTGCCAGATTTTGCGGTGATCCGTCTCGGTGGGGCCGCCGTCGCTGCGCGGGATGCCCAGTTCTTCCAGTGTGATCCCCCGTGAATAGAGCATACGGAAGATGTAGTGATCGGGGATCAGCAGCAGTTCGGTGGGCGAACCGAAGGTGAAATTGGGATCGGCGAAGAGTCGCGGGTCCACATGACCGTGGGGCAGATCAAGGGCAGATCGGCCACCGTCGCGTACAAGTCCTGTGCAACGCGGCGCTGCGCCGGGTCAGACGAAAAATAACGCCAGGCGGGGCGTTCCAGTGAAGTCATCACCTTTCTCCTATCAGAAAGTGTGGGGAGGATGAATGCGGATACAGTCTTGTTGATCGTAATACGGGATGGGGGAACCGTCAATAAGAGGACGACGGACGAAGAGCAAGCATCACTTGAGATCTGCGATTATACAACGAAGCCCCGAGCATGCTCGGGGCTTCATTTTTGCCTGTATTCTGTTTCTTGCACCGGTGTCACTCCTAGCGAGCGACGCCGGAATCGGCATGTTCCAGCGGATGGGCAGATACGCCGCTGTAGGCCTGCAAGCGTCGACCGGCGAGGATCAGCAGATCGCCGAGCTTGTCGCGCAACAGGCCAGGCTGTTTGTTGCGTGCTTCCATCTCACGGGCAAGGCGCTCACGTTCGATGCGCGCTAGCCGTTCAGCGTGTTCCCATTTCAGGGTTTCGATGGCAAACGTCAAGTCTTGCATGGTTCCCCTCCTTTCGGTATTCGCCTTGCCGGTCGGGGAAGGCCGGCAAGCTGGTATTGAAAGGCAACGCCATCCTTTATACCAGTTTGCACCGAGATGGGGATCATGGATCTGTGGATGTATTTCTACGTCAAAAAGACGAGAAACGCTTACTGAATCTTATGTGCGGCTGTCGGTGATGTTGGGCGAAGGGCCGTATTCTTGCAACGCTGGATCTGTGGCAAAGGGGAAGATAGCCTCGTACTTCGCCGCGCCAGGGATGTGGTGACCAATCCCCACCACCTGGAGTTTGTTGCCGATCAGGATCTTCCAGGCGGTTCGGCTCTCGTTGGAGTTTCCTTCTTTGGGGCCGTGGCTGTCGTGGTACATGTCGTACACCTTCCCCTGGTAGGTGTAGGTGCCGCCGTACTTGTCCGCTTTCTGGCAGACAGTCAGCACCTGGCCTTTGGGGGCGATACCGCCCGTCTGCTCGTAGTAGTCGAAGATCGTGTTGGCGTCGGTGGTGTCGAAAGGATCGAGGCCGATCTTGACGGCTGCGCCGGTGGAGCTGGTCCCCAGGAGTGATTGGGCGTCTTGCTGAAGGGTTTTCAACCGCCGCACAAGATCCGCCAGGTTTTCTTCTGTTTGGCTCTTGCTGTCTTTCTTGATGATAGCGAACAAGGATGTGAACGATTCGTAATCCTGCCACCACGCGTCATCGCCGTGCAGGATCGTGTAGTGGGTGGTTTTCATCATCTCTATGTTAGAAGACAGGACACCGATCTCGCCGGCAAGCGCCTGCATGCGCTTCTTCTCCGATTCTTTCTTCCGTTTCTCCGATTCGATGTGCGCCTGTTGGATGGTGGTGAGGAGCTGCTGCACAAGCGTCAATTGACGGTGGCGGTGTTGCACGTCGTCGCTGCTGTCGTCGATGTCGGTGGTGAGCCAGTTCCACAGGCGCTCCAGCGTACCCACGTTCTTGGGCTGCTCGTTACGGTATTTGGCGATGGCGTCTTTCACTTCCTGATCGTAAGCCGTGATCTCGGTCTTCAGTTCCACATACTCGTCGCTGGCGCCGCTGGAGAATTGACGGCGCTTGCGCATTTCAGATTTGAGGAAGTTGTGGTTGGGATTCGCCGGGATCAACTCATCCTGGATGTGGCCGACTGGATCGATATCCGATTCCTTAGCGCCCGAGGTGAAAGGACGTCGGCGGCGGATGGCGTCGGACAGAAACATCGACAAGTGCGACGACGATGTGTCCTCGCTGCTGACGGGCGCGGATGGGAGGCGAGGTGTCGCTTTCTCCTTCAAACGGCGCCAACCCCGACGAGTAGCGAGATTGGGCGGTGGCATAGGCGGAGCGCCGCTCGCTGTCGCGCTCATCATCGCTCTCGAATGTCCACTCGCTGAGCCGGTGACCTTCGCCGCCAAATGATTTGCTCTCTGGTGATGTTGTTGTTGGTGATGTTGTTGTTGGTGCTGTCGTTGTCGGCGAAGACGTATCGACGGTGTCGGTCTTGGTTTCAAACGGGGCTAGACCGGCGGAATAGCGAGATTGCGCCTTCTCGTAAGCCAAACGCCGCTGCTTGTCTCGCTCCTCGTCATTCTCGAACGTCCCCTCGCCCAGGCGATGCCCCTTGCCCGTGAAGGGGGTTGTGCCTGTGGATCCTTTGCCGCCGGCGCGTTGCACCAGCGACAACTTCGCGCTCGGATCAGGTTTGATCGACGCCGCAGGATGCAGAAACCGGCTCATGGCGCGGTTGCCCACCGTCCGTTGTAGGATCTTCACATCGGCTGCCGAGAGATGCTCGGTCCCCGCCAACGCGCGCTGAAGCACCGCCTCTTCGGAAGGCGCGACAGCCGCAGTCATGGCGAGACGCCGCTTTGCAGTTGCGCTCTTCGACGATTCAATTTTCTGTTTGCTCATATCGGCTTTGATTCCCGTCCAAGGGCAGAGAACAGTCCACGCGATCTCAGCAGATCGGGTGGGACGAGGAGAATGCGATTGTGGTGAGGATTTCGTGCATGGCTGAGATTAGCACAGAAATTTCGCGGGGGCAACCACTTTGATCGGGTACTGCCGATGGCCCCATCAGTGCCAGGCACTGACTCGACGCCTACACCTGCTCCAGAATCTCCTGCGCGGCGCGCACGCCCGAAAGGTACGCGCCGTGGACGGTGCCGAAGTAGGCGCGACTGGTGGCTTCACCGGCAAAGAAGATCCTGTTGTCCACCGGCGCGGCCAGAGCATCGCGCATGTCGGGCGAGGACCCCAGCGCGTTGAACGAGTACGAACCCAGCGCAAAGGGATCGGCGGCCCAGCGCGTGATCTGCACGTCCTCAGGATCGGGGATGTCGTCGCCGAAGATGGCGCGCAGCGTCTGCATGGCGTCGTCGACGATCTCGGCGTCGGTCCGCGCTTCGATGGCGCGTCCGTAATCGGCAGCGTTGAACCCCAGCAAGATGGGCAATCCGGTGGGGCGAGCCAGGCTGACCCATTCCTGCCAGCGGCCCGGTTCAAGCGACAAGTAGCCGAGCCAGTCGAATTCATCGTCCCAAAAGACGGCGGGGAAGCGCAGATAGCACTTGTTGAGCACGCCCATGCCCAACGCCGAAATCGCTCGCTGCTTTTCTTGCGGCAGCGGGGGATCGAAGACCACGTTGCCGCTTTTCAGCACGCCCAGCGGCAACGTCACCACCACATGGTCGGCCACGTAGCGTTCGGCGTCGCTGTGGACTGTCACCTGGGCGCCGGTCCACTCGATGCGCTGCACAGGGCGGTCGACCTCGATGGTCAGCCCTTCGGCCAGGGCGTCGACGATCACCTGGTAGCCCTGGTAGAAGATGACGTCGTCGCCGTCGAATTCGTCGCCGTCGTCGAGCCAGTAGGTGGAGAGTTCATCGGCGCTGCCGCCGTATTCCTGCTCGTACTCGCTGTTGAGGACATAATCAACCTGCGCCCGCTCGGCAGCGGACAGGTTGTCCCAACGCAGCGCTCGCTCCACCGTGCGGCGCAGGGATTGATCGCGGTCGGCATCCTGCGCGGTGACAATGTGATCGGCGATCTCCTCGCTCAGCCGTTCCAGTTGCGCTTCGGTGCGGGCGTCGATGGGTTCGCCTTCGCTGTCGTAGAGGATGCTGCTGTCGTAGCTGGTGGCGAAGGTGCGGGCCTGGATTTCGTCGGCCAGCGCGGTGATGGGGTTGTCTTCGACGCCGTGGATCCAGGACGCGCCCAGATCCAGCGGCGCGTCAGGCCAATGGTCACTCGTCCACGTGCGGCCGCCGATGCGATCCCGCGCTTCGAGCACCACGACGTCGAAATTCTGCCCAGCCAGGGAGCGGGCGGCGGCCAATCCGGCCATCCCTGCGCCGATGACGATCACGCGGCGGCGGTCCGCAGCGGGGCGCGGTGCGCTACAAGCCTGGATCATGCCACCCAGGAGGCTGAGCGAGGCGATTTTCAGCAACGAACGACGGTTCATACGGTTGGCTCACTCTTTGGTGAAATTTTTTGCGGTGGATTCTTCCAGGTTTGGTTAGGCTCTATGGAATGATCTGCGCACCTTCGTACGCAACCTCGATCACCCCGCCCGGCGCGAAGTTCGCCATCACCCAGCGTAGCGCCTGGTGACGGTTGGCGTCGCCTTCGTCGCTGAGGACGAGTTGATCGCAGAAGGCCATGATGTCCTGCACGATGCGCTCGAAGCGGTAGTAGGCGATCCCAACCGGATCGACTGTCACCGCGCCGTATCCTCGATAGAATAGCGCTTCTTCTTCCGCCGCGCTGTGGCCGCGGAAGCCCTGCCCGCCGCCGGGATACATCAGATCGCGCTCTTTGGGCGCAAGGATCGGCTCGTCCCAGTCGACGATGTGAAAGGCGTCACCTGGGCCAAGGAGGACGTTGCCGGCGTGGGCGTCGGAATGACAGAGCACAAACGGGCGCGGCTCAGCCTGAAGTTGGTGGGCGTAACTTTCGGCTCGGCTCACCAGATCGAGGACGATTTCACGCTTGCCGTGCAAGAACTGGGCCAGTTGGACGGTCACCGGATCGGTGAAGTACTCGATGGCGAAGCGGTCCATGTAGCGGCGCACGCGTTCGCGTCCGGTTGGGTTGTAGTCTTCCCAGCGGATCTGCGTTGCCAAATCTCCCGGAATCGCCAGGCCGTGGATGCGGCGCAGCGCGGCCCCGAATTGCAGCCAATCGCCTTCGGTCATTTCCGCATCGTAGCCGTTTTCGCCCGCCACAAACGGGTAGAGCACCGCCGTGAACCCGCCGAGCGCCGTCCACAGCCGACCATCTATCGTGGTCATCGGTGGGATCACGGCGGCGATCCCACGATCAGCCAGGAAGCGCGCCACCGTCACCGGGGTTTTGTCGAAGTCACCACGGCGCAGCTTCAAAAAGTAATCGCCGCCGTCGTCACCGGTCAACCGGAATACGGCGGCGTTGATGTCCGCGCCCAGCGGCAGAAACTGCACATCGGCAACGGCGATGCCGAAGCGTCCGCGCAGACATTCAACTATGGCCTCATTGGGTAGCGCAGGTCTTTCGAGCATGTCGTCACTTTATTGGTGAATGGTGCTTGGGTCTTGGCATGCGCATGTGAGCTGACACATCAATATGCTCGACAATAGCGTTGAATGTCCTTTCGTTCTGTCGAACGAAGGACAGACCACCTAATCACCAATCACTAATCACCCGCTCCATACTCAAAGACCAAGATCGCCCCCGGATTGGCAACGCGGTTGGTAGGCAGGCCGCTGTCGTCCTGGGTGTTGCCGCCGCCATCGGTGATGACGTAGAAGGTGCGGCCATTGGGGCTGATGGCGAGATCGCGGTAACGGTTGGTGGTGTTGAAGAGGCGGATCGGGTCACCCACAGACGCGCCGTCGGCGGAGAGGGGCAGACGGTAGATCGATCCTGTCTTCAGGGCGGCTACGAGCAACGAGTCGCTCCAGCCGGGGATGCCGCTGGTCGAAGCATCATAGTAGTCCATTCCCGAGGGCGCGATGGTGGGCCAGCAGATGTAGTAGCTGCGGCTGCACGCCGGGTTCTGGAAGTTGTAGCCGGTTTCCACGGTGCCGAAGGCGTAGAGCGGCGGCGCAAAGGATGGATCGCGCCACGCGCTCTCCTCTTGCTGCGGCACTTCGTCGGGGATCTCGTAGTCGCTGAAGGTGAGCGACGCGCAGGGGACTGTGGCGTCGGACCATTCGGCGTAGACGTAGGCCTGGCTGTCCTGGTAGCCGGAGACGTAGGGCCAGCCGTAGTTGCGCCCGCCGACCAGCCGGTTGACTTCGTCGTCGGTCTTGGGGCCATGTTCGGCGGCGTAGACCTGTCCATTGCCGGCGGCCAGCCCTTGCGGGTTTCGGTGCCCCACGGTGAAGACGTGGCTGCGCACGCCGCCCCACTCGGGGTTGTCGGCGGGGATGCCGCCGTCCGCGTCGATGCGCAGGACCTTGCCCACGTAGTTGCGCCAATCCTGGGCGGTCACCTGATCGGCGGTGGGCAGCGTCTGGGCGTCGCTGGGCAGGCAGTAGTTGGCCAGGTTGTTGGCGCCAAGATCGCCCATGCTGTAGTAGAGTTTGCCGTCCGGCCCAAAGAGGACGCGCCCACCGTTGTGATCCGTCCCCGCGGGCAGGCCGTTGACGATGTCTACGGGATCGGTGAGCGTTTCGGAGGTGGCGTCGAAGGTGTAGCGGCGGATCTTCACGGCGGGGCCGTCCGCGCTGTTGTGGCTGTAGGCGACGTAGACGTAGTCGTTGCCTGTGCCTTGGAGCAGTTCGGGGTGCAATGCCATGCCCTGCAAACCGGCCATGCCATCCTCGAAGATGACCTCGTCGATGGTGACAGCGGTGCTCACCTGGCCGCTCTGTGCGGCCACGCGCAGCACGCGCCGCCCGGATCGTTCGGTGACCCACAGATGATCGTCCGGCCCGTAGGCGATCTCCCACGGGCTGTTCAGCCCTTCCACGAGGACGGTCATGTCGAAGGTAGGATCGCCAGGCGCGTCGGCGGTGACGGCGTCGGCCGGCGAGTTGGCGTCTTCGGGGGCGGTGGTGGGCGATTGGGCACATGCACTGATCAATAGCACGGAAAGGAGGAGGAGTGCTATCAGGCGGTTGGTGACTTTCATGGCAGGGTGATCCAATCTATTTTCCTCCATATCTGTTTCTAAATCCCAAAAATCCGGTTAATCTGTGGATCGATTCTGCATTTTTCTTCTTCGTGTTGCTTCGTGTGCCTTCGTGGATCGCTTTTCTCTGGCTTCTCCTCACCACTCACCCGCGTAGCGCGTCGAGTAAGGTGTCACGTTTTGGTTGAGAAACGCCCAGTGGACCTCGATGATCTGGCGCATGTGAAGCAGATCGTGGGCCACCCAGGCGGCGAAGACATCACCGGCGCGGATCGGTCCCCACGGCGCTTCGTAGACGATGTCCCAGTCGGGGTTCTCAAGCCCTGAGCCAGCGCCAGGACTGCTGCCGCGAAGAGAGGAAACGCTGCAACGATTCACCCAGTGAACGTTCGCTGTATCGTCGTTCGGTGACCCAGCCCTGCGGATCGATAGGGGGCCAGGGATCGGTGCGGCGGTTGAGCGTGTAGTCGAGGCGCACAATAAAATCGGCCTCTTCCTCGTCGGCGAGGTGGTTGATCACCTCCAGGATCGACCAGGATTCGGCGTCGGGTTTCCAGCGTGCGTCCTGATCGCTCATGCCTTCCACGAGGCAGCGAATCCGTTCCGCATTTTGCAGCAGCAGATCGAGGTGATACGCCAGTTCCACAGGCGCGCTCCTTTTCGGTGGTCGAAAGCCGTGTCGTTGAGGGTGTATTGTTGACCAATCGAGGCTGCGCGTCCATTTTATCGTATTCGGTGGAATTGTACAGATGGGGATGGGGACTGGGGATTGGCGGCTGGGGATTGGATGCAGACAGTGCCAGGCACGGGCCAGTGGACAACTAATGTGATGCTACTTTGGATACACGATGGCTTAAGGAGAAACCAGAGAAATAATGATCCACGAAGCCACACGAAGATACACGATGGCAGAAAAGAACAAGCAGAAAGCTCTTCCGCTCTGTTGTCCTGCGAATCCTGAAATCCGTGTCCCTCTCTTCTCCTCTTCGTGGTACTTCGTGTGCCTTCGTGGATCAATAAAATTCTGAAATCTCCTAAGTGATCTGCCATATTTCGTGGACTATTGGCTCTCGACGAGATCTCGTGCCAATGCACAATCGAGCTGCTCAACCCAATCCCCAGTCGCCAATCCCCAGTCCCCCACCTCTAGAAGCCCAGCTTCCAGATCGCCTCTTTCAGACTCTCTTCCTTCCCCAGCAAGGTGACGTCGTCGCGCAGGCGCACGCGGGTGTAGCCGTCGGGGACGATGGCGGTGCCGTCGCGGCTGACGTCGAGGAGGAGCACGTCGGCGGGCAGGCGCAGATCGCGCACCAGTTGGCCGTCCATGTCGGGGTTGCTCACCGTCACCTGTACGAGGCTGCGGTTCGAGTCCTGGTGCAGCAGCATGGCGGCGGAAAGCGGCGAACGCACCGACTGTTCGAGCAGGTAGACCATCGCCGAGGATTGGTCGACGATCAGGGCGTTGAGCTTGGCAAATTCCGACGCCAGCGACATATCGCGCAGACGCACGATCAGACGTGGCACGCCTTTGCTGAAGGCCAGATCACAGGCGCGCAGGTTGGCTTCGTCGTCTTCCAACAGGGCGACAACGGCGTCGGTCTTGTTGGTGATGAGGTTGGCCATGCTGTCGGCGTCAATCGCGGGGACGTGACGCTCGTCTACGTCCTCGGCGGCGAGGCGTTCGATGTGGCCGGCGTCGGTGTCGGCCATGATCACGCGCCAATTGTTGGCTTGAAGCTGCCGCGCCAGCGCCATCGACTGTGGCTCCACGCCCAGGATCAACGCATCGCGTACCTCGTCCACGGCGCCGTCGGTGGGCAGGTCGGCTTCGCCTGTCCGCTGTAGGGCGAACTTGAGCATGAGCGGGCCGAAGATCTCGTTGAGCACCACCACCGAGATCACCAGCGTGGCGAAGGCTGCGCCCAAAGACGGGAACTCTGTCGCCACCTCGCGCGCCAACCCCAGCGCGATCCCGGCCTGTGTGATCAGCCCCAGCCAGGCGTAGCGGGTGAATGTCCCCGATTCGCCGGCGCCGCGACTGCCAATGATCGACCCGGCAAAGATGCCGCCGCTGCGCGCCAGGAAGAGCGCCACTGCCACCGGCCACGTCTGCAGCAGGATGTCGAGCTTGATGGTGACGCCGGTGAGCGTGAAGAAGGCTACATAGATCGCCGGCCCGACGTCATGCAGGATGCCGGCAAAGCTTTCGCGATGGCGGCTGTAGTTGGTGACGGTGAAGCCGCCGATCATGGCGACGAGTAGCGGCTCGATGTGGATCTCGATGGGCAGGTTGGCGTAGGAATACTCGATCAGCCAGTGACCGGCGGCAAAGATGCCGTAACCGAGACCCAAGATCGCGGCCATTTTGATGCGACGGTCGATGGTGAGGTCGAGCACCGCCTGCAACAGTTTGCCCACCAGAAAACCGGCGACGCCTGCTGCAATCAAATCTACTGCCAGCAACAGGAGGAATGAGGCATTCAACGTCGATCCTG
Organism: Caldilineaceae bacterium; assembly: GCA_041391225.1. GTDB lineage: Bacteria > Chloroflexota > Anaerolineae > Caldilineales > Caldilineaceae > RI-153. Next base: position 77,656 of record JAWKOL010000031.1, read on the forward strand.
TGAGCAGTACACCGGCAATCGCCACCGCCACCGCAAACAGGACGACGATTACCACGTCCATCGTTACGGTGACGCCGAGGATCGTGTGCGAGTAGCTGCCTTTGGCGCGTGCGTCCTTGATCACGGCGATGGTCGACGCCGGCGACAGCGCCAACAGGATCGTCGCGCCCAAAATGGCGATGGCGAGGCGATCCATGGTGCTCATGTCCGCGGCGAAGGGGAGCATATCGGTGAGGAAGTAGAGCGCCACACCGATGATGGGCAACGCCACCACCACCACCGATCCTGTGATCCAGCCGATGCTCTTGATACGGCTGCGGATCTCTTTGAGGTAGAGTTCACTGCCGGCCACGAAGGCGATGATGCCCAGAGACAACTCGTCGATGAAGCGCAGCGACGTTGCTGCCTCGTTCGAGATCAGATTCAGCACAAACGGTCCTGCCACAGCCCCGGCCAATAAGTAACCGGTGATGTAGGGCAGGCCAACTTTGGAAAACCATTCGCCGATCTTCTTCGAAGCCAGCGCCAGCAAAAAGAAACTCAACGTGTAGATCGCAATCTGCACGGGAAACCTCCTGGATTTGGGGGACTAGGGATTAGGGATTGGGCAGAATGCAAGACTTTGCCTTTTGACTTTTGCACTTTGCTTTTTGCCTTGTCGTTTTCTCTGCCTTCTTCTCTCAATGCACTTCAATCGTAAAAATCACAGCGTTGCGCTGCGGATGCAGATCCACGTGGCTTGCCCCCACCGAACAGCGCAGCGCGTCCTCGATGCGGTGGGCCAGGTCAACGTAGATCTGGGCGATCAACTGGCGCAGGTAGTTGCGCATGGCAAGATAGCCTTGTGGCCGATCAGCCAGCTTCATTTCGGCAGCGGTCAGCGCGTCCTCGATGGTGATGATTAGCACAGATCCTTTGAGTTGGGCATCGGCTGAGCGCCCGGTAAGCCCGTGTGCGCGTTTCCAGTCTTCGAGAAAGCCGTCTGCGATGGTATCCAACTGCTCCTGGTGTACCGAGTTCCGTTGCCACGTCGAAGCCGAAATGGGCATACTTTGTGTCATTTTTCCCTCTTTTCATAAGAGAAGATCCTACGCCGTTGGAGGAAGACTGTGATCCGTGATCCGTGTTGCGTGATTCGTGGGCTGAGGATCGGTCACCATTGTTTGGAGCACGATGCGTCGGCGTAAAATCGTACCTGTGACCGCACAACGCCCTCTACCCACGAAACACGAATTACGAATTACGCAACACTCGTTTCTGCGTTCCCTTCAACTCGTCCAATACCGTGCCCGGCCAGAGCTTGACGCCGCTGTGGTAGGCGGCGCGGCCGATGGCGTGGGCCGAAACCGGCGAAGTGAGGACGAGGAAGATCACGGCGGCCAGGGCGCGGCCGGTGGCGCCTGCGTCGTCGAAGAAGAACGCCACCGCCAGGAAGATGAACCCCACGCCCAGCGTCGTCGCCTGGGTGATGGCGGCCATGCGCAAGAAGAGATCGGGCAGGCGGATCACGCCGATCCCCGAGACGAGCACAAAGAACGTTTCAGGAAGAGAAATGCCAAGGTGAGCCATTCGATCATGTCAGCGTTTCCTTTCCACCAGCGTACCCATCATCACCATGCCCAGGAAGGCGGCCAACGCCATCTTGAGCGCCACATTCTCGAAGTTCAACGCCACACCGGCGAGGACCAATCCAGCCCCCAGCGTCGACATTTTGCTGCCCCAGGTCAGCCGCTTCACAAAATCCGTCGAGCGCAGCGCGTAGATCCCGGCCAAAAGGATGCAGAGCGCGCCGGCTTTGATCAACAGCAGCGTGATTGGCTCGGTCATGTCACGTTCCTTTGCACGTAAGTGGCGAAGGCCACGGTGCTGAGGAAACCAATCAGCGCCAGGATCAGCGCCACATCCAACAACGAAGACTGATCCGTGAGCACGGCGTAGACGGCCACGATGCCGATGCCGGCCATCGTCATCAACTCCAGCGCCACCACGCGGTCGGGCAGGCTGGGTCCGCGCACCAGGCGCACGAAGGCCAGCACCGCGCCGGCCAGCAACATGGGTAGCACCACCCAGAGCAAAAGCGTCGAAAAGAGCGTCATTGGAACACCTCCTGTACTCGTCGGCGCACGTTCTCGTAGAGATCGGCGCGAAATTGATCGGCGCTATCGATGTGCATAGCGTGGACGTAGAGCGTAGAGCGGTCGGCGGACACGTCCAGGCTCAGCGTCCCCGGCGTCAGCGTGATGAAGTTTGCCAGCAGCATCAGCGCCTGATCCGATAGCGATTGAACATCCACGGCCACGATGGCCGGTCTCAAATCCAGCGTCGGGCTGAGCACCGCCCGCGTGATGCGCAGGTTGGACACCAGCACTTCCCACAGGAAGAAGCCCAGCAATCCCGTCAACTTCACCACACGCCGCGCCACCACACCGGGCCGCGGCCAACTCGTCCACAGCGAGGACAGCACATCCCGCTGCGATACCACAATCGCCGCCACGCCTACGCCGAGGCCCAGCGCCGCATTCGCCACGCTGAACTCCATCGTCAACAGGAGCCAGACGGCGAGCATGAGGATGAGGAATTGGATCATGAATCATCTCCGCGTTTTCTTGGGAGATTAGGCGATTGAGAGATTGAGCGATTGGGGAATCGTGTCGAGCAACCGGTTCCCAATTGGGGAATCGTCAGTTGGATACGATCCCCAATCGCCTAATCTCCTAATCGCTCAATCTCTACTTCAACACAGCCACTGCCGCACTCCCCAAAACTGCCTCCACATACCCCGCCGAATCGAGCAACTGATCCGCCGCCACGGTGGACACCTGGATCAGCGGCTCCACCACCAGGCCCATCCCCATGCTGAGAACGGCCAGGAAGACGACGGGAGCCAGCAGCGACAGGCGGGCGCGTCCGCTCAGCGGGGCGTCGACGACGTCGGCGTTGGGTGCTTCTTTCCAGAACGCTTCGGCCCAGATCTTGGTCATAGAGAAGAGGGTGAGCAGGCTCACGCCCAGCGCCACGGCCACCACGGCGTACTGTTCCACTTCCAGCCCGGCGCGCACCAACATCAACTTGGCCCAAAAGCCTGAGAAGGGCGGCAACCCGGCCAAAGACAGCGCCGCCACCAAAAAGAGGACCGCCAACCCCGGTCTGCTGCGGTAGAAACCGCCCAGGTAAGCCAGTTGCTCGGTGCCGCGCAACTTCTCGATGACACCGCTGATCAAGAACAGGTTCGTCTTGGCCAGGATGTTGTGAACCAGGAAGAAGAGCAGCCCGGCCAGTGCCAATGGCGTCGCCAGCGCCAGCCCCATGATCATGTAGCCGATCTGGCTGATGATGTGGAACGACAACAGTCGCCGCAACTCGCTCTGCGCCACCGCGCCAAGGACGCCGATCACCATCGTCAACCCGGCCAACACGAACAAGACTGTGCTCACCGTCTCCATCGTCCCTGCGAAGAGCAGCGTGTAGATCCGCACCAACGCATAGACGCCCACCTTCGTCAGCAGCCCGGCAAACAGCGCCGAGATCACCACCGGTCCTGTGTGGTAGGAGGCGGGCAGCCAGAAGAAGAGCGGGAAGATGGCCGACTTGATGCCGAATGCCACCAAAAAGAGCATGGCCAGCGCCAGCATCAGCCCCATCGGCAGCGCCGTCACGTCGAAGTGGATCGCCAGATCGGCCATGTTGAGCGACCCGGCCACGCCGTAGACGATCCCTGTGGCGGCCAGGAAGAGCATCGACGCCAGCAGGCTCAGCGTCACGTATTTCAGCCCACCTTCCAACTGCTTCGGCGTGCCGCCCAGTGCAATCAGCACGAACGACGAAATCAGCATCACCTCGAACCAGACGTAGAGATTGAACAGATCGCCGGTGAGGAACGATCCGCTCACGCCCATCAGCAAAAAGTGGACGAGCGCATGGTAGCCGAAGCGTTCGCGCTGGGCGTCGATGCCCGCCAGCCCGTAGACAGCAATCGTCACCGCCATGACGCCGTTGATCACCACCATCACCGCGCTGGTTACGTCCGCTACCAGGGTGATGCCGAAGGGCGCGGGCCAATTGCCCGACTGTGTGGCGGCGATGCCGTTCGTCCACACCTCACCAAACAGGACAATCCCCGCGCCGAGCAGCGCCCCGGCCCCAACCAGGCTGATCCCGCGCTGGATCTGTGGGCGTGTCCACAACGCCAGCGCCAACAACCCTGTCGCCAGCGGAATCAAAATTGGGAGAATCAACAAAATGCTCATCGTTCGTATCCTTCAGGGTGGGAATTGCGGATTGCGAGTTGCCACACGAAACACGTATCACTTCTCACGCTTCGGTATCTCCGTTTCAGGCAAATCGTCAGCCGTCGGGCGATCCGCTTCGCAGATGCGGTCGGCGATCTGCTGCCAGCGCCGGTGCCGATGACGGTAGAACCACTGCGCAAACAGCCAGATCGGGAACGTGAGCAGACCGGCGTCGATCTCCACCTCGTCGACGTAGCGGGTCAGGTCCTCGGCCACGTACTGCACCTGGATGCGGTGATCCCAGCGGTGGATGAAGGCGTTGTGCTCGCGTGACCGAATCTCGTGGGCCTCAGCGTCCACGCGCTCAACTGTGAGCGTGTGCTTGCCCAGCGGAATCCGATTGAACGCGTACAAATTCACCGCCATCGACTCGCCAGCCTGCCACCAATCCGGAGCTGCTTCGCCATCCGCCAGCCGAAAAGTCAACAGCGGATAGGCCACCTCTTGCAACAACTCGAACTTCTGCACCTCTTCCCAAACCGTCTCCTGAAAGCAGGGGAGGAGAGATTCGATCCGTACTTTCATTTGTTCTTCACCTTCTTCATCAAAGACAACTGCTCCGTGGAGCGGATGGCGTCGAGATCGTCGGTCCCCACGGCCTGGTAGGCCCGCTTGAAGAGGACCAGCGCGAACGCCTGCACGCCGAAGCCGATCACAATCGCCGTGAGGATCAACGCCTGCGGCAGCGGATCGGCGTACGTCCCCGCCAGCAGCAGTTCATCTGGCGCAATCAGGGCCGGTTCGCCACGCGTCACCCGCCCCACGGTGAGGATGAGCAGATTGGTGGCGTGTCCGAGCAGCACCAGCCCCAGGATCAGCTTCACAATGCTGCGCCGCATCATCAGGTAGAAACCGGCAGCGTAGAGGCCACCGAGGACGATTGCGAGTAGGGTTTCCATTGTTTATTCCTCCATCAACGCCAGCAGAATTGTCAACGTCACCCCAATCACCGCCAGATAGACACCCACATCGAAGACAAACGGCGTGCCGATCTTGCCGATCACGGGGATTGGCGTGCTGTCCCACACGCCAGCCAGGAAGACGCCGTCGGTCACCAGCCCCACCAGCCCGGCGACAAAGGCCACCGCCACCCCGGCCACGATGTAGTTGCGCGGGTGCGTGTTCAGCAGGCGGCGGGTGGCGTCCTCGCCAAAGGCGATGGCGTAGAAGGCAATCGCACTCGCCGCCACCAGCCCCCCGGTGAAGCCGCCGCCCGGCTCGTTGTGTCCGCGCATGAGCAGGAAAAGCGAAAACAGCATCAACACAGGCAGGAGATAGCGAGTTGCGATGTTGAGTAGTAGAGACATGGTTTTGCTCCGTAAGCAGGTTTGGAAAGCGTCAGGGACTGGGGACTGGGGATCAGGGACTGGGGGACAAGCCACCAACTGAGAGACCAGTGCCTCAGCACGATTCCAGTCCCCAGTCCCCGATCCCCAGTCCCTATTTCTCCATCCTCAACTTCATCAACGCATACACACCCGTCGCCGCAATCGCCAGGACGATGATTTCGCCCAGCGTGTCCAGGCTGCGGAAGTCGACCAGGATCACGTTGACCACGTTGCGCCCGTTGGCCAGCGCCAGGCTGTTTTCGGCGAAGTAGCTGGTCAACGTGGTGGGATGGGGCAGGTCGATGGCGATAAGCACGATCAGCGCCATGAGCACGCCGCCCGCCACGGCCACGATGCCGTCGATGATCTTGTCACCCTGGCCGGTGAGTGCGGCGAAGCGGGGCAGCCGATAGAGCACGAGGACGAAGAGCAGCACGGTCAGCGTCTCCACAGCGAACTGCGTCATCGCCAGATCGGGCGCGCCCAGCAGCACGAAGAAGATCGACATACCGAAGCCCACCACACCCAGACTGGTCACCGCGACGAGACGTGAGGTGGTCCGTGCCACCAGGAAGGCGGCAACCAGCATGATCACCGCCAGCGCCACTTCGTGGAAGCGCACATCCAGCGGCTGCGAAAACTGCGGCCACGTCGAGCCGATCACCAGCGCGCCGCCCACCAGGATCAGCGCCGCCAACAGCACCACCCGCACATACCGCCGCAGATGACCGGTCTGCAAGCGCTTGGTCAGCCCCACCGAGCCGACTTTCAGCCCGTCCAATGCAACCTGGTAGAGACGAGACGGCGCCACTTCCACCCATCCCGTCGCCGCCGTCATCGGCGCGGACAGCCCGCTGCGGAATCGGTAGATCACCGCGCCCAGCGCCACCGTCAACACGCTGAGCATCAACATCGGGTTGATGCCATGCCACAGCGACAGCTTGATCTTGGTGCTCTCCCCAGCCAGCGCGCTCACCGCCGGGCCGACGAAGAGACTCGACACCGGCGTCAGCAGCAGACCGGCCAGCAGCCCCAACGTCGCCAGGAAGGCCGGCCCCAGCACCATAAAGAAGCCGCCTTCGTGGGCGTGCTCAGCGTGCGCCGACGGTGTCCCCCAGAATGGACGCAACGCCACCAGCCCTGCCACCACCACGTTGAAGACATTCGCCACCACTGCCGCCACCGTGAGGATCACCACCCAGTTGGGCGCGTAGAGCGTCGCCTCGTAGATCAGTTCCTTGCCCACGAAGCCGAAGAAGGGCGGCAGCCCGGCCATGGACAGCGCCGCCAGCGCGCCCGCACCCGCTGTCCACGGCATGGCGCGGGCGAGGCCGCTCAATTCCGTCACATCGCGACTGCCAGTGGCGTGGTCCACGGCCCCGGCCACCAGGAAGAGTGCGCCCTTGTACAGCGAATGCACCACCAAAAAGACAATCGCCGCCTTCAGCGCCACGTCTGTGCCGATCCCAATCAAGAGGACCAGCGTCCCCAACGCGCTCACCGTGGAGTAGGCGAGGATGCGCTTCAGATCGCGCTGCTGCCAGGCCAGGAACGCGCCCAGCACCATCGTCGTTGCGCCGAAAGCCACGAGCATGCCCGTCCACAGCGGCGTGCCGCCCAAGGCAGGGTTGAGCCGAGCCAGCAAAAAGACGCCCGCCTTCACCATCGTGGCCGAGTGCAAGTAGGCGCTTACCGGCGTCGGCGCGGCCATCGCCCCCGGCAACCAAAAGTGGAAGGGAAACTGCGCAGACTTGGTGAAGGCACCCACCAGGATCAGCAGCACCATCGGCGCGTAGAGTGGATGGGACGTCAGCACATCGCCGCTGGCCAGCAGTGTGGTCAACTCGTAGCTACCCGTCGCCACCCCCATCAGCAATAGCCCACCCAACAGCGCCAATCCCCCGCCGCCGGTGATGAGCAACGCCTGCAACGCCGCATCCCGCGCATACTCCTGCTTGTGCTTGTAGCCGATGAGCAGGTACGACGAAATGCTGGTCAGCTCCCAAAAGACGAAGAGCGTGAGGATATTGCCCGCCGTCACCAGGCCCAGCATCGAAAGCATGAAGAGCGTCACCCAAACGTAGAAGCGTAGCAGCCCGTCATCGCCGGCCAGATAGCGCCCGGCGTAGAGATAGACGCACGTGCCGATCCCCGCCACCAGCAGCGCCATCACCAGCGCCAGCCCGTC
>JAWKOL010000032.1:0-81701 GCA_041391225.1 Caldilineaceae bacterium
ACTGAGTTTATTGCATTTACGGATTGATGTCAAATCAAGGACAGGGTTGCAACGATCATGTTTTGCGCAAGGGGGTCACCAGGGGATCATCGTGGACGGCGTACGGCGCTTGTTTTCATCTCTGCACAAGGACAACAAGCAGCCGCCACAATCGCGGACCAAAAACAAACAGGCCCACGACGACGCTGCACACTGCAACCCATAGAACAGCACCGGCCGCGCTGTCTTTGGCGATCTTCGCCAGCGGGTGGTACTCGCTCGTGGCCAGATCGACCACCGCCTCCAACGCCGTGTTGGCAAACTCCAGCCCGAGGACAAGCCCAATCAGCGTGAAGATCACAGCCCATTCGACGGCACTGATCCGCAAAACGATCCCCAGCAAGATCGCAAACAGCGCGATGACGGCTTCGATCTGTGCATTCCGCTCTGTGCGCAACACGAAAAACACGCCCCTCAGGGCGTGTTGAAGGCTACGGACAAAGGCGACTTTCCTTTTCGATTCCGGCAGCCCACTCGATTCCGGCAGCGAAGATGACACTATGCCTCGTACTCTCGTTCCCAGTTTGTGGACGTGTCGCCTAGCGCAGACAGCACTTCACCCTGGATCCGCCACATTTCGCGCTGTCGATCTTCGGTGTCGTGATCGTATCCGAGCAAGTGCAACGTACCGTGGACAACCAACAGCCGCAACTCGTTGACAATTGGATTGTGATAACGCGCTGCCTGAGCGCAAGTGAATGGATAGGCAATGATCAGATCGCCGAGATAGTCGCCCACCTCCTCTTCGATCTCCGGCGGCAGATCGAACATCTCGTCACCTTCGCCGGCGGGGAAACTGAGGATGTCTGTGGCGCTGTCGATGTGGCGATATTGTTGGTTCATCTGCCGCACCGTTTCATCGTCCGCGATGACGATGGTCAGGCCCGCCACGTCTACGCCCAGGTGAGACAGTGTCGCGATGACGGCACGCTCCAGATCGGCCACATCCACATCTGTTGTGCTGCCATCGACTACATCGATCTCGATTTCATACGCAATTTCATAATCCGGTTGTGGATTCATTGGGGTCGTGCTCAACCAGGTGTTTTTTCGTGCATGTGGGGTATCGGCACGTCATTGCCGCCGTTGCGGTAAACCGGCGTGAGTTCAGGTGCTTCTTGCGCTGTTGATCGACCGATCTCGGGGCGAACATCGTTCAAATCGTGTACGTTGTCTCCAATTGTGACTTCCACCCATTCCGACGTCGCTTGCTTTGCGTCCTGGCTGGGGTATTTGATCCGCGGATGATGCACGCCCTGCAACACCTGAACGAACGTGCGTTTGATGGCATGCAACTCCTTGAAGGTCAGGCTGCACTGTGTCAACGAACCGTCAAGGACGCGATCCGTGATCAGGCGATCTACCATGTTCTCCAGATCTTTGCGGCTCGATGGACGTTCTGCACGCACCGCGGCTTCGCAGACATCGGCCATCATCAAAATCGCAGCTTCTTTCGTCTGCGGATCGGGGCCAGGATAGCGGAAATCAGCCACATCGACCACTTCACCGTCGGCGGCGTTCTTGATCTCCTTCTGGTAAAAATACTGCATCACCTGGGCGCCATGATGCTGGAGAATGAAGTCCTGTAGCACTGCTGGCAGATGGTATTTGCGCGCCAGATCCAGGCCATCTTTCACATGGCTGATAATGATCTGTGCGCTTGTTTTGGCGTCCAGGCCATCGTGCGGAGACGAATCATCCACGATGTTCTCGGTGAAGAAGTACGGGCGCACAATCTTGCCGATGTCGTGATAGTAGGCGCCGACCCGCACGAGGAAGGCATCGGCGCCAATGGCTTCGGCGCCGCGCTCGGCCAGGTTGCTCACCAAAATCGTGTGATGATAGGTGCCTGGCGCCTTCAGCAGCAGTTGCCGCAGCAGTGGATGGGTTGGCCTGCTGAGTTCCATCAACTGCAAACTTGTGGTGATGCCAAACAGGTTACCCAGCACGAAATAGCCGATCAGGGCAATGCTGGCCGAAAGTCCGCCGTTCAAGGCCGCCACCAGGAACATACGCAGCCACTGGGCGGTGGTTGTCGCCTCAAGCGGTTGTGTCCACAGCGCGACCACCATCAGCACATTGCTCAGGATCACCACCATACCGGCCCACAGGAAAGAGGTTAGTCTCTCCGCCTTGCCCACCACCAGAGATCCCAGCAGAGCGCCGACCGTGGTGTAGAAAATCAGCGGCACGTTGCCGCTGCTCAAGTAAGCCACGAAAAGCGCAAACGACAGGCTCAGCATCACTGCAACCTGGAGATCGAGCAACAGCGCCGCCAGCATGGTCACCGCGGCCAACGGGAACAGATAGGGCAGCCAATCGTGGGGGACGATCATCAAGCGTGCGAGCACCAGGCCCGACGCGCCCAGCAGCAAGAGCAGCCCGCTGTGACGTCGACACTGCAACACTTTGGGATTCAGCCGGTAGATCGCGCCAATCAGCAAGATGATGGTACTTGCACTGAACAACGAGACCTGGAACAGGCGCCAAAGGCTCCATTCCACTTGATCTCAAGCCGAGATGATCCAGCGCTTCGACGTCTTCCGCCGAGGCGATATCGCCGGCACGGAGGATGATCTCGCCCTGCTCCAGAGTCTGAGTCTGCACCGGCACAGAATCCCACGCTCTGCTGGCGCAGTTCTTCTGTGCGTTCAGGGTTCAGGAAACTATTGGGGCGCACCAATACGCGCCAGTTCGCCTACAACCGTGCTTGCTTCGTCGTTTAGTTCAGGGCTGACCAACACCGAAATCCGCCGCCGCTTTCAACGAGAGCGTGCCTTCTTTGATGTCCTCACGCATCACCTGATCGAGGACAAGCGGCACCTCACTCACCACGCTCGCCCAGTCTACGTCGGTCAAATCCAGTATCTGCTGCGCAGCGGTGGATGTCAGCTTCAGATCTTCGATAGCCAGCAGCGCATCCAGACGTTGATCTTCGGTGAGGCTTGTATCCTGCCGCAGGCCAGTGATCAGCGCCAGCACTTCGTGGCTACGGCTTACCTGCTGCCGACGGATGCGGCTCTGCGGCGGATCGTAGTAGTCGGGTATAGCCTGGGCGGCCCGCTCGCGTTCCTGTTGGGTGAGCGTGGCGCTTTCGTATACGATTCGCCGCGGCGCCACGATGTTCTGCGAGGCGACATCGCCCGCCTCGAGTTGCACCTGCCCAATCGGCAGCGGCAGCAAGAGGAGCGTCACCAGTAGCGATCCACCCAACACGAGGATAGCTGCGTGGATAAACAAAGGTACCGTTATCTGTTTGCGGATCGCATCCATCGAAGAAGCAAGTCTCATTGAATCAGTCCCATCTGCGCCAAGGCCCGCAGGCTCTGAACAACCAGGGTGATCGTCAAGATGAAAGCAGGCGGCGGACAACCTGGTTGACGGCGCGGCCATCAGCCTGCCCGCGGGTGCGCTGCATGGCCACCGGCATCACTATACTCATATCCTGAACAGAGGTAGCGCCGGTTTCGGCGATGACGGCGCGCACGATTGTCTCGATTTCCGCTTCGGTTAGTTGACGTGGCAGATATCGTTCGAGGACAGCCAGTTCGGCGGATTCCTGAGCAGCCAGATCGGGCCGATTCGCCTTCTGGTATTCGGCGATGGCGTCGCGTCGCTGCTTGGCCGCCTTCTGCAGGATCTGTTCTAGATCCGCTTCTGTCAATTTGAGCGACGCGTCTACTTTTTCTGCCTCGGTGATCGCGCCTTTCAACGAGCGCAATGCCAGTTTGGTCGTCTCGTCCTTTTCACGCATTGCCTGTTTCAGGTCTGCGTCGAGCCGGGCGATCAAAGATGTGTCGGCCATACAAGACTCATTTCTGATAGTATTGATAACGCCCAATTCCTACTGCACTTATCCACTAAATTCCTACTGCACTTATCCACTATATGACATGAATGCAGAAATGTCGATGATGATTATTCCCGGTTCCTGGGGGGATCCCCGCTTCGCTTCGCCACACGCGCATGGACGCGCAACTCGAACCAGGTGACGATGCGGTCCTGGTAGCGCCACAGCAGGCCGAAGATGATAACCAGCACACCAATCATCAGCACCAACTCGCGCCAGCTCAGCCCTGTCGATCCACTGGCAGCGCCGGCCACCAAGAAAATGGTGGGTGCGCGTGTCACCAACGTAAGCATGAGGATGCGCAACACGCCGACCTGCGACAACCCCGCCAAAAAATAGGGGATGTCCCCCACCGGCGCCAGCAAGAGCAAGCCCCACACCAGCCAACCGCGACGATTGGTCATCTCGCTCCAGCGATCAAGCCGATCCGCGCCGACCATCCGCTCCGCCCAAGGACGCCCAAATCGGCGCGACAACAACATGGCTGCTGTTGCGCCGAGCAGTGTCCCTAATACACCATACACCCCACCCCAGAGCGGCCCGTACAAAAAGCCGGCAGCGCCGAACAATGCATACGCCGGAATCGGCGCAACAATGATCTGCATGGCGTTGAACAGGATCAAAATTGGCGGGCCAAACCACCCCAGCCAGAGCACAAACTCTTCTATCGCCTCTTCGCTCTGGGCAAATGCAAAAATAGCGTCGGCCACATCGCGTAGCACTGGGCGAAACCACCACAGGCCCAGCAGCACCATCGCCACAAGGATGCCCCACCAGGCTATGCGCCGCGCATCGCTGCGCGCCCCCTGCATCGTTTCTATAAACCGCTTGATCAATGCTCACCCCGAACAGATATCAGTGTTCAAAAGCCGAAGTCCAAAAGCCGAAATCCGGCTCAAAGCCATCATTGTAGCGCAACCAGTCAAGTGCTGCTAGCGCCGTAGCGTGTCTGCTTCTTTACATCCAGGTCATGCCTTGGATAGAATAAGCTCTTGCCGGTGCCTCGTCGAACTTCAGACGCAGTCGATAGGATATTATCCATGTTTTTTGATCGAGCAAAGATCCACATTGCAGCAGGTCACGGCGGAAACGGCGTTGTCGCCTTCCGTCGCGAGAAATTTGTGCCGCGCGGTGGCCCTGCCGGCGGCAATGGCGGGCGCGGTGGTCACATCTACTTTGTGGTAGACCCAAGCCTGAACACGCTGCAATCGTTTAAGAATACCGTCCACTACCAGGCCGGGCGCGGCACACACGGCGGCGGCTCCAATAAGACAGGCGCCATGGGAACAGATCTTCGCCTGGCCGTGCCGCCGGGGACCCTAGTCTACGACGCCGAAAACGGCGATCTGCTGGCCGACTTGACCCAGCCCGGCCAAGAAGCGTTGCTGGCGCACGGCGGGCGCGGCGGACGTGGCAACGCCTCATTCAAAACCCAACGCAACACGGCGCCGCGCATCGCCGAAAACGGTGAACCCGGCGAAGCATTCTGGGTTGAACTGGAGTTGAAGATCATCGCCGATGTCGGCATCGTTGGGGTGCCCAACGCAGGCAAGTCGACGCTGCTCAGTGTCATTTCCAGCGCAAAACCCAAAATTGCCGACTATCCTTTCACCACAATCGAGCCGAACCTGGGCGTGGCCGAAGTCAACCATCGCCAGATTGTGTTTGCCGACATTCCGGCCTGCTCGAAGGCGCCCACGAAGGCGTCGGCCTGGGGCTGGATTTCCTGCGACATGTGGAACGCAGCCGTGTGCTCGTGCATCTGCTCAACGGGATCAGCCCCGATCCGCTAGGCGATTTCGAGGCGATCAACCAGGAGATGCTGCTGTTCAACCCAGGTCTGCGTGAACGACCGCAACTGGTGGTCTTCAACAAAATGGACCTGCCCGAAGCGCGACGTCTGGCCGGAGATCCAGTCTACCCTGGAATCGCGGCAGATCCCGGTGATGGCCATCAGCGCGGTGACCGGTGAAAATGTGCAGCAAATGCTCTACCGCGTAAGAGATGCTCGACGCGCTGCCGCCGGTGGAAGCAGAACCCATCGAGGAACTGGTAGAGATCGAACCGCCCATCGACGAAAAGGCATTTACGCTGCGTCATGTGGAACAGGATCTGTGGCTCGTAGAAGGGGTCGCCATCGAACGCACTGTGCAGATGACCACTGGGACTACTACGAAGCGACCATGCGCTTTCAGCGTATCCTGCGCGCCATGGGCATCGCCGACGCCCTGCGTGAGGCCGGCGTGCAGGAAGGTGACCGAGTACAGATCGCCGATGTCGAACTGATCTGGGGATACGACAACGCCCTGGACGACTGACCGCATTGCCCTTCGCCACCCACCGAGGAGAGACCAAGTGCAAGAGAACAGGGCGCAACAAACAGGCGAGCACCCCACCTCGCCTGTCACCGCAGACGGACTGAGCGTGCCGAATTCTGAGCGGGCGTACAGCCGCATCGGCATCTTTGGCGGCACGTTCGATCCAATCCACATCGGGCATCTCATCCTGGCGGAAGAAGCATGGTTTCAGCTCAACTTGGATCGTGTCTACATGGTGCCGGCAGGTGATCCGCCGCACAAACGTGATCAACAACTGGCCCCACTGGAAGATCGTATCCAGATGGCCCAACTGGCCACCACAGACAGCGACTACATCCGCGTCAGCCGCATCGACGCGGATCGCCCTGGTCCGCATTACACAGCCGACATGGTGCGACTGGTGCGTCAACGTGTGGGGGCAGAGGTAGAAGTCTACTTCCTCATGGGGATGGACAGCCTGCGCGATCTGCCCAATTGGCACGAAGCGCGCTGGCTGGTGGACAACTGCCGCCTCGTCGCCCTCAGCCGCCACGATGTCGTCATCGACTGGGCGGCGCTCAACCAGGCGTTGCCCGGCATCCAAGAGCGGGTGATTATCCTGGACATGCCGGAGCTTGAGATTGCCAGCCACGCCATCCGCGCCCGTTGTAAACTCGGGCAACCCATCCGCTACCAAGTTCCCCGCCTGGTGGAAACCTACATTCGCCAGAATCAACTCTACGGCGCCAGCCCGAAGACAGAACCACACTTCGCCAGAGCGACAGCCGCCTCTGTGCGCTGACGGTTTGCCCAAGAAACAAAAAAGGAAAAACGAGGGGTATCCGCACGCTGATGCGGATACCCCTCGTTTTCGTATCAATTCGGTTGTGTGTTTGCGTTCAGCGGCTCTCGGAAGTCTCCGTTGCCTTGGCTGCTTCCAGTTGTGGCAAGTCGCCGCCGATGGCCTCCAGCGCACGCAAGAACTGTGCGTCGTCGGTGGTAAGCAATTCCTCCAGCGATACCTCTTCCAGCGCGCCGGCGTCCATCAACAGTGTGCTGGGAGTCTGCTCCACCATGAAATCAGGCTCAACGCCCTGCCCCTTGATCAGGTTGCTGTCGGGCGTCAACCAGTTGGTCACCCCCAAGAGGATAGCCGAACCATCGCTCAAGTTGAACTGATTGAGCACAGTGCCGGTGCCGAAGGTGGTTGCGCCCACAAGCAGACCGCGACCATTTTC
Organism: Caldilineaceae bacterium; assembly: GCA_041391225.1. Classification (GTDB taxonomy): domain Bacteria; phylum Chloroflexota; class Anaerolineae; order Caldilineales; family Caldilineaceae; genus RI-153. The sequence continues at coordinate 7,425 of JAWKOL010000032.1, forward strand.
CTTGATTGCCCCCGCAGTGATCTCGCCCGCGCTGGCCGTACCTTCGTTGATCAGCACAACCATCGGGATATTGCGTGCGTAGCCCCATCCACGCGACCGATAGACCGTGGTGTTCTCATCCGCGTCCGCTTCAATCAAAATCGTGGCGCCGTTGGGCAGGAACTGGCTGCCGACGCGGATCGCCTCACGTAGGTAGCCGCCAGGGTTGTTGCGCAGATCCAGAATCAGGCCACTGACGGATTTGCCGTCGATCTTCGTGCGGTTGACATCACGCAGCGCAGATTCCAACTCCTGTCCTGTATCGGCGGCGAACTGGCTGATCGACACATAGGCAATCGTCGTGTCCGGCACAATCGCCCAGCGCACGCTGTCCAACTCGATCTTCTGGCGGATCACGGCAATGTCCACTGGCGCTTCAGCATCTACGTGCAAAACATGGAGGATCACCTCTGTGTTCGCCGGGCCGCGGATCAGGCTGATCACGTCGTTCAGCGTCATGCCTTCCACAGATTCCCCGTCCACCGCAAGCACGATATCGCCGGGCAGAATGCCGGCGGCTTCGGCAGGCGAGCCATCGATGGGCGCCACAATGGTGACGTGCGTGTCCTCCATCGAAACATAAGCGCCGATCCCCTCGAATGCGCCTTCGAGGCTGCTCTGGTGCATCTCCACCGATTCCGGCGACAGGAACGTGGTATGGCCTTCATCGCCCAACGTGGCCAACATGCCCTCGATGGCGCCGTAGGTCATCCGCTTGAAGTCGATTTTGTCCTGATCCACAAAGTGATCCAGCACCAGATCCCAGGCTTCCCAAAAGACAGCGAATTCGCTCGGCTCATCCGCTGCCAGGGCAGCCTGCGAGTGAACACCTGTCAAGTGACCGAAGCCGAAAGATCCCGCCAACAGAAAAATGCCCAAAAACACCATAGCAACGCGGCGTATCACACGGTTCGTTCCAGTTCTCATATGCCGATTTCCCTCATCATGCCGTCAGCCGCCCGCTTTGGGGCAGCGCGGACCATTTATCACACAATTCGCTCTAGCATAGCGCGTCCGTACAGAAGACTATGCAGCCCAACACACAATTTCAACTTGACCCATCTCCAGTACATGCGAATATGCCATGAGCGACTGCGTCTCCCCCGATCAGCGAAGCACATTGTCATGGCTTACATTCCAGAAAGCAAATGCTTGCGCAGTGTACCGTCAACCTGAATCGATTTGGTTAGCCCATCTGGTTAATTGGCATCCTTTATTCGATGTCATTAAGCAGACCACGCGTATCTATATTTTGCAGGGCTTTTGTCAACACATACTCCGCCACAGAGAAAGCTCACAGACAGGAAAATGACTTGCGCTACCTCTTTGGTTCGTCTATAATCTTACGTCGTAAGATGGATGACGATTTGATTTCGCCAGATCAGCCGACGATATCAGCAAGATTCATATTATGTTATGTGATCACCCCAGCACCGCAGCACAACATCAACTTTCACATCGATGGTAGGCAATAGATAGGAAGACACGCCATGACCGAAAGCGCTGCTATTGAGAAAACCCGTATCTTGGTCGTCGATGACGCTGCCGACACCCGACTCCTGCTCAACCTGCGCTTACAACGTGAAGGGTACGAGGTCTTCACCGCCAGCAGCGGAGCCGAAGCACTGGATGTCATTCAAAAGGAAGGGTTGCCGCACCTCGTTCTACTCGACATCATGATGCCGGGCATGGACGGCTTCGCCGTAGCCACTGAACTGCGCCGCATGGGCGACATTTCGATCATCTTCCTCTCTGCGCTCTCCGACTCCGACACCAAGGTTGAAGGCCTGAACCGTTTTGCCGAAGACTATGTCACCAAGCCGTTTGATTTCAGCGAGTTGTCGGCGCGCATTCGTCGCATTCTACTGCGTGTTGCCACAGATCACAATGCCGATCCCGAACAGGTGGTGGATGAACGGCTGCGTGTCAACTTTGCCCAGCAGTACGCCGTCCTCGATGACGAGCAGATCACGTTGACGCCCACCGAAAATCGCCTGCTCCACATCCTGTTCAACAACCGTGGGCGCGTTCTCTCCCGGTTTTCTGCTGGCCAAGGCATGGGATCCCATACGCCGCGGCACAGTGGAATCGCTCTGGGTACACATGCGTCGTCTGCGTAGCAAAATCGAACCCGACGCCGATAACCCCCGCTACGTCGTCACCGTGCGCGGACAGGGCTACTGTCTGCCGCAGCGTATCCAAACCATCGACGGCGACGAACCGACGATCTAGAAGCTGAATTGTAGCCAACGTCTGAATCTTACAGATAACGCAGCCATCTTCGGGTACGTTCCGTTCACCAGAGCGGAACGTATTTTTTTGCCCAGTGGATGAAGAGAGAGCAGATCTATGCCCAAACATCGATCCCAGAAGCGTATCGCCCTATTTTTGATGACGTCGCTCTTGGTTGGGTTGACGGCAATCGGCTGCGCCATGCCCAGCGTCGAAGCCCCGGCATCGCCCGCTGCGACAGCGCCGATCCCCGACGATGCGGCGCACACACCGTCACGTTTACAGATCGACACTCTTGCCGTTGCGTTGCCCGCCGATTGGGTGGTGCAGGATCTCAACGCCGACGGTGGACACCTGACCGATGGTGATAGCGAGATCCAGTTCAGCGTGCTGCGCTTCGAGGGCAACGGCGACACCCTACAATCCGCCATCGACGCCGCCATGCGCCAAAACCCCAACGCCGCCCACCGCACGCTCACAACACAGGGCGGCGCGCGCCAGGGTACGCTGATCATCGGCGCAGATCAATCGGTCGCCTTTGTGCAGCCGCCACGGGGTGGCGCCGCCGTGGCCCTGCACGCCCAAGGACCGAACACACCGGCGGTCAACGATCTCTTCGCCAACCTGATGGCAACGTCCACCGAGCCGACGCCGCCGCCGGATGTTGCCATCGAATTCATCGAAGCGAGCGAGACAGCGCCCGGCATCTGGTCCTTCGCGGTGACGCTGCGCCACCCCGACACCGGCTGGGACGACTACACCGACGCCTGGCAGGTGCTCACGCCCGAAGGCGAGATCCTGGGGACGCGCGTAATGCTCCACCCACACGAGACGGAGCAACCCTTCACTCGTTCATTGTCCAACGTGGAAATCAGCGAAGAAACGACCACAGTGGAAATTGTGGCCCACGATCTGCTCAGCGGCTTCGGCGCCCCGGTAACAGTCGTCATCGCCCAAAGCGGGGCAGGGGAAAATTATCGCGTTACAAGAGAGTAGCGGAGATAGAACGCGGATTGAGCGGATCACAGCGGATTTTGGACCAAATCAGGTTCCCGAATCCGCCAAGATCCGCTCAATCCGCGTTCTATTCTCCCCGTTCTATTCTCCTACAGATCCTCATCGCCTTCGATGCCGCCGGCGGGCAACTCGATATCCACCACCTCGCCCTGCTCATCGATGACGACGCGGAAGCCCAACATGCCCAGCCACTGCCGCGCTTCCGGTGGAATCACCTGGCCCACGGCCTCGTCCATCTTGTCGATAGACGACTCCACCGCGGCCTTGGTGAAGAGATCATCCTGGCCCATCATCTGCATCACACCGTCCACGGCGATGTCGCGGTTGGCATCGACCTGACCTTTGATGAAGCCAAGCACCTGGCCGTCGACTTTGGCGGCGTCGATATGACGCAGGAAACCATCATCGTCGACCACGTAACAGGCATCTTCACCCACCAGCTTCACATGCGCCGGATTGCCGCGCTGGTCGACGACCAATCCTTCAAACATTGCCGATTTTGCCATGATTCTCCGATCCTAACCGGGGAACAATCTACCCCAGCAATTCAGATTTACTGCGCAGGAATTCCAGGCTGCGCCGCACGCTGACGACAGCATCCTTGGGCTTGTCGTGCTCGACGACGTACCACTCGGCGCCGGCAGCGCGGGCCGTGGGCAGCAGCGCGTCCCAATTCAGCGTACCGTATCCAACGTCGGCCAGGCCCATTTCGTCTTCGTTCTGGCCTTCGGGCGCCAGGTCCTTCACATGCACGCGCGGACAACGCCCGGCGTACTGCTCCAAGATCGCCTTTGCGTCGGCGCCGCCCTTGGTCACCCAGGCCAGATCCGGCTCCAGGAAGAGATGCTCCGCGTCGGCCGTGTCCATCATCCAATCCACCGCACGCTTGCCGTCGAACTCGGTCATTTCCCACCAGTGGTTGTGGTAGCCCACACGCATCCCGGCATCCAGCGCTCGATGACCGAACTCCGCCAGCTCTTTGGCCAGGCTCACCCACGCATCGGCGGAGTTGGCCTCACGGAGCTCCTGTGGCGGCGCCGGCACGATCAAGTGCGCATTGCCGATGATCTGATGGAAGCGCACCACCTTGTCGAAGTCTTCGCGCATGGCCTGGATAGGCACGTGCGCCGACACAGCCTTTACGCCGTGTTGGGCCAAAATATCGCGCGCTTCCTCCGCGGGCATGGAAAGCCCCACCAATTCGACGCCGGGATAGCCCATCTCCGCCACGGTGGCGATCTGTGTGGCGAAGTCGGTGGAAAGAAGCGCAAGCTGTACAACTGTACTGCCACGGGAATCGAATTGCCGCTTGTCATGTGATTCTGTCCTTTAGCTATGGGGTAGGAATGTTGGGTAGGAATGTTGGGTTTGATCAGGTTGACGGCGTCTGGCCCAGCCGTTCTGCCAGGCCCGTGCAACGCCGCCACCTGGTTGTTGCGCACCGCCATTGCCAGCGCCTTCATCTGCCCCACCAGCACCACCAGCCGTTTGGCGCGGGTGATGGCTGTGTAGAGTAGATTGCGCTGCAACATCATGTAATGGCTCGTCAGCAGTGGGATCACCACCGCGGGATACTCGCTGCCCTGGCTTTTGTGAACGCTCACCGCCCAGGCGTGGGCCAGTTCGTCCAACTCGATAAAATTATAACAGACAGGCCGCCCATCGAAGGTGACGGTTACCTCCTGTTCAACGGGATCGAGCGCGGTGATGGTTCCCATGTCGCCGTTGTAGACGTCTTTGTCGTAGTTGTTGCGCAGTTGCATCACCCGATCCCCGCCGCGGTAGACGCGACTGCCCAAAAAGCGCTGTGGCTCGTCGCCGCGCTGAGGATTAAGCGCCTCTTGCAGCGCCGCGTTGAGCGCGCCCACACCGACGACGCCCCTGTGCATTGGGCTTAGCACCTGGATGTCCTGGCTGGGGATGCCGAACTTGCGCGGGATGCGCGTCTGTACCAGTTCCACACAGAGTTGGGCTGCCCGTTCGGGGTCATCGGTGCGGAAGAAGAAGAAATCCGCCGCGCCCTCGTTGTCGATGACGGGCATGTCGCCGTGGTTGATACGGTGGGCGTTGCGGATGATGTAGCTGTCTGCCGCCTGACGGAAGATCGTCTCCAGGCGGATCACCGCGGCGGCGCGCCGTCCATGCTCAGCGTTGATCGTCTCCACTGCGGCGATCACATCTTCCAGCACGCTGCCCGCGCCCACGCTGGGCAACTGATCCACATCGCCCACGAGCAGCAGGTGCATCCCAGGGGCCAGCGCCTTGAGCAGGTGATTCATCAGGATCAAATCGAGCATCGACGCCTCGTCCACCACCAGCAGATCCCCGTCCAGCGGCGAGTTCTCGTTGCGCTTGAACGAAATGCCCTCACCCGGCTGAAATTCCAACAGGCGGTGGACGGTCTTCGCCTCGCGCCCGGTGGTTTCGGTCAACCTTTTGGCGGCGCGTCCTGTGGGAGCGGCCAAGAGGACGGTGCGCCCAGCCGCCTCGCACAACTGCAACACCGTGCGCAAGGACGTGGTTTTGCCGGTGCCGGGACCGCCGGTGAGTACGGTGAGCCGGTGGGTGAGGGCAGCGCGCACCGCCTCCTGCTGCTGTTCGGCCAGAGCGAAGCCCGTCTCCTTGCGCAGGACATCGAAGCTGTGCGCCCAGTTCCAGCGCTGGAACGCGCCCAATCGGCTGTCCTCGCCCGAAAACAGCAGGTGACGTAGCCGGTTGGCCACCCCCACCTCGCTGAAATAGAGTGGCGTCAGATAAACGGCCTGGTTCTCGCTCAAAACCGACTGCAACTCGGTCTCCGGCGTGGAAACCTGGTAGGTGGGCGCGCTTTCGGCTACGGCGTCGGTCTCTGTTGGCAGATCGAAAAGCTGGGTCACCGTCCACTGGAATTGGGCGGCTTCGGCGCCGGGCGCAGGGGCCAGCTTCACGCGGTCGCCGCCGCGCAGGCGCAGCAAGCCCGCCGCCACCATTTCGGGGGACACCGCCAGCAGTTCGGCGGCGCGGCGGATCAACTCGGGGCTGGGCAGGTAGACGTGTCCTTCATCGGTGCCTTGGTTGAGCACGTGTTCCACGCCGGCGGCGATGCGCTGCGGCGCGTCGGCGGCGATGCCAAGTGAACGAGCGATCTGATCGGCGGTGAGGAAGCCGATGCCGTAGATGTCCTGAGCGAGCTGGTAGGGATTGTCCTGCACAATGTTGATGGCGTCGTCGCCGTAGCGTTTGTAGATCTTGGTGGCCAGCGATGTGGTGACGCCGTGTCCTTGCAAAAAGATCATGACTTCTTTAATCGCGCGTTGTTCAGCCCAGGCCCGTGTGATCAACTGCACACGCTTACGCCCCACACCGGGAACTTCGATCAACCGCGCAACGTTTGTGTCGATGACATCCAGCGTCTCCATGCCGAAATGGGCTACGATGCGCTTGGCTGTCACCGGGCCGACGCCTTTGATCAGGCCGCTGCCCAGGTATTTTTCGATGCCGGCCACGGTGGCGGGCAACACCGAACGCATCTGCTCCACCGTAAACTGCTTGCCGTAATCAGGATGAACCGTCCATTGGCCGCTTAGTTCCACCGATTCGCCCACCACGATGCCCATCATGTTGCCCACAATCGCGATCTCCTGCTGCCAGGCGGGCAGATGACGCGGTCGATGTTCCGGCGCCAATTTGGCAACGGTGTAACCATTCTCCTCGTTGTGGTAGGTAATGCGTTCGACGACGCCGCGCAGCGTTTCCATGCAAGTCAGCGTAGCAGATGTTGGTGAAGCAGGGCAAGTATCTAAACAAAGTTGTAAGGCGCTCTTATGGAATTGTAAAACGAAATTTGGTGAATTTGACAATCTGTGCTATAGTTACCTCGTTTTGCTGGATCTTGCGCCTTGGTATTCCAGCGGTGATCTGGCTAAACATCTGAACACCTGGGTTCGGGTTCCCGTACTGAGCGGCAATCTCAGTTACCAAAAAGGAGAAACAGGAGTACCAATGAGCATTCGCAAAGACCAGAAGGTCCAGATCATTGAAGAGTACCGTATCAACGAGACTGATACAGGTTCTCCCGAAGTTCAGGTAGCGTTGCTCACGACACGCATCAATGCGTTGATCGAGCACCTGAACACCCACCGGCACGACGAAGGCTCACGCCGAGGTCTGCTTAAGCTAGTCGGTCAGCGGCGGCGACATCTCGCCTACTTGGCTCGCAAAGATGTCAACCGTTACCGCCAGTTGATTGAACGGTTAGGACTACGCAGGTAAGAATGTGGAGAGGGGCGGTCTGTCACTTCCGATGGCAGCGCCCCTCTTTTGCATTCAAACTCTACTGCATTCAAGCTCTACCGTTAGGTGAATTGTTCAAAGAACAGGTTCTTGTAGCAACCGTCGGAAGGTAGAGGTTCGGCATTGGGGAATGTGGCAAAGCCGCCCGTTTTGCCCCATTCCCCAGTTCCGCACCTCACAGGACCCTTCCACCACGTGGTGGAGCCGCGCGATACCGGCGGCGACGCTACGTCTGCCCTCGTTGGGATTGCCCTGAAACGCTACGGCAACCTCCTCTGCGACAATGCATCGAGAAGCCAGTTTTTCTTATTCATGGAAGGCTTTCAACGCGCCTGCGTTATTGGCGCGCTTGACTTGTGCTTCCCCTACACCCGCAATTCTGAAACGACGCAATTTGGAAAGGTCAACTTAGAGGTAAACTACTATGTCAAGTCAACAACTTTTTGATGGCGCCAAGGTCTACACGACCCAACTTGGCGACAAAGAGATCACCATCGAAACTGGCGTGCTGGCCGCGCAGGCCGGCGGCGCCGTCACCGTGCGCTGCGGCGACACGGTCATCTTCGCCACGGCCACCGGCTCCAAGGACACGCGCCCGGGCATCGGCTTCTTCCCGATGACGGTCGAATTCGAAGAAAAGCTCTATGCCGCCGGACGCATTCCCGGCAGTTTCTTCCGCCGCGAAGGCCGCCCCAGCGAACAGGCGATTCTGCTCTGTCGCCTGGTCGACCGCCCGCTGCGCCCGCTCTTCCCCAAGGGAATGCGCAACGAAGTACAGATCATCATCGGCACGCTGGCCGCTGACGGCCAACACTTGATGGATCCACTGGCCATTATCGCCGCTTCGGCAGCGCTGGCTATCAGCGATATCCCGTGGGACGGGCCGGTGGGCGCCGCCTCGATTGGCTATGTGGACGGCGCGTTTGTGGTGAATCCCACTGCGGCCGACATGGACAAGAGCACGCTGAACCTGCAAGTGTCCGGCACCGAAGACAACATCCTCATGGTCGAGGCCGGTTCCCATGAACTGCCCGAAGACGTGATGCTCGACGCGCTGAAGCTCGCGCACGAGGCGATGCAACCCACCATCCAGACCATCAAGCAGATGCGTGAAGAGGTGGGCAAAGAGAAGTGGACCGATTTCCCGGTCTTCTTGCCCAGCAAAGAGACCATCGCCGAGGTACAAGAGCTGATCGGCGACGAACTCAGAGATGTGATCGTCGAAGGTCCTATCCGCTCCGAGCGCAGTGAACGCACCAAAGTGCTTGAGGCCAAGGTCAAAGAACACTTTGCGGCGCGTGTGGAAAGCGGCGAAGTTGGCGCCGACATGCTGGGCGATGCGTTCGAGAGCGTGATGAAAAAGACCATGCGTCGTCACGTCCTCGATAACAGCGTGCGCGCCGATGGCCGCTCGCCGGAAGAAATCCGCCCGATTTCGGTGCAGGTTGGCCGTCTGCCCCGGGTTCACGGCAGTGGCCTCTTCCTGCGCGGTGAAACCCACGTGCTCAGCATTGCCACGTTGGGTACGCCCGGCGAAGCGCAGCAGTTGGACACGCTGCAACCCGGCGACGAAAAGCGTTACATGCATCACTACAACTTCCCGCCGTACAGCACGGGCGAAGCCTACCCAGTGCGTGGCCCCAAGCGCCGCGAAATTGGTCATGGCGCGCTGGCCGAACGGGCGCTGGTGGCGGTGATCCCCGAGGATTTCCCGTACACGTTGCGCGTTGTCAGCGAAGTGATGAGCAGCAACGGTTCCACCAGCATGGCGTCGGTGTGTGGCAGCACACTGGCCCTGATGGATGCAGGCGTGCCGATTGATGCGCCTGTCGCCGGTATCGCGATGGGTCTGATCCAAGACGCAGATCAGCCGAGCAGCTACAAGGTGCTCAGCGACATCCAGGGCCTGGAAGACTTCCTGGGCGACATGGACTTCAAGGTCGCCGGCACAGCCCACGGCATCACCGCCCTGCAGATGGACATGAAGATCCAGGGCTTGGACTTCAACATTCTGCGGCAGGCGTTGGAGCAGGCGCGCCAGGGCCGTCTCTTCATCTTGGACAAGATGCTGGCCGTACTGCCCGAACCGCGCAGCGAAATGAGCCAGTACGCGCCGCGCATCCTCACCATCCACATCAACCCCGAGAAGATCGGCAAGGTGATCGGGCCGGGTGGCAAGACAATCCGCGCCATCCAGGACGAGTACAAGGTGAAGGTGGACGTGGAAGAAGACGGCACGATCTTCATTTCCGGCAGCGACGGCCTCGGCGCCGAGCAGGCCAAGCGCAGATTGAAGCCATGACCGAAGATGTGGAAGTTGGCAAGATCTACACCGGCCAAGTGGTACGCACCGAACCGTACGGCGTCTTCCTTAACCTGGTCCCTGGCGTCGACGGCTTGATTCACATCAGCCAGTTGGCCGACTACCGCGTGGGCACCGTCGAGGAGATCGCAAACGTGGGCGACGAACTCACAGCGATGGTGATCGACATCGACCCCTCCGGCAAGGTGCGCCTGAGCCGTCAGGCCGTGCTCGAAGGCTGGAGCGCCGAAGAAGCTCGCGAGCGGGATCGTGGCGGTAGCCGCCGTGGCGGCGGAGACCGTGGCGGTGATCGCGGCGGAGATCGCGGTGGTGATCGGGGCGGACGTCGTGGCGGTGATCGTGGTGGCGACCGTGGCGGACGCGGCGGCAATGGTCGACGCGACCGCTAACCGGTAATCCCCCAAAACCTAGATTTCTAGACGGCTTGTCAGCCAGTTGCAAGACGCCGGACGCCTCTGATGGCGTCCGGCGTCTTGACTTTTGCCATAATTGGTTGTATTTCTGTAATAGTACTTCGGTCACATCGAAGAAAAGTGCAATTTGATGGTAGTGTACAGATCTCCACACGAACATTTTGCAGGGCCAGAAGTAAGAAGTGTTCGGCAGTTGAGAAGGAAATCCCGTGATAGACGCCAATCTCCCCGCTCACGATGAACCGACAGACGCTATCGTCCTGCCGCAGCCGCAACCTATGCCGGACGTGGTGGAGCAGCCTGCTGCACCGAGAACCCGCTCAGAACTGGAACGATTTGTCTCTGATCTGATTCAGATCGCGGTGCCGTCGGTGATCCTGGCCGTGGTGATCCACATCTTCCTGGCGCAGGCAACGGTTGTCTATGGGCAGAGCATGGAGCCAAGCCTGCACCCCACCGAGCGGTTGGTGATCGAAAATGTCAGCTACTATTTCAATTCACCGCAACGCCACGATATCGTGGTCCTCGATCTGGCGCAGATGCCCGAATTGTTGATTAAACGCGTCATCGGGTTGCCGGGTGATACGATTGAAATCCGCGACGGTGTTGTCTTCGTCGATGGCAAAGCACAGGACGAAACCTTTGTCTCCATCCCGGGTGACACGCAGTATGGCCCCATTTCGCTGCGCCCCATGACCTACTTTGTGATGGGTGACAACCGCATCAACAGCAACGACAGCCGCTCCTTCGGGCCGGTGGATCGTAGCTCGATTGTGGGGCGGGCGTGGCTGCGTTACTGGCCCTTCCGCCAATTCCGCGTGTTCGACTCCCGGTAATGTCTCTTCTAACTCCCCACAAGCAGTGATATGACCTCCAAACGTTGGAGTACCACCACCAAGATCATTGTCTCCAGCTTGCTGGCTGTGTTGGCGATCTTGCTGTTGATCACCTTCCGCGCCATGATCCGGCCCACGATCATTGTGCTGCTGCTCACTTTCCTGCTCTACCAGCCGGTGAACTGGGTGCAACAACGCACGGCATGGAGTCGCGGCATCTCGATCATTGCCGTCTACTTCGGGGTGGTGGTGTTGCTGTTGGTGGCGCCGGCCATCTTCATTCCGCGGCTGGTCGATTCGGTGGAATCGCTGATCGTGGTGCTGGATACGCTGGTGTTCGACTTGCAGACGGCGTCGGCGGCGCCGATCCTCAGCCTGGGTGACTACGAACTCAGTGTAAACATCCTCTTTCAACAACTGGGCGAGGTGCTGCAAAGCATTCTGTCGCCCGCGGCGGCAGGCGCACTGGGCTTCGCGCTCACCCTGACGACCACGGTGTTGACCACCGTCTACGTGCTGGTGCTGAGCTTCTGGCTGCTCAAAGACATGAACAAGCTACAGCGCATGGTGCTGCAAGCGCTCCCCGCCGACTATGCCGAAGATCTACGTCGCATCGGCGCCGAGTTGGGCGCCATCTGGATCGCATTCCTGCGCGGACAACTTGTGCTCGGCATCGTCATCGGTGTGGTGACGTGGATTGCCATGTCGATTGTGGGTCTGCCCAATGCGGCTGGGCTGGCGCTGCTGGCCGGCATCATGGAATTTCTGCCCACCGTTGGCCCGGGGATCAGCGGTGCAGTCGGCACGCTGGTTGCACTCTTCCAGGGATCGACCTGGCTGCCCATCAACAATGTTATCTTCGCATTGATTGTGTTGGGGCTGTACGTGGTCATCACCCAAGTTGAGAGCGTCTACCTGATCCCGCGGTTGGTGGGGCGGCGCGTTCACCTGCACCCGGCGGTGACGTTCACCGGCATCATCAGCGCGGCGGTGGTATTCGGCGTGTTAGGTGTCCTCTTGATCACGCCGACTATTGCCAGCGTGCGCGTCTTGTTGATGTATGTCCTGCGCAAGCTGCGCGATCAGGAACCGTTCAAGAAGACCTACGTGCAGACGGGCGTGCGCATTCCCGGCTTGATTGCAGGGCACCGCATCGAGGGTGTCGCCTTCGATTTGGATGGCACGCTCACCGAACTGGACTGGCGTTTCGCCGATGACATGGCGCACCGCTTCCAGCAACTGGAACGTATCTGGCCGCAGGCGCAGCGTCATCAGTTCTTTCAGTGGGTGATGGCGATCCTCGAAGGGCCGATTTTGCGCTGGATTGGGCTGTTGAGCTGGCTCCAACTGCACGAAGACATCCGGCGCATGATGCCGTGGCTCAATCGCATGCGCGGCTACCCCGACGCCGACGAATTGAGATTGCAGGTTGGTGTGCGCGAACTGCTGCTGGATCTTTCTCATTCGTACCGGCTGGGTTTGATCACCTCGCGCACTTGCGACGAAATGGCACATTTTTACCAGGCAAATGATCTGTCGGAACAGCTATTCAGCGCCGTGATCACACGGGACGAAGTGCGTACCTTTGCCCCCGAGAGCGAGGGCATCCGCAAGACGCTGGAGAAGATGGAGATCGAGGCGGATCAGCTGCTGATCCTCAGCGACTCGGAGATGAACCTGCGCGCTGCCCAGGCGGTTGGGGTGGTGCAATGTGGGGTCAACACCGGATTAGGCAGCAATCGGCAGTTCAGCGACGCGGATCTTGTGTTGGAGCACCCCTCCGATCTCAAGCGCTGGCTGTGATGTGGGTGGCTGATCCTGCGCGCATCAATTCGGAATTGACCTTGCGGTATCTTCTCGGCAACACTGATACACTAATCGACAGAGAAAACGCACCCGGCGCAATGATCTGTTTGCCTCCGGAAGGATGATAATGGTTAAAGTACTTTTCAGTTATGATATGGTGCAAGGCCGCGAAGAAGACTGCCAGCGCTACGTGATGCAGACCCTGGCCCCAGGGCTGGCGCGCCTCGGCCTGCGCATCAGCGACGCCTGGTACACGCTGTGGGGCGTCGGCACGCCGCAGATCCTGGGCGGCGGTGTCCTTGAAGACGAAGAGGATGCTGCGCATCTGCTCCAATCCAGCGAGTGGGAGAAGTTGATGGACGGCCTCGAACCCTTCGTCGAGAACCTGAACATCCGCGTTGTCAACGCGGACAGCCGTTTCCAGTTCTGATCCTCATGTCCAACCAGGCGGCTTCGAGAACCGATTCTGCGCAGAAACCCCTGGCGTTGCTGGTGGTGCTGGAAAATGTAGGGCATATCGTCGGCTTGAATCTGCCGCAGTGGGCGATGGACACCATCGACTACGTCACCGAAGAGTACGCCAAGCTTCGCCTGCGTCAACTGGGCGCCTACAACCGCTACCATCACGTAGAAATCCTCGAAGATGAACAGGTGAACGGCCCCGAGTGGGCAACGACGCTGGTCCGATTGAGCCTCACCCATCGCGTCGATCAACTGCTCCTCGTCCACGGCCAAGACTGTTCCCTCGTCGGGTACAAGGGCAAAACCCACATCGACAACCGCACATTCGCCCCGTTGCTCAGCGCCTACGCCGTCAACCCAGATCTGTTGGATTTGCGCATGGTGTATGGGCTGAATTGTCATGGCGTGAGCCTGGCGCCGCTATGGATGGCGTTGGGCGCTGCGGTTGTCAACGGCTCGGCGGGGGTGAACTGGCTACCGGAGCCAAGTCTCAGCATCTTCTTACAGCGTTGGCTCAACGGCTTCCCCTTTAGCCGGGCGGTGGCCGACAGCAACCGCTGGGCCATCGACATCGGCAAGCGCATCTGGCACAACGATCCCCACGGCAACGAAGATCCCCACATCGCCGGCAGCCGCCAGATCATCTTCGGTCACCACGATCTCACCATCAACTCGCGCCGATGATTCCTGCCGACATCCCCCATCTTTGTTAGCGCGCTGCTGACCATCCTCTGACATTTTGTTAATCCCACACAGACGCCCGTCTAACGCAGGCGGGCTAAGCTGTAGATGTGCGTTGCGAAAGAGACAAACGTTCGTGAAACGTGCAACGCCGAAACATCTATTAGACCTGTTCGTGATTTCTTGCCGAACTTGCTCAAGGAGGAAACAAAATGACAAGGATTGTACGTTGGGACCCATTCCGTGACATGTTGGCGATGCGCGGCCAGATGGATCGCATCATGGACGAGTGGCTCAAGGAATCGAACGGCGCCGAAAACGGTGAGAATGGACACAGCATCAACACCATGCGGCTTGCCCTTGACGTCAGCGAAAATGACAACGCCTTCGTCGTGAAGGCTTCAGTGCCGGGTGTCCACCCAGAAGATCTGGAGATCAACTTCAACGAGAACACCCTCACCATCCAGGGCGAGACGAAGGAAGATCGAACCGAGGAGAGCGAGCGCTATCACCTGCGCGAACGCCGCTTTGGCCGCTTTGTGCGCAGCATGACGGTGCCGGTGGCCGTCGACGCCGACGCCATCGACGCCCAGTACGACAACGGCGTGCTCACCCTCACGTTGCCTAAGGCCGAAGAGACCAAGCCACGCAAGATCAACGTGCGCACCGCACAGCAACTCGTCGAAGCCTAAGATTCGAGCCTGAAGATCAGAAAAGCCCGGCCCTGCAGATGGGGCCGGGCTTTTTCGTCTTTACCCAAGAATTTGCCCCAGAAAGAGATAACCCGCTGTCGGCTTCACACGCCAACAGCGGGATCTCGGAGGATGGTACAAGGAGAGAAGAAAGAGGAATAGGCGGAATTCCCACTGCGAAACCTACCCCACAAGATTTCGCATTCCCAACCTATTGGTTGCTATCTTAGCATCGGTAGCCAGCACGGACATTGTGCAGATTATACAAACATTCCCCAGCTTCGGTGTGCGACTTTGCAGATAACCATGACACGCCGCGTCTCTCTCCAAGCATTGCCTGTGCATCTTGCTACATAGCAGCGGCGCGTGTTGTGGACACGGCTAGGAAGAAACACGGATCTACTTCAAAAATCCGTGTTTTCCCGATCCGTGTCCACAAGCAACTCTACTGCCGAATATGCTACAATAGCCCAACGTGATTGAATCTCTATCAAAGGAACGTTTCGTGGCACACAATCCACGCGCCTTGACCTCGATGGTCGCCTGCGCCGGTTGAGCATCTAAGCTACCGCCAGGGGCGCTGTCGCAGGTCGTGCGACAACTAGCCGGTCTCTTCCCGGCAACTGAATATCCTGAGATGATGGTGGGACTTGGCGAACCGGACGACGCCGCCGTCTATCGTTTGGACGCTCAGCGGGCGCTGATCACCACAACCGACTTCTTCACGCCGGTTGTGGACGATCCGTGGCTGTACGGCTCCATCGCGGCGGCCAACGCCATGAGCGACGTCTACGCCATGGGCGGCGATGTGCTCTTCTGCCTCAACATAGCCGGCTTCCCCGAAGACCTGCCCGGCGAAACCGTGGCGCAGATCTTCAGCGGCGGCGCGGCCAAGGTACGCGAGGCCGGGGCTGCGATTGCCGGCGGACACACGGTCACCAGCCCCGAGCCGTTCTACGGGCTAAGCGTCACCGGGGTGATCCACCCCGATCAGGTGATGCGCAAAGGCGGCGCACAGCCGGGTGATCTGCTGGTGCTTACCAAGCCGCTGGGTACGGGTGTGATTTCCACCGCCGCCAAGTTGGTAGGGCCACAAGCCGCACGCGGACAACGCATCCTGCGCCGGCTGCTGCGCAAGCCGATGCTGGACATTTCGCATCTCGAAAGCGCCATCCAGTCGATGGCGCGGCTCAATCGCGCCGCGTCGCAGGCAGCGCGGACGGCCCAGGTGCGCAGCGCCACCGACGTCACCGGCTTTGGGCTACTGGGCCATGCGGCGGAGATGGTACTGGCCAACGGCCAGCAGACAGGCCTGTCCATCCGCGCCGAAGACGTTCCGCTGTTGCCTGGCGCCGTCACCTACACTGAGGCAGGCTACATCACACGCGGCAGCACGCGCAACCCCGGTCACTACGGCCATGCGGTGCGGATGCACGAACATGTCGCGCCTGTGTTGCAGACGTTGTTGTGGGAATCGGAGACCAGTGGGGGGCTTCTGTTGGCGCTACCGGCAACGCAGAGATCGACATTCGAGGATCAATGTGCTGCCACGGGCCAACCGTTTTGGATCATCGGCGAGGTGATCGATCAACCGGGGATCGAAGTTCGTTGAGCAGGAATCAGCGGGAAAACGATTCACGAAGGCAAAGAAAAAGAGGGACACGGATTGCACGGATTTTCAGGACTTTCTGAAAAGCCCTTCAGGCTTTTCTCTCTCGTCCTGTCAATCCTGGAATCCGCATCCCTCTCGATTCCCTGTTTCGTGTACTGTCAATGCCAGTGCTTGGCAATACCTGTCGAGAGGTGAACGACCGTTACCGCTCCGATGAACGGTCGTCGTACGGGGCGTTGCCGTAGCGGCTCTCGTACCCACGATCATCGAAGCTGGAGCGCTCTGTCGGCGCGTCGTCGTCTTCGTCGGGTTCAATGTAGCGTGGATCGGGATACGCGTAATTCGGGCGGGTGTAGCGTTCCCCCGGCTCTTCGAAGACAGGCGCCGACTGGGCTTCTTCCGGCGTCGCCCGGCTGATGGGCGGCGGCGGCGGTGTCACCGCCGGGGCAGGGGCTGTGGTGGTGGCGCCACGGCTTGCCGCCTCTCGCAACGCACTGACCGTCGGCGAATGGACGGGCATGGGGCGGGGCGCACGTTCGGGTACCGGCACGGCCGTGCTGCGTGCGTCCCAACGCAGCAGGCGCACAGTAGCAAAGCCCAGGGTCGAATAAAGCCCCAACGTGATTATGGTGAATAGCGTATTCAGAAGCCAGATGATAAAGTACTGTCCGCCGGTCCTTCAAATTGCAGCGGGCTACCGTCCAGATGCGTGTGCGAAACGATGTAGCGGCGCACACGTACGTATCCCCAGAATGCGTAGATGCCCAACGTTAAAATCGAGAAGAAACCAAGCAGGAACTGCTCGAAGAAAAGATCAATGGCGTCGCCGCGGTACTCCAGGCGCTGACCGGTGGGCAGAATCGTGTGGGCGTATTCCCAGCGCAACAGCCGTGTCCACGCAAAACCCAGGATCGCATAAAGCCCCAGGGTGATGATGGTCAAAGCGCCGATAATGAGAAACTCCACAAACGCCTGCCCGCCACTGCCGTCGAACTGGAGCGGACGATCATCGTAGTAAGTGCGTGTGACGATCACTCGTTTGTAGCGTGCATACCCCCAGGGGATGTAGATGCCGAGGGTGATGATTGACAACAGGGTGATCAGGAGCAGGTTGCCGAAAATGTCGATCCACCGGCCACGAAATTCCAGGTTGTGCATCGAGCCGTCCCTTTCACACGGTGGGGGGCGAATAAAGAGGAATGCAGGATTGCAGAAGCAACGTAAAGAAAGTATAGCTTACACTGTCAAGCATGACAAGCTTCTGTCAGAATACCTATTGTAGACAAGGGCTTCGGCCAACATGGACTCTTCCAGCGACTTGCTGCCGTATACCAACACATCACTGACCAAACTCGTCGATGCCTGCCTGCACGGTGACGCCGAAGCCTGGCATGAACTGATCCGACGTTACGCCAAACTCGTCCACTCCGTCCCTGTACGCTATGGGTTGGCCCCGATGGAAGTCGACGACATTGGCCAGGAAGTCTTTTTCATCCTCACGCAAAATCTCCACCAGATCGAAGACCCCGAACGGTTGCCGTCTTGGTTGCTCACCACAGCTCGCCGCGCCACGTGGCGCATGATCCAGAAGCGGCGCCGAGAACACCCCAGCGACGCCGGCGCCCTCAGCGACGACGCCGGCGACGAACGCACGCCCCATGATGTCAACGAAACATCGAACACCGTTCTTGGTACTGTTGCGCCCAGCATGCACGAACTGCTGGAAAACTGGAACCAACAGGATGCGCTCACCCAGGGGTTGGCGCAGTTGGACGACCGCTGCCGAGATCTGCTGTTGTTGCTCTTTCTCGACCACAACGAACCTTCGTACGAAGACATCGGCGAACAGATGCAGATGCCCACAGGCAGCATCGGCCCCACGCGCAACCGCTGCCTGCGCAAACTGCGCTCCATCCTCGAAAGCCTCGGCTATTCAAACCTATTTTGATCCGTAACCGTCGCTTTCACACGGTATGACGTCGATCATACACGTGAGATTGCGCAGGATAGGCTGAATCGCATGTATTTTTCGCCCAGTTTCGTGTCTCCTCTGAATAGAAGATGTATGGCAAACGTATGATTTGCGCAGAAAATGGAATCCCCCAAGCGAGGAGATATGGAACACCTGTCCGAAGATCAACTCTATGCTGCGGCCTTTGACAATGCCGAGGCCGATATACTCGCTCATGTCGAGCAGTGCAGCGTCTGCCAGGGGCAGTTGACATCGCTCCAAAAGCTGGCGCGGGCCTTTGCCGTGGCGCGTAGCGCACAACCAAGCGACGATCAGATTGAACGCTATCGCCAGATGGTCGCCAATTTTCAGCCGAAAGCATCGTCTCTATCGTCCTGGGTTGCACAACTGAGCGCCACGCTATTACAGGACAGCCGACAGCGCCTTGCATTGCAGGGCGTCCGCAGCGGCGGGCAACAGGCGTACCGTCTGCTCTACACCGCCGCCACCGTAGACATCGAACTCCTCGTCGATGCGCTTGGTTCGACACGCCAGATCGAAGGCGAAGTGCTGCCGGTGACCGACGCCGACATGCACCCGCCACTGCTCATCGAACTCCACGCCGAGCAGCCTGAACAGGTGTGGACGGCAGAAAGCAACGCGCAGGGACGATTCCACCTCGACGGCCTGGGGCTAGGCTCGTATGATCTGGTGATCACCCCGGCAACAGGACCGTCGTTACGCATCGAGGGAATTCACATTACGTGAGTGACAATCAGCAGGCGGACACATCGGACACATCAGCCACATCGGCCACGACGGCCACATCGTCCGAAAAGACGGACCTGCTTGCCCATCTTAACCAGCTTTCACTCGACGATGCGCTTTCTTTCTTGGACAACCGGCAGCTTGACACCGCAGAGACAGTCTCTTTGCTGGTCGCAGCCGCGCTGGACGAGGCAGAAAGCGCATCGCGCGCTGCCGATCACAAGCTAAAACTGGCAACACAGATCAACCAGCGCCTTGGTCGGCAGCCGGCGTTGGCAGCCCACATCCTCTACGCACAGGCGCGCCTGCACCTGCATCTCGGCGATCTACAAGAGGCCGAAAGCGCGCTGCATACGGCACAATCCCACTGGCGATCCCTCGAAGACACCGCCGCCCTGGCGCAGCTACCTGGGGTTAACGCAGATACTCGCCCTGCAAGGACGTTTCGACGCAGCCGAAGATGCCATCCGCCAGGCAGTAGATCTACTACCAGCTCACAGCATCCAGCGCGCCTGGGCCTACACCAATCTGGCCAATCTCCTGGATCGGCGCGGCGAATATGCAGCCGCGCTAGAGAGCTACGAAGCAGCCCGATCCCTCCTAAACGGCCTACAGCCGGAAGCTGTGGGCATTGAATCTGAGCAGATCGCAGACGAACTGGCCGATCTTGAGGTGAACCGCGCCAACGTTCTGGTGGCGCTGGATCAACCAGTAGCCGCCGAGGCCGCCTATCTGCGCGCCCTCGATCACTTTCGCCGCCGCCACGACGTGCCGCAACAAGGACGCTTAACCTGTAACCTGGGCAGCCTCTACCTGCGTTCCGGGCGCTACGCCGACGCCATGGACGCCTTTGATCAGGCCGAAGACGCCCTGTTGGGCGATCACCTGTTCAGCGAGCAGATCGACGAAGCGCGCCTGCGCCAGGCCGATATGCTGCTGCTGGATCAGGCAAACGCCTACCTTGCCCTAAACCTGCACAGCGAAGCCATCACCACCCTTGAACGTTGCGAAGCCCTCTTCCGCAGCGCGGATCAGCCCTACGAACTGGCGCAAAGCCTCTACCTGCTGGGGGTGCTTCAGGTGCGTCACGGTCATCTCCAGGGCGGCGTGGCACACTTGCGTGAGGCCCATCAACTGTTCCGTCAACTGGAGAACAGGCCGTGGCGCAACCGGGCTGAGTTGGCGCTGGCCGACGTCGAAGCGCAGCAGGGCGATCACCGATCCGCGTTGCTGCGCTTGGACGGCGTGCTGGCCGAACTCCCCGTTCGGGCACAGAATGGCGGTTCTACGTCTCCGCGCGACCTCAGTACAACTGTGGAAGCCTTGCTACTACAACTCAAACTACGCCTACACGAAGACGATTTCGAGGCAGCGAAGCGATTGGCAGCGCAGATCGAAGCCCGGCTCGCAATCGGCCTGCCGCTACCGCAGTTGCGGCAACAACTGGCCTTTGCATGGGGCAACATCGCGCTGGCGCAGGACGATTACACCGCAGCGCAACAGCACTTTTACGCGGCGCTGGAAATCTTGGAAGATCAACGCATGTCGTTGCCGCTAGAAGAATTCCGCACCGCGTTCCTGGCCGACAAGTATCACATCCACGCGGCCTTGGTACGCAGCCTGCTCGACATGCCCGACGCCGGCGAACAGTCGATGCACGAGGCGTTCGACGTCATCGAACGCGCCCGTGCTCGCTCTCTACACGAACGAATGCAGAGCGCCCGCACAGAACCGAATGGAATGCCTGCCCAAGACGCTGCCGCTAAAAACACCATTGCCCCAAACGCAATTGCCGCGGATGACACCATTTCGACCGACGAAACGGGCTATGCGCGGCTACATTGGCTCTACAACCAGATCTTCGATGACGCCGCCGACGGTCTCGATGTTCAGCAAGAGCTACAACGCTACGAAACACTACTCGAACGCATGGCATGGCGCCGATCCAAGCCTCCAGGGCTAGCGAACGCAACGTCTACGCCAACACAGCCGGTGACGCTGACCGAATTCCAGCAACATCTGGACGACGATCAACAGGCGTTGCTCTTCTACATCATTCAACCGGAGCCAGGCGCGCAAACAGGCCAGGCTGCCGAGGGCGAAGTGTTGGCCTTTCTCGTCGATCAGCAACAGGCGCGGCTCTACCGTCACCTGTGCTCACCGGCGCAGTTGGCGGCGGCCCAGCGCGAATTGCGCTTTCAGCTAGGGCGCGCCGAACTTGACGAAGCCTACCTCGCCCGTCATCGACACCGGCTTACCGCGGCCCTGCAAGACGCGCTGCACAAGTTGCATGATCTCCTGTTGGCGCCGCTACGCGGTGACCTGCACGCGCCGCGCCTGTTGCTCGTCCCCTACGGGCCGCTACATCTGCTCCCCTTCCACGCCTTATGGGACGGTGAACGCCATCTAATCGAATACTTTACGTGCAGTTACGCGCCCAGCGCCAGTGTTACAGTACACTATGATCATCAGGATCGCTACGCTATCCCTTATGATTCGTTTGCAGGATTGGCCATCAACGATCCGGCGATTCCGCAGGCCAAACGAGAAGTTGAACTGGCGGCGCAGGCATTCGACCAGCACCAGCTTTATCTCGACGAGGCAGCCAATCAGACGGGACTCGACCGCGCCGCAGCCGGGGCCGATGTGCTGCACATTGCTACACACGGCCTCTTCCGCCCGGACAATCCGTTTTTCTCGTCGCTAAAATTGGACGACGGCTGGATCGACGTACGCGCCATCTACCGCCTACGATTGGCGGCTCGACTCGTCGTTCTCAGCGCCTGTGACAGCGGCAGCGGTGACATTCGCGGCGGCGACGAGGTGATCGGGCTGGCCCGCGGCTTCCTGGGCGCAGGCGCGCAGGATCTGGTGGTGAGCCTGTGGAATGTACACGATGCACGGGCAGTCGAACTGATGTCTGTCTTCTACGCCGAGTTGACCAGCGGCGCAACGCCTGCCGCCGCGCTACGCGCCGCCCAGTGTCACTTCATCGAACGGGGTGATCACGCCTACTACTGGGCCTCGTTTCTCAGCATCGGCGCCTAATACAAGGTGGCCGAAAAGAGTCCATGGAATCCTGCGGAGTGAGCACGCCCACGTGCGGCGCTTACCGTGCAGACCCGCACGTGGGCGTGCTCACTCCGCGTTCAACTGAATACGGCGACTCATTTGCGCCACTCTGTACTACGTCCAACCTCACTGCGATCATCGATCTATGCAGTCGAACTATAACAATGGATAAATCTTCATGCGACACGTCTCCCTTACCTCGGCCGCCCCACACGTGTCCGCTTCCTTCTGCCCATCTTCACAGCAATCGGCCTTGCGCTGTCTATGTTGATCAGCTTCGGTGGCGAGGCAGTGTTATTTGCCGCCCCCGCTACGCCGAGGCCCGCCAACGTACACAGCGAAAACGATCCTGAGTCGATCACCGTCAAAGGTTGGGTTGTGGCCGCGCCGGGTGATGTCGATGGGCTGGGCGAGTGGCAACTGCGTGACGGCAAGGGCAGAGATTGGCTGGTTCAGGTCACCGCGAACACGAAGATCCGCCTCCCCTGCCGTTGGTTGGCCAATGGGCGGAAGTGGCAGGCATAACAGTAGGCGATGGCAGCATTGTGGCCACCAAACTGCGCAGCGACGAGTTCCGCGCCAATCAGGTGATCGTTCGCCTGGATGGCGCTATTTCGGCGGATGAACTGGCCGAGAACTACGATCTCGAAGTACAGGATCGGGTGCTGGAAAGCGCCAACATCTACCTGCTGGTCGGTAGCGACACCGCAGCAAGCGAGCAGGCGATCTTGAATCATTTGCAGCGCGACGAGCATGTGGTGTGGGCGGAACTCAATTACGTGGCCGGCGTGCCAGTGGCCGATCCATACCAGATCTGGAAATGGGGCGGCGTCGATCCAGAGGGTTTTGTCAACCAGAGCGCCTATGCCCAGATCGAACTGCCGCCGGTGCAATCGGTTCACCGTGGCAACGGCGTCACCGTGGCTGTGCTCGACACGGGCGTCAGCCTGGATCACCCACAGCTTCTCAATCAACTGGCCCCCGGCATCGATCTTGTGGACGATGACGACGACGCCAACGAGGTGAACGACGGCGCCGCATGGGGGCATGGGACACATGTGGCCGGCGTCATCACGCACATTGCGCCCAACAGCACGATCCTGCCGGTGCGTGTCCTCGATGGCGATGGGCGCGGCGAGATCTTCGTTCTGGCCTACGCCATCGAATGGGCCGTGCAGCATGGAGCCGATGTCGTCAATCTGAGCCTTGGCTCGCCCTACGATTCTGCGGTGTTGCGCGACGCTATCGACAGCGCCGTTGCCCAGGGCGTGGTGATTGTCGCTGCCGCCGGCAACGAAAACGGCGGCAGCGCCCAATACCCAGCGGCCTACCCCAACGTTCTGGCTGTCACTGCGGTGGACGCCGAAAATCACAAGGCCGACTTCGCCAACTACAGCGAATGGGTCGACATCGCCGCCCCGGGCGTAGGCATCACCTCCACCATCGTGGGGCCACAGGGCAACGGCTTTGCCAGTTGGAGCGGCACTTCGATGGCGACGTCGTTCGTGAGCGGGGTCGCGGCATTGGTGGATGCCAACGATCCGCAGTTGAGCGCCGCCGAGATCTACCAACAGTTGATCGACAGCGCGCTCGATCTCAACGCCACAAACCCTGAATACACCGGAACAATCGGCGGACTCCTCACCGCTCACGGGACGCTGGGCGATCCCATTCCTGTCTTCCTCCCTATCCTACATGCGCAGTAGCGGCAGTCGGCGCGTTGCATGCCAGACGGCTCGCCTACAACTGCTGATTTCCCCCTCAACAATCGATTAGACGATAGTTTGCTTATGAGTAGACCATCCGTAGTCTTTGCGTACGGCAGAAATATGTATTCATTCAAGCAAGATTTTACTCTTTTGTAGAGAGGGCGGTTACGCCCATGTAGTTTGTCGTTCCGAACAGATCTCGCAGCACATGAACACCGCCTGGCGAGATCCATTCATCCACTTTCTAGGAGGCATCGCATTATGCTATCGATGTTCGTCACGTGGCCACGTGCCAGACGCGCACAGGCCGCTGCCATCATCCTGACAGCGGCAATGATCTTCGCCGTCGTCGCCGTTGGTCCGGTAATGGCGGAGGCAAACAGTTGCCAAGAATTGCTTGTCAACGGCAACATGGAGACCGCCGACGGTTGGAGTGTACAGACCAATGGCGATTACAACCTGTTCAGCAATTACCAAGCCCGTAGTGGACAGAGCGCCGCCTATCTGGCAGGCGTCAACGGTGCTGAGGACGCTCTGAGCCAGACGCTCTCTCTGCCCGCCAATCACCAGACAACACTGCGCTTCTGGTGGTTGATCAACTCTGAAGAGAACAGCAACGGCTGGGACGGTTTCAGCGTGCAGTTGGCCGATGCCAACGGCGCGCCGCTACGCGTCCTCTTTGCCGCCAGTGACCGCAGCGCCGGCTATAGCTGGCAACAGACAACCATCGACCTCACCGAGTTTGCCGGCCAGACGGTGCAACTACGCCTGCAGGGCCGCACCGACGCCACATTGTCCACCGATTTCTTCGTGGATGACATGTCGATGACAGCGTGTGATCTCAGCGCATCCGGTACATTCTTCCTCCCCTTCGTCAGCCGATAGTCAAGGATTCTTAATCATTTATGAATACACAACTCAAACCAAATGCACGCGACCGGCGGGTAGCATCCATCGCCTGGCGCAAGTTGGCCGTATGGTTGGGCATAGCCGTTGTGGTTCTGCTTGGGGCGCGGCTCGCGCCCGATACGGCGTCCGCCAGTGTGGCGCAGTCGACAGTGCCGCCGCAGCCCGAATTGCTCACGATTCTGGTTGGCCCAATCGACAGCACAAGTGACACGCAGTGGGTGGTTGCCGGCATAACGGTGAACATCGACGGTGGGAACGGCACGATTCCGCCCATCAACCAGCGCCAGGAACCTGTGAACGAAGACAACTGGGCGCGCGTCGAAGGTATCCCCGACGGCGCCGGCGGGCTGGACGCGGAACGCATCAAAGTGCTGCCCCAACAGCCTTTCGTGCTGCTCGAAGGTCCGCTGCAAGCCCTGGAAGACGCGGCGATCACCGTGAGCGGCATCGATTTGGGTCGCACCACAACCACCCTGATCGTTGGCGACCTGGCCGTGGGCGACCGTGTCAAGGTGGCGGCAGCGGTGCAGACGGATGGATCGTTACTTGCCCTGCAAGTCAGTAGCGCCACCGCACCGCCCGATGATGACGACGACAACGAAGACGACACCAGCCCCATCGAATTGAAAGGCGTCGTGGTTGATCGCCCTGAAAATGGCAACATCGGCCAGTGGAACATCAGTGGCATCATGGTCACGGTCAACGATCAGACTGAGGTGCGCTATCACGTCAGCGATCTGATCCCCGGCGCCTGGGTCAAAGTCGAAGGCACTGCCGACGGCAGCGGCGGCATCGTGGCCGGCGAGTTCAGGGCAACCGAAAGTCGCCGCTATCACAAGCTCGAAGGCATCCTAGACAGCCTCAACGACCAAGAAGTGGTAGTCAGCGGCATCACCTTGAAACTAGCCGAGAACGTCAAGCTCGAAGACGATCCCACCGTCGGCCAGCCGGTTGAGGTGAAGGCCAACTACAACGAAGACGAAGACATGCTCTACGCCTTCCTCATCGAAGGTGAGCAGGAAGACGACGACGATTACGACCATCATGACACCCGTCACTTCGTGGGTACAATCAAGCAACTCCCGGCAGACGGTATGTTCGGCGAATGGCAGGTGGGGCGCAAGACCATCGTGGTGACCCCGTCCACCGTCATCCACGAGCACAAGGGCTTTGTCGAAGAAGGCGCCAGGGTGCGCGTGGAAATCTTGAAGAAACGAGATCGCCACGATGGCGGCCCGTACACCGCGGTGAAGGTGGTTGTGCTGCGCGGCGCGCACCACGATCATCATGACGACGATGACGACGATCACAACCGCTACGTCGAATTCAAAGGCTACATCCGCGATCTGCCCGACGAGGGCCTGCGTGGTGAATGGCTGGTAGACGAGACAACGGTCATTGTCACCGAAAAGACCCGCCTCAAAGGCGACCGCGATGAGTTCGCCGTGGATGAAGGTGGAAGTTGAAGGTTACAAGAAGAGCGACGGCCGCATCCTGGCGTGAGATCGAGATCAAAGACAGTCATCATCACGATTGAGCGTTGCCATGAGCTTCGCCGGCACAAAGTCGCCAAACTCGGTTGTTTGAAGGAGATGGAGCGATTGGGAGATTAGGAGATTGATGCAGAAGCGCCCCCTGGTGTTCCAGGGGGCGCTTTTTTACTGCAATATCATATTGACAATCTACTGCTTTCGCAATGAGCGTAAGCGCTCGACGAGTTGCTTCTCTTCGCTGCTCAGGTTCTCAGGCAGCATCACCTTGATCTCGGCGTAGAGATCGCCGCGCTGTGCGGAATTGCGCAGATTGGGCATGCCCAGCTTGCGCAGGCGGAAGCGCTTGCCGTTTTGTGTCCCCGCAGGCAGGGTGAGCATGACGGGGCGCTCCAGCGTAGGCACTTGCACTTCACCGCCCAGCAGCGCCGTGTACAGATCCACCTCAACTTCGACGGTGAGATCGTCCTCATCGCGGCGGAAGCGGCTGTGCGGCGTCACCTCGACCACGAGGTAGAGGTCGCCGGTCTGGCCACCCATGCCGGGTGATCCTTCGCCGGAAACGCGCACACGCGATCCTGTTTTGACACCTGCGGGGATGCTCACTTCCAGGCGGCGTCCATTCTCGCGCTGGAGCATGCGCTTGGCGCCGTGTAGCGCTTCTTCCAACGTGATGGTGACCGGCGTCTCCATGTCCTGTCCTCGGCGTTGACGGGCGTTGAAGCCCTCGAAGGGCGTTCCCTGTGCGCCGCGGGTGCGCGTGCCGGGTGCGCCGCCGCCGAAAAGCGACTCGAAGAAGTCGGAGAAGCCGCCGGCATTGCCGCCGCCGAACATCTGGTTGAATTCCTCGGGCGACATGCTGCGCGAGTAGCCACCGTTGCCGCCGAAACCACCACCGCCAAAGCCACCAAAGCCGCCGCCAATGTCATCGGGGTTGACGCCGGCGCGTTCGTACTGCTGCCACTGCGCGCCGAAGCGGTCATATTTCTTGCGCTTGTCGGCATCGGAAAGCACGGCGTAGGCTTCGCTGATTTCCTTAAAGCGCTGCTCAGCCTGCTTGTCGCCAGGATTCACATCGGGGTGATACTGGCGGGCCAGTTTGCGGTACGCCTTCTTGATTTCGCTTTCGTCGGCGCTCTTGCTGACGCCCAAAACTTTGTAATAGTCTTTATAGTCCATAGTTGTTTGTCCTGCCATTTCGCCACCTCACTTTTGTCGTCGCCGCAAAATACAGTGCGCAGAGATCACTTTGGGTTTCACGAGCTGTTGTCCATAATCTGCTGTGATTTTGCGGACGAAGCCCAAAATTATCACTGTGCAGGTCCGCTGCTTACCATCACACGCGCCGGTCGCAGCAGTTGATCGTCTACCTGGTAGCCGGTGCGCACCACCGCGGCCACGTGATCCTCGGGCACGTCGGGCGAGGACATGTGTCCTAGCGCCTCGTGGATCTGCGGATCAAACGGCTCGCCCAGTGGTTCAATCGGCTGCACGCCATGTTTCTTCAACGTTTCCAAGAAGGCGCGCAGTGTGGCTTCGAGATTTTGACGGAAGCCGCCGCTGTCGACATCGCCGCGATCCAGATGCTGGATCGCCATTTCCAGGTGATCGGCCAACGAAAGCATGTCCTCGAGGATGCGGTTGCGCTGCTGTGCTACGTCGGCGGCGCTGCGCTGCTCCAGCCGTCGGCGGTAGTTCTCGGTTTCGGCCTGTAAGCGCAGGTAGCGTTCTTCCCACTCGCCCGCGGACTGCTGATCACGGCTGCTCAACTCGTTCAACTCGGCCTGGGTGTGGGCAAGCGTCTGTTCCAGCGAGCGAACTTCTTCCTTCAAGTCGATGGCGGTTTTGGTCTGCTCGCGCAGGGCTTCCTGCACGGTGCTGAGCTGCTTCGTCTGTTCCTCGTGCGATTGTTGCAAAGATTCATACGCCTGCGCCAGTTGATAGTAATCCTCGATCGTGGGCGGGCGTCGCTGCGGATCCTGTGCCTGCTGTTGCTCGTAGGCCGCCGCACGCCGCTGAACAGGACGCTGTCCCCGTGGGTATCGCTGAAATGGATCGTAAAAGCTCATGAATCGGCCTCTCGGTGGATAGGTCCACGAAATAAGATCGCTGCTGGGCAGCGTCATTTGTTTGTTGTTTGGATCTTTTTCAGTATGCCACGGGTCCGTTTTATGTGCATTAGGGGTGTGTTAGCGTTGTGTGTGATAATCGGGGAAGAGGGGACAGTATACAACATTCAACTTCACCACTCAACGAAAGTGGAAATAATGATCCTCGACACCCACACCCATTTCTACGATCCCAACCGCCCGCAGGGCGTACCCTGGCCACCCAAGGACAACACGCTTCTCTACCGCCCCGTGCTGCCAGGACACCTCAAGGATCTGGCCGCGCCCCTCGGCGTCACGGGTACGGTGGTGGTGGAGGCCAGCTCCTGGCTCGAAGACAATCAGTGGATCCTCGATCTGGCCGCGGACGATCCATTCATCGTGGGGTTGGTGGGCAACATCGTGCCCAATCGCCCCGAGTTCGGCGCGGAGTTGGCGCGCTTCGTCGCCAATCCGCTATTCCGCGGCATCCGTTGCGGCGGACAACGTTTCGCCCAGATCGAGCAGGGCAGTTTCCTCGCCGATCTCAAACTGTTGGCCGATCACAACCTGGCCCTCGACGTGCTGATCCAAGCCGATCACCTGGACGCCGTCCTCGACATGGCGCAGCGCATCCCCGATCTGCGCATCGTGATCAACCACATCCTCCACATGCCCGTAGACGGCAACCCCATCAGCCCCGGCTGGCAGGATCGCTATCAACGCGCCGCCGAACTGCCCAACGTCTATATGAAACTTTCGGCGATGATGGAGCAGAGTACCGTCAGCCCCGCCCCTGCCGCGCTCGATTTCTACCGCCCCACTCTCGACGTCCTCTGGCGCACTTTCGGCGCGGACAAGCTGATCTACGGCAGCAACTGGCCCGTCAGCGACCGCAGCGGACGATCCTATGCCGATTACCTGAACGTGGTACAAGCGTATTTCGCGGAGAAGGGGAGGAGGCGTTGAGAGGTACTTGTGGCGGAATGCGGTGGATGTTTACGGGGTGAAGATGGGATGATGAAGATGATGGGATGATGAGGGATCTCGCATCATCCCCATCATCCCATCATCTCATCATCTCCAAAAAGCCCCTGCTGCACAAAAAACGGCTCTTCCTCGTACGTATCCTCTTGAACCTGCACTGATTCTGCATTCAGCCCCAGTTCGTTTTCTAGCCAGACGATCTGCTCGGCCAGTTCTTCGGGCGTACATTGGTTGACGGATTTGCCGTAGCGGGCGATGAGCAGGCCGTTGGCCTTGCGGATCGTCTCGCCGTTGACGCTGCCGTAGAGTTTGGCGGCGTATTGGTTCGCCAATCCCTGGCGACGACGGCGCAGCGCTTCACGTTTTTCCTTGTCGGTGAGGTGGGCGAATTCGTCGTCTTCCTCTTCCAACTCGGCCAGGTAGCCGTTGTGGTCGAAGCCGATACCGGAGATGCCTTCCAGTTCGACGCCGTTGTAGAGCAACTGTGGCCCCAGGCCGCCGCCGCCCAGGTTGCTGCCCTGGGTAGGATCTTCCTCATCAGCGCGCATTTTGACGGCGCGCTCGGCCTCGCGCCGCTTGGCGTTGACGTATTGACGCATGGCGCGGTCGTTCAGGCCGTAGACCCACGCCGTCTGCTCCGCGCGTGGACGCCCAGGCACAACGCGCCCGGCGCGCATGGTGAACTGATCCAGCCAGTTGTACTCGCGCACGCCGTTGAGGACGGCGGCCACGGCGATGGGTTTGTAGTCGTAGCCGACATGGGCCATGCCCACCGTCACCAGCATATCCCAGCCGCCGCGCTTGAAGAGACGTAGGTTCTCGTGCGCGTTGCTGTCGTCGGAGACGGCAAGCAGACAGCGTGCGCCCAACGACTCCAGGTAGGCCATCACCTCGCGGGCGTGGTCCTGGGTGGCACAGCCGGCGATGCCGCAGTAGCGCGGCCAGAGTTCTTGGAGTTCTTTCACCTTCTCGAAGGCGTGGCGCGCCGCCACCTGCCAGAACTGTGGATCGGTGGCGACTTTGGTCAACTGTTGGGCGGTGAAGCGCAGATCCACTGCTTCGCGCGAGTAGTACGACGCACCGTCGCGTTGACGTCGGCGCGTCTGGTAGAGCGTCCCGTCAAAGAGGATGGCGTCGAACGGGCGTAGGAAGCCCTGGGCCACACCGTCGCTGTAGGTGATCTTGACGTCGGCGCGGATGTTGCCGTCGTCGTCGTACTCGGCGAAGACGATGGGGTTCTCGTCGGATCGGTAGGGCGTGCCGGTCATCACCAGCTTGAAAGCGGCGTACTTGCCGATGTTGGCCAGCACCTTGGCCGCTTCGGTGGTCTCGCCGCTGCCGTAGAGCTTCTGCCCCAGGTAGTGGGCTTCGTCGCACACAATCGCCAGCCGCCCGGCGCGGCGACGGGCAAAGCGACGATGCACAATCGAATCCGCCGTGAGCGACTGGTAACTGGTGACGTAGCCGAACGAGCGCAGGCTGTCGATGGATGCGTTCTCGCGATGCACGATTTCGTTCAGGGCGTTGGGTTGGAAGAAATCACGCACGCTCTTCCAGTCCAACTCGAACTGCGAACACAACCCCAGCCGCGGCGTGAAGACAATCGCGGCGTCGATGCGGCCTGCCTTGTGCAGCGCGTCCAGCACCGCCAGCGCCAGGATCGTCTTGCCGCCGCCAGGCGGGATCACAGCGGTCAACGTGCCGCCGGCGGGTTTGCTCAGCGCTGCGGATACGGCGTATTGTTGGTGTTCTCGGAGGACAAACATGATGATTAGATGATGGGATTATGCGATGATGAGATAATAGAATTCGACGACGGACGAACCGGCAAGCATGTTGATCCGGCGGCAGGAAGCTCGACGGGATCATCGCATCATCCCATCATCGCTTCTGCAAAGTCTACGATCTAACCTCATCCTCGCGATCTGCGCAAAGATGACATCCCCTCGATTCGCCCATCCTCTTCAAAAGGTGTACGATTGACGATATCGGTTGTTTCCTCTCGTTTCCCCACAGATTGGAGCGTTGCGCATGACCGTTGAATTGTCCACTGCGTTGCAGCGCAGCACGCCGGAGGCGCAAGGTGTGCCGTCGGCAGCGATCCTCGACTTTGTGCAGGCCGTGGATCAGACGATTGAGCATCTGCACAGCTTCATGTTGTTGCGTCACGGCGCGGTGATCGGCGAAGGGTGGTGGTCGCCCTACGCGCCCGAACTGCCGCACATGCTGTTCTCGTTGAGCAAGAGTTTCACGTCCACGGCGGTGGGGCTGGCGGTGGACGAAGGGCTGCTCAGCGTCGAGGACAAGGTGATCTCGTTCTTCCCCGACGACCTGCCCGCCGAAGTCAACGAGCACATGGCGGCGATGACGGTACACCACCTGCTCTCTATGAACACCGGCCACAGCGAAGACACCACCGGCGCGCTCTGGCAGCGCGAGGACGGCAACTGGGTGGCCGCTTTCCTGGCGCAGCCGGTGACCCACGAGCCTGGCACACACTTCCTCTACAACACCGGCGCCACCTACATGCTCTCGGCCATCGTGCAGAAGTTGACCGGCCAGACGCTCACCGAGTACCTCACCCCGCGCCTGTTTGAACCGCTGGGGATCGAAAATCCTTTCTGGGAAAGCTGCCCACGTGGCATCAACACCGGCGGTTTCGGCCTCAACGTTACCACCGAGGACATCGCCCGCTTCGGACAGATGTATTTGCAGCAGGGCGAATGGCAGGGGCGTCAGCTTGTCCCCTCGGCGTGGATTGCAGAAGCCACCAAGTTCCAGAGCGACAACAGCGGCGACGGCAACCCCGACTGGACGCAGGGTTACGGCTACCAGTTCTGGCGCTGCCGCCACAACGCCTATCGCGGCGACGGCGCATTCGGCCAATACTGCATCGTGATGCCCGAACAGGACGCCGTCCTCGCTATCACGTCGGGCGTGGGCGACATGCAGGCCGTCCTCGATCTGGTGTGGAAACATCTGCTGCCCGCGCTCAGCGGCGATCCAGCGCCAGCGGACGAGGCAACGCATCAAACGCTGGTGGACAAACTTACGTCGCTGTCGTTGCCCGTGCAGGCCGGTGACGCGTCCTCACCGTTGGCTGATCAAGTCTCCGGCAAGGTCTACCGCATCGAAGACAACGAAGCCAAGATCTCGACCCTTTCGCTCGCCTTCGGCGTGGACGAGACCATCTTCCACCTGAGCAACGACCTGGGCGATCACCGCATTGTGTGTGGACATGGCGAGCAGCGTTTCGGCGTCACCACCATGAACGGACGCGGCGAACAGCGCGTCGCCGCATCCGCCGCGTGGACCGGCGAAGACGTCCACACGCTGAAACTCTACTTCATCGAAACCCCCTTCAGCCTCACCGTCGACGTCCAATTCCAGGGCGACGAAGTCACCGTGACGTTCAAGCAGAACGTCAACTTCGGGCCGACGGAGCAACCGCCGCTAAAGGGTACGGTTGCGCGGTAGGGGCATACATTCTGAAAAAGTTGGAGATTAGGCGATTGGGCGATTAGGAGATTTCAGATCGTGTAGACGATCTCCAATCGCTTAATCCCCCAATCGCTCAATCTCAATCCACTAGGAGAAAAAATATGAAAGTTCTCTTCATCGGCGGCACCGGCATCATCAGCTCGGCCTGTTCGCGGCTGGCGCTGCAACGGGGCATCGATCTGTACCTGCTCAACCGTGGACAAAGCCATCGGGCTGTGCCCGAGGGGCGAAGGTGCTCACCGGCGACATCCGTGACGCGCTTCGGCGCGGGCGGCGCTGGGCGATCACACCTTCGATGCCGTGGTCAACTGGATCGCGCTTACGCCGGAGCAGGTGCAGGCCGACATCGATCTCTTCCGCGGCCGCACCGGACAGTACGTCTTTATTAGCTCGGCGTCGGCCTATCAGACGCCACCGGCGGCGCTGCCCATTACCGAGTCGACGCCGCTGCGCAATCCCGAGTGGCTTTATTCCCGCAACAAAATCGCCTGCGAAGACCTGCTCACCCGCGCCTACCGCGAGGACGGCTTCCCCGCCACCATCGTGCGCCCGTCGCACACCTACGATCACACGTTGCTGCCCATCTCGGGCGGCTGGACGACGGTGGCGCGCATGAGGCAGGGCAAGAAGGTCTTCGTGCATGGGGACGGCACATCGTTGTGGGTGATGACGCACAACAGCGACTTCGCCAAGGGTTTCGTGGGCCTGCTGGGGAACCCCACGCCATCGGTGACGTTTTCCACATCACCTCCGACGAACTGCTCACGTGGAATCAGATCTACGAACTGGTGGCCAAGGCCGCCGGTGTCGAAGCGCAGATCGTCCACGTGCCGTCGGACCTGATCGCCGCCTTTGACGCCAACATGGATGCGGGTCTGCTGGGCGACAAGGCGCACAGCGTCATCTTCGACAACAGCAAAGTCAAGCGCCTCGTCCCCGACTTCGTCTGCACCACCCCCCTTCGCCCACGGCATCCAAGATGTCATCGCCTGGTACGACGCCAACCCCGAGCGCCAAGTGATCAACCCCGATGTCGACGCACTGACAGACCGGATCGTGGCGGCGATGGAGTCGATTTGGCCGAAAAGTGAGATGATGGGATGATGAGATGATGGCGTGATGTCAATCCCATCATCTCATCATCCCATCATCGTTTCTTGGAGTTTCCCATGCTCGCACCCAACCACGATCAACTTGCCGTGCTCATCGGTTAGCGCCGCAGCCGGGCAATCAGTCGATGCACCATGATTTGGGGCTGATGTACAACGTGTTGCGTCACCGCGGTCTCGATCCCAGCCAGATCGTGAGCCTGAAGGACAGTTGGATCGCACGATCCTGCTGAACTTCCTGAGATCGATTGGCAAACGTGTCCACGCGTATGATCCGCACGCTCTTTCTCTACGTCTCGGGGAACGGCTTTTTCGTGGGGACACAGCCCGAATCCGCCGCGCCGGGACTGGATCTGGGCGACGGTGAGCATGTGCTGTGGGAGGAGATCTGGCCTGTCCTCGATCTGAATCCGCAGACGAAGGTGCTGGTGCTGCCCGATCACTGATTCACCAATCTGCTTGCGGCCGTGTGCCGGTCAACGTTTCGGCGATTGTGATGTACGCGCCGCCCGGCGCGGAGTTGTCCTGTCGGCACATGAACGCGATTTCTTCTATCGCGATGAGGCGGTGCGTCATGGCATCATCTCGTACTACGCCGCCGCCGGTCTCTACGTGGCCGACACGATGCAGCACCTGCTGCGTGTGATGGAACGCACCAGCGACGAGGACCTGCAAGCCTACCGTCTCGTGGAGTTCTATCATCCATCCTTGCAGTTGATTGGCCCGGCCAACGCGCTGTTGGTGGGGAAACCAGCGAGTAGATCATTAGTCTACGAAATGATGCGGAGAGAGCACGCCCTCGTGCGGGTCTACCTGGCAAGCGCCGCACGAGGGCGTGCTCTCTCCGCGTATTACTCACATACAGCCATTCGTTCAAATCTTTCTGAATAGCCTTCACACTGGGAGTCTCACCGCATGGATTGGAACACGGTTCTCAACAACATCCTCAGCCCGGCGGCGTTGTTCTTTTTTCTGGGCTTCCTCTCAGTCCTCGTTAAATCGGATCTGAACTCCCCTATCCGCTGCCAAAATTCTTCTCGACCTATCTGCTCATTGCCATCGGCTACACCGGCGGCGAAAAAGCTAGCGCTGGCCGGGTTGAGCACCGATGTCCTGGTCTACATTCTGGCTGCGATGGTGATGGCACTGGTCGTGCCCTTCTATGCGTTTTTCGTCTTGCGACGGATTTTGAGCGTCTACGATGCGGCGGCGATGGCGGCCACTTATGGTTCGATCAGCATTGTCACCTTTATTGTGGGGACAGAATTCCTGTCACAGTTGGGGGTGGAATCAGGGGGCTACATGGTGGCGATCATGTCGCTGATGGAATCACCCGCTGTGATCATGGGGATCTTGCTGGTGCGTTTTTTCGCGCCCAACACCGGCCAGAAGCGTCCTGGCGTGGGGGCCTTGCTGCACGAGTCGTTTTTGAACGGCACCGGTCTGTTGCTGCTGGGCAGTCTGGTGATCGGCTTCATCACCGGTCCTAGCGCGGGGAAAGATCTGGAGCCGTTCATGGTAGGCATCTTCAAGGGGATCGTACTGCTCTTTTTGTTGGACGTGGGCATGATGGCGGCGCGCAAACTGGAGCTGCTGCGCAAGGTCGGCCCGCCGTTGGTGATCTGGGGGATCACCGCGCCCATCGTCAACGGGCTGATCGGCATCGCACTCGCCCGCGCTCTGGGCATGATCCCCGGCGACGCGCTGCTGTTCACGCTGCTCTGCGCCAGCGCCTCGTACATCGTCGTCCCCGCGGCCATGCGGCAGGCCGTCCCCGAAGCCAACCCCGGCCTCTTCGAGCTGCTTTCCCTCGGCGTCACCTTTCCCTTCAACATCGCGTTGGGGATTCCGCTGTTTTGGGGGGTGATTGGGGCAGTGTGGGGATGATTTACGATTGACGATTTCTGCAGATTTCCTCAATCATCCGCGCGTAGACATCCACCGCCTGCTCCAACTGCGCCACGTCGATCCACTCGCCGATGGTGTGGGCCTGTTCGATATTCCCCGGCCCAAGGACAACACACTGCATGTGTTCTTTGTACAAAATCGCCTCGGTGCCGAAGGGGACGGTGATGGCGCGCTCGACGCCAGCGGCGCGGCAGGCGGCTTGCACGATAGGCGAATCCGGCGAAACGGCAAAGTGGGTCATCTTGTAGACGTCCACGTCGAGGTTGTGGGCGCGGGCGTGGTCGACGACGAGTTGCACGGCTTCGTCGAAGTGGGCGTTGGGCATGGCGCGCAAGCCGAGGATCGCCTCTGTCCGCTCAGCGGTGACGTTGGCCTTGGTGCCGAAGTCGTCGATGGTGAGGTTGAAGGCGTTGGTGGGCGGCTCGAACTCGTGGTTCATGAAGTACTCGTCCTGACGGAAGCGTTGGGCCAGTTCGGCCATCTCGGCCAGGAAGGGCGCGATGAGGAAATTGGCCGACACGCCTTTGTCCGTGCTGGTGTGTGCAGCCACACCGTGCGCCGTCACCCGGATGCGGGCGCCGCCCTTGTGCGCGTAGACGGGGATCATCTGCGTGGGTTCGGCCACCACGCCGAATTCGGGCCACCCGGCGTGGAACAACTGCGACTCCTTCAACATCAGCCGCGCCCCGTGGTAACCCTGTTCCTCGTCCGAGGTGACGGCGATAAAAAGCGGACGATTGAGTTCATCGGCGCGGAAGCGAGCCGCCGCCGCCATCGTCGCCGCCAGTGGACCCTTCATGTCGCAACTGCCGCGTCCGTAGAGCTTGCCGCCCTCTAGCCGCGCATCCAGCGGTTCCCAGCCCTCACCGCCGGGGACGGTGTCGGAATGCGAGAAGAGACACAGCCCGCCGGGGCCGTCGCCCTTCTTCGCCACAACCGTCACCTTTTCCTCTTCGTTCTCGTCGAAAAAGGCCAGCCGCTCCACCTCGAAGCCGATCTTGTCCAGCGCAAAGGCCAGATAATCGGAGATCTCGGCGTTCGACCGCTGGCTCTCCGACGGCATCGCCACCACTTCCTGGGTCAACTTCACAACGTCGATTTGTTCGGTCACAACACACTCCCTACGTGGATTACTTAGGTCAATAGCTGGACAATGGACATGGAGCGAAAAAGAGAGGAGGGACACGGATTTCAGGATTACTTGGACGGGAGTTTTCTAGAAATCGTGGAAATAACATGAATGAAGCGGATTCCAGAGCCAGAAATGGAACGAAAATCAGCTAGCATCCGCCCAATCCGCTTCATCCGCGTTGTATCAAAGACTCCACTGCGAAAAGTCCGACTTCTGTGTGATTTGCGGTTGCTCCTCTCCTAAGAGAAGTCGGACTTTTGCGCTTGAGCGACCTTTTTGCAGTAGAGTCATCAAAGCGCTTCTCTCATCCTGAAAATCATGAAATCCGTGTCCCTCTCTCCATCCCAGTTCTGTTTGAATCAAAGTCCCTTAGGCAGAGGGATCCCGAACTGCACCGAAGCAGCGCGCAGTTTTTGCAGCGTACCCGGCGGCAGGGGGATGCCATTGGCGCTGCGTTCGTCGAGGGCAACGTTCGGGTTCGCCCGGCATGAGGACGTCGTCGAAGCCAACGTCTGCACAGGGCAACAGGCGCTTGAGGGCGTCGATGGTGTCGTCCACTTCCTGCTTGAAGTCGGCGGGATCGGTGAAGAGGCCGATATCGATGGCCGCGACCACGCTGTTCTGGTTGTGGACGTTGACGCCGTCGTTGAGCCGCGGCGTGATCAGCGGGTTGCCGGCCAGGATGCTGGTCAGTGCCTGGAACATCAACGCCAGCCCCGATCCCTTCGGCCCACCCGCGGGCAACAGAATGCTGGCGGCGTGGGCGTCGGTGGGGCGTTGCCCGCTGCGTCCAGCGCCCAGCCTTCTCCCAGGGAACGCCCTTGTCTTGCGCCAACCACAGCTTGCCGCCCGCCGCCACACTGGTCGCCATGTCCAAACTCAGGGGGCGATGCTTGCCCGCAGGCGCGGCGATGGCAATCGGGCTGTTATGCAGACCGGCGGCCTTCGCGCCGAACGGGGCCATGTTGGGCGGGCTGCACACAATCGCCATGCCGATCATGTCGGCCTGGGCGGCCATTTGGGCGTAGTAGGCCATCGCGCCCTGGTGGGTGATGTTGCGCAGCACAGCCCAGCCGATCCCCACGTTGCGCGCCTTTTCCATCACGCGGCGCATGGCGGGGATCGTCGCTACCGGCCCCACAGCTTTGTCTGCATCCAGGTAGAGGACGGCGGGCGTCTCCTTGATCGTGCGGATGTTGGGGCGGGCGTTCATCTGTCCTTTTTCGAGCATTTCCAGATACCAGGCCAGCCGCAGCACGCCGTGGGAATCAATGCCGCGCAGGTTGGCCCAGATCAACACATCGGCCTCCATCGCCGCGTCTTCGGCGGGCATCCGCGGCGGTGAAGACAGCCTGGATGAAAGCCTTGAGCGGTTCCGCGTCCATGCGTACATCATTCTGCGCCATGATTTGTCTCCAATGGTATGGGTGAGGGGAGAAACTGGGAAATGTATTGTAGCGGTTGGTGGGGTGAGGGGCAACCGGGGAGAATAATGCGTAATGCGTGATGCGTAGCAGATCGTGTAGAGATGATGCTTGTCAATTGGGAAACCAGTTGCTCGACAAGACATTACGCATTACGTGAGGAGTTAGACACCCCCTTGGGGTGGAAATGAAAGCACGTTAACAAGAGAAGACATGAAGGGCGCTGTAGAGTGGTTAAGCCGACAAAACAAAACCATGAACAGGAGGCCCTTCATGTCCACAACAACCATAGCATCGTTTGAGCGAGAGATCCAGGTCGAAGTCATAGACGAAGAAGCCGCTGGTGACCCGATATGCGGGCGCATTGGCATGGCAGAAAGTGTGGACGTACTTCGATGTAGCGAGTGTATTGTCGGAAAGCGAAATCACCTATGGTCAGGATAGGGATGCCGCACGAGATATGATGTTCGGCATGAGCCTGGGACGGTTGGTCAACGCCCATTCGGGTAGACGAATCGCCCAACGCTTTGGTGGTGAAGCGAGTCAAGAAGGGATGGAGCGAGATGAGTTGCTGGCTGAGTTGGTTGAAGAACCGTTTAGTCAGCGGCAGTTGTCTCGCTTTATGAACACGAAACGGTATGATTGGGAACGCTTCAACTATGTCCGGCTGCAACGTTACAGACGATTCCAGGCTATGCACCCGATAGAAGGGAATGCTGATTTTGATGATCTTCCGTTAGCGAAGCCGTATGCAAGAACGGAATACCTGCAACCGGTGTGGGACAACAATCTCAAGCGGACGGTCACGGGGTACAGCGCCGTGCACCTGCGCTACCCTCACCCGCACCGACGGGACCAGGCGCTACAATGTCACCTGGCCACTGCTCTCCTGCGTTCCACCTTGTTTGCGCGCTTGCCCGTTTTGCACAGGATGAATACGAGTTCTCGCCCGAACAACTCATTCATCATGTGATCGGACACGTCTCATCCATTCACATTGATGGTTCTGGCACCTTTTGCATTCAGTTGCCACCTTGGTTCCCTGCTCTCCATTGCCTTCGCTTTCGGCACAGACCAAGGCTATGGTTGTTCTCTTGTTAATGTGCTTTTACATCCCCTCTATTGGGGGTGTCTAACTCCTCTCGCAACACGCATCACTCTACTCCCTCCCCACCTGCGGCAGATAGACCTTCCCCGCCTCCACCGGCGCTTGTTCCACCTCCCGCGCGGTGACACTCCCGTGCGCCACATTCGGCAAGTAGACCGTGACACCACCGCCCACCTGCCCCACGTCGACGAGGACACTCGCGCTGCGGATGCCGCCGTTGCCGTCGCTGACGGTGTAGATGAAGCTGTCTTGCCCGTTGAAGCCGGCGTTGGGCGTGTAGCGGATCTGCGCTCCTTCGATGCGAGCTGTACCGTGGGCCGGGGTGCTGACACTGGTGATGGTCAACGATTGGCCGTCGGGATCGCTGTCGTTGCTGAGCACGTCGATGAGGACAGACTCACCCGCGCCCGTTTTGGCTGTGTCGCCGGTCACCTGCGGGGACGCGTTGCCCGGTGCATCGATGTTGACCTCTTGGTTCGTGCGCCGCGTGGCGATGAAGCGTCCTTGCGCCAGGATGGGCGACGCGCCCAGGCCGCGCAATTCTTCCTCGTACGTCCCCTGCAGCACGTCGCCGTCCTCGCTCACATCGCCGCTGAGACGGATGATGCGTGTCACGGGCAGGCCGTTGGCGTCGTGCGTGAAGGCGGACGACGCCAGGCTGAACGACGTGACCACGCCGCCGCTTTCCACGAAACTGCCCGTCATCGCCACCGGCTGCGTCACCACCGGCGTACAGGACGGACACAGCGAGGCCGTCAGCGCGCCGTTGGTGCGGGTGATGGTGAAGCCCAGGTCAATCGCGCCCAGGTTGGCCGGAGACCGCAGCGCGAAGTTGCCCTCGTACAGCCCACCGATCGGACCGTCCACCGATTCGTCGGCAGCGATAGACCGCGGGGCGACGGCGTCGGCGCTGCCAATCGGCACGGCGCGGAACTCGGCCTGGATGGCGTCGAGTTCGGCCTGCACCGAGGACAGACGGCGCTGCGCCTCGGCGGCGTCGATCTCGCTGTTGAAGAGCGCCACACGGCCAGCCGACCACGTTTCGACCACCTCTCGCGCCGTCCCCTGCACGGGGTAGGCGAGCATATCCACTTCGAGGACGATGTCGCGGATCTGCGCCAGTTGTAGGTTGCGCTCCGTCCCCGCGGATAGGTTGATCTCCAGGCGCCAGTCGGTGGCCGCGCCGCTCAACCCGCTGAGGAAGTCGATGGGGAAGCCGCCGCTGTTGTTGATGTCGGCGTTGAGCACAGCCGTGGTGGTGCCGTCCTGTGGGAAGCCCTGCGGGATGCTCTGGCCGATCACCGCCGTGGGGCCAGGGTTGTACTGCACGATCTCTACGTCGGTGCGGCGCGGACCGATCTGGCGACGGTAGTTGCTGACGCCGCTGTGGGTCAACCGCACCTGTACGCTGCTGCCCGGGTAGTTGCTCTGCTCGGTGATCAGGTTGATCCCCACACCCTGGCAACCGCTGCCGCAGCCTGGATCGGTGGTGTTCACCGGCGCGATGCGCTGATTCCACAGGATGCGCGACGGATCGATCTGCTCCATCGTCGTGGGGAAGTTGAGCAGCAGCAGCCGCGTGGTGCCAGTGCTGTCGCCGGTGACGTCGCGGTTGGTGGTGACCATGCCGCGCAGGTTTTGCTGGAGCAGACAGGTGCGCAGCGTGCTGATTTCGTTGATCACACCGCTACAGCCGGCCACGTCCGTGGGCCAGTTGGCCGCGGACGG
The DNA here is from genome assembly GCA_041391225.1 of Caldilineaceae bacterium. Taxonomy (GTDB): domain Bacteria; phylum Chloroflexota; class Anaerolineae; order Caldilineales; family Caldilineaceae; genus RI-153. The sequence goes on from JAWKOL010000032.1 coordinate 48,693, forward strand.
GGCCACGGTGTACGGCAGCAGCCCGTTGAGCCGTTCGTTGGTCAGCCCCAGTATGTCCAGCGCGTAGGACAGGTTGCGCGGGGCGCGCAGCGGGCTGGGCAGGGCGATGTTGATGTCGTCCAACTTTTGCAAGAAGTCGCGGATGTGCTGCGCGGTGCGCGCCCGGTAGAGATCGCCGTAGGGGATCAGCGGCTGGTAGCCGTTGCTGGGATCGAGCGCGCCCAGCAGCTTGTAGTCCAGCGCCCGCGCCGTAAGGTAGGCGTAGTGCTTGGCCCGGTTCAGCGCCAGATCGGCCTCTCGGGCAGTGTCCTCGCGGATGATGCGGTAGGCCGGGTTGTTGATGAACTCCACGTAATCGCTCTCGGCGCGTTGACGTTGGCTGAGCAGCGACCGGTAGCGGTCGATGAGCAGATTGCGCTCGGCGATGACACGGTTGAGCTTCGCCACCGCGATCTCGTACTCGATGAGCAGGTCGGACTGTTGCAGCAGCAGGCGTTGCACTTCCGCCGCGCTGTTGACGCCTTCGATGCGGGCGTTGCGTTCGGCGCGGCGCAGATCCTGCATGCCTTCGAGCTTGGCGATCTCCTCGGCCTGCGGGTTCCACGTCTCGGTGACGGTTTCGAGTTTGTAGTCCTCGGTGTCGATGCCGGCCAGTGTGCCGATGTTGTCGAAAATGTTGTCGATGTTGCCCTGGCAGCCGTCGCCCAGCGCGCCCAGCGTCGCCCCGCTGAGGATGCACGAGAACGCGTCCTTGCCGAAGTCGAGCCAGTACGCGCCGCCGGTGGGGTTGCTGGGATCGTTGTTGGGATCGTCGTAGATCTTGTCGCTTTCGGCCACGGTGGTGATCTTCTGGTAGCCTTCGAGCTTGGCAATGGACAGCTGCAGTGCGTTGATCTCTGTAGCCGCACCGCGGATCTCCAAGATCACCCGCGCTGAACGGTTTTCCTCGATGGCGATGAGTTTGGGGATCGCCGCCGCCCGCTGCCAGGCCAACGCCACCGCTTCGTTGGCGGCTTCGAGATCCTGGTAGTTGATGGCCATCTTGCCGCTGTTGCAGGGCAGGTAGGTGGGCGCGTTGGCGCTGCCGCACAGCGTGGAAAGTTCATCGTTGTAGCTCTGGCGCAGTTGATAGAGTTCGCCGGTGGGATCTTGCAACACCTGGCCGTTCTGATCGAAGTCGCGCTGCGCCTGCCCTGCCGCCTGTTCTTTGCCGTCGAGATCGACGAGGATGCCGCCGCCGCCGGTGGTGAGCATGCGCTGGTGCAGGTCCTCGTAGGACGCCAGCGGCACGTAGCCAGGATCGTAGCCCAGCGGGTTGGCCGCGGCGCGGATCGATTCGGCCATCTGCAAGATGCGCCCCAGGTTCGAGACGAGATCCGGCCCGCCGTAGTCGAGGAAGATCTGCCGCGCCTCGTCCGTCTCCGTGGATGGGTTGTCGAAGTCCACCACGGCGTCGGCGAAGGCGGTGGCCTGCACGTAGAGCGCGCTGTAGCCGTCGGCCAGCAGCGCCAGGATGGCGTCGGTGTCGGCGGCGTCCTCGGCCAGCAGGCGTTGACGTTGGGCAATTTCGAGCAGCGCCGACGACTGCCGCTCGGCAGCGATGGCCAGCGTTTCCAGATCCTTGGGCGTGAGCGCGTCACCTGCCGCGCCAGCTGCGGTCTTCTGCAAGACGGCAGCGGCAAAGCCGAACTGCTGCTGCGCCTTTTGAAGCTGCGCGATCTCGTTGTTCAAAATCGCCGCCGCCGACTGCCCGGGTTGTGCTACGTTGTAACGCAGGGCGTCGACCATGAACTCGCCGCCGTAGATCATGGGGATGGCGGCCAGTTCGCGTGCCGTGTCCACGGTGCCGGAGATGGCGACGGTGTGCAGCGGCGCAGTGATCTGCTGCCCGCCGACGGAGACCGTCACCGTGGGGTTGGCGGCGGCGATCATGGCGGCGTAGTTGGCCTGCGCCTGCGCCAGGACGTTGTGAACGTCCCACGAGGCGAACTGGCTGAGGCTGTTGCCGTTGCCGCCGCTCGTCCACCGATCACAGCGTTCGCCGCTGACCAGGCCGTCGGGGTTATCGCAGAAGCGGTAGAAGAGACGCCCGTCGCTGTACGACTGGTAATCTTTGGTGATGTCGTCCAGCGTGGTGATCTTGCCCTCGGCGGGGCGGGTGAGTTCTTCCGTGCGGAAGGCATGGCCGATGGGCGTCAGCGTCTGGTTCCAGTTGAAAAGGTTGGCCCACACCGAGACGTAACCGGCCATTTCGGCCTTGGTCACCTCCACCGCGCCGATGTCGCAGATGTTGGGCGGGGTGATGAACGAGAGGTAGTTGCCCTGGGTGTCTTTGAGCAGATCCTGGTCTGGGAGCATCGATTGGGCGCGTTGGACGCCGCGTGGATCCGTCCCCGCGCAGGAAGGACCGGCGTCGATGGCCGCGCTGCCGTCCAGCGGGAGGTGGGTGAGGACACCGCCACCGTTGTCCTGAAGCGGGCCGAGTTTGGCATCTGCGTTGGCGAGCGAGTTGTTGCCCGCCGCAAAGCCGCAGCTATCGTCGCTGCTCAGGTTGTAGCCTTCGCTAGTGATCGTCCCCACACAGTCTGGGCTGTCCACGCTAGCGGCGAAGATGGTGTAGCCGGTGGTGAGGCTGCCTGCGTAGTTGTACGCCGCAGCGCCGCGATTGCTCGTCAGTGTGCTGGTGCGGATGACGGTGGCCCCGCCCGCAGTGAAGACGCCCGCACCCTGGTCCGCGGCATTGTCGCTGAAAGTGGTGTTGACGATGACGGCGGACTCTTCGGTGAAGACGCCGCCGCCCAGTCCCTGGCCACTGCCGCCGCGACGGTTGCCGAAGGCGCTGATGCCGCCGCTGCCGCCGGTTGCGGTATTGCTGTAGACGGTGCTGTTGAAGAGGATTAGCTCGCCGTGGTTGGCAATGCCGCCGCCGAAACCCGCGCCGCCGCCACCACCACCTGCGCCGCTGCTGTCTCCTATGCTACCTGCCCCACCGCCAAGACCGCCCGCGCCGCCAGATCCGCCGACGCCGCCATCGGTCTTGCCGCCTGCTGCGCCGCCGCCACCGCCCAATCCACCTGCGCCGCCGTCGCCCGGGCGGCCCCGGAAGCCACTACCGCCGCCGCCGCCGCTGAAGATGCCACCGTTGCCACCGGCGCCGCCGTCCACGCCGCCGAAGCCGCCTGTGGTCCCACCGCCGAGGCCACCGTCGCCGACAAATTCGCCGCCATTGCTGTAGCCGCGTCCACCCGCGCCGCCCACAACTTCGTTGAAGCGTAGCGTGCTTGCCGTGATCGAAAGGTAGGCATCGTCGCCGTTGTAGATGGCGCCGCCCACGCCTGCACAGCCGCCGCCACCGCCGCCCGCGCCGGTGAGGCCGCCTGGTAGCCCAGCGCCGCCCATGGCGCGGTTGCGCTCGAAGACGGTCCCTTCGTCTACGGTGACGCGGCCGCTGCCGTCGTTCATGATCGCGCCGCCGTAGACGGCGCTGTTGCTGTAGACGGTGCTGCCCGTCAACGTGACGACGCCGGTGTTGTAGAGCGCGCCGCCCTGGGTGATGCCGGCCATGCCAGCGCCGCCGGCGCGGTTGGGGGATCCGGTATAGCCGGTGGCGCCGTTGCTCGGCGCCGGGCCGGGATTGGTGCTGCCGCATCCGCTTAACGACGTGGGCGCGGCGGATCCGCTGCTGCCGCCCGCGCCGCCATTTCCGCCAGGGCCGCCTGCGCCAGGTTCGCCGCCGCTGCCGGGCGTGGTCACATTTTCGGCCAGCGTGCTGTTGACGATGGAAAGACTGCCACTGTTGGCGATGCCCGCACCGTAGGCTGCACCGCCGTAGCCGCCCAGCCCCGCTCTGCCGCCAGGACCACCTGTGCCACCGCGCCCTCCGCTGCTGCCCTGGGCCACGTTGCAAAACGAGTAGTCGCTGTCGCCGCCGGCGCCGCCGCGACCGCCTGTGCCGCCCTTGCCACCGGTCCCGCCCGTGCCGCCTTTACCGCCAAGCGCTTCGTTGTCGCGCACGGACACGCTTTCCAGCGCCAGCGCGCCGCCATTGAAGATCCCTGCGCCGAAGGCAGGCCCACCGGTACTGCCGATGGTGCCTGGTCCGCCGTTGCCGCCGGTGCCGCCGGTGCCGCCCGAAGACGAAGGATCACAGCCGAAGACGTTGCAATCGGCGTCGGTACCGGCCGAGCCGGTGCTGCCGGTGCCGCCCGTGCCGCCGCTCGTCCCCTGTGCGCCGTTGCCGCCCTGCGCCACGTTGTCGCGCACGGTGACACGCCGCAGCGTCAGATCGCCCTGGTTGTAGACGCCGCCGCCCAGCGCCGCCGCGTCCAACAGCCAAAGCGGTGACGAACCCATTGGCGATGGACAGGTCTTCGATGACCACGGTGGCGTACCGCGATCACGAAGACGCGGTCCGCCGCCGCCGTCGACCAGCGTCTGTCCTTCCGCTGCACCGCGAATGGAGACGCTGCGGTTGATGGTCACATTTTCGGAGTATGTCCCCGCAGCCAGCGTGATCTCGGCGCAGTTGGCATCGTCCACGGCGGCCTGGAGTGTGGCATAGCCACCGGGCACGGCACAGGACTGCGCCGCCGCCGATGATGCGTTCGCTAGGAGCGCCAGCAGGCCGATCCTCGCAGCGCAGATGAAGGTGAGCACAGAAAGTGTCCAAAGTCGATGACGTTTCAAAGGAGATCCTCCTTCTTCAGGAAGCACGTGTGGTTGGTGTCTGCGGGAGAGGATACGCGGGGAGCGTGACTGGAACGTGACTGGGAGGGCGTGAGCGCCTGAACTATTCTCACAGCGTGGCTTCATTTGATACCCGGAACGGCTGGGTGTATCAGGGTTGGGGCAGGCCTAAGTGCCGGGACTTTCGCTGCAGCGAGCCGGGGTTTTCGTTTTCGCCACGTCCATCGTGAAGTCCCCGGCACTTTCGCCACAAGAATGAAATACACCCGAAACGGCTGACCCCTTTGACGCGCCGCGTTGTGATGTGCTATGATCGACATCATCACCCCTGCAAAATCCCTTACCCAGAATTGAATTGGACGCCATGCCGCTGATCAAACGCTACCCCAACCGCAAGCTCTACGACACCGAGGCCAAGCAGTACGTCACCCTGGAGCAGATCGCCGAGCTGATCCGCGCCGGACAGGACGTGCAGGTGATCGATCACGAATCGGGCGAGGATCTGACGTCTTTGACACTGAGCCAGGTGATCCTCGATCTGGAGAAGCGCCAATCGGGCTTCTTGCCCAGCTCGCTGATGACAAGCCTGATCCGCAGCGGCGGCGAAACCGTGGAATCGGTGTTGCGCCTCGTGCAAGGGTCGATTCCCCTCGGCGCCACCATGATCGAAGACAAGATCAACCGCCTGGTGTCGTCGGGCGTCCTCTCGCACGAGCAGGCGCACAGCGTCGCCAATGCGCTGCAATCGGGCGCCGGCCTAGCCGCGGTGGACGACAACGTGGCCGCGTTGCTCAATCGGCTCAACATCCCCACCAGCCGTGATCTCGACGATCTGCGCCAGAAGTTGGCATCGCTCAACGCCCAACTGGACGCGTTGACCACCGATTCCACGCCTGACCCTGCGTCTGCTTCTACGCATCCCACCGAGGACAACGACAACCCGGCCTGACCCACGGTGCAACCCAATGACCCGCAACCCCACAGATTTCAACGACGAAAACTTCTCGGTCCTCTTCTCCGGTGAAACGGGGACGCCGCCTATGCGGCGGAGTGGACAGGGCAAGGCCGCGCTCGTGCTGGCCGGTGGGGGCATCACCGGCGCGGTCTACGAGATTGGCGCGCTGCGCGCCGTCAACGATATGCTCGTCGACCGCACCGTCAACGATTTCGACATCTACGTCGGCACCAGCGCCGGCAGCCTGGTGGCGGGAATGCTCGCCAACGGCCTCACCCCCGACGAGATGATGCGGTCCATCGACAACACCCACCCCGAGATCCGCGGCATCCGCGCCGACGAAATTTTCCAAAGCAACTTGCTGGAATTTGTGCAACGCCTCACACGGCTGCCCCGCACCCTGTTGCGCAGCGGGCGCCACGCGCTGACGAGCCTGGGCGAACGTTCTATGGCCAGCCTTCTCTGGGAATTCGCCGATCTGCTGCCCACGGGGATCTACAGTGGATCGGCGCTGGAACGCTACGTCCAAGATCTGCTCACACAGCCGGGTCGCGTCAATCGTTTCGACTTCCTCGACCGCGAGTTGTACATCATCGCCACCGATCTCGATTCGGGTGAGCGTGCCGTCTTCGGCAAGGGTGGCAAGGGGATCGTACCCATCAGCAAAGCCGTGGCCGCCAGCAGCGCCATCCCTGTCATCTACAAACCCGTGCGCATCTACGGGCGCGAATACGTCGACGGCAGCCTGCGCGGCACCGCCAGCCTCGATCTGGCCGTGGAAGCCGGCGCCGATCTCGTCGTGTGCATCAATCCGTTGGTGCCGCTGGACGCCCAACAACTCTACCCCGAAGACGAGCACATCGGCGACGAAGGCATGAAGACCATCGTCAACCAGGTGGTGCGCATCCTCATGCACGCGGGTCTGCGCTACCATATCAAGAGTCTGCGCCGCCACTACCCCGACGTCGATTTCATCCTCATCGAGCCACAACCCGATGATCAGAAGATGTTCGCCTACGATCTGATGGACTACGGCAGTCGGCTGCGCGCCGCCCAACACGGCTTCGAATCGGTGACCACCGGCCTGATGGAACACTACAGCTACTTCCGCGACGTCCTGGCACGGCACGACATCGAGTTGACGCACACCCGCGTTGAAGCGGAACTGCGCCAGCTTCAGCAGAACGGATACAACGTCGGCGCCATCTTTGCGCCGCCGTCAACCACCGCGGGCGTGTCCTCCGAAGCGTCTTTCGCCACGCTGGAACGGAATCTGCAGCGGCTGTCGAAGCTGCTGGATGATAATCCTCCCTCCTCACACACAAGATGACAGGTGAAGATGTCCCATCTCTCCCACCGGCAGGTTGCTTTCCTGCTTACCGGCGCGGTGACCGCGCTTTTCGTGCTTTTGGTGCTGGCGTTCTCGTTTTTGCGCCCGATGACCCCGTCCGCGGTGACGGGGGCGCGGACTGTGGCCGATTGCGCCATGCAAAACTCCAACGCCGCCGAGACGCTGGTACCGACGCCGCCCGCCGGTGAGGCGATTTTCGCAGCTTCCGGCCCGTCTACGCAGCGCATCGCCGTCGCCGACGACCTGCCCCTGGCCGAACCCTACTCGGTGCGCTGGCGTACCGGCATCGGCGTCCCCATGGGCGATCCGTACTTCTACCGCTGGCCCGATCCGCGGCCCGGCTGGTACCTCAACTGGCGCGCCGATCCTGTGGCCGCGGATGCCGAACGCCTCGGCCTCGAATTCACCCCCATGGTGCGCATGTCGAACAACACGCTGCGCCCGTCCATCGACGAGATCCACCGCCTGGCCACCCAGCATCGCGGACAGACCTGGCTCATCGGCAACGAACCCGACGTGCGCTGGCAAGACGACGCCTCGCCCGAAGAGTACGCCTGCTACTACCACTTCGCCTACCAGGCCATCAAGTCGGCGGACCCCACGGCGCAGGTCGCCATCGGCGGCGTCAGCCAGGTGACGCCGCTACGTCTGGCCTACCTAGATCGCGTCCTCGCCAGTTACCAGGGTCAGTTCGACAGCGACATGCCGGTGGACATCTGGAACATGCACGCTTTCGTGCTGCGCGAAGAAGCAGGCGCCTGGGGCGTGGGCCTGCCACCCGGCTTCGACGACGACAGCATGGGCGTCCGCTGGGAGATCGACGATCACGACAAGCTCATCCTCGTGGAGAATCAGGTGCGGCTGATGCGCAGTTGGATGGCGGCGCGTGGTCAGCGCGACAAGCCGTTGATCATCAGCGAATACGGTATCCTCATGCCCGCGGAATTCGGCTTCGATCCCTTCCGCACGATCCAATTTATGATCGGCTCGTTCGATCTCTTCCAACGCCTGCGCGACGACGAGCTAGGCTATCCCGCCGACGACAACCGCCTGGTGCAGCGTTGGGTCTGGTTCAGCACATGGATGGATCTCTACCCCACCGGCAATCTCTTCGACGAAAACGGCGAACCCCTGCCGCCGATGCGGGCGATGAGCGGATATCTCAGAAGCAAAGAATGACGAATGAAGAAAAGGATCAAACCCATGCCAACCACCCCTCTCGACATCCGCGATACCCGCTCCATCTCCTACTGGCAACGCACGGCGGGGTTGCCCAGCGCCGCGCCGAACGACTCACCCGTCGATGTGATCGAGACGGATCTGTGCGTGGTGGGTGGGGGTGTCACTGGCAGTGCGGCGGCCTACTTCGCAGGCAAAATGGGCATGGACGTGGTGCTGTTGGAGGCGCGTGAACCTGCCCTGGGCGCCAGTGGACGCAACGCAGGCATGGTCCTCAGCGGCATTGCCGACAACTACGCTGAAGCGGTGTGCCTGTACGGGCGCGAGACGGCGCGCTCACTCTGGCAACTCTCCATCGACAACCGCGAGGCCACGTTGGCCCTGGCCGATGCGTTGGGCGTTGGCTACAACCGCTGCGGCAGTTGGCTCCTGGCCGATGACGAGGCGGAAGCCGCTCAACTGGCCGAGGCGCACACCCTCCTCAGCGAAGACGGCTTTCCGCACGAGTACAGCCCCCACGATCCGCTGAGGCGCGGCTTCCTGGCCGGTCTCTATCGCCCCAACGATGCGGTGATCCACCCGGCGCGGCTGGTGCGGGCGCTGAACGCTGCCGCCCAGGCGCGTGTGATCAACGGGTCACCGGTGACGGGGCTCCTGGAACGCAACGATGGCCGCGTCGAGGTGGTGAGCGCGCGGGCGCGGGTCATCGCGCGGCGGGTGCTGCTCAACACCAACGCCTACTCACGTCTGCTCGATCCCTACTTCGAGGACAAAGTTTTCGCCTACCGCGGCCAGATCCAGGTGACCGAACCCGCGCCCATGATCTTCCACGAGGCGGGCTACAGCCACTTCGGCTACTGGTACTTCCGCCAGATCCCCGAGGCCGACGACCCCAGCCTGGGGCGCTGGCTCATCGGCGGCGCCCGTCATCTGCATTTCGGCACAGAAAATCACACCTTCGACGAAACCGCCACCGACCCTGTTCAGGACGATCTGCGCGCCTACACCGCTCGCTACTTCCCCGAACTGGCCAACGTGAAGATCAGCCATCGCTGGGCGGGCATCATGGGCTTCACCGCCGACGGTCTGCCCCTGATCGGCGCACTGCCGCACCTGCCCGCCGTCTCCTTCTGCGTGGGCTTCAACGGCCACGGCATGGGGCTGGGCCTCATGGTCACGCGGCGGGCGCTGGATTGGATGTTTGAAGACGCAGATCGCGGGGTGTTTGCGGCGGAGAGATAGTACGCACTACGCACTACGCACTACGTGCCCCCGGCACCCGCCCCGTATACCGCGCCCGCGGACGGATCAACTGCGCCGCAGCGTACTGTTCGATGGCGTGGCCGATCCAGCCCACGGCCCGTCCTAGCGCGAAGAGGGCCAGCGCTGCACCGTCGGGCAGGGCCAGCGCCGCGACTGAGCGTGGCCAACGCAAGTCCACCGACGGTTCCTCGCCGGTGAGTTCCCTACGCGATACACACAGCCTGCGACAGATGCAGATCCGGGTGATCGGGGAAAGCTGCTTCGATCCGCGACAGCAGCAGGCGCGCTCGCGGATCGCCGTCTGGGTAGATACGCAGCCCGAATCCGGGGATCATGCCGCGGCGGCGCAGCCGTTCGGCCAACACCTGCGCGCTGCGCTCCGGTGTGGCCACTTCGCCGCAGCAGCGCCTCCACACGCTCGGTATAGCCACCATGACGGATCCCCTGTAGCGCGGACAGCCCCGCGATCACCGCCGCGTATGGGCTGGACCCGGCAGACGCCACACAGCGCCGTAAACGCCGACACGTTAAGCTCGTGATCGGCGCACAGCACCATCGCCGCGTCGAACAGCGCCCGCGCCGCCGGTTGCGCCCCGCCCACCGCTGCTGCAACGACAGGGCAATCGGCGCTCCGTCCAACGCCGTCGACGTTGCGCCACACGCCAGCAAGCGCAGAATGCGCACACCGCTGCGCATCACCGCCTGTGGCCGCAGATCGAAGGCCCCAGGGTCCTCGCCGGTGGCCACGATCAACGTCCCCTGCATCCGCTCCACGGCGCGCAGATCGGCCGCGCACCTGCACCCTGCAACCGTTCCGACAGCGCGAACGGCTCCCGAACAGGTCGGCGTTCAGATCGTCGGCCCAAAACAGCCCGGCTACCTCTTCCAGCGTATGCACTGCGCGCAGTCCGGTGGCATCCTGCCCACGGTAGTAGAAATGACCTTCGGCGATCAGCGTCAGCGCCGATTCGAGGATCGGCGTCCCCAGTCTAGCGCCTGCTGCACCGCCAGTGTGGGATCTGCGCGCGCTGCGCCTTGCGTGCCAGCGTCGATCCACGTCTTCGGCGTTAGCGGCGGGTGCGGCTGTCTCCGCCCGTCTCCTCCAGAACGCACCAACCCCGGCTGACATAGGCGTACAGCGTCGCCCCGCTGATCCCCAACGTCTCCGCTGCTTCCCAACGCTGTGTAATATCTTCGATTCATGCGGACTCCTAGGTATATTGATTTTTGAATCAATGTTGACAATATATATTCGGTTGGTGATAATGGCAAGAATTGTGATTGGTGACTGGGGACTGGGATCGTGTTGACCGTCTGAAATCGCCTAATCTCTATTCTTTCCTCCGAAAGGACGTTGCCAACGTGAGTTTGACGACGATTTCGCCTGGGCTGGAAAATGTGGTGGCGGCGAGTGCGCGGTTGAGCAGTGTGGATGGGCTGGCCGGTGAGTTGATCATTGCCGGTTATGCGCTGGAGGAGTTGGCCGAGAACGCCACAGCGGAGGAGACGATTTTCCTGCTCTGGCAGGATCGGCTGCCAAGCGCCGATGAATTTGACCGACTTTCGCCGCCGCTTGGCGTCGCTGCGTAGCCTGCCGCCGGTGACGCTCGATCTGCTGCGCCGCGGCGAGGGCGGCGGCGCCCGTCATGGATGCGCTGCGCATGGCCGCGGGGACGCTCAGCCTTGATCTACCGCAGTCGGACGATCCGTGGGCCGAGGCGATGGCGCTCACGGCGCGCTTTCCGGTGATCGTGGCATCGTACTGGCGTCTCCTGCACGGTGACGAACCCATCGCTCCTGATGCAGAACTGGGCCACGCCGCCAATTTCCTCTACATGCTCACTGGGCAGGCGCCCAGCCAGGGGCAGGTGCGCGGGCTGGAAACGTATCTGAACTCGGTCTCCGATCATGGCTTCAACGCTTCCACGTTTGCAGCGCGGGTGATCATCGCCACCGGCACGGATCTCACGTCGGCCATCGTGGGCGCGGTGGGCGCGTTGAAGGGGCCGCTCCACGGCGGCGCGCCGGGGCCGGCGCTGGAGACCGTCTTCGAGATTGGGCGGGCGGAGCGGGCTGAGGCTGTCCTGCGCGCCAACTGGATCGTGGCGAGCGGCTGATGGGCTTCGGCCATCGTGTCTACAAGCGCGATCGCGGGCAGAGGTTATCCGGCGGCGGCGCATTGATCGCGGCGGGCGACGGAGACAGCGATCTCACGAACTGGCGCGTGGTCGAGTCTACGGCGCTGCGGCTGTTGGAAGAATACAAGCCTGGCCGCAACCTCAAAACCAACGTCGAATTCTACACCGCTCTGCTGCTCCACAGCCTGGGCATGGAGACCGATCTCTTCACGCTACCTTCGCCGTCGGGCGCATCGCTGCGCTGGATCGCACTGCTTCGAGCAGCGAGGCAGCGCGGATCATTCGTCCGCAGTCGGTGTATCATGAACGCGTTGGGGCGAAGTGGGCATAAAACAAGGAGATTGAGCGATTGAGAGATTAGGCGATTGGCGCGCTCGGCCAATCGCTTAATCCCCCAATCTCCAGTTCTGCATCCTGAAATCCGTGTCCAAACAACTGTGCCAAGGAGGGGAGAGATGGAAGCGTTCGAGTACGCCGCGCTACAGGACGAGCGACGGCGTAGCTGCAAGTCGTATCTGGAGTTTCTGCGCCACCCGTCGATGAGCATGGGGCTGTACGAGTTGACAGCCGACAGCGTCGATCCGCAGCACCCCCACAACGAGGACGAGGTCTACTACGTGGTGAGCGGGCGCGCCCAGATCCACGTCGGCGGCGAAGATCGGCCCGTGGGGCCAGGGTCGGTTGTCTTCGTGGCGGCGGGTGTGGAGCACCGTTTCCACAGCATCGAAGAGGATTTGAGCGTGTTGGTTGTCTTCGCACCGGCGGAGACAGGGTAGAAAAGAGATGATGAAGATGGTGGGATGATGGGCTATCATCCCACCATCTCTTCACGCATCACACCATCCCACTATCAGTCATCTACCATTGACGGAGCACATCCCTTGACCCAATTCGCATTTTTCAACGGTAAGATCGTCCCCATCGCCGAGGCGCACGTGAGTGTGATGACGCATGGGCTGAACTATGGCACTGGCTGTTTCGGCGGGATTCGCGGCTATTGGAACGCCGAACAGCAGCAGTTGTACGTCTTTCGTATTTTGGATCATTACACGGCGCTTTCTGCACAGCGCCAAACTGTTGATGATGGATTTGGGCCAGCGCTGAGGACTGGCCGGATCACCGTCGATCTGCTCAGCCGCGAAGCGTGGACCGAACTGCTACCGTCCGTCCGCTGGCATACAAGGCCACCGAGGGCATCGGCGTCAAACTCCACGGTCTGGCCGACGGGCTGACGATCTTCAGCGTGCCGATGGGCAACTACCTGCCCATCGAGTACGGCATCCATCTGGGGACGAGCAGTTGGCGGCGTGGACGACACCGCCATCCCCGCCCGCGGCAAGATCAGCGGCAGCTATGCCAACAGCGCGCTGATCAAAAGCGAGGCGCAGCTCAACGGCTTCGACGATGCGCTTGTGCTCAGCCAGGATGGTCACGTCTCGAAGCCAGCGCCGCCAACTTCATGATGGTGCGCAACGGCAAGCTGATCACCCGTCGATCTCCGACAACGTGTTGGAGGGCATCACGCGCAGCGCCATTCTGCAATTGGCGCGTGAGCAGCTCTCCGGCCTGCCGGTGGAAGAACGCCCCATCGACCGCAGCGAAGTCTACCGCCGACGAAGTGCTCCTGTGCGGCACCGGCGTGCAGATCTCGCCTGTCCGCCGGTGGATCACCGCACCATCGGCGACGGCAAGATCGGCCCCGTCGATACGGATTGCAACGCCTCTTCTTCCGCGTCGTCCGCGGCGAAGAGGGCGCGTACCGCGCCTGGCTGACGCCGATCCGTGTGGGGGTGACAGGGCATAGGCGTTAATTGAGGTCGAACGAAAGTGCCGGGGACTTCACGTTGGACGAGTCGCCAGGAGTGATGACCCCGTCTCGCTGCGACGAAAAGTCCCCGCCACTTGCTCGTATGGCGCTTAACTTAACGCCGATGAGGTGACGAGGTGAGGCTCCCCCTCACCCGCCCGCCACTACCGTCTCCACCTGCGTCCACGCCGCCGACTGCACGTCTCCTGCCAGATCGGTGCAGAGCAGACGCACGCGCCAGTGATAGGTGACGCCGTTTTGTAACTGGGGTGCGCGGCTGTACTCGCCGAAACGCAGAGCGCCGCTGGGCAGGCCATCATCCGCGGTGACGCCGCTGAGCACGAGATCGCTCAGAGCGTCGTCGCCAGCTGGTACTCGGCGGCGACGTACATGTAGGCGGGATCCGGGATGTTGTAGTCCACCAGAAAGCTATGACGGTGAAAGCCGCCGGTCTCGTCGTTGGCGGGGGTGTAGTGGTAGCGCAACCCCTCGGGCAGGTGGGGGCAGACGGCGTCGTTCTGCCCGCCGATGTCGCTTTCGGCAATGGCGAAGGGGACGTAGAGCACGAAGGCAGGGGCGGGTGTGTCCTGTGCATGGAGCGGCGGCAGCCCGGAGAACACGCACAGTAAGGCAACGAGCCAGAGCATCGCGGTTGTCGGCTTCATCACATCAATCCTTTTCTGTCGACGTCTGTTTTAGATCTGGTAATTGCATTCTTGTGCAAAAACCTTTCTTCTTTTGAGTATACGGTGAGTTGATCCGCGCTTCAACCTTCCCGAGATTCATGTGTTGGTTTATGATCTGCATGGCGGACCTAAACCCCTTACCACGCATTATGCAAAACAACAGCGGTTCCCGTATTGCGAGAAAGAATTTTCATATGAACCGAATACGGTTTTTACGCAGAAAGGACGATGAACATGTGCGTTCACCGCGCGAGTTGACACTGCTGCTCATGGTGTCGCTGCTGGTGTTGACGCTGGTTGCCGGGGTCATCTGGCTGGGGCGCACCGGCTATCACGCCTGGTCGGCGTACGGCGAGGCGCATGCCCTGCTGGCCCTGACCGAAGACGGCATCGACGTTGCGGCGCTTGCCGCTGCCCAGCATCACCTCGACGCCCTGGCCGATGACACGCGCATCCTGGCGCGTTCGCTCCCACCGGCGGCGACGGTGGCGGCGCGGTTGGGTGTACGTCGGCTCTTGGGCGTGGACGTCTCCGCGGCGCAGGCTCTGCTCAGCGCCGCCCACGAGACAACGGCGCTGGCCGCCGATTTTCTCGCTATCGTGCGCGCCAGCGACGCGGATCCGGCGCTTCCCCTGCCCCACTATCTGCTCGCAGCGGCTGCGGCGCAGCCCCAGGCCATCGCCGGGCTGAGCGGGCGCGCCCAGGCCGCCCAGTCCGCGCTCCAGGCCGTGGACGCCGACATGCTGCCTCCCAGCCTGGCAGGTCCGCTGCGAACGGTGCAACCAGCGGCTGGATTGTTGGAACCGGCGCTGCTGCTTTCGCCCTACGTGTCGCACCTGCTGGGCTACGGCGAAGCGGCGCGTTATCTCGTCCTCGTGCAGAACAACCACGAGTTGCGCGCCGCCGGCGGCTTCCTGAGCGGCGTGGCGTTGGTCACCCTCGCCGACGGTCGGCTCACCGATCTCGCCTTCTCCGACAGCTACGCCGTGGACAATCTGGCGGTGGCCCATCCGGCGGCGCCGCCGGCCATGCAGCGCTACCTCGACGCACCGCTGATCTTCCTGCGCGACACCAACTGGTCGCCGGATTTCCCTGTCAGCGCGCGCACGGCCCAGGCCGTCTACGCGCGTGATCAGGGGGTACACGTCGACGGCGTCGTCAGTGTCGACATGCACGCCCTGGCACTGGCGCTAGATGCTGTCGGTCCGCTCACCATGTCGGATTGGCCCGAACCGATCACCGCGGACAATGTGCAGCAGGTGATGATGGCGTTGTGGCAGGCGCCCGTCACCACCGAAGAGCGCATCGATACCGACATCGTCGACTGGTGGCTGGAACGCAAGAGTTTCATGGGGCTGCTGGCCGAGGCGTTGCTGGCCGAGGTGCAGTACGAGGACGTCGCCGATCTCGCCGCCCTGGCGACGGTGGTGCAGCGGGCGTTGCAGGCGCGCGCCGTCCAGGTGTGGATCGAAGACCGAGACGCCGCGCAACATCTGGCCCAGTGGGGGTGGGACGGTGGTCTGCGCGCCGCCGAAGGCAGCGACTATCTTTCGGTTATCGATAGCAATGTGGGGTTCAACAAGGTCAACGCCGTAGTGACGCGCGGCGTCGACTACGCGGTGGCATGGCCGCAGGGCGTGGGGCAGGCGGCGCAGGCCACGGTCACCGTCACCTACACTCACCCAATCGACGTAGCCGCTCACCAGTGCAACCGCCGCGCCCGCTACGGCGACACCTACCAAGCAATGATCGAACGCTGCTATTTCAACTACGTGCGTGTCTACGTTCCCCGCGGCGCCGAACTTATGTCCACTGTCGGCCTGGAAGACGGCAGCCAGGAAAGCCACCTCGGTGAATCGGGGACTACCGTCTTCACCGGCTACTTCGTCCTCAAGCCGGGGGACACGCACACCGTCCAATTCACCTACCGTCTACCCGCCGCCATCCAGCCCGACAACTACCATCTCATCGTCCAACGACAGTCCGGCTCCGGGCCATTGCCGCTGACATGGGCGGTCGCGGGGGAGAAGAATGAAGCTGTGCTCGGTGAGAATTGGATGGCGTGGGGGAGGAAGAAGAATGAATGAAGAATGGGTAGAGGAAGTTGCATCGATTACGGGAAAGATGGTGGGATGGTGGGATGGTGGGATGATGGGATGATGAGGGATTGTCACTTGCCATCATCTCATCATCTCACGTCCCCACACACCAACCGCCACAAGTGCGTGCAGGCCGCTCTACCCCTTCATCATTCATCATTCATCATTCTTCATTCATTCTTTTTCCTCCCCCACCCGCCGCCGCCCGGCGTCTCGATCCGCAGCCGTTCTCCAGGCACGAACCAGCGTGTGAATTTGGAGGGAAGCACTTCTTCGGCGCCGTCGAGGTGAACGAGGGTATTGCGGCCCACGCTGCCGGGTTCGCCGCCGTCGGCGCCCCAAGGCGGCGCGGCGCGGCGTTCACTGAGCATGGTGACGGTGGCGGGCGTGCGCATTTCGTATTCGCGTACGATGCCTTCGCCGCCGCGGTGGACGCCCTCGCCGCCGCTGCCCCGGCGCAGACTGTAGCGCACCAGCCGCAGCGGATAGGCCATCTCCAGCGCCTCCACCGGTGTGTTCAAGGTGTTGGACATGTGGACGTGCGCGCCGCTCAGGCCGTCACCTGCCGGCGCCGCGCCCATGCCGCCGCCAATGGTTTCGTAGTAGGCCCAAGGACGGTCGTCCGCGGTTTTGCCGCCCATCGTCACGTTGTTCATGGTACCCTGGCCGGCCGCGGGCAGGCGTTCGGGCATGGCCTGCGCCAGCGCGCCGATGACGGCGTCGGTGATGCGCTGCGATGTCTCGACGTTGCCGCCTGCCACCGCTGCCGGCGGCCGCGCGTTGACCAGACACCCCTCAGGCGCAACGATGTGTACCGGCGCGAAACAGCCCGAGTTCACTGGGATCTCGCCCAGCGCCTCGCCCACCAGGCAGCGCACCACGTAGTAACAGGCCGAGCGCGCCACGCTCTCCACGGTGTTGAGCGATCCCTGGATGGCGGGCGCGGTGCCGGTGAAGTCGAAAGTCACGGTCTCGTCGGCGATGCGCGCCGTCACTCGAATGGGGACCAGCGTCGACCGTTCGCCTTCCACCAGTTCGATCACGTCCTCGAAGGCGAAGTCGCCCTTGGGCCACTCGGCAATCGCCGTGCGTGTGAGCCGTTCGCTGTAATCGAGCAGATGACCGGCATAGGTCGTCACCTCGTCGACGCCGTGGGCAGCCATAAGATCGCGCAGCCGCCGTTCGCCCACGGCATGGGCGGCGCGCTGCGCGGCCAGGTCACCGCGGCGTTCGTCGGGCGTGCGCACATTGCGCAGGATCAGGCGCAGCACGCCATCGTTCACCCGCCCCGCCTCGTACAACTTCACCGGCGGGATCACAATCCCCTCCTGATACAGCTCTGTCGAAAGCGGCAGCGAACCCGGACTCATGCCCCCCACATCGGCGTGATGGGCGCGGCTGGCGACGAAGAAGGTTGGGGATTGGGGATTGGGGACTGGGGATTGGGTTGAGCAGGCGACGCCTTCTGCGTGGGATCAGTTGTTGTCTCCAAAGAATCGGCGGCAAGACTCGCCGTGGGCATGGTATCACCAGTCCCCAAAAATACCGGTGATATCATCGTAATGTCCGGCAGGTGCGATCCGCCGGCGTAGGGATCGTTGAGGAGCACGACATCGCCGGGCGCCCAGGTGGGGAAGGCGTCGAGCGCGGCCTGCACGCTGGCAGGCATAGCGCCCAGATGCACGGGGATGTGCGCCGCCTGCGCCACCAACCGTCCCTGTGCGTCGAAGACCGCGCACGAAAAGTCCAGCCGTTCCTTGATGTTGGGCGAGTAGCTCGTGCGCCGCAACGTGATCCCCATCTCCTCGGCAATGCCCGAGAAGCGGTGACGGTAGAGTTCGAGGGTGATGGGATCCATGTGTGTTCTCCAGGAAAGACTGGTGATTGGTGACTGGTGACTGGGATCGACGTGATGGGGGGCGGGAATTTCCAGAGGATAGGATGATGGCAGGCAAGAACGCCATCATCCCATCATCCCAATCACAAATCACCAATCTCTTCTTTCTCCACCCAAAGATTCCGCCACCCATCCACCCACACCGCCCACGCCGGCGGCACGACCACGGTGGTGTCGAATTGGTAGATCATGGCGGGGCCGGTGAAGCGGGCGCCGGGTTGCAGGCGCGCACGGGCGTAGCAGTCCACGGGCTGGGGCGCGTCGCGGTGGAACCAGACGTCGGAGACGCCCAGGCGCGCCGCGCCGGGATCGGCGTCGCCCAGCGCTTCTTCGTGCAGTTCGGGCCGCGCGCCAGGACCAATCCCCTGCACGCGCAAGGTGACCACTTCCACCGGCTCATCTTCGGCGGCGTAGCCGTAGCGTTGGGCGTGGATGGCGTGGAAGCGCGCCACCGCCGTGGCCACGCCGTCGGCGCTGATCGGCGTTGCCAGCGGCGCGGTCAACTCGTAGCTCTGGCCGCGGTAGCGCATGTCCAGCGCCGCCTCGATGCGCGGATCAGCCACGCCTTCGGCCAGCAGCACCGTGCGGCATTCTTGCGCCAGGCGGTCGAACGTTGTGGCCAGCGGCTTCGTGTCCGCGGCGAGGGCGGCGGCGGGCGAAAGGATCGCCTGCGCCGTCTCGTGGACCACGTCGGCCATGAGCAGGCCCAGTGCGCTGAGCACACCCGGATGCGGCGGCAACAGAATGCGACGGATGCCCAGCGCCTCGGCCAGTTCACAGGCGTGCAGCGGACCGGCGCCACCGAACGGCACAAAGACAAATTCCTTGGGATCGTAGCCCCGCTCTACCGACACCCGACGCAGCGCCCGCTCCATGGTGGCGTTGGCCACGCGGATCACACCCAGCGCCGCTTCCTCTGCCGAGAAGCCGCCCAGATCCGCGCCCAGGCGGGTCAACGCGGCGTGCGCGGCGCCCGCGTCTAATTGCAACGTCCCACTGCCGCCCAGGAACTGACCGGCATCGAGCCGCCCCAACACCAAATTGGCGTCGGTGACGGTGGGTTGTGCGCCGCCGCGCCCGTAGCAGACCGGCCCAGGCACCGCGCCCGCGCTCTGCGGTCCTACGTGCAGGCCGCCGGCCGCGTCTACGTAGGCCAGGCTGCCGCCGCCCGCGCCCACGGTGTGGATGTCGATCACCGGCAGGCGCAGGGGCAGCCCAGCGATCTCGCTTTCGGCGGTGCGCAGGATCTCACCGGGGCAAAGTGACACGTCGGTGCTGGTGCCGCCCATGTCGAAGGTGATGATCTGCACCGGCGCATCTGGCTCCCGGCGCGCCTGCGCGGCCAGGGAAAACGCGCCCACCACGCCCCCCGCCGGTCCACTCAGCACCAGGCGCGCCGGTTCCCGCGCCGCCTGATCCACGCCGATGGCGCCGCCGTTGGACTGCATAATGCGGATGCCGCTGCCCGGCAACGAACCGGAAAGCCGCCGCACGTAGCGATCCACCAGCGGGCGCACGTAGGCGTTGATCGTCGTGGTGGCGGCGCGTTCGTACTCGCGGTATTCGGGCAGCACGTCGCTGCTCAACGAAATCAGCAGATCGGGGCGGCGGCTCTGCAACATCTCGGCCACCCGACGTTCGTGGGCAGGGTTGCGATAGGAAAAGAGAAAGCAGATCGCCACGCTCTCGGGCATTGCCTCCAAAAGACGATCCAACGTCTCAGCAGCCGCGGCCTCGTCCAAGGGCGTAAGGACGTTCCCATCCACGTCCAATCGTTCAGTCACCTCGAAGAGCAGCGCAGCCGGTGTCAACTGCGGGGGGCGTTCCTGGTGCAGTTTGTAGAGATGCGGTCGATTCTGCCGCCCAATCTCGATCACATCGGCGAAACCCGCCGTGGTCAACAGTGCGGTGCGCGCCCCGCGCCGCTCCAACAGCGCGTTCGTGGCCACCGTCGTGCCGTGGACGATGTCGAGCTGATCGGCGGCAGGCAGCGTCATCTCTTGCAAGCCCGTCACAATCGCCTGGCTCTGATCCGCCGGCGTCGTCGGCGACTTGAAGACGTGCAGCCGCCCGTCTACCAGCGCCACAAAATCTGTGAACGTCCCCCCCACGTCAATACCAACCAGCGTCGTCATACGCCATCCTTTAGTAACTGTGCAGACATAACAGGACAAAGCCGGCTGAGCTTGTCGAAACCCAGGAGCGGGTCTGCTCGCGCACCTGCTCTGCTCTCTCTGACAAGCTCAACCGGCGCTAGTCCTGACGCTGTACAGCTTCATCTTTTACACGATGTTTATAGCCGCGATCCACTTGACCTGCCGTAGCGCGCCTTCGGTCTCGTTTGTTCGATCAAGCGCATCAGCCCCGCCTCGCGGGTCAGCGGTGCGCCGTCGATGGTGAAGCCAGCAGCGCGGGCAGGTTGCGGGCAAGGCTTCCACCTCTTCGCGAAAAAGCCGCACGCCGAAGCCGTCGTCGCTGACCACGGCGACTTCGGTCCACCGCGCCGTCTCCACTGTGTACTCGATCAGCGACAACAGCGGCACACCGGTGAACGCAAACGGCCCTGAAGTGCCGTGTCCTGTGCTGGACGATGTTGCAATCGGTCACGGTGACAGCGGGGAGCGCCTCGCAGCATCTCCGGCGTGTAGCGCATCGTCTCGTCACCACGTCACCACGAAAGACGCGCCCGCGGAGGGTGGCGCCGGATTCTGATCATGGCCGTGCGGGCGTAGCGGATCGTGCTCGTGATCGTTGTGATCCATCATGGCATCTCCATCATTTCGTTCCATCTTCCCGGCTCCATCACTTCGGTTCCATTGTGAAGGTGAGCGGATAGCCATTGGCGCGCGCCGCGGTGTGGGCCTCGGCGATCAGCCGCTCCGCCTCCGCGCGCGGACGCGAACAGACCGCTGCCACGCCCTGTGAGTGCGCCTGCCACGTGATGTGTTCGGCCAACTCCGCCGATAGCTTAAAAATGTGCCGCAGCACCAGAATCACGAAATCGTACGGCGTCACGTCGTCGTTGTGGATCAGAATCTTGTACTTGCCTTCGTCGGGCTGCGCCAGGTCGATTTCAGGCCGTTGCTCGGTCTGCGTACCCACCCGAGATACAGTGTCAGGCATTGCGTCACCCCCCTGAATGTCACACAAAATCGCATCGGCTAGTTTAGCAGGGATTCGGCGCACTGAACAGTTTTGGAAAAAGGAAACGACACATTTCTCGCAACCTGCGCGTCCATTTCCCAGCGCGCTCAGACCGGAGTAAAATGCCATCATCAACGAACTTTCACGTATGCAACGTAGGAACTCGCCATGATCATGCCCTTCTCTTCGATTGCGTCCTTTGCCAGGCTGTGCAGCCTGTGCCTGATCGTCGGTGTGCTGGCCGCCTGTGCCGTCCCATCACCGGCAAGCGTCGATCTGCCCATGTCCACCCCGGCAGCCATACCGCCGTTTACGGCAACCGCCACGCCCGAACCAACCGCAACCACTGTCCCCACCGACACGCCCGAACCCACAGCCACGCCGCAGCCCACCAACACGCCCACGCCCTACCCGTTCCCGCCCGAATTCGTGCAGGCCATCGCGGTCCAGGCGTTCGACGGCAACACCATCGAAGTGCAGATCGCAGGACGTGCGCCAGGTGCGCTACGTGTTGATCCAGGCGCCCGAGCTCGAAGAACCGCTTGGCGATGTCGCCCAGGCGCGCAACCAGGAACTGGTGACCGGGCAGACCGTCTACCTGGAGAAAGATCGCAACGAGACCGACCGCAACGGTCGGCTGCTGCGCTACGTCTACCTGGCCGACGGGCGTATGGTCAACGAGATCCTGGTGCGCGAGGGCCTGGCCCAGGTCGCACCGGTAGGCGGCGACGTGAAGTATGAACCCGAACTGCGCATGGCCCAGGCCGACGCCATGATCCAGGGCTGATCAACAACGAAGCGTTTTCACCGCCAACTGCAACGCGTCCTTGCGTTCCGGCCCCGGCGCCGAATTCCCAGCGGTGGGCACTGCGCCCGTGGGGCAGTTGCTCGACATCGTGGGCCGCACCGAAAACGGCGCCTGGTACCAACTGGCCGACGGCAACTGGATCGCCCGCTTCATGGTGGACAACGCACCGCTGACGATCCCCGTAACCACCCCGGCTTGCGCACCGTCAACCGGACGGGTACAATGGACGTATCGAAATCCAACCACCTCTCAGCGATTGGATGATGCATGTCGATCACCTCACTGTTCAGCCCCGTCCCTGGTGACCTGATTCGCCCGACGACGACTGTCAACCTGCGCCGTACGCTCGGCTATCTCGGCAAAACCGCGGGCGACATAATCGCCCAGGTGACGCCCGAAGATCGGCTGCGTGTCGTTTCCACGGCCCCGGCCCACGCCGACGGCATCTCGTGGTGGGAAGTGGAACGCGGCCCTACCGCTGCTCGCCCCGAACTGCAAGGCTGGATCGCGCAGACTGTCCCCGGCGCAGAGACGCCGCTCTTTGAACCAGCGCCGATCACCGCACCGCCTGCACCCGAAACGCCGACGCCTTCCCGCGCCATTTTGGGCGTGGGCAACTGGGCGATCACCCAGGCATTGGTCAATCTACGCCGTACACCGGGCATGCGCGACAAACCGGCAGACGACGTGATCGTGGCAGCGCCCGCCAACTCGCGCGTCCTCATCACAGATGGCCCGCGCGCGCTGGACGACATGACGTGGTGGCAGGTCGAAGCAACCGTCAACTCGCAGACGGCGACGGGCTGGATGGCGCAAGCCACCGCCGACGGCATCGTGCTCCTTTCCCCGTCTGCAGAGGATGGCGAAGCCGGCGACGAAACAAGCGACGACGGCGCACCGTCGTTCCACGTGGGCGACGAAGTGCGCACACAGACCACCGTGCGCTTGCGGCGCAGCCCCGGTCACGTAGACAAACCTGCCGACGACGTCCTCGCCGACGTGGCGCCCAACACAGCCGCCCGTCTGCTCGAAGGCCCGAGCGGCGAAGACAATCTCACCTGGTGGCAGGTGCGCGTCGCTGTCAACGGCGTTGACCGTACCGGCTGGATGGCGCAGAGCGGCCCCGATGGTTCTGTTCTGTTGGCCGCGGCGCAGTCCGAAGCGCCGCCGACCACGCCGTCCGTTTTCCAGATCGGCGACCGCATTGTCACCACAACCAGCGTGCGTGTGCGCAGGCAGCCCGGTCACATCGGCCAGCCCGAGGGCGACGTCCTCGGTGGCTTCTGGCCCGACATGACGCTGTGGGTGCGCGGCGGTCCGCAGCAGGCGGATGGACTGATCTGGTGGCTGGTGAGCGGCGTGATCACCAACGGCGACACCGTCACCGGTTGGGCCGCCCAGTTGCTGGACGACGGTGCCACGCTGCTGTCGGCGCCGTCGTTGCTGCCAGGCACCGAGATCCCCACCCCCGCGCAAGGACGCTACCTGGGCGCGCCCTTCCAGGGGCGCAGGTCCATCTCGCAACTCTTCGGCGAGAATCCCGAATTCTACGGGCGCTACACCTACAATGGCATCGCCCTGCGCGGACACAACGCCGTAGATTTCGCCATGCCCGTGGGTGTTCCGCTACTGGCGGTGGACAACGGCGAAATCTCGCAGATCGGCTTCGACGTGGATGGCTACGGTCATTTTGTGGTGGTCAAACACAGTTGGGGCGAAACGCTCTACGCACACATGAACCGGGTGGACGTGCATCTCAGCCAGCCAGTCGGCCGCGGCCACACGCTGGGGCCATCCGGCAACACCGGCGCCAGCACCGGACCCCACCTGCACTTCGCCATCCGCCACAACGGCGCCGACCGCGAAGACGGTTGGGGCGGCTTCCGTGATCCGCTGCCCTACCTTGATCCGTCGGCCTTCGTCCTGCCTTCGTACCTGCTGCGCGGCACAGAGCGTATGCTCACCCCCAGCGGGCCGTACAACGTGGTGTGGGCGCTGCCGCCTTCGGGCATGTCGGAAGAGAGTGAAGAGAGTCCGCGACCTTGAGAGGTGCTCATCAATCACAGTGAATAAAAGACCGGCCCGATGGGGCCGGTCTTTTATTCACTGTGATTGACTTGATTATGCCGCGTCACCTCTGCGGCACAGGTGTGACCAGTGCATGTACTTCTCCTCTTGCCCCTTGACCACACGGAAATAGAGCGCCTGAGTTCCGTCACCAACGGGCCGACTTCACCCGATCCAATGGGCCGGTGATCGATGGAGCTGATGGGCACACCTGAGCGCCGGTGCCACAGTAGAAGGCTTCGTCGGCCAGGTAGACTTCGCTGCGGTCGATCTGGCGTTCCTCCACGGGTAGCTCCCATTTCCTTCTGCACCAGTTCGATGATGGTGCGCCGGGCGATGCCTTCCAAAATGTTGCTGCTGGTGGGCGGCGTCACCACCACACCGTTGCGGATCATCATGAAATTGGCCGCGCTGCCTTCGGAGACGTGACCATCCTGGTTGAGGACGATGGCATCGTCGTAGCCATTGAGCTGCGCTCACCCTGATCGGCGCTGTTGGCGTAACTGCCGATGATCTTGCCGCGGGCGGGGATGGCGGTATCGTCCACGCCGCCAACTGCTGGTGCCGACGCTGATACCGGCGATGGGCAAGTAGTTGCCCACCGGCTGGCTGAAGATGGCGACTTCGTCTTTGAGATCGTGCAATTTGACGGCGATGGATTCGTCGGCCTTGTAGGCCAGCGGGCGGATGTAGCAATTCTGCGTCCAACCTTCCCGGGACAGCAGATCCAACGTGATCTGCGCCAACGATTCGGGCGTGTAGTCGAGGCTGGCCAGTAGCACGCGGCGCTGTCTAAAGCGGCGGAAGCGATCCAGAATGCGGAAGACGTACAATTGCTGCCGTTCCTCATTCCAGTAGCCACGAATCCCACCGAAACAACCCGTGCCATAGTTGAACGTGTTGGTCATAATGCTGACTTTGGCCTGCTCAATGGGGATGATCTCATGCTGGAAGTAGGCATACTTTGTCACGAGGCGACTCCTTCGGCTGCGACAGAGAAGAGATTGAGTTCGTGGGGATAGTATACACCCGAACGGCGAGAATCAGGGACTGGGTGAGGGGTGAGAAGGGTGCGGTGACAGGGTGATCCTGTCACCGCGCCATCTCCAAGAAAAACATCCCCACATCATTCACCTCATCCAGCCCGTAGACCCCGTCATCGCTGCCCACCAGCCAGTTCGGGCGGTTGGGATCGCTTTCTGTCCCCCAGTAGACCTGGAAGTAGTGCAACCGCACCAGGTGATCGCCCAGTTCGTCGATCAACATGGTCGTGTAATCGCCCAGGCCGACCTTGATCACGTCGCGACTCGCCTGCTGGTTGTCCCCGCCCGAGAGGATGCCATACTCCGACACCAGGATCGGGAAATCGTCGCCGAAGACCGACCGCGCCGTGTCCGACTCAACTGCGCACATGACCGCTATCGTCGTCATCGCCGAAGACGACGGCGCCTGCCGCCATGTCCACGTCGCTCGACGTCAGGTAGAAGTGGACGTGTATCCCGTCGATGGGGAGCAGCCCGCCGAATCGGGTGGCGTAGGCGTCGAGGACGTTGCCAAACGTGGGCTGATCGCTGCCGTCCGCCGAAATGCGATCCGCGGGGTCCGCCGGCCACGACGTGTGACCGCAGCAGTAGAGATCGCCCGGCCATGTGTTGTGGCGGAAGACGTTGTCGGCGATGGCCTCATCCGTCCACGTGGGGCTGATCCGGCGCTGCAACACCGGCTCGTTCACCAGCAGCAGCGGACGGCCCGCACAGTTGCTGGGGACTGTGTTGCACGCCATTGTCGCCGACCACACCATGGGGAAGTAATTGGCGTCGCTTTCGCACAACGACCACAGCGTATCGTTGAGGTTCTGTTCCAGTTGGCGTTGGCGATCCAGTTGTACGCAGTTGAGATCGGCCATCGTCGGCCAACTGTCCAGGTTGCGCCCGGTGGCCTGAATGCCCTGCCACGGTAGCCGACGCCCACTTCGACGTGGTGTTCTCTACAAAGGGGACCACTGGCGCCGCCACAGGGCAGTGCCACAGCGTGTCGGCATGGGCGCCACAGGGCCGATCTCCGCGCCGCCGGGCAGCGGACACGTCCGCGCCGCCGGTGACAGGAAACCGTGATCCACCTGGGGCAGGAAGACGCTGGGCCATGCCTGGGATCGTCTTATTGCCGCTCGCAGCCGACATCGACTGCGCTCGCGTAGCAAGCGTCTGCGTCAATGTGGTCGCTCCCAGTTCTGCCTGCCCCGCTGCTGTCGGCAAGAAGCGATTGACCACCGCCGCGATAGGACGATCCGGCTCGGCGGCCACCGTGACGCGCAGCGCGCCGGTCACCGGTGTCAGACCGTCGCCGTAGCGGTTGGAGTAGGCCAGTTGACTGAGCAAAAACGAACGTCGCCCGTAGGCGGGCAACACCGCCGCGTTGTTGGCAAAGCACAGCCCGTCGACGGGGCAGAGGGTGAAGATCACCTGGTTGCTGTGGCCGTTCAGGTTCTGTAGCACGATTTCAACAGCGCCAATTTCCACCGCGGCGGGATCATCGATGCCGGTTGCGGTCACCTCGTTCAGGACGAGTTCCTCGGCGCTGTCCGCGGGGCGGGCGGCCAGGTAACCGGTGTGCAGCGGCGCGTTGCCGTCGTCGCGGCTGCTCACAAAGACGGCCACCGGCTCGTCTTCGCTGCGCACCTCGCCGTGGAAGATCCCGTGCATCCCCACTGCGGCGGGCAAGAACTGCCACTGTTCGCCCGCCGCAACTGTCTGCGTCTGCGTGTAGACCACCGTCCCCACATCGTTGCGCAGCGTGAGCAGCGTTGTGGCTGTCTCATTGCCCGGATTGAACACCGAAATCGTCGAAGAAAGGTTGGGGCCGACCTGGCTGTAGTAGTAGCCCACGTCGCCCAAATCGTCTGAGTATTCCGTTGCCGCGGGCGCGCCAAACGCCGCCGCCGGCCACAAAGTACAGAGCAAGCACAAAACCAGCATGAAACGGCATCGACTGCGATCAAACATAATGCCTCCGATCAATACAGAGATCTCAGAATTTGGTGATCCACGAAGGCACACGGAGAAGCACGAAGAAGAGCAATCTCCTTTCTGCGCTTCGTGTATCTTCGTGTGCCTTCGTGGATCACTGTTTTTCTGGTTTCTCCTAAAGTGGTTCGATAACACCTTGAAGTTGCTACGCTATCCGCTTATATTGATCGACTTTCTAGCTTAGTTTGCGTATGCCAAAATGGTACCAAACAAGGAATATCTCGCTTTTTTCAAAACAATGTGCTTGGACAGTGCGCTGGATTGTGATATGCTGGCCTTGGCTGTCAGCACCGTAGACCCTCATTGACACATCGGGCAGTCGCACTTACATCCACTGCGTTTTTACCGGCAACACCGGCAGTTCACGTAACCACCGCATGACCATCCAAAACTTTTCACCAACACAGACACGCATGCTCATCGTCGGCGTGCTGATCCTGCTCACCGTCGGCGGCGGATTTGGCATCGCCCTCAGCGGCGGCGCTTTTTCCGCACCCGATCCGGCCCGCTACCGAGATCTGCCTGTGGCCGGCGTGGCCCCACCTGCCCAAGACCTGCCCGATCTCGATTTGATCTTCGTCGATCCCCCCGCCCAAGGACCGGCGCTACTTATCCTCGCCAATCGCGGACAGAGCGAACTGGCCTGGCGCATGGTGGGCGTAGGCCGTGATCCCGGTGGGCGCATCGGCGTGATCCGCGTCGGCGTGGTGGGCGTCAACTCGTTCCGCCTGCAAGCGTTGCTGCGTGCCGACGCCGCTCTGGCCGAACGCTTCCGCTTCGTGGATCTGGGCGACGGCTGGTACGAGAGTGTGCTCGATCCCTTCGACATGATCCTGGTCACCGAAGCCGGCGACGGCATCACCCCGGTCGAAGCCGAAGCGCTGGCCGCCTACGCCGCCACCGGACGATCTGTGGTGATGGGCATCGCCGGCTTCACCCTTCCCGCCGAAAGCGCCACGCGCCTGGCCGGCCTCTTCGGCGTCACCGCGGCGCAGAGCACCGCGGCCGACGTGCGCGCCCAGCAGACCCTGCCCGCGCCGCGCCCCGTCGATCACCCGGTCAACGCCGGCGTGGTGGACCCGGCGCTGCCCGAAGGTGCGGTGGCGTCGTTCGCACCCAACGGCGCTCGGGTTGTCAGCGCCGCGGACGATGACACTGGCGACGGCGGCGCGCGCGGCTACGTGCTGGCCCGTGACCGTGGCGGGCGCACGGTGCTCATGGGCGGCAACCTGGCCGCCTGGTACGCCGCCGACCCCGCCCTGGTGCGCAACGCCATCCGCTGGGCCGGCGTCACCTGGGTCTTCTTGGAACCCAGCGCGGGGACAATCCCTGCCGGCGCCGACGCCCCGTTGGCCGCGGACATCGATGTCACCGGCTTCATCAGCGGCGCGCACACCGCCAACATCTTCATCCGCAGCAACGATCCCGCCCAGCCGCAACTGCTCGTCCCCCTGGCGCTGCGTGTGGAAGGCCAGGCCGCGGTGGAAGTCGATGCCGCCGAACTGGATTTCGACACCGTCTTCGTGGGCTACGCAGAGGCCCAAACGCTGCGCATTCGCAACACCGGCTCCACCGATCTCATCGTCGGCGCTGTGGAGATCGATCACCGCGGCTTTGTCGTCGAACCGGCTCAGTTGACCGTCCCTGTGCTGGGCAGCGCGACGGTGCAGATCACCTACCGTCCCGCCGTCACCGAAACCGTGTCGGCGCAGTTGACCATCCGCAGCAACGATCCGGTCAGCCCCACGCTGCAACTGCCGCTGGCTGCCGCCGCCGAAGCTGCGCCTGCCATCGCCCTGCTCGAAATGGCCGCCACGCAGACCCTGACCGTGGCCAACGCCGTCATCGAAGTCGGCGCGCCTGTGGTCTTCGATCCTGCGGTTTTGGAAGATTTAGAAACACCCGCCGTGGAGACAGCGACGCCGGTCGCCGACGTTGTCGCCACGCCGTCTCCAACGCCCAACGACATCGTCGCCGCGCCGCAAGCCACCGCCGTGGATGTCACCGAGACACCCACCGCAACCGTCGATATCACACCTACCTTCGACATCACGCCTACGGTGACAGCCACCGCAACCGTCACCGTTACAGCCACACCCGCCGCGCAGATTCCCGCCGTCTTCGCTGTGGCCGCGGCAGGGTCCCTGCGCCGAACCCGGCGACGATGCCGATGTCCTCGCCGCCGTAGACGCGCTGAGCCGCTGGCGCGTCCTCGCTCGTAGCCAAGACGATCTGTGGCTGGCGGTGCAATCCATTTCAAGCGAAGACGTGCAGGGCTGGCTCCTGCGCGCCGATCTACGTGTTTTGGGCAACGTCGACGCGTTGCCGGTGAGTGATTCGGCCACAAGCCAAGAGGAAATTGACTGATGCAGACGACGGAAAGCATGGTTGCATCCACTCCGCCCAGCGCGACGCCCACCCTCGCCGCGGTCAATGGGCAGCCGCCGCGCCTGGCGCGTCCGCGCGTGCAGGAGAACGAACTGGTGATCTACGCCCGCCTGCTCTGGCAGTGGTCGTGGCTGATTGTGCTGTGTGCGCTGTTGGGGGGCGTGGCCGCCTACGTGGCCAGCCGCCTTTCTGCGCCTATCTACCAGGCCACCAGCACGCTGCTGATCAACGAAGCGCGCACGCCCGGCGCCGCCAACTACCAGGATCTCCTGGCCAGCGAGCGTATCTCGCGCACCTACGCCGAGTTGCTCACACGGCGCCCGATCCTGGCGCGGGTGGCCGCGCAACTGGGCCAAAGCCCCGACATCTTCGACGAGGGCGTGATCACCAACCTCAACGTGACGCCGGTACGCGATACTCAGTTGATCCAGATTGCGGTGGACGGCATTTCGCCCGAACTGGTCACCGCGGTGGCCAACACGCTGCCGCCCGTCTTCATCACCGAGATCCAGGCCATCCAATCGGCGCGCTTCGCCGGGTCCAAAAGCAACCTGCTCAACCAGCTTCAGGCGCTGGAACAGGACATCGCCGCCACCGAAGACGCGCTCACCCGTCTGGGCGCGCCGCAGACCGCGGCCGAAGAGCAAGAACGCGAGCAGTTGCAGGCCGCGCTCACCCAGTTCCAAGCCAGCCACGCCAATCTGCTGCAAAGCTACGAGGAACTGCGCCTGGTAGAAGCGCAGTCCATGGACAACATCACCGTGGTGGAGCCTGCCGATCTGCCCGATGCGCCCATCCGCCCGCGCACGCTGCTCAACACGCTGCTGGCCGCCATCGTGGGCGCCATGCTGGCAATGGGCGTGGTCTTCCTGCTCGAATACCTGGACGACCGCATCCGCTCACCCAATGATCTGGACAGCGTGGTCGACGCCGCCTGGCTGGGCGCGGTGCCGCGCATCCCCAACGTGGACCCCAAGAACTACTCGCAGCAGCAGTTGATCACCCAATGTGAGCCGCGGCATCCCATCTCCGAGGCCTACCGCGGCGTGCGTACCAATCTGCAATTCTCCAATATCGACGTGGGGCTGCGTTCGCTGGTGACGACCAGCGCCAACCCCAGCGAGGGCAAAACCACCACCGTGGCCAACCTGGCGGTGACCATGGCCCAGGCCGGGCTGCGCACTGTCCTCGTAGACGCGGACCTGCGCCGCCCCATGCAGCACAAGATCTTCGCTCTGAGCCAAAGCCCCGGCATCACCGACGCCCTGGTGCAGCCCGACGCCTGGGCCGGTGCCTTCGTGCGCGCCACCCACGTGTCCAATCTCTACCTGCTCAGCAGCGGCGCCGCGCCGCCCAACCCCGCCGAGTTGCTGGGATCGCAGCGCATGCAGCAGTTGCTCAGCCAGATCGCAGCCGATGCCGATGTCGTGCTCATCGACGCGCCGCCGCTCCTGGCCGTCACCGACGCCCAGATCCTGGGGCGGCTGGCGCAGGGCGTGGTCCTTGTGATCGACGGCGAGCGTACCGGCCGCGGCGCCGTGGCCCGCGCCGTCGCCGCGCTCGCGCAGGTCAACGTGCGGTTGATGGGCGTGGTGTTGAATCGCATGGCGAAGTCGGCGCGAGGGTACGACTATTACTACAATGATTACTATTATGCAGGGAAAGGTGACAAGGCGAGGGGGTGACAAGGTGATTGCTGGATTGGGGGATTGATCTGTCGAGCAGAGATGATGGGATGATGAGGATGATGTGATGAAGCGTCTCAATCACATCATCCTCATCATTCCATTATCTTATCCCCAACTGAACACGAAAAGCACCAATCCAGCGATCACCCTGTCGCCCTGTCAACACAACCATGCCCACCATCCTCCTCATCTGCACCGCCAACCAATGTCGTTCGCCGCTGGCCGAGGGTCTTTTGCAGCGGGAACTGTCCGCGCGCGGACTCGACGATTGGTGCGTGGCTTCTGCCGGCGCCTGGGCCGAGGACGGGCGTGTCGCCGACCGGCGCAGCCAGGCCGTGGCCGCAGAATGGGGCGTCGATCTGAGTGGTCACCGCGCCCGGCGCGTGGATGAAATGCTGCTGGCCCAGGCCGATGTGGTGCTGTGCATGGAGCGAGGACACGAAGAGGCGCTGCGTCTGGAGTTTCCGGCGCTGGCGACCAGGCTGCATCTGTTCAGCGAACTGGGCGGGCTGCGCTACGACATCGCCGACCCCGTCCGCGGCAACATGGACGACTTCCGTGCCCTGCGTCGAGACTTGCAACGGCTGATCGAAGTGGGAATGGCGCGGTTGGTGGCGTGGGGGGGGCGCCCATGACACGCATAACCGCCGCCACTTTCTTCCTGCTGGCGCTGCTAGTGACGACGCTGCTCGGCGCGCGGCTGGTGCAGCACAACGTAGACGCGTTCCAGGTGAAGCGCGTCCACGGTGCGCGGCTGGCGGCGTGGGATGCGCCCGCAGCAAGTGCCGGGGACTTCAGAAAGTCCCCGGCACTTGGAGCCGCCGGCGATCCCTGCGCGTTCCTGCCCTGGGTGGCAGGTTTCCCGCAACTTGCCCCTCGCCCCACGGCCTGCCCCCCCACCGCGATGACCGATCTGTGGGCGGCGCGCCAGTCCTGGCTCAACCGCGCCGCGGACGACGCCTGCACCCGCTGGCAGCGCCAGGACGCCTGGGTGGAACCGCTCACGCTGCTCGATCTGAGCGTGGACGCCGCAGCCTGGGACGATGTGCGTGCGCTGCTGGCCTGCCTGGAAGGCTGGGATCTGTCCGCGTTGAACGAAGAGAGCCGACGCCGCCTCACGGGCCGCGCCGCCGTGGCCTACCGGCGCCTGGGCGATCACCTGGAGCAACTCGCGAGGGAAGACAATGCAGACGCCCTCGACGAAGAGGCGACGAGGCGGAGAGACAAAGAGGCGCTGGCCGCCTACGCCGCCGCCGACCGCTGGGACCCCAATCAACAGCGCCAGGGGACGTCCGCGGCGGCGCGCTTGCTCACTGAGCGCGGTGACGTCGTCGCCGCGCTCGCCTTGTTGCAAGCCGCCGCGGCAGACGAGACCCTGCCCGCAGAGACGCGTTACCGGTTGTGGATGGAGACAGCGGCGCTGTTGGCCCGTGATCCTGGCCGCACCGAATCCGCCCGCCAGGACGCGGCACGCGCCGCCTACGACGTCGCCCGTCGCCTGCGCCCCGATCAGATAGGACCCTACACCGGGCTGGCCGCGCTCTACCGCGACAGCAACCCGGCATGGTCGGCGGCCGCGCTCAATGCGGGGCTGGACAGCCCAGCCGCGGCCACAGCCGCCAACCGCCGCGTCCTCTTGCGCCAACTGGGCGATCTGCATCGGTCCCTGGCCGAGTGGGAGGCCGCGGCCTGCGCCTACCGCGCCGCCCTGGCCCAACCCGTCGCGGAGGACACGGAACGCGGCGCGCTGCAACAACTTATCGACGATATGGAGACGCGGCTGGGGCGGTCCGCGGGGTGTGGGTAGGTTGGGGAATAGGGATTGGG